>NZ_BDBU01000026.1 GCF_001613145.1 Nocardia jejuensis NBRC 103114
GAGGCGACCGCGGCCGCCGCCGCGCCGAGCCGGGTCAGCTCTTTGTCGTGTCTGCCCGCCAGGGCCACGGTGGTCTCGACCACCTGCAGCGGTGCGGTGTCGGCCGCCAGTCGCCCGATGCCGTCGAGCACGGACCCGCCGCGCGCCGCGGCGAGCAGCTCTCCGACGCCGAGCGCACCCAGCCCTACCGCCGCCGCGCTCAGCAGCCGACCCCTACCGTTTTCCGACACGGCACAACCTTTCCTCGATACCCGGGTTGTCAGGGCCCATTGTTCCCTAGCCCGGGTGTGGCCCAGCGGGATTCGCCCCGACGCACGAGACGCCGGGCCCCTGCGTACGCCGCCGCCGAAATCCGATGGACGGGCTCCCGCACCGAACCTACGCTCGCACGGTCGAAAGGGGAGATTGTCATGTCGACACTGAAGGTGACCGTGGAACAGCTGACCGTGCATCCGCACCCGAACGCGGACCGGCTGGAGCTGGCGCAAGTCGGACTCTATCGCGCGGTGGTGGCCAAGGGACAGTTCTCGACCGGTGACCATGCCCTCTACATTCCGGAGCAGGCGCTACTGCCGGATCCGCTGATCGAGGAACTCGGGCTCACGGGCAAACTCGCGGGCGGCGCGCGCAATCGGGTGAAGATCGTCCGGTTGCGCGGTGAGGTGTCGCAGGGCATCGTCTGCCTGCCCGCACAGGTCGATGGCGTCGATCTGCCCGCCGCCGCGGCGGCGGGCACCGATTTCGCCGAACTGCTCGGCATCGTCAAATGGGTTCCACCCGTGCCGGTTTCGATGTCCGGGCAGGTCGAGCCCGCGCCGGATCTGATTCGCTGGATCGACGTGGAGAACATCGCGCGCTACCCGGACATCTTCACCGCGGGTGAGCCCGTGGTGGCGACCGAGAAGATCCACGGCAGCGCCTGCCTGTTCACCTACGATCGCCCGAGTGACCGGGCATTGGTGTCCTCCAAGGGAATCGGCGCGCAGAACCTCGCGCTGACCGTCAGCGACACCAATCTGTACTGGCGGGCGGTGCGCCGATTCCAGCTTCCGGACGTGGCCCGGAAGCTGGCCGCGAGCCTCGAGGTCGATCGCGTCGCGCTGTTCGGTGAGGTGTACGGCGCGGGTGTGCAGGATCTGCACTACGGTGCGAACGCGAGCCAGGACGACTCGATCGGGTACGCGCTGTTCGACATCGCCGTCGGTTCGCAGGCGAACCCGAGGCGCTGGCTGAGTCCGGCCGAGATCGATTCCGCGCTAGCGGATCTCGCGGCGGACGTGCCGCGCGTACCGGTGCTCTACGACGGGCCGTACGACATCGACACCCTGCTGCGGCTCGCGGACGGCGCCGAGACGGTGACCGGCACCGGCGCGAACATCCGCGAGGGGCTGGTGGTGCGCCCCGCTGCCGAGCGGTACTCCGAGGTGCTCGGCGGACGAGCCATCGGCAAGCTCGTCTCCCCGGGCTACCTGCTGCGCGCGGGCGGCACGGAGTACGAGTAGAAACGAGACCGGCTGCTGCCCAGCGCTTTCCGCTACTGGGCAGCAGCCGGTCTCGAATGTATCGACTACCGAGATCAGGCGCCGATGAGGCGCGCGGCCAGGTAGCCCTCCACTTGATCGAGAGCGATGCGCTCCTGCGCCATGGAGTCGCGCTCACGCACGGTGACCGCGTGGTCCTCGAGCGTGTCGAAGTCGACCGTGATGCAGAACGGGGTGCCGATCTCGTCCTGACGGCGGTACCGACGGCCGATCGCACCCGAATCGTCGAACTCGACGTTCCAGTTGCGACGCAGCTGCGCGGCCAGATCCTTCGCCTTCGGCGACAGATCCGCATTGCGCGAGAGCGGCAGCACCGCGGCCTTGACCGGCGCCAGGCGGCGATCCAGCTTCAGCACCGTGCGCTTCTCCAGCACGCCCTTGGCGTTGGGCGCCTCGTCCTCGCTGTAGGCGTCCACCAGGAAGGCCATCAGCGAGCGGGTCAGACCGGCGGCCGGCTCGATCACGTACGGCGTGAAGCGCTCACCGGTGGTCTGATCGAAGAAGCTCAGATCCTGGCCCGAATGCTCCGAGTGGGTCTTGAGGTCGAAGTCGGTGCGGTTGGCCAAGCCCTCGAGCTCGCCCCACTCGCTGCCCTGGAAGCGGAAGCGGTACTCGATGTCCACCGTGCGGGTGGAGTAGTGCGAGAGCTTCTCCTTCGGGTGCTCGAACAGGCGCAGGTTCTCCGGGTCGATGCCCAGATCCGTGTACCAGGCCAGCCGGGTGTCGATCCAGTACTGGTGCCACTGCTCGTCCTCGCCCGGCTTGACGAAGAACTCCATCTCCATCTGCTCGAACTCACGCGTGCGGAAGATGAAGTTGCCCGGCGTGATCTCGTTGCGGAAGCTCTTGCCGATCTGGGCGATGCCGAACGGCGGCTTCTTGCGCGCGGTGGTCTCGACGTTCTTGTAATTGACGAAGATGCCCTGCGCGGTCTCGGGCCGTAGGTAGTGCATGCCGTCTTCGGATTCGACCGGGCCCAGGTAGGTCTTGAGCATCATGTTGAAGTCGCGCGGCTCGGTCCACTTGCCGACGGTGCCGCAATCGGGGCAGCCGACGAGTTCCATGGACACGCTGTCCGGGTCCTCGATCTTGTGCTTCTCCGCGTACGCCTCCTGCAGGTGGTCCTGCCGGTGCCGCTTGTGGCAGTTCAGGCATTCGACCAGCGGATCGTTGAAGACCGAGACGTGACCGGAGGCCACCCACACCTGACGCGGCAGGATGATCGAGGAATCCAGGCCGACCACATCGTCACGGCTGGTGACCATGGACCGCCACCACTGCCGCTTGATGTTCTCCTTGAGCTCGACTCCGAGCGGGCCGTAATCCCACGCCGACTTGGTGCCGCCGTAGATCTCGCCGCTCGGGTACACCAGACCCCGGCGTTTTGCGAGGTTGGCGACGGTGTCCACCTTCGACTTGGGTGCCACTGAAGATTTCTCCATCCGGTCCGGAAGATTGCAAAGGATTGACCTCCAGCCTATCGGTCGGGGTCAATCGCGTTTACACCCGATGCCCCCACACCCGGAACGCCCGCCGACGCCCTGACCGGCTGTGCCGCGCGCCTATTTGACATGCGCACCCATGCATACAAAAATGGCATCGGTTTCCAATAAGGAGTTGGTTCGATGACCACGGACAGTGGTGCACCGCTGCGGCGATCACACGTCGCGACGGAGGCCCCGACCGCGATTCCACACGACCCGTACCCGTACCGGTCGCCTCAACCGCCCGCGGTGCCGCCCCGCACCATCCTCGATTCCGCTGGGGAACTGCTGCGCGCGCTCGCGGCGCCGGTGCGCATCGCCATCGTGCTGCAGCTGCGCGAATCGCCGCGCTGCGTGCACGAACTGGTCGACACCCTCGGGGTCACCCAGCCGCTGATCAGCCAGCACCTGCGGATCCTCAAGTCCGCGGGCGTGGTGCGCGGTGAGCGCACCGGACGCGAAGTGATCTACGAACTGGTGGACGAGCACCTGGCGCATATCGTCATCGATGCCGTCGCACACGCCGAGGAGGGGTGAGGTGGGAACCACCGAGAAGACCGTGGGTGTGCGCAGCACCCGCCAGCGCAGCGCCATCGCGGCACTGCTCGCCGACATCGACGAATTCCGCTCCGCGCAGGAGTTGCACGACGAGCTGCGCAAGCGCGGTGAGGGCATCGGGCTGACCACGGTCTACCGGACCCTGCAGTCGCTGGCCGAGGCCGGATTGGTCGACATGCTGCGCACCGATTCCGGCGAGTCGGTGTACCGGCAGTGCTCGACCGGGCACCACCACCACCTGGTGTGCCGGCATTGCGGGCGCACGGTCGAGGTCGAGGGACCGACCGTCGAGGCGTGGGCCGACTCCATCGCCGCCGAGCACGGGTTCACCGAGATCAGCCACACCATGGAGATCTTCGGCACCTGCCGCGCGTGCGCCAAAGCCTGAGCATCACGGGCGGGAAGCCGACTCGGACCCCGACGCGAATCAGGCCGTGACCAATTCCCCAGTGCCCGCCGGGACCGGATCGGCTCGGCGGGCGCGCAGTACGCCCAGGCCCAGGAGCCCGGCGGCGGCGACCGCCCACACCAGCAGGACCGCCAGCGGCGTACCCGCTCCCGCGCCACCGAAGAACGCTTGCGCGCGCAGCAGCGTGGCGGCGGCGCCCGGCGGCAGGAACTGACCGATCGTTCCCCAGGGCCGCGGGAGCAGTTCGGGTGCGGAAGTGGCCGCGGAGAACGGGTTTCCGATGAGCAGCATGGTCAGCGCCGCGATTCCGATGCCCGCGCGGCCGACGACGGCGGCGACACCGACCACGGTTCCGGCCACGGCGAAGGACACCAGTCCCGCGATGGCCGCGAGGGCCGGGTACGAGCCCGGCAGCAGCGACAGCCAACCCTGCACGATCACCATGCTGAGCAGGCCACCGGCAACCGCGAAGGTGATCAGCCCCAGACCGCGAGCCGCGACCGAGGTGATGAGCAGCGTCAGCAGCACACCGGCGGCGATGCCCGACATGACCAGCGGCAGCACCATCGCGCCGAATCCGGCCCCGCGCGGATCGTCGGGATCGGCGGCCACCACGTCCTGAACGGGTGCGGCCGATGCCCCCGAGAGCTGCTGCGCGACGGCCGAAAGCTGTTGCGCCACCATCGGGCTCGCGGCCGAGGCGACCAGGACCCGAGTCTGCCCACCGGTCACGATGGCGCCGTACACCTCTCGATCGTCGATGGCCGCGCGGGCGGCGGATTCGTCCGCGACGGTGCGGATGTCGAAGGCGTCCGAGTCCCGGGCCGCGAGCTGCTGCGCGACGGCCGCCGCCTGCGGTCCGGCCACGGCCACCGGTAGATCGCGCGGTGCGATCCGGGCGGCGGGCCAGGCGAACGCGATCAGCATGACGGCTTGGATGAGCGCGGCGGCGAGTCCGAGTGCCACTGCGCGCTGAGCGGTAGTCATAGGTGTCCCCAAGAAAAGCGAAGGTTCGTTCTTTTTGATGGGACAACCCTGACATCGAGCTGTCACCTTGTCAAGAACGGATATTCGTTTTACTTTTGGAGACATGCCCCGAGTAAGCGAAGAACACCTGGAACGCCGCAGGCAGCAGATCCTCGACGCCGCGCAAACGTGCTTCGCCCGAAAGGGCCTTCACACCACCACCATGCAGGACGTGTTCGCCGAATCCGGCCTGTCCGCCGGTGCGGTGTACCGCTATTTCAAGAGCAAGGACGACATCATCGCGGCCCTCACCACCGAGGCCGCCGTCGATCTGCGCGCGGCCCTGAGCGAGGCCGTCTACAGCGACCCGCTCCCCACTCCCCCGGAACTGGTCCGCGTCATCGCCGAGACCATCGTGCGGCTCAGCAAACCCGGCGGGCCGGTGCCACTCATCCCCCAGGCGTGGGCGCTGGCGCTGACCGACGCCAATATCGCCGATTACGTCCGCACCAATATCGGTGGCATCCGCCGACTCTGGCTCGACTACGCCGAACGCATGCGCGAGATCGGCTGGCTCCCGGCCGATGCCGACACCGACGCGGTCGCCAAGGCGCTACTGGGTCTGCTACCGGGCTTCATCCTGCAGCACCTCATCCTCGGCGACACCGATCCGGACACCTTCGCCCGCGGGGTGGAACTACTGCTCCCGGAGTACCGGCACGCGGCGCTACCCGAAATCGCGCCTGTTCGAACGTGATTCGAGGTCGGGCGCGATTCGGCGGGCACGCCGGGCAGGAACTCCCTGCCCGCGAGGGCCGACCACTACCCGGCCCGGTGCGGGCCGGACCGCTCGTCGCCGAGCCGAACAGCGACCGCCCGATCCGGTAGCCGGTGCAGCCGTAGTCGTGCGGCCAGGTGGACACAACGCGTGAACACCGCCGCTCACGGTCGGCCCCTTGCGATTTCGGCAGCGAACCCCTCGGCGCTAGGGCAGCAGCAGGCCCTCGCGGGAACGCCCGACACCCGAGAGCACCAGCAGCAGCATGGTGGTGAGCGCCTCGTCGTCGAGCCCGGCGGCCGGGAAGGTGTAGCGCAGCAGGATGTCGGCCAGTTTGGTCTGGTTGATCACCGTGATGGAACCGAACTGCAGGGCGGCATTGCGTTCGGCGACGCGCTTGTGCAGCTGCGGTTTCAGCGGGCGATCCCAGGCCAGGACCGCGGTGAGGGTGAGCACGTCCAGACCGGGAGCGAGATTGACCCCGCGCAGCGAGCACAGCGCTCCGTCGAATTCGAAACCCAGACCGGTGTCCTCGACGCGGACGTTCACGTCGTAGTTGAGCAGGCACGCACCCGCGCGCGCCTGCAGTTCCTGAGCGGACGCGGGAACCTCGGTCATTTGACGCCTCCGAATCGGCGGTCGCGCTGGGCGTATTCGAGGCAGGCGGCCCACAGGTTGCGCCGGTCGAAATCGGGAAAGAGCGTTTCCTGGAAGACGTACTCGGCGTACGCGGACTGCCAGATCAGGAAGTTGGAGGAGCGGAACTCACCGGACGGACGCAGGAACAGATCCACGTCCGGCATATCGGGCTCGTCCATGAACTGAGCGAGGGTGTCCTCGGTGACCTTCTCCGGATCGATCTCGCCGGTCGCCACTCTGCGGGCGATTTCTCTTGCGGCATCGGCGATTTCGGCACGACCGCCGTAGTTGACGCACATGGTCAGCGTCATCACGTCGTTGTCCTGGGTGAGCTCCTGCGCGACCTCGAGCTCCTTGATCACGCTGCGCCACAGGCGCGGTCGCCGACCGGCCCAGCGCACCCGCACACCCATTTCGTGCATCTCGTCGCGGCGGCGGCGGATCACATCGCGATTGAAGCCCATCAGGAAGCGCACCTCGTCGGGGCTGCGCCGCCAGTTCTCGGTGGAGAACGCGTACGCCGAGAGCCACTTCACGCCCATCTCGATGCAGCCCTCGACGGTGTCCATGAGCACCGCCTCGCCGCGCTCGTGCCCGGCGGTGCGCGGCAAACCCTGCTCCTGCGCCCACCGGCCGTTGCCGTCCATCACCAGCGCGACGTGCCGGGGCACGAACTCGGCGGGGATGGCGGGCGGGGTCGCCCCGGACGGGTGCGGCGACGGGGGACGCACCGTGCGCTGGGCTGCGGAGGGCTTGCGGTTACCGATCACGCACACCATCCTGCCCGACGCCCGCGAGGCGTCGAACGCGCCCACGGGATTCGCGCATCCTCTCCACGAATCCGGCACATCCGCCCGGTCAGGAGCCGAGTGGCCAGGCGTCCAGGTACGCGCGGTAGGTGCCGAACGGCAGGGTCGCGTCGTAGACCAGCTCGCCCGTCGGCGTGAATTCCGAGATGCGCGGAACGATGCCCCAGCCGACCAGGGTGTTGCCGTTCGGCAGGGATTGCGCGCTGCCCATGGCGGCGGCGACCAGGCCGTCCGGATGCTCCTGATTGCGCACCAGGGTGGCCTGCCCGGCGACCGGGTCGATGCTGATCCACTGCACGCTGGAACGACCGCGGGTCTCGGTGCCACTGGAGTTGTTGTTGAACAGGCGCAGCGTGGTGTCGTCGGTGAATTCGGCATCGTGCTGGAAGGCGAACCGCACGCCCGGGCCGGCGGTCAGCGTCGGATGCTTGCCGCCGAGCTGCCAGTTGATCGCGCCGGTGCGCGGGTCGACGTTGTAGACGGCCGAGGTATTGCGCAGCGACAGCACCAGATTGCCCGCGGGATCCAGGCTCACCGAGTTCATGTGGAACGGGTCGTAGACCTTGCCGCCGGGTAGTAGGCCCGGCGCTTCGGTGTCGGTCAGCAGGATGTGATCCAGTGCGCTCCAACGGAACAGCTCGCGGCCCGACTCCACATCCATCACGATGGCGACGGAGTCGAAGACCTTGCCGTTCTCGGGTCCGCCGATCGCGCTGAGGTCGGCCGGGACCTGCGGGTAGGAGGTCAGCAGGGCGTGCCCGTCCGGGGTGAGCCGGAATTCGTGCACATCCGCGCCCGCCGCACCCGGATCGACGGTGGCGATCACGTGGAAGTCCTCGTCGGCGATGTACCCGACGCCGGTCCCGTGCCCGGCCTCCGTGCTGCCCTGCCACCAGGTCAGCACCTTGTTCCCGCGATAGGTCTGACTGCGGAAGTTGGCCACGCCCTGCCCCGCCGGCGGTGTGTACCTGCGCAATTCGTGGCCGGAACGGTCCGCCACGATGTTCGCGGGCCGCCCGCCCGGCAGCGCCTCGAGCACATCCCCGAGTTCGGGCACCAGCGCCGCCGCGCTCACGCCGCTCGTGTAGAAGAGATACCCCGCGCTCTCCTCCGAACGCTCCACATTGACCTCGTACGACGGCCCGCCGTACAGCGAATTGGGCACGAACGGACTCGCGCCCGCCGGTCCCGCACCGGCGATCACGACCACGGAGGCAACGGCCAGCGACACAGGAAACCGGCCACCCGAGGTACGGCGGCGAACAGACGAATCGGACACCCGGGGGACTATAGACGTACTTCCTGTGAATGCTCGAGCCCCGGAAAACGAGCAGCGCCAACACATTCCGACCAGCGAACTCGGGCACTTTCCGGCCGACCGCCGATCCCTGACAGTCGAGTCGGCGGTCGGAGTGCAGCCGGACTTAGAGCGCCGTCCGTGGGGACACCCCCTCGCGGGTGCGATCCATCCGAGCCTGCCGCCGCTCGACGCGGCCACACCACGACCATCCAGCCCACCCGAGCCGGCTCGGAGTGGGCTGGAGTTCCGGTACGTCGCGCAAGCCGGGCAGTCGAACCGTACGGCGGCAACGGATGCTCGGCGTACGCCCGATGGACGAGCGAAGGTCGGCTCGGGCCGAAGCACCGAAGCCGGGCGATCGAGCCGACCGGCAGCGCCGGGCGTGCGCTCCTACGGCGAGCGTTCGGCTCAGCCGACGGTGGCGGTGTGCGGGATCGACTCGTGGGGGCGGGAGCGTTCGATGAGCGGGAGGGTGCGGAGTTGGCGCTCGAGGTGCCACTGCAGGTGGGCGGCGATGAGGCCGCTGCCCTGGCGGCGCATGGAATCGGGGACGGCGTGCATGCCGGACCAGTCGCCGCGGTGCAGGGCGCTCATGTGTTCCAGGACGCCCAGGACCGGGGTGGCCGCGCCCGGCGGACGGCAGTGGACGCAGACCGCGCCGCCGGCGGCCACGTGGAAGGCGCGGTGCGGGCCGGGGGTGGCGCAGCGGGCGCAGTCGTCCAGGGCCGGGGCCCACCCCGCGAAGCCCATGGCGCGCAGCAGGAATGCGTCGAGGATGAGTTCGTGCGGGCGCTGCCCGAGGGCGATGGCGCGCAGGGCTCCGGCGGTGAGGGTGTGCAGGCGGGGCGCGGGGGCGCGCTCCTCACCGGCCAGGCGCTCGGCGGTTTCCAGCACGGCGCAGGCGGTGGTGTAGCGGCCGTAGTCGGCGACGATATCGGCGGCGAAGGTCTCGACGGTGTGCACCTGGGTGACGGTGTCGAGGTTGCGGCCGGGATGCAGCTGCACGTCGATGTACGCGAACGGCTCGAGCCGCGCACCGAACTTGGAGCGGGTACGCCGCACTCCCCTGGCGACCGCGCGCACCAATCCGTGCTGACGAGTCAGCAGGGTGACGATGCGGTCGGCCTCACCCAGCTTGTGCTGGCGCAGCACCACCGCATGATCCCGATACAACCGCACCGCAACAGTCTCGCATGCGCGACCGACCCCGCGGCGACGAGTCGCCGGGCGTGTGCGGAACAGGTCGGCACCCGACGCCGCGCCTGCTGTGCCGTGCCTGCTGTGCTGCTGTGCGGCGCCTGAGTTGCTTATGTGTGGCGTCTGCTGTGCGACGCCCGGCGACCGCTCCCGAGCCTCACCGGCCCAGAGCTCGAGCTACCACCCTGATCGGGAGCGGAATCCCGCGCGATCACCCCCCGGGATCGGAGATGCCGTGCCGGGCATCCGAACCGAACCGCGTGCCGTGCCCTCACGTATGACCGTCCGGCGTCTCACGGGCGCGGTTTCCGGGCGCTCGCGGTGCTCGGGCAACCGACCTGGCCGTCTGTGCCGTGCCACAGCAGTGGCCGGGATACCGGGTCGGCCGCACCATGCTTGCTGGACGTGTGACCAGAATCGCGATACTTTTTCTCCGGATGGCGGAGAGACGGGAACCACAATGACGATGGCGTCGGTAAACGAACTCGGGCTGGCGGAGCTGGCGGCGGCACTGGCCGCGGGCACGGTGACCTCGACGGAGGCCACGGGGGCGGTGCTCGATCGGATCGAGGCCAGTCAGGCCGGACTCAACGCGTTTCGGATCGTGCGGCGCGCGCAAGCCCTGGCCGAGGCGGCCGAGGCCGACCGCAAACTCGCCGCCGGTGAGCGCACACCCCTGCTCGGCGTACCGCTTGCCATCAAGGACGACACCGATATCGTCGGCGCGCCGACGGCTTTCGGCTGCGGTGGCGACTTTCCCGCGAAGACCGAGGATGCCGAATCGGTGCGGCGACTGCGCGCGGCCGGTGCGGTGATCGTCGGCAAGACCAATACCTGCGAGCTCGGGCAGCTGCCGTTCACCAGCGGAGACGCGTTCGGGCACACCAGAAATCCGTGGAACGCGGACCGCACGCCGGGTGGTTCCTCGGGCGGGTCCGCCGCCGCGGTCGCGGCCGGATTGGTCCCCGCCGCACTGGGTTCGGACGGCGCCGGGTCGGTGCGCATCCCCTCGGCCTGGAACAACCTGGTGGGCATCAAACCCCAGCGCGGCCGGATCTCCACCTGGCCACTGCCGGAGGCCTTCTACGGTCTCACCGTGAACGGCCCGCTCGCGCGCACCGTCGCAGATGCGGCGCTGCTGCTGGACGCGGCGTCCGGACCGCATGCCGGTGATCTGCACACCCCGCCCGCGCTGCGCGTCTCGGACGCGGTCGGCCGGGATCCCGGCCGGTTGCGGATCGCGCTGTCACTGCGAATCCCGTTCACCGCCACCAAGACCGCGCTCGATCGCGAGGTGGAGGCGCGCGTGCACGCCGTGGCCGGGACGCTGCGCCGCCTCGGTCACGAGGTGACCATCGCCGACGTGCACTACGGCGTGCTGATGGGCGCGTCCTTCCTGCCCCGCTCGATGGTCGGCATCAACGAGGCGCTGAAGCGACTGCCCGACCCCACCGTGGATCCGCGTACCGATCACAACGCCCTCGTCGGCCGCATCCTCGCGCCCGCCCTGTTCGCCGCGCGCAAGGCGGAACCGTTGCTGCGCAAGCGAACCGGCCAGATCTTCGACGAGTTCGACCTGGTGCTCGCCCCCACCACCGCCACTCCCCCGCCCGGCGTGCACGAGATCGACGGCATCGGCTCCTGGGCGACGGACGAATTGATCACCGCCAGTTGCCCGTACACCTGGCCCTGGAATGTGCTGGGCTGGCCCGCGGTCAACGTCCCCGCAGGCTTCACCGCCACCGGCCTCCCGGTCGGCGCTCAGCTCATGGGCCCGGAGAGCACCGAACCCCTCCTGGTCTCGGTCGCCGCCCAACTCGAATCCGAACTGAAGTGGTACGAACACCGGCCGGCCGAATGGTGGAATCAGCCCGCCTGAAGTGCTCGCTACAGGCTGAAGGCGATGCCGCGCAGGACCAGGGCGAGGATGAACACGATCGTGAACGCGAGGTCGATCGAGAGCCCGCCCGCGCGGATCGGCGGCAGCACCTTGCGGACCGGCGCCAGGATCGGCTCGGTCCACTTGTAGGTGAGCGCGCGGCCGCGTCCCACCCAGGGCGCCGGATCGGTGCTCAGTGTCGCGATCCAGTCCAGCACCATGCGGGCGAGCAGCACCACGATCAATACCGTCAGGGCATACCCGAGCAATGTTCCGATCAGGCTCATGTCCAACTCCTTCGTAGCGGCCGCCATGGCCGTCTCACCGATCTCAACGTGCTGGAACGAGAAGAAGTGTCCGGTTTGTACTTTTCTTGGCCGACTATCAGAACCCGAGCTTGCCGAGCTGCTTCGGATCGCGCTGCCAATCCTTGGCAACCTTCACGTGCAGGTGCAGATAGATCCGTACACCCAGGATGCTCTCGATCTGCTTGCGCGCATTGGTGCCGACTTCCTTCAGGCGCGCGCCGCCCTTACCGATGATGATGGCCTTCTGACTCGGCCGCTCGACATACAGCAGCGCGTGCACGTCGAGCATGTCGCGCGCGGCCTTCGGATTGTTGAGCCCTTCCTCGAGCTCCTCGTCCTCGTCCCGCTCGAGCACCTCCTCGATGACCACCGCGAGCGAATGCGGGAGCTCATCACGCACACCCTCCAGCGCGGCCTCGCGAATGAGCTCGGCCATGAGGGTTTCCTCGGGCTCGTCGGTCAGCTCACCGTCGGGGTAGAGCGCCGGACCCTCGGGCATCTTCGAGGCGATGACGTCGATCAGGACCTCGACCTGCTCGCCCTTGACCGCCGACACCGGCACGATGTCCGCGTCCGGGCCCAGCAGCTCCGACACCGCCATCAGCTGATGCGCGATGGCGTCCCGGCTCACCTTGTCGATCTTGGTGACCACGCCCAGCAGCGTGGTCTTGGGCGCCATCTGCCGAATCTGCTGCACGATCCACCGATCGCCGGGACCGATCTTCTCGTCCGCCGGAATGCAGATCGCGATGACGTCGACCTCGGAATAGGTATCGCGCACCAGATCGTTGAGCCGCTGGCCCAGCAGCGTGCGGGGCCGGTGCAGGCCGGGGGTGTCCACCAGGATCAGCTGCGCGTGATCTCGATGCACGATGCCGCGAATGGTGTGCCGCGTGGTTTGCGGACGCGAGGACGTGATCGCGATCTTCTGCCCCACCAGGGCATTGGTGAGAGTGGACTTGCCGGTGTTCGGGCGGCCCACGAAACATACGAAGCCCGAACGGAATTCGTCCTTGTTCTTGCTCACTCGAATACCTCCGACTCGGTCTCCAGATCGAACCCTTCGGGAATCCCGGACCGCCGCGCCGGATCGCCCTCGATGTGCGAGGCCGCCCCGGCCTCCACCTCCAGCCGCGGATCCAGCACCTCGAACACCGCACCCTTCGCGTCGGCGAAAACGATTCGCGCCGAATGCGATACCTCCCGCACCGCCGACACGCCGGGGTCGGAGAACCGGCCCGCGACCACCACGGCGGCCTCGAAACCCTCTGCCCCACTGGAGATCGCGGCCGCGACCGCCGCCTGCAACGCGGTCAGCTCCAGCGCGGCGAGCCCCACCTCACCGGCGGCGTAGGTACGCCCGTCCGTATCGCGCACCGCCGCACCGCCGTTGCCGCCCGTGCGGCCCATCGCCCCCCGGGCCAGGACCAGCAGCTTGCCGTCCTCGGCGTCCAGTTCAGTCATCGGATTCTCCATCCTCGTGTGCACCGTCGGCCGACTCGAGTTCCGCCGGTTCGGTTTTGGTCTTGTCGGACGCCCTGCGCACCACCACCGTGTGCACCCGCACCCGGCCGCGAGCGTCCGAGCCGCCCTCACCCTTCAACTGCAGGCCGTGCACGACCGCCTTGGAACCCGGCAGCGGCACGCGGCCGAGCGCATGGGCGAGCAAGCCGCCGACGGTGTCGACGTCCTCTTCCTCGACCTCCATGCCGAACAGATCGAGCAGGTCCTGGACCGGAAGTCGCGCCGAGACACGGTATTTGCCGTGCCCGATGTCCTCGACGGGCGCGGTCTCGTCGGTGTCGTACTCGTCGGCGATCTCACCGACGATCTCCTCCAGCACATCCTCGATGGTCACCAGCCCGGCGATGCCGCCGTACTCGTCGACCAGGATGGCCATGTGATTGCGGCGCCGCTGCATCTCGTCCAGCAGCGCGTCCAGCGGTTTGGAGTCGGGCATGAACATGGCCGGGCGCATGGCGTCGCGCACATGCACCTTCCTGCTCCGGTCCGCGTACGGCACAAGGTCTTTCAGGTAGACGACGCCGACGATGTCATCGACGTTCTCGCCCACCACCGGAATTCGGGAATGCCCCGACCGCACCGCGAGCGACATCGCCTGCGCCGCGGTCTTCTCGGCCTCGATCCACACCATCTCGGTGCGCGGCACCATCACCGCGCGGGCGGCGGTCTCACCGAGCTCGAAGACCGACTGGATCATCCGGCGTTCCTCGTCGTCCACCACGCCGCGCTCACCGGCCAGGTCGACGACCTCGCGCAGTTCGATCTCGGAAGCGAAGGGGCCGTTGCGAAATCCCTTACCGGGTGTGATCGCGTTACCGACCAGGATCAGCAGCCGGCTGATCGGGCCCAGCAGCGAACCGATCGCCTGCAGGGGCAGCGAGGCGCCCAGCGCCAGCGAATAGGCGTGCTGGCGGCCGAGCGTACGCGGGCCGACACCGATCACCAGATAGTCCACCAGCACCATGACCGCTGCCGTGATGACCAGGGCCTGGAACTCGCTGAGCCAGTCCATCAGCACCGCGGCGAGCAGGACCGTCGCGGTGATCTCGCACGTAAGGCGCAGCAGCACCATGAGATTCACGTAGCGGGGCCGATCGGCGATGATGCGCGCCAGGCGCGCCGCACCGGTGCGATCCGCGCGCACCATATCGTCCACGCGGGCCGGGGAAATGGTGTTCAAAGCCGAATCCAGCGCCGCGAACATACCGCCCGCGGGCACCAGAACGATCGCAAGAACCAGGAGAACTATCGAATTCACGCCGGATCCAGGGGATCACCGGGTGCGGTGAAACCCGTCTTGCCCAGCAGTCGCCGATCCCGTTCGGCCAACTCGGCACGGTGCTGCGCCTCGCGCAGGCTCTCGTACCAGCCCTCCAGCAGCGACGCCTGCAGGGCGAACATCTCCTTCTCCTCCTCCGGCTCGGCATGGTCGTAGCCGAGGAGGTGCAGAACGCCGTGCACGGTCAGCAGGGCCAGCTCGTGGTCCATGGAGTGACCGGCCTTCTCGGCCTGCTGCGCCGCGAATTCGGGGCACAGCACGATGTCGCCGAGCATGGAGGGGCCGGGCTCGGCGGCATCGGGCCGCCCGCCCGGCTCCAACTCGTCCATGGGGAACGACATGACGTCGGTCGGACCCGGTAGGTCCATCCAGCGCACGTGCAGGTCCGCCATGGTGTCGAGATCGACCAACACCATCGACAGCTCCGCGGCCGGATGCACATCCATCTGACCGATCGCGAAGCGCGCGACGCTGACCAGTTCTTCTTCGGATACCTCGATACCCGATTCGTTGGCGATCTCGATACTCACCGGCTCAGCCTAATGGCCGAGGTCAGCGTCGCTCCGATCGGCTCGCGGCACGCCGTTCGGCGCGGTTGCCCGGGTAGTGCGCCGCGACCGGCGCGCGTGTGTCGGCCTCGTAGCGGTCGTACGCGTCGACGATCTCGCCGACGAGCCGGTGACGAACCACATCGCTGCTGGTGAGCGTGGCGATATGGATATCGTCGACATCCGCCAGCACCTCCGTCGCCGTGCGCAGGCCGGAGCGCGCGCCGTGCGGGAGGTCGACCTGGCTGGTGTCGCCGGTCACCACCATCTTCGAGCCGAAGCCCAGACGGGTGAGGAACATCTTCATCTGCTCGGCCGTGGTGTTCTGCGCCTCGTCGAGAATGATGAACGAATCGTTCAGCGAGCGACCGCGCATGTACGCCAGCGGCGCGACCTCGATGACACCGGCCGCCATGAGCTTGGGAATGGCTTCCGGGTCCATCATGTCGTGCAGGGCGTCGTAGAGCGGGCGCAGATACGGATCGATCTTCTCGTTGAGCGTGCCCGGCAGGAAGCCCAGCCGCTCACCCGCCTCGACCGCCGGCCGAGTCAGGATGATGCGGGTGACCTGCTTGCTCTGCAACGCCTGCACGGCCTTGGCCATGGCCAGATACGTCTTGCCGGTACCGGCCGGGCCGACGCCGAACACGATGGTGTTCGAGTCGATGGCGTCGACATAGCGCTTCTGGTTGAGGGTCTTGGGCCGGATGGTCTTGCCGCGCCGGGACAGGATGTCCAGACTCAGCACCTCGGCCGGCGAGTCCGAAGAACCCTCGGTGAGCATGGAGTAGGTGTGCCGCACGGCCTCCGCGGTGACGACCCGGTTGCGGGCGGTCAAGGCCACCAGCTGGGCGATGACGCGTTCCGCGAGGGCCACGTCGCCGGGCTTGCCGGTAAGGGTGATGGAGTTGCCGCGCACGTGAATGTCGGCGTCGAGCAGACGCTCGAGTTCACGCAGGTTCTCATCAGCCGAACCCAGGAATCCGAACACCGACTCGGGGGCCAATTCGATGCTGGAGCGAACTGTTCGCCCCGCCGGTCCGGACCCGTCGCCACCAGCCCCGATGCTGGCAATGGGTGTGTTCTGGTCACCGATCTCGCCTGGTGTTCTCAAAAGTGGCTATAGCCTGCTTTCCGGTCTCGAGCCGCACTTCCTGATGAAAGTTTAGCGCTGAGGACCGACAGCGCCCAGTGAATAGACCGCTACCAGCAGGGGCGACGCGAGACCGCCGCGTCCTCGCGGCCGGGGCGTTACTTGCCGATCGCACGCTCAGGGGGCTGATTGCGACCGCGCCAGGACGAACTCGCGGAAGCGGCGAACGGCCTCCGACGGTACCGCCGAGGCGGACCAGATGAGTCCGACGGCCCTGCTCGCGCCCGGATCTGTCAGCGGAATCAATACCGGGGCGGGCAGCGGTCCTCGCACGGGAGGTTCCTCGAGCGGAAGTATCGAGACCCCCAGGCCCGCCGCCACCAGACCCGACACCGTCACCAGATCGCTGGACTCGAAGGTGATGCGCGGGCGGAAATCGGCTGCGGCACAGAGGTCGTCGAGGATACGGCGCATACCGAAACCGAGGTGCATGGTGATGAAGTCGGCGTCGGCGGCCTCGGCCAGGCGGACCTGGCGGCGTGCGGCCAGCCGATGATCGGCCGGGACCGCGAGCGCCAGCAGCTGATGTTGCAGAGTGCGCCAGCCCAGGCCGGGAACCCCGGGCCTCGGAGACACCAGGCCCAGGTCGGCGGTGCCGTCCAGCACGCGCTCGGTCACCGATTCGACCGCGTCCTGGTTGAGGGTGAAGGTGATCCGGGCCGAGCCCCGGCGAAAACCAGAGATCAACTCTGGAACCAGCCGCGCCCCGAACGAGTGCAGGAACGAGAGCCGCACGACGCCCTGCGCGGGATTGGCCAGATCCGCCAGTTCCCGGGCGGCGGCATCGAGCTCGGCCTGCGCGCGACGCGCGTGCTCGTAGTAGACCCGCCCGAAATCGTTGAGAGCCAACCGTTTCCCGTGCCGGTCGAACAATCGCACCCCGAGCTGCCGCTCCAGCCGGGCCAGCATCCGCGACAGGGTCGGCTGGGTCAGGTGCAACCGTTCGGCCGCGGCCCCCACCCGCTCCAACTCCGCGAGCATCGTGAACCAGTGCAAGTCGTCACTCGCCACCATCGGCCTCCCCTACCTGACCACCGCTAATGCGCCTGCGGAATAAGCATCCCGTTCATTATGCATTTCCTTTCGGAAGGATCATGAGCACATTCTGAGCCGGTGACCGAGACTCCCGCCGACTCCGCGACCGCCACCCGTACCGAGTTCGGCGGTGACATCGCCCGTGACCGGCAGGATCGGGGGGTCGGCCCCATCCCCGCACGCCAACCGGTAGGCGCCGGACACGCACTCGCCGCCACACATACACCGGCCGCCAACGGACGCAGGGCTGCCGTCGCGGATGCGGCAGCCACCGCACCCATCGCCATTGCCACGGGAGACACGGCCGCCGCGCGCACAGCGGCCGCCCCGGGACACGCGATCGTCACCGCGCACACAACGAGCACCGACGGACGCACTGCCGCCGCACACACCACCGGACACACCGCCGCCGCACGCACAGCGGCTTCCGCGGCCCGCGCAGGACGTCGACACGAGATTCGGCGACACGGCGATTCCGCCGCGGCGCAGGGCAATCGGTCCGGCCATGAGCGGCGGATCAGGATCGCGTTGTTCGCGGCGGGGCTCACCACCTTCACGTCGATGTACAGCGCTCAGGCGCTGCTGCCGAGTTTGTCGACAGCGTTCGGGGCGACGCCCGCCCATGCGGCACTGGCTGTTTCACTGACCACCGGCCTGCTGGCGCTGGCGATCGTGCCCGTGAGCGTGCTCTCGGGACGATTCGGGCGTACCAGGGTCATGTTCACCTCGGCGGTGACCGCGGCCGTGATCGGACTGCTGCTGCCGTTCAGCCCCACCCTCGACGTGCTGCTGCTCGGTCGCGCGGTGCAGGGGATCGCGCTGGCGGGCGTACCGGCCGTGGCCATGGCGTATCTGGCCGAGGAGATCGGTGCGGCGAATCTGGGCGCGGCGATGGGCGTCTATGTGTCGGGCACCAGCATCGGAGGTCTTGCGGGACGGCTGCTTCCGGCCTTCACCCTCGAGCTGGGCTCGTGGCGCTGGGGCGAGGCCGTGGTCGCGACCGCCGCCGCGCTCTGCACCGTCTGGTTCGTGCGCGCCCTTCCGCCGTCCAGACGATTCACCCCCGTTCCGGTCGACATCCGCTCGGTCGCGGCCGATCTGGCGGGTCATCTCCGCAACCGCACCCTGCTCCCCCTCTTCGCCCTGGCCTTCGTCCTGATGGGCGGCTTCGTCTCGGTCTACAACTTCCTGGGGTACCGCCTGATCGCCTCGCCCTTCGGATTGTCCGCCGCCGCAGCCGGTTCGGTCTTCGTCCTGTATCTGGCGGGCACCGCGTCCTCGACGATCGCGGGCCGCCTGGCCGACCGCCTCGGACGCCCCCGCATCCTCACCGTCGCCATTCTCACCATGGCTCTCGGCCTGGCCTGCACCCTCCCGGACCGCCTGCCCACCCTGCTGTTCGGCGTCTTCCTCTGGACCGCAGGCTTTTTCGCCGCTCATTCCGTAGCCAGCTCCTGGGTCGGCGCGGCCGCCACCGGGAACCGAGCCGCCGCCTCGTCCCTCTACCTGTTCGCCTACTACCTCGGCAGCTCGGTCATCGGCGCGGCGGCGGGCCTGGCCTACACCGCACACGGCTGGGCCGGTCTCAGCGTCTACGTCGCCGCCCTCATACTGCTGGCAGCGACCTTGACCGCCCGCCTACGACACACATCGCCCAGGACCCGACCGTAGAGATGTTTGTTCGCGTAGGCCGGTGATCGGGACCGCCGGGTCCGTCGACGACCGGGCGGTGCGCGTGGGGCAGGGCGTCGTGGTACTCGAGGGCAGGCAGTCGGTGCTACTACCACTCGGCGCTGCCGGATGCATCGAACCGCGCTGCAGCCGACTCGGCAGCGGCCTCGACGCTCGCGCACCCTCGCGCCGCTCTGGTACACCATCACAGACCAGCCCTGAACCACGCCACCAGGACTCGGGGCGCCGCGGTGCTTGCTCGGCCGCGGGGCTTGCTCGGCGCGGCATGCTCACCAGCGGGAGGTCAATGCTCCCAGCGCGCCGAGGGCCACCGCCGCGGCGGTGGAGGTACGCAGGACGGTGGGGCCGAGCAGGACTATGTCGGCGCCGGCCGCGGCGAGGGCCGTGAGTTCCGAATCGTCCAGGCCGCCTTCGGGTCCGACGATGAGGATCACCTCGGGGGCCTGGGCCAGCGGGAGTTCGGTGAAGCGCGAGGCGCCGGATTCGTGCAGCGCCGCGATGACCGCACCGCCGGCCTTGGCGGTGTCGATCAGCGTCAGCACCTCGCGGGTGGAGTGCAGATCGGAGACGTCCGGAATGTAGGGGCGCCGGGATTGGCGCGCGGCCTGGCGGGCGGCGGCCGTCCACTTCTCGACGCCCTTGCGGGCCTTGCCTTCCCAGTTGGCGACGCAGCGCGCGGCCTGCCAGGGCACGATCGCGTCCGCGCCGGCCTCGGTCATGAGCTCGACCGCGAGTTCGGAGCGGTCGGACTTGGGCAGCGCCTGCACCACGGTGACCTGCGGGGTCACCGGTTCGGCGATCCGGCGGGAGAGGACCTTCAGCTCCAGCCGGTCCTTCTGGGCCCCAATCACTTCCGAGTCGGCGAGCACACCGTGTCCGTCGGACAGGGTGATGGGTTCTCCCACCCGGATGCGACGCACCGTCGCGGCATGGCGGCCCTCGGGGCCGTCCAGGACCGCGGTCGCACCCGGTTCGGGAATCTCGTCGAGGTAGAAGACGGTGGCGGCCAACGGATCAGCGACCGCTGAACGACGCGCGCAGACGAGCGAACAGGCCGCTGTTGTGCTCGGACTGGGCCGAGAGAACTTCGGTGCGTTCGGTGCCGCGCATTTCCTTGTACTTGCGCAGCAGGTCCGTCTGCTTGGAGTCGAGCTTCGTCGGGATCACGATGTCCAGGTGCGCGATGAGGTCACCACGCGAGTTGGCGCGCAACTTCGGCATGCCGTGCCCGCGCAGCACCGAGACCTCGCCGGGCTGGGTGCCCGCGGGGATGGTGAGTTCGACCGGCCCGTCCAGGATGGTGTCCACGACGACGGTGGTGCCGAGGGCGGCGTCCACGATCGGCACCCGGATGGTGCAGTGCAGGTCGTCGCCGTCGCGCACGTAGGTGTCGTGCGGCTGCTCCACGATCTCGACGTACAGATCACCGGCGGGACCGCCGCCGGGGCCGACCTCGCCCTGAGCCGCGAGCCGCACCCGCATGCCGCTGGCCACACCGGCCGGAATCGGCGCGGCGATCTCGCGACGCGAGCGCACTCGTCCGTCGCCGCCGCACTTGCGGCAGGGATCGGGGATGGTCTCGCCCGCGCCACGGCAGGTGGGGCAGGGCCGCGAGGTCATGACCTGGCCCAGGAAGGAACGCTGGATGGTCTGCACTTCGCCTGCACCGCCACAGGTTTCGCAGCGCACCGGCTTGGAGTTGCCGTTGGTGCCCGAGCCCGTGCACAGGTCGCAGATGATCGCGGTGTCGACGGTCAGATGCTTGGTGACGCCGACCGCGCACTCCTGCAGCGAGAGTCGGGTTCGCAGCAGCGAATCCGCGCCGGGCTGCACCCGACCGCGCGGCTTGCGCGCGCCGCCGGAGGAGTTCATACCGCCGAAGAAGGCCTCGAACACGTCGCCGAGTCCGCCGAAGCCGGCTCCGGAGAAGCCTTGGCCACCACCGCCGGATTCGAGCGGGTCACCGCCGAGGTCGACGACGCGACGCTTCTCGGGGTCCGACAGGACCTCGTACGCCGCGGACACCTCGCGGAACTTCTCCTGCGCCTCCGTTTCCGGGTTGACGTCGGGATGAAGTTCGCGTGCCAGCTTGCGATAGGCGCGCTTGATCTCCTGGTCGGTCGCGTTCTGTGCGACGCCGAGCAGTCCGTAATAGTCCCGTGCCACTTGCGCTCTCTAGTCCTGTTTCGTCTCGCCGCTTGCTCACCGTTCGGCGAGCACCTCACCGATGTATCGGGCCACCGCGGCCACCGAGGCAATGGTGCCCGGGTAGTCCATGCGGGTCGGCCCAAGCACCCCCATACCTCCCAGCACCGTACCGGGCATGCCGTAACCGGTGGACACCACGGCCGTCCCACGCATCTGTTCGACCTTGGTTTCCTCCCCGATCTGCACGGTCACGGTACCCGGATACTGGGCCGCGGCCAGCAGCTTGAGCACGATGACCTGCTCTTCCAGCGCTTCGAGGACATTGCGGAGCGAACCGGGAAAACCGTTGCCCGCGAAATCGCCCGCATTGCGGGTGAGGTTGGCGGTGCCGCCGAGCACCAATCGCTCCTCCGGGTGTTCGACGAGCGTCTCCACGAGAGTGGTCGAGACCCGCACGAGCACGTCCCGTAGTCGCGCGGGCGAATGTTCGGGCAGTTCCGCGACCGCCGCGGAGGCGATGGCCAGGCGCTTGCCGTCCATGGCCTTGCCGAGCATGGCGCGCAGTGCGGTCAGATCCTCTTCCTTGATCACATTGCCCAGATCCACCAGCCGCTGTTCCACGCGCCCGGTGTCGGTGATCACGACCAGCAGCAGTCGCGCGGGATTGAGCGCCACCACCTCGATGTGCCGCACGGTCGAGGCCGACACGGTCGGGTACTGCACCATGGCGACCTGCCGGGTCAGCTGAGCGAGCAGGCGCACGCCGCGGCGCAGCACGTCGTCGAGATCGACGCCGCTCTCCAGGAAGTCGGTGATGGCCCGGCGCTCGGCGTTGGAGAGCGGTTTCACCTCGGAGATGTGATCGACGAACTGCCGGTACCCCTTGTCGGTGGGGATACGTCCCGAGCTGGTGTGCGGCTGGGCGATGTAGCCCTCCGCCTCGAGCACCGCCATATCGTTGCGGACGGTCGCGCTCGAGACGCCCAGATTGTGGCGTTCCACCAGCGTCTTGGAGCCGATCGGCTCCTTGGTCGAAATGTAGTCCGCGACGATCGCCCGCAGGACTTCCAGCCGTCGCTGCTCGGTGCTCGACATCCCCACCTCCTCGCTTCGCCTTCGGATCGCGTGCGCATCACCGAATGTCCGGCTGCTCGCACAGCCGCATCGGCATGACTTACCACGCTGATTCCCGGGATATCCGAAATCCAGTTTAGTGGCCCGCCCGGACATTGCCCGCGCGACTGCCTGCGAACCTGAGCCGACCCGGCTCAGCGCGAGGCGGGCAGTCGCTCGGCGGTCACGCCAGGCCCGTGAAGAAGGACCGAATGTCCGCGACCAACAGTTCCGGGGACTGCATGGCGGCGAAATGCCCGCCGGAGTCGAAGTCGGTCCAGCGCACGATCGTGTTGAGCTGTTCGGCGAAGCGGCGGATGGCCGGATCGCCCGCGAAATTCGCTACCGCCGTCGGGGTTCGGGAGAAGGTCGGTCGAATTCCGGAATGCAGTGTCTCGTAGTACATCTGGGCGGAGGAACCGCCGGTGTTGGTGAACCAGTAGACGGCGATGTTGGCGAGCATCTGATCCCGGTCGACCCGCTCCTCGAGTGTGCCGGTGAGCCCGCTCCACGCGTGGAACTTCTCCACGATCCACGCCAGCTGTCCGGCAGGGGAATCGGCGAGTCCGAAGCCGAGCGTGTGCGGGCGGGTGCCCTGGATGCGGAAATAACCGCTGCCGTCGGCGAGGAATCCGGCCAGGATCGCGAGGCGCTGCTGCTCGGCCTCGGTGAGAGTGGCCACGACGTCCTCGGGGACCGGGCCGTAGGGGATGAAACCGCCGGTAGCCGCGTTCACGTGCACGCCGATCACCCGGTCCGGGTCGATGCGTCCCACGTCCGGCCCGATATACGCACCGTAATCGCCGCCCTGCACCCCGTAGCGGGGATAGCCCAGGCGGTGCATGAGTTCGGCGTACGCGCGCGCGGTGCGGATGCTGTCCCAGCCCGAATCCGGTGCCGGACCGGAGAATCCGAAGTTGGGGTGGGACGGGATGATCAGGTGGAAGGCGGGACCGCCGTCCTCCGGATCGGTGAGCGGTTCGATGACCTCGAGGAATTCCACCACCGATCCCGGCCAGCCGTGCAACAGCAGCAGTGGGGTGGACTCGGCGCGGGATCTGATGTGCAGGAAGTGAATCCGCGCACCGTCGATGACCGTCGTGTACTGCGGATAGGCATTGAGCCGCTTCTCCCAGCGCCGCCAGTCGAATCGTTCCGCCCAATACGTCGCCAGTTCCCGCAGCTGGTCCACCGGCGCGCCGCGACTCCATCCCACGCCCGAAATCTGTTCCGGCCAGCGGGTCTCGTCGAGGCGGCGGCGCAGATCCCGCAGTTGCGAGGCGGGGACCTCGATGGTGAAGGGAACTATGTCATCGTCGAACATGACGACTTCCTCGCCAACGCTGGGGGTGGGTGTCGTACCGAGCGTAGCTACCCGGTGCGGCGGATGGGGGCGATCGGTTCGTCGGCCTGTAGCTCCGCCGGGCGGCGAAATCCGGCGGAAAACCGTCGATTCCGTGCCGTTCGTGGAGCAGGAGGCCGGATTCGCCTAGGTGAGCAGTGTCCGCACGACCCCATCCGCCAGCAACCGTCCCCGATCGGTGAGATGCAGCCGACCCTGGATCCGTTCGGCCAACCCGTCGGCGATGACGCCTTCCGCCGCGGCACGACCCGACGCGTCCAGCTCCTGCACGAGCAGCCCCGTCCGCAGCCGCACCTTGAGCATCACACGCTCGGTGTACTGCTCCTGCTCGGTGAGCGTCTCCCATCCGGCCGCGGGCAATCCGCCGAGCGCGACCCGATCCGCGTACCGCGCAGGGTGTTTCACGTTCCACCAGCGCACCCCACCCACATGGCTGTGCGCGCCGGGGCCGGCTCCGAGCCAGTCCCCTCCGTCCCAGTATCCGAGGTTGTGGCGGCACCGCGCGTCCTCGTCGGCGGCCCAGTTCGAGACCTCGTACCAGCGCAGGCCCGCCGCCTCGAGCCGGGAGTCGATGCGCTCGTATCGCGCGGCGAGCACATCGTCGTCGGGCGCGGGCAGTTCACCGCGGCGTACCCGGCGCGCCAGCGCCGTCCCGTCCTCGACGATCAGTGAATACGCCGACACATGATCGACTCCCGCCGCGAGCACCGCGTCCAGGCTGGCGTCGAGGTCCGCGTCCCGCTCCCCCGGCGTCCCGTAGATCAGGTCCAGATTGACGTGCCCGAATCCGGCGGCTCGCGCCTCCCGCGCCGCCGCGACCGCCCGCCCCGGCGTGTGCGTGCGATCGAGCACCTTCAGCACGTGCGGCGCCGCGGACTGCATTCCCAGCGACACCCGGGTGAATCCACCCTCGAGCAGCCGCTCGAAGAACGCGGGTGAGGTCGACTCCGGATTCGATTCGGTGGTCACCTCGGCTCCGGGAGCCAGCGTGAAGTTGTCGCGAATCGCGGTGAGCACGTCCGCGAGCCCGTCACCGCCCAGCAGCGACGGCGTCCCGCCCCCGACGAACACCGTGTGTACCGGCGGCACCGCGCTCGGAAACTCCTCGAATCGCGCAGCGGCCGTGGCCAATTCCCCCCGCAGCGCCTCGAACCAGGACTGCGGCGACGCCGAGGTCCCCAACTCCCCCGCCGTATAGGTGTTGAAATCGCAGTATCCGCACCGAGTCGCGCAGAACGGCACGTGAATGTAGATCCCGAACGGCCCGCCACCGAAATCGCGCAGCACCAGCTCAGGCTGATCCACGGTGGCCGGATCGGCGATCTTCGTCATCCCCCCAGTGTGACGAGTCGCCCCCATCACACCCCACCCACCCTGGCCCGACAGGGTTCAGACGGACACCGCGCCCGCGTGGATCGCCCGGGCGCGGTCGGCGAGGGCTCGGGTTTCCGCGGTCAAGTCACGGGCGAGGGAGGCGCCGTACAGCGTGTGGGCGAGGAAGGAGAGTGGCCCGGTGAGCGCGAGGCGGACGATCAGGCGGGTGCCCTCGCCCTCGGGGAGCAGGATGCGCAGGCGGTTGCCGCCGGCGAGCAGGGTGATCAATCCCCTGTCGCGCCAAGCGAATCGGTGATCGGGCAGGGCGACGGTGACCTCGTGGGCGACCCGCTCGAGCTTGCCGCCGAGCCGGACCTCGGCCGAGACCTCGGAGCCCGGACTCGGCGAACCGGTGACCGAGGTCAGCCATGGATTCCACTCCGGGTAGCGGGCGAAATCGGTCAGGACGGCGTACGCCACGGACGGCGGCGCGTCGATGAGCGCCTCGGCGTGATAGCGGGGAGCCAGGCGTTCGAGCCGGGCGACCACACTCGCGAAAAGCACAGGCAGGATTCGATTTCGAGCGGTTCGGGCGTCGCCGGTGCGCCGGGCCACGTCGCGTTCGAGCCGATGGATCAGCGTGTGGATACGCGGGTCGTCGTGCGCGAACCAGTGCAGATCGGCGAGCCGCGCCCGCGCTCGCGGGTATTCCCCGGCATCCACGGCGTCCTGGCAGCGGTCGAACTCCCGCTGGTTCGCCTCGGCGAATCGTGCCGCGGTCGACTCCCGATCGGTTCGATCAGCGGACATGGATCCTCCTCGAAAGCAGTTACAGAATGTAACGACTTGTCCGTCGCCGACAGTAGCGAGTTCGCTCCGCCGCGACAAGCCCGGATATTCCAGGCATGCGGACCGGAGCCGAATCCGGCAACATTCCCAGCGAGTTCATTCGGGGAGCGACAACGGGGGCAGGCCATGTGGGATGACGACGATCGGGTGGTCGAGACCGTTCCCCGGCACGACATGGACGCGTTCGCGATCGAGGCGGTGGAGGCGGGATCGGTGGCCCCGACCGTCTATCGGATCCCGATGCCCCCGGTGCGAGCCGACGGCCCCAACTTCGCCCGGTCCTTCGGCGGGGAACTGCTGGCACGAGCGCTCATCTGGGATGCGCACGCGGTCAATCCGCAGTCGTGGTTCTACGCGGAGATGGCGTCCCGCACCGTGACCGATCGCTTCCGCGCCGCCGGCATCGAATCCGGCTTCGACCGGCACGACCGCGTCGCGGGCTGGCGAGCCGCGTTCTGGTGGGCCGTCATCGCCCGGGACGAGGACGCCCTGCGCGAACTGGCGTCCTATCCGATCGAACGCCTCCGCGAATACGGCGGCACAGCCTTCGACGAGTGCCATTACGAATGGGCCCGGATCCTGCAGGACGCGTGGCGCTACGGCCCGGACGCGGTGACCGAGCAGGCGTGGGGCATCGACACGACCAGCCGGCTGGGCGCACAATCCCCGGTGAGCCAGTTGCTGCGGCCGTCGATCGAGGTGTTCGCCCGATTGGCCGCGCGCGATCAGAACGGGTTCTCCTGGGAACTGGCGAACGGGCTGCGCGCCCATCGGACGTTCTTCGACACCGACACCTGGCGGCACGACCCGGAGGCGACGATGTCGCTGCCACTGCTCGGCCTGGCCTGCTGGGCTCACGACCTGGGCATGTCGATCGATGTCGAATCCGAGTATCTGCCTTTGGGATTCGTGTACCGGCCGGATTGGCTGCACTCCCCCGAGCTGGCGGAGGTGCAGCGCGTCACCGCGAACACCACCCCGCCGAGCCCGCCCGCGCACCACGATTGACCGAGGCGAGCGAACCCGGTCGGCGAACCGCCGCGAGCCCGATCAGTGATCCACGACAGGGGTGTTCTGGCAGAAGGTGAGCAACCAGCGTCCGCCCTCCTTGGTCATGCCGTAGAGCGGCGAACCCTCGGCCCGGAGGTCCCCGTCGTGGCCGAAGTACCGCTGCCGGACCTTCACCACGGCGACGTCGGGCCGAATGAAGCGGACGAAGAACGGTTCGTAGGTGGCGTACCCGTCCTCGGTCGCGCCGACGATCACCTTGCGGGTGAACTCCGAGATCTCGTCGAGCCCGTCGAGGAATCGACCGCCGCCGGTGGTCCAGATGGCGTCGGGATGGAAGAGCGCGAGGAAGGCGTCGGCGTCCTCGGCGCGCTGCGCCTTCGCCACCGCCGCGACGACGGCGTGAATGGCGTCGAGTTCGGCGCCGGTGTCGATGTCTGCTGTTGTCATGACACAATCGTGGAACCTCGACAGGCGTTCAGGTCAAGCGTCCAGAGATCAACTTCGCCCGATCTATGACACCTGTCACAAATGGGGTCTTCTATCCAGGGGATTTCCCTCGAAAGTCCGGAAAATATCGTCCGGCGGTCGGAACGACCCCGTTGACGTGGCACAATAAGCTCCATGACTGCACTCGGAGTACGACTCGTGGCACGCCGCCACGTCGACTTCAAGCGTGTCTGCAGCGCGAGCTGTCTGCCGGAAAGCCTCCGGTAGATCGGCCTCCCCCGTACCGGGTTCCGCGTCCTTTCTGACGCTGTACGAGCCGATTTCGCTGTTATCGGAGGCGTGAGTCAGCCCCTCCCGCCTGCCCGCAAGACCTTCAGGAGCGACCCCTATGACGTCGAGCACCGACGCCAATAGTTCCGAATCCGCCACTCCCGCAAAGCCTGTCCGGCCTGCCGTGGAACGTCGTGTGCGTTCGGACCGTCCGCGTTCGGAAGCGCCCGTCGCTCCGCGCGAACGCACCGGCAAGCCGGTACGCCGCAAGTCCGAGGGCCAGTGGGCGCTCGGCTACCGCGAGCCGCTCAACGCGAACGAGCAGAGCAAGAAGGACGACAACCCGCTCAACGTCCGCGCGCGCATCGAGAACATCTACTCCAAGCAGGGTTTCGCCTCGATCGACAAGAGCGATCTGCGTGGCCGCATGCGCTGGTGGGGTCTGTACACCCAGCGTGAGCAGGGCTACGACGGCACCTTCACCGGCGACGAGAACATCGACCTGCTCGAGGCCGAGTACTTCATGATGCGGGTGCGCTGCGACGCGGGCGCCCTGAACCTGAACCAGCTGCGAGTCCTGGGCGGCATCTCCACCGAGTTCGGCCGCGACACCGCGGACCTCTCGGACCGCGAGAACGTGCAGTACCACTGGATCCGGATCGAGGACGTGCCGGAGATCTGGCGGCGGCTCGAATCGGTCGGCCTGCACACCACCGAGGCGTGCGGCGACTGCCCGCGCGTGGTGCTCGGTTCCCCGCTCGCGGGCGAATCGTTCGGCGAGGTGCTCGACCCGACCCCGGCCATCGACGAGATCGTCAAGCGCTACATCGGCAAGAAGGAATACTCCAACCTGCCGCGCAAGTTCAAGACCGCCATCTCCGGTCAGCAGGACGTGGTGCACGAGATCAACGACGTCGCGTTCGTCGGCGTCGAGCATCCCGAGCACGGACCCGGCCTGGACCTGTGGGTCGGCGGCGGGCTCTCCACCAATCCGATGCTCGCCCAGCGACTCGGCGCATGGGTGCCGCTGGACGAGGTCCCGGACGTGTGGGAGGCCGTGGTCTCGCTGTACCGCGATTACGGCTACCGCCGCCTGCGCACCAAGGCCCGCATCAAGTTCCTGGTCAAGGACTGGGGCGTCGAGAAGTTCCGCGAGGTGCTCGAGACCGAGTACCTGAAGCGCAAGCTGATCGACGGACCCGCCCCGGCCAAGCCGGACCGCCCGATCGACCACATCGGCGTGCAGAAGCTGCGCAACGGCCTCAATGCCATCGGATTCTCCCCCATCGCCGGTCGCGTCTCGGGCACCATCCTGACCAAGGTCGCCGACGCCGTCGAGGCCGTCGGGTCGGACCGGATCCGTTTCACCCCGTACCAGAAGCTGATCGTGCTCGACGTGCCCGACGACAAGGTCGACTGGCTGATCGACGAGCTGCAGCCGCTCGGCCTGCACGGGCGTCCCACCCAGTGGCGGCGAAATCTGCTGGCGTGCAGCGGTATCGAGTTCTGCAAGCTCTCGTTCACCGAGACGCGCAAGCGCTCGCAGGTGCTCGCCCCCGAGCTGGACGAGCGGATGGCGGATATCGCCACCGATATAGACGTGCCCATCACCGTGAACATCAACGGTTGCCCGAACTCCTGCGGTCGCTCGCAGATCGCGGATATCGGCTTCAAGGGCATGCTCGTCGACGACGGCGAGGGGAATCAGATCGAGGGCTTCCAGGTTCATCTCGGAGGCAGTCTCGGGCTGGACAGCGGCTTCGGTCGCAAGCTGCGTCAGCACAAGGTGACCAGTGTCGAGCTCGGCGACTACATCGAGCGTGTGACTCGCAATTTCGTGAAGAGCCGCGATGAGGGCGAGCGGTTCGCGCAGTGGGCGGTCCGCGCCGACGAGGCAGACCTGCGGTAGTTGGGAGATAGCAATGACCACGACGAAACTCGCTGAAACCGACCTACGCGCGCTGGCCGAGAAGGGCGCCGCCGACTTGGGCCCGAACGCCACCGCGCAGGAACTGCTGCAGTGGACCGAGGACAACTTCGGGACCAACTACATCGTCGCCTCGAACATGCAGGACGCGGTGCTGGTGCAGCTGGCCGCGCAGGTGCACGCCGGGGTCGACGTGCTGTTCCTCGATACCGGCTACCACTTCGCCGAGACCATCGGCACGCGTGACGCGGTCGAGCTGGTGTACGGCGTGAACGTCGTGAACGTGCAGCCGGAAGCCAGTGTGGCCGAACAGGATCAGCTGCTGGGCAAGGATCTGTTCGCCCGTGACGCCGCCGAATGCTGCCGGCTGCGCAAGGTGGTTCCGCTGCAGAAGTCGCTCGCGGGCTACAACGCCTGGGTGACCGGCATCCGCCGCGTCGAATCGCCGACGCGCGCCAACGCTCCCCTCATCTCGTTCGACGAGGGCTTCGGCCTGGTGAAGATCAATCCGATCGCCGCCTGGTCCGACGAGGAGATGGCCGAGTACATCGAGGCCAATGGCATCCTCGTCAATCCCCTTGTGGAGGAGGGATATCCGTCCATCGGTTGCGCTCCGTGCACACGGAAGCCGGAACCGGGATCCGATCCGCGAAGCGGCCGCTGGGCCGGCCTCGCCAAGACCGAATGCGGGTTGCACGCATCATGACGACATTCGAAACCGGTGCCGAGCTCGATGCGCTCGCCTCACTCGACGAATTCGACACGCTCTCCGCGCTGGAGAGCGAATCGATCCACATCTTCCGCGAGGTGGCGGGCGAGTTCGAGCGGCCGGTGATCCTGTTCTCCGGCGGCAAGGACTCCACGGTGCTGCTGCACCTGGCGCTCAAGGCCTTCTGGCCCGCGCCGCTGCCGTTCACGCTGCTGCACGTGGACACCGGGCACAACCTCTCCGAGGTGCTCGAGTTCCGCGACAAGATCGTCGAAAAGTACGGTCTGCGACTGCATGTCGCCTCGGTCGAGGAGTACCTGGCCGACGGCCGCCTGACCGAGCGCCCGGACGGGATCCGCAATCCGCTGCAGACCGTGCCGCTGCTGGACTCCATCAACGACAACCGTTTCGACGCGGTCTTCGGTGGCGGTCGCCGCGACGAGGAGCGTTCGCGCGCCAAGGAGCGCATCTTCTCGTTGCGTGACGCGTTCGGCCGCTGGGATCCCAAGCGGCAGCGCCCCGAGCTGTGGAACCTGTACAACGGCAAGCACGCTCCGGGCGAGCACGTGCGGGTGTTCCCGATCTCCAACTGGACCGAGCTGGATATCTGGCGCTACATCGCCCGCGAGGACATCGAGCTGGCGAGCATCTACTACTCCCACCAGCGCCCGGTGTACCAGCGTGACGGCATGTGGATGACGCCCGGTTCCTGGGGCGGTCCCGCCGATGGCGAAGAACTGCTGACCAAGTCGGTGCGCTACCGCACCGTCGGCGACGGATCCACCACCGGCGCAATCCTTTCCGACGCGGCCGACAACGAGGCGATTCTCGCCGAGGTGGCGGCGTCGCGACTGACCGAGCGTGGCGCGACCCGCGGAGACGACCGCGTCTCCGAGGCGGCCATGGAAGACCGTAAGCGAGAGGGCTACTTCTGATGTCCGACCTACTCCGACTAGCCACTGCCGGATCGGTCGACGACGGTAAGTCCACCCTGGTGGGACGCCTGCTGTACGACACGAAATCCGTTCTGGCGGACCAGATCGACGCGGTCACCCGCGCCTCGGTCGACAAGGGTCTGGCCACTCCGGATCTGTCGCTGCTGGTGGACGGCCTGCGCGCCGAGCGCGAGCAGGGCATCACGATCGACGTGGCGTACCGCTACTTCGCCACGCCGCAGCGGTCCTTCGTGCTCGCCGACACCCCGGGACACGTGCAGTACACCCGCAACACGGTGTCCGGTGCGTCCACCGCGCAGCTGGTGATCCTGCTGGTGGACGCGCGCAAGGGCGTCATCGAGCAGACCCGCCGCCACGCCGCGGTGATGGCGCTGCTCGGCGTGCCGAAGCTGGTGCTGGCCGTGAACAAGATCGACCTGGTCGATGATCCGGCCGGGGTGTTCGAGCGCATTCGCACCGAATTCGGGGAGCTGGCAACGAAACTCGGCTGGGCTGCCGAGGACGTCGTGGAGATTCCGGTGTCGGCGCTGCACGGTGACAATGTCGCCTCGCGCTCGGCGAACACGCCGTACTACACCGGCCCGTCGCTGATCGAGCACCTGGAGTCCGTGCCCGCGGACGCGGACGCGCGCCGTCACGAGGTCGGTCTGCGCTTCCCGGTGCAGTACGTGATCCGCCCCCGCACCGCCGAATACCCGGACTACCGCGGGTACGCGGGTCAGGTCGCGGCCGGTGTGGTCAAGAAGGGCGACGAGGTCGTGGTGCTGCCGTCTGGCACCCGCACCACCGTCGAGCGCATCGACACTCCGAACGGTGAACTGCTCTCCGCGCAGCCGGGCCGCAGCGTCACGCTGATCCTGGCCGATGATGTGGACGTCTCGCGCGGGGACACCATCACCGCCGCCGTGGACGCGCCCGAGCCGATCGACTCGTTCGACGCGACCCTGTGCTGGCTGGGCGACAAACCGCTCAAGCCTGGCGCGCGCCTGCTGCTCAAGCACGGCACCCGCACCACGCAGGCCATCGTCGGCGCGCTCATCGAGCGGTTCGACGAGCAGAACCTGGCGGCGGACCCCAACCCGGAGTCGCTGGCGCTCAACGACATCGGCCGGGTCTCGGTGCGCGTGGCCGACCCGATCGTGGCCGACGACTACAGCGTCAACCGGCACACCGGCAGCTTCCTGCTGATCGACCCGGCCGGCGGCAATACCCTGGCCGCGGGCCTGGTCGGCGACCCGCTGACCGCCGTCGAGGTCGGGGCCTGACATGCGATCACCCGGCACGGGAGCGGTTCCGGCCGCCCGGCCGGGTGGTCGGCGCGTCCCCGGTTTCACAGGCCACCGCCCGGTGCTGATCGCGGTGGCGCACGGCAGCCGGGATCCGCGTTCGGCGGCGACCATGTACAGCGTCGTCGAGCGGATCGCCGCGGCCCGTCCGGATCTGGATGTGCGGCTGGCGTTCCTGGACCTGAGCACACCCTCGGTGGATTTGGTCGTGGATGCGGTTGCCGCCGAGGGGCATTCGCACGCGATAGTGGTTCCGCTGCTGCTGGGCAGCGCATTCCACGCCCGCAGGGATCTACCCGGCCTGCTCGCGGCCGCCCGTCAGCGGCACCCGCGCCTGACGCTCACCCAGTCCGACGTCCTCGGCCCCGATCCACGCCTGCTGCTGGCGTTGCGTGATCGCGTGATCGAGCAGCTCACCGACGCGCCGGTCGATCGGCCGCGCATCGGCTCCGGTGCGCAAGCTTCCGCCCTGCGTCCCGAACCCGCCGAATACCCTGCCGGAGCGATGAATCGGCCTGCGGCCCTCGCAACTCGATCGGCGGGTTCGAACGACCCGCACGCACTGCCCGAGCGGATCGGCATCGCCGTCGCGGCCGTCGGTTCCTCCTCCGCCGCGGCGAACGAACAGACCGCCCGGATCGCCGACCGCCTGGGCACGCTCACCGGCCGGCCCACCGAAATCTGCTTCGCCACCACCGAACCGACGGTGACCGAGGCCATCGCCCGGTTGCACGCGCGCGGCGCGGACCGAATCCTGCTGGCCCCCTGGTTCCTGGCCCCCGGCCTCCTCACCGACCGGCTCCTCACCGCGGCCCCGGACGTCGTCCACGCCGACACCATCGGCGCGCACCCCCTGCTGGCCGAGGTGGTCCTGGCCCGCTATGCCGCGGCAGCAACCCTCCCCTTGGAGCTCTCGGCCTGAGGGGTCGGCGCGGTCGGCGCGGTTCCGTTCGGCGACAAGACATTCGGCCTCGACCCGTGGTGCGGCCTTCGCGGGTGCACCGCCGGACGAGCACGGGTCATGACGCGACGCGAACGTTCCGACCGGAGCACACCGCCCCCAATACATGACACGTCAATCTCGACGGCGATTTCCCGCCAGCCGCACCCTTCCGCACCGCGTTGAATATGACATGTCAACGAAAACACGTTCTCGCGTAAGGGGAAGTCGGCCATGGGATCTCGGTTCGATTCGAAGGTTGTTCTGATCACGGGCGCCACCTCGGGCATCGGTGAGGCGGTGGCGCGCAGGATCGCCGCGGAGGGCGGCGCGGTCGTGCTCGGAGCACGCGGCAAGGAGGCGGGCGACCGGCTGGCCGAGGAGATTCGCCAGGCGGGAGGGCGCGCGGTATTCGTGCCCACCGACGTCACGGTCGAGGCCGATGTGGAGCGCTTGACCGCGGTGGCCGTCACCGAATTCGGCCGCCTGGACGGGGCTTTCAACAATGCGGGCGCGGTCACCGCGTACGGCCCGGTGCACTCCCTCGATGCCGCGGCGTGGCGCACCGAACTCGCCCTCAACCTCGACTCGGTGTACTACGGCCTGCGCCATCAGGTTCCGGCACTGCTCGCGTGCGGAGGCGGCGCGATCCTCAACAACGCCTCCAACCTCGGCGTGGTCGGCATGGCGCAGGTGGCTCCCTACACCGCGGCCAAGCACGCCGTCGTCGGCCTGACCCGCGCCGTGGCCCTGGAAAACGCCGATCGGTCCATCCGGGTCAATGCCATCGCCTCCGGAGCGGTGGACACCCCGGCCTTCCGAAACTCCATGGGCGCCACCCCCGAAGGCGAGGCCGCCATCGCCGCCCTGCACCCCATCGGACGCATCTCGCGCCCCGAGGAGATCGCGGCCTTCTGCGCCTTCCTCCTCAGCGAGGAAGCCTCCTTCATCACCGGCGCGGCCCTGGCCGTCGACGGTGGCTTCACCGCCCGCTGACCCACCGCCTCGGACGTCGCCTCCGAATCACCCACGCAGGAGACGACGTTCGGGGGTCAGCCCTGGGCCCCGGAGTCGGGAACCCCGGCGTAGTCGGGCAGTTCGGCGCCGTTGATCGCGCGATCGATCAGGCCGGTGAACCATTCACCGGCGTAATCCGGTGGCTCGGAATCGGATCCGGGGATGAGCATGCTCGCGTGCATCCGGCCGATCTCCTGATTGGCCTCGACGAACGAACGCATGCGCTTCTCGTAGGCGGCGAACCCGGCCTCCGGATCCCAGTCCGCGGCGGCCAGTTCGCCGGCCAGGAGGTACGCGCCGACCAGCGCGAGCCCGGTGCCCTGACCGGACATCGGAGACGAGCTGAACGCCGCGTCCCCGAGCAGCCCGACGCGCCCGCTCGACCAGCGGTCCATCACCACCTGGGCGACCTGGTCGAGGTAGAAGTCCGGGGTGTCGTCCAGGTGCGTGAGGATCTGCGCGGCCGACCAGCCCATGCCGGTCATCCGCTCGCGCAGCAGGCGCTTCTGGGCCTCGACGTCGCGGTAGTCGACGTCGAGATCGGCGGCGGGGAAGGAGAACATGGCCATCGCCCGGGTGGCATCCGGGATGGGCCGCAGCCCCGCGGTGCGCCCGGTCTCGGGCTCCTGGAAGTCCATCAGCCAACGGCCCAGGCCGAATTCGTTGGGCACGGTGTAGAAGGCCAGCGCGAGCCCGAGGTGGCGGACGAACCGCTCGTGCGGCCCGAAGACCATCGCCCGCAGCGACGAGTGCAGCCCGTCGGCGCCGATCACCAGGTCGAAGCGTCGCCGCTCGCCGCCCTGCAGGACCACGTCGACCCCGTCGGCGTCCTGGGTGAGCTCGGCGATCCGATCACCGAAGATGTACTCGACGTCGTTCCGGGTGTCGTCGTAGAGCACCCGGGACAGGTCCCCGCGCAGAATCTCGATCTCCGAGATGTAGCCGTCGCCGCCGTCGTCCTCGGCACTGAAGGTCTCGAGCACCTTCCCGTCCGCGTCCACGGTGTACGCGCCGGCGGTCTCGGTGCGCGCCGCGCGCACCGCCGAGTCCAAACCCATCCGCCGGATGACCTCCTTGGTCACCCCGCGCGCATCCACCGCCTGCCCGCCGGGCCGCAACTCCGGAGCCCGCTCCACCACGGTCACCTCGGCGCCCCGCCGAGTCAGCCAGTGAGCCAGCGCGGGACCCGCGATGCTGGCCCCGGCTATCAACACTCTCGTACCGCTCATCGCATGACTCCCTATGTCTCGTCCCGCACCGAAGATCCCGGCCCGGGCACACCGCCGCCGGTGTATTCAGACGTATGGACGACGCCTCCACGGAAAATTCATCGGTGCGAACGAGATCCTGCCCGCGCACGGACACGGCCACCGACTGAACGCCCACTCGATACTTTCAATCACTGATTGAACTGTCGATTGAAACATGTTCTACTTCTGTCCGGTCCCGAAGCCACCGTGGGCATCTCGACCCGAAGGAGAACCGACTATGACCGGACGATTGACCGGACGCGTGGCCCTGATCAGCGGTGCGGCATCGGGCATGGGCGCATCCCATGCCCGGGCCTTCATCGAGGAGGGGGCATCGGTGATGATCGGCGATATCGCCGAGGACGCCGCCGCGCGCGTGGCCGCCGAACTCGGCACCCAGGCCGCCTCCGTCCGCCTGGACGTCACCCGGCTCGAGGAGTGGGAGGCGGCGGTCGCCGCGACCGTCGCGCGCTTCGGAGCCCTCAACGTGCTGGTCAACAATGCGGGCATCCTCGACGGCGGCCCGCTCGGCACGTACACCGAAAAGCAGTGGGACACCATTATTTCCATCAATCTCACCGGCCCGTTCCTCGGCATGACCGCCGCTCGCGACGCGCTCGTCGCCGCCCGTCCCGCATCGATCGTGAACATTTCCTCGGCCGCCGGCATCCAGGGCGTCCCCGGTGTCCACGGCTACACCGCCTCGAAGTTCGGCCTGCGCGGCCTCAGTAAATCCGCCGCCCTGGAACTGGCCCCACACGGCGTCCGGGTCAATTCCGTCCACCCCGGCGGCATCCTCACCCCCATGCTCGGCGCGCCACAGGACGCCATCGTCGACCGCGCCGCGAATCCCCTTGCCCGCCTCGGCTCACCCGCGGAGGTGACCCCGATGGTCGTCTTCCTCGCCAGTGAGGAATCGAGCTACTGCAACGGTGCGGAATTCGTCGTGGACGGCGGCATGACCGCGGGCCGCGCGTGACGCCCCTGAAATCGGGGGCATCGATTCAATTCTGAAATAGATTGATTTCGCATACTGTCTGCGGGCATGACCCTCGAAAACCGTTCGGTCCGAACCGGACTCGCCGCTCTGACGCTCGCCGCCGCCCTCACCGTCGCCGCTCCCGCCTACGCCGACATCCCCCTCGACTCGCCCACCACCTCGACCACGATCGCCGATTCGAACGCCGGAGGCGGCGGCTCGAGCCCCGAGACCGGAAGCGCCCACCGGGAAGACGGCACCACCGGAGGCGGCAGCGGTTCGAACAGCGGCAGCAGCACCGGATCCGGGGCGGGCAGTGCCGCGGTCGCACCCGCCATCCTGAAGGCCCTGGACTTCAAGCCCTGCCTGGACTTCGACAACCCCCACCAGAACTCCATCCTCGCCAGCACGGTCGCGTTGATCCTGAGCCTCGCCACCGGCATCTGGTACGTCTCCCCGGGCTGCCCCTCCTGACCGTTACACCCACCGCCCGACCGCGCGGCGACCTTCGCACCCGGCGCGGTCTCGCGTTCAACCCCGCAGGGTGGCGATGGCCTTCTCGATGCGCCGTTGGCGCGTGTCGGCCTTCTTCGCACTCTCGATGGCGTGCACGTGCTCACGCTTGCGGCTGTACGCGAGCTTGTCGTAGGCGGCGCGGGCGACGGGGTCCGCGTCCAAGGCTTGCGTGAAGTCCGCAGGCTCGACGACGACGCGCGGCTCGGTGTCGAGTTCCACCTCGACCTCGACCTCTTCACCGATCTCGACCTGCGCGGCCTCGCGGTTGGCGTGACTGAGGCCGATCAGATTGCGGCCGCGCATGAGGGCGATCCGGCTCTTCCAGGAATGCCCGTTGATCGTGATCGTCACCGGCGGCCGTGCGCCCTCGCCGAGCGCCGCCACCACCTCGGGCGGAACCTCCAGGCCCCGCATGGGCTCGGGTGGCTCGACGTGGGCCCTGAACTTCATGGTCTTCCTCCTGTTGTCGCCCGCCTCGTGGCGGAATTCGAATGTGCCCACCGTCGCTACACCCGCAGTCTGCCCCCTCTCCGAGGGCAGGGCCCGCTCATCCGGCTCAGGCCGTCGCCTCCCACACGAAGCCGTCCGGGTCGACGAACGAACCGATGCCGCTGTCCATGACGATGCGATGCGAACCGCTGCCCTCCGGCGACATCCCGGCGTCCTTGGCGGCGGACTTGTGCGGGTACATCGCCAGGGTCACCGGCGAGCCCTTGCCCTCGAACTCGGCGTACTTGCCACCGAAGCTCTTCGCGACCGTCAAGCCGCGATCGGCGTAGAACTGCTTGCTGGCCTTCACATCCGCCACACCCAGCAGCAACACCAGGTCGTCGATCTCGCGGGTGAACGGGCCGACATCCTTCTTCTTCGAGGTGTCGACCTTCCAGATCGTGCCCTCCGGCGCCTGCAGCACCGCGCCGTAGCCCCACAGGCTCTTCTTGGCGGGCTTGATGATCGTGAACCCGGCCTCGACCGCGGTGCCGATCAGGCTGTCGACGGTGGAGGGCTGCGATACCACGAGGGAGAGCAGGAATCCGCGGAAGCCGGTCGAGGGGGTCTGCGAGGCCCGGAACCCGATCCGGTCGCCGAGGCCGAACGCGGCCTCGTAGATCGCGGCGGCGGCCTCGATATCGGCCACCTCGAGCTGAACGTTGATGTCGGTGCTGGTCATCGTGTTGTTTTCCATGCCCATAACGATATGGAGGGCGCGCGCAGGTCACATCCGTGCCGACCACGGAACCGCACCACGGAGACTCGGTAGGTAGCTCACCGTCGGTCCACGGACCAGACGGTCCAGGAGAACAGGCGCCATCGCGCTTAGTGTGGTCGGCATGCGGCTGCCGATTTTCTCGTGGACCCGGACGTTCGCCGCAATCGCGGCGCTGACGGTCCTGGGCGGGTGTTCCTCGGGGTCACCCGCGGGCGAGGAACCGGAAACGAACAGCGCACTCCTTGCCGAGTATGTGGCACTCGGTGATTCGTTCGCGGCCGGGCCGGGGATCGCTCCGGCGAGTATGGGCGATCCATGCTTCCGCGCCGCCGTCAACTATCCGCACCTGGTAGCGAAGAACTTGGGCGTCAAGACATTTCGCGATGTGACGTGCAGCGGCGCCCGGACCGAGAACATTCTGACCACGCCGCAGACCGGCAGGACCGCCGAGGCGACGGTGCCGATCCAGCTCGACGCCCTCACCGCGGACACGAGTCTGGTCACCCTCACCATCGGCGGGAACGACGCCGGCCTGCTCACCATCGCGAACCAGTGCGTCAATCAGCGACCCGAGCCGGACGGCGAGTCCTGCCGAGACCGGTTGACCGCGAACGGTATCGATCGCGGTGCGCAAGCGGTCGATGCGGTCGGGCCGCCGATCGCCGACGTGCTGAACGCAATTCATCGCGAAGCGCCACACGCCCGCGTTCTGATCACCAGCTACGGCCTCTACACCCGTGACGGCGGCTGCCCGTCCCAACCGGTCTGGCCCCGGGACGCCACCTACCTCCAGGGTCTCGTCGACCGTTTGGCCGCCCTCACCCGCACGGCGGCCGCCGAGAACCACGCCGAGTTCGTCGATCTCATCGGCCCGGGTGCGGGGCACGACGGCTGCGACACCGCCGACAACTGGGTCAACGGCATCGTCGCCCGCCGCCCCCAGGACGGCGTGGTCCCGCTGCATCCGACCGGTCTGGGCGAGACGAACTTCGCCCGCATCATCGTGGAGCAGTTGAGTCGCGCAGCGTCGTAATACCTTTATCCGCAACGTCTTTCGATGTCGAAATCCCAAGCTCGCGCCGCTACGGCGGCATCTGCCCACCCCCGGTCGAGTGCCGCCGGTGAAGATCGGCGGTGCCGATCACATCGCCAGGACTCGGGCGGGCGATGGATTCACCGTCGCGCACTGCGATCAGCTACTTCGACCGGACTGTTGAGGCAGGGAGAGTGAGCAGACGAAGCCGAGTGCGGTATACCGAAAGCTCTTCCAGGACAGTCGCTTCTACATTACAGTCGGCACCCGGAGGGAACTGGAACACGTTCCAATGGGAGGGGCTTCATCATGCCGAAATGGCGAATCGGATCATTGCTGTGCGCGGCCGCGGTGGCGGTCGGCGCGGGTGCCGGGCCCGCGCAGGCGGAACTGCCGGTGGAATACAGCACGTTCAGCGGAATACGCGCCGAGCTGACCAATCCCGGCGGATCACTGCCGGGTAGCAACAACTGGGACTGCGCACCCAGCGCGGCACACCCGAATCCCGTGGTGCTGGTGCACGGCGGGGCCGGAGCCGGTGCTCAAACCAATTGGGGCACAATCGTTCCACTGCTGGCCAATGAGGGCTACTGCGTCTTCGCCCTGACCTACGGCGCCCTCGATCTGCCCTGGCCGATCTCGGCCCTGGGCGGGATGACCGGCACCTCCCAGCAGAACGCGGCCGTCGTCGGCGCATTCATCGAACGGGTCCTGGCCGCGACCGGCGCCCGGCAGGTCGACATCGTCGGCCACTCCCTGGGCACGCTGCTGCCGAACTATTACGCGAAACGACTCGGCGGAGCATCCCGCATCGACCGCTACGTCTCATTCGCCCCGCTGTGGCTCGGCACCTTCGGTGATCAGCTGGCCACGGCCCGTGCATACGCCGCCCAGTTGGGGGTGAGTTCCACCCTCGAGGCGCTGCTGGAGGCCCAGCCGACCGGCAAGGAAGCGCAGACCGGTTCACCGATGATGGTCGACCTGCAGTCGGACGGCATGTACGTCCCCAGCATCACCTACACCAATATCGCCACCACCCACGACCAGGTCGTGCTGCCCTACACCTCCGGACTGCTGCCCGGCGACGGCGTCACGAATATCCTTCTGCAAGACGGCTGTCCGCAGGACACACCCGATCACCTGGGCATCATCGCCGATCCTCGCGCGGCCGCCTACATGCTCAACGCGCTCGATCCCCGACACCCACGCCCGGTCCCCTGCGTCGCTGGATAACCCACGGCCGCCGACCGCCCGCATCGGTGCTCGTTCACGCCGGTAGGTGATCGAGGGAATTCGGAATCGGAATCTCGAATTCCCAGGGACCGGGGACAGCGGGGAGAGCGGCGGCCTCGCTGTGCCGGTGCAGGTACTCCGCACGAGGCAGATCGACGGCGCCGAGAGACGCGAGGTGACTGGACGTGACCTGACAGTCGATCAGGGCGAAATCCCAGGCGACCAGTTGGGCGCAGAGCCAATACAGCGCCACCTTGGAGGTGTCGCGGGCACGGGAGAACATCGACTCACCGGCGAAGGAGCGACCGCGGGCGACGCCGTAGAGGCCGCCGACGAGCTCACCCTCACGCCACACCTCGACCGAATGCGCGTGACCGAGGTGGTGCAGGCGCAGGTAGGCCGCCAGCATGTCGGAGCCGATCCAGGTTCCGTCCTCCTTCGCCCGCGGTCCGGCGCACTGTGTCATCACCGCGGCGAAGGCGCGATCCATGGTGACCGCGTAATCAGCGGCGGCAACGGATCGGCGGTAGGACCTGCTCACCCGCAGGTCCGTCGGCACCAGAATGCTGCGCGGATCAGGGCAGTACCAGTGGATCGTTTCGCCGGGGTTGTACCAGGGAAAGATGCCCGCGGAGTAGGCGTTCAGCAGCCGCTCCGGCGACAGATCCCCGCCGAGGGCGACCAGTCCGGACGGATCCGCGCTCTCGACGGGTGGGAACGGCTGATCTGGATCGACCAGATACATCCGCATCAGGTCACTGGCGTCGGTCACCGAACAGACATTACCGACCCGGCACCCAGGTCCCGGGAAGCTCGTACCACCCGAACTGCTCAGTGGCCGAGTGGATGATCGAGCGAATCACTCACTGCGACAACCTTGACGACGGTCGGGAGCTGCCGGTGCTGCCGGGCCACCCGCATCGGGCATTGTGGTCATCGACGCGCGATAGGGTGCGCATCCGCACACGAGGAGACCGTCCATGTCCGCAGTACCCGAAGTCAGCCCGCCGATCCACGCGGGACGTCCCGCCGCCGGGCCCGTCCGGGCCGCGGTTGTGGTCGGTGCGCTCGGGGTGGTGTTCGGCGATATCGGGACCAGCCCGATCTACACCATTCAGACGGTGTTCAATCCGAGCGACCCGCACCCGGTCCCGATCAGCGCCGACAATGTGTACGGCGTTGTGTCGCTTATCTTCTGGTCGGTGATGATCATCGTCACGCTGACCTACATCACGCTGGTGATGCGCACCGACAATGACGGTGAGGGCGGGATCATGGCCCTGATCACGCTGCTGCGGCGGCTGGCCGGCAAAACGGATCTGCGAGCGGCGGGCGTGCTCGCCGCGGTCGGGATCTTCGGCGCCGCACTGTTCTTCGGTGACGGCATGATCACCCCCGCGATCTCGGTGCTGTCCGCGGTCGAGGGCCTGAAGATCGTGTCACCGGGCTTCGACGATCTGGTCATTCCGATCACGGTGGTGATCATCCTCGGGCTGTTCTCGGTGCAGCATCGGGGCACCGCGGCGGTCGGGCGGCTGTTCGGGCCGGTGATGATCGCCTGGTTCACCACGATCGGGGTGCTGGGGGTGTCCGGCATCGCCCGGCATCCGGAGATTCTGAAGGCGCTCTCGCCGACCTATGCGCTGGGTTTCATGTTCGGGCACTTCGGTATCGCGTTCTTCGCGCTGGCGGCGATCGTGCTCGCGGTCACCGGCGCCGAGGCGCTGTATGCCGATATGGGCCACTTCGGCCGCAAGGCGATCACCCGCGGCTGGCTCGGCTTGGTGCTGCCGGCGTGTGCCCTGAGCTACCTCGGGCAGGGTGCGCTGATTCTCGGTGACGAGACCACGGTGGGCAGCCCGTTCTTCCTGCTCGCACCCGGTTGGGCTCGGCTGCCGCTGGTCCTGCTGGCGACCGCCGCAACCGTGATCGCCTCACAAGCGGTGATCACCGGGGCGTTCTCGGTCGCGTCCCAGGCCGCACAATTGGGCTACCTGCCGCGCCTGCGGGTGGAGCACACCTCCGAATCGACGATCGGGCAGATCTACGTTCCGCTGATCAACCGGATCCTGATGGTCGCGGTGCTCACGCTGGTGGTGACCTTCCAGAGTTCGGCGGCGCTGGCGTTCGCGTTCGGTATGGCTGTGACAGCGACGATTTCGATCACGACGCTGCTGTTCTTCTACGTCACCCGGGTCAAGTGGCACACACCGCTGTGGCTGGTCCTGCTCGGCGCGGTTCCGCTGCTGGGGATCGACGCGCTGTTCGTGGCGGCGAATCTCACCAAACTGGTCCACGGGGCGTGGCTGCCGTTGCTGATCGGTCTCACCGCGTTCACCGTCATGATCACCTGGGCGCGCGGGCGCGTGATCGTCACCGCCGCACGGGAAGAGGTCGAGGGATCGCTGCGCGCGTTCGTCGACGAATTGCAGCAGCGGGAGCCGCCGCTGGTGCGGGTGCCCGGCACCGCGGTGTTCCTCAATCGCGGCAGCGAGACCACGCCGCTGGCCATGCGCGCCAACGTCGAGCACAACCAGGTGCTGCACCAGCACGTGGTGGTGCTGTCGATCGATACACTGCCGGTTCCGCGGGTGCCGGACGAGCATCGCACCGAGATCGACGCGCTCGGCTATGCCGACGACGGGATCATCCACGTGGTCGCGCACTACGGGTACATGGAGCGGCCGAAGGTTCCGCACGCGCTGCGCCTGCTCGATCCGGCCCGCACCGAAGGTCGTCTCGATATCGACGGCGCCTCCTACTTCCTGTCGAAGATCGAACTGCGGAAGGGCAAGGCGCGCACGATGGCCCGCTGGCGCAAGAGCCTGTTCATCGCGACGTCGTACATCACCACCGACGCCGCCGCCTATTTCGGGCTGCCGGGTCAGCGGACGGTGATCATGGGCGCACAGGTCGAGGTATAGCGAGAAAGGACCGGGTGCCCGCGAGGCGGGCACCCGGTCCTTCGGTCATGCAGTGGGTTTGTTCTGCAGCGGATTTATCCTGCAGTGAGTTACTGACCCTGCTGATACGCGCGCTGGCGCTGCTCGTCGACCTCGGCCTCGGCGCGTGCCTTCTCCGCCTCAGCTTCCTTCACGGCCACCTCGCGCTGCGACTCGGCCTTGTCCTGCTGAGCGCTGCCTTCGCGGCGCAGTTCGTCGTTCCCCACGACCGCGCCGATGACCTCTTTGGCCTTGCCCTTGACTCCCTCGACGACCCCTTCAACACCTTCGAGGGGACCGCTCTTGTGCTCCGACATCGCTAACCTCCGAAATATGTTGCGTCACACGGACAACTACGACATGCCCGCCCAGACGCGACTGAATCGCCGATCTCGAATTCATCCCGTGCGATCCCGGTCACACCGCGCGGTCCCGGTCGCACGATGCCCCGCGTCCGGTGACAGTTCCAGAAACTGGACCGCACCCATCGGCCCCACCTCCGGACCCTCGATGGCGGCCCGCTCTCCGGATTCCTGCCGTCGCTACCGCCGGGCATGAGGGTTCGCGCGACGCGCACGGTGGAGTCCATGTCGCTCGGTGACACATAGCCCCGGCTCGCCGACTCGGCGCGACCGGACCGAGAAATCAGCCGGAACGCGTTCGCGCGGCGAGATGTTCAGCCGCGCGTCGGACGCGTCGCCTATGGGTGAAGCGGCAGGCAGTTGCTGCCTGCCTTCGCCGAGAACGTCTCCGACAGATCCTTCAGGAAACACAGAAACTGCACGGGCGCGCTCGCGCTGCCGCTGTCGGCGATCTGACCGCTGTCGGCGGCCGGGCTCTCCGGCGCGGCCGACGCCGGTACGGTCGCGAGTGCGGGAGCGAGAACAATTGAGCCGATGAGCATCACGGCGCCGAGACGAGTTCGCATACGGAAGTCCTTTCGAGCGACGGGCCGAATCCCACCGCGAGGCCGAACGTATTCGGATGCGCCGGAACGAAACAGCCCCGAAAAGTGGTGCCACCGGCACTCGGCGGGGAATGTGACGTCCGATAGTGTGGGCGGGAGGGAATCGATGGCGGATACGGATATTCGGGGACGTCGCGGGCGAGCGGTTCGACTGGGGCGCATCGCGGTTGCGGTGGTGGCCGTGGTGGGGGTTCCGATGTTCGGGATACATCGGTACCAGGAGTGGCTGAATCGCCCCGTCGAATCGGTTCGGATCGCCGAGGAGGTGACCGTGGCCGGGTTCGAGCGAGTTGCGCTCATTGTTTCTTCACCGGGTGATGATCTGCCTGACGCGTTGGCGTATTTCGCTGGGCCACAACCCTATCCGGATCCCGCCTCCGGCATATCGGTGCCTTCGATTCCGCTGAGGCCCGTGGACCGACTCGAGCCCGGCGCGACACAGGACATCCTGACCGCACGCGGGTCGCGCCCTGACTATTGCCATGCCTCGGTGTATCTCAACCCCAGCCCGTGGACGTACACCTCGGGCAAGCAGAAAGTACGGGCGAGCCTGGCCTCGGCGCAGAGCGCCGGGATGCTTCTCGTGCTGGTGCGGGTCGGGGGTTGTGGAGTATGAGCCTCGATCTCACCCGCGCGTACAACCGTCCTCAGGCCAACACCTTCGTGGTCGTCTCGGTGATGGTCGGCCTGCTGGTGACCCTCTTCACCGCGCTGATCTCGTGGATCGTGTTGGCGAGCTACTCGAACTACATCTTCGGCGGCGGCGACTGGCATCGGATCAGCACGGGTGCGTCGAAATCGATACCGGCACAGGCGTGTTTGTGGATGTCGTGGTTCATCGCGGGGATGACCTGCATGATCCTCGGCGGCCGTGCGGTGGCGCGTGGGCGAAATTTCCTGTGGGCCATCGTGATCGGCGTGATCGTCTACGAGATCGGACTGGACGTGACGATCGAGATCGCGACGCGCGGAATCGACGCGGCTTACGATCATCCGGGGTACCGCTGAGATCGTCGCGACGGACCGATGCGCGAGGCCGGGTAGCTCATTCCCAGGCGAAGCGGGGTTGGTCTATGTGGGCTACCCGGGTGGGGCGGTGACGCAGCGCCACCTCGCGGAACTGGTGCAGGATCGCGGCGGTGGGGGCGTGCAGAAAGCTGCCCAAGAGCGGGAGTTGGATGGCCTCGTGATCGGCGCCCGGAAGGGTGATGAAGTGCGGGTCGACGTCCAGGTCCGAGAGTGGGATCCAGTGCACCACAGCCACTTCGGCGGGGTTGGGGGTAGGGAGTGGAGAGTCTTGCAGCCAGGCCACGACGGGAGTCATGACGTACCCGGAGCGGGTCGGGTAGTCATCGAGCAGACCGAGGATCGCCGAGCGGGGGGCGGCGATTCCCAACTCCTCGTGCAGTTCTCGTAGTGCGGCGGTCTGCGCGTCCTCACCCGGGTCCAGCTTGCCGCCCGGCAGGGCGAATTGGCCGGCGTGGGCTCGCAGGCTCGAGGAGCGCTCGGTAAGCCAGATGCCCTGTTCCCCATGGTGATCGGCTACCGCTATCAGGACGGCGGCGGCTTTGCGACCATCCAGGTCGACGACTCGTCGCGGGAACACCTCCAGGGCTTCGGCGATCTCGCGTCGTAGCTGGTCAGCGGACACGTCACTCCAGCGGTACTCACTACTGTCCTCGTCGACCGGCATCAACCGAACCTAATTCGCCACGAAGCCCATCGTCAACGACCACGCCGACGCTCGACGTCACCGTGTCGATCACGACCGGTGTACCGCCATCGACCGGAGGTGTTCCGCTCAGGGTGTCCGGGGCAGCTTCGTGCGCAGGTGGCCGGACAGGTCGCCGGTCAACCGGATGTGGACTTCGCGCTCGGCGAATTGCCATCGGTCGCCCTGCCGGTGGAAACGATCGCGATAGCGCCCGGTCACGATGGGCTGCAGGGGTAGGTCCGGAAGCGCTTGCAGGACGGTGAAATAGGAACGCGCGGTGGCGGTGGTTCCATCGAATTCGACGGCGGTGTTGGTCGTGACGTGGTGTGTGCGAGGAGTGCCGTCCTCGTAGCGGATCACCATGGCGCGCAACATCTTCTCGACCCCCTCGGCGCCCTCGACGGAGGCGCCGCCGCTCGTGAACACGCCGTCCGCGAACAATGCGCCCACTCCGGCGAAATCTCCGTCGTCGACGAGTTCGGCGTACCTCGCGATCAGGTTCAGCACGGCGGTCGTATCGGCGGTTGAGCTCATGCCCTCCGAGAGTAGGCGAGTGCTGTGATGCCCGGGTCCGACTCCCACGGGATTCCCGGGGTTTCGACAGACCCTGCTCGGGACAGCCGCTGCCTCGAACTCGTGCCGACCGGTCCGGACGCGACCGAGCCCACCCCCGCGCCGGGCACTCGATCACGCGTGGGTGGGCTGGTCGATTCGACGTCGGGGCGGTGGTGGTGGACCCTCCACCAGCCGTCCGCGTCGTCGTTCTCGGGCGGGCCGAGTGGGTCAGCGGTGGCCGCCGCCACCGCCACCGCCACCGCCGCCACCGCCGCCGTGGCCTCCGCCACC
>NZ_BDBU01000027.1 GCF_001613145.1 Nocardia jejuensis NBRC 103114
TGTGCCTCGTGTTCGGGGGAGGCCAGCGCGACCGTCTCGTCCCACCAGAGATCGCGGCCTACCGTCCAGGGGACGTCCAGTCCGGTGCGCCGGACCACCAGCACGTGTTCCACCGACGAGTCGGCCACCCCCTCGGTGGCCGACTCATCGTGGGCGGCAAGCGCTTCGTCGACCGCGTACTTGATCGGCGCGGGCTTGCCCCGCCGCCACTGACCGTCGGTGGTGATGACCAATCGGGCCCGGGCGTCCTGCACGCGCTGGCGCAGGGCGCCGGCCGAGAAGCCCGCGAACACCACCGAATGCACCAGGCCGAGGCGGGCGCAGGCCAGCATGGAGACGATGGCCTCGGGGATCATCGGCATGTAGATCGCGACGCGGTCACCGGCCACCAGGCCGAGGTCGGTGAAGTAGTTGGCGGCGCGGGACACCTCGGCCAGCAGATCGGCGTAGGTCAGGTCGCGGGAGTCGCCCGGCTCGCCCTCCCAGTGGATGGCGACCTGATCGCCGTGCCCGTCCAGCACGTGCCGGTCGACGCAGTTGTAGGCGACATTGAGCTTTCCGCCGACGAACCAGCGGGCCACCGGCGCGCCGGACCAGTCCAGGACCTGGGACCACGGCTGATCCCAGTGCAAGCGTCCGGCCTGCTCGGCCCAGAACGCCTCCCGATCGGCGTGCGATCGGTCGTAGAGCGAGGCGTCGGTATTGGCCTGCGCCACAAAGGATTCGCTGGGTGCGAAGGTGGCGGGCCGTGCGATACCGGGTTCGGGGGCCGTGCTGGTCACTGCGTTGACTCCTGTTCCGAGGACGGGATGTTCTGGGGGCGGGGTGTTTGGGGGCGGGGTGTTCTGGGGGGCAGGGCGGAGAGGGGCTGTCATCGTGTGAGACAACCCCTCTCACGTCCGGTGCCGGGCGGCCGGCTACCTGCTCATCGTGGCGCGGCCGCGTGGATTCTCAATGGGAGACGGCCTTTTCGGCGCCGACGCCGGTGAGGGCGCGCACCTCCATCTCCGCGGCCTTGTACGGATCCTCCTTGTCGCGGCCGATGAAGGTTCCGACGATGCCCAGGACGAAGGCCAGGGGGATCGACACGATGCCGGGGTTGGACAGCGGGAACCAGTCGAAGTCCATGCTCGACAACATGGCGGTCTTGTTCCCCGATACCGCGGGGGAGAAGACGATCAGCACGATGGTGGAGATCAGGCCGCCGTACATGCTGAACAGCGCGCCGGTGGTGTTGAAGCGCTTCCAGAACAGCGAGTACAGGATGGTCGGCAGGTTCGCGGCCGCCGCGACCGCGAAGGCCAGGGCCACCAGGAACGCGATGTTCTGGCCGTTGGCGAGAATGCCCAGGCCGATCGCGATGACGCCGACCACGACGGCCGTGATCCGGGAGACCTTGACCTGCTCGTGCTCGGATGCCTTGCCGCGCTTGATGACTCCGGCGTAGATATCGTGCGCGAAGGAGGCGGACGCCGTGATTGTCAGGCCCGCGACCACCGCCAGGATGGTGGCGAAGGCGACCGCGGAAATGATGCCGAGCAGCACCACGCCGCCGAGTTCGAACGCCAGCAGCGGGGCCGCGGAATTCTGCCCGCCCGCCGCGGCCAGGATCTTGTCCGGGCCGACGATGGCGGCCGCGCCGTAGCCCAGCACCAGGGTGAACAGGTAGAACGCACCGATCAGGCCGATCGCCCAGACCACCGAGCGGCGAGCTTCCTTGGCGGTGGGGACGGTGTAGAAGCGCATCAGCACATGCGGCAGGCCCGCGGTGCCCAGGACCAGCGCCAGGCCCAGCGACAGGAAGTTCAACTTGGAGGTGCCGGTGCCGCCGTACTGCGCGCCGGGCGCGAGTACATCGCGTTGCGCCACAGCCTTACTGGTGGATTCCGAGACGTGTTCCTGGGCCGAACCCAGGATCTCGGACAGGTTGAAGCTGAACTTCGACAGCACCAGGACGGTCATGAACGCCGCGCCGGTGATCAGCAGCACGGCCTTGATGATCTGCACCCAGGTGGTGCCCTTCATGCCGCCGACCAGCACGTACGTGATCATGAGCAGGCCGACCACGGCGATCACGATGGACTGCCCGGTGCGGCTCTTGATATCCAGCAGCAGCGCGACCAGGCCGCCCGCGCCGGCCATCTGGGCCAGCAGGTAGAACAGCGAGACCGCCAGGGTGGTGAGGGCGGCGGCGGTGCGCACCGGACCCTGCTTCAGGCGGAAGCTCAGGACATCGGCCATGGTGAACTTGCCGGTGTTCCTGAGCATTTCGGCGACCAGCAGCAGGGCCACCAGCCAGGCCACCAGAAAGCCGATGGAGTACAGGAAGCCGTCGTAGCCGTAGACGGCGATGGCGCCCGCGATGCCGAGAAAGCTTGCGGCCGAGAGATAGTCGCCCGCGATGGCGATGCCGTTCTGCGGTCCGGAGAAGCCGCGACCGCCGGTGAAGAAGTCCGCGGCGGTGGCGTTGTTCCGGCTGGCGCGGATCACCACGACCATGGTGACGGCGACGAACACCGCGAAGATCGCGATATTGGCGGTCGGATTGCCGACGGTGGACTCTGCGGCAAGGGTGCTGGTGCTCACAGCCCGCCCTCCTCGATCTTGGTGCGGAGCGCGGCGGCGCGCGGGTCCAGTTCCCGGTTGGCGAACCGTACGTAGAAACCGGTGATCAGGAAGGTGGAGACGAATTGCGCCAATCCCAGGAGCAATCCGACATTGATGTTCCCGATCACCCTGTGTGCCATGAAGTCGTGCGCGTACGCGCCGAGCACCACGTACAGCACGTACCAGGTGAGGAAGAGGGCTGTCATCGGGAAGACGTACCGGCGCAGCCGGGTTCGCAGTTCCTGAAACTCCGGACTGGCTTGGACGGCCGCGAATTCCGCGGCGGTCGGGGTGTGCGGCGGGGTCCCGCCGATCTCCGTGCTCATCGAACGTCCTAGCTGTGTGACGTGGCTTACTTGACGCAGGACGTTAGCGAGGTCGGGGCGCGGATATCGGATGTGGCGGCGGTCACTCGGTGAAGGTGCCCGACGGTGCGCCGAACGGTCGGTTCGGCGCGACGAGCGGTCGAGGAGTCGATCTACCTGCGGCGCAGCTCGCCCTCGCGGTCCGACCCCAGTCCGAGGCGCTCGGGGGCGTGCAGCCGCACGAAGATTCGGCCGACCTCGCGAGCCGACTGACCATGGGTGAGCTTGCTGACCGCGATCATCGCGGCGAAGGCCAGCGGAACACTCACCGCCGCCGGATAACTCAGAATCGCCGCGAGCCAGCCGCTGGCCAGGTGTTCGTCGATGCCGCCCAGTACCGAGACCACCGTCGCCGCACCCGAGGTGAGACCACCCGCGAACAGTCCGGCCACGGCCCCGGTCGCGGTGAGTCCGCGCCACCAGATGCCCAGCACCAGCAGCGGGCACAGGGTCGAGGCGGCCACCGAGAAGGCCAGACCGACAGTGCGGGACAGGTCGAGGGAGGTGACGGCGATCGAAAGTGCCAGCGGCACAGCGCCGGACACGAGTGCGGCGACCCGGAAGTCGCGGATGCGGCCCCAGAGCATATCGGTGCCGATCACGCCCGCGATGCTCACCAGCAGGCCGGAGGAGGTGGACAGGAAGGCCGCGATGGCTCCCGCCGCCACCAGTGCGCCCAGGAGCTGACCCGGCAGTCCGGCGAGTACCGATCCCGGCAGCAGGAGCACCGCCGCGTCGGAGGCCCCGGTGATCAGCAGTTGCGGGACGTACAGGCGGGCGAAAACGCCCAGGACCGTGGGGAACAGGTAGAACAGGCCGACCATTCCGATGACCGTCAGTGCCGTCGCGCGGGCGGCCCGGCCGTCGGGGTTGGTGTAGAAGCGCACGAGGACGTGGGGCAGGCCCATGGTGCCGAGGAAGGTCGCGATGATCAGCGAGTACACCTGGTAGAGCGGGTGTGGTCCGCCCAGTCCGTTGCCGGGGCGCAGCCAGGCCGCGCCGTCCGCGGGTGCGCCCGCCACGACCGGCACCGCGTCACCGGCTCGCAGGACCAGCGTGGTGCCCGCCGAGAGACGATGTTCGCCGGCGCTCACCTGCACCGGGCCGTTCACCGGCTGTGAGTCCAGGGTTCCGTCGATCGAAATATGCTGCGCCGCACCGAACTGCACTCGTACATCGGTGCTGACGTCCACTGTGGTGCGCTGGCTCACGGTGGGCGGAGCGGGCGTGCCCAGTTCGCGCTCGGCGCCGAAGAAGTGCACCGCCAGCACCAGGGCCGGGATGGCGATGGCGGTCAGTTTCAACCAGTACTGGAACGCCTGCACGAACGTGATCGACCGCATGCCGCCGCCGACCACGGTCCCGATCACGATGGCGCCCACCGCGACCGCGCCCACCCAGCGGGGCAGACCCAGCAGGATCTGCAGGGTCAGTCCCGCGCCTTGGAACTGCGGAATCAGATACACCCCGCACACCAGCACCACGACCAGTGTCGCCAATCGCCGCAAACGCACTGAACCCAAACGGAATTCGGCGAAGTCGGGCACGGTGTAGGCCCCCGACCGCCGCAGCGGAGCCGCGACGAACAGCAGCAGTCCGAGGTAGCCGGCGGTGAAGCCCACCGGGTACCACAGCGCGTCCGCGCCGTACTTCGCGATCAGTCCCGCGACGCCGAGAAACGATGCGGCGGAGAGGTATTCGCCCGAGATCGCGGCGGCATTCCACCGCGCGCCCACACTGCGAGAGGCCACCAGGAAGTCCGACGTGGTTCGCGCCAGCCGCACGCCGTAGACCGCGAAACCCACCGTGGCCACCGCGGCCAGCACCAGCGCCGCCAGCGTGATCCACGAGCCCGAGGTCCACTCCACCTCAGTCCCCGGTCAATTCGCCGAAGTCCTGCTCGTTGCGCTCGGAGAGCCGCACGTACACCCGCCCCACCCCGTACAGCAGCGGATAGACCAGTACCCCCAGCAGCAGCCACGGCACCCGGACCCCGGCCAGGGTGGCGGTTCCCAGCGGTCCCAGGAACAGCAGGGGCAGTGCCCCCAGTGCCGCCACGGTCACCAACCCCAATCGCACCGCCACCCCGAACTGCGCCCGGATCAACCCCCCGATCAGCGCGGCCCCCACCTCTGTCTGCTCCTGCACTTCCACCCGGGTTCGCACCACCCGGGCTCCTCGCCGCGCAGCCAGGACCACCCGCACCCGCTGCTGACTCACCGCTGGGGCCCCGCGAAACCTGAAGCGGCACAGGGTGAACAGGTGACCGCGGATGAGGCCGTGTCGTGGCTGATCGACCCGATACCGCGGCACGTCGACGCCGAGTGTGCTCGATCCACCCGTCCGCCACTCGCATCCACCCAACTCGCGGTCAGGGTGTTGTCGTCACGTCGTTCGGGCGAAGGCAGCGGCGGTCGCGGCGCGCTCGCGCGCGAGGTGCACGAGAGCCGGGCCCGCGTCCGCACGCGAGATCCGGTCCGGTCGCGCCGTGGTTCCAGGCCCTCGGGCGTCCGGCGCTCGTCGGGCGGGACGCACCAGGTCCCGTGCGCCGATCGTCGATCGTCGGTGACGTGGTTGTCGGCGATGCGCGAACGCTGCCTCATCGCGTCCCGCGCGGGCGGTGCGGAATGAGCCGCTGCTTCAGATCGCGGACCTGGCGGCGGGCCACGGGCAGTTCCACGCAGGGGGAGTCGCCGTCGGCGCGGAGGCAGACGACGGTGCTCGTGCCGGTGTTTCGCAGGCCGGCGACCTGGTGCAGAGCCACCAGGTAGGAGCGGTGGACGCGCACGAAACCCGCTTCGTGCCAGCGTATTTCGAGTTCGGACAGGGGGATTCTGACCAGGTGGGAGCCGGTGCTGGTGTGCAGCCGGGCGTAGTCGCCGTCTGCCTCGACCCAGGTGACGGTGGCGCGGTCCACGAGGGTGGTGACGCCGCCGAGTTCGACGGGGATCACCTCGTGCGGATCCGATCGGGACGCGGCGGCGGGCGGTGCGGCGGTTCGCGTCGCGGCGATCCGGCGGACGGATTCGGCCAACCGGGCCTCGCGCAGCGGTTTCAGCAGGTAGTCGACCGCGCCGAGATCGAACGCCGCGACCGCCTTGTCGTCGTGGGCGGTCACGAACACCACGGCCGGCGGGTGGGCGAAAGCCGAGAGGATCCCGGCCAGTTCGAGTCCGTCGAGTCCGGGCATGTCGATGTCCAGGAACACCGCGTCCACCGGATGCGTGCGCAACAGCCGCAGCGCCGAGGTCGCGTCTCCCGCGCCGTGTATCTCCCCGACCTCGTCCTGCGCGCGCAGGAGATAGACCAGCTCGTCCAGAGCCGGCTTCTCGTCGTCCACGGCCAGCACGCGCAGCGCACCGGACCCGTTGTCGGTGGTCTGAGTCACAGCCGTTCCATCGTACGGTGAGCCCCCGGCGCCAGGGACTCGCGTCACGAATCTTCGCCGGATGTCGGTGGCGGCGTCACGTGCCCCGGCTGTGAGGTGGTGTCGGAGTGCGGGGGAGTTCGGCTCGCGAGGGATGCGGTGCGCCTGGCGGTGACGGGTGGTGTGCGGATGTGGTGGAGTTCTGCGGTGCGCGCGGCGGTGTCAGGTGATGGCCGGGTGTGGTGGAGTTCTGCGGTGCGCGCGGCGGTGTCAGGTGAGGGCCGGGTGTGGTGGAGTTCTGCGAGGTGTGATGCGGTGCGCGCGGCAGGAACCGGCGTCCGGGTGCGCGGGGATGCGGTCCGGGTGGCGCTCAGGCGCGAATGCCCGCGCGGAACTTGGGGATTCGCATGCTGACCTTGGTGCCGGCGCCGAGGGCGGTCTCGACGACGAGGCCGTAGTCGTCGCCGAAGGCCGCGCGCAGCCGGTCGTCGACATTGGCCAGGCCGACGTGGGCGGATTCGGTGGAACCCGATGTGCCGGGTGCGGTTCGGAGGGAGTCGAGTTCGCCGGAGCGCAGGAGTTCGGGGTCCATGCCGATGCCGTCGTCCTCGACGGTGATGACGCAGTCGGGGCCTTCGTCGGCGGCCACCAGGGTTACGGTGCCGCCCTTGGGTTTTCCGGCCAGGCCATGCCGGACGGCGTTCTCGACGAGAGGTTGCAGGGCGAGGAAGGGCAGGACCACGTTGAGGACTTCGGGGGCTATCTGCAGGCGTACCTGCAGGGCGTCGCCGAAGCGGGCGCGTTCGAGGATCAGGTAGCGGTCGATGTTCTTGAGTTCGTCTGCCAGGACGGTGAATTCGCCCGCGGTGCGGAACGAATAGCGGGTGAAGTCGGCGAAATCGAGAATGAGTTCGCGGGCTCGGGCGGGGTCGGTGCGCACGAAGGAGGCGATGGTGTTCAGGGCGTTGTAGATGAAGTGCGGGCTGATCTGCGCGCGCAGGGCGCGCACCTCGGCCCGGTCCAGGCGGGCGCGGGAGGCGTCCAGTTCGGCGAGTTCTATCTGGCCGCAGGCATATCGCGCCACCTCGGCGACCGCGCCGAGCTTGCCGGGGTCGGGCTGTTCGGTGGTCACCGCCCCGAGCGCGCCCACGATCCCACCGTGTTCGGTGGCCAGGGGCTGCGCGAGGAGGTTCAGTCCGGCGGTGCCGGGGCCCGAGACCAGCACCGGCCGGCCGGTCGCCACGGCCCGGCGCGCGGCGTCGGCGAACACCTCCCGGATCGGTTCGTACGGACCGTCCCACGCCAGCACGACCGCCTCGGCGTCGGCGATTCCCAGCGCCTCGGCGCCGGTGAGCACGCGCAGATGCGGCGCGGCCTCCCGCGCGGATTCCTCGGTGAGCCCGCGCCGCAACGGCCGGGCCGCCTGCGACGCGGTGTGCAGCGCCATGTGCACCGCGCGCTCGGCGGGCGTGGTCACCGTGCGCCGGGTGCGCGGCCACGCGAGCACCGCGCCGGCGATCAGGATTCCGGCGACCATGACCGCGGCGGCCGTCGCCGTCATCGGGACCGGACGGGCGCCGTCACGCAATCGCTCCGCAACCTCTCCATCCCCCGATTATCACTGTCCCGTTGCCGCAGTGACATTCACCACGCGAATCCGGACAATTCGCACGACACGCAAGGCCGCCACGCCGCCGGAACACCGATGCTCCGCGTGCCTTCAGAAGTAGTCGGTGGGGACGCTTAGTATGTCTGCGTGTCAGCCTCGTCGGGATCATTCGTTCACCTTCACAACCACACCGAGTACTCGATGCTCGATGGTGCTGCCAAGATCACGCCGCTGTTCAAAGAGGCGAATCGCCTGGGCATGACCGCGGTCGGTATGTCCGACCACGGCAATATGTACGGCGCCTCGGAGTTCTACAACTCCGCCAAGAAAGAGGGCATCAAGCCGATCATCGGCATCGAGGCCTACATCGCTCCGGAGTCCCGCTTCAACACCAAGCGTGTGCTGTGGGGCGATCCGTCGCAGAAGAGCGATGACGTCTCGGGTTCGGGTTCCTACACCCACATGACCATGGTCGCGGAGAACGCGACCGGGTTGCGCAACCTGTTCAAGCTCTCGAGCCTCGCCTCGATCGAAGGTCAGCTCGGCAAGTGGGCGCGTATGGACGCCGACATCATCGCCGAACACGCCGCGGGCATCATCGCGACCACCGGCTGCCCCTCGGGCGAGGTGCAGACCCGCCTGCGCCTGGGTCATGAGCGCGAGGCCCTCGAGGCCGCCGCCAAGTGGCAGGAGATCTTCGGCCCGGAGAACTTCTTCCTCGAGATCATGGACCACGGCCTGTCCATCGAACGCCGTGTGCGCGAGGGGCTGCTCGAGGTCGGCAAGAAGCTCGGCATCCCGCCCCTGGCCACCAACGACTGCCACTACGTGCACGAGCACGACGCGGGCAATCACGAAGCGCTGCTGTGCATTCAGACCGGCAAGACGCTCTCGGACCCCACCCGCTTCAAGTTCGACGGTTCGGGCTACTACCTCAAATCCGCCGAGGAGATGCGCGCCATCTGGGACGCGGAGGTCCCCGGCGCGTGCGACAACACGGTGCTCATCGGCGAGCGGGTGCAGTCCTACGACGACGTCTGGGAGCACCGCGACCGGATGCCGATCTTCCCGGTGCCCGAGGGTGAGACCCAGGGCAGCTGGCTGCGCCGCGAGGTCAAGATGGGCCTGGATCGCCGGTTCCCCAACGGGATTCCGCCGGAGTACGGCCCGCGCGCCGATTTCGAGCTCGACGTCATCATCGAAATGGGCTTCCCCGCCTACTTCCTCATCGTCGCCGACCTCATCACCTACGCCCGCTCGGTCGGCATCAACGTCGGCCCGGGCCGTGGTTCGGCCGCCGGTTCGCTGGTCGCCTACTCCATGGGCATCACGAACATCGACCCGATTCCGCACGGTCTGCTGTTCGAGCGCTTCCTGAATCCCGAGCGCGTGTCCATGCCCGATATCGATATCGACTTCGACGATCGCCGCCGCGGTGAGATGGTTCGCTACGCCACCGAGAAGTGGGGCAGCGACCGGGTCGCCCAGGTGATCACCTTCGGTACGATTAAAACCAAAGCGGCGCTGAAGGATTCGGCCCGGGTGCAGTTCGGTCAGCCCGGCTTCGCCATCGCCGACCAGATCACCAAGGCGCTGCCGCCGCCGATCATGGCCAAGGACATCTCGGTCTCCGGCATCATGGATCCCGAGCATGAGCGGTACAAGGAGGCCGCCGAGGTCCGGGAGCTCATCAACACCAATCCGGACGTCGCCAAGATCTACGAGACGGCGCGCGGCCTCGAGGGCCTGATCCGCAATGCCGGCGTGCACGCCTGCGCGGTCATCATGTCGAGCGAGCCGCTCACCGACGCGATCCCGGTCTGGAAGCGCGCCCAGGACGGCGCCATCATCACGGGCTGGGACTACCCGTCGTGTGAGGCCATCGGCCTGCTGAAGATGGACTTCCTGGGCCTGCGCAACCTCACCGTCATCGGTGACGCGCTGGTCAACATGAAGAACAACCGCGGCATCGATCTGGACCTGGACACGCTGCCGCTCGAAGACGCCGCCACCTACGAATTGCTCGCGCGCGGTGACACTCTCGGCGTCTTCCAGCTCGACGGCGGCGCCATGCGTGATCTGCTGCGCCGCATGCAGCCCACCGGCTTCGACGATATCGTCGCCGTGCTCGCGCTCTACCGCCCCGGCCCGATGGGCATGAACGCCCACAACGACTACGCCGACCGCAAGAACGGGCGGCAAGAGGTCAAGCCCATCCACCCGGAGCTCGAAGAGCCCCTGAAGGTGATCCTGGGCGATACCTACGGCCTGATCGTGTATCAGGAACAGATCATGCAGATCGCGCAGAAGGTCGCCGGGTACTCCCTCGGCCGAGCCGACATTCTGCGTCGCGCCATGGGTAAGAAGAAGGCCTCGATCCTGGAAGCGGAGTTCGAGGGCTTCGAAGCGGGCATGGTGGAGAACGGCTTCTCCAAGCCCGCCGTGAAGGCGCTGTGGGACACCATCCTTCCGTTCGCCGGTTACGCGTTCAACAAGTCGCACGCCGCCGGCTACGGCCTGGTGTCCTTCTGGACCGCGTACCTCAAGGCCAACTACCCGGCCGAGTACATGGCCGGTCTGCTCACCTCCGTCGGTGACGACAAGGACAAGGCCGCGGTCTATCTGGCCGACTGCCGCCGTCTGGGCATCCAGGTGCTGCCGCCGGACGTGAACGAGTCGCAGATCGAATTCGCCTCCGTCGGTGGCGATATCCGCTTCGGCATGGGCGCGGTCCGCAATGTCGGCGCGAACGTGGTGTCCGCGATCATCGAGGCGCGCAACGAGAAGTCGAAGTTCACCGACTTCTCCGACTATCTGAACAAGATCGACGCGACGGCCTGCTCCAAGAAGGTCACCGAATCCCTCATCAAGGCAGGCGCTTTCGACTCGCTGGGTCATCCGCGCAAGGGCCTGCTGCTGGTGCACTCCGATGCCATCGACGCGGTCATGTCGACCAAGAAGGCCGAGGCCATCGGCCAGTTCGACCTTTTCGGCGGGCTGGACGACGGCGACGACTCGCTCGCCAGCGTCTTCAACGTGAAGGTCCCCGACGAGGAGTGGGAGACCAAGCACAAGCTGGCGCTCGAGCGAGAGATGCTGGGCCTGTACGTGTCCGGCCATCCGCTCAACGGTGTCGAGCATGTGCTCGCGGCGCAGTCGGACACCAATATCCCGACCATTCTGGAAGGCGATATCAAGGACGGTGCACAGGTCACCATCGGCGGCATCTTCGCCAATGTGACCCGCCGCGTGAACAAGAACGGCTTGGCGTGGGCGTCCGCGCAGCTCGAGGACCTCACCGGTGGCATCGAGGTGCTGTTCTTCCCGCAGTCCTACTCGGTGTACGGCATGGACGTCACCGAGGACGCCATCGTGCTGGTGAAGGCTCGCGTGAACGCCCGCGACGACCGCATCTCGCTGATCGCCAACGACCTTGTGGTGCCGGATCTTTCGGCCATCGGCGTGGATCGCCCGCTCTCGGTGGTCATCCCGACGCGGCTGTGCACCCCGGACAAGATCAGCGCGCTCAAGCGGGTGCTCAGCAGCCACCCCGGAACCGCCGATGTGCACATCCGCCACGTCGGATCCCGCGAGCGCACCACGGTCCTCAAGGTGACCGACAATCTGCGGGTCTCGCACTCCTCGGCGCTGATGGGCGACCTCAAGGCGTTGCTCGGGCCCGGCTGCCTCGCGAGCTGATCACCGCCGAACAGACGTATCGAGGCCCCCGCACGCTCGTGCGGGGGCCTCGATACGTAGGTGGTCGGCGCCGACGGTCAGGGGCGCAGGACGGCGACTGCCCAGCGCAGGGTGGCCACCATGGCGGCCACCAGGACCGCGGCCGCCGGAGAGCCGGTGATCAGCAGCAGCACCAGCGCGGTGACCAGGCCGATCGCGAGGGCCTCGAGTTTGAAGACCGGCCACGCGGTGCCCGCGATATCCACGGTCGCCACCCGGGAACGGGTGCGCGCAGTCTGCGGAGGGTGAACCAAAGCCATATCCACAGGGTACCCGCAGACCTAAAGTTCGGTCCAGCGAACTTTTCTGTCGGGAACATAACAAGATCTGTCCGTGTTTACATCGGTCATGCCACTAACCGGAGAGTATGAACCCAGCACGTCCGACTGGGCACGCGATCAGGCCGAGAAGTACGAGGCATCCAACGGCGCCGAAGCCACCACCATCAAGGGCAAGCCGATCATCCTGCTCACCACGCGGGGCGCGAAGACCGGCAAACTTCGTAAGACCGCGCTCATGCGGGTCGAGCACGACGGCGAGTACGCGGTCGTCGCCTCGCTGGGCGGAGCTCCCAAGCACCCCGTCTGGTACTGGAACATCAAGGCCGAGCCGCACGTCGAACTGCGTGACGGCGCGAACCTGCGGGACTACACCGCCCGCGAGGTCACCGGCGAGGAGAAGGCCGTCTGGTGGGAACGCGCGGTCGAGGCCTGGCCGGACTACGCCGGCTATCAGACCAAGACCACCCGTGAGATTCCGGTGTTCGTGCTCTCGCCCCGCGACTGACCTGAATAATCCCGTTCGTCCGGTATTCAGCAAACGGCCCGCATACCGCCCCCGGCGGTGTGCGGGCCGTCGCGTGTGTCGCGCCGCGAGTTCTGCCGGTCGGGGGAATGTCGCGGCATCGGCCTCAGTAGCATGGTGCGGGTGTCTGACCCGCTTGCGTTTGCAGAGAAAGTGTCCACCCCGCTGCCCGAACTGACGGCGGACGAGATCGACGCTGCCGCGAAGCGAATTTCCGACATTATCGAGCCGACGCCGCTGCAGTGGAACGCGCGGCTATCGGCGCTGACCGGAGCCGAGGTCTTCCTCAAGCGCGAGGACCTCACCGCCGTGCGCAGTTACAAGCTGCGCGGCGCGTTCAACCTCATCGTTCAGCTGACCGACGCCGAGCGCGCCGCGGGTGTGGTGGCCGCCAGCGCCGGAAACCACGCTCAGGGTGTGGCTTTCGCGTGCAAGTCGATGGGCATCAAGGGCCGCATCTACGTGCCCAGGACCACCCCCAAGCAGAAGCGCGACCGAATCCGGGTGCACGGCGGCGAATTCGTGGAACTCATCGCCGTCGGCGACACCTACGATGCGGCGGCGACGGCCGCCGCCGAGGATGTGCGCCGCACCGGTGCGACCATGGTGCCGCCGTTCGACGATCCGCGCACCGCGGCCGGACAGGGCACCATCGCCGCGGAGTTCCTCGAACAGCTCGGCCGCACACCGGATCTGGTGATCGTGCCGGTCGGTGGCGGCGGCTGCCTCGCCGGTGTCGGCACCTATCTGCGCGAACGTTCCCCGGCCACGGCCATTCTCGGTGTCGAGCCGGGCGGTGCGGCGTCCATGACCGCCGCGCTGGTGGCCGGCGGTCCGGTCACGCTGCCCGAGATCGACCCGTTCGTGGACGGCGCGGCCGTGCGGCGGATCGGTGCGGTGCCCTATCGGGCGGTGTCGCGATTCGGTGGGGGAGTGCGCTCGCACGCATCGTTGCCTTTACTGACCACCACCGAAACCGACTCGGGCGCAGGCTCTTTCCGGATGCTCCACATCGACGAGGGCGCGATCTGCACCGCCATGCTCGAGCTGTACCAGAGCGAGGGCGTGGTCGCCGAACCGGCGGGCGCGCTGTCGGTGGCGGCGCTGCGCGAGGTGGACATCGAACCGGGCGCCACCGTGGTGTGCATCCTGTCCGGCGGCAACAACGATGTCTCGCGCTACGGCGAGGTCATCGAACGCTCGCTGGTGCATCGCGGCCTCAAGCACTACTTCCTGGTGGACTTCCCGCAGGAGCCGGGTGCGCTGCGCCGCTTCCTGGACGAGGTGCTGGGCCCGGACGACGACATCACCCTGTTCGAGTACGTCAAGCGCAACAACCGGGAAACCGGCGCGGCGCTCGTCGGTATCGAACTGGGCTCGCCCGACGGGCTGGAATCGCTGATCAAGCGCATGGACGAGTCGCCGATCCGGGGCGAGCGCCTGGAGCCGGGCACCCCGGCCTACCGCTACCTCACCTGAGCGCCGAGTAACCCGAGCACGCGAATATCGTGGGCCCCGAGTCGATGTCGACTCGGGGCCCACGGCGTCTCACCGCACTCGCGGCGGTCGGCCGGGCCGTCGATCAGACCCCCTGACGGTGCGAGCTAACGAATGCCCGCTCGCCGGGCGATTGATCGAGTAGTCGACTACGCGCGAAACCGGACGGTCCTGGCGGGAGGATCCATAGATGGCAAGGGCGGAGAGTTCGAAGGGGTGGGGGAGATGAAACGACTGATCGTGTGCTGTGACGGCACCTGGAAGGCCGAATCCAGCAGCACGGTGTCGAACATCGTGAAGATCGCGCAGACGGTGCGGCTGTCCGGGTCCGATCGCGGCGGGAATTCGGTCGGGCAGCGGGTGTACTACGTGTCCGGGCCGGGTGCGCGGGGCTTCGCCGGCGACCGGCTGCTTGGCGGCGCGTTCGGGCTCGGGCTCGAGGCGAACCTGTCCGCCGCGTACTGGCAGCTGGCGCTGAACTGGGAACCCGGCGACGAGATCTTCATCTTCGGGTTCAGCCGCGGCGCGTACACCGCGCGCAGCCTGGCCGGGATGATCAACCGCCTCGGCATCCTCACCTACACCGCGATGATCGACGGCAAGTATCCCGAGGCGCTGCGGATCTACCAGCAGCGCAAGCTGAACCCGGATGATCCCGATCCGCCCGCGTGGGCCGAATTCCGCAGGGAGAACTGCTATCCCGATCCGGTGACCATCAATTTCCTCGGCGTCTTCGATACCGTCGGCGCGATGGGGATTCCGGGTATCACCGCGTGGCGGCACCGCTTCCACGATGTGCGCCTGGGCCGGAACGTGTTGTGCGCCAGGCAGGCTCTGGCCATCGACGAGCGCCGCCGCGCGTTCGAGCCCTGTCTGTGGGAGGTGCCGGTCGAGCTGACGCCGAAGTACCGCAGGCCCGATCGGGTGAAGCAGGTCTGGTTCGAGGGCGTGCACAGCGATATCGGCGGCGGCTACGAGGAATGCGCGCTGTCCGACATCACGCTGCGCTGGATGATCGCCGAGGCGGAGTCCGAGGGGCTCGCCTTCGATCACGATCGGCTCGCCGTGCTGCACCGGCATTGCCCGTGCCCGCCGAAAACCCATTTCCGGCTGCATGATTCGCTCGGGGCCGGGTTCCGGATCCTGAATTTCGCTCGCCTGCTGCGGCATCCGCGCAGTCCGCGATTCTACTGGGATTCATGGCGGCGCATGCTCGAGCCGCGGGATCAGGCCAGCCGTCTGGCCTCGACGGTCGAACGCGACGGATACGAGCCGCCGAACCTGCGCCGCTGGCGCGAGGCGAGCCGCGGCCCCGACGCCGCACCGCTGATCATCGAGCCGATCCCGCCCGCATCGGATCCGGTGCAGGGCCCGCTGATGGAACCGCCGGACGCCACCCGGAGCCTCGCGGGCCGATCGACGGCCATGGCGCGGCCGGACGACGGGCCGCAGGCGGAGTTGGAGGCCGAGGCGCGGCGGGAAGCGGCCGTGCCCATCTTCGTGCCGGACCCCGGCGTCACGAGGCAGGTCGCCGCCGAGCCGGTGGAAGCGGGCACGGGCGCTCCCGCGTCGAACGGTGGAACACCTGCCTGACACGCCCCGGGACGCCCTTTGTGTCCCGGGGGTCGGTCCTCCGGCGGGTCTCAGCGCACGAGCAGTGCGATCGGCAGCCGGGCGAACAGTTTCTCCAGGCGAGCCCGCCCGGAGAAGGTGTGCCCGGTGAGCCGATCGGTCCAATGCCCCTGCGGCAGATCGAGCACGGTGTCCGCCCAGCCGCCCGCCTCGTCGAGCCGGATGCTGTGGCGGGTGACGGCGACGATCACCTCGGGAGTCTCACCGGAGCGCCCGCGCGCGAACGACACCAGATTGTTGGCGTGGTCGCCGGAGGCGAACAGCGGAGTGTAGGTGCCCCCGACGAAGCACTCCGGGCGTTCGCGGCGCAGCCACAGCGCGTACGCCACGATCCACATCTTCACCGCTCCGGAGGGATCCAGATCCGGTGTGCCGGTGAGGGATTGCAGCAGCAGCGAGCGGTGCGTGAAATCGACCGGGCGACGGTTGTCCGGGTCGACGAGGGAGTCCTCCCACAGTTCGCAGCCCTGGTAGATGTCCGGGATCCCCGGACCGCACAGCTGAAGCAGCTTCTGCGCCAGGGAATCCGACCAGGCGTGCGAGGCGAGATCGGTGACGAACTCGCCCAGCTCCGCGCCGACCGGGCCGTCGATGACGGTGTCGATCCAGCGATGCACCGCGGTCTCGAACTCGGTATCGGTCTCCTCCCAGGAGGATCGGGTGCCGGCCTCGCGAACGGCCTTCTCCGCGAACTGATGGATGCGCTCGCGGAATCCGGGCACCGCGGCGGCGGGGCGGCCGTCCGCGGGCCAGGCGCCGAACATGTTCTGCAGCAGGAAGAGTGTGGTCGCGCCGTCCGGACCGGGCGCGATGTCGTTCCACGCGCCGACCGCGCGCGCCCAGATGTCCGGGACCTGCGAGAGCATGCCGATCCGGGCGCGCACATCCTCGCCGCGCTTGGTGTCATGGGTGGACAGCGTGGACATGGTGGCCGGCCAGCGGATCGCGCGCGAGGCGTTGGCCAGGTGGAACTCGATGAGCGAGCAGCCGAACCGGGCCGGGTCCGCGCCCATCTCCTGCAGCGACACCAGCCGGGCCGCGCGGTAGAACATGGTGTCCTCCACCGCTTTCGCGGTGATCGCGCCGCCGGTCTGATGGAAGCGCGTCGTCGCCTCGCCGTTGATGCCCAGCGCGGTCACCAGCACCTGCAGCGGCGCGGTGAGCTCCTGGTTGCGCCGGGCCACCTCGGCCACGACCGCCCCGATCATCCCGGCCAGCGGTGCGTAGTCGGTGCGGTACACCGGCATGAAGGAGAGCACCTCGATGGTGGCGTTGGTCAGCGCCATGGTGTCGAAGGCGTCGGCGCGGGCATCGCGCTTGATCGCCGCGACCAGGCGGCGCACCTCCGGCACCAGCATGGTCTCGGCGACCGCGCGCTTGATCCGGTGCTCGTTCTCGGTGAACCAGGCGTGATCGCTGCCGTGCCCGGTGAATTGGCGGGACAGGTCGGTGAGCTGCTTCTCCCCGTCCGGGTCGATGAGCACGCCGCCGATATCGGCGAGGGCGTCGTAACCGGTGGTGCCGTCGATGGGCAGGGTCGCGTCGAGGGGTTCGCGATTGGACAGCACCTTCTCCACCAGCAGCAGGCGCTGCGGGCCGATCAGGGTGCGCAGGCGGGCCAGATACTGGGCGGGCTCGGCCAGGCCGTCCGGATGGTCCACGCGCACACCGTCGATGAGGTCGTGCTCGCACCAGGCCGACAGCTCGCGATGGGTGGCCTCGAAGACCGCCGTCTCCTCCTGCCGGATGGCGGCGAGCCCGCCGACGGTGAAGTAGCGCCGGTACCCGCACAGTCCGGACTTCCAGTTGACCAGGCGATAGTGCTGCTTGTCGTGGATGCGCAGCGCGTTCTCGCCGTCGGTGCCGGGTGCGATGGGGAATCGCATATCGCGCAGCGCCAGCATGGGTTCGGCGCCGCTGCGGTCCACGGTCAGCGCGGCGGGATCGTTCTCGTTGGCCAGCACCGGCAGCGCGATGCGCCCGCCCGCGCCGTTGCCCGCACTCCAGTCGATGTCGAACCAGTTCGCGTACGGCGAGGCCTTGCCGTCCCGAAGCACGTCCCACCACCACTGATTCTGCCGGGGATCCCCGACGCCCACGTGGTTCGGCACCACATCGACGATGAGCCCCATGCCGCGGCTGCGCACCTCGTCCGAGAGCGCCTTGAAGCCGCCCGGCCCGCCCAGCCCCGCCGACACGGTGGTCGGATCGGTGATGTCGTAGCCGTGCGTGGAGCCGCGCGTGGCGGTCTGCACCGGGGACAGGTACAGGTGCGAAATACCCAATTGCTGCAGGTATTCGGCGATCGCGCGCGCATCGGCGAAGGTGAGCGCGTCGGGCCGCAATTGCAGGCGGTAGGTGCTGCGGACGGTCGTGTGCCGGGCGATGGGGCCGGTGGTGTGTTCGGGCGTGCTGGTCATGGCGCTTTCGATCATGCCGTACGTCTCAGGACGAGCAGGCAGCGTGCGGGGACTTGCACGGTCGCGGTGGCCGGATGGTCGGTCTCGGTGGCCGGTGCGCCGGTCGGGGTGGAGCAGTCCAGGCTGACCGACCAGGAGTTTCCGTGGTCGGCGTCGGGCAGGGTGAAGGCGAGCGATTCGTCGTGCGCGTTGAAGCACAGTAGGAAGGAATCGTCGGTGATGCGTTCCCCACGCGGCCCCGGTTCCCGGATGCCGTCGCCGTTGAGGAAGACCGTGAGCGCGCGGGTGAAGCCGTTCTCCCAGTCCGCGTCGTTCATCGCCGCGCCGCCCGGGGTGAACCAGGCGATGTCGTCGGGATGGTCGTGGGTCGGCGCGGGCCGGCCGTCGAAGAAGCGGCGACGGCGGAACACCGGATGCGCGGCGCGCAAAGCGACTGCGCGGCGGGTGAATTCGAGCAGATCGGAATTGGTGTGCATGAGCTCCCAGTCCATCCACGACAGCGCGGAGTCTTGGCAGTAGACGTTGTTGTTGCCCTGCTGGGTGCGGCCGATCTCGTCGCCGTGCAACAGCATCGGGGTGCCCTGGGACAGCATGAGGGTGGCCAGCAGATTGCGGCTCTGCCGCGCACGCAGCTCGAGTACCCCGGGATCGTGGGTGGGACCCTCCGCGCCGCAGTTCCAGGAGCGGTTCCAGGTCTCGCCGTCCTGATTGCCCTCGCCGTTGGCCTCGTTGTGTTTGTCGTTGTAGGACACCAGATCCGCGAGGGTGAACCCGTCGTGCGCGGTCACGAAATTGATGCTCGCGCCGGGGCGGCGGCCGGTGGTCTCGTACAGATCCGAACTGCCCGTGAGCCGAGAGGCGAACTCGCCCAACGCCGCCGGTTGCCCGCGCCAGTAATCCCGCACGGTGTCACGGTATTTGCCGTTCCACTCGGTCCAGGCCGCCGGGAAATTCCCGACCTGATAGCCGCCCTCGCCGACGTCCCAGGGTTCGGCGATCAGCTTCACCTGGCTGACCACCGGATCCTGGTGCACCAGATCGAAGAACGTGGACAGCCGGTCCACGTCGTGCAGTTCCCGGGCGAGCGCTGCCGCGAGATCGAACCGGAAGCCGTCCACGTGCATCTCCAGCACCCAGTACCGCAGCGAATCCATGATCAGCTGCAGGGTGTGCGGATGGCGCACGTTGAGGCTGTTGCCGGTGCCGGTGTAATCCATGTAGTGCTGCGGATCATCGTCCACCAGACGGTAATACGCGGCATTGTCGATACCCCGGAAGGAGAGCGTGGGACCGAACTCGTTGCCCTCGGCGGTGTGGTTGTAGACCACGTCCAGGATGACCTCGATGCCCGCCGCGTGGAAGGCGCGCACCATGGCCTTGAATTCGGTGACCGCCGCGCCCGGGGTCTTGCTCGCGGCGTATTCGCGGTGCGGGGCGAAGTAACCGAAACTGTTGTACCCCCAGTAGTTTCGCAGTCCGCGATCCAGCAGGATGCGATCGTGCAGGAACTGGTGCACCGGCATGAGTTCGATCGCGGTGATGCCCAGGCGCACCAGGTGCTCGATGATCGCGGGATGCGCCATGCCCGCGAAGGTGCCGCGCAGCCGCGGCGGGACTTGCGGATGGGTGTGGGTCATGCCCTTGACGTGCGCCTCGTAGATGACCGTCTCGTGGTACGGGCGTTCGGGCGCGCGATCGCCGGCCCAGTCGAAGAAGGGGTCGATCACGACGCCGGTCATGGTGTGGCCGAGGGTGTTCCGGCCATGGTTGTACGGGGCTACGTCCGCGCCGAAATCGCCCTCGAATCCCTTGCCGTACGGGTCCAGCAGCAGTTTGCTGGGATCGCAGCGCAGGCCGCGCGCGGGATCGAAGGGGCCGTGCACCCGGAAGCCGTAGCGCTGACCCGGGGAGATGCCGGGTAGGTAGGCGTGCCAGACGTAGCCGTCCACCTCGTCCAGCGGGATCCGGGTCTCGCGGTTCTCCTCGTCGATCAGGCACAGTTCGACCCGCCGGGCCACCTCGGAGAACAGCGAGAAATTGGTGCCCGCGCCGTCGTAGGTGGCGCCCAGCGGATAGGCGGTCCCCGGCCACACACCCGGTGGTGCGGTGATCGGGGTTGCGGGAGCCATGCCCAGACCCTATCGGTCCCGGCCGAGCCTGGATTCCGGTGCCCGGGCATCGGCCGAAATACGGACTATTCGTACACTCACGCGAGTTCGCGCCGCCATTGCTGACCGAGCAGGTCGTGGCCGAACAGGTGCTGCGGATCCTCCTGCACCAGTTGGAATCCCGCACGCTCGTAGATTCGGCGCGCGGCGACCTGGGTGGCGGTCGTCCACAGCACGATCTCGCGGTAGCCGGCGCTCGCCGCGAAGCGCACGCATTCGGTCACGAGCGCGCTGCCCACCCCCAGTCCGCGGACCGAGGGCTCCACCAGCAGCACCCGCAGCCGGGCGGTGGTGTCGCTCTCGCGCATGCAGAAGACCGAGCCGACCGGCACGCTGTCGTGCTCGGCGATCCAGGCCCGTTCTCGTTGCGGGTCATGGGAATCGAGGAAATCGGCGACGATGCGCGCGACCAGCGCCTCGTAGTCGCGGGTCCAGCCGAACTCCTCGGCGTAGATCGCGCCGTTGCGCTGGATCACCCAGCCGTGGTCGCCGGGGCGCGGGGCGCGCAGGGTCACCGCGGTGGTGTCCGCGGCGGCGGGGGCGTCGAGGATCCGCTCGATGGTGTGCATCGCGCCGATCAGGTGGGCGCGGGTCGCGGGGGAGTGCGGGCCGAGCAACCGGCCGATATCGCGCTGGGTGCGTTCGTCGAGTTCGGCGAAGGCGGTGCGGCCCGCTCCCGTGAGTTCGACGACCTGGCGGCGGCCGTCGACGTCGGAGCGCCGCCGCGCGACCAGGGCGCGGCCCTCGAACTTGGCCAGGATTCGGCTGAGGTAACCGGCGTCCAGATCCAGGGCGCGGCGCAGTCCGACCACTTCGGCCGGGCCGAAATTGGCCAGTTCGAACAGGATTCGCGCTTCGGTGAGGGAGAATTCGGTCCCGAGCAGACCGCTGCGCAGCACGCCGATGATGCGGGTGTAATGCCGGTTGAAGGCGCGAACCGCGTCGATGTGCCGGATGTCGACGGAGTGGGCGGCCGGTGCGGGTCGTGCCTCGGCCGAGGGCGGTGTCTCGGTCGGGCTGGTTCCGGGCGCGTGGGGTGTCATCGCTGCTCCAATCCTTTGACGGAGTCAAAGGTACGCGCTGTGCGGCCGGTCCAGGGCCGGTTCTGGCCTATTCGGTGAATTCCGGCCCGCATGGCCCGAGCGGCTGTTCCGGTGGTAACTTGAACGGCGTTCAAGCCTGTTCCGGTGGCATCCGCGACAGGGTTCGCAGCCCCCGAAGGAAGTCCCGTGGCATTGGCTCCCGAAGAGATCACCGCCATCGACGCGGCGCACGTATGGCATCCGTACGGCGGCTTCCCGGCCACCACAGAGCCGCTCGTCGTAGCCTCCGCCGCCGGAACCCGGCTCACCCTCGCCGACGGTCGTGAACTCGTCGACGGCATGAGCTCCTGGTGGGCCGCGGTGCACGGGTATCAGCATCCGGTGCTGGACGCGGCATTGCTCGCGCAGTCGCGGCGGATGAGTCACGTCATGTTCGGCGGGCTCACCCACGAACCGGCGGCGCGGCTCTCGCAACTGCTCGTGGAACTCACTCCCGCGGGGCTGGACAAGGTGTTCCTGTGCGACTCCGGTTCGGTGTCGGTCGAGGTCGCGGTGAAGATGTGCCTGCAGTACCAGCGGGCGGCCGGGCGTCCCGGCAAGCACCGTCTGCTCACCTGGCGGGGCGGCTATCACGGCGACACCTTCACCCCGATGAGCGTGTGCGATCCCGAGGGCGGCATGCACGCGCTGTGGACCGATATTCTCGCGGAACAGCTCTTCGTGCCCGCGCCGCCGAAAGACTATGAGCTCGAGTACGTCTGGGATCTCGAGAGCCGAATCGCCGCGCACGCGCACGAATTGGCCGCGGTCATCGTGGAGCCGGTGGTGCAGGGCGCGGGCGGTATGCGCTTCCACGATCCGCGCTACCTGGCGGATCTGCGCCGGATCTGCGACGAGCACGGCGTGCTGCTGGTGTTCGACGAGATCGCCACCGGATTCGGCCGCACCGGAACGTTTTTCGCCGCCGACGCCGCCGGGGTCACCCCCGATGTCATGTGCGTGGGCAAGGCCCTCACCGGCGGCTACCTGACCCTCGCCGCCGCGCTGTGCACCACCGAGATCGCCGAAACCATCAGCCGCTCGCACGGCGGTCTCATGCACGGGCCCACCTTCATGGGCAACCCGCTGGCCTGCGCGGTCGCCGTCGCCTCGGTCGAACTGCTGCTCGCACGCGACTGGCAGTCCGAGGTGCGCCGCATCGAAGGCGAACTCCGCACCGGTCTGGCCCCGGCCCGCGACCTACCGGGCATCGCCGAGGTCCGGGTGCACGGCGCGATCGGCGTCATCGAACTCGACCACCCGGTCGACATGCGCAAAGCCACCCACGCGGCCGTCGACGCCGGCGTCTGGCTCCGCCCCTTCCGCAACCTGATCTACACCATGCCCCCGTTCATCAGCACGACCGACGACGTCGCCCGCATCACCACCGCCATGGTCGCGGCCGCCGCCACCTGATCGCGTCGCCGCGCGAGGAGTCGGCGCGGACCGTGGCGCCGGAATCTCCGCGAGGTCGCATCGTGGTCTCGGCTCGACCCTCACGGTGCACTCGTCGTATCTGTCGTCGTCCGCCGAACCGACGGCCTCACCCAGGCGGCGAGTCGATGCGGGGCGGGGGAATCGCTATGCGCGTCGAATGTCGGAATCGCCCATGCCATTCGGGCGAGCATCGCGCGAAACCCGGTACTGGTGCGTGGCCGGTGGCCGCCGGTGGCGAGGCGGTGCGGGAAGGTTGCTCCGGGACGAGCGGTTCGGCGGGATTTTCCATCGGAGGGCGGGTTCGATTGGGGCGGAGGCGGTCTCGGCCGTTTTTCGCGCGTGCCGATCTGGCCTCGTGGCCTCGCTGCCCCGTGTCGCCACCGGACGCCGCTCGCGGCGGGTGTGCGGTGGTGACGCTGGGATGTGGCCGCCTGCGTGCGGGCCGCTCGAGTGCGTCAGCTATTTGGCGCGTTTCTCTCGGACGCGTTCCGCGTTCTCGCTGTCCGACAAGACTTCCCACACACGGAATACGCAGTGGTAGCTGTCGGACCACCCTCGGGCGATCAGCATGAAGGTGTCGCCGTCGCGAAGGATGGTGCGGCGGCTGATCAACTTCGGATGATCGGGGGCGAATTTCGATACGAGGTCGGGCAGTTTCGCGAGTGCTTGTTCGCGGGTGCCCACCACCTCGCTGATGACTTTCGGGGTCCAGGATTTGCTGTCCCCGAAGCCGGTCGTCTGCTCGACCACTATTGCCCATCGTGGCATCGCGCAGCCTCCTTAGACCATCCAGCATAGTCCCGCCGACCGGGCGGGTACCGTCCTGAACGCCGTTCAAGTATGCTGCCGAGCTGTGAGTAGTGCCGATCCCCTCAGTTGGTTGGACGAGCGCGCCGCCGAGCGCGTGGACGCCGGATTGCGCCGGGAGCTGCGCGCGCGGGCCCCCGAGACCGCGAGCATCGACCTCGCCTCGAACGACTATCTCGGGCTGGTGCGCCACCCCGAGGTGATCGACGGCGCGATCGACTCACTGCGCCGCTGGGGCGCCGGCGCGACCGGGTCCCGCCTGGTGACCGGCACCACCGCCGAACACGAACTGCTCGAGCGTGAGCTCGCCGAATTCGCCGGTGCGCAATCGGGTCTGGTGTTCGCCTCCGGCTACGCCGCGAACCTGGGCGCCGTCACCGCGCTGGCCGGGCGCGGGTCGCTCGTGGTGTCGGACGCGGGCAGCCACGCGTCGCTGGTGGATGCCTGCCGGTTGTCCAGGGCGCGCGTCGAAGTCGCCGCACACCGCGATGTGGAGGCGGTGGACCGCCTGCTGGCCGGGCGTGCCGAGGAACGGGCGCTGGTGCTCACCGATTCGGTCTTCAGCGCGGACGGGGATCTGGCTCCGCTGGCGGACCTGCATCGCGTCACCCGGGCCAATGGCGCGGTGCTGATCGTGGACGAGGCACACGGACTGGGCGTGCGCGGCCAGGGCGGTCGCGGCCTGGTGCACGAGGCCGGTCTGGCGGGCGAACCCGATCTGGTGATCACCGCGACGCTGTCCAAAGGCTTTGCCGCACAGGGCGGTGTGGTGCTGGCGAGCGAACGGGTGCGCGCCCATCTCATCGACTCGGCCCGCACCTTCATCTTCGATACCGGCCTGGCCCCCGCCGCCGTGGGCGCCGCGCGCGCCGCGCTCGCGATCCTGCGCCGGGAACCGGAACTGGCCACCCGGGTGCTGGATCGCGCCGCCGATCTGGCGCGCATCGCCGGTGTGGCACAGCCGGATTCGGCTGTCGTGTCGGTCGTGCTGGGGGAGGCGCAGGTCGCGTACGACGCCGCCCAGGCCTGCCGCGCCCGCGGTCTCAGCGTCGGCTGCTTCCGTCCGCCGTCGGTGCCGGAGGGCACCTCACGCCTGCGCCTGACCGCGCGCGCCAACCTGACCGAGGCCGAACTGGCCACCATCGCAACGGTTCTCGGCGAAGTGCTCGCGCACGCCCGCACCCGCCAGGCGGTTTCGGCATGAGCCTGCTGTTCGTCACCGGCACCTCCACCGATGTCGGCAAGACCATCGTCACCGCCGCCCTCGCCGCCACCGCCCGCGCGGCCGGCGCGCACGTGGCCGTGTGCAAACCCGCCCAGACCGGCATGGGCCCGGGAGAACCCGGCGACCTGAGCGAGATCGAGCGCCTGTCCGGCGTGAGTCGCACCCTCGAGCTGGCCCGCTACCCCGATCCGCTGGCCCCCGACACCGCGGCCCGCCGCTGCGGCGCACCCCTGCTCACTCTCGCCGAAACCGCCGCGGCCATCGACTCCTGCGCCGATGCCGACCTGGTTCTGGTCGAAGGCGCGGGCGGCCTGCTGGTCCGGATGGGCGAATTCACCCTGCTCGACCTGGCCCAGAAGCTCGACGCCCCGGTCCTGCTGGTCACCGCGGCCGGGCTCGGCACCCTCAACCACACCGAACTCACCACCCGCACCCTGCACGCCGCCGGGGTGCGCTGCGCCGGTCTGGTGATCGGCTCCTGGCCCGAAACCCCGGACCTGGCCTCGGAATGCAACCGCACCGATCTCCCCGCCGTCACCGGCGTGGACATCGTCGGCACCCTCCCCTCCGGGGTGGGCCGCTGGTCCGGCGCGGAATTCAGCGACGCGGCCCCGGGATGGTTCGACCCCGAATGGTCGGCCCGCCACCTGCACCCGCACGGCTGAGCGCGGGATCGAGCTTCCCCGGATCGGCCTCGCTCTCGGGGTTCGGTGGCAACTCGCCGCGCGGTTCCACATCTCGCTCACCTGCTCACCGCGGCGAGAAAGACGACCCCGCACACCGACACTGTCCACGGGACGCTCGCCGGGCTCGACCCGGATCGGGAAGTCGTGCGGCGCGCCGAGTTCGAGACCGAGAATTCCGCGCTGCGGGGCGAGATGATCACCCGTACCCTGGCCGACTTACTCGGTAGACGCGAGCCGTCGCGCAGCACGACAGTCTGCCCCCGGGCATCTCCTCCGAGGACGTCGAGCTGGGCTTTCGCCTGTCCCCGGCCGAGTCGGCGGACCTCGCAGAGGCAGCGCAACGGCAGTCGGACGGCTGAAATCCGTCCGGCGGATGCTTACAGTGGTTTGGTATGGCCCTGCCGGATTTTCCGAATCCGTCCACGGCCGCCCAGTACGACGATGAGCGGCGGCGCGCTCGCCTGCGCGCTACGCGGCTCGGGCACGACTGGGTGCGGTGGCGGCGAACTCGACGGACGCTGCTGCGCGCCGCGCTGATTCCGGTGGTGTTGCTGGGGATCTTCGCGCAATATCTGGCCTGGGACGTGATGCCCGAGCGGGACCGGCTCGCCCGCACCGAACCGGCGGTGCTGCCCATCGCGGGACCGTCCGATCCCGAAGCCACCGATACCGCCGTGTTCGATCTGGTCGGGCTCGGCGTGCTGGACGCGAGCGATACCGCCCGAGCGCTGCCCGCGCTGAGGAAACTCGGATCGGTGTGGGCGGTGCGGTACGACAACGCCGGCATCGACACCAAGGTGATCGCCGATCTGATCGTGAAGGTCGCGGTCGCCTCGCACACACCCAACGTGATCCTGTCCGGGCACAGTATGGGCGGGGTGATCGCCCTGGAGATCGCCAAACACCTGCACACCGGCAGCGACCGCAAAGTCCTTGCGGTACTGCTGGATTGCACGCCGGTCGATCTGCACGCGGTGCGACCGGAGAGCCGTGATCAAGGCGAGGAGATGCAGCGCTGGATGGGCTGGATACCCGGGGCCCGTGAGAGCCGGGTGCTGCGCTTCATCGTCGAAATGTATGCCCGGCACGAGAATTACACCGGCGGCGGGAAGTACGGGATCCGCGGCGATCGGTTCCGGTATTCGGTCAGGCAGGTGCTGCGCGACAAGATCCTCAATTCCGACACCGCCAGCAACGGGCTGATCGAGGCCCAGTTCAAGGCGATCGTGGCCGGTGGCGCCATCGACGATCTGGACGCCCTGGCCAAACCCGCGCTGGGCAAGGCACGTCCGGCCATCGTGTTCATCCGACCGCACGACGCGTATCGGGATCCGATCGTGGACGTGGAGTATTCGCATCGGGTGCTCATCGAGCAGGTCGGCGGCGTGAACGGCAGGCTGCTGGTGGTCCTGACCCGCACCACCGCGCACGCCAATCCCATTCAGCGGCCCCGGGAGTACAACACCGTCATCGCACAGCAGGTGGTTCCGTTCGTGCGGCAGGTCGAGCGCGAGTCCACCGAGCGCGCCTCGGCGGCCGGGCGCTGAGGGCCGCGGCGAGCGTGTCGGGGTCCGGGATTCGCACTGCGGTAGTCAGGCGGTGGGGGAGACTCGGGAGGGAGCGGTGGGGGAGACTCGGGAGGGAGTTGGGTCGGCCGATGCAATGCCGAGATCCGAAGCGAATGCGCGCGCGAGTTTCACCGAACGCGAGATGTAGCCGGTAACCATCCTGGACGGGTTTCGCGCTCGCCCAATGGCTTTCGATCGTCCCGAGTTCAGCGGACGCGGGTGCCGAGCAGGTGACGCACGCCACTGATGAAGAGTTGCAGGCCGAAATCGAAACGCGAGGTGGCGTCCGTGGTGTCGTACAGCGGCGAATTCTCTTCCGTCAGTGCGCCCGCGGAGTCCATCTGGATGCGGGACTGCTCGTCGACGGTCTGGCCCAGCACGTAGTAGAGCAGGGTGTAGGCCGCGAGATCGGCTTCCTCCCTGGTCATTCCGGCGCGAATGGCGGCACTGGCCAGACGCTCGCGGCCCTTGCTGGTGGTCAGGCGGGAGGCGTAGGTGGCCGACACCAGTTCGGCGCCGTCGCGGTACGCGAGCAGGCAACTTCGCAGGCGGTGCGCCAATTCGCTGATCTGGCCGGACCATTCGTCGGAGTCGAGGGTGTCCTCCATGGGAGCGAGGATGCGGTCCGCCACCGCGCCGAGCAGCGCCTGCTTGTTCGGGAAGTGCCAGTACAGCGCACCGGGCTGCACGTGCAGTGAACCTGCGAGCCGCCGCATGGTCAGATCCGCGAGTCCGTACTGGTCGAGAATGGCGATCGCGCCGTCGACCACATCGGTGCTGTGGAGTTGCACTGAAAAATCCGACCTCTCGTGTTCCGGCTCACGTTCTCGGCTGCTAGCCTACCCTGAACACCGTTCAAGTTGCTCGGCCACACCGGCCGGACGAAGGGATTCGTACGTCATGACCCAGGCCACCGTCAGCTCCGACGCAGCCGCCGCCACCGGCGAAGACATTCTCGCGATCGCTCGTGAGCAGGTGCTCGAGGGCGGCGTCGGCCTGACCCGGGAGCAGACCCTCGAGGTGCTGCGCCTCGGCGACGACCGGCTCGAGGAACTGCTCGGTCTCGCACACGACGTGCGCATGAAGTGGTGCGGCCCCGAGGTCGAGGTCGAGGGCATCATCTCGCTCAAGACCGGCGGCTGCCCCGAGGACTGCCACTTCTGTTCGCAGTCCGGCCTTTTCCAGTCGCCGGTGCGCGCCGCCTGGCTGGACATCCCCAGCCTGGTCGAGGCCGCCAAGCAGACCGCCAAGACCGGTGCGACCGAATTCTGCATCGTGGCAGCGGTTCGCGGCCCGGACGAGCGCCTCATGGCGCAGGTCGCCGCCGGCGTCGAGGCCATCCGCAACGAGGTCGACATCCAGGTCGCCTGCTCGCTGGGCATGCTGAATCAGGATCAGGTGAACCAGCTCGCCGCCATGGGCGTGCACCGCTACAACCACAATCTCGAGACCGCGCGCTCGCACTTCCCGAACGTGGTCACCACGCACACCTACGACGAGCGCTGGGAGACCCTGCGCATGGTGCGTGAGGCCGGCATGGAGGTCTGCTGCGGCGGCATCCTCGGCATGGGCGAATCCCTGGAGCAGCGTGCGGAATTCGCCTCCGATCTGGCCTCGCTGGAGCCGGACGAGGTGCCGCTGAACTTCCTCAACCCGCGCCCGGGCACCCCCTTCGGTGACCTCGAGGTGCTGCCCGCCGCCGACGCGCTGCGTGCGGTCGCCGCCTTCCGGCTGGCGTTGCCGCGCACCATCCTGCGCTTCGCGGGCGGTCGCGAGATCACCCTCGGCGATCTCGGCGCCAAGCAGGGCATCCTCGGCGGCATCAACGCCGTCATCGTCGGCAACTACCTCACCACCCTGGGCCGACCCGCCGAGTCCGATCTGGATCTGCTCAGCGAGCTCAGCATGCCGATCAAGGCCCTGAACGAAACCCTCTGAGATCAGCGAGTCCTCCGAAGCCGGTACCGTGTCGGTACCGGCGCGGCTCGCGTGCCGCACTCGGCGGGGCACAATGAATTCGGCCGTGTGCGATCGCTTGCGGGTCGCTCGAAACAACACCGCTTGCGATCGCTTGCGGGTCGCTCGAAAGCTGCCGTCGGCGACCCTTCGCGGTCGGTCGACATGAGTCCGCTGGCGATCGCCTACGGCGTCGCGCGAAAGGGTACGAGGTGGTCGTGGAGATAGAGGAGCGCTACAACCCGTTCACGGGCAAGCGCATCGTGCCGGGCCTGGACGACGCCGTACCGGCCGCCGCCGCACTGGGTTTGGAGCCGCCGCGCTTCTGCGAGCAGTGCGGTCGCCGCATGATCGTGCAGGTGAGCCCGGACGGCTGGTGGGCCAAATGCTCACGTCACGGTGTGCTCGACTCCAAGAGCCTGGAACACCGCTAGTGGCAACCGCGTTCGCCGCCACCGACCTGCCGCGTCGGCAGGGCGGACCGCTGCTGCGCGAAGTGCGCGCCGCCGGAATCGTTTTCGTGTCGGTCGTCGCCGTCAGCGCGCTGGCGGGAGTGGTGTGGGCGTATCTGGCTCCCGCCGAACAACTTCTGGTGGTGGAGCCCGATCGCGGCTCCGCGCTGACGGGGGAGAGCGCGCACCGCTTCGACTCGCTCGCCATCTTCGTGCTGACCGGCATCGTGCTCGGCGTGCTGACCGCGGCCGCCACCTGGCGCTGGCGCCGGGCGCGCGGACCGCTGCTGCTGATCGGGCTGCTGCTCGGCTCGGGTGCCGGCACCGTGGTGGCGCGGCTGGTCGGCGAGGCGGTAGCCGAGCAATTGCACGCGCGCCCCGCGCATCCGGCGATCCACTCGATCGTCGAATTCGCGCCGACCATCGACGGTCTGTCGGTGCTGATCGTGCAGCCGCTGTTCGCCGCGCTGGCGATCTTGATCATGACGGCGCTGAGCACCTCGGACGATCTGGGCAGCGGCCATCGCGCGCCGTTCGGTGCGGATCCCGAGAACGCCGCGGGACCCGGCCAGTTCGGTTCGGAGATCAGTTACGGCCCGTATCCGGGGGCGCCGCAGGGCTATGTCCGCCAGGATCCGGTGGTTCCGTTCCAGGCCCCCGGCGAGCCGGAGTCCGACCCGGACCGCTGAGCCTTCGCCCGGAGCGCCTCGACCCATCTCGGTGACGGGTCACCACCACCTCGCCGACACTCCGTTCCCGCCGTCTCGACCCCCATCCGGGCTCCCGCGAAATTCGCTGGAGCCCGCCGGACTATCCGGCTACCGTTGCGCGTTGACATGCACGGACACGGGTACTTTCTGCACGGAGGGGGGCGGCGATGAGGGCCGAGACACGCACCGAGAACACGCCGAACGCCACCGAGGCGGAGCGGCCGGATCTCCTCGCCTGGCGCCAGCGCCACGAGCTGCGCCGCTCCAATGCCGCACAGCCCATCCCGAGCGGTCGTCGCTACCGTCGCACCACCAAACACCGCCGCCGCGAACAGGATTGATCACGCGCGGCCGAGGGGACCGCGCGGTTCGTGCGGCCCTCGGTCTACGGAGCCGTGAACTCGAACAGACCCCGCGAGGCGTGGCAGCGTGGCTCTCGGGTTGTGTCGGTGCCCGGCCGACTCGACGGAACTCACCCGGTCGGTACCTCAGCTGGGCGGTCGAAGTGCCGCGAATTCGTCGGTCACCCGGATCTCGGAATCGGTGAAGCGGTACACGGCAGCGGGTCGTCCGCCGGTGCGGCCGGGGGAGTTGGTCGCGCCGGTCGGCATGATCACCTTGCGGCGGGTCAGGACTCGCTGCAGGTTGGTGGTGTCCACGTCGTATCCCAATGCCGCGCAGTAGATTTCACGCAGCGTGGACATGGTGAAGCGGTCCGGGGCAAGTGCGAACGCCATGTTCGTGTAGGAAAGCTTGGCGGCCAGGCGGTTTCGGGCGTGGTCCACCACGATGCCGTGATCGAAGGACATGTGCGGCAGTGCCGATACCGGATGCCAGCGGGTGTCGGGCGGCAGCACCGGTTCGGCGGTCAGCGGCACCAAACCCAGATAGGCCGAGGCGATCCGGCGATCCCCGGGCACCCGGTGCGGATCGCTGAAGACCGAGAGCTGTTCGAGATGGGTGAGCTCCCGGACGTCGACCTTCTCGGCCAGCTGCCGCGCCGCCGAGGTGTCCAGATCCTCCAGATCCCGCAGTTTTCCGCCGGGGAGCGACCAGGTGCCCTTGGCCGGGTCCAGGGCGCGCTCCCACAGCAGCACCGCGAGTTCGGTCCGCTGATCGGGCGGGCAACGCCGGGCGATCGCCGTTTCCGGCGGTATCGAAGCGTCTCCACCTGCGGTGATGGTGGACGGGAAGCGACGAACCTGGAACACGGCGGTGAGCGTTTCGTGGATAGTGCTACGATGGGCCACGTTTTCGATTCTAAGTCGAAAACCGATTGGATGCGAATCGGCGAAGTGGCCGGTCGCATGAGAGAAGGAGCCAGCCATGGCTGCACCAGGTGCGACGATCTCGCTCACCGAGCGCATCGTCGACGGGCCGTCGGGTTTCGGTGGCGTCGATGCCACCCCCGAGTGGGCGCAGGAGATCAAGCGATTGGCGCGCGAGCGCAACGCGACCATCCTGGCGCACAACTATCAGCTCCCCGAGATTCAGGACATCGCCGACCACGTCGGCGACTCCCTCGCGCTGTCCCGGATCGCCGCCGAGGCGCCCGAGGACACCATCGTCTTCTGCGGTGTGCACTTCATGGCCGAGACGGCCAAGATCCTCAGCCCCTCCAAGACCGTGCTGATCCCCGATCAGCGCGCCGGCTGCTCGCTGGCCGACTCCATCACCGCGGCGGATCTGCGGGCGTGGAAGGACGAGTACCCGGACGCCGTGGTGGTGTCGTACGTGAACACCACCGCCGCGGTGAAGGCGCTCACCGACATCTGCTGCACCTCCTCCAACGCGGTGGACGTGGTCGCCTCGATCGACCCCGACCGCGAGGTGCTGTTCCTGCCGGACCAGTTCCTGGGCGCGCACGTCAAGCGCATCACCGGCCGCGAGAACATGCACATCTGGATGGGCGAGTGCCACGTCCACGCCGGTATCAACGGTGACGAGCTCAACGAGCAGGCCCGCACCCACCCCGATGCCGAACTCTTCGTGCACCCCGAATGCGGCTGCGCCACCTCGGCGCTGTACCTCGCGGGGGCAGGGGAGTTCCCTGCCGATCGGGTGCACATCCTCTCGACCGGCGGCATGATCGACGCCGCCAAGGCGGCAAAGTCCAAGCAGGTGTTGGTCGCCACCGAGGTCGGCATGCTGCACCAGCTGCGTAAAGCGGCCCCCGGCATCGACTTCCAGGCCGTGAACGATCGCGCCTCGTGCGCCTACATGAAGATGATCACCCCGGCCGCCCTGCTGCGCTGCCTGGTGGAGAACCGCGATGAGGTGCACGTCGACCTCGAAACCGCCGAACTGGCACGCGGTTCCGTCCAGCGCATGATCGAGATCGGCAACCCCGGCGGCGGAGAGTGACCATGCCCCGCAACGGGGCGGCGACATCGGGAAGCGAGCTCGCGTCAGAGCTTGCGCACCCGGGTCGCGCGATATCGGAAGCTGTCCTGCCGGGCGGCTTCGTGTTCGATGCCCTCGGCCATGCCCCGAGCATGCCAGGCGCCGGGCGATCGGGCGGGGACGCGGCAGCCACCTCGAGAGGTGATGAGAAGTGAACACGACTTTGTCCATCGCGTGGGAATTCGACGCGGATCTGGTGGTTGTCGGCGGCGGAGTCGCAGGGCTGACCGCCGCGCGTACCGCTTCTCGGCGAGGGTTGAGAGTGCTCACCCTGAGCAAGGGCGGGCCCACCGACACCTCCACGCAGTACGCCCAGGGCGGGATCGCCGTGGTTGCGCCACACGGGGATTCGGTGGAATCGCATGTGCAGGACACTGTGGTCGCAGGGGCCGGACTGTGTGATCCCGGCGCGGTGCGGTCCATCGTCGAAGGCGGCGTGGACGCCGTCGCGGCGCTGACCGATCTGGGCGCGGTGTTCGATCACGGACGAGACGGGGAGGTCTCCCGCACTCGCGAGGGCGGGCACAGCACGCGTCGGATCATTCACGCGGGCGGTGACGCCACCGGCGCGGAGGTCCAGCGGGCCTTGAACGCCGCCGGACTTCCGGTGCTGTTCGGCGCGGCCGTGGTGGAGATCATCACCGGTCCCGACGGCGTGCGCGGCGTGGTTGCGGTGTCCGAGAAGGGTTTCGGGATCGTGCACGCACCGGCGGTGCTGCTGGCGACCGGTGGTCTGGGGCAGTTGTACGCGTGCAGCACCAACCCCGCCGGCGCTACCGCCGACGGGATCGCGCTGGCCCTGCGGGCCGGGGCGCTGGTCTCGGATCTGGAGTTCGTGCAGTTCCATCCCACCGTGCTGTTCACCCCCGGCGGGCTGGGGCGGCGACCCCTGATCAGCGAGGCCGTGCGCGGCGAGGGCGCGATTCTCGTGGACTCCGAGGGTGATTCGGTGACCGCGGGGGTGCATCCGCGCGGTGACCTGGCGCCACGCGATGTGGTGTCGCGGGCGATCGCGGCCAGGATGCGCACGCTCGGGACCGACCATGTCTACCTCGACGCCCGAGCGATCGACGGTTTCCCGCAGCGGTTTCCGACGATCACCGCCTCGTGTGGCGCGGTCGGCATCGATCCGCGCACCGATCTCATCCCGGTGGCCCCGGCCGCGCACTACCAGTGCGGCGGCGTGCTCACCGATACCCACGGGCGCACAACGGTTCCCGGCCTCTACGCCGCGGGCGAGGTCGCCCGCACCGGCCTGCACGGAGCCAACCGGCTCGCCTCCAACAGCCTGCTGGAAGGTCTCGTGGTCGGAGAGCGGGTCGGTGCGACAGCGGCCGAACGTCTCGGCGAGGCGGCGCGGGTCACCGGGATCGCGCCGGTCCGGCATCCTCGTGCGGACCGGAAACTGCTGCAGGAGTTGATGACCGAGCACGCCTCGGTGGTCCGTGACGGTGACGGCATGCGTGCAGCGGTGCTGCGCCTGGTGGGGCTGCTCTCGGACGCGGCTGCCGCCGTCGACACCGATCGGGTCGACTCGGCGGCGGTGATCCGGGATCTCGAGGATTCCGCGCTCACCCTCACCGCACGCACCCTGTTGCTGGCCGCGGCCGCCCGCACCGAAAGCCGGGGCTGCCATACCCGTTCGGACCATCCGGACCCGCGCGAGGAGCTGCACCGCAGCACCGCCGTCCGCCTGGGACCGAACGGCCGGCCGCAATTGCTTCCCGCCGGAACCGATATCCACGTGTCGTGGTCCCGCTCGACCGCCCCCGTCGCGCCATGATCGGCGCACCGGCGTTGACGGCATCAACGAGCGATGTCGCCCCGTGGATCAGTTCGCCCGCCCGGTGCCGCACCGGCGCTCGCGGCGTGAGTACCCGCCCCGGCCACCCTGTTCCACGCGCGCGGGTGCATCACGGCATCGCCGTCCGGGAACAGCCGGAGTTCGTATCGTTGCCAGTTCGTTTCATCGAAGAAGGAGTGCAGTGATGGCCCTCGACACCGGAATCGACCGCGACGAAGTCCTCGCGCTCATCCGCCGGGCGCTGCAGGAGGACCTGCGCTACGGGCCCGACATCACCACCCTGGCCACGGTCCCGGACGACGCGATCGCCAAGGCGGCCATGGGTTCTCGGCAGATCGGCACCGTCGCCGGACTCGATGTCGGCCTGCTGGTTCTGGACGAGGTGCTCGGCGCGGGCAACTACGAGGTCACCGAGCGGGTGGCCGACGGGACCCGCGTGCAGCCCGGTGACATCGTCATGCGCTTCGTCGCGCCGACGCGCGGCCTGCTCACCGCCGAGCGCACCCTGTTGAACCTGGTCTGTCATCTGTCCGGCATCGCCACCGCGACCTCGGCCTGGGTGGACGCGGTGCAGGGCACGGAGTGCCGAATTCGCGACAGCCGCAAGACCCTTCCCGGTCTGCGCGCGCTGCAGAAGTACGCGGTGCGGGTCGGCGGCGGCGTCAATCACCGCATGGGCCTCGGCGATGCCGCGCTGATCAAGGACAATCACGTGGTCGCGGCCGGATCCGTGGTCGCCGCCCTGCGCGCGGTCCGCGCACTCGATCCGAACATCGAGTGCGAGGTCGAGGTGGACAGTCTCGAACAGCTCGACGCGGTGCTGGCCGAGGACGTGGAACTGGTCCTGCTGGACAACTTCCCGCTCTGGGCGACCCAGGCCGCGGTGCAACGCCGCAACACTCGTTCGCCGCGCACGAAACTCGAATCCTCGGGCGGGCTTTCGCTGGATCAGGCCACCGACTACGCCCGCACCGGCGTGGACTACCTGGCCGTGGGCGCGCTCACCCATTCGGTCACCGTGCTGGACCTCGGCCTCGACATGTAGCACCGACCGGCCCTGCCCGGGGCGGGTGCCGACTCGCTCGACAGGAGCCGGGTTCGAGGTCCGCCCTCGATGTGGTCCGGACCGTTCGGATGTGATTCCGGACCATTCATCCGGGCGCACGCTCCGAACCCGTTCGTGCCCCTTGCGATTCCGCAGGGGGCACAAGCGTGTGCGGCCTACCCGCGGCTGCGGATCAGAGCCCGAACTCCTGCGGGTCCAGATGCAGCACCTGGCAGACCTCTTTGACCGCCGCGACCTCGTGCGCGTCGAAATTGCCGTCGGCATTGCCGATCATGATGCCGATCTGCACCACGGCACGGGCCTCGGTGGGCTTATCGGTGACCTTCGCGATCTGCTGCATGACGTAGGCGCGGCCGAACGCCGGATCCATGGTGATCCGATTGCAGTTGTCCTCGAACAGGTTCCGCAGATCGTCGGTGGGGAAGTGCTGCAGGATCGGATCCGCGCCGATGGTCTGCGCGACCCGCATCTTCTCCGACGGATCGATGCTGCCGTCCGCCGCGGCGACCAGTGCGCAGATGCCCATGGTGGCGTCCCGGAAGGAGCCGCCGCGCAGATCGTTGCGCTTGGCCATCAGCTGTTCGCGCCACTGTGGTGCCTTGTCCATCAATTTGCTCAGTGAAGTAGCGTGGGAGACAAGGCGGTTCAAGAAGGACATGACACACTCCGAATAGATGTCCCGGACCGATCATCCCCCGTGTCCAGGTCCGGACTGTGCAAATGTACCCCCGAACCCTAACAGTCTCCGGGCTCGCGGGCGTGCGGAAATTCTTCGCAGCCGACCCCACTGCGACCCAGGTCGGCGGGCTGTCGCCGTCGAGTGACCGCAGGCGGTGGTTCGACCTGCGGGCGCGGGGGACGTGGCGAGGCTCGGTGAGGCGGGTGTATCAGGCGGTGAGCTCTCGCTCCAGCGGAGTGCGGAAGCGGGGGATGGGCCTGACCTCCCCGTACCAGGGCGTCAGTCGCGCGGCCTCGGCCTCGATCCGCGCGATGGCCTCGCCGCCGATGTCTTCCAGTGCCCGCCAGACGATTTCGCCGTCGGAGCGCTGTGCCCAGCCGCCCACGATGCGGCCGTTCCACCACACGCTCGGGCCGATATTGCCGTTGCGGTCGAACAGCGCGGGGGCGTGCTCGCCGAGATACCAGTCCCGCGTCTGCCAGCCCATCGGGGTCGGGTCCAGCGCGGGCAGCAGCGCCGCCCAGGGCTCGGGTTCGGGAGTGGGTTCCAGATCGTCGGACAGGACCAGTCCGGTGGTGCCGTCGAGCTCCACCTCGGTGGTGTCCAACTGCGCGAGCGCCTTTCGGACCTCGCCGAGAGACCAACCGGTCCACCATTTGATATCGCTCACCGGGGCCGGGCCGAAGGCGCGCAGCCAGGCCCGCACCAGCTCCGCCCGAGCGGTCTCGGCGGGGACGGCGGGAATCCCCGCCGGAATCCAGGATTCGACCGGGGACCAGGTGTACTGACTGCTGGACCACGTGCCGTTCGGGCGCCCGCGCACGATCCGGCCCGCCGCGCCGAGGGTCACCAGTACCCAGGTGGTGATATTGCCGGGTTTGGAATACGCCTTGCCCGGTGCGGCGTCGACCTGGGTGCGCAGCCGCGCCACGTCCTTGCCCAGCTGCGCCCCGGTCGCGGCCCCGCGCGCCAACAGCGCCGCGTGCGTCTCCTCCTCGACCTCTGTCCACCAGGAGGCGACGTCCTGGTCGATGACCCCGGCCTGTTCGATGAAGCGGCCGTAGGTCTTGCGCTGCTTGTGCGCGAGCGCATCGGCACACGAGGCCTGCAGGATCGGCACGAACTCCACCGGGGCGATGAACATGGTCCGGCGCATGGCCAGCATGCGCAGCAGCGTCCGATCCTCGTACAGCGCCTTCTCGATGTGCCCGGTCTCGACCTCGCGCCCGCGCGCGGCCACCGACAGGAACACCGTGGCCGGATCGGTGGCGTGCAGCACCACCAGGGAGCGCACCACCTCGTTCACGTCGTCGGTGCGCGAATCCATCGCCAGCCGGTGCCGAACCGCCAGTCGTGCGCGCCGCTCGGCCGCATCCATCGAACGCATGGTCGAATACTAGCTTCCGGCTCGCCAGTCGCACCGCTTGATCTTGTAGCAACTTCACAGCAGACTCGGACACGAAGTTCTCCAGCTCGGCGTTTCAGTCATTCGACGATCGCAAGGGAGATGCTCGTGTCGGTGTATCTGTACCGGTGGGGACGATTCGCCTTTCGCCGGAAATGGATCGTCCTGCCCGTCTGGCTCGTCCTGTTCATGGTGCTCGGCGGTCTCGGGGCGAAACTTTCGGAGCCGATGAGCAATTCCTTCGAAATCCCGAACCTGCCGTCCGAGCGTGCCACCGAGATCCTGGACAAGCACTTTCCGGGCATGTCGCAGGGTTTCCAGTTCGATGCCGTCACCGGCACGTACGTCATCGCGGCCCCGGCCGGGCAGAAGCTCACCGATCCGAACAATCACACGGCCATTCAGGGCCTGATCGGCAAGCTGGACGGGTTGGGCATCGTCGATCACGCCAAACCCCTCACCGATCCGATCGCGGCGGCCGAGGAGATGGGCTGCCTCACCGGTGACCGGCAGTCCGGCGCGTACATCTCCAAGTGCAGCGGTGCACCGCTGAACGTGCTGAACAAGACCGAGGCCGACACCGTCGCGGTGATCACGGTGCCGTTCACGCTGAAGGAATTCAGCGACGTCACCGCCGATGACCGCAAGGCCGCCTACGACATCGCCGACGACGCCCGCGCGGCCGGACTCACCGTCGAACTCGACGGCACCATCGCCATGGAGCAGCAGCAACCCGGCGGCAAGTCGGAAATGATCGGTATGGCCTTCGCCTTCGTGGTCATGATCATCGCCTTCGGCGCGATCGTGGCGGCCTTCGTCCCGATCATCACCGCGATCGTCGGTCTCGGCGCGGCCATGTCGGTGATCATGCTCGGCACCTCGGTGCTCTCGATCCCGAGTTTCACCACCTTCCTGGCCTCGATGATCGGCATCGCGCTGTCCATCGACTACGCGCTGTTCATCGTCTCGCGGTACAAACACGAACTCGCGGTGCAGGATTCGCCGGAGGCGGCGGCGGGCACGGCGGTCGGCACGGCCGGTGCGGCGGTGGTGTTCGCCGGCGGCACCGTGATCATCGCGTTGGTCGGGCTCAGCATCGTCGGTATTCGCTTCCTGACCTTCATGGGTCTGGGCGGCGCGCTCGCGGCGGCGTTCGCGGTGCTCACCGCGATCACGCTGATGCCCGCACTGCTGGGCGCGTTCGGCCGCTTCCTGTTCACTCCGAAGCTGCCGCTCATCGCCCAGCGCGATCCCGAGGACGACACCCAGGTCACCAACGGCACCCGGGTCGCGCACTTCATCGGCAAGGCCCCGGCCCTGACGCTCGTGCTGAGCATCGTGGTGCTCGGGCTGTTCGCGCTGCCGGCCACGCATCTGCAACTGGGTCTGCCGGGCGAGGACTCCATGCCCAAGACCATGACCATCCGCAAGGCCTACGATCTGCGCACCGCGGGCTTCGGCGAGGGCAGCAACGGCAAGCTCATGGTCGCCGCGGATCTGACGGACGTGCCGCAGGATCAGCGGACCGCCGCGGTGAACGCCCTGCGCGACAAGCTGACCGGCTACTCGGACATGGATTACGTGACCGAGCCGAAGATCAGCGAGGACGGCGCGGGCGCGCTGCTGGACGCGGTGCCCAAGTCCGGGCCCAACGATCAGAGCACCAAGGACCTGGTGCGCGAGGCCCGCGACGCGGAGGCCGGGCTGCACGAGCAGTACGGCATCGAATACGGCATCACCGGCACCACCGCCATCTACGCCGATGTCGACCACGCGCTGCTCAGCAAGATCGTGCCCTATCTGGCGATCGTCGCACTCGCGGCATTCCTGTTGCTGATCGCGGTGTTCCGCTCGGTGCTGGTGCCGCTGACCGCGGCCCTGGGCTTCCTGCTCTCCATGGCGGCCACCTTCGGCGCGACCGTGCTGATCTTCCAGGACGGCAAACTGGGGCTGATCGACGAACCCCGCCCGATCGTGAGCTTCCTGCCGATCATGTTGATCGGCTTGGTCTTCGGCCTCGCCATGGACTACCAGGTGTTCCTGGTGACCCGCATGCGTGAGGAGTACGTGCACGGTGCGTCACCGAGGGACGCGGTGATCAAGGGCTACCACCACGGCGCGCGCGTGGTGACCTCGGCCGCGGTCATCATGATCTTCGTCTTCGGCTCGTTCCTCATGGAGTCCGATGCCACCGCCAAATCCATGGGCTTCGCGCTGGCGGCAGGCGTCTTCTTCGACGCCTTCCTGGTGCGCATGGTGCTGATCCCGTCCCTGCTCATCCTGATGGGCAAGTCGGCCTGGTGGATTCCGAACTGGCTGAGCAAGATCGTGCCCGATATCGACGTGGAGGGCGCTCGTCTGGTGGAACTGCGCGAGCGGGACGCGGAGCGGGAAGAGAAGGTCTCGATCAGCTGATCTGCGGCTGTGGCTGACCGATGCGCCGCGACGGCCGTGCGATGATCTCGCGATGAGATCTCGCTACCGGCAGCGGATGTTCGGCATGGTGACGGGGCTGCTCGTCGCCACGGCCGTTGCGGCGCCCGGGGTTTCGGCCGAATCGGCGGACGTGTCGATGCGCGACGTGACCCTGACCGTGGACGGGGAGACCGCCACCGGCCGCGTCTACGAGCCGCAGGCCGGGGCCCGCGATCTCATCGTCGCCGTGCACGGGCACGCCGGAAGCGCGGCGGACTTCGAGGGCTATATGAAGTCGATCGTTCGCGACACCGGCGCGGCCCTGCTCACCATGGATCAGCGGTCGGCCGGCGGCACCTGGCGGACCGGCGAGTGGAACGTGTGGGCGGGCTGGCGCGACACCGTCGCGGCCACCCGGTGGTATCGCGGCGACCATCCCGGCCTGGGCCGCACCGTGCTGTGGGGTTGGAGTCAGGGCGGTGTCACCAGCGGCCTGGCGGCGGCGTACGCCCCACCCGGCACCTACGACTACTGGGTCGACACCTTCGGGCACGCGGGCGACGTCACCGCCTGGCTGGAAGCCGATCTGGCCGGACCGGGCCTGCGCCCCGAGATCGAACGCGATGCCGGCGGCTGCTCCCCGCTCACCTGCCCGCAGTCCTACCTCGATCGCTCACCGGCGTTGCTGGCCAACCGAATCGACGTCCGCCGAGCGATCCTCGTGCACGGCACCGGCGACCCCCTGGTGCCCTACGCGCAATCGCTGGAAATGCGCGCGGCCCTCACCGCCGCCGGAAAACCCGTCTCGATGTACACCATCGCCAGCGGCCGAGACATCGACGGCACCATCGCCCCCGGCAGCCACGGCCTCGGCCCGGTCTTCTACGAATCGGGTTGCGTGGTGGAGCGTCTCCTGCTGAACACCGAGCCGATCACCCCCGGCGACCACGACTACCTGGTGGACATCGCCCGCGGCGTGAACACCGCACCACCCGCCCCACCGAACGCCAAATGCGCCGCCTGACTGCGTTTCCCGGCTCTGCCGACGGCGTCCCGGGTATCCGCGCCCGCCCGCGGTCGATCTTCGTGCTCTGCGCCAGGTGAATTCGTGCCGAGGAGCGGTTCCCGTCGGTACGGCCTTCACACAGGCGGCAGTGCCGATGCGCTCGGGCACCGGCGCGGACCGGGTCGCGGTGCCGGGCGGACGCGCTCTCGAATTCGTTCCGGGCCGCGCCGTCGGGCCCGAGGTGCCCGTGCGCGAGGGCACCGGCCCGATGCTCTCTAGTCCGCGCTGACCGCGTCCACGATGTCGAGCCGTGCGGCGCGCAGGGCGGGCGGGATGGAGCCCAGGAGGCTCAGACCCAGTGCGCCGAGGGTGAATACGAGCAGGAGCGGGCCGGGGCGGAAGGTGACGTCTATGCCCATCAGGTCGGCGGCCAGGATCGAGTAGAGGTACTGGTTGGTCAGGCCGAAGGCCACACCCAGCGCCGCGCCGATGACGCCGATGGCGGCGGCCTCGGCCAGGACCATGCGCAGGGCGAAGCGGCGGCTGGAGCCGACGGCGCGCAGGATGCCGAGTTCGCGGCGGCGTTCCAGCAGCGCGAGGGTGAGGGTGTTGAGCAGGCCCATCGCGGCGATGACGGAGACGATGAACAGCATGATGCGGGACAGGACCAGGCCCTGCTCCATCGCTTGACTCACGCCGTCGAGGGCCCTCGCGCCGGAGTAGACGTGGAGCTCGGGAGGCACGACCTGTCCGATGGCGGAAAGCAATTCGTGTGGATCGGTCCCCGGGGCGGCGTCGATCTGCAGGGTGGTGGCCCCGGGGCGGGAGAACCACTCCCGCATCAGCGCCAGGCTGACGGCCGCGGTGCCGGTGAGCGCGGAGAAGTACGAGACCGAGGCGAGCACCTTCGCGTGCTTCTCGCCGCTGGGCGTCTGCACGATCAGATCGTCGCCGGTCGAAACCCCCAGGGCCCGGGCGAGATCCCGGGACAGCACCACGCCCGCCCCCGCCTGCAACTCGCGTTCGATCTCCGGATCCAGCGATCGGGACATGGCGTAGTTGCTGCCGGGCTCCACGCCGTAGACGAGCGCCTTGGTGCCACCGAGGGTCGCGAAGGCCAACTGGCCCTGCGTCACTCGCGCCACCCCGGGCACGGCCGCGATCCGATCGGGCAGCGCGGCGGGCAGCAGCCCGGTCGGCACCATGTCCTCGGGGGTGGTGGTCACCCACACATCGGTGTCGGCGAGGCTGGCGAAACTCGCACGCGCGGAACGCACTCCATCGGCATTGGCGCCGGTGATGGTGATCGTCATGGCCACGGCGATGGTGACGGTCATGAGCGTGGCCCACACCCGGCGCGGGGCGCGGTCGATGTTCACCCCCGCCAGCACCCCCGCCGGACCGAAGCGGCGCGCGAGCAAGCCCGCCAGCCACACGATCGGCCCGGTGGCGGCGAAGCCGAGCGCGATCTCCGCGCAGAACGCCGAACCCAGTGCGACCGAAGCGAAAAGCCCCAGATGCGCACGCGCGATCACGACCGTCGCGACGACCAGAACCACCCCGAGCAGCGCGGCCGAGAGCCGCAGCCGGCGCGGCACCACATCGGCCTGCCCGGCTCCCACGGGAGCCAGCGCCTCCACCGGCGAGACCCGATACACCTGTCGCGCCGCCACCGCCGAGGCCGCCACATTGGTGAGCGTGGCCGCCGCCACCGCGGCCGGTACCGCGTACCAGGGCAGCAGGTACCGCAGCCGGACCTCGGTCAGCTGGGTGAACGCGCCCGGAAGCAGACCGACCGCGTACCGCCCGGACACGATGCCCAGGAGCCCGCCGATCATCCCGCCGATCAGTCCGAAGGCCAGGGCTTCGGCGATGACGTCCCGCACGATGGTCTGCTTGCGCCCGCCGATGGCGCGCAGCATGGAGATCACCGGCCGCCGCCCCGCCAGCGCCATGCTCATCGTGTTGTAGATCAGGAACGCCGCCACCACGAAGGCGATGCCCGCGCCCATGCCTGCGATGAAGCGCAGCATGACTATGCCGTTGCCGGTCTGGGCGGCGCGGGCGCTCGGTTCGGCGACGAGTGCGCGTCCGGCCACCGCCGCGGTCACGGCCGAGTTCAACTGGGCCGCATCGATGTTCGGATCGGCCACGATCAGGATCGAATCGAGCTGTCCGAGACGCCCCGTGATCCGCTGGGCCAGGGGCAGCGGCGCGATCAGATAGTGCCCGCCGTTGAGCCGCTCGAGATCCGCGCCGTGCAGCACGGCCGCGACCGTGACCTGATTCGAGCCCACCGGGATGACGTCACCCTTGTCGTGTCCGGCTGCGGGACCGGCCAATACGCCATCGGGCACGCTCAGCAGCGCGGCCATGTCCCGGCTCTGCACCGCGCCCTTCAGATCGCTGTCGAGGGCCGCGCTGGAGGCGTCCACGCCCAGCACCAGCAGCTGATCCGATTCCGGTCCGACCGCCGCCCGCAGCATCGGCACGGCCGCCGCCACCCCGGGCACGGCCGCCACATCGGCGCGCACCGTCTGCGCGAATCCGGCATCGGTGACACCCGAAACCTCCAGTGCGGCATTGCCCGCCAGTCCGGAGGCCAACTGCTCGACCGAGCCCGTCAGCGATCCCGAGATCCCGATCACGGTCACCACGAAGGCGGCCGAGACGGCCATCACGAACACCGAGGCCGCCGTCCGCCCCCAGTGCGTGCTGAACTCGCGGAGATTGAACAACCGCAGACGATCGAGCAGCGCGATCATGATCTCAGGCTAAGTGCCTGAGACAGACCTGTCCACGAGGGTAGGGCCGGGCCGTACCCTCGAGGGAGGACACCATGGCGAGACGGGGAGTAGCGCAATGAAAGTCGTCGTAGCGGGGGCATCGGGAGCGATCGGGCGGCCACTGGTCACGGCGTTGCGCCTGGCCGGGCATCAGGTCTACGCCATCACCCGGGGCGCGCGCGGGGCCGAACGGGTGCGGGCGCTGGGGGCCACCGCGCTGGTGGCGGATGTGATGAATCGCGGGGAGCTGGTGCGCGCCACCGAGACCCTGCGGGCCGACGCGGTCATCCACGAGCTCACCGCGTACCGCAATTCCCCGCCGACCCACTACCGCAGCCCGGGTCTGCGCCGCACCAACGCGCTGCGCGCCAACGGCAGCAGCCATCTGGTCGAACTCGCCGAAAGAATCGGGGCGACACGGTATCTCACCCAGTCGCTGGTCCTCGGCTACGGCGTGCGGGATCACGGCCCCGAGCCGCTCACCGAGCTCGACCCCTTCGGACGACTGCGGGGCGATGACAACGATCCCGTCATCGCCGCCCTGTACTCGGCCGAATCGCAGGCCTGGCGCGCGGTCGGAGTGGACGGAATCGCGCTGCGCTACGGGCTGTTCTACGGTCCCGGCGCATCGGATCAGATGGTGCGCGCGATGAAACTGCGTCTGCTGCCGCTGCCGTCGGCCGCCACCGGGCACATCGGCTTCGTGCACATTCAGGACGCTGTGGCCGCGACCGTCGCCGCCCTCGAACACGGCCGGCCCGGCCAGGCCTACAACGTCGTCGACGATGAATCGGTCACCTGGGACACCATGTTCGACGCCATGGCCGCGGCGACCGGTGCGCGCCGGCCGCTGCGAATCCCGGCGCGCCTGCTGCGCCTGGGCGCCCCGCTGGCGGCGGCGCAGATGCTCGATATGTCCATGCGGGTCTCGAATGCGAAGGCCGGGGCCGAACTCGGCTGGAAGCCCGCGTTTCCGACCTACCGGGAGGGCGTGGCCACGCTGGCGAATCCACTGCGCTGAGAAGGTCGCGCACGGGGACGGAGGTGTGCCGCGCGGTGTGTCGCCACGCCTGGTGCCGCCTCGCGGAACAGGATCGGTTCGAGCGTGGTTGCTCGAACGGACACCACGCGACCGTGAGAGCGACCGAGAGGCAGCGATGAGCACACCGGCGGACCCGTCCTACCTTTGGAACGGCGCGGATCTGGACCTGGACGCGTATCTGAACCGGATCGGATTCTCCGGCAAGCGCACGCCCACCCTGGCCACCCTGCGTGCGCTCGTGCAGGCGCACACCACGACCGTTCCGTTCGAGAATCTCGAGATCATCCTGGGTCGCGGTGTCCCGCTCGACGTGCACGCCCTGCAGGACAAGATGATCCGTCGCCGGCGCGGCGGCTACTGCTACGAGAACGTGGGCCTGTTCGCGGCGGCGCTCGAGCGCATCGGGTTCGAGTTCACCGGACTGTCCGGCCGGGTCACCATGGGCGCGGCGGGACTGCGTCCGCCCACGCACGCGCTGCTGCTGGTGAGTCCGGCCGACGACGAGCGTCGCTGGTTGGTGGATGTCGGATTCGGTTCGGGCCCGCTCGAACCCGTCGAGTTGACCGGGGATCGCGGCGAATTCGAGCTCGGCGCATGGCGTTACCGGCTCGAGCGCGGCGCCGGCGCACTCGGCAGCGAATTGTGGACGCTGTACCAGTTCGGCCGGGACGGCTGGATCGATCGGCACACCTTCACGCTGAACCCGCAATACCGCATCGATTACGCGGTCGGAAACCATTTCGTCTCGACCTCGCCGCGTTCCCCGTTCACCATGCGGCCCTTCGTGCAGCGGTTCCTGCCGCACGTGCATCACCAGATCGACGGGACCACGTGGACCTTCACCTATCCGGACGGCACCGGCGAGGTGCGCGAGTTGGAGGCGGCCGAACTGCCGAAGGTGCTCGCGGAGGTGTTCGACATCGAACTCGACGAGGCCGACGCGGCGCGGCTGGCGCGAGCGGAGTGGGTGAACCACGAGTAGATCGCGACACGCGGCGATCAAGATCGTGACGTGGCGGTTACCACCTTTAAAGGGACTGCCCAGTACGTGTCACGTCATCTAGTGCCTCTGAGCTGCGAATATAGGTGACGCCGCACACGCTGGACGGGTGATTGCGGCGTAGGTCTCACCGAGATCTCGCTGATATCTCACGCTGACGTCGGCGTGATGCCCGGCGACCGCTACACTCATGCGGGGAAACACGCGGGCAACCGCCTCGTCACAGTCGTCTCGAAAAGAACTTCGGAGTACCGCCATCGAAACCGGCCAAGTGATCGCAGGGCATTACCGCCTGGTCGAACGGATTGGTAGCGGCGGCACAGGTGTCGTCTGGCGTGCCGTCGACGAGCGGCTGGAACGTTCGGTTGCGGTCAAGCAGATCATCACGCAGCCGAGCCTGTCGCAGGCCGACAAGGATGTGGTGCGTCAGCGCGCCGCGCGAGAAGCGCGGAACGCGGCGCGATTCCAGCATCCCAATGCCATCGTTGTATTCGACATCACCGAGCACGAGGGTGACCCGTGCCTCGTCATGGAATACCTTCCGTCCCAAAGCCTGGCGGTGGTGCTGTCCGCTCAGGGCACGTTGCCGCTGCCCCAGGTCGCGCGGATCGGTGAGCAGGTCGCCTCGGCGCTGATCGCCGCGCATCGCGTGAGCATCGTGCACCGGGACGTCAAGCCCGGCAACATCCTGCTCGGCGACAACGGCGCCGTGAAGATCACCGACTTCGGCATCTCCAAGGCCAAGGGCGACGTGACCCTCACCGCCACCGGGCTCATCTCCGGCACCGCCGCCTACCTCGCCCCCGAGGTGGCACGCGGCGCCGAGCCGAGCCCCGCCGCCGACGTCTTCGCGCTGGGCGCGACCCTGTTCCACGCGCTGGAGGGCGAACCGCCCTACGGCACCAACCCCAATCCGCTCGCGCTGCTCTACGCCGCGGCGAACGGTCAGATCAGCGAGCCGCGCAATGCCGGTCCGCTGAGCGACCTGCTGCTGTCGCTGCTCAGCTTCGAGCCCGAAGACCGGCCGAGCATGCACGAGGTGCGCGACCGGATGGCGGAGTTCGCCGAGGTCGGACCCGACGCCGAAGCCACCCGGGTGATGGCCTCGCGCCGTTCGGGCGGTCCGTCGAACCGGCAGCCCGAAAAGCCCTCGGCCCCGCGGTCCGCACCGCGTCAGGCTCGATCGCAGAACGCCGACATCCCGACCGGTGCGATGAGCGCGGCGGCCCTGCTCGAGACGCCGCCCCCGCGGCGGCCCGCGCCCGGCGGCCCACCCACCCGCTCCACCCCGGCGCCGAATCTGGACTACGACGACGTTCCGGCCTCGGGATCGAAGACCAAGATCATCGTTTCCGCCGCAGTCGCGGCGGTCGTGGTGGCGGGCGGTGTCGCCTTCGGCGTGCTGAGCTCCTCGGGCTCGGACAGCGCGGGCGGCGAAACCGGTGGCACCTCGTCGAATTCGACCCAGGCCGCTCCGAACACCACCAAGGGCAATACCCCGGCGCTCGGCCAGACCAAGAGCGCCAGCCAGGTGTCGGTGGGCACCGGTGCGGACACGGTCGACAAGTTCTTCGACAACCTCGTCAACATGAGCTTCAGCGACGCCTGGAATCACCTGACCCCGGCCGCGCAGAAGGTCTACGGCAGCCAGTCGGCCTTCCAGACCTACTGGACCAGCAACCGCGTCACCCGCTACTCCGCAATCTCCGGAGCCCGCGGCAACGACAGCGACAATTCCGATGGCTCGGTGGACATCTCACTGGCCAGCGTCACCTATGGCGACAAGTCCAAGTCCATGACCCTGCGGGTGATCGACGGCGGCAACGGAAACATGCTGATCGACAGCAACACCCAGTAATCGCGACGCCGCGACGAGCCCCTCGCACTCCGCCTGCCGCGGAAAGCGGGGGGCTCATTACGTTTTCCGCGCGTGTGCCGGCGGAACCCCTTCTGCCCGAAGCCGATTGCGGTGACACACCAGCCGGTCCCCGCCTCGGGCCACGCGGGGACCATGGCTGGTCCGGTTCAGGGCGGGGTCAGGACTCGGCGAGTGCCGCGAGCCGTTCCACGGAAGCCAGCAACTTGTCCGAAGTCGTCGCCCGAGCGCGCACGATGCGTTTCTCGTCGTTCAGATTCGTCCAGTCGTAGGTGTGGGTGACAGCCGTCCGCAGGTCACCCAGCGGCTCGACCTCCCACCGCCACAGATGCCCCGGCGGCGTCGCGCCCGGGACGGACGGCAGCCACGCGATCCGCCGCCCCTCCTCGAACTCCACCACGTGGTTCTCCCGAAGCGCCCCATCCTTGGTCAACTCCGTGACGAAAACGTCCCCGACCGCCCGAACCCGCTGCCCGGCATCAGCTTTCGCCAGATTGTCGTTCCCGTCCCATCGAGGCTGCTGCGACGGATCGGCGATCAACTCGAAGATCACCTCGGCGGGCGCGCCGATCTCCAGCCGGGTACTCACAATGCGTGCTTCGCTCTCGGTCATTCCCCGATCCTGCTACACCCGATCCGCCCCCGCACTACTCCAGCCACCCTGATTCCAATCCGGAACGGGCCCCGGCAGATCGTTCGCGACGGCCCTACCCGATCGGGCTGATGATGCCGGGCTTCGTGGTCATCGCGGCCTCGGAGTAGCGATGACCCCAATAACTGGGTTTGTCGTAGGTCCTGGCGACCCAGCTGAGGTCGTCTACCACCAGAGCTCCGTGCCCGAGCTCGATTTGCACGCCGGACGGACTGTTGATGTAGATCGATGTCATCAGATCGTTGGTGTGCCGGCCCAGGGTTTGCATGATCTCGGTGTTGTTGCGCTTCAGTAGATCTATCGCACGGCCGAGATCGTCGATGTTCTCGTACTCGAGCATGAGGTGATTGACGCCCACATGTCCGGGAAGCTCGGAAAGAGCCAGCGAATGATGACGGCCGTTGATGTGATAGAAGCGGACATCGGCGTAGTCCGTGATGATTCTGTCGGACAGTCTGAATCCGAGGACGTCGACATAGAAGCGACCGGCCTCCTGCAGGCTGGGCACCTGGAACACGATGTGGCCGAGGCCCTGATCCCCGGTGACGAAGCGGCCGCGCATCACTCGCCCGGGCTGAAAGGAGTTCGGTTCCGCGGTTTTGCCCCAGCTCAGCTCGTGGCGAAGTCCCCAGGGGTCCAGAAACCAGGCGAGTTCTGCGACTTCCCGCTCCCTGCACAGGTTTTCGGCTGCCCAGTGCACCTCGACCCCGTGGCTCCGGATGTGCTCGACGTAGGCGTGGAGGTCGGTTTCGTTGGCGAGCCCCCATCCCGCGTAGCGAAATTCGTCGATGTCGCCGGGATGGACAGCGATGCGGTACCCCACATCGTCGACCGCGAGCCGCACCGCACCGTCTTGTCCGTCGCCGGTCAGCATCGCGCCGAGCAGATTCGGTCCATAACCGCGCCACTCGTCGAAGCGCGGCGAGGCGAACCCCACGTACGAAAGTTCTTGAATCATCGGCATTCTCCCCGAGCCGGATGGCGTGCCACTCCTGCGGCACGCTCTCAGATTATGCAGGTGTGCCAATGATTGGCAAGCCCTTCTATTGGCAGGCGTGGTGATCTCCGTAAGCTGACCGGCATGGAACGGGAAGATGCGGTCTCGCCGTCGTTGAGCAGCCGCTTCGGGTACCTGCTGGTCCGATCGGCTCTGCGGGTGCGTCAGCGCTATGTCAACGAGCTGTCGACAATCGGCTTGCTGCCCAACCAGCACGCGATACTCAGCACGCTCAACGAGTTGGGTGCGTGTCACCAGAAGGAGCTGGCCGCTCGGATCGGGTTGGACACAGGCGATATCGTCGCCTATCTGGACGGCCTCGATGCTGAAGGCTTCGTCGAGAGAAACCGTGATCCCGCCGACCGCAGACGGCAGGTGGTTTCTCTGCTGCCGGCGGGAAAGGTCGTTCTGGCGACCGCCGACCGCGTGCTCGATGCGGTCGAAGCCGAAACGTTCGGGTGCCTCGATCCGGCCGAGCGTGTGGCGTTCGGGCGAAGCCTCGACAGGCTGTACGAGTCGTTGACCACTTAGCCGACCGGCGTCCGCGGATGTGGCATATCGCCATGTCTGCCACGGCGTGTCAGTCGAGTTCGAGTCGCGTGTCTTGTCCACGGCGACTTGGACATTCGGGCGCTCTGCGGGCGCATGTCCGGGGCGGGCCGCTATTCGGTGTGCCGTCTCGGCGGATCTATTGCCGCACTCTCGCGCCGACTGCTAACCTTGCTACAGAAGCGATTGCTCCGATTTAGCCATCAAGTATAATACCCGATATCTCTGCTGTTTCCACTGATTTAGCTTGCCGCGCCGTCGCATCCCTGATGCGCAGAAGTCGGTGAAAGCGAATACTCCTGCGGATTCATGACTGGTGCGAGAGATGTAAGACCTGCGCACTGTTTCATCTGTCTTGTCCGCGCTGAGAAGGTGCGTGAACAATGCTTACCCATGTGCAGCCGGACCGGTGGAGTGAATCGGTCGAAGTCAATCCTCTGTATAGCGGTCTGGTTCCGCCCGGCGGGGTGCCGAAATTCAAACTCTCCGAGTATCCGATGTCGCCCGACGCCGCCGCGGCGCTGATTCGTGACGAACTCATCTTGGACGGCAACGCGCGGCTCAATATGGCGACCTTCTGCACGACGTGGATGGAACCGCAAGCGCGCGAACTCATTGCGGAGTCCCTGGATCGCAATATCGTCGATCACGACCAGTATCCGCAGACCGCCGAAATGGAGGCGCGCTGCGTCAACATCCTCGACAACCTGTGGCGTGACCCCGACGGCATCAGCGTGGGATGTTCGACGAGTGGTTCCAGTGAAGCCGCGATGCTGGGCGGGCTGGCCATGAAATTCACGTGGCGCGAACGCATGCGGGCGCTGGGCCGCCCGGTCGATCGGCCGAACCTGGCGCTGTCCACCGCGGTGCACACCTGCTGGCCGAAATTCTGCCGGTACTGGGATGTCGAACCGCGGTGGATACCGATCGAAGAGGGGAGCTACACGCTCGACGCGTCACGCCTGCAGGAGTTCTGCGACGAGAACACCATCGGTGTGATCGGCGTGCTCGGGTCCACCCAGGTCGGCAATCTCGATCCGATCGCGCACATGTCGGCGGAGTTGGACGCACTGCAGCAGCGAACCGGCATCGACATCCCGATTCACGTGGATGCCGCGATCGGCGGATTCGTCACGCCGTTCCTGGAGCCGGATCTGGTGTGGGACTTCCGTTTACCCAGGGTGCAGTCGATCAATGCCTCGGGGCACAAGTTCGGCCTGGTCTTCCCCGGAGTCGGCTGGGTGGTATGGCAGGAGCCGTCCGCGCTGCCCCGGGATCTCGTGATGGATTGCGACCTGCTCGGTGGCAACGTGGAAACGTTCACACTGAGCTTCTCCCGGTCCGGGGCGCCGGTCATCGCCCAGTACTACAACTTCCTGCGCCTGGGTTTCGGCGGGTATCGGGCGGTCCAGCAGGCGTCGGTGGACGTCACGCGCTACCTCGCCGAACAGGTGGCCGACATCGAAGGCCTGCAGGTGATCTCGGGTGGTGAGCACCTGCCCATCCTCACCGTGCGGGTGAACTCCGACCACGAGCAGGTATTCACCGTCGCGGATCTGTCCGATCGGTTGAGACTGCGTGGCTGGCAGGCCCCGACCTACACGTTGCCGCCCGATCTGGAGCACATTTCGGTGGCGAGATTCGTCATTCGCAATGGATTCAGCAGGGCCGTCGCCGACATGCTCCTGACGGACATACGGCGCGAGGTGGCATTCCTCGACAGCAAGTGAGATCCGTAGTCGGGCAATGAATGTGCAAGTCCACACCAGTGACGTTTGGGGGATCTCCCATGTGCAGTGCCACCGTGTCCGGTCGTGACATGTCTCGCGACGGCCGGCCCGCCCGGCTCGCCGCGCACGTGTTGTCGCACTATGGACCGCTCTGGTCCGCGGTGAATCGCGTTACCCCGGTACAGCGCCGGCTGAACAGCGGGCTGACACAGATTGCGATGCGGAACCTGCCGACCCGTCCCGAGCCGTTGAGCGCTCGAAGTCCGTACACCAGCTGGCCGTCGCTGACCGATCGGACCTACATCGGACGGCAGTTGCCGCCGGTCGACGAACCGCGCCCAGGTTTGCCGACGCCCGCCGAGGCCGTCGAACTGTTCCGGCGATCGGGCGCGACCGTGACCGCCGAACGCTCGAGCGCTCTGCTCCCCGCATGGTCGCAGTGGTTCACCGACGGATTCCTGCACCGCGGAAACGATCCCGATCCCCGTCGCATCGACTCGACGCACGTGGTGGACGCCAGGCCGCTCTACGGGCACACCGAGGAGATCAGCAATGCCCTGCGGGACTTCGAGGGCGGGCGGCTGAAGAGTCGATGGGTCGGCGCCGCGGAATTCCCGCCGCTGTTGTGCGCGGGCGGGCAGATCAAAGAGGAATTCGCGTCGGTGGAACCGGTCCGCTTCGAACGCATTCCGTTCGAAAAGCGCGATTCCCTGTACGCGCTGGGTGGCGACGGCTCCAATTCCACCATCGGCACGCAAATGTTCGCCACCCTGTTCGTGCGTGAACACAACCGTATCGCCGGAATCATCGCGGCGGCACACGAGGGCTGGGACGACGAGCGACTCTTCCAAACCACCCGCAACGTGATGATCGTGCTGTTGACCCGGGTGGCGCTGGAAGACTACGTCAATCACCTCACGCCGTTTCACTTCCGTTTCTCACTCGATCCGAAACGCACCTACCGCGGCCCCTGGATTCAACCGAACTGGGTGACCATCGAATACAGCATGTCCTATCGCTGGCACAGCATGATTCCGTCCGAATATGTCATAGACGGCACCACCGTGCCGTTGGCCGATACGCTTGCCAACGGGAAACTCGTCGAAGCCCGCGGTCTGGGCCCGCTGTTCCAGGACCTGTCCACGCAACCGGCGGGCAGACTGGGATTGCTCAACACCGACGCGTCACTGCTGCCGACCGAAGAATCGACCATCGCGATGGGGCGAGCCCTGAACATGGCTTCCTACAACGACTATCGCGAGTTCGCCGGATTGCAGCGGGTGACGGACTGGCGGCAGATATCCAGCGACGACGCGGTGATCGCGAGCCTGCGGGAACGCTATCGCGAAATAGACGATATCGACTACTACGTGGGTCAAGCTGCCGAGGAACCCGCTGTCGGCGCGCTGTGGGGCCGCCTCATGGGGCGGATGTTCGTCGTGTCGGCCTTCTCCGAGTTGCTGAACCACCCACTGCTGTCACCGAGACTGTTCACCCCGGACACCTTCTCGCCCGAGGGCATGCGCATCATCGAGTCGACGCACTCGTTCTCGCAGATCCTCAACCGAAACACACCCGAGGACAAGGAAACTCACCTGGTCACGCTCGGCAGGAGCGCCCCCCGATGAGCGCACGCCGGCGGTTCGGGCGGGCCTCGGCGCGCGAGGCCCGGCAGGGGGACACGGTGCCGATCGGTGCGGGCCACCGACTCCTATCGCTGATCAGCCTGGTGATCCTGCCGCTGCTGGTGCTGATCGCCGCGGTTCCGATGGCCTGGCGATACGGGTGGGGGCCGTCATGGCTGGACGTCGGGCTCGGGGTGAGTCTGTACGCCGTGGCCATCTTCGGCATCACCGCCGGTTATCACCGTTGCTTCACCCATCGCTCGTTCGCCGCGCGCGGACCGCTGAAGGTGGCACTGGCGTTGTCCGGTGGTATCGCACTCGAGGGACCCGTCACGCTGTGGGCTGCCGAGCATCGCCGCCACCATCGGTTTTCCGACGCACCCGGTGACCCGCACTCGCCCTGGCGGTTCGGCACCGGTCCGATCGCGTTGCTGCGCGGCCTGATACACGCCCAGGTCGGCTGGTTCGCCACCGCGCCGAGCAGATCCGACCGCGAACGGTACGTTCCCGATCTGCTGGCCGACCCGATCCTGCGCTGGATCGACCGCTATTACCTGGTGATCGCCGCGGGTTCATTGCTCCTGCCCGCGGCGATCGGTGGCCTCGCGACCTCGAGTCGGCACGGTGCGATCACCGCGTTCCTCTGGGCCGGGCTCGTTCGCTATGCGCTGGTGCATCACGTCACCTGGTCGGTCAATTCGATCTGCCACGCGTTCGGTGACCGGCATTACCCCACCAGGGGCGCGGACCGATCCCGGGATGTGCGCTGGGTGGCTCTGCTGACCTTCGGCGAAGGCTGGCACAACCTGCACCATGCCAATCCGACCAGCGCCCGCCACGGCGGACTCCCTGGACAACACGACCCGACAGCGGCCCTCATTCGGGTGTTCGAGCGCCTGGGCTGGGCCTATGATGTTCACTGGCCGGTCGCACCCCGGTACGAGGACCCCGGCGCGGCGGCCCCGGTCCGGTGATGGGTCCGGGCCGCTACCGGGTGCCGCGTTCGGCGGGGGAGGGATACGGGTGGTCCGCGGCCCAGGTCGCGAGGAGGTTCAGCGCGGTGGCGCTGGGGGAGTTCGGCTCCACGGTATGGGCGATCAGAGCCTGATCGGGATCGTCCGGCAGCCGCAGGGTTTCGAACCCGAGGTCGATGCGGCCGACGACCGGGTGCAGGTAGACGTAGCGGCCGTGGGTCTTGTCCTTGAGTTCGTGGCGGTCCCACAACTGACGGAATTCCGCACTTGCGGTGGACAATTCGTCGATGAGGGCGGCTATCTCGACATCGGCCGGATTGCGGGTGGCGTCCAGGCGCAGATAGGCGACCACATCGGCGGCCTTACCCGGCCAGTCCTCGTACAGCTCGCGCATGCCCTCGTCCAGGAAGACCAGGCGGGCGAGATTGCGCTCGCGCGGGGGGAGCGCGGAGAAGTCGGTGATCAGCGCGGCGGTGAGCTGATTCCAGGCCAGCACATCGGTGCCGCGCCCGACGATGTACGCCGGGACGTCGGCCGAATCCAGCAGGCGGCGCAGGCCCGGGCGAACCTGCTGTTCGGCGGGCGGTTCCTCCCCGGACCAGGGCCTGGCCAGACGATAGAAGTGGTCGCGCTCGAGCGGATTCAGGCGCAGTGCCCGAGCGACCGCGTCCAGCACCGACTCCGAGAAATGCAGGGTGCGGCCCTGCTCCAGGCGCACGTAATGGTCGACGCTCACCCCGGCGAGCAGGGCCAGCTCCTCGCGCCGCAGGCCCGGGACCCGGCGGCGCGCGCCGTGATCGACCAACCCCACCTCGTCCGGCCGCAGCCGGGCGCGGCGGGAGCGCAGGAATTCGCCGAGTTCGGCACGCCGGTCCAAGGTCATGCCGACCAGTATCGCGGGTGCCCGCCGCCCGCATCCTGGTCATGCCGTGCCCAGGCTCGCGCGGCACTGTTTGCCCGGTGTGCGAATCGCGAAAGTAGTGGTCACAGCCGGAACCGATCCGGCAGCGAACAGGAGTTCCGATATGACCACAGCGTCGCGCAGCAACCCGGTGCAGGACGGCGGCCAGGTCCGCCGCTTCGGTGACACCGGCATGGACATCACCCCGCTCGGCTTCGGCACCTGGGTGATCGCCGGTTCCGGCTGGCAGTACTCCTGGGGCGCCACCGCGGACGCCGAGTCGATCGCGGCCGTTCGCCATGCGGTCGACAGCGGCCTGAACTGGCTCGACACCGCTCCCGCCTACGGCCTCGGCCACGCCGAGACGCTGGTGGGCCGGGCGCTGGCCGACATCCCGGAATCGGAGCGGCCGTACCTGTTCACCAAGACCGGCCTCATCTGGGAGGACGGCGACGATCGCCAGGGTCCGCCCCGGCGCATCATGCGCCCCGATGCCGTGCGCGCCGAGCTGGAAGGTTCGCTGCGCCGCCTGCGTGTCGAGCACATCGACCTCTACCAGGTGCACTGGCCCGACACCGGCGCGGTCTTCGTCTACGGCGGTGCGGGCGAAGGCGTCGCCGCCCCGACCCCGCTGGAGGAGTACTGGCAGGTCATGGCCGATCTGAAGCAGGAGGGCAAGATCCGCGCGATCGGACTGTCCAATCATGATGTGGCCGAGCTGGAACGAGCCGAGGCCATCGCCCACGTGGACGCCATCCAGCCGCCGTTCTCGGCGATCAACCGCACCGCCGCCCCCGAAATCGCCTGGGCGAACGCGCATTCCACCGGCGTCATCGCCTACTCACCGCTGCAGTCCGGCCTGCTCACCGGCGCCTTCACCGCCGACAGGGTGCTGTCCGAGGACGACTGGCGTTCCGGCAGCCCGGATTTCACCACCGGCCTGCCCGGCAACCTCGCGCTGGTGGACGCGCTGCGCCCGATCGCGACTCGGCACGGTGTCACCGTCGCGGCGGTGGCCCTGGCATGGGTCAACGCCTGGCCCGGTATCACCGGCGCGATCGTCGGCGCTCGCACCGCGGCTCAGATCGACGGCTGGACACCCGCCGCCACCCTCGCGCTCACGGCAACCGACCTGGCGGAAATCGAAGCCGCCCTCACCACCACCGGCGCGGGCGCCGGCCCCACCCACGTCTGAGAAAAGGAAGATCATGTCCCTGCACGTCGTCGCCGAACTCCGTGCCACCCCAGGCCAGGAAGACCGCCTGCGCACCGCCCTCGAGTCGATGATCGAACCATCGCTCGCCGAACCGGGCTGTCTCTCCTACCGGCCCTTCGCCGACCCCAACGACCCGGCGCACATGGTCGTCGTGGAGGAGTGGACCGGACCCGGGTCACTCGACGAACACTTCGCCACTGCACATTTCACTCATATCGCGAGCGTGCTGCCGGGCATCCTCGCCGAACCCATGATCATCCGCCGACTCGTCGCGGAATGAGCGAGGTGGTCCGTTCACGGTGTGGCGACCGGGCTCGGACTCACTTTTCTGAGACGACTTGTGTTCTTGGGAGTGGCAATTCGGGGATCATCGCTATTCACGGGCTAACGTCTTGGGTATCGGACGACTCGAGGAGGCTCACGTGCGGGGACATCGCGGCGCTGCGGCGGTGCATGTCGATCCGCAGAATTTCGTGCGGGCCGAGAGCCACTTCTACATGAGCAAGCGGGTCGACGCGGGGATGTTCGGGGAGTTCGTGGGCGTCGAGCCGCCCGGCCCCTCCGACGATCAGCCCGTGGTGCGGATGAACCGGGATGTGCTGTGCTGCTGGGCCGTACTGGATCTGGACCAGCCCGCCGTGGTCACCCTGCCCGAGACCGGTCGGCGGTACATGTCGATGCGGGTGATCAACGAGGACCATCACATCACCTCGACGGTCTACGAGCACGGTGAGCATGTGCTGGATCGGGACTCGAACGGAACTCGCTACGCGCACATCGCGATCCGGTTCTTCGTCGATCCCAGCGACCCCGAGGATCTCGCGATAGCCAAGGCGTTGCGGGATCGGGTCACGGTGGCACAGTCGGAGGTCGGCGCCTTCGAGATTCCGGACTGGGACGACCGATCCAGGACGCTGGTGCGCACCGGGCTCAAGACCATGGGCTCGACCCTGCGCCACCTCGACGGGATGTTCGGGAGTGTGGACGAGGTCGATCCGGTCATGCACTTGATCGGCACCGCCGGCGGGTGGGGCGGCGGCCCCGCCCGTGACGCGATGTTCCTGAACGGGACGCCCGAAAAGAACAACGGCACAATCGCTTACGCATTGACGGTGCCCGCCTCGGTGCCGGTGGACGGGTTCTGGTCCGTCACCGTGTACACCGAGGACGGGTATCTGTGGAAGAACGATCGCGATCTCTACACGCGCAGTGACGCGACCTCGACCCCGGATCCGGACGGGTCGGTGACCGTCCGCTTCGGCGGCGATCCGGACGCCCCGAACTTCCTGCCGATCTTCCCGGACTGGAACTACACGATCCGGCTGTACCGCCCGCGCCCGGAAATCCTCGACGGCAGTTGGGTCTTTCCCGCACCGCAACCGGCCGACTGAGACCACGACCGCGTGTGACTCGCGCCATCGGCGATCGTCTCGGCCGCCGGGTAGGCTCGCACCGTGGTCACACGGATGCATTCGACAGCGCTGATGGTGCTGGCGTTCGTGGTGTCCGCGTGGGCGGTGCTGTTCCTGGCCGCGGCCGAGCCGAACTCGCTGGTGGTTCTCGGTGCGGTGGCCCTCGTCGCCTTCACCGCGGCCCTGCTGGTGTCGCGTGGCCCGCTGGTGGCGGTGGCCGCGAACTCCGGTCCGCCCGAATCGGCGGGCAAGCGGCTGCGGGGCGCGTTCCTGCGGCAGAGCAATCCGGATACCCCGGGACGTCCGCGTCCCCGAGCGCCGGGAGCAGGCGCGGCCTGACCGTGCCCTGATGGTGCGGACGGGCCTTTCGCAGCCCCGATCCGCTCCGCCCGCGGTCGATCCGCGGGTGCCTCACCGCGAGGTGTCCATGCTCGATTTCATCTATTACCCCGTGTCGGCCGTGCTCTGGTTGTGGCACACGGCTTTCGCGTCCGTACCCGGCGCGAGCAGTGGCCTGGCCTGGGTGCTGGCCATCGTCCTGCTCGTCATCACACTGCGCGCGCTGCTGCTGCGGCCGTTCCTGGCGCAGTTGCGGTTCCAGCGCACCATGTCGCGCCTGGCACCGCAGATCAAGGAGCTGCAGCGCAAGCACGCCGGCGACAAGCAGAAGCAGGCCGCCGAGGTGCAGAGGTTGCAGCGGGAGAACGGGGTGAACCTGCTGCTCGGCTGCCTGCCGATCGTCGGGCAGTCCCTGGTGTTCCTCGGCCTGTTCCACGTGTTGCGCTCGTTCCAGAACGCGCAGACCGCCAACTATGTGTTCGGGCCCGATCAAGTGCATTCGTTCCTGCAGGCCACGCTGTTCGGCGCGCCGATCGGCGCGACCCTGTCCTCGGCGGGCGACGCCTTCGGCGCGGTCGCGGCGGTGGCGATTCCGCTCATGATCATCGCGGCGGTCGCCACCCACTTCACCGCGCGCTACTCGATCGCCCGGCAGCGCGAGCTCGGCGTCGAGCCCACCGCGCAGACGAACATCATGAACATGATGTCGCTGTGGGTGTTCCCGATCGGCGTGATCGTGTCCGGCGCGATCTTCCCGGTCGCGATCCTGCTGTACTTCGTCACCCAGAACGCGTGGACCTACGTACAGCAGCATGTGGTGTATCGCAGGCTCGACGCCGAGGACGCGGCGAAAGCGCCTGTGGCGCAACCCGTGACGAGGGGCGGGACGAAGCCGGTTCCGGGCGCGAAGCCGGTGTCCGACAAGCTCGCGGTGACGAAGGCCGCGACCACAAAGGCAGCGGCGAAAAAGGCAGCGGCGAAAAAGGCAGCGACGAAAAAGGCAGCGGCGACGAAGCCCGCTGTCAGCTCAGCTTCTCGGCGATCTCGCGGACGGTGATCTCGCCGCGCCGCTCGGGATGGGCGACCATGAATTCCATGGTCGCCAGCAGCGCCTCCGGACGCACCGCCAGACCTTCCAGCAGGATCTTGTAGGGGCGCGGCCCGGTCCCGTCGTCCGGGAACGATTCGACGGGGCCGGTGTGATCGATCACCGCCGAAGCGTCGCAACGGAATTCGATCTGTGCTCGTTCGATACCGCTCGAGCCGGGCTTGACGTGCTCGAGTCGCACGTCCGAGAGCGCCTCCCAGGGGAATTCGCGATCCCGACGGGGGAGCGAGAGCCGAATTCCGGTGCGCGCGACCTCGAGTCGATTGCGTCCGGTGGTGATCGCGGAGTACGTCATGAACGCGGCGATCACCAGCAGGATCAGCCCGACCGCGCTGGACAGCCAGGCACCGGCCGCCACACTCACCAGCACCCAGAGCGCCGCGCTCAGCGTCCACCATCCGAAGCAGTAGAACAGGCCGTTGTTCAGCACACCCCGATGCACCACGACGCTGTTCTTCGTGAGCAGGAACGGCGGTCGCAGCAGTGCGATGCCGACGGTCAGCGCGGCGATACAGGTGATGAACAGCAGCAAGCCGAGCGAAAACCCGAACCTGCCGTAGATATCGAACTCACCGTCAGCGACCGCCCGAGTACCCGTCCACACCGCGATCACGCCCAGGGCCCCGACGACACTCGCCAGCACCACGGCCGTACTTCGGGTCACCGTCGGCGGCCGGGTCGCGTCGTCCGGCCAGTAGCCGTCACCCGTTGTCGGAATTGTCGATTTCTGCCCTCTCCCCATGGGTGCGGGACTCTACCGCTCGACTGTGACTCCGCAAGAGGACCGAACGCGCGCCACCACCGGTCAGCCGAGCAGCGGCCGTACTTCCTCACCGGCGAAACGAACGAACTCGACAGGATCCGGATGATCGGAGATCGGCTCCAGCACGACGGTGTCCGCACCGGCCTCGGCATAGCGGCGCACCGCGTCCGCGATGGTCTCGGCGCCGCCCGCGACACCGGCGCCGACCTCGGTACCCTCGCGTTCCTGGGCCACCTCGAGCCGGGCCGCCGCGTCGGGTCCGGTCGCGGTGCGCAGGTAGACGATCACCTGATGCGCGTCGGTGCGCCCGGCCTTCGCGCGTCCCTCGTCGATGAGCGCGCGAGCGGTGCGAACCCCGTCGGGTGAGGTGCGCGCGGTGAGGATGGTCGCGTCGGCGAGTTCACCCGAGAGCCGGACGGTGCGCGGGCCGGTGGCCGCGGCCGCCAGCACCGGCGGCGTAGTGGGCGGCCAATCCAGCGCGACCCCGTCGAGCTGGACGTATCTGCCCGCGGTGCTGACCTTCTCACCGTTCAGTAGCGACCGCAGTGCGAGGAGTTGTTCACGCAGCAGCGTCATCGGCGATTCGACGCCCGCCCCGACCTGAGCCATCCAGTCCTGAACGCCGTGCCCGACACCCGGAATCAGCCGATCCGGATACAGCCGCGACAGCGTGGCCACCTCCATCGCCGTCGACGCCACGTTCCGCAGCGGCACCGGCATCACCCCGATGCCGACCCGCACCCGCTCGGTGCGCGCCAGAACCGTTGCCGCCGCGGCGATTCCGCCACCCCAGAAACAGTCCTCCCACAGCCACAGCTGCTCGAGCCCGCTGTCCTCGGCCGCGCGACACACCTCCCCGAGACGCTCAGGAGGAATCTGGGGCATCGACACCGCGCCGAGAACAGTCACCCAGTCAACGTATCCAAGCCCACCCGCCCGCGCACCCCGCTGCTCACCTTCGCACCCCCGGGTCGTGAGTGGAACGGTCGAATGCCGCGGCGCTCGATGCTCACCGTGGATCGGCAGCCGACCCGCCCGAACGCACGACCGCGCACTCGTCCGGTGTGACCTGGGTCGCCTCACGTCCCGGTCGTCCCGGTCGTCCACGGTGTCGCGGATAAGCGCTGGCGGCGACCCGATAGGCTGGGGGCTGGTCGCGAGCGGTTTCGGATGTCCCGAACACCGGAAACGGCGACTACCTGAAACAGCACAGACAAGGACTGCACAGCGCTATGACCAGCCGCATCGAGCTCGCCCGCGTGGATCTGCGCGGACGTACGCCCACTGCCGCCGAACTCCGGGCGGCGCTGCCGCGCGGAGGCGTCGACGTGGACTCGGTGCTGCATCACGTGCGCCCGGTTGTGGAGGCTATCCGCGATCGGGGCGTCGAGGCAGCGCAGGAGTACAGCGAGAAGTTCGACGGCGTGAAGCCGGTCGTGGTGCGGGTGCCCACGGCCGAACTGGCCAAGGCGCTCGAGGAACTCGATCCGGCCGTGCGCGCCGCGCTGGAGGTCGCCATCGAGCGGACCCGCAAGGTGCACGCCGATCAGCGTCGCACCGACAAGACCACCCGGGTGGTCGAGGGCGGCACCGTCACCGAACGCTGGTTGCCGGTCGAGCGGGTCGGGCTGTACGTACCGGGCGGCAATGCCGTCTACCCGTCGAGCGTGGTCATGAACGTGGTCCCGGCTCAGGCCGCGGGCGTCGAATCGCTGGTGGTGGCCTCGCCGCCGCAGCAGCAGTTCGGCGGACTCCCGCACCCGACCATCCTGGCGGCCGCGCGGCTGCTGGGCGTCGAGGAAGTCTGGGCGGTGGGCGGCGCACAGGCGGTCGCCCTGCTGTCCTACGGCGGCACCGACACCGACGGCGCGCAGCTGGAGCCGGTCGACCTGATCACCGGGCCGGGCAATATCTATGTCACCGCCGCCAAGCGGCTGTGCCGCGGGCTGGTCGGCATCGACGCCGAGGCCGGTCCCACCGAGATCGCGATCCTGGCCGACGCCACCGCCGATCCGGTGCACGTGGCCGCCGATCTCATCTCGCAGGCCGAACACGACGTGCTCGCAGCGAGTGTGCTCGTCACCGACAGCGTGGAGCTGGCCGACGCGGTCGACGCCGCGCTGACCGCGCAGATGGCCGTGGTCAAGCACCACGACCGGGTCGCGGAAGCGTTGTCCGGCAGGCAGTCCGGCACCGTCCTGGTGGACGACATCACCCAGGGTCTGCGCGTCGTGAACGCCTACGCCGCCGAACATCTGGAGATCCAGACCGCCGACGCCTCCGCCGTCGCCGCCCGGGTGCGCAGCGCCGGAGCGGTTTTCGTCGGCGCCTGGTCCCCGGTCAGCCTCGGCGACTACTGCGCGGGCTCCAACCACGTGCTCCCGACCGCCGGATGTGCCCGGCACTCTTCGGGTTTGAGCGTGCAGACCTTCCTGCGCGGCATCCACGTCGTGGAGTACACCGAGGCCGCGCTGAAGGATGTCGCCGGACACGTCGTCGCCCTGGCCAACGCCGAGGATCTGCCCGCACACGGTCAGGCCGTGCAGGTGCGGTTCGGGGAGCTGTCATGAGCGCCGCGACCGTGCCCGGCTCCGCCGCCTCGCTGGAGGATCTGCCGCTGCGGGACAACCTGCGCGGCAAGAAGCCTTACGGCGCACCGCAATTGACGGTGCCCGTGCAGCTCAACACCAATGAGAACCCGCACCCGCCGAGCCGGGCGCTGATCGACGACGTCGCCGAATCCGTGCGCGCCGCCGCCGCCGATCTGCACCGCTACCCGGACCGCGACGCCGTGGGCTTGCGCACGGATCTGGCCGACTACCTGACCCGGCAGACCGGTGTCGCGGTGGACGTGTCGAACGTGTGGGCCGCCAACGGTTCCAACGAGATCCTGCAGCAGCTGCTGCAGGCCTTCGGCGGACCCGGCCGCAGCGCACTGGGTTTCGTGCCCTCGTACTCGATGCACCCGATCATCTCCGAGGGCATCGACACCGAGTGGATCGAAGCCAAGCGCAACGGCGACTTCTCCCTCGACATCGACTACGCCGTCATGGTGATCGCCGATCGAGGCCCCGACGTGGTCTTCGTGACCAGCCCCAACAACCCGACGGGCCACAGCATTCCGCTGGACGATCTGGTCCGGATCCTCGATGCCGCCCCCGGCATCGTGGTGGTGGACGAGGCGTACGGCGAATTCTCCAGCGCCCCCAGCGCCATCGAGCTCATCGATCGGTACCCGGCCAAGCTGGTGGTGACCCGCACCATGAGCAAGGCGTTCGCCTTCGCCGGTGGACGCCTCGGTTACCTCGCGGCGGCACCGGCCGTCATCGACGCGCTGCTGCTGGTGCGCCTGCCGTACCACCTGTCAGTGGTCACCCAGGCCGCCGCGCGCGCCGCGCTGCGCCATGCCGACGAAACCCTCGGCAGCGTCGCGGAATTGGCGGCACAGCGCGATCGCGTGATGTCCGCGCTGACCGCGCTGGGTTACGAGGTCATTCCGTCCACGGCCAACTTCGTGCTCTTCGGCCGCTTCGCCGATGCTCCGCGCACCTGGCAGCGATACCTCGACGACGGCGTCCTGATCCGCGACGTCGGCATCCCCGGATACCTGCGCGCCACCATCGGTCTGGCCGCCGAGAACGACGAATTCCTGCGTGTCAGTGAGAAATTGGCCGCGACCGAGGTGGTCACCCGATGAGTACGGAAGCGAGCATGAACCGAATTGCCCGGGTGGAACGCACCACCCGCGAATCCAGCATCGTGGTCGAACTCAACCTCGACGGCACCGGTAAGACCGACATCTCCACCGGCGTCCCGTTCTACGACCACATGCTGACCGCGTTCGGTCAGCACGGCAGCTTCGATCTGACCGTCGCCGCCAAGGGCGACATCGAGATCGAGGCGCACCACACCGTCGAGGACACCGCCATCGTGCTGGGTCAGGCGCTGGCGCAGGCGCTCGGTGACAAGAAGGGCATCCGCCGCTTCGGCGACTCGTTCATTCCGATGGACGAGACCCTCGCCCAGGCCATCGTGGACGTCTCCGGGCGTCCCTACTGCGTGCACACCGGCGAGCCGGAACACCTGCTGCACACCGTGATTCCGAGCGCGGGCCCCGGCGCGTCCTACTCGACGGTCCTGAACCGCCACGTGTTCGAGTCGATCGCGTCCAACGCGCGCATCGCCCTGCACGTGCGGGTGCTGTACGGCCGCGACCAGCATCACATCACCGAAGCCGAATTCAAGGCTGTCGCACGGGCTTTGCGTGCCGCCGTCGAACTCGACCCGCGCGTGAGCGGCGTCCCCTCCACCAAGGGAACCCTATGACCGTCAAGAAGCTGGTCCTGCTCGACTACGGTTCGGGCAATCTGCACTCCGCCGAGCGCGCCCTGGTGCGCGCCGGCGCGGAGGTCACCGTCACCGCCGACGCCGAAACCGCCTTGAACGCGGACGGTCTCGTGGTGCCGGGCGTCGGCGCGTACGCCGCCTGCATGGCCGGACTGCTGGGTGTGCGCGGCGACCGGATCATCGGCAAGCGCCTCGCGGGCGGCCGTCCCATCCTCGGCATCTGTGTGGGCATGCAGATCCTCTTCGAGCGCGGCGTCGAATTCGGCATCGAGACCGAGGGCTGCGGCGAATGGCCCGGCACCGTCGAGCGTCTCGACGCCCCGGTTCTGCCGCACATGGGCTGGAACACCGTCAAGGCTCCCGAGGACTCCACCCTCTTCGCCGGTATGGACGCGGACACCCGCTTCTACTTCGTGCACTCCTACGCCGCCCAGACCTGGACCTGGAACGACCCCACCTCCAGTCACATCGCCCCCGCGAAGCTCACCTGGGCCGAACACGGCGTCCCGTTCCTGGCCGCGGTGGAGAACGGCCCGCTCAGCGCCACCCAGTTCCACCCGGAGAAGTCCGGGGACGCCGGCGCCCACCTCCTGCGCAACTGGGTCCAGTCCCTCTAGTTCCCACGCGAACTCGTTCCGCGAAACCCCCGTCGACCGCGGGGGTTTCGCGCATGTGCACAGTCCCCCCGCGATCATCGAGCGGACGACTGTGTCACGAGGACGGGTCAGCGCGGCTGATCAGCCAGCGGCCGTTCACGTTGTCGAGTTCGTCCACGGTGCTGACGTGGTCTGAGCGGGGGCCGGATTTGGTGTTGGCGATGGTGTCGAATTCGAGCGCGACTCTGGCGTGCTCGGAGTCACCCGAGATCAGGGTGCACTGGACGTTGCCGGCCTCCGAATGTGCCTGCGCGGCGACCAGCGCCGCTCGCAGGGCCGATTGATTGTCCTGGAACATCTGCCGGAATTCGCCGGTCGTGCGGTCGAGAATGCCGGCCAGATGGGTATCGATGTCGCGGTAGTCGTAAGTCGCGATGGCGGTGGCGAAGTCGCAGCCCGCCACGCGGGCTTCCTCGGGAGTGGACGCGTGCGCCGAAGTCGCGATCACTCCGATCCACGCCTGCGCCGACACGAACAGTGCGGCAGTGAAGACAGCTCGGGTACGGATGGTTCCTCCAGGGTGTGCGGTGATCAAACTGTGGGTCGGGCCAACAATTATTGCTACTGTCCCGATATGGAGATCGCTCACGACGGGGCGTCCGGGAGATTGCGGGCGTTGCCCACCCGGTTGGTGAATCAGGTGGCGATCCTCGCCAATCGGTTGACGGATCGGGCGCTGGAATCGACCGGGTCGCGGCCGTATCACTACGCGCTGCTGGTCACGCTCGATGAATTCGGGCCGGCGAGTCAGGCCGAGCTGGGACGACGCACCACTATCGATCGCAGCGATATCGTGGCCACCGTCAACGACCTCGCGGCGCGCGAGTTCGTGCACCGCGCCTCGGATCCGGACGACCGTCGCCGCAATATCGTCACCCTCACCCCGGCGGGTGTCGAGCACCTGCGAGACCTCGATGCGCGACTCGCCGTGGCGCAGAACGAATTGCTGCCCGGCTTCAGCGCCGCCGAACGCGCCAACTTCGTCCTGATTCTCACCCGGATTCTGGAACTGCACGCCGACGGCTGACTCCGAGGCACGCGGAAATCGATTCCGTGGCAACGATTTCCGCGCTGGGAGTCAGGCGTCCCGAACCCGGATCAGCTGTCCACGTCGGCGCTGGAGACCAGCCACTGCCCGTCGACGTTCTCGGCGACCACCGTCATCCCGTAGGAACTCGTACGGGGTTGATCGGACTCGACATTGCGCGTGACCTGCGTCAGGTTCACATGAACGGTCGCCGTGCGCTCGTCACCCGAGGTGATCGTGCAGTCGATCGCCGAGACCTGCGCCTCCGCGCGGCTCTGGGTGAGCAGCGCGCGAATGGACTCCCGGCGACTTTCGAAGTTGTCGTGCAGGTTTCCGGTGGTCAGCCCGAGCAGGCGCTCGATCGAGGCATCGAAGGTCGAATAGCTCATGCCGCCGATTTCCGCCGCGGCCGCGCAGGCGGCTACCCGTGCGGCGTCAGGGGCGGCTGCGGAGGCGGCGGGCATCGCGCCACACACGGTGGCCGCCGCCGAAAGCAGAAGGGTCGTTGCGAGCGTGCGTCGAGTAGAGATGATTCCCCCAGGGTGGTGAATGATTCTGTGCCGGAAGGCGATACGAAAGATACCGGTACCCACCGACATCCGCGATATCGTGCCCCGTCCGAGGGTCGGCGCGGCCACGAGGCGCGGGTGGCGCGCCCGATGTCGACGACCCCGGCCGCTGTTCGCGCGCGCGGAGGCCTACCGGCACGCGGCCACCGAGTCGCGCCGCCGAGAACCGGCGCAAAACCCCAGGCCGACGCTGGACCCGCTCTCAGCAACCACTAAGCTGCTCCCGTGAGTCTTGTGCTGCTACCTGCCGTCGATGTCGCCAATGGTGAGGCCGTGCGCCTGGTTCAGGGGGAGGCGGGGAGCGAGACCAGCTATGGTTCGCCGCGCGATGCCGCCCTGGCTTGGCAGAACGACGGAGCCGAATGGGTGCATCTGGTCGATCTGGATGCCGCGTTCGGCAAGGGCAGCAACCGTGAGTTGCTGGCACAGGTCATCGGCGAGCTCGATGTGAAGGTGGAGTTGTCCGGCGGTATCCGCGACGACCAGTCGTTGAAGGCCGCCCTGGCCACCGGCTGCGCGCGGGTGAATCTCGGCACCGCCGCCATCGAGGATCCGCAGTGGTGCGCCCGCGCCATCGGCGAGTACGGCGACAAGATCGCCGTCGGCCTGGACGTGAAGCTCATCGACGGCGAGTACCGGCTGCGCGGGCGCGGCTGGGTCACCGACGGCGGCGACCTGTGGGAGGTGCTCGAGCGCCTCGAGCGTGACGGCTGCTCGCGCTACGTGGTCACCGACGTGAGCAAGGACGGCACCCTGACCGGCCCGAACCTGGAGCTGCTGAGCCAGGTCGCCAATGCCACCGACTCCCCGGTGATCGCCTCGGGCGGCATCTCCGCCCTGGAGGACCTGCGCGCCATCGCGACCCTGGTCGAGGAGGGCGTCGAGGGTTCGATCATCGGCAAGGCCCTGTACGCGGGCCGATTCACCCTGCCCGAAGCTCTCGCGGCGGTGCGCTAGCCCGTGACCGACCTCGCCGAGCTGCTCAGCATTGCCCGAGACGCGCTCGACGGCGCCGCATCGCGGTTCGTGGAGGGTGTGGGCGCGCCCAGCGCGGTGCAGAAGGGCCGCAACGATTTCGCCACCGAGGTGGATCTCGAGCTCGAGCGAACTCTGTCGCGAGAACTGCTGGAGCGCACCGGAATTCCGGTGCACGGCGAGGAATTCGGTGGACCGGAACTGACCTCGGGCACCGCCTGGGTGCTCGATCCGATCGACGGCACGTTCAACTACTCGGCCGGGCATCCCCTTTCCGGCATGCTGCTGGCGCTGGTGCGCGAGGGCACACCGGTGCTCGGCCTGACCTGGTTGCCCGGATTGGGGCAGCGCTACGCCGCCACCGTCGAGGGCCCGGTCCACCTGAACGGCCAGCCGCTGCCCCGTCTGGAACCGAGCAAGCTGTCCGCGGCCATGATCGGTTTCGGAACCTTCAATATCGATGGCGAGGGCCGTATTCCGGGCATCTTCCGGTTCAATCTGATGGGTGCGCTGAGCCGCCTGTCCGGCCGCATGCGCATGCACGGCTCCACCGGAATCGACTTGGCATACACCGCATCCGGCGTGTTGGGTGGAGCCGTGGTGTTCGGCCACCATCCCTGGGACAACGCCGCGGGGGTCGCACTGGTACGCGCCGCGGGTGGCGTGGTCACCGATCTGCGCGGCCGGCCCTGGACCATCGAATCGGGTTCGGTGCTGGCGGCCGCGCCGGGGGTGCACGAGGAATTACTGGACATGATCAACGACACCGTCGACAACATGTCCGAGGAGAGGTAGAGCAATGACGTTGGCAGTGCGCGTGATTCCGTGCCTGGACGTGGACGCCGGCCGCGTGGTCAAGGGCGTCAACTTCGAAAACCTCAGGGACGCGGGCGATCCGGTCGAACTGGCCGCCGCCTATGACGCCCAGGGCGCGGACGAGCTGACCTTCCTGGACGTGACCGCCTCCACCGGCGACCGCGGCACCATGATCGACGTGGTGACCCGCACCGCCGAGCAGATCTTCATCCCGCTCACCGTCGGCGGCGGCGTGCGCACCGTCGAGGACGTGGACCGTCTGCTGCGCGCGGGCGCGGACAAGGTCTCGGTCAACACCGCCGCCATCGCGCGCCCCGAGGTGCTGCGCGAAATGTCCGAGCGCTTCGGCTCGCAGTGCATCGTGCTGTCCGTCGATGCCCGCACGGTGCCCGAGGGTTCGCAGCCCACCCCGTCCGGCTGGGAGGTCACCACCCACGGCGGCAAGCGCGGCACCGGCATCGACGCGGTCGAATGGGCAACACGCGGAGCCGAACTCGGTGTCGGGGAGATCCTGCTCAACTCGATGGACGCCGACGGCACCAAGGCCGGCTTCGACCTGACCATGATCCGCGCCGTGCGCGCGGCCGTCTCGGTCCCGGTCATCGCCTCCGGTGGCGCGGGCAAGGTCGAGGACTTCGCCCCCGCTGTTCAGTCCGGCGCGGACGCGGTGCTGGCCGCGAGCGTCTTCCACTTCGGTGACCTGACCATCGGCCAGGTCAAGGACGCGATGCGCGTCGAGGGCATCGTCGTGCGCTGACGATCGTGGAACCCGCGCCCTGTATAACAGTGGAATGAGCCTCGACCCCGCGATCGCCGCCCGCCTCAAGCGCAACGAGGACGGTCTGTTCGCCGCCGTCGCGCAGGAGCGCGGCACCGGCGATGTGCTCATGATGGCGTGGATGGACGACGAAGCTCTCGCGCGCACGCTGGAGACCCGCAAGGGCACCTACTACTCGCGCTCGCGTCAGCAGTACTGGGTCAAGGGCGAGACCTCCGGCCACACCCAGTACGTGCACGAGGTCCGGCTGGACTGCGACGGCGACACCGTGCTGCTCGTCGTCGATCAGGAGGGCGCGGCGTGCCACACCGGTACGCACACCTGCTTCGACACCGACGTTTTGCTGGCGAAGGGCGACGCTCTGCTGACCGACGAGGCCTGAGCCGCCGCCGCTGGAATCCCTTCCGCGCTAACGGTTTTCGTGGTCCTCGAGCCCGAAGTTCGTGACCGGCCGCGTGGACCGACCGAGCCCGCGGGTCAGCCCCCTGTCCAATTGCGCGACCATCGCCTCGCCGAGCTCCCGCAGCTGCCGCGTCTGCTCGTCGTCGAGACCGTCGAAGACCAGCCCGCGCACGCATTCGACATAGCCCGGGGCGGCCTCGGTGACCTTGCGGAATCCGGCGTCGGTGAGGACGGCCTGCGCGCCACGCCGTCCGGAGATCGAGACACGCTCGGCCCAGCCCAGTCGTTCGAGCTTGGACACCACATGCGACAGCCGTGATAGCGATGCGTTTGCCTTTTGCGCCAGCTCGTTCAGTTGCAGGCGATGGCCTGGTTCTTCGGAGAGCAGAGTCATCACGAAGTATTCGAAATGGGTAATCCCCGACTCACGTTGGAGCTGGGTATCCAGGGCGGCCGGGAGGCGGGTCATCAGCCCCACGAGGGTCCGCCAGGCGCCCTGTTCCATGGGATTCAACGACTTCGTCACCGTGCCAGCCCTCTCGTAGCAGCCAAGTGACATGTTGCTCTGAAGGGGAGTGCGACGCGCCGGCCAATCGGACGGCCGACGGAGCAACAACACCGAGTCACTTGCACGTCAAAGTTTGCCACGATTTCGCTCGACGTGCACGAGGTTGCTGTTTGACGTGACATCCATCACGCGTGTCGAGGTGATAATTCAGATCGTGCCGGAGCCGGGCGGTGTGGGCGGAATTTCCACCGGCACGTGCTGCTTTTCCGGTACGCCCCGCTGCTTCTCGGCACGATTGCGACGAAATCGCCTGCGGATCACAAGAAATGCCACCACCGCGAAAAGCAGTGCGGCGACGATCGCGCCCACCAGGACCGCGCCGCGGTAACCCGGGGCATCGACGTCGAGAATGCGCTCACCGGCGTGTGCGGCATTGGAGTCGCCGAGCACGATGGTCAGCGTCATCAAATTCGGAATCGCCGCGAGGATGGCGAGAACGGCCGAAGCGCCCGCAATAAACGGACCGCTCCGTTTACGCCAGGTCATTCCCGCGGTCAGCAACAGGAAAAGTGGCACCGCCGTGCATATGATGCCGATCGCCAATCCGGACCAAATTCCCTTGGCGAAACTCCCGTGCACGTTTTCCGCGATTCGCTGGGCCCACCAGCGCGGAATGAATGCGGCCAGAATCAGATACGACACCCACAGCACCACCGCGAGCACCACCAGCGCGATGATCCGATTGCGCCAGGTGACGAAGGATGATCGGGTCGGCTCCGGCCGGGCATCGCCAGGAGCGGTCTCGCTGGGCGTAGTCATCAGCCCAGCGTATGCCCGCCCGTCCGGCGTGGCGGCGAGCGCCACTCCGGAGTCGGGCGAACGAACGCAGGACGGGGGAGAGGCTCAGGCCCGGGACTTCAGGAACTCGAGTGCCTCGTCGGCGTGCACGTTGGCGCGCAGTTCGCTGTTGATGACCTTGGCGATGGTGCGGTCCTTGTCGATCACGAACGTGGTGCGCTTGACCGGAACCAGCGCGCCCAGCAGCCCGCGCTTCACGCCGAACTCGGCGGCGATCTTCGCGCCCGGGTCCGAGAGCACCGGATAGCCGAGGCCCTGCTTCTCCGCGAAGCCGGACTGCACGTCGACCGAATCGGTGCTGATCCCGACGCAGGACGCGCCCAGCGCCTTGAATTCGCCTGCCAGATCCCGGAAGTGGCACGCCTCGGCGGTACACACCGGAGTGTTGGCGGCCGGATAGAAGAACAACACCACCGGACCGTCCGCGAGCAGTGAGTCGAGAGAGCGGGGGGTGCCGGACTGATCCGGAAGCTCGAAGTTCGGAGCGAGCTGACCTGACTTCATACGCAGCAGATTACGGGAAACGATCGGCCCGCGGACGGGCCGGTGTGGTCCGTGCGCGGGCCGGGAAAGCCTGCGGCGTCATCAGACGCCGATGAGGGCCGCCACCTCCGGGTTCTTGATCTCCATGACATCGAGGATGCCGTGGGCCCGCAGGAACGGCTTGAGCTCCCGGATGCGGTCGCTGTGCTCGGCGTACTCCTCCGGGAAGCTGCGGGGGTCGAGCGATTCCAGCGCCTTGACGTACGTGACGAACGAGGCGATGGCGGAATACTTGCCGCCCCCCTGGTTCATGTTCATCATCCGCGGGGGCTGACCGGGGTGAGAACCCATGCCGACCTGCGGTGCGGCGTGACGTGGTCCCTCCGGAGCTACCGGTTGCGAGGGGTACATCTGTGTTGAACTCCTCTCGATTGGGCGATGCGTGTTCAGGGCAAGGTTGTACGTGTTTTCCGAGCCGAGCGTCGCGGGAATCGCGAAATTTGCCGCGAGTGCAACGAGACCGCATCGTGTATTCGCGGCCGGTGGCTGCTCGGCTGGGCGGGGATAGCGATTTAGATGCCGACCGACGGGCCTGGAATGATGGGTGGATGCGCGGCGCCTCGATGACCTCGACCACCTCCCGGGAACAGTTCCGTCTGCTGGCCGCCGATCATCGGGTGGTTCCGGTGATCCGAAAGGTGTTGGCGGACTCCGAGACTCCCCTGTCGGCATACCGGAAACTGGCCGCCGACCGGCCGGGCTCCTTTCTGCTGGAATCGGCCGAGAACGGCCGGTCATGGTCACGATGGTCGTTCATCGGCGCCGGGAGCACGTCCGCGCTGAGCGTGCTCGACGGCCAGGCGGCCTGGCTCGGCCAGACGCCCGCCGACGCTCCCGCGGGCGGCGATCCGCTCGCGGCGCTGCGCGAGACGCTGCAGTTGCTGCGCACCGAGCCGCTGCCGGGCATGCCGCCGCTCACCAGCGGCATGGTCGGCTACCTCGGCTACGACGCGGTCCGGCGGATGGAACGGCTGCCGAGCATCGCGGCCGACGATCTCGAACTGCCCGAGATGGTGCTCATGCTCGCCACCGATCTGGCCGCCTTCGATCATCACGAGGGCGCGATCACCCTGATCGCGAACGCCGTGAACTGGAACGGCACCGACGAACGCGTGGACGAGGCCTACGACGACGCCCTCGCCCGGCTGGACCGGATGACCGAGGCGCTCGCCGCGCCCGCAGACTCCACCGTGTCGGTCTTCGAGAGCCCCGAGCCGAGCTTCCGCCGCCAGCGCACCTCCGAGGAATTCGGGGCCGGTGTGCGTCGCCTGATCAAGGAGATCGAGGCGGGTGAGGCGTTCCAGGTGGTGCTGTCGCAGCGCTTCGAGATGGAGTACGGCGGCACGCCGCTGGATCTGTACCGCATGCTGCGCGCGTCGAATCCGAGTCCGTACATGTACCTGATGCACATTCCGGACGGTTCGGGCGGAACGGCCTTCTCCATCGTCGGCTCCAGCCCCGAATCGCTCGTCACGGTCAAGGACGGGGTCGCCACGACCCATCCGATCGCCGGCACCCGCTGGCGCGGGGTCACCGAGGAGGACGACCTCCTGCTCGAGAAGGGCCTGCTCGCGGACGAGAAGGAGAACGCCGAGCACCTCATGCTGGTGGATCTGGGCCGCAACGATCTGGGCCGCGTCTGCGAACCGGGGACCGTGCGGGTCACCGAGTACCGGCACATCGAGCGCTACTCGCATGTCATGCACCTGGTGTCGACGGTCTCGGGCCGCCTGGCCGCGGGGAAGGTCGCGCTGGACGCGGTGCAGGCGTGTTTCCCGGCGGGCACGCTCTCGGGCGCGCCCAAGGTGCGCGCCATGGAGTTGATCGAGGAACTCGAGCCCACCCGCCGCGGCATCTACGGCGGCGTCGTCGGTTACCTCGATTTCGCCGGTGACGCCGACACCGCCATCTGCATCCGCACCGCGCTGCTCAAGGGCGGCACGGCCTACGTGCAGGCGGGCGCGGGCGTGGTCGCGGACTCCGATCCGGACTACGAGGACGTCGAATCGCGGAACAAGGCGATGGCGGTGCTCAAGGCGATCGCCGCCGCTGAAACGGTCCGGGCCTACCGGCCGAACGGTGACGCGTGATGAGTGACCCGGACACCGAATCGGATAAGCCGGTGGCACAACCCGATTCGGACGCTGCCGGCGCGAAGGCCGCGGCCGGGCAGGCCGAGACCGACGCCGCGCTGGCCGCCGCAGACGCGCGGACCGCGGAAGCCGATGCGGCACAGGTGCGTACCCGTCCGATCGGCGCGGTGATCCTGCTCGCGATCGCGGCGGGACTGCTGTGGGCGGCCTCGCGGATGACCTGGGTGAAGCTCGAGGTGACCTCCGACTTCGGGGTGTCACGGACGGTGAACCTGGGTGGCGCGACCTGGTTCGGCGCGTTGACGCCGCTGGCGCTCGCGCTGGTGGCCACGATCGCCGCGGTGTTCGCCGCGCGCGGCTGGCTGCGCCGGATTCTGGGCGTCGTGGTGGCGGTGCTGGCCGCGGTCTCGGCGGTACCGGCGTACGCGCTGCTCATGGGCCAGGGCAAGACCTCCGAACGGGCGGGACGACTGGCCGAACTACGAGGCTGGGAGCACGCCGGAAACGCCGATACCTCGACGCTGCCGGCCGTGCTCACGCTGATCGGCGCGGTGGCCGCGTTCGCCGCCGGGGTGCTGCTCACCCGTATGCCCGCTCAGGCCGCGCAGATGTCCGGAAAGTACGACAATCCGGTGTTCCGGCGGTCGGAGGCGACCGAACAGGTCGCCGAGCATCACGCTCAGACCCAGGACGCGGATTCCACCTCACAGTCCGGGTCGCGGGAGCAGTTGTCGGGGCGCGTGCTGTGGGACGCGCTGGACGCCGGCACCGACCCGACCGACGACGAGACCAATGCCGCTGCCGCACACGATGATCCAGGTAGCGGCCCGGCGGGGCACAAAACCCGCTGAGCAGGGGGCCTGGACCGCACCCGGTCCTGGACCCAGACCCGCCGTCACAGACGGGAACATAGCCATTTACTCTTTATCAGCATCGGTGAGACAGCGCCTGGGGGGATTCTCAGGCAGCAAGACCGTCTCCCCAGAAAGGATTCGAGCCAGATGACGGTACTCGACTCGATTCTCGACGGGGTCCGCGCGGATGTGGCCGCTCGGGAAGCCCTCCTGGATTTGCAGGGTGTGAAGAAGGCCGCCGCGGCGGCCCCCTCCCCGCGTGACGCCAAGGCCGCGCTGCACGCGGACGGCATCGGCGTCATCGCCGAGGTGAAGCGCGCCAGCCCCTCCAAAGGCTCCATCGCTTCGATCCCGGATCCGGCCGTGCTGGCTCGCGCCTACGAGGACGGCGGCGCGCGCATCATCAGCGTGCTGACCGAGCAGCGCCGCTTCAACGGCTCGCTCGCGGACCTGGACGCCGTGCGCGCGGTGGTGGACATCCCCATTCTGCGCAAGGACTTCATCGTCGGCCCGTACCAGATTCACGAGGCCCGCGCCCACGGCGCGGATGTCATCCTGCTGATCGTGGCGGCACTCGAGCAGGACGTGCTGTCCGCGCTCATCGACCGCACCGAATCGCTGGGTATGACCGCGCTGGTCGAGGTGCACACCGAGGAGGAAGCGGACCGGGCCCTCGAGGCCGGCGCGACCGTGATCGGCGTGAACGCCCGCAATCTCAAGACACTCGAGGTGGATCGGGATGTGTTCGCACGCATCGCTCCCGGTTTACCCAGCGACGTGATCCGGATCGCCGAGTCCGGCATTCGCGGCACCGCCGACCTGCTGGCCTACGCCGGGGCGGGCGCGGATGCCGTGCTCGTCGGCGAGGGCCTGGTGACCAGCGGTGATCCGCGCGCCGCCGTGGCCGAGCTGGTGACCGCCGGAACCCACCCGTCGTGCCCGAAGCCGGTCCGCAGGGGCCGGTGAAAGACCTGATGAATCAGACCGACATTCTCGGTACGAACGGATTCCCGCAGGCCAGCGAGGGCGTCTCGCACAAGAGCACACACGATCCGGACCTGGGCGGCCACTTCGGCGTCTACGGCGGACGGCATGTGCCCGAGGCGCTCATGGCCGTGATCGAAGAGGTCACCGCCGAGTACGACAAGTGCCGGGTGGATCCGAACTTCCTGAACGAGCTGGACCGGTTGCAGCGCGACTACACCGGGCGGCCGTCCCCGGTGTTCGAGTGCGTGAATCTCGCCGAGCACGCGGGCGGCGCCCGCATCCTGCTCAAGCGAGAAGACCTGAACCACACCGGTTCTCACAAAATCAACAATGTGCTGGGGCAGGCGCTGCTCGCCAAGCGCATGGGCAAGACGCGCGTCATCGCCGAGACCGGAGCGGGCCAGCACGGCGTCGCCACGGCCACCGCGTGCGCGCTGCTCGGCCTGGAATGCCTCATCTACATGGGTGCGGTCGACACCGCGCGCCAAGCCTTGAACGTGGCCCGCATGCGGCTGCTGGGCGCCGAAGTCATCAGTGTGACAACGGGTTCGCAGACACTCAAGGACGCGATCAACGAGGCGCTGCGTGACTGGGTCACCAATGCCGAGCAGACCTACTACTGCTTCGGCACCGCCGCGGGACCGCATCCGTTCCCGCTCATGGTGCGCGACTTCCAGCGCATCGTCGGCCTCGAGGCGCGGGTTCAGGTTCCGGCCCACACCGGTCGCCTGCCCGATGCCGTGGTCGCCTGTGTCGGCGGCGGCTCCAATGCCATCGGCATCTTCCACTCCTTCATCGATGATCCGGGCGTGCGCCTGATCGGTTACGAGGCGGCGGGCGACGGTGTCGAAACCGGCCGTCACGCAGCCACTTTCGCCGGTGGACGGCCCGGCGCCTTCCAGGGCGCGTACTCGTACCTGCTGCAGGACGAGGACGGGCAGACCATCGACTCGCACTCGATCTCCGCGGGCCTGGACTACCCGGGCGTCGGCCCGGAGCACTCCTACCTCAAGGACATCGGCCGCGCCGAGTACTACCCCATCACCGATACCGAGGCGATGGACGCGCTGCTGCTGCTGAGCCGCACCGAGGGCATCATCCCGGCCATCGAGTCGGCGCACGCGGTCGCGGGTGCGTTGAAGCTCGGCAAGGAATTGGGCGAGGGCGCAATCATTCTCGTGAATCTCTCCGGTCGCGGCGACAAGGACATGGACACCGCCGCCAAGTGGTTCGGACTCTTCGACGCCGCCGAGGACTCGGAGTGAGCGACGATCGCGTCGCGGCCCGCTCCGCCGACCGGGTGCGGATGTCCCGCATGACTTTGGAGGCCGACCAGTGAGCCAGCAGTCCCGTCTCGCCGACACCTTCGCGGCCTGCCGTGCGGAGAACCGCGCCGCGCTGATCGGATACCTGCCCGCCGGGTACCCGGATGTGCAGGGCTCCATCGACGTCTGCCGCACCATGGTCGAATCCGGTTGCGACGTCATCGAAGTCGGCGTCGCCTACTCCGATCCGGTGATGGACGGCCCGACCATCCAGGCCGCGGCCGAGCAGGCGCTGCGCGGCGGCGTGCGCGTGCGCGACGTGTTCAAGGTCGTGGAGGCCATCAGTCAGGCCGGCGGCAAGGCCGTGGTCATGGCGTACTGGAATCCGGTGCTGCAGTACGGCGTCGACAATTTCTCCCGCGATCTGGCGGCGGCGGGCGGCCTCGGGCTGATCACCCCGAACCTGATCCCGGAGGAGGCCGACGACTGGTTCGCCGCCTCCTCGGCCCACAATCTGGATCGCATCTTCCTGGTCGCCCCCTCTTCCACGGAGGAGCGTCTGGTGAAGACCCTCGACGCCTCGCGCGGCTTCGTCTACGCCGCCTCCACGATGGGCGTCACCGGTGCGCGCGACGCGGTGTCCTCCATGGCTCCGGCGCTGTGCGCCCGGATCCGCGCGCACTCGGACATTCCGATCGGCGTCGGCCTGGGTGTGCGCTCCGGTGCGCAGGCCGCCGAAATCGCTTCCTACGCAGACGGTGTCATCGTCGGTTCCGCGCTGGTGAGCGCCGCCGCGCAGGGCCTGGACGCGGTCCGCACCCTGACCGAAGAGCTCGCCAAGGGCGTGCGCTCGGCGGTCGTCGCCTCGTAGTGGCACAGCCGCGTTCGCCGCGGCACGGCGGCGTGGCCACGGTGTTCGGGACTCGTTCGGCTACGGTGGGCGCGTGACCATACGAGCCCTGGCCGCGAATCCGGTCTCCGACGTGCTGGCATACATTCCGAGTCCGCCCCGTGGTGTGTGGGATATCGGCGGGTTCCCGCTGCGCGCCTACGCCCTGTGCATCATCATCGGCATCATCGTCGCCATCTGGTGGGGCGAGAAGCGGTGGCAGGAGCGCGGCGGGCAGTCGGGCATGGTGCTCGACGTTGCCATGTTCGCGGTGCCGCTGGGACTGATCGGCGGACGGCTGTACCACGTGGCCACCGACTGGCAGAAGTACTTCGGTGAGGGCGGGCATCCGCTGGACGCGCTGAAGATCTGGCAGGGCGGCCTGGGTATCTGGGGCGCGGTGCTGCTGGGCGGCGTCGGCGCGTGGATCGGCTGCCGTGTGTACCGGATTCCGTTGCCCGCCTTCGGCGATGCCATCGCACCCGGCATTCTGGCGGCGCAGGCCATCGGCCGGCTCGGCAACTACTTCAATCAGGAACTGTACGGCCGCACCACCACCGCGCCGTGGGGTCTCGAGATCTACGGGCGCTACGACAAAAACGGTCAGCTGGACATGATGAACGGCGTCTCCACCGGTGCGGTGGAGAAGATCGTGCAGCCGACCTTCCTGTACGAGCTGGTGTGGAACCTGCTCGGCGTGGCGGCGCTGGTGTATCTGGACCGCAAGTTCCGGATCGGACACGGCCGGTTGTTCGCGCTGTACGTGGCGATCTACTGCTTCGGCCGCTTCTTCGTGGAACTGCTGCGCGACGACGAGGCCACCCATATCGCGGGCCTGCGGATCAACACCTTCACCGCGGCGATCGTGTTCGTCTGCGCCGTCGCCTATTTCGTGTTCGCGACCAAGGGCCGGGAGACGGCCGAGCAGGTGCGGGCCGGGATCGAGCGTCCGTGGCCGTGGCAGCTGTCCAAGGTGCGCGCCTTCGGTGCGGCGGGTGCGGCGGGCGCCGCCGGGGCGGTCTCGGCGGATACCACGGACAGGTCTGCGGCAGGCGAGGAGTCATCCGATGATTCCGAAGCCGTTGTCCTCGAGAAGTCCGAGTCATCCGACACCGCTGCACCTTCGGACACCGCTGGGCCCTCGGACACCACTGGGCCATCCGAGGACACCGCCGCCTCCGAATCTGCTTCGAAAGGCAACGAATCCGGGAAGAACGGCGATAACTCTTCCGAACCCGGCGATTCGGCGCCGGAAGTGACGGAGTCGGCTGTGCTCGGGGAGACGAAAACGGTCGACTCCGGCAAGAATGACTCCTGACCACAGCTATTCAGGAGGATTCGAGTGACCGATCCATTCAGCAAGCAGCCGGAACAGGGCGGCCCGCAGTACGGCGCGCCCGGTACCGGACCGCAGTACGGGCAGCCGCAGCAGCAGCCGTACGGCCAGCAGTCGTACGACCCGCAGCAGTCGCAGCCCCAGCCGTTCCCGGGCCAGCCGCAGCAGCCGTACGGTCAGCAACCGTACGGCCAGCCGCAGCCCGCCTATGGTCAGCCGCAGCCCTACGGTCAGCCCGGGCAGTTCGGTCAGCCCGGTTTCGGCGCCGACCCGGAGGCCCCGTACGGCCGTGACATGTACGGCGTCCCGTACTCGGACAAGAGCAAGCTGACCGCGGGCCTGCTGCAGCTGCTCATCGGTTCGCTGGGTATCGGCCGCTTCTACCTCGGCTACACCACCATCGGTGTGCTGCAACTGATCACGTGTGGCGGCTTCGGCGTCTGGGCGCTGATCGACGCCATTCTCATTCTCACCGGCAAGGTTCCGGATCCGCAGGGGCGTCCGCTGAAGGACTGAACCGGGGGCGACACACCTGACGCGGCGGGCACCACGGGACTCGGTGGTGCCCGCGCGCCGTTATCATCACGAACGGTGATCCTGCAAGGTTTTCTCGCGGCGTGATCATTGGCGTGCTGTCCGGTTGGTTTCCGGCGTACCCTTTGTCGGTTGTTCAACGCGTGACTGGTTATGACCGGTTGCGCCTGAGGAGAGGTCCCCCTCGTGCGCCGTAAGCTTTTCGCCGCAGTGCTCGCCGTGGTCGCCGCCACCGCGGCCCTGACCGCGTGCAGCAGCAACGATGACCCGAACGTGCTGAAGGTCGGCACCGAGGGCACCTACTCCCCGTTCAGTTACCAGGAGAACGGCGCGCTCACCGGTTACGACATCGAGGTGGTCGAGGCCATCGGTGAAAAGCTCGGCCGCAAGGTCGAATTCGTGCAGACACCGTGGGACGCCATCTTCGCGGGCCTCGAGTCCAAGCGTTTCGACCTCGTCGCCAATCAGGTGACCATCAGTCCCGAACGCGCGCAGAAGTATTCGCTCTCGCAGCCGTACACGGTCTCGGACGGCGTCATCGTCGCCAAGTCCGACAACAACGGCATCCACGCGCTCGCGGACCTGAACGGCAAGACCTGCGCGCAGTCCACCACCAGCAACTGGAGCAAGGTCGCCTCCGGCGCCGGTTGCAAGGTCGAGGGCGTCGAGGGCTTCGTGCAGGCCATCCAGTTGCTCAAGAACGGCCGCGTGGACGCCACCGTCAACGACACCCTGGCCGTCGCCGAATACAACAAGAAGACCGGCGACAACAGCGTGAAGGTCGTCGGCAAGACCGGTGAGACCAGCCGGCAGGGATTCGCCGCCCGCAAGGACTCCCAGCAGCTGATCGATCAGATCGACACCGCGCTGGATCAGCTGCGCTCGGACGGCACGCTCGCGAAGATCTCCGAGAAGTACTTCGGCACCGACGTCAGCAAGTAGGCGGTAGAGGACTCGGGCGGTAGAAGACTCAGACGATGGACGCCTCCACCTGGGCCCTCATCCGGCAGAACCTGTGGCCCATGCTGGAGGCCACCGTCAAGACGACGCTGCCGCTCACGGCCATCAGCTTCGCGATCGGCCTCGTGATCGCGCTGTTCGTGGCGCTGGCGCGCATGTCGGCGGTCCGGCCGCTCTCGGCGGCGGCCCGGCTGTACATCTCGATCATTCGCGGAACACCGCTCCTGGTGCAGCTGTTCATCATCTTCTACGCGCTGCCGCAGTTCCACATCCTGCTGGACCCGTTCCCGGCCGCGGTCATCGCCTTCAGCCTCAATGTCGGCGGTTACGCGGCGGAAGTCATTCGCGCCGCGATCCTTTCGGTCGCGCACGGGCAGTGGGAGGCGTCGTACGCGGTCGGTATGAACTACGCGCAGGCCCTGCGCCTGATCATCTTGCCGCAGGCCTCGCGCATCGCGGTGCCGCCGCTGTCCAACACCCTCATCTCGTTGGTGAAGGACACCTCGCTGGCCTCCACCATCCTGGTGACGGAGTTGCTGCGAACTGCCCAACTCGCCGCCGCGCCGACCTTCGACTTCTTCGCGCTCTACGGCGTGGCCGCCATCTACTACTGGGTCATCTGCCTGATCCTCGGCTTCGGCCAGACTCGTCTGGAAACGCGGTTGGCGCGCCACGTAGCGCGTTGACCCACGCGGGTCTCGGCGAGCCGATGTTCGTACCGGGCGTCGTGAATCGCCAGGGCGTAGCTGTCAGCACCGCCTCGCCGGGTTCGCGGCCCGCCCCGGTTCCGGACCGACGGAGCGGGGGAGCGGAGGAGGGAAGAACCGGGGTCACAAGGGCCGCGAACAGCCGTAGCGCAGCGGAGGCAAATCAAACACAGCGCTGACCGTGGGTTTGCTGAACGGGAGGTATATATCTTCCCGAACAGTGTGTGCCCGTTCAGCGGGACGTTTGTCACAGGACTAGGGTTGTGGCCGTGATGCGACGAACGAAGATTGTGTGCACACTCGGCCCGGCTGTGTCGTCCGAGGACCGAATTCGTGAACTCGTCGAGAGTGGCATGGATGTCGCTCGCTTGAACTTCAGTCACGGCGAGCATTCAGACCATGCCGACAACTACAAGAAGGTGCGTCAGGCGAGTGACTTACTCGGCCGCGCCGTAGGCATTCTCGCCGATCTCCAGGGACCGAAGATCCGACTCGGCCGGTTCCTCGAGGGTAAGACCGTGTGGGCGACAGGTGAGGAAGTACGCATCACCGTCGATGAGATCCAGGGCACCCACGACCGCGTCTCGACCACCTACAAGCAGCTCGCGCAGGACGCCAAGGCCGGCGACCGCCTGCTCGTGGACGACGGCAAGATCGGGATGACCGTCGTGCGCGTCGAGGGCAACGACGTGGTGTGCCGGGTGACCGAGGGCGGTCCGGTCTCGAACAACAAGGGCGTCTCGCTGCCCGGTATGGACGTGTCGGTTCCGGCGTTGTCGGAGAAGGACATCGAGGATCTGGAGTTCGCGCTCAATCTGGGCGTCGACTTCATCGCGCTGTCATTCGTGCGTTCGCCCTCGGACGTCGAACTGGTGCACGAGATCATGGACCGGGTCGGACGGCGGGTGCCGATCATCGGCAAGCTCGAAAAGCCCGAAGCCATCGACAATCTCGAGGCCATCGTGCTGGCCTTCGACGCCGTCATGGTCGCCCGCGGCGACCTCGGTGTCGAGCTGCCGCTAGAGCAGGTGCCGCTGGTGCAGAAGCGTGCCATCCAGATGGCGCGGGAGAACGCCAAGCCGGTCATCGTGGCCACCCAGATGCTCGAATCGATGATCACCAACTCGCGCCCGACGCGCGCCGAGGCCTCCGATGTGGCCAACGCGGTGCTCGACGGTGCGGACGCGGTGATGCTCTCGGGTGAGACCTCGGTCGGCGACTACCCGATCGAGACGGTCCGGACCATGGCGCGCATCGTGCACGCGGTGGAATCCGAATCCTCCACGCGCGTACCACCTCTGACCCACGTGCCGCGCACCAAGCGCGGTGTCATTTCCTATGCGGCCCGCGATATCGGCGAGCGGCTCAACGCCAAGGCGCTGGTGGCCTTCACCCAGTCCGGCGACACCGTGCGCCGCCTCGCACGACTGCACACCCCGCTGCCGCTGCTGGCGTTCACGCCGAACTCGGCTATCCGCAACCAGCTCGCATTGACCTGGGGCACCGAGACTTTCATCGTGCCGTCGGTGCAGAACACCGACGAGATGATTCATCAGGTCGACAACGCCCTGCTGTCCATCGGCCGATACAAGAAGGGCGATCTGGTGGTCATCGTGGCCGGATCCCCGCCGGGAACGGTAGGTTCCACCAATATGATTCACGTGCACCGTATCGGCGAGGAGGACCACTAGGTGAGTGCGTCGCTGGGCGAGGCAACCGCGGATTCCGAGGGCTCGGGCCTATCGGATGATCTGCGGGTGCTGTTGAGCCTGCTCGATCTCGAGGAGCAGGCCACCGACACCTTCATCGGACAGCATCCGGAGAAGGTGTGGAGCCGTACGTTCGGCGGTCAGCTGGTGGCGCAGGCCATCGTCGCCGCCGGCCGGACGGTCGGACCCGAGCGCCCGGTGCACGCGGTCAACGCGCATTTCGTGCGCGGCGGTGATCCGAAGAAGCCGATCGAATACCACGTGGACCGCCACCGCGACGGGCGCTCGTTCGCCAACCGCACGGTGACCGCCTCGCAGGACGGCGACGAGCTTTTCGTCATGCTCGCCGCGTTCCAGGACTGGGGCAAGGGACTCGAGCATGGTGCGCCGCTGCCCGAGGTGCCCTCGCCGGAAGATCTTCCGCGCGTGGAGGAGTCGTTCGCCGGGCTCGAGGACAAGCTCGAAATGTTCGTAAAGGCGCCGCATCCCATCGACATGCGGTACACGAACGATCCGGCCTGGATTCTCAAGGGGACCGGCGAGAAGCTCAACCACAATCGCGTGTGGATGCGCACCGACGGCGCGCTTCCCGACGATCCGCTGATTCACGTTGCGGCGCTGGCTTATTCGTCCGACACCACGGTGCTGGATTCGATCATCACCACGCACGGCCTGTCCTGGGGCCTGGATCGCATCCTCGCCGCGACGGTCAATCACTCGATCTGGTTCCATCGCCCCTTCCGCTTCGACGACTGGGCGCTGTACGCGACCGAGTCGCCGGTGGCGGCGGGATCGCGCGGGCTGGCGCGCGGAATGTTCTACGCCCGCAACGGCGACCTGCTCGCGACCACCGTGCAGGAGGGCGTGATCCGGCACTTCCCCAAGCGCTGAGCGTCGACGCGGAGACAGGCCGTACCCGAAGGGGTGCGGCCTGTTTCGTCCGAAAGGGCACTGTTTCGCCCGACAGGGCGTGTGGGGTGTGCCCCGCGGGCGATCGTCGGATCCTTTCAGATCAACTCGCGGTTTTCCTCCAGCTCGAAGTTCTCGCGCTGCAGGGCGTGCACGATGTACGGGATCGGCTCGTCCGCGGACAGCTCCAGGATCAGACGCTGTTCGAGTTTGGCGATGCCCGCCTTGGTGAGCTGGCGTGCCTCACCGACCAGGCTGAGCGCGATCTCGAAGGTGCGGCGCTCGCCCGGCTCGGCGCCGGGATGGTCGAGCCGCCACTGTGTTTCGAGCACGGTATGGGTGGGTTCGTCGCACTCCACGGGAAGCGTGAATCGCCACGCGAAGATATCCCGGTCTGCCACATACTCATCGACCACGCGGCACACGGTTTCCGTGACGCGATGCAAGGTCTGGGGTGTCACATAAACATGGAGCGAAACATCCGAAATTCGCTTCGGCATGTCCTCTAGTCCTGTTCTTGTGTCGCAACCACCGGCGGTGGTGTTCCGCGGCGAAGTGTAATCGCTTACCGGACCAATCGCGCAGACAGGTCCATTGACACGGTGTGTTCGACAGGATTTCGAGTGGTTACCGGGCAGTACGAAGTTCCGGGTGCACGGGTTGCACTGGGTATTCGCGGCTTTCGGCGTGTTTGACGGAATTGGAAAGTCCGCCGGGAAGCACCAGCAGTGAAGGTCGTTGCGCACCGGCGTCACTGGCGGCGGTACGAGGGTGGACGGTGTGCTGTGGATGCTCGTGCGCGTGCAGCGCCAGCAGCAGTGGAACGAGCGCTTCGGCGATCCGATCGCCGACCTCGCAGAAGGCCTGGGGTGAGAGTCCGACCGGATCGGAGATGTTCTCGCGGCCGACATAGGCCAGATCGTCACGCGCGGTGTGCAATCCGACGACGGTGCGCGCGCCGCTGACCTTCGCGATGCGATAGGCCTCCAGCAGCGTGAAGGTGCGGGGGAGTGCCTCGGGCACGAGATCGCGTACCTGGTCGCGGATCTTGTCGGTCATGGTGACGACGAGATCGGCGCGGTGCACCATCTCCGGTTTCAGCCGGCGCGCCTTGAACTCGGAGGCGTCGCCGCCGAGTCCGACGATGGTCTGGGCCGCAAGCGGTTCGGCCGGAAACCCGACCAGGGCCCGGACCCCGGCGCTCTCGGCCGACAGGTCCGATAGTCCGTGTTCAGCGGCCACAGCCAGGGTGAGGCGCTCGGCAATGACGGAGCGGCAAACGTTTCCGCTGCACACGAACAGCACATGCATGAGGACAAGCTATGCCCATCGAGACCCGTCCGAAACGCTTCCGAGACCTGATCACACCCATCTACCAGGATGTTCATTCCCCGGCAGAGTGTCGGTCGCCTGCTGTTCGCTCCCACGTATCGATCGGCCCGCCGAGGATCGAATCGGGCCGGATTCGTCGCGGCCGTGGAAATCCGAGCATGCTGGTTTCGGCCCGCCGAATCAAGAGCTGCGCGGGATCTACTCCTCCGGGGATCCGTAGTACTCGGATTCGCCGACCACCGGGGTGATCTCGGGCGGGGTGTCGCGCACCCGGCTGCGGGTGGAGAACAACCGTCCCCGGGCGGGCACGATGGGTGCGAACTTGCCCAGCCCCGTCGGCCGGGCCATATCGTCGTAGACCGAGTCGATCCCGCCGCGCGCGAAATACGCCTCGTGCCAGAAACCGGTCCCGCCGGAGTCCGCGAGGAACCGCGTCCACCACACCCGGTGCGGATCGGAGCGGGTCCACTTCTCCAGGCTCTCCAGATCCCGCCAGTACTGCCGCGCGCCCCAGTGCGGGGGGAACAGCGACCAGATCACGTCCTCGTGCGCGAGCAGGCCGTCCGGACGCCCGCGCTGGGAGCTGTAGAGCTTGGGGCCGACCCCCAGCAGGCGCACTATCCCCCGGGGCTTGTGCACCCGCATGCCGAGCAGAACGACCACCAGGTCCGGATACTCGGACAGGTCCGCTGTCTGCCGATTCACCCGCATGCGCCGCCTCCGCACGTATCGATCTTTCTGTGCGGTTGTACGAAATACACCCGCCTCCGGTTCACTCTTCCGCAGAAACCGTGCGCTGACCTCCGAACAGCGTTTCGAGGTGGTTCTGCACGCTCGGATCGGTCCGCGGAACGGCCCGTGTGCCCCCGCTCGCTTCGCACCGTATCGATGATCGAGACGAATTCTTCCTTCCACCCCGATCAGAATTCCGTCCAGTTTTCTCTCACCCGAATCTGTCCGGATCGCGGGGATGTCGATCACGCTTTGTGGCAAGGGTTTCGGGGACGATGTTCCGGTCGATCGAGGTGTGGACCGTTGGTCCGACGAGGAGGCGGGGAACTATGGCAGTGGATTACGAGCAGGCACACAAAGTGGTCCGCGATTCGTTGCAATCCGAATGGCGCTGGGGCACTTTCTGTCTGGATGATCGGCACATTGTCGAGAATGACGAACTGTTCGTCTTCAACGTGGGAGCCAGAGAACTTCTGATCGACCGGGACTTCTCGTACGCGGTGTCCACGGCCGTCTCGGTCGTCTACAAGAACGACGGCCGGTTGGCCGCGCTGCCGTCCTCGACGGTGGGTCTGGACCCCACCATGCGGGTGCGGCCGAATCCGAATCCGACTGTGGGCTAACCGATATCGGCTGCCGTGCCGAGGAAGTCGATCAGTCCGAAGGGGGCGCGGTCGCCGAGGCAGAGATCCAGGATCTCATCGGCGTCCACCGCCTCGGACTCGCTGCGCGGGAACAGGGCCTGCTCGTAGGTGGTGAGCGCGGCCTCGAGGTCGTCCGGGTGGGCCGCGATGGCGTTCCCGAGTTCCGCGCCGTCGAACATGGCGAGGTTCGCGCCCTCGCCGGCGGGCGGCATCAGGTGCGCGGCATCGCCCACCAGGGTCACGCCGGGCACGCGGTCCCAGCGGTATCCGTCCGGGGTCGCGTGGATCATGCGCGCGACAGGGGCGGTGTCGCCCTCGGTGATCAGCGCGGTGAGTTCCGGTGCCCACCCGTCGAATTCGGCCGCGATGCGGGCACTCGCGGCGGCGGCGTCGCCGAAGTCGATGTCGGCGAACCATTCCGCGGGCCGGACGAGTTCGACGTACGTGTGCAGGATGTCCCCGGCCTCACGGTGCGCGACGATCCCTTTACCCGGGGTGAGCGCGTACATCGCGCCGCTGCCTACGGCTTCGGCTGTCGCGGAGTGCTTTTCGTCGACGTCGTACAGGTAGGTCTCGACGAATGTCGCACCGGCGTAGACCGGCGTCGCGTCGGTCAGCAGCGGCCTGACCTTCGACCAGGCGCCGTCCGCGCCCACCAGCAGTTCGGTGATGACGGTGGATCCGTCCGCGAAGGTCAGTTCGTGCCGCCCGTCACCGAGGGATGTGACTGCGGCGAGTTTCCTGCCCCATCGAACGGTGTCCTCCGGTAGCGAGTCGAGCAGGATTCGGCGCAGGTCCCCGCGCAGGACCTCGGGCCTGCCGCCGTCGCCCTCGGGTTCGTCGTGCAGCGAATTTCCCTCGGGGTCGAGCATGCGCAGGGCATCGCCGCCCTCGTGGATGATCGCGCGGAACTCCTCGGTGAGGCCCGCGGCCTCGAGTGCCCGCTGTCCGTTGTGCTGGTGAATGTCGAGCTGGCCGCCCTGCGTGCGGGTCTGCGCCGAAGGCTCGGCCTCGTAGACCGTCGCGGCGATGCCGTGCATGTGCAGGACGCGGGCCAGGGTGAGGCCGCCGAGGCCCGCACCGATGATCGTGATCGTCGTCATTGTCGTACTCCTCTCGAACGGTTCTGGAACGTTGTTCCATGAATCCATCTTGGAACGACGTTCCAGATATGTCAAGATGGTCCGCATGGCGACCAAGTCACACCGCGGCGAGCGTCGCACCGAAGCGCTGTCGAAGGATCGCATCGTGGCCGCGGCGATCGACATCCTCGACGCCGACGGTGAGGCGGCGCTGACCTTCCGGGCGCTGACCGCGCGCCTGGCGACCGGCGCGGGTGCGATCTACTGGCACGTCGCGAACAAGGACGAGTTGCTCGCCGCGGTCACCGACGATGTGCTGTCCCGTGTGATGTCCGATGCCGCAAGCGATTCCGAGCCCGCTCGGGCGATACGCGCGATCGCGCTCGGCGTGTTCGACGCGATCGACGCGCATCCCTGGATCGGCACCCAGCTCAATCGCGAATCCGGTCAGTCCGCCATGCTGGAGATCTTCGAGCGGGTGGGGGTTCAGCTCCGGGCGCTCGGCGTCCCCGCGGGTTCCCGGTTCGACTCCGCCTCGGCGCTGGTCAACTACATCCTCGGGGTGGCCGCCCAGAATGCCGCCGCGGCGCGCCTCAACGCGCACCTCACGGATCGGTCCGCTCACCTCGCGGCCATTGCCGCTCGGTGGCAGCAGCGCGACCCCGCGCTGTATCCGTTCGTCCACGAGGTGGCCGCCCAGCTTCGCGACCACGACGACCGTGATCAATTCCTGGCCGGGATCGATCTCATCCTCGCGGGCATCGCGACACTGCACTGAGCATTTCGGGGTAAAACGACACAGGTTCGTCGTTCTTGCTGTGGGTGCCGGCTGGGTCGCTCGAGGGTAGCCCTGGATCAGAATTACCCGCCGAACAGGAATTCGGCCGATGGCTGACCGTCCACTCGCAGTTCTGACATGCGTTCATTTCGGATTCTGATCCGTAACACGTTCCACCATGATCAAATGAGCCCAACACGGGTGCATCAGCGCCTCGATGACGATGTCGAGGGGCACCCGCTGTACGTGGGAGAAACAATGGTGGACAGAAGAATGCAGCGGACGGCCGGTACCTTGGCCGCGTTCGCGGTGGCGGCCGGCTTCGCGGTCGCGGCGATGCCCGGCACGGCCTCGGCCGCACCCGGGACGATCACCTGGAACGACGGGAACAGCAAGTTCACCCGTACGGTGTCGAACACCAATCCGGTTGTCGGTGACACCATCACCGTCACGACGATGTTCGAGCGCACCGGTATTCCGGTCGAGTACATCTACTCGGTCAAGGATCTGCACCCCTCCTGCCTGACCCCCGTCGCGGGCTCGGCGAAGATGGGCGGCGACCAGGTCCAGCTCGACACCTCGTCCTCGGACTGGGTGCGCGCGGAGTTCGGCATCACCAAGTACCCGGTGTACCCGAACATCAATCCGAAGTCGCAGACCTTCGAGGTGCAGTACAAGGTGGGCGTCAACTGCGCCCGGGACACCCCGCTGCCGACCTCCATGCACTACGGCGGTTCGCTCGGTGACGGCACCTACCAGGGCAAGGGGCCGAACATCACGGTCTCCAGCGACGCCACCTCCACCACCTCGATCACCGATGTGTCGGGCGCCAAGACCGGCGTGGCCGTCACCCTCGAGGCGACGGTATCCCCGGCGGCCGCGGGCGGCACCGTTCAGTTCAAGGCGGGCGACAACGTCCTGGGCGACATCCCCGTCAACGCCAACGGCAAGGCCACGATCGTCTGGACCCCCGGCGCCGCCGGTTCCTACACCATCGGCGCCACCTTCTCCGGCCGCAGCGGCGTAGCCGGATCCACCACCACCAAGGTGGTCACCGTGGCCGAACAGCCCACCGACCCCGGCCCCACCAAGCCCAGCACCGGATCCTTCGGCTCCTGATCGCTGACGCTCGAACCCCAACGGCCCGAGGATATCTCGGGCCGTTGGCGTAGGCGGGGGGATGTCACCGGCGGCTGCCACACCGGCCGCGTCCGGCGGGTGGGCCCGGCCGGTTTGGTCCAGTGGCTCTCCAGCTCAACGGGATTCGCTGGTCGGCCCGGCCTCGTATGCGCGGGTCGTCCAGCCGGTTTTCTCTCGGGCTTAGTCGATCCATCCGAGAGAGCAGGTGCCGCTGGCGCCCGCGGACAGCGTCCGGCGGAGATCCTCCAGCGCGCAGAAGAGCTGCTTGGGGGCGTTCGCGCTGCCGCTGTCGGCGACCTGATCGCTGGCGGGGGCCGGGCTCGCCGGCGCGGCGGTCGCCGGCACTGTAGCGAACGCGGGGGCGAGAATCATTGCGCCGGTGAACATCGCGGCACCGAGACGAGTTCGCATACAGAGGTCCTTTCGGGGAGTGGGCGGAATCGCGCCGCGGACCGAACCTATCCAGGCGTGCCCGGCCTGGACAGCCCCGGAAAGCGTTGTCACCGGAAAGGCGGGGACATCTCGGGTGAATAGTCGAACATATGTTCGATGATCGGGTAAGCTGCGCCGGGTGACCACACATTCGACCGCGCTGGCGCCGAACGCTCCAGCCTCGGGATGGCCGGAACTGACCGATGTCGACCTGCTGCGCACCCTCGTGGAAACCGAACGCCGCCGGAGGCGACTGAATGCCGCCATGCGCGCGGCCGTCGCCGAAGCCGAACGTCGCGGCCTCGCCGCGGACACCGGCTATCGGGACACCGTGGAACTGCTGACCGACCTGTTGCGGATCAGCGCCGAGGACGCGCGCCATAGAATCGAATCCGCGGCTCCGCAGGTGCGCTCGCGTTCCAGAAAGGTGTGGAGGGTGCTGGCTGCGGCGAGCTGAGGCCGAGGCGTGCTCTCGCCTGGTTCGGTTATCCGCGACTCCGGCTCGAAGAACTCGAGTGAGCTGTGATGCCGCGGGGGCGCGCCGACCGATTCGGTCGGCGCGGACCGGTGGAAGGTGAAGGGGCTGTGCGGGTTCGGCATCGTCCGCGCACCAGGCGTCGACTGTCGAGTGGTTACGGGCGAGGCATGGCGGCGGGCGGGCGGAGCCGGGTGATGGCCCGGGTGGCGAGCCCCGCGCCGCGCATCAGCCACTTGAAGGCCGTGCTCGAGGGGCCCGGCACGATTCCGGCGAGCTGTACGCCGTCGAGCAGGTCGTAGAGCGTTTCGCCCTCGTACATCAGGTGATCGGTGTTGAAGTGGTATCGGTCCACGGCGGTGCACTGGATGAACGCGCCGTTGCCCGGGATGGTGGCGGCGTCCGCTCCGTAGGGATGCAGTTTCAACGGTCCGACGAGGTGACCACTACCGAAGTAGCGCACGACTATTCGGACTTCGCCGTCGGGTGTCAGGTCGATGTAGCACTGGCCGGGTATCGGGTCGTAACGCCAGTCGGGGATGGCGTCGAAGAACGCGAAGTTGTAGGCCACGAATTCGTCGAGGCCGACCATGGTCGCGCCGAGCGTGGTCACATCCTTGTAGCGCAGATCCGCGGTGTAGAGCTCGTGGTTGTGGCTCATGTCCCGGGTCTGCCAGCTCCACCAGTACTTTTTCGCCCACTCCAGGGTCCAGGCGATATCGAGGCCGTGCCCGGCGTAGAACTCGATCTTCTTCTCGTATTCGTCGAACCATTGTCGCGTCATGGCGGTCAGCGCGGACTCGTCGAGGACTTCGACCGGCTCGGCGCGGTTGGTCAGCAGCGTCGGAATCGGCTGGGCCAGGCGTGGCTGTAGCAATGACAGCTGGAACTGCTCGTCGGTGAACATCACCTTCTCCATCCGGAAGCAGGTGCTTCCTGATGAATGATGGTTCTTGTAAAGTGATGCCGTGTCAAGGAGCTACGGCGGGCAGACCGCGCAGGGGCGCGCCGACGACCGGCGGGCGCGCCTGATCGATGTCGGTGTCGAATTGGTTGGCACACAGGGTGTTTCCGCCCTGGGGATGCGCTCGGTCTGCCGAGAGGCGGGGCTGAGTCAGCGGTTCTTCTACGAGAGCTTCGCCGATGCGGACGCGCTGCTGCACGCGGTGTACCGGGCAGCGCTCTCTCGCCTGGAACACGCGGTGGCGTCCGCGGTGGCAGCCGGTGATCTGCATGCGGTGGTCGAGGCCGCCGCCCGTCTCATGGAGACCGATCCACGTATCTGCCGCATCCTGCTGGTCGAACCGGTCGCGGACGCACGACTGAGAGGGCATGTGCGAGAGACGATTCCGGCCATCGCGCTGGCCGCGCTCGGCGATCGCGTCACCGGTTCGCCGGAGGACCCCAGCGTCCGGATGCGCTTCTCGGCGCTCTTCGGCGCCCTGATCTCGCTGTTCGTCGAGTGGACCGAAGGCAGCCTCGGTACCGACCGCGACGCCTTCGCCACCCACGTGACAGCGGTCGCGATCCAACTCCTCGGTGAGCCCGGCTCCACTGGAGCACGCGGCCGATGAACGGGGCGAGCGCGCCCGTTCGTGGTGGTCACAGCCCGTGCCCGATGAGCGCTCACCGCGCGCTGAGCAGCCGCTCGATGCGCCGCTGCCTGCCGCCGGTTCGGGCGATCGAACCGGCGGCAGCTCTTTCGGGCGGCATTCAGGTCGAGGCGAGCGCGGGCACGGACCGCCCGTTCACCTGCGCACGCCGGCGGTCTCAGCCGCCCAAGTTGCAGTTGCCGTCACTGGACCAGTAGCAGGTGTTCCATCCGCTGGCCGGGAATCCGACGACCTGAAGGTTCGGATTGGAGTGGCCGAAGCCGGAACTATTGAGTTGGAGATAGAAGCCGGAGGCGCCGCTGCGCCCGCCGGTGCCCCAGAGATATCCCTGATTGTTGCCCGGTCCCGTGCCCCGGTAGATGACGAAGTTCCCGTCCCCCTGCATGACCGCGAACACCTGCGAATGGCCTGAGGTCCCGGAGCACCAGACCCCGCCCAGATTGTTACTCGGCCCCGTCCCTCGATACACGCAGAAGTTGCCGTCCCCCTGCAGGATTGCGAAGGCCGCGGTCCCCTGATTCGTGGTCAGGTAGTCACCCTGGGCAAGTACATGATTCGTATCCAGAACATTGCCGATAGCGCCGGCATTGGCCTGTCCGACATTCATCGACACCATCGCGGCGACCGACATGACAACGGCGGCAACGTACTTCGTGAGCTTCATACACACACTCCAAGGGCGAGCCGGGCCTGATCGACCCGATCTGGCGAGGAGGCTACCCAAGATCAATTGGAAGCGTGGGCGTTTCGGAATGAAGACCGCACAGACCCTCGGCATGCTCCCTCCGAGCCGCACAGCCCTTCCCGGCGGTACGTGATGGACGTCGAAACCCAGTGCGGCCCAGCAGTATCTACCAGTGCCAACGGCAGCGGTGACGCTTCGCGAAGCGACGTTTCACCGCCGCTCGGCTCGAATCGAGGAGGGAGCACACGCGATCGTGCTCAGCTTCCTCTGAAGGGTGCCGTAACTCCTGGTCGACCGGAGAGCGCCGGACGAGAGTCGGCGGGTGCAAGCGAGCACGGCAACGCGAGGACCTCCCTCGGCCGAATCCGCTGTCGGGCGGGGTCCGTCCGACAGCGCGAGTCTTCGATCCGAAGCGGGCTCTATGACTTTGTGGGGAGAGTCTTTCGGGCCGTGTACCTCTTGTGTAGATAGAAGTACAGCTTCACGTACTGACCGACCAGGATTGCGTTGATGATCGTTCCCTCGCGGATGAAATGGGGTGCGCCGAGGAAGATCAGGCCGATGGTTGCGGAGAGGGCGAGCAGGGTGCAGTCGAAGACGGTTTTGATATTGCCCCATTTGCGGCCGGTCTTCTGCTGGATGGTGTTCACGAACAGGTCGATGGGCATCAGCATCAGGTTGGCGCGAATCATGAGGAACAGGCCGAAGGCCAGCATCGCGTCGGCGAGGAACAGCAGGGCGAGATTCGCCGTGTAGGGCCGCAGGGCTATCCAGCCGGTGATCGACAGGTTGAGGTCGAGCAGCAGTGCCAAGACCAGCGCGGGGACCAGTGCCAACAGGTAGCCGGCCTTGAACGCTCGCGGCCGGACCAGGAAGGTCAGCACGAGCATGATGACCTCGAGGATGAGGTTGACATTGCCCTGGCTCAGCTGGGGAACCACCAGGGTCATCGTGCGAGTGAGGCTGCTCTGCGGGGAGATGCCGATCCCCGCCCGGATGGCCAGGCTCAGCCCCAGTGTCAGGATGTAGATTCCGGCAATGTAGATGATCCAGCGTCGCACCTTGTTTCCGGTGTCGATGATCTCTGGCTGAGTGTCGTGCTGCATGGTGGTCGCATCCCTTGCTCTCGAGTCCGTGCGACGAGGATCTGGTGCTGGAAAACGCTGGTGTACGCGCTACTTCATGAATCCGAAACGGTCGAGCGAGATGAACAGGGTCAGCAGCTTGTTGACGACCGGTTCGCCCTCGTTGTGATTGCCGAGCTTGTCCAGCGCGTCGTCGATCGATCGGGTCGCCTCGACCAGTTCGGCCAGGTCCATATCCGCCATCACGCCGTAGAAGTTCAGCGGCAGAACGGCTTTCACCTGCCGGTCCTCGGTCACGATGCACCCGCCGACCAGTCCGTCCAGCTGCGCGAGGTTGTCACGCATCTCGGCGCTGTCGGTTCCGACGACCACGAAGTAGGCCGAGGGCGCGGGCCAGAACGTGGAGACCGCGCCGCGCTCGATCGAGACGCCCTTGAACACTCCGTTGACCACGTGCCGCTCACCGTCGGCGTAGCGCTGTACGAGGGAGATTCGGTTGAGCTGCGCGCCTTCGTATTCGGGCACCACCGCCCCGTCCCGGTAGGGAACCCACACTTCCTGGGCGAACTTCAGATGCCCGCGCCCGTAGACGTCGAAGAGCAGCACCTTGGCCTGCGAGCCGTCATCGGAGATCTCGATCGGGGTCAGATCGAGCTGCGCGGCGCGCAGATCATCGAGGCCGGGTTTCGGCTCCTTGGCCAGGGCCGAGTAGTCGATGCCGACCGCATCGATCAGCTTGCGGTCCGCGGCGACGAGCTTGCCGCCCTTGAACACGTACCGCGGGTTGATCTTCGACAGACTGTCCGTCAGCACGATGTCGGCGAACCGCCCCGGGCTCAGTGAGCCGAGGTCGCGGTCCCGGTGGAAGGAGCGCGCGGTGTACAGCGTGCCCATCTTGATCGCCTGGATCGGCGGCATTCCCATCTCGACGGCCAGCGAGATGACCCAGTCGATATGCCCCTGCCGCAGAACGCGATCCACCGAGATGTTGTCCGCGCACAGCTGGAAGTTCTCGGCCGGCCAGCGTCGCTTCACGATGGCGCGCAGCATGTTCCGGATGACCTCGGGACTCCCGACGCCGAACTTGATCTGCGTGTTCAAGCCGTAGCGAACGCTCTTCTCGATATCGGCTTCGTTCCAGACATCGTGGTTGTTGTCGACGCCGATGGCGGGCATGTAGTTCAGCAGCATGTCCGAGAGCGCCGTCACGCCCCAGTGGCAGTTCACGACTCCCGCGTTGCTGCGCCCGAGCGCGGACTTGCGGAAGTCGTCCGCATTGCCGGTCATGTAGGACAGGTGCGCCAGTTCCCCCAAACCGATCACCGGATCCATGCCCAGCATCGCCTCGGTGACTTCGGGTGAGGTCTTCTTGCCCGGCGCGAAGGCGTAGAGCCGGTACGGAAGCTTGTCGTGATCGGCGAACAGCACCCGAACGGCCTCGACCGCCTCCTCGCCCGTCGCGCTCGCGAAGTCGAGCGTCTCCCCGAAAACCGTTGTGGTGCCGCTGGGTACGATCGCCTCGCCGAACGCCGCCGGATGCGCGAGCTGGGACTCGAAGTGCAGGTGCGCGTCGATCAATCCGGGGATCGCGTAGAGGCCCTGACCGTCGAAGCTCTCGCGGTAGCGCACGATCGACTCGTCCGGGTTCAGCGCGATGATGCGTTCACCGTGCACCAGAAGTGTTCCGGCGTAGACGGTTTCGCTGTGCACATCGAGGATGTGCAGGTTGCGCAGCAGTAGATCGGCTTCCTGCTCGCCCTCCAGAATGCCGAAGATCATTCGAACGTGATCGTCCTGGGCGGCCACCTGGTCGGAGCCTGCGGGTGCGGTGTCGGTCTGGGGCATGGCGGTCCTCACGTCGGTTCACGTAGTTGCAGGTGAAGGGGCCGCAGTGGCCCCTGGGCCTGGTTCTGATAGAACTCGACGTCACCGTTGCCGACAAGCATCCGTTTTCGCGCAAGGTGTACTCATTTTTCGTACACTGCGCGCAGGAGGTGAGCAATGCTCCACTCACGACTGCTGCAGTACATCGACGAGGTGGCGCGGTTCGGATCCATTCGCGCGGCCGGAGCGCGGCTGCACGTCGCGCCGTCGGCGATCAACCGCCAGATCCTGCTACTGGAAGCGGAACTCGGTCAGCCGCTGTTCGAGCGCCTGCCCCGTGGTATGCGTCCCACCCCGGCCGGCGAAGCGCTGCTCGCCCATATTCGCGGGACCCTGCGGCAGTATCGCGAGACCGTCGCGGACATCCGTGATCTCCACGGTGTGGGCAGCGGTGAGGTCGTGATCGCCACCATGACCGGTTTGGCCAGCGGTGTCGTCGCCACCGCCGCGACGGCGTTCCGCGCCCGGCATCCGCAGGTCCGGATCTCGATCCGCACCATGTCGACGCAGGAGATTCTGCGCGCGGTCGAGAACAGCGAAGCCGATCTGGGACTCGGCTTCAACATCCCGGCATCGACGCAGCTCGAGGTCCGCTGGCAGATGAATACTCGACTGGGAGTTGTTGTCGCCCCGCATCATCCGCTGGCGCACATGGATACGATTCCACTCGCGCAGTGCTCGCCGTATCCGCTGATCTTCGCCGACCGCTCCATGGTGATTCACGGCATCGTCGCCGAAGCGTTCGTTAACGCCGAGCTGGACATCGAACCGGCATTCCACACCAACTCGATCGAAACGATGAAGCGGCTCGCCACCTCGGGCGAGGCCATCGCGTTCCTCAGTGAGTTCGACATCGCCGAGGAGCTGCGTGACGGGCGGCTCGCCTTCCGTCAGGTGCGTGACGCGTTCAGCAACAATGTCGTCTCGCTGGTGCGGCGGGAGAAGCACGGTCACGGCCTGGCCCCGGTGCTGCTCGCGGACGAGATCGTGAGTGCGCTGCAGCCCGGAGTGCCTCGCGCCGTGGCTGATTCGACCACTCGGCGGTGACGAGGGCCGACGCTCTCGACGCCACTCCGCTGTCCGCGCACTGCCATTCGTCGAATTCCGCTGTCGCGCAACGAACCCGGGACTCCTACCCTGAGATCCAAGCCCCGGGGAGCGCACGATGAAACAGTTCCTGTTCCTGACCATGGCGGTGGTGATCGCAGGTTCGACCTACGGCTACGCCAAGTCACCAAGCCCCTATCCGGTCGTCGTCCTGACAGGGGTCGTGCTCGCGCTCCTGTTGTTCGGCCGCTACATGCGATAGAGCGGTCAGTAGTAGACCGGCCCCGGCACGCCGCCGCCTGCGGCGATGGCGTCGCCGGTGATCGCGACGCTGCGCGGCGAAGCCAGGAATGTCACGACGTCCGCGACCTCCGAGGCGTCGATGACACGGCGTAGCGAGTTGCGTGCCGCCGCGTGCTCGAGGTCGGCTATCGACGTGCCCTGCTCCTCGGATTCCGCGGTCAGGCGTCGAGTCAGGCGTTCGGTTCTGGTCAGCCCGGGATGCACCACCGTCACGTTGATGCCGTGCGGGCCGAGTTCGTCGGCCAGGTTCTTCGTCAAGGCCGATACGCTGACGTTGCGGATGGTCTGTGCGATCGAATTCGCCTGGCGCGCACCGAGTCCGCTGATATTGATGATGCGACCCCAGCCCTGTTCGACCAGGTGCGGGGCCACCGCCCGCGCGGTGCGCAGGTAACCGAGCACCTTGATCTCCACCTCGCGGCGCACCACCTCGTCGGAGGTCGCGGCGAGATCGGCGTTCGCGCCGGCGCTCCAGGGCGTCGCGGCCGAGTTCACCAGAATGTCGACCCCGCCCAATTCCTCGACGGTGCGGGCGATCAATCGCCGCACCTGCTCGTCGTCGCCGGTGTCGGTCGGCACGGCGATCACGCGCCTGCCGGTCGCCTCGGACACTTCGCGGGCGGCGGCCTCGAGCGGCTCGGCCTCGCGCGCCGCGATCACCACGTCCACGCCTTCGTGTGCGAGCGCCCGCGCCACCGCCAAGCCGATACCCCGGCTGCCGCCGGTGACGATCGCACGCTTTCCATCCAGATCCAGGTTCACCCGGCGAACGCTAACAACAGTTCAGGTGGAGGTGACCGATCCTGCTCGGCCTGATCCGAAAGCGGGTGTTCGAATTCGGGCTGTGCTGATCACTTCCGGCCCTATCCTCCATTTTCGAGGCTGTTCGGGCGGGAAACCGGCAAATATGTGGGTTCAGTGGAGGCTCAGGCCGGATCCTTCTCCCTCGAACGTCGACCACCTGAACCCTGTCCACGACACACGCTCGAATCAGTCATGAACATGAGCGTCATCCCGCGAACCCGCCGGGCAAACACGCCAACCGCGATGAGTTTCACCGTCACGCTCAGTCTCAACCGATGTAACCGTTCGCATTATCCGAGGAGGGCATCATGACCGCTATCTACACGTTCGACGTCTTCACCAGTCTCGACGGCTTCGGCGGCGCCGGCGGCGATTGGACCGGCTACTGGGGCAAACAGGGACCGGAGCTGCTCGGACATCGACTCGCCTCCTACGAAGGGGAGCAGCGAATGGTGTTCGGGGCGAACACATATCGTCTCTTCGTTCAGATGCTGGCCGAGAGCTCCGAGGACTCCGACGTGCGCGACCCCTGGGTGACCCGGATGTGGAACCTGCCCACCACGGTGGTGTCGAGCACGCTGGGGACGTCCGATCGGCCGGACGTGACCATCGCGAAGGGAGACGCCGTCGACGTCGTCGCCCAGCTCAAGAAGGATTCCGACGTACCGCTGCGCTCGCACGGCAGCCTCTCGATGAACCGAGCGCTGATGGCGGCCGGCCTGGTCGACCGGGTCCAGGTGACGCTCTTCCCCGTGATCACCGGTAAGACCGGCCTGGACCCGATCTTCCACGGCGCGGAAGACTTCGACCTCGAACTGATCGAGAGCCGAACCCTCGACGGCAATATCCAGGAGCTCGTCTACCACCCCACCCTGCACCCCTGAACAGGGTCCGGACCGGGTTGATGGTGATCGACGGATACGGCCGGTCCATCCGCTCGAGCCTGAAATACGCTGTCCTGCAACCGCGTCGCCTCGACCTTCGGATCCCGCCTCGGTGGGCGCGGCGAACATGCAAGTCGCGCAACTCATGTGAAGGCGTTGACCTTCTCGATTCGTCGACCTCCGGTCGCAGGATCGCGGCGGCGTGCTCGCAAGCCTACGTCAAGGCCGGACGGCGTGGATCAGAGTAAAAGAGGGGCGCACTCGGCAACCGAGTACGCCCCTCTTTTCTGGTGCCGAGTGTGGGAATCGAACCCACACGCCCTTTCGGGCAACGGTTTTTGAGACCGTCGCGTCTGCCTATTCCGCCAACTCGGCGCACCGGGTGGAAAGTGTAGCGGGTGGGGGGCTCGCCGGACTAATCGGAGGGGGAGTGGGGGTGTGACGTTGTGATACTGGTCAGTTTGCGCTGGGTACGTGGGTTGTGTCGGCGGGTGGACGGTACTCTTTGGATAACTCGGGTACGTGCCGATCCGTTGAGGGTGGCTTCGGACCGGTGTGCATCGGGTGTTGGTAACGGAGCGACAGGGGTTCATCTATGGGAACGACAGCAGGGGGCGGTTCGAAGAAGGACGCTGCGGCGTCCGCCCCCATGCGGGTGGTGGTTGCCGAAGACGAGGCGCTCATCCGGATGGACCTGGTTGAGATGCTCTCGGAAGAGGGTTATCAGGTGGTGGGCGAAGCAGGGGACGGTCAGCAGGCGGTGGACCTGGCCGAGGAACACCGGCCCGATCTGGTGATCATGGACGTGAAGATGCCACGGCGTGACGGGATAGACGCCGCCGCGGAGATCGCCTCCAAACGCCTTGCGCCGGTGGTGATCCTGACCGCCTTCAGCCAGCGTGACCTGGTCGAGCGGGCCCGTGACGCGGGCGCCATGGCCTACCTGGTGAAGCCGTTCACCAAATCGGATCTGGTTCCGGCCATCGAATTGGCGGCCAGCCGTTTCCACGAGATCACCGCCCTCGAAAGCGAAGTCGCGAATCTCGCCGACCGCCTCGAGACGCGCAAGCTGGTGGAGCGTGCCAAGGGTGTGCTCATGCAGACGCAGGGCCTCTCGGAGCCGCAGGCCTTCAAGTGGATCCAGCGCACGGCCATGGACCGGCGCACCACGATGAAGGCGGTAGCCGAGGTCGTTCTGGAGAACCTCGCACCCAAGTAAGTCGGATTACTCCGAGTTTGCCCCTCTGTTGCCAAAAATGCGCTGAAGTGTTTTACGCGGTGGTAACAGCAGGGGCACTTTCGTATGTTGCGATGTCACATGGATGAATCGAATGTGATGCGGAGCTAACGTGGCGCGGCTATGTTCTGATCCAGGCCGATCGATGAGGCGGCCTCCTCGGTGCGCCGAGGAGCACAGGACATATGAGGTGAATCGTGCTTGGTTCAATGACGCGGGGCTCCGGAACCTTCCGGAGCAGCCGGGTGGCACGGACCGCGCTGGTGATCGGGGCGGCGGCCGTGCTCACTGTGGCGGGGTGTAGCAGCAAATCCACGGATAACGGATCCGGGGGTGGTGACGGTGCCGGCCTCACCATCCAGCAGGTCGTCCAGATCGATCTGGACGGTAAAGAGGTCCCGGCGGGCGACAACTCCGCCGCCGCGAATCCCGCCAGCGATGGCAAGGACAAGTGCGCCCCGCAGGCGATCGGTTACGCGGGCCCGCTGACCGGCCCGAACGCGAACCTCGGACTCAATATCGTCCGCGGCGTGAAGCTGGCGCTGGACCAGCACAACAAGGCCAACCCGGACTGCCAGGTGTCGGTGAAGGAATTCGACACCGAGGGCAACCCGCAGAAGGCCACCCAGGTCATCCCGACGATCATCAACGATCCGTCGATCATCGCGCTGATCGGCCCGACCTTCTCGGGTGAGACCAAGGCGACCGGCGGCATCCTGAGCGAGGCGGGCCTGCTGTCGCTGACCCCGTCGGCCACCAACGTCAGCCTCACCACCAACGGCTGGAAGACGTTCTTCCGGGGCCTGGGCAATGACGGCATTCAGGGACCCGCCGTGGCGAAGTACCTGGCCGCGACCGGTAAGTACAAGAAGATCTGCGTCGCGCAGGACAACACCGACTACGGCACCGGCCTGGCCAAGACCATGACCGAGACCCTCGGCGCGCTGGCGGATCCGAGCTGCGCGGTGCAGGTCAAGGAAGGCGACAAGGACTTCTCGGCCGCCGTGTCCAAGCTGGCCGCGGCCAAGGCCGACGCGATCTTCTACGCGGGCTACTACGCCGAGGCCGCCCCGTTCGTGCAGCAGTTGCGCTCGGGCGGTGTCACCTCGGTGTTCATCTCCGATGACGGCACCAAGGACGTCGAATTCGTGAAGCAGGCCGGCGACGCGTCGAAGGACGCCCTGCTGTCGTGCCCCTGTGGTCCGGCTCCGGACAAGTTCGCGACCGACTACAAGGCGTCGAGCGGTTTCGACGCGGGCACCTATTCGGTCGAGGGCTACGACCTGTCCACGATCGTGCTCAAGGGCATCGCGGCCGGTAAAGTCACCCGCCCCGATCTGGTCGAGTACGTGCGCTCCTACCAGGGCCAGGGCCTGGCTCGCGAATACAAGTGGGATGCCACCGGCGAATTGTCGAAGGCGCTGATCTGGATGTACCAGGTCAAGTAACTGCTCCGAGATTCGGTTGCGGCGTGCGCTTTCGGATGCCTTGAACGGTATGGAAAACGTACGCCGCTTCCTCGACGGCGAAAGTGACGAATGTCTTCACCCGCATTGGACGGTGTGGCCCTATTAGCGAACGGGTCCATCGAATTCAACGTCTCGGGCGTGGTCGACCAATTCTGGCGACTTACCGTGGACGGCTTGGCATATGGCTCGATCTACGCTTTGGTCGCCGTCGGTTACACGCTCGTTTACGGTGTGCTCCGGCTGATCAACTTCGCCCATTCGGAAATATTCATGGTGGGCATGTTCGGTCAGTACGTGGCCCTCATGCTGCTGGGCTTCGGGCCCAGCGGAAACGCGTATTCGGCGGGTGTCGTTCTCACCATCGTGTATCTGGGCGCGGCGATGCTGTTCGGCATGGCCGTGTCGGGAGCCACGGCGGTGGGGCTGGAACGCGTCGCCTATCGCCCGCTGCGCAGGCGCGGGGCGAAACCCCTGATCTTCCTGATCACCGCGATCGGAATGTCGTTCGTGCTCCAGGAATTCGTGCACTACGTGCTGCCGAAGATCTGGCCCGCTTTGCACCTGCACGACGCCCTGCCCAGCGTCTCGGAGAATCTGGGCGGCACCAACGCCCAGCAGCCGATCATGCTGGTGCGGCCCACCGAACAGTTCACCATCTTCGGCGCGTCGGTCACCAACGTGACCATCGTGATCATCGTCGCGGCGGTGATCCTGGCGGCCGCGACCGAAATCCTGATCAACAGAACGAAATTCGGCCGCGGCATCCGCGCGGTCGCGCAGGATCCGGACACCGCGACGCTGATGGGCGTCTCGCGGGAACGGATCATCATGCTGACCTTCCTGCTCGGCGGCCTGCTCGCGGGCGCCGCCGCGCTGCTCTACACCCTGAAGATCCCCAACGGCATCATCTACTCCGGCGGATTCATCCTCGGTATCAAGGCATTCAGCGCCGCGGTCCTGGGTGGCATCGGCAATCTGCGCGGTGCGCTGCTGGGTGGATTGATCCTCGGGCTGGCGGAGAATTACGGGCAGATCCTGTTCGGTACGCAGTGGCGTGACGTGGTGGCCTTCGTGCTGCTGGTGACCGTGCTGATGTTCCGCCCCACCGGCATTCTCGGTGAGAGCCTGGGGAGGGCGCGGGTATGACCGACATGGCTCGATCACCGAGACCGGAGAAGGGTGGCATTCTGCCACCGGCCTGGAAGCAGGACTTCGGCCCGGAGAAGGCGCGCGGTCGCGGCATCGGAGATGGCCTGCGCAACTGGTGGAACGGATTGTCGCGACCCGCACAGTGGGGTGTCGGCGTACCGGCCATCTTGATACTGGCGGTACTGCCGCTGTTCCGAGTTCCGCTCCTGGACACACCCGGCACCAGCTTCGGTGGTGTCATGGCGCAGTTCGCCATGACCGCGCTGATCGCTATCGGCCTGAATGTCGTTGTCGGACAGGCGGGTCTGCTCGATCTGGGATACGTCGGCTTCTACGCGGTCGGCGCGTATTCGGTCGGCTTGCTCACCAGTCCCAACAGTCCGTGGAACCAGACCGACGGTGGCTGGCTCTCGCCCAGCTGGGCGTGGCTGGTCTGCGTGCCGATCGCGATCATCGTCACCGCGATCTCCGGCCTGATCCTGGGCACGCCCACGCTGCGGCTGCGCGGTGACTACCTGGCCATCGTGACCCTCGGCTTCGGTGAGATCGTGCGTCTGCTCGCGGACAATCTCGGCGACATCACCAATGGCAGTCTCGGACTCTCCGGTATCGCCTATCCGCGCGTCGGGGAGTCCGACGCCCATCCGACCGGGTATTTCTCCTCCGGCAATCTGGGCGACCGGAGCACCTGGAACCCGTTGGACCGGGCCAACTCCGGAGTCTGGTGGTTCTGGATCGGCATGGTGATGGTGATCGTCGTGCTGCTCGTGGTCGGCAATCTGGAGCGCAGCCGGGTCGGCCGCGCCTGGGTCGCCATCCGTGAGGACGAAGACGCCGCCGAGATGATGGGTGTGCCCACCTACAAGTTCAAACTGTGGGCGTTCATGATCGGCGCGGGCATCGGCGGCATGTCCGGTGCGCTGTACGCCGGCCAGGTGCAGTTCATCAACCCGACCGGGTTCAACATCATCAACTCGATGCTGTTCCTGTGCGCGGTGGTGATCGGCGGCCAGGGCAACAAGCTGGGCGTGATCGTCGGTGCGTTCCTGATCGTGTACCTGCCCAACCGGCTGATGTCGGTGCGGATCGACGATCAGTCCCTCGGCGACTACAAATACCTTTTCTTCGGCGTGGTTCTGGTGGTGATCATGGTGTTCCGGCCCCAGGGTCTGTTCCCGGTCCGCCAGAAACTGCTGGCCTATGGCAGGCAGATCACCCGCGCCGTGCGCCGGGTGCCGGCCACCGACGCGACGACGGGAGCGGAGCGATGACCGGACCCGGCGGAGCCCTGTTCGACAACGAGGACATGGCCGCGGGTTATCAACCCCCGGCCGAGGAAGCCAGCGCGGGCACGCTCGACCTGACCGAGGTGCTGCCGGAGCTGAAGGATCCCGAGGCGGTCGCGGAAGTCGTTGCGCCGCATCGTGATATCGAGACCGCCGTCGGCGAGCCGCTGCTGCGCACCGATGGGCTCACGGTCAAATTCGGCGGTCTCACCGCGCTGGACGGGGTCACCTTCGACATTCGGCGCGGCGAGATCCTGGGCCTGATCGGACCCAACGGCGCGGGCAAGACGACCTGCTTCAACGCCATCACCGGCGTGTACCGCCCGGCGAGCGGCACCGTGTACTTCGACGGCAAGCCGCTCACCAAGTCCAAGCGCAACGAGATCACCCGGCTCGGCATCGCCCGCACCTTCCAGAACATCAGGCTCTTCGCCGAGATGACCGCGCTGGAGAACGTGGTGGTGGGCGCGGACGCGCGGCACAAAACCTCGGTCCCCGGAGCCGTCTTCCGCACCGCCCGGCACCGCCGTGAGGAACACGACGCCATCGAAAGGGGCATGGCGCTACTGGAATTCGTGGGTATCGCACCGCGAGCGGTGGAGAAGGCGCGCAATCTCTCCTACGGCGAGCAGCGCCGGCTCGAGATCGCGCGTGCGCTGGCGACCGAGCCCAAGCTGCTGTGCCTGGACGAACCGGCGGCCGGATTCAATCCGAGCGAGAAGTCGGCGCTCATGGATCTGATCCGCAAGATTCGCAACGACGGGTTCACCGTATTGCTGATCGAGCACGATATGCGCCTGGTCATGGGCGTGACCGATCGTGTCGTGGTGCTGGAGTTCGGCCGCAAGATCGCGGACGGCCTGCCCGCCGAGATCCGCGAGGATCCCAAGGTGATCGCCGCCTATCTCGGCGTGCCCGACGAGGAAGTGGGTGAAACCCGATGACATCGCTGGACAAGACGCCGTCCGCCGGTACGAGCTCCACCCCGCTCCTCGAGGTCGAGGACCTCGTGGTCAACTACGGGAGAATCGAAGCACTGCACGGGATCTCACTGTCGGTGGCGGAGGGGGAGTTGGTGACCCTGCTCGGCGCGAACGGCGCGGGGAAAACCACCACCATGCGCGCGCTGTCGGGTCTGCTCCCGCTGACCAGGGGCCGGATTCTGTTCGAGGGCAACGACATCACTCGGATGAAGGCGCACGAACGAGTCGGTTTGGGGCTCATCCAGACTCCCGAGGGGCGCGGGGTGTTCCCGGGCATGACCGTCCAGGAAAACCTCGACATGGGTTGCTACTCGCGCACTTTCAAGGACAAGGCGGCCTACAACAGCACTCTGGAGTGGGTCTTCGGCCTCTTCCCCCGGGTGCAGGAGCGGCGCACGCAGGTCGGCGGCACCCTCTCAGGCGGTGAACAGCAGATGGTCGCCATCGCCCGCTCGCTGATGGCACGTCCCAAGCTGCTGCTGCTGGACGAACCGTCGATGGGCTTGGCTCCCATGGTGATTCAGCAGATCTTCCGGATCATCGCCGACATCAACGCCCAGGGCACCACGGTCCTGCTGGTCGAACAGAACGCCCAGCAGGCCCTGACCCGCAGTGACCGCGCCTACATCCTGGAGACCGGCGAGGTCACCAAGACCGGACCCGGTCGTGAACTCCTGCACGACCCGGCGGTCAAATCCGCCTACCTCGGCGTGGGCTGACCCGCACCGAGCGCGATCCTGCGGTCCGATCGCGAGGCACGACCGCGAGCGCTGTGCGCGGACACCCACGGGTGACCCGCCACAGCGCTCGCGGTGTATTCGGCCGGGGACGTCGTGTCCGCGTCGAGAGGTCAGCGGGGCAACTCTCGCTCGCTACGCGCTGACAGACCCCTACGCGGTGCCTACCCGACCGTCGGCGGTCTCGCGCCGGGCGGTGACCCGGGAGTCGGTGCATCGCACCGCGATACGCGTGGCGACGTAGCCGGGTCTACGGCTGCGGGCGGACGTGCGCGGGTGCCCGCCGCGCCTAGGTTCAGATCCGAAAGCACTTGTCCCCGCCTACTTTCGGAGTTCCCATGGCTCGTCGAGCGCCGGGTAGTCTGCCCCCGCTGCTGCCCGCATTCGCATTCGCCGGATTCACGATCGCCGCGATCGCGCTGTCCGCCCGCATTCCACGCCCGGACGCCTCCACGGCGGAGTTCTACGCGTACGTGGCCGACCACCGCGACCTGCTCCGGCTCAGCGGCCTGCTGTTCGTTCCGGCGGCGCTGCAGCTGGGCGTGTGGACCGCGACCGTGCACCATCGGGTCCGCATCCTGGCCGATGATCCACCCGGCGCCACCATCGCCCTCGTCGGCGGAATCCTGGCAGCCGTGACCGGCATGCTCACCGGACTGCTGGGCTGGGCGATCAGCCGCGCACCGGAGCCGAGCGCGGCAGCGGCCCTGCGCGATCTGCAATTCGCCATGGGCGCACCGGGTTTCATCGTGTCCCTGGCCCTGCTCATCGGTGGTGTCAGCATCAGCCTGCTGCTGTCCGGCCACTCCCGCGCCCTCGCCCTGTCGGGACTGGTGGTGGCCGCGATCGAGGGCCTGTCCCTGCTGTCCCTGTTCACCCTCGACCTGGCCGTCATTCTGCCGATCGGCAGATTCACCGGCATGCTCTGGATCCTCGCGGCCAGCGTCGTCCTGACCCGCGTGACTCCACCCCGAAAGCCGGTCGCGGTCGCCGTCTGAGCTACCCGGGTGAAAAGCATTCGGGGCGACCCACGTGAAAAGCATTCGGGCCGGTCATCCGAGGATGACCGGCCCGAAGCCTTCTGCAGGGGCGACAGGAATTGAACCTGCAACCTGCCGCTTTGGAGACGGCTGCTCTGCCAATTGAGCTACGCCCCTTTGCGAACGATCACGCTACCAGGTGTCGCGGCCATGATGAAATCGGTTTCGGTGACCTGCGGCGACGTGCGGAGTATGCCCGCTGCTCACGGATGTCGGTGCGGCTCCCTAGACTCTCTCGCGTGACCCCTGCCTCTACCGATCAGCGTCCGAGTGCCGTGTCCGCCCCTACCGCCCCCGGCTCCTCCGGTGAGCAGCCGACGCTGCTGCTGCTGGACGGGCATTCGCTCGCGTATCGAGCGTTCTACGCATTGCCCGCGGAGAACTTCAAGACGGCGAGTGGGCAGACCACGAACGCCGTCTACGGCTTCACCTCGATGCTGATCAACCTCATGCGGGACGAGAAGCCCACGCATGTGGCGGCGGCGTTCGACGTGAACCGCAAGACGTTCCGCGCCGAGGCGTATCCGGAGTACAAGGCGAACCGCATCTCGACCCCGGACGAATTCCGCGGGCAGGTGGAGACCACCCAGGAAGTGCTGGGCGCGCTGGGCATTCCGGTGATGGCGATCGAGGGCTTCGAGGCCGACGACATCATCGCGACCCTCGCCACCCAGGCGGTGCCCGAGGGGTTCCGGGTGCTGATCGTGACGGGTGACCGTGACTCGCTGCAGCTGGTGAACGACAACGTCACCGTGCTCTACCCGAAGAAGGGCGTCTCGGAGCTGACCAGGTTCACCCCGGCGGCGGTGGAGGAGAAGTACGGCCTGACTCCGGCGCAGTACCCGGATTTCGCGGCTCTGCGCGGTGACCCGAGTGACAATCTGCCCGGCATCCCGGGCGTGGGGGAGAAGACCGCGACCAAGTGGATCCGCGAGTACGGCGATCTGAACGCCCTGGTGGACCGGGTGGACACGGTCAAGGGCAAGGTCGGAGATGCCTTGCGCGCCAACCTGTCCGCCGTGGTCCTCAACCGCCAGCTCACCGAGATGGTGCGGGACATGTCGCTGCCCTACACCCCGGAACAGCTCGCGGTGCAGCCGTGGGATCGGGAGAAGATCCACGCCCTGTTCGACGAACTCGAGTTCCGCGTGCTGCGCGACCGGCTCTTCGACACCCTGGCCCCGGTGGCCCCCGAGGCGGAGTCCGGCTTCGAGATCAGCGGTGCGGCGATCGCCCCCGGATCGGTCGGGAACTGGCTGGTCGAACACGCCGGAGCCGGTGAGCGGCACGGTGTCTCGGTGGTGGGCAACGGTTCGGCCATCCACGGCGACGTGCAGGCCATCGCGCTCGCGGCCGCCGACGGCGAGGGCGGTTACCTCGATGTGCACGGCCTGACGCCGGAGGACGAGAAGGCCCTCGGCGCATGGCTGGCGGATCCGCAGACCCCGAAGGCGTTGCACGAGGCCAAGTCCGCCATGCACGCGCTGCGCGGGCGCGGCTGGCAGCTGGGCGGGCTCACCAGCGACACCGCGATCGCGGCCTACCTGGTGCTGCCGGGCCAGCGCACCTTCAACCTGGACGACCTGTCGCTGCGCTACCTCAAGCGCGAGCTGCGGGTGGACGATGTCGGCGAGGCCCAGCTGTCCCTGCTCGATGACGAGGACCAGGTCGACGCCGAGGTCGCCAACGCCGAAATGCTGCGCGCCCGAGCGGTTTCCGACCTCGCGGAAGCCTTCGACGAGGAACTGCGCCGCATCGAGTCCACCGCGTTGCTCGACGATATGGAACTGCCCCTGCAGAGCGTGCTCGCCGATCTGGAGGTCGCCGGCATCGCGGTGGACGCGGCTCAGCTCGAGGAGTTGCAGCGTCAGTTCGCCGACCGGGTTGGCGAGGCCGCCAACGCCGCGTACGAGGTGATCGGCAAGCAGATCAACCTCGGCTCGCCCAAGCAGCTGCAGGTGGTGCTGTTCGACGAGCTCGACATGCCCAAGACCAAGCGCACCAAGACCGGCTACACCACCGACGCGGACGCGCTCGAGAGCCTGTACGAGAAGACCGAGCACCCGTTCCTGCAGCATCTGCTCGAACACCGCGACGCCACCCGCCTGAAGGTGACCGTGGACGGGCTGCTCAAGTCGATCGCCGACGACGGCCGCATCCACACCACCTTCAATCAGACCGTCGCGGCGACGGGCCGGCTCTCCTCCACCGAGCCGAACCTGCAGAACATCCCGATCCGCACCGACACCGGCCGCCGTATTCGCGACACCTTCGTGGTCGGCCCGGGCTTCGAATCGCTGATGACCGCGGATTACAGCCAGATCGAAATGCGGATCATGGCGCACCTGTCCAAGGACGAGGGCCTGATCGAGGCGTTCAACTCCGGCGAGGATCTGCACAATTTCGTCGCCTCCAAGGCCTTCGACATTCCGATTTCCGATGTCGATCCGGAATTGCGCCGCCGCATCAAGGCGATGTCCTACGGCCTGGCGTACGGACTTTCCGCGTACGGCCTGTCGCAGCAACTCAAGATCAGCGCCGAAGAGGCGAAGGTCCAGATGGACATCTACTTCTCCCGATTCGGCGCGATTCGCGACTATCTGCACGATGCCGTGGACGAGGCGCGCAAGGTCGGCTACACCTCGACCCTGTTCGGCCGCCGCCGCTATCTGCCCGATCTGGATTCGAGCAACCGCCAGCGCCGCGAGGCCGCCGAGCGGATGGCGCTCAACGCCCCGATCCAGGGCACGGCCGCCGACATCATCAAGGTGGCCATGATCGACACGCAGCGTGCCATCCAGGCGTCCGGACTGAAGTCCCGAATGCTGCTGCAGGTACACGACGAGCTCATCTTCGAGGTCGCCGAGGGGGAGCGGGAGCAGCTCGAAGCCCTTGCCCGCGAGCACATGTCGAACGCGATCGAACTCTCGGTGCCGCTCGAGGTCTCGGTCGGCGTCGGCCGCAGCTGGGACTCCGCCGCACACTGACGAGGTGGTCCCGGGGCGACGCAGGCTCCGGGACCTGTGAGGAGAGCCGCCCGCGCCGCATCGGCGCGGGCGGCTTCGTGCATGGAGCAGCGGATGCGCCGGGCGGGGGGTGCGGCGTGATGCGGCCGTCGGGGCGAGGGTCGGATCGGTGATCCTGCGGGCGGTGCGGATCGGTGACCCTGCGGGCGGCGCGGATCGTGGAACTGTCTCTGGTGCCGCGAATTCGGCGCGAGTTCGAATTCGACGCGAGCGAATGCGGGTGCGTTGCGACACACCGACGCGGTGAACAAAGCTGTGAGCCGCCTCGGGTACGAGCCGACACGCGCGGCGTGAAGATCGCGACGCGCCGATTCACACAATGTTGGCCCCGAATTCGTCCGGAGAGATTCGGACGTAGCCAGATGTTCCGGCACCGATTCGGCCGACCGAATTCGGCGTGTCGATGGGTGTGTCCGGTTGGTCCGGGATGTCGGTGACCGGGCTGTTCACGAACAGTTCGATCGACGCTCCGGTGAGATTTGCCCGCTGTGGCCCAGAGCACTGTTATGGAAGCATCCGCACACCAGGTGACCTGCGGCAAAGTTACTCGTGGGTCGATTGCGAATATGGTTGCCAATGCGTGGGTATGCCCTTATGCTCGGTGCCGTGCCGAATCCCGCCTACAGCCGCAGCGCTGCGCTCGAAGTCGCCGACCGCGACCGCGCAACGCTTGGTCCGCTCACCGCGATGGTGGCTGTGGCGCGCGTACTCGTAGTTCTCCGCCGTAGCGGGGTCTGATTCGGACCGGCCCCTCGCTGCGGCCGTTGACACTTTTTCTGCGCTGGTCCCCAACTGCCATTCTGGACAAAGAAGCCGGGAAGACCTAGTTCAATGACCATCACCATTGATACCCACACGTTCATCAACGCCGCCCCCGCGAGCCTTCGGGCCGAGAGCCGCGACCTCAGCCCCGCCGAATTCCATGATCGCTACTGCGATCACGCGGGCCCGATCAAGCTCGGCGACTGGACCAGGCGGCACGCCGCCGATTTCACCGCCACCCTCGAATTCGCCGGTCACCTCCGTACCGTGACAGCGGCCGGCAGCCCCGTCGCCGCGCTGACCTCCGCGCTCTACGACGAGGGCTATCCGGTCGAGATCCTGCAGTTCCACCAGCGCAACACCGGGATCGGCACCGCCACCTTCGTGCAGTGCGAGGTCAACGGTCGTCGCGGCTGGGGCGCTGCCATCGCCGACGACGGCGCCGAGTCCATGGTCCGCGCAATGATCGCGGGCCTCAACCGATTCGGTAACTAGCGCGCTTCGGTAACCCTCGCGCTGCCCTGTCCCGCGAAAACCTTGCGGGACAGGCTTACTCACCGTTAGACCAGCCAAAGAGAATGCGCCGCAACCTGATCGGTTGCGGCGCATTTGTGTCTCGGTGTGTGGAGCCGTCTGCGGCTCAGGCCTCGGCCTGCTGCTCGGCGAGTTGCTTGCGGACGTCGTCCATATCCAGGGCCTTGATCTGGGTGACCAGATCCTCGAGCGCGGGAGCGGGCAGGGCGCCAGGCTGCGCGAAGACGAGCACGCCCTCGCGGAAAGCCATGATGGTCGGAATCGACCGGATGTTCGCGGCCGCGGCCAAACCCTGCTCGGCCTCGGTGTCGACCTTGCCGTGCACCACATCGGGGTGCTTCTCGGACGAGGCCTCGAAGGTCGGGGCGAAGCTGCGGCACGGACCGCACCACGATGCCCAGAAGTCGACGAGTACGACGTCGCTCGCGGTCACGATCTCGTCGAAGTTCTGCTCGGTCAAGTTCTGCGTGGCCATGGTGTCCTCTCGTGGTCGTTTACCCGGTCAACACCGGGCCCTGCGGTTATCTTCCCCAGCGCGAGCAGGCCGAAGCCGACGCGCCACTGCACCGCGGTTACCCACAACCGTAGCCGCGAAATCATCGGCGGCCGGATCTCGATCGGCGCATCAGCGTGTGCCGCCGCCGCGGGGGCGTGCCGGTTGCGCGAGGATCACTCACATGAGCAACAGCGAGACCCGGCTCCGGCTGGGGTTGATCGAGGGTGACGGGATCGGGCCGGAAATCGTCCGAGCCACCCGCGATGTGATGGATGACGCGTTCGCGGTCGTGGGGTTGCCGCCGATCGAATGGGTGCCGCTGCTGATCGGGCATGCCGCCATCGAGGAGTACGGCGATCCGGTGCCGGAGCAGACGCTGTCCGCGCTGGCGGGACTCGACGCCTGGATCATGGGACCCCACGACAGCGCGTCCTATCCGCCCGAACATCGCCGCGGACTGCCGCCCGGCGGCGCGGTCCGCAAGCGGTTCGGCCTCTACGCCAACCTGCGTCCGGCGCGGGCGCTCGAGGGCGTGCGCGCCACCGTGCCCGAGATGGAACTGATGATCCTGCGGGAGAACAGCGAGGGCCTGTACGCCGATCGCAATATGTTCGCCGGTTCGGGGGAGTTCCAGCCGACGCCCGAGATGGCCCTTGCGGTAGGGGTTTTCACCCGTGAGGCGATCGAGCGGATCGCGCGCATCGCGTTCACGGTCGCGGGACTGCGCCGCAAGAAGGTCACCATCGTGCACAAGGCCAATGTGCTGCCGATGACCATGGGCATGTTCCGGGACGTCTGCTACGAGGTCGCGCGCGAGTATCCCGATATCGAGGTGAACGACGAGCACGTCGACGCGGCCGCCGCGCATCTGGTGCGCGCGGGCGGCGATTACGACGTGATCGTGACCGAGAACCTGTTCGGCGACATCCTGTCCGATCTCGCGGGCGAGCTGAGTGGTTCGCTCGGGATGGCGCCGTCACTGAATTGCTCCGATACCCAGGCTATGGCCCAGGCGGTGCACGGTTCCGCGCCGACCATCGCCGGGCACAATCGGGCCAATCCGGTGGCGCTGCAACTCTCGGCGGTCATGCTGCTTCGGCGACTCGCCGACCGCGATGCGCACAGCGCGCTGCGTCGAGCCGCCGAGCGGATCGACCACGCGGTAACTGACACGTTGCGGGCCGGGGTCGCCACATCCGATTTGGGTGGGTTAGCATCTACCACCGAATTCACCGAGCAGGTGCGGGCCCGGCTGCACCGCTGGTGAGCGCACTTCCGGAACCGGGCGTGTATCGGCCCGCAACGGCGTGTCGCCGATTAATGTTCGGTTACCGACCCGCACGGACGGTTCGACTCGCCTAAGTTTCAAAACGGGCGGGCGACGCCCGGATGTCGCGCAACCGAATTGTGGAGGACCTGTGTCTGTTTTCTCTCTCCGCGGGCGTGCCCTGCGGGCTGCCTGCCTAGTCGCGGGCGGCGCTCTGGCTCTGACCGCGTGTACCAGCAACTCGGATGACGCACCCAGCGTCGACAAGGTCGATGTCTCGAAGGTGGATTCGATCGCCGCCAAGGTGCCGCACGAGTTGATGAGCTCGGGCAAGCTGACCGTCGGGGTCAACGTGCCGTACCAGCCGAACGAGTACAAGGACCCCGGCACCGGCAAGATCGTCGGCTTCGATGTGGACCTGGTGGACGCGGTCGCCAAGGTGCTCGGCCTGCAGGCCGACTTCAAGGAAGCCGACTTCGAGAAGATCATCCCGAGCGTCGAGGCCGGAACCTACAACCTCGGCATGTCCTCCTTCACCGACAACAAGGAACGCGAGCAGACCGCGGACTTCGTCACCTACTTCTCCGCCGGCAGTCAGTGGGCGCAGCAGAAGGGCAAGACGATCGATCCGAACAATGCCTGCGGCAAGCGAGTCGCGGTACAGCGCACCACCGTTCAGGACACCGACGAGATCCCCGCCAAGAGCGCCGACTGCGTGAAGGCCGGTAAGCCCGAGATCGTGAAGGTCGCCTACGACGAGCAGAGTGCCGCGGCCACCGCGCTGGTACAGGGCCAGGTCGACGCCATGTCCGCCGACTCCCCGGTCACCGCGTACGCGATCAAGCAGAACGTGGACACCATCGAGGCCGCCGGCCAGATCTTCGACTCGGCGCCGTACGGCTGGCCGGTCAAGAAGGGCTCCGCGCTGGGGCCGGTGCTGCAGGAAGCCGTGCAGCACCTGATGGACAACGGCCAGTACAAGAAGATCGCCGAGAACTGGGGCGTCCAGGAGGGCGCGATCACCAAGTCGGTCATCAACGGCGCGAGCTGATCGATCCTCATGTCGCAGAACGAGAATAATTCTGCAGCCTCGGCTGCGACGGTCGTGACCACCGAGCCCGAGCCGATCAAAGCGATTCCGCTGCGACGGCCGGGCCGGTGGATCGCGGCCGCGGTCATCCTGGTGGCGCTGGGCCTGTTCCTCTACGGCGCGGCCACCAATTCGGCTTATCACTGGGACACCTACTGGAAGTACCTGCGCGACACCAATATCGCCAAGGGCGCGGTCGTCACGCTGGAACTCACGGTGCTGGCCATGTTCATCGGCGTGGTGCTGGGTGTGCTGCTCGCGGTCATGCGCCTGTCGCCGAATCCGGTGCTGCGCTCGGTCGCCTGGGCGTATCTGTGGATCTTCCGCGGCACGCCGGTCTACGTGCAGCTGGTGTTCTGGGGCCTGTTCCCGGCGCTGTACAAGACGATCACCGTCGGTGTGCCCTTCGGACCGTCGTTCCACTCCTTCGATGTGCAGCACTGGTCCGCGCCGTTCTTCTTCGCCATGGTCGGCCTGGGGCTCAACGAGGCCGCCTACATGGCCGAAATCGTCCGCGCCGGAATCGGTTCCGTGGGCGAGGGACAGCGTGAGGCATCCACCGCGCTGGGTATGTCCTGGTCGCAGACCATGACGCGCACGGTGCTGCCGCAGGCCATGCGGGTGATCATTCCGCCCACCGGCAACGAGCTGATCTCCATGCTCAAGACCACCTCGCTGGTCACCGCGATCCCGCTCACCACCGACCTGTACGGCCGGGCGCGCGATATCTACAGCGTGAACTTCCAGCCGATTCCGCTGCTGCTGGTCGCGGCCACCTGGTACCTGATCGTCACCAGCGTGCTCATGGTCGGGCAGTTCTATCTGGAGCGGTACTACTCGCGCGGCTCCTCGAAGCAGTTGACCGGAAAGCAGTTGCGGGCCATGGCCACTGTGCAGCGCCGGGACGAGGGAGCGGGCGTATGAGCGCGGCGATCGGACCAGACTCGACCGATTCCATCGCGACCGATCCGTCCGCGCCGATGGTGCGGGCGGATCGGGTGTGCAAGAACTTCGGCTCGCTGCAGGTGCTCAAGGGCATCTCGCTCGAGGTGAAGCGTGGTGAGGTGCTGTGCCTGATCGGGCCCTCGGGCTCGGGCAAGTCCACCTTCCTGCGCTGCATCAACCATCTGGAGGTGGTCAACGCCGGCCGCCTCTACGTGGACGGTGATCTCGTGGGCTACCGCGAGGCCAATGGCAAACTCTACGAACTGCATCCGCGCGAGGCCGCCAAACAGCGTCGCGATATCGGCATGGTGTTCCAGCACTTCAATCTGTTCCCGCACCGCACGGTGCTGGAGAACGTGATCGAAGCGCCGACCCAGGTCAAGAAGATCCGCAAGGCCGACGCCGTCGCCCGCGCCGAGGAACTGCTGGCGCGAGTCGGCTTGGCGGACAAGGCCGATTCCTATCCGGCGCAGCTGTCCGGCGGACAGCAGCAGCGGGTCGCGATCGCACGCGCCCTGGCCATGGATCCGAAGCTGATGCTGTTCGATGAGCCGACCTCGGCGCTGGATCCGGAACTGGTCGGCGAGGTGCTCGGTGTCATGCGCGAGCTCGCGGCCTCGGGCATGACCATGGTCGTGGTCACCCATGAAATGGGTTTCGCCCGTGAGGTTGCCGATCAGCTCGCGTTCATGGACGGCGGTGTGGTGGTCGAGGCGGGTGACCCGCGCGAGGTGCTGGCCAACCCGCAGCACGATCGCACCAAGGCGTTCCTGTCCCGAATCCTGTAGCCGCACGCAACGAATCGGCCCCGCACCGGCTCGCCGGTGCGGGGCCGATTCGTATTCAGCTGTCCTGCAGGAACTTCAGTATGACATCGGTCTGGCCGAGAATGGCATGGCCGACGTTCGGGAGTAGATGGACCGTGGCATCCGGGACGAATTGCCTTACCCGGCGGTCGGTTTCGGCGGAGTCGAACATGACGTCGTCAGCTCCCGCGATCACGAGGACGGGCATCGTGAGAGCGCGCAGCTGGGCATCGGTGACGATCGGCAGACGCTCGGTGCGGGGTTTGAAATGGTCGAAGGTGAGCGCGATTTCTTCCAGGATCGGCTCGAGTTCGGGGCCGTCCAGCCCGGTGACCAATCGGGCCGAAGCACGCGGATCATTACGCCCCAGCAGGCGCGGCAGGAGGGCCTTGAACATCCAGCCGAAGCGCTGCTTCCCGATACCGCCGGGGCACAGCAGGACCAGCTCGCGCACTCGTTCGGGGCGGCGCACGGCGTAGTCCAGCGCGGTCCAGCCGCCGAGGGACATGCCGACCAGTCGTGTGTTCGAAATTCCCAGTCCGGCAAGGACATCGTCGAGCCACAGGGCCACCGCCTCGGACTTCAGCACCGGGCGCGAGGGGGCGCTGCCGCCCGGCTCGCCGACCAGATCGACCGAGTAGGTGCGGAAATCCTGTGCCCAGGAAGCGATATCGCCCATCCAGGTGGTCGAGTTCGCGCCGGAGCCGTGCAGCAGCACCAGGGGCGGGGCGTCCCGCGGCCCGCAGGCCAGCACGAACGTCTCGCCCTCGCGGGTCGGTACCCGCAGCTGTTGCGCGGGAACGGGCCAGGAGCGCAGATTCTCGCGATAGCGTCGCTGGATCTCGTTCGCGCCCGAGTCGGATTTGTAGATCGTGCTCATGAGTCGAGCACTCCTTCCACGTATTCCAGCAGCCGGGCGGTATCGCCCACGCCGCCGACGATGATGATTTTGAGCCGGGCTCGCTCGGCGTCGTAGACGGTCTGGATTCGCATCGGCTGAGAGTGCGGATCGCGTCCCTGTGCGGCCGCGGTCACCAGCGTGATCAGGCGATCGGCCAGGGTGCGGTCGATCGCGTCCACCTCGACGATGCTCGACACGTCGGAATGACGTTGGCGGACAACGGTTTCCCGCAGCGAGTCGGGCACCGGCAGACCGGTGAACGCCTCCAGGTCCGCGTGTGCGATCCGGTACTGCTTGCCGATCCGGACGGCGGCGAGTTTTCCGTCCCGCACGTAGCTGCGGACGGTACGGACATGAAGGCCGAGGCGGTCCGCGACCTCGTCCACTGAGTACAGGCGATCGTTCATGAGAACTACCTTAAACATCCCTATAAGTAATATCAATAGGGAACAATAGGGAACAATGAGGTCTCTTGAATCGAAGGGGTTCGATGTCCAAGAATTTCAACTACGCTGTGTAGTACTACGAGTCGTCCGAATGGTTGGGAGCCGAACGATGACCGAACAGTCGACGGGGGAGCGCCGAATCTCGCCGGCGCACTGGAGTTTTCTGCAGTGGGCGGTGTTCGTCATCGGCGTCGCCCATCTGATCTGGGCGACGGTCGGATGGATCGCCGAACCCAGTTTCGCGGTCGGCCATCACGCGCCCTCCACGAACGTGCTCGGCATGGATTACAACGGCTGGCACGGGCTGGCGGGCTGGCTGCTGTTCGCACCGGCGCTGGTGGCCGCGCTGCGCAAGTGGTGGTCGGCCTGGTACTGCGTGATCGCCGGTATCGGCGGCGGGTTCGTGGTCGGCGTCTGGGCGCTGTTCTCGGACCACGTGCTGATGTTCAGTTTTCCGAACCATACGAGCGACGCGGTGGAACACATCGTCACCGGCGTGGTGCTGCTGGCGATCGTCGGCATCCAGGCGTTGCGCGACGGGGGACTGCGCGCGGTGTTCACACCCGCCGCGTGAGGTTCCCGGGAACTGGGAGGGGCAGGGCTTTCCACGACTCGAGGGCAATGCGTAGCTGTCCCAGCAGCACCTTCGCCGCCGGGCTGATGGGGCGCTCGGCGTTCCATGCCAATGCCAGGCGACCCCGCAGCTCCGGATCGATGGGCACGATGCGCACACCGAGCTCGGCGGCGCTCTCGTCGGGGATCGGGGGAACGATCGCGACGCCCAGATCATGCGCGGCCAATCGCAGCAGCAGCGGGGGAGCGCCGGCCTCGAAGGCCACATTCGGAACGAGACCGGCTCTGGCGCATGCCTTTTCGAACAGCGCACGGATTCCGGTGCCGCGCGGCAGTGAGATCAACGGGTGCTCGCACAGCTCGGCCAGGGTTGTCCGCTCGCCGAAACCGAGGGACTCGGACGCCACCGCCGCGGCGATGGCGGTGCTGAAGACCGTCTCGGTGGCCACGGCCGGATCGGATTCGTCCCCGGAGAAGCTGATCAGCGCGATATCGAGCTCACCGCGCCGCAGCGCGTCGTACATGGACTCGGAGGCGTCCTCGATGAGCGAGATGCCGATCTGCGGGTGATCCCGGTGGAAATCTGACAGCACCTCGGCGATATCGAGTTCGTCGGTGGCGGCGCCGGAAATCATTCCGATGCGGACGTGCCCCCGCAGCACGCCCGCGAACTCGTCGACGGTGTGCGCGATCCGCTCGGTGGCCGCCAGCGCCGCGCGGGCCAGAGGCAATACCGCCGCGCCGACCGGGGTGAGGCTTACCGACCGGGTCGATCTGTCCAGCAGGGGTTGGCCGAGTTCCTTCTCCAACTGCTTGATCTGCGCGCTGAGTCCGGGTTGCGCGAGATGCAGCCGGGCCGCCGCACGGGTGAAGTTGGCTTCCTCGACCACGGTGACGAAGTAGCGCAGCTGCCGCAGTTCCATAACTGATAATTCTAACTACGAGAACAACTATCTGTTGGAGTTATCAATCCGGGCGGAGCAGAGTCGGAGACATGACGAAGACGACGCATTCCAGCCCCGAACTGCCCGCCACCACCGGCCCTGTCTTCCAGCCCGGCGACACCGGCTACGACGCCGAGATCGCTGGATTTCAAACGGCGTACAGCCATCGTCCCGCCCTGGTCGTCGGGGCGATGCACGCCGAGGATGTGCGCTCGGCCGTGGAATACGCGGCGCGCCATGGGCTTCCGGTCGCTGTACAGGCGACCGGGCACGGGCTGTCGGTCCCCGCCGAGGGCGGCGTGCTCATCAATACCCGGCGTATGACCGATATCCGGATCGACGCATCGGCCCGGACCGCCCGGGTCGCCGCCGGCGTGCAGGCCGGAGCACTGATCGAGGCGGCCGTCGCGCACGGCCTCGCGCCGCTCAACGGCTCGTCCGACACGGTCGGGGTCGTGGGTTACACCCTGGGCGGCGGCATAGGCCTGCTGGCCCGCGAATTCGGTTATGCCGCAGAGCATGTGCGCTCGATCGAAATGGTCACCGCCGACGGACGAGTGCGCCGCCTGGCTCCCGGCGACGAGTTGTTCGCCGCGGTGCTCGGCACCGGAGGCAACTTCGGCGTGGTCACCGCGCTCGAACTCGAGCTGGTGCCGGTGACGACGGTCTACGGTGGTCAGCTCCGCTTCGACGGGCCGCTGGTCGAGCGTGCGCTCGAAGCGTGGCGACTGTGGACCGGTGAGGTCCCGGAGCAGCTCACCTCGGCCATCACCATGATGGACATCCCGGATATCCCGCAGATGCCCGAGGCCGTGCGCGGGCGGTACGTCGCGACCGTCGCGATCGCCTTCACCGGATCCCCCGAGGAGGGCGAGCGGCTGGTCGCGCCACTGCGGGCCGTCGGGCCCCGGCTCGTCGACGACCTACGGGTCATGCCCTACCTCGACACACACGCCATCCACAGCGATCCGCCGCAGCCGCACCCGTACACCTCGTTCAACGCGCTGCTGTCCGACCTGCCCGCCGATGCCACCGACGCGTTCCTCGAAGCCGCCCGCCCGGAGTCGGGACTGCCGGTCATCGCCGGATTCCGGCATCTGGGCGGTGCGCTGAGCCGCCGCGGATCCGCGGGCATCGCCGTGGATCACCGCCAGGCCCGATACGTCGCCCGGGCGATCGCCATGCCCGGTCCCGACAACGCCGAGATGGTCGACGAGCGACTGGCGGACGTCGTGAAGACGGTGTCGCCGTGGACGATCGGCCACAACCTGAACTTCCTCTACGGCGGCCCCGCCCAGGCCGGGGCCGAGCAGACCCGGGCCGGTTACGACGACGGCGCCTACGACCGGCTGGTCGCCCTGAAGTCGACCTACGATCCGCGAAACCTGTTCCGCTACAACAGGAATATCCAGCACGGCTGACCATCGGCAGGCATCGCGATCTCCCCGCCGCGCATTCCGCGGCGGGGCCGTGGACTTGCCGAGCGCCACGGCGAGCAGGCGGGGCGAACGTGGTGAGCGAAGCCGCCGGCTGGGACGGCGCGCCGGGGGCCGGGAACAAATCGCTTGGCGACGCCGGTTCGGCGCGCTATCGTCGTGATATCACTTCGATACTAGGAGAGTGTCATGGAGTTGCGGCGGGCCTTCCGGCTCAATGGATTTCTCATGTTGGGTGTGCTGCTGGTTCTGATCGCGTTGTCCGTGGCCGCCATCGCGGCCATCGGCGGTGCGCAGAGCGATGACAAGGCGTCACCGGTGGGCGTGGTCCTGCTGGTTGTGGCGATTCTGGCCGCCGTCGTGGTGCTGACCGGATTCATCGTGGTGAACCCGAATCAGGCCAAGGTGGTGCAGTTCTTCGGTAACTACATCGGCTCGGTGAACGAGGCGGGCTTCCACTGGATCGTCCCGTTCAGCAGCCGGCGCGGAATCTCGTTGCGGGTGCGCAACTTCGAGACCCAGAAGCTGAAGGTCAACGACTCGGACGGCAACCCGGTCGAGATCGCCGCGGTGGTCGTCTACCAGGTGGTCGACAGCTACAAGTCCGCTTTCGCCGTGGACGACTACGAGGGTTTCGTGCAGACCCAGGCCGAGACCGCGGTCCGGCACCTGGCCACCACACACCCCTACCAGTCCGATGACGCGGACGGCGTCAGCCTGCGCAACGGCAGCGAGATCGCCAGTGAGCTCACCGTCGAACTGAGTGAACGCACGGCACTGGCCGGTATCGAGATCATCGAGGCGCGCATCACGCACCTCGCCTACGCACCGGAGATCGCCCAGGCCATGCTGGTGCGCCAGCAGGCGGCACAGGTGGTCGCCGCCCGCACCCGTATCGTCGAGGGCGCGGTCGGCATGGTCGGCCTGGCCCTGGATCGGCTCGCCGAGCAGGGCATGGTCGAACTCGACGAGGAGCGCAAGGCGACGATGGTGTCGAACCTGCTGGTGGTGCTGTGCGGTGACCGCGCGGTCCAGCCCATCGTGAACACCGGCTCCCTGTACGCCTGATGTCAGCGGCCAAACGTGAACCGAAAAGGGTGCTGCTGCGCCTGGATCCGGGCGTCCACGACGCCATCGCCAAATGGGCGGCGGACGACCTGCGCAGCATCAACGCCCAGATCGAATACGCGCTGAGGCTGGCACTGAAACAGGCTGGTCGAGAACCGAAGTAGAAGGGCCCGGCTCTCGGGTGCCGTGTTCAGGCTTCAGGCTTCCGGCTTCTCCGTGACGAAAATGGCTGTGCCGGGGAAGATTTCGCCGCGCAGGGGGCTCCACTGCCCCCATTCGCGGTCCAGCCACTCCGGCCAGTCGGGTTCGATGATGTCGGTCAGGATCAGGCCCGCGCCGACGATCTCGCGGACTCGGTCGCCGATGGTGCGGTGATGCTCCACATAGGTCGGCTCGCCCTCGGCGTCCAACTCCACGTACGGGGTGCGGTCGAAATAGGGGATGGTCGCGCGCAGGCCCTCGGGACCGGGATCGTCGGGGAAGATCCACCGCATCGGATGGTTCACCGAGAACACCCACCGGCCGCCGGGCTTCAACACGCGCGCCACCTCCGACATCACCCGCGCGGAATCGGCCACGAACGGCACGCCGCCGAAGGCCGAGCAGGCGTGATCGAAACTCGCGTCGCCGAAGGGCAACTCCTCCGCACCCGCCTGCACCAGCGGCACGCGCGGTCCGCCGGCGGCCATCGCGGCCACGCCGCGCTCGAGCATCTGCCGCGAGATGTCGAGTCCGACCGGATGGGCGCCGTGCGAGGCCAACCAGCGCGAACACGGCGCGGACCCGCAGCCGATCTCCAGAATTCGCTTGTCCGTGACGTCGCCGAGCAGGTGCCAGTCGCCCTCGTGCAGCCCCTCGGGGCACCACACGAACTCCCCGGCGGGGGAGTCCACTCCCAGGAAGTCGGCGTGGGTGTCGTGATAGGCGGCGGCGTCGGCATCCCACCAGCGACGGCTGGCGCGCTGGCTCGATGCCGAATCGACCTTGGTCCGAGCAACTCCCGCGGTTCCGAGCAGGGCTTCGGCCTCGGCATGTCGAGTATCATCGGCAAGGGCGGGGTGATCTTCGGGCATCCGGTAACCCTATATACCCGCGACCGGGGGCCCGTGTTTGCTTGGTACAACGCATGTCGCGTACGCTGTTTCCGCGAGTGTCTTCTGTACTCGGTTTCGCGTAAGCCGTGTAGAGCAGACAGTCGTGCTGTGAATCCGCATGCTGTCTTTGGAAGTTACAGCAGGGCAGCGTTGTGCTCCGTCGCAGCGATGTACTGCTGCATGACCAACGTTAGTTCCATCGCTGTGTGTTCGCAGCAATACCGAAAGTCCACATGTCCACTACCGACCACAATCCGTCCGGAGCCTCCCAACACATGCCCACAACCGTGACCTCGCCGCAGGTAGCCATCAATGACATTGGCTCCGCCGAGGACTTCCTCGCCGCTATCGACAAGACGATCAAGTACTTCAACGACGGCGATATCGTCGAAGGCACCATCGTCAAGGTCGACCGTGACGAGGTTCTTCTCGACATCGGTTACAAGACCGAAGGCGTCATCCCCTCCCGCGAACTCTCCATCAAGCACGATGTCGACCCGTCCGAGGTCGTTTCCGTGGGCGATGAGGTCGAGGCCCTCGTTCTCACCAAGGAGGACAAAGAAGGCCGTCTGATCCTGTCGAAGAAGCGGGCTCAGTACGAGCGTGCGTGGGGCACCATCGAGGAGCTCAAGGAGAAGGACGAGGCCGTCAAGGGCACCGTCATCGAGGTCGTCAAGGGCGGCCTGATCCTCGACATCGGTCTGCGCGGCTTCCTCCCGGCATCGCTGGTCGAGATGCGCCGTGTCCGCGATCTGCAGCCGTACGTCGGCAAGGAGATCGAGGCCAAGATCATCGAGCTCGACAAGAACCGCAACAACGTGGTCCTGTCGCGTCGTGCGTGGCTCGAGCAGACCCAGTCCGAGGTGCGCTCCGAGTTCCTGCACCAGCTGCAGAAGGGCCAGGTCCGCAAGGGCGTCGTGTCCTCCATCGTCAACTTCGGTGCCTTCGTGGACCTGGGTGGCGTCGACGGCCTGGTGCACGTCTCCGAGCTGTCCTGGAAGCACATCGATCACCCGTCCGAGGTTGTCGAGGTCGGCAACGAGGTCACCGTCGAGGTTCTCGACGTCGACCTGGACCGCGAGCGCGTCTCCCTGTCGCTCAAGGCGACCCAGGAAGACCCGTGGCGTCAGTTCGCCCGGACCCACGCGATCGGACAGATCGTCCCGGGCAAGGTCACCAAGCTGGTTCCCTTCGGTGCCTTCGTGCGCGTCGAAGAGGGCATCGAGGGCCTGGTGCACATCTCCGAGCTGGCCGAGCGCCACGTCGAGGTCCCGGACCAGGTTGTCGCCGTCGGCGACGATGCCATGGTCAAGGTCATCGACATCGACCTCGAGCGTCGTCGTATCTCGCTGAGCCTCAAGCAGGCCAACGAGGATTACGTCGCCGAGTTCGACCCGTCGAAGTACGGCATGGCCGACAGCTACGACGACCAGGGCAACTACATCTTCCCCGAGGGCTTCGACTCCGAGACCAACGAATGGCTCGAGGGTTCGGACAAGGTCCGGGAAGAGTGGGAAGGCCGGTACGCCGAGGCCGAGCGTCGCCACAAGATGCACACCGCTCAGATGGAGAAGATGGCGGCTGACGCCGCCGCTGAGGCCGCCAACGGCGGACCGCAGAACTACTCCTCCGAGTCCGGTGCGCAGGCCGCGACCGCGTCGTCGTCCTCCTCGTCGTCTTCGGAGTCGACCGGCGGTTCGCTCGCGAGCGATGCGCAGCTCGCCGCTCTGCGCGAGAAGCTGTCGGGCAACGCCTGATTCGCATCTCGGTCGATGAGCGTCACCACGCTGTAAGCGACTGACGAAAGGCCCCCGAGTCCACCCGGACTCGGGGGCCTTTCGCATATCCGGATCAGCCGCGCGGGTGAGATCGGCTACGGATGCCGGACATGTCCGATTCCTGACCGGCGCGTCGATCATCGGTATGCGAGAGTGTCCGTGGGCCATCGCGATTCGGCCCGCAAACTCTTCGCTACATTGAAAGGCGCTGTTGGGCATGGGCGTTTTCGCCGGTATGAACAGACGTGATTTTCTGGCGAAAGCGATGGCCGCCGGCGGAGTGGGCGCCATGGCCGCGTGGGCCAACCCGATCATCGAGCGGGCGTACGCCGCGGATCCCGCGGGCATGGGCGGGCTCGGGGACATCGAGCACTTCGTCCTGCTCATGCAGGAGAACCGATCCTTCGACCACTACTTCGGAACCCTGTCCGGCGTACGGGGTTTCGACGATCCGTCACCGGCATGGCAGCAGTACGGCTACGCGCCGGGAATCGGACCGACCCCGGACGGGTTCATCAATCCGTTCCGGCTCGACACCGAACTCGGTGCGACGCTCGACGGCGAATGCATCAACGATCCGGACCACACCTGGGCCGGTATGCACCGGGCGTGGAACAACGGCGCGAACGACGGCTGGATGCCGATGTCCATCGCATCGGTCGGCGCGGCCAACGGTCCCGCGGCCATGGGGTACTACACGCGCGCCGACATTCCGGTGCACCACGATCTGGCCGACGCGTTCACCCTGTGCGACAACTACCACTGTTCGGTGCTGGGTCCCACCGATCCCAACCGGCTCTACTGGATGTCGGCGACCATCGACCCGGACGGTCTCAACGGCGGCCCGCTGCTCGAGACCCCGACATTGATTCCGCAGAACGCCTACAGCTGGCGGACCATGCCGGAGAACCTCTCCGATGCCGGGGTCAGCTGGAAGATCTACAACAATCGCGATCTGGGTCCGGTGTCCTCGGTGATCCTGGACGGGATGCTGGGCTGCTTCAAGCAGGCCGCCGATCCGAATTCCGAACTGGCGCGCCGTGGAAAGGCTCCGGTCTATCCGGCCGATTTCGCCGCCGACGTGGCCGCGGACCAGCTGCCCGCGGTGTCCTGGGTGATCCCGCCGCTGTTCAACTGCGAGCATCCGGCTCTGCCACCGGCGCTCGGCGCCGTCGGCATCATGCAGGTGCTCGACATCCTCACCTCGAATCCGAAGGTGTGGGAGAAGACCGCGCTGATCATCAGTTACGACGAGAACGGCGGTTTCTTCGACCACGTGACGCCGCCGACCCCGCCGCCCGGAACGCCCGGTGAATACCTGACCGTTCCCCTGAACCGCGCCGCGAAGTCCGAAGGCATCGCCGGACCTGTCGGTCTGGGGTACCGCGTGCCCTGCCTGGTGATCTCGCCCTACAGCCGCGGCGGTCTGGTGGCGTCGGAGACCTTCGACCACACCTCGCAGCTGCGGTTGCTCGAACGCCGTTTCGGGGTGGACGTGCCGAACCTCAGCGCCTGGCGGCGCCGGACGACCGGTGACATGACCTCGGCCTTCGACTTCGCCTCGGGTCCGGATGCGGCGAAACCCGCCTTCGCCCCGGCGAATCGGAAGGTCGACGCGGCGCTGGCGCAGTGTGGGCCGAACGTCGCGCTGGGTACCGCGAACGTCGGCACGCCGTATCCGGTGCCGCCCAACTCCATGCCCACACAGGAACCGGGTACGCGGCGACGCCCCAGCGGGATCGTCTGAGGTATCGAAAGGTGTTGCGCCGGGGCTGATCCGGAGAAATGGCCCCGGGCACGACGACGGCCCGGTTCCTGACGGAACTGGGCCGCGGTGGCACGGGTTGTCAGCCGGCTGTTGCCGGAACCCACTTGGCGGTGGCCACCGCGGTTCGTTTTCGCATGGCGGCGAAGCTGTGGCGAGCCGGATTCAGAATGGTGGAGAGCCACGAGCGACGGTGCTCGGCGAGCGCTGCCGCGACCGAGGGGATCTGGGTGCAGTGCATCGTGCCCGGCAGTCCCAAACGGTGGCGACCCGTCTGGATGTTTCTGGTGCCCAATGATATTCCTTCTCTGCGGATTTACCGGCCTTCGATCGCCTCCGGCGAACCTTAGCCGAACGAAAGTGTGCGACACCGTACATTGCGCGACATTCGCCCCGGCGTGTCGGAATGTTACCGACAAACGGTCCGGATTCAGAAAATATGTTGCGAGTTGGTCTCGCGGATATCACGAAATGAACAAACCGAGCGCCTGCTTGTGAAATTGCCCCCGCGAGTGGGTAATCCGACTTTTCGGCTGTTGAGGGCCGGTTTCGGTCGGTCCACCGCAGGATGCAAGACTGGACGAATGTTGCGTATCGGTCTCACTGGCGGCATGGGTGCGGGCAAATCGACCGTGGCCCGGATATTCATCGAACGTGGTGCGGTGCTGGTGGATAGCGACGCCATCGCCCGCGAGGTGGTCGCGCCCGGAACCGAGGGTCTGGCCGCGCTGGCCGCCGCGTTCGGCGAGGAGATTCTCGCCCCCGACGGCAGCCTGGATCGTCCGGCGCTGGCCGCCAAGGCCTTCGCCAGTGACGAGGCCCGGGCCACGCTCAACGGCATCACCCATCCGCTGGTCGGCAAGCGCAGCGCCGAACTCATCGCCGGCGCGCCCGCCGACGGCATTGTCGTGCAGGACATTCCGCTACTGGTCGAGAACGGGTTGGCCCCGTTCATGAATCTGGTGGTCATCGTGGACGCCGCCCAGGAGACCCGGGTCCGGCGCCTGGTCGAGTTCCGGGGCATCGACGAGGCCGATGCCCGCTCGCGGATCGCCGCGCAGGCCACCGACGCTCAGCGCCGCGCCGTGGCCGATGTGCTGCTGGACAACAACGGTCCCAGCGGCGCGATCGACGCCGAGGTCTACCGGCTCTGGGACGAGCGGGTGATCCCGTTCGAGCACAACCTGCGCACCCGCACTCCGGCCGGGCGTCCGAAACCGACAGTGGTGGAGGCGAATCCGGACTGGCCCGTGCAGGCACAGCGGATCATCGCCCGGCTGGCGGTGGCCTGTGCCGCCGACGCACGGCGTATCGAGCACGTCGGGCCCACCTCGGTGCCGGGCAAGCCCGCCGCCGATGTGCTCGATATCCGCATCACGGTCGCGGACACCCGGGTGGCCGACGCACTGCGGGACCGCTTGGCGGACATCGGATTTCCGGCGGCCGGTGCGGATGCCGCCGTTGGCGTCGATCTCGTCGAGGGGGAGCGGCTGCACGCGAACACCGATCCGGGCCGCCCGGCGAACGTGATCGTCACACCGGGGCAGTAGTCACTTCCACTTCCAGGTGAGGGTGATGCCGTGCGAGGCCATCCAGGCCTCGAGGCTGTGCCCGTGCGCGGCGATGCCGTCGATGGTGGCGGTGGAGGTCTCGATGGCCCGCTGTGCCTCGCCGAGATCGAGGTATCCGGCGGCGTGGGCCGCGAGCAGCTCATCCACGTCCAGCAGTTCGACCTCGCGTCCGGTGCGCACCACCAGATCCAGGTAGTGATCGACCGACTTCCACTTCTTCGGACCGACCTGCGCGTATTCGCCGATGTCGACGTAGTAGTCCTGATCGCGCAGGTGTGCCGGGGTGAATTGGAAGACCGTCACGCGAATGGACAGGCTGGGCAGTAGCCAGGATTCGATGTAGTGGAACTCCGGGTGATCGGACGTTCTGGCCATGTAGAGCCCCCAGGGCTCCACCCGGTACTGCTCGACCTGCCGGACGAAACCCTTGGGGTCGATATTGGTGAGGTCGTCGACGTTGAAGTACTCGACCTTGGGTCGGTGCAGATCCACCGCGGACGCCTGAGTCATGGGTATCAGCATCGCTTCTCGGACGGCGGCCGTCCAGGGGAACGGGGTGACGAGTCGCCCACAGATAGCGGGCCGGGGACGGTTGGTGCTGCGGTTTTCCGGCTCTGATTTCACGAAAACACAATGTGAAGTACTCATGTTTCGCTACTGTGCGGCTACCCATCGATGGGGGTGGGTAGCAGAGCAAAGGGAAGTACCTGCATGAACGTACAGAAGGCCCGCTTCCGCCGGGTCGGTATGGGCCTCACGACCTTCGGCGCGATGGCCGCGGCCATGGTGCTGGCCGCGCCCTCGGCCTCGGCCTGGGTCGGCGACCTCGCGATCTCCGGCAGTGACCAGCAGGTCGGCTGCAGCTACACGCTGACCGCCTCGGTCGAGGTCGACCGGATCTCCACCGTGAAGTTCACCGACAACGGCGCGGACATTCCGGGTAGCCCGGTCTCGCCCTCGCTGCTGAGCAACAAGGTCACGATCAAGTGGACCCCGAAGACCGCGGGGTCGCACAAGATCGAGGCCCGTCAGATCCTGATCAGTGATTCGATCACCGTGCAGGTGAAGGAGGCTGGTGGCCTCGGCAGCGCGAGCTGCGGCTTGGGCGGCCTGATTCCGAGCGGGTCCGGCTAGTCGGAGGGCGGACCAGCCCGAATCGAAAGCCGCGCGGTTCGAACATGCGTCGAACCGGGCGGCTTTCCCCTTTCCTGTCGAGGAAGGGGTCGGTTCCGCCGAAGCCGGCTGTCCGGGGCTACCTGCCGGGCGCTACAACCAGCTCAGCGCGACGCCCTTGCCGGCCAGCCAGCTGTCCACGTTATGGCCGCACCCGGCGATGCCGTCGACCACCGCGGCCGCGCGTTCGATGGCCCGGTGGGTCTGTCCGGTGTCGAAGTACCCGGCGGCGTGGGCGGCGAGCAGCTGGTCGATGCCGAGCAGCTCGGGGACCTGACCGGGGCGGGCCACCACATGCAGGTAGTGCCCCTGGGCCCGCCACTTCTTCGGCCCGACCGGTCCGTACTCGCCGATGTCGAGGTAGTACGTCTGCCCGCGATCGTGGCCGGGCCGCAGGTGATAGACCGTCACCCGCAGCGAGAGCTCCGGCAGCAGCCAGGATTCGATGTAGTGGAAGCGCGGGTTGTCCACGATCCGCTCCACGTACAGACCCCACGGCTCGGCGTGCAGATGCTCCACCTGATGTAGGTACCCGTGGTAGTCGGTCCAGGACAGTTCGGCCAGATTGAAGAATTCGAGCCTGGGTCGATGCGCGCTCACCGGAGGCGCACCGCGCAACGTTCGGTTCGGGTGTGCACCGTTGGTGGAATTCCGCTGTGGCATTTGCAGACCGGTCATCGCCCTGCCTCTTCTCGAATCGTGCGACCAGCCAGATCAGGTTACACCTGGACCCTGGGAATCGGACCCGCTGTGCGCGAGGGGATTTCGCGGACCCGTGCCCGTCGCAATTCCGAAGCCCTTTGCAGGAAGGGATAATTCGGGCATCGATTCCATTCGTCGAGTATTGCGAAGGTATTCGAAAAGTAAACACTTCCGCGCCGTGGGTAAAGGCAGTCACAGACTTGCCGTCCGGCGCGCGCGTTCGGCCCGGCGGCGAGATCGTGCCGCGCGCTCGTAAACCTCGAATCCGCTGTCCGGAGAGTGATGGATGTCACGGTCGTGACGGCGCGGCGCGGTCGGAGCGCCGGTCGGTGGCGGGCGGGCTGACTCTGTCGGTGGTACGTCCTAGGCTGGTGGGCATGGCTTTCGCAACCGAGGTCCCGGAGGATCTGCCGCTCGCGCATTCGGAGTTCCGCCCCATCGGCGAGATCGAGCGCATCGAGGGCCGGTTCGAGGTGGTCAGCGAGCACAAACCCGCCGGTGACCAGCCTGCCGCCATCGCGGAGCTGGAGCGCCGGCTCAACGCCGGCGAGCGGGACGTGGTGCTGCTCGGTGCGACCGGCACCGGTAAGTCCGCCACCACGGCCTGGCTCATCGAGAAGGTGCAGCGCCCCACCCTGGTGATGGCGCCGAACAAGACCCTCGCCGCGCAGCTGGCCAACGAGTTGCGCGAGATGCTGCCGCACAACGCGGTCGAGTACTTCGTCTCGTACTACGACTACTACCAGCCCGAGGCATACATCGCGCAGACCGATACCTATATCGAGAAGGACAGCTCGGTCAACGACGACGTCGAGCGGCTGCGGCACTCGGCCACCTCGAGCCTGCTCTCGCGGCGCGATGTGGTGGTGGTCGCGTCGGTGTCCTGCATCTACGGCCTGGGCACTCCGCAGTCGTATCTCGATCGCTCGGTCATGCTGGAGGTCGGCGGCGAGATCGACCGCGATCGGCTGCTGCGGCTCCTGGTCGATGTGCAGTACACCCGCAACGACATGTCCTTCACCCGCGGCAGTTTCCGCGTGCGCGGGGACACGGTCGAAATCATTCCGTCCTATGAGGAATTGGCGATCCGCATCGAATTCTTCGGTGACGAGGTCGAGGCCCTCTATTATCTGCACCCGCTCACCGGTGATGTGGTGCGGCAGGTGGAAATGGTGCGCATTTTCCCGGCGACGCATTATGTCGCCGGCCCCGAACGCATGGAACGCGCGGTCGGTGATATCGAAATCGAACTCGAACAGCGTTTGGCGGAATTGGAGAAGCAGGGGAAATTGCTGGAGGCGCAACGCCTTCGGATGCGCACCCAATACGACCTCGAGATGATCAAACAGGTCGGCTTCTGCTCGGGTATCGAGAATTACTCCCGCCATATCGACGGCCGGCCCGGCGGCTCCGCTCCCGCGACCCTGATCGACTACTTCCCCGAGGACTTCCTGCTCGTCATCGACGAGTCGCACGCCACCGTGCCGCAGATCGGCAGCATGTACGAGGGCGATATGTCGCGCAAGCGGAATCTGGTGGAGTTCGGCTTCCGGCTGCCCTCGGCGGTGGACAATCGTCCGCTCACCTGGGAGGAGTTCTCCGAGCGCATCGGGCAGACGGTGTACCTCTCCGCCACGCCCGGAAAGTACGAATTGGGCCAGAGCGGCGGCGAATTCGTCGAGCAGGTCATTCGCCCGACCGGTCTGGTGGACCCCAAGGTCGTGGTGAAGCCGACCAAGGGCCAGATCGACGATCTGGTGCACGAGATCCGCCAGCGCGCCGAACGCGACGAGCGCGTCCTGGTCACCACACTGACCAAGAAGATGTCCGAGGATCTCACCGACTATCTGCTCGGGCTCGGCGTGCGGGTGCGCTACCTGCATTCGGAGATCGACACGCTGCGCCGCGTGGAGCTGCTGCGGCAGCTGCGCCTGGGCGAATACGACGTCCTGATCGGCATCAACCTGCTGCGCGAGGGTCTCGATCTGCCCGAGGTCTCGCTCGTCGCGATTCTCGACGCCGACAAGGAGGGGTTCCTGCGCAGCAGCACCAGCCTCATCCAGACAATCGGCCGCGCCGCGCGAAATGTCTCGGGTGAGGTCCACATGTACGCGGACAAGATCACCGACTCCATGCGGCACGCCATCGACGAGACCGATCGTCGCCGGGCGAAACAGGTCGCCTACAACGAGGAGCGCGGTATCGACCCGATGCCGCTGCGCAAGAAGATCGCCGACATCCTCGATCAGGTCTACCGCGAGGCCGAGGATTCCGAGGTCGAGATCGGCGGCTCGGGCCGCAATTCCAGTCGCGGTCGTCGTGCGCAGGGTGAGCCGGGCCGCGCGGTGAGCGCGGGCGTCTACGAGGGCCGTGACGTCAAATCCATGCCGCGCGCGGAATTGGCGGATCTTGTCAAAGACATGACCGCGCAGATGATGAACGCCGCGCGCGAGCTGCAGTTCGAGCTCGCGGGCCGGCTCCGCGACGAGATCGCCGACCTGAAGAAGGAGCTGCGCGGCATGGATGCCGCTGGGCTGCAATGACATTCGGATTCACCGACCCCCGGCGGCATTGCCGGGGGTTTTCGGCGTGTCCGATTTCGACACGCTGTGATTTCGCGCGCTGAGCGTTCGCAGGAAATGCCGCCGTGATCCGGAGGGGTTACGATCCGCTTCGACACTCGATTGCGCTAGCCGGTGACCGGACTTCCGGGAACATCGGCGATCTCGACATGCTCTTGATCTCCTGGTTCCTGGGTTCGCCATGGTTCCGGCTCGGCCGCCTGATGATGAGAGGAGCGTTGCGATAGCGCTTCGAATTTGGCTGAGCAGTGCCGGGGTGGCCACCACCCAGGTGATGCAGTTGCTACGAAAGAACCCCGACGGTGTCGATGTCAGTATCTACGCCAGCAATGTGGACCCCGATGCGCCGGCGCTCTCGGCCTGCGATGTGGCGGCGGTCGAACCCCGGCATGTGGGCAACGACGCCTACGCCGAGTTCGCCCTGGACTTCTGTCGTCGCAATCGAATCGACGTGCTGATCCCACCGCGTCGGCTGACCGCGCTGGCCGGGCGAGCCGCCGAATTCGCCGCGATCGGCACCAGCCTGATGTGTTCGCCGCTGTCCGCGGTGACGGTGCTCACCAGCAAGACTCGTACATATGAATTGGCAAGTGCCGCAGGGCTTCCGGTGCCGCCGTGGCGTGCGGTCTCCGATGCGGCCGGGCTGCGTGCCGCGGTCGGCGAATTGTCGCTGACCGACGAGCGGCTCTGCATCAAGCCCACCGGGGAGTACTCGGCCTTCGGCTTCCGGATTCTGCAGGACCGGCCGCTGAGCGTCGATGATCTGCTGGCTCCGCCGCTGCCGGTCGCCTCCCTCGACGCGGTGGCGGGTGCGCTGGATCGGGTCGTGGAGCAGGGCGGCGTCGCTCCGGAACTGATCGTCATGCCGTTCCTGGAGGGGCCGGAGATCAGTGTCGACTGTCTGTCGGCTCCCGGTGGTGACCTGCTGGTCGGGGTTCCACGATCCAAACAGGGTCGCTATCGACTGCTGCTGGACGATCCCGTGATCATCGATCTCGCCGCACGCCTGGTCGAGCATTTCGAACTCGCCTATCTGACGAATGTGCAGTTCCGTCATCGCCACGGCGAACCGGTGCTGCTCGAGGCGAATCCGCGCCCGTCAGCGGGTTTGTTCCAGACGTCGTTCGCGGGGGTGAACCTACCGTGGGCGGCGGTAAGGCTTCTGCTGCAAGGGGATACGGGTTTGCGCGATGCGCCGCGCCTGGGCAGAACTCTGGCGGTGACGGAGGCCGTGATGGAGGTGGCCCCGCGCCCCATGGCGGAGGCCGCCGTTCGCGCGGAGTCCACTCTCGCGCCGATTATCACTGTGGGGGAAGAGGTTTCGCTTCCGGTGCCTTCGGTGACACCGGCGGCGATAGCCATCTGATGGGGATGCGCGGCCTCGACGGGCCGCGCATCGTTCCCTCAACTCTGCTGTGCCATCCACTCGTTCACGCGCCGCTCGGCCTCTTCTCTGGAGACGTCCTCGACCCGGGTCATGCAGACCCAGCGGTGCCCGAACGGATCGATGACGACGCCGTACCTGTCGCCCGTGACGAAGGTGGCCGGCTCCTCGGTCCGGCGGGCGCCGTGTTCGGCGCCCAGGGCGACGACCGCGTCCACATCGGGGCAGTAGTGCACGATGCTGACGTTCACGATCTCGCCGCTCGGGGCGCGCAGTCCGTGCTCGGGTGATTCCATGCCGGTCTGGATGGTGGAATCGCCGATCAGCAGCTCGGCGTGCGCGGGTTGTCCGTCGGGCAGGTCGTTGCGGCTGATGACCTTCGCGCCGAATACATTCGTGTAGAAGTCGATGGCCTTGTTGCCGTCGGTGACCGCCAGGAAGCAGGTGATGGAGTGGTAGTTCTCGGGGATCGGATTCACTGCGTTGCTCATGAGTACCACTCTCGCCGTCGCGACGCGGATGGTCTTGTAAGAATGCGACAGCGCCATGACCTCGTCTGATGGGTCTCGCCCGGCGCCGCCACCGGAGACCACCAAGGGGCTGCTGTATCCGCGGGAGCAGTTGCGCGCCAACAATCTCAGCCGGCTCGCGGCCGGTGCGGAGGTCAGCGGTTACGTCGAGTGGTACTGGACGGTCAAGTGGGATCGGCGCGGTATGCCGCCCTATTTCGCCGAGGTGCTGCCGTACCCCTCGGTCAATCTGACCTTCGAGTCCTGTCACGAGCGCACCGGAGGGTTCGTCACCGGCGTGTGGACCAGGAAGTACGTGCGCGAACTCGCCGGCCTGGGGGAGAGCTTCGGGGTGAAGTTCCTGGCGGGCGGCTTCGGCGCGTTCACGGGACTGGACGTGGGTTCGCTTCGTGACACCTCTGTCCCGATGAGCGCGGTCTTCCCGGAATCGGAGTTCCCCGAGGCCGCCGGACTGGTCGATGCCGTACTCGCCGAGACCGAGCCCGAACGCCGCCGCAGTCTGGTCGAGGACTTTCTCCGCGCGGCCGCGACCCATCGCGATCCGTCCGAGGACGCCGCCTACACGCAGGTGCTCGAGATCATCGCGGCCATGGAATCGGGCCGCGATTTGACCAGGGTCGACCAGGTCACAGAACTTTTCGAGATTCCGGTGCGGACCCTGCAGCGGCTGTTCCGGCGCTATGTCGGCGCGGGCCCGAAGTGGGTGTTGCGCCGCTACCGGCTGCAGGACGGCGCGCATCTGCTGGCCGAGGGGCGGACCTCGGACCTGGCGGCGCTGGCGCTCGAGCTCGGCTATTTCGATCAGGCGCACTTCTCCAGGGAGTTCGCGCAGGAGATCGGAATGGCTCCGCTGGAATACGCGCGAGGATCGCTAGGGTCCTGACCAGAGGCGGGAACAGGAATATCCTTATCGCTGATGAAGTTGGTTGCCGTGTCACCCAATGGCAATTGTTTCACTCGACGAAGGAGCTGGCCATGGATGTGCTGGTGTTGATCGGGCGGATCCTGTTCGTAGCGTTGTTCCTGAGTTCGGCCGTGGGTCACCTGACCCAGACCGAGGCGATGGCGCAGTACGCGCAGTTCAAGGGCGTTCCCGCGCCCAAGGCGGCGGTGTTCGCCTCGGGTCTGCTGCTGGCCGTGGGCGGGCTGAGCGTGCTGCTGGGCATCTGGGCGGATCTGGGCGCCCTGCTGCTGTTCGTGTTCCTGCTGCCGACCGCTTTCCTGATGCACGCGTTCTGGAAGGAGACCGATCCGCAGGCCAAGCAGACCGAGATGATCTCCTTCAACAAGGATCTGGCGCTGGCCGGTGCGGCGCTCATGCTGTTCGCGTTCTTCGCCTACGTCGGCGGCGACCTCGGATTGACCGTCACCGGGCCGCTTTTCAGCCTCTGACCCGAGTGGGGCCCGCGTTGGTATTGCGCGTCATCGAACGGCCGTCCGGAGAGGAGAACATGACCATCCTCAGCGTGATTCTCGGCTGGTTCTGGGCCGACTATCACTCGCCCTGAGGTCGAGGAGTCGCCGCGAAATCCCGCTCCGCTCGAACCGCCCGGTGCGGGTCGGGCGGGGCGGTTCGTTTTCTCGCAGAATCCCTGTTTGTGACCAAAATCCCAGGCGTACAACAGGGTTGGTGATTCTTGTGAAGCGTCACAATCGCTCGGGAATTTCGCTGGTGGTGGGGGTCCTTTCCGGCCCGTCAGGACAATGCGCCGCAGGTCCGGGGCGGCACGTAGGTGTGATGTGTTGCGATATCGAAAATTTCCGCCAGTTATGCCGCTATTGTCAGGCGATGTTGCCGCGCCGGTAACCGCATCGACGCGGTTCACGTCGCGGCCCTGACCCTTGTACTTGGAGGAGATAATGACCGCCTACCGGACGATCGTCGTCGGTACCGATGGCTCGGACTCGTCGTACGTCGCCGTCGAGCGGGCCGCAGCTCTGGCCGGCGACGAGGGCGCCACGCTGTACATCGCCTGTGCGTACTACCCGACCGACGACCGCGATGTCGCGGCCGCCGCGGATGTACTGAAGGACGAGGCCTACCAGGTCCGCGGCTCCGCCCCCACCAGCGAGATCCTGCGCGTGGCCCGAGACAAGGCCGCCGCCGCCGGCGCGGCCAACGTCGTGGAGAAGGCCGTGGTCGGCGAGCCCGTCGAATCCCTGCTCACCCTGGTCAAGGAAGTCGACGCCGACCTTCTGGTGATCGGTAACCGTGGCCTCAACACCCTCGCCGGACGCCTGCTCGGCTCGGTTCCGTCGGACGTTGCGCGCAAGTCGCGCAGCGATGTGCTGATCGTGCACACCGTACGGTAACCACACGAAACGAACGAAGTGGCCGTGCCCGAAAGGGCACGGCCACTTCTGTGTCCGGGTACTCGCGCTGTCCGGGGGTTCCGCGCTCAGCTCAGCCGGTGCAGGACCGCGGGCAGATCCCGCGTGTGCGCCACGGTCAGGCGCTGAGTGGAGCGGGTCAGGGCCACGTAGAGATCGTTGGCGCCGCGCGGGGATTCGGTGAGGATCCGGTGCGGTTCGACCAGGATGACGGCGTCGAATTCCAGGCCCTTGACCTCGTGCACGGTGAGCACGCGCGCCGAATCACCGGTCGGGTGCGACAGTTCCGCGACCAGATCGTGCGGGACGATGACCGCGGTGGTGCCCGGATGGGTGGCCTCCTCGGCGACCAGGCGGCCCACCTCCGCGGCCAGTTCCGGCTCGGGCACGCGCACGGCGCGGGGTGCGAAACCCGAATCGCGGACCGAGCGCGGAATCACCGCGCCCGGGTCGATCTCGGCCAGCACGTCGCCCGCGATCGCCATGATCTCCGCGGGGGTGCGGTAGTTGACGGTCAGCTCGGTGAGCTTCCAGCGCTTGGCCACATAGGGCTCGAGCACCTGCTGCCAGGAGGACGCACCGGCCGGGTCGCCGGTCTGCGCCACATCGCCGACGGCGGTGATCCAGCGATTCGGGATGCGCCGCATGACCATTCGCCACGCCATCTCCGAAAGTTCCTGCGCCTCATCGACGATGACGTGACCGTAGGTCCAGGTGCGGTCACCCGCGGCGCGTTCGGCGGTGGTCTGACTGGTGCGAACCTGCTGGCGTTCGGCCAGCTGGCCGGCGTCGATCAGGTCGTAGGCCATCAGCAGTTCCGGATCGAGCTCGTCCTCGAGATCCTGTGGCGCGGAACCGGTCAGGATGTCCAGCGCGTCCTGGGCCTCGGCGAGCTGGGCGCGCCAGCGGCGGCGGGCGCGCTCGCGCTCCTCGGTGTCGTCCACGCCGAGCAACTCGGCCAGCTCGTCCAGCAGCGGCGCGTCGGCGTCGCTGCACTCGCCGTTGTCGGGGCGATGCAGTTCGGCGCGATCGGCCTCGCTGAGATGGCTTGCGGCACTGGCCAATCGCTTCGGATCGGCCCACAGTCCGGCGAGTACGTCCTGCGGGGTCAGAATCGGCCAGAGCACGGCGATGGCACGCTGGATATCGGCATCCGCACGCATCTCGTCGCGGATCTCGGTGAGATCGGTCTGGCTCAACAGGTTTCGCCCGCCCAGCGGATTGCCGCCGATGATCAGTGCCAGCTGTTCGGTGAGCGCGTCCACCACCGCGGCCGCGAAGATGGGCCGGGCCAGATTGTGCGGGCGTCGCGAGGAGCGGGCTCGTCCACGCGCCCGCGACACGATCTTGCGATCCAGCAGCAGATCGTGGCCGTCGAAGTGCAGCCGGACCGGATCCGAGGGCACGTCCTGCCAGTCACGCACCGCTTTCTTGAGCACATCGAGGATCTCGAGCGAACCCTTGAGTTCGCCCGCCCGGAGCGAATCCTCCAGGGTGGCTTGCACTCCCGGGTACAGATTGCCGATCGTGGACAGCAGCACGCCGGTCTCACCCAGCGAGGGCAACACCTGGCCGATGTAGTCCAGGAAGGTGCTGTTCGGTCCGATGATCAGCACGCCGGCCTTGTCCAGCTGCTTGCGATAGGTGTACAGCAGGAACGCCGCGCGGTGCAGCGCCACCGCGGTCTTGCCGGTGCCGGGTCCGCCCTGCACCACGAGCACGCTCTTGTGCTCGGACCGGATGATCGCGTCCTGCTCGCTCTGGATGGTCTCGACGATGTCGTTCATGTGGCCGGTGCGGGCGGCATTGAGCGCGGCCAGCAGGGCGCTCTCGCTGCCCACACCGCCGTCGCTGCCGAACACACCGTCGCGGCGGGCGGCCTCGAGGCTCAGGTACTCGTCGTTGAGCGAGGTGACCTTGCGATTGCGTGAGCGAATGTGCCGCCGCCGGGTCACACCGTCGGGCGCGGCGGTGGTGGCGAGGTAGAAGGGCCGCGCCATCGGCGCGCGCCAATCCAGCAGCAGGGTCTCGTAATCGCCGGTCTCGTCGAGGATGCCGATGCGGCCGATGTAGCGGACCTCGGCCTCGCCGGAATCTGCCGCCGCATCGCCGTTGGTGGCCGCATTACCGTTGGTCGCCGCGTCGCCGTCGGCGCCGGGGGAGGAGTCGGCGTTCTCGAGATCGATCCGCCCGAAGCACAGACCATGTTCGGCGGCATCGTATTTCGACAGATCCTCGGAGTAGAGCTGCGAGAACGATTCCCGTTCGGTGCGGGCCTGCGGGGTGCCACCGGTCTCCAGCAGTACGGTGCGAAGCCGGCGTTGGGCGTATTCGCGCATTCCGTCGAGACGCTCGTACAGCACGTCCAGGTGCTGCTGTTCCCGCTCCATGTCCGCGGTGGCGGCATCGGTGGTGTTCGATGCGCCGTCGTCCGATGCGGACGCGCGACGTTCCTCGGTCAAATCTGGCAAAGCGGAACTCCTTGTCACCACATCGGCCGCCCGGGCGCAACGTGCGAAGCATCGAGAACAGAGTTGTCGAGTCTAGTTCGCGTTCGACGGGTGCGCCGTACCGGCAGGTAGGTGACCGGTCACGAGGCGTGGGTGCTGTCGCTGCGGCGGCTCAGCACGCCGTTCTGATGACCGGTCGGCTTGGCTCGGTACATGGCCAGGTCGGCGTCGTGCAGCACGGCCTCGGGGCTGCGGCCGTCGCCCCTGTGCAGGGGTGTGATGCCGATGGAGGCGTCGACCTGGATGCGATGACCGCGCGCGATGATCGGCTCGGCCATGGTCTGGCGCAGCCGGGCGACCAGAGCCTCGAGATCCTCGCCCAGGGTGCGCCCGGACAGCAGCACCAGGAATTCGTCGCCGCCGATCCGGCCCACGATGTCGTCCGCGCGCAGGCCGCGCTGCAAACGCTGCGCCACGATCTGCAGCACGGTGTCGCCGATCGCGTGCCCGAGCGTGTCGTTGATGGCCTTGAACCCGTCCAGGTCGATGAACAGCACGGTCGAGACCGGCAGGGTCTCGGTGGTGCCCAGCGCTCCCGCGAGCCGGGACAGCACGAGCGCCCGATTGGCCAGGCCGGTCAGCGGATCGTGGGTGGCCTGGTATTCCAATTGCCTTCTGCTGGCCCGGAACTCGGTGATGTCGTTGAACGAGGACACGGCCGGGGAGTTGGGGTCCTCGGGATTGAGCAGGCGACTCGAGGCCGAGAGCCAGCGACGCTGCCCGTCGGGCCGGTCGACGCCGAAGACGAAGCGGGTCACCGTTTCTCCGGTCGCGAGCGTGCGGATCACCGGGTACCAGGAGGTCGGCATCGGTTGCGCGTTGGCGTCCAACAGGGTCAGCGGCAGATCGTCGATCTTGGTGCCCTCGAGATCGTCGGCGTCGTAGCCGAAGATTCGCCGGGCGGCCGGATTGGCCGATTCGATCCGGCCTTCCCGGTCGATGACCACCACGCCCTCCTCGAGCTGGGTCACCACCGTGGTGAAGAACTGCTCCGCGCGCCGCTGTGCGGCCTCGGCGCGGCGCTGCTCGGTCAGATCGTGCACGACCACCTGGTACGCGATCTGCCCGTGCCAGGTGGTGAGCACCGAGACGGTCTCGCAGTCGACCGCGGTGCCGTCGCGGCGCAGCAGGGTCAGAGTGGCGGGCTCGGACGCGGTTCCGGCGCTGCTGAGACGGCGAATGCGGTCCAGCATCTCCGGTATGTCACGCGGTTCCACGAAATCGGCGACGGGGTGCCCGATGATGTCCTCCGCGCAGTCGCCACCGAGCAACCGGATCATCGCCGGGTTGGCGTACACGATGAGACCTCGCTCGTGTACCACCACCCCGTCAGGGCTGTACTCCACGAGCGAGCGGTACCGCTGGGCCAGTTGTTCGGCATCGGTCGGGGCAGTTGCCCGATCGTTACCAACCACCTCAAGCACCCCCTGATCGTCGTTGGAACACGTCGGTCGAGCACGGCACTATTGTGGGGCTTGGCTAGGTTGCTGGGTCACCACGCCAACCACTATTGGATCACTCACAGTCCCGCACAGCATCGGCCTGTCATTCGCGATAGTTACAGGCACCGGCTCTGAAGGGAGCGACGCAAATGCCTGGCACCACCCCCATCATGAATACCGCAGAACAGCACCAAGATCATATGACGATTGCCGGTATCGGTGCCGTCACCGGGTACGGCTGGGGTCGCGAAGCCCTCTGGGAGGGTTTGCTGAGCGGCAAGCCCGCAGCCCGGCTGTATCCAGGGTACGGGCAAAACCGTGATCGACACGGGTGGGTTGCCCGCGTGCCGGACGGCGGTGACGGGAATCTCGGCCCGAGCCGCTACGTCCGAGCGGTGCAGGAATCGGTGCGCGAGGCCGTCGCCGACGCCACCGAACGCGGCTGGCGTCCCGGTCGCACGGTCGGCGTCCTGCACGCCATCGTGCTGGGAAATGTGTACGAGATGCGGGATTTCTACGTCGAGGACCACGGACACCAGCGGGCCCGGGACTACCTGCGACTATTACCGTCCACCCCGATCTCCATGATCACCCAGGAGTTCGGGTTCCACGGCCCGGCGATGAACGTGACGGCCGCCTGCTCCTCGGCCAACGCCGCGCTGATCACCGCGCAACTGTGGCTGGCCCAGGGCATCGCCGACGATGTGGTGGTCGTGGCGACCGACCTGTCTGCCACTCCCGACATGGTCGAGCACTTCGAATCCCTGGGCGCGGCGATCACCGATGTCGATCCGCTCACCGCGTGCCGTCCGTTCCAAGCCGGCACGCGCGGATTCAGCTGGGGTGAGGCGTCCACGGCGTTCGTGGTCACCCGCGAGGCCGATCGCCCGTATCTCGCGATGCTCGGCGGGGCGATGTCCAACGACGGTTATCACGTGATCTCGCTGGAGCCCTCCTACGAGCACATCTTCGACTGCGTGCGCCGCGCTCTGGTCAATGCCGATGTGCGGCCGGAGGAAGTGGCCTATCTGAACTCGCACGGTTCGGGTACCCAGCAGTGCGATGATGCCGAAACCGCGCTGCTGCGAGAAATGTTCGACGACAAGCCGCTGGTCTGCGCAACCAAACCGCTCACCGGGCACTGTCAGGCGGCCTCGGCGGGCGTCGAGATCGCGGGCGTCGCGCTGGGATACGAGCGCAATGTGCTGATCTCGGCTCCGGTCGTCGCGGAAGCTCACGCCCGCCTGGTGGACGGGGTCGTCCCCGGCGGCAACGGCATCACCCTCAAGACCGCGCTGGGTATGGGCGGCAACAACTCCGCGGTGTTGCTCGGCCCGGTGTGATTCGGTTGATCGGCGGAATCGGTACCGCTGATTCGCGGTGCGGATGATGCGCGGATTCGGTGCCGGTCCGCCCTGCGCTCAGTGCAGGGGGACCGACCAGTTGAGTTTGGTTCCCTTGCCCTCGCCCGCCTGGTCACGGCGGGGGTAGACGGCCAGGCTGCCGCCGGACTCCTCGGCGCGGCGAGCGAGATTGGTCAGCCCGCTCGGCGTGATGTTGTCGGTGATACCGCAGCCGTTGTCCGCCACCACGATGGTCAGATCGTCCGCGACGCCGATATCGATGGTGATGGTGTCCGCCCCCGAATGCCGCACCGCGTTGCTGACCGCCTCGCGCACAACGGCTTCGGCGTGATCGGCCAGACCGGGCTCGACCACCGACAGCGGTCCGGTGACGTGCATGAGCGCGCGGATCTTGGTGTCGATGGTCTGCTGTTTGATCGCCTTCTCGATGCGCTGGCGCAGCCGGGTGCTGTGCCCGTTGCCCCCGTGCAGGTCGAAGATCGAGGTGCGGATCTCCTCCACCACATCCTGTAGATCGTTGATCGTGTCGGTGAGTCGCTGTTTCACCTCGGGCACCCGGGCGCGCGGCACCGTGCCCTGCAGGGACAGGCCGATGGCGAACAGACGCTGGATGACGTGATCGTGCAGATCGCGGGCGATGCGGTCGCGGTCGGTGAGGATGTCGAGTTCGCGCACGCGCCGCTGGGCCACCGCCAATTGCATGGCCAGCGCGGCCTGATCGGTGAAGGCGGCGATCAGTTCCACCAATTCGTCGCTGTACGGGGCGGATTCGGCGGGGCGCAGCGTGATCAGCACGCCCAGCGTGGAATCGGGGGTGTGCAGCGGGAGCACCAGCGCGGGCCCGATCCCCCCGATGGGCTTGCCCAGGTCGATGTGCCGGGCGTCGTCGAAGCGCAGCGGGGTGCGGGTGGTCAGCGCCTGCCCGACCGCGGTGCCGGTGGTGCGTACGACCGGATCACCGTCCAGCCCACCGAGTCCCGAGGACTGCACCACCACCAGTTCGGAATTGTCCTCGGGCGGGGTGTCGGGGTCGGTCACCACCGCGAGCAGCGCGAGATGCGAGGCGGTGAGCTCGCGCGCGTGCTCGACCACGGTGGCCAGCACCTGATTCGGATCGGTGTCGGCCAGGAATTCGGTCGCGATGTCGCGGGTGGCCTCGATCCACGCCTGCCGGGTGCGGGCCGACTCGTACAGCCGGGCGTTGTCCACGGCGATGCCGGCCGCGGCGGCCAGGGCCTGCAGCAGCACCTCGTCGTCCTCGGTGAACGGATGTCCGCCGGATTTCTCGGTGAGGTAGAGGTTTCCGAAGACCTCGCCGCGAATGCGCACCGGCACACCGAGGAAGGTGTGCATGGGCGGATGGTGTGGCGGGAAGCCGACCGCGTCGGGATGCCGGGTCAGGTCGTCGAGCCGGACCGGTTCGGGGCGGGCCAGCAGGAGCCCGAGCACGCCGTGGCCCTCGGGCAGATCGCCGATCAGGACGCGGGTCTGCTCGTCGATGCCGTGATAGATGAACTGGCTCAACTGTTCTTCGTGCCCGCGCACGCCCAGCGCGCCGTACCGCGCGTCGACCAAGCCGGTCGCGACCCGCACGATGGTGCGCAGAGTCTGATCGAGATCGAGGCCGGAGGTGACCGCGAGCATGGCCTCGACCAGTCCGTCGATGCGATCGCGCGCATCGATGATCTGCTCCACGCGGTCCTTGACCTCGGAGAGCAATTCGCGTAATCGCAACTGCGACAGCGTATCTCGCACCGAGGGTGGTCCGGCGCGGTGAGCGTCGTGCATATGTTCAGTCCTGCTGTCCGATGGTGCACACGGCCCTGCGGAGTCTACGCGGCGACTGGTTGCCGGAAGGTTGTCATGCCGAACGTGGCTGTCCCGTACGGAGTTTCGATGCCAGCACGGCGGCCTGCGTGCGCCGTTCCATGCCGAGTTTGGCCAGTAGTCGCGAGACGTAGTTCTTGACCGTCTTCTCGGCCAGGTACATGCGCTCGGCGATCTGCCGATTGGTCAGGCCCTCGCCCAGCAGATCCAGGAGTTTGCGTTCCTGATCGGTCAAACCCGCGAGCGGACCGTCGAATTCGGTGCTGCGCCGCAGTCTGGCCATCAGCGCCGCGGCGGCCCGGTTGTCCAGCAGCGAGCGCCCCGCCCCGACCTCCTTGATGGCCTTGGCCAGTTCCATGCCCTTGATGTCCTTGACCACATAGCCGCTGGCCCCGGCCAGGATGGCGTCCATCATGGCCTGCTCGTCGGTGTAGGAGGTGAGGATCAGGCAGCGCAGATCGTCCAGTTCGGCGAGTAGATCCCGGCACAGTTCGATGCCGTTGCCGTCGGGCAGGCGCACGTCGAGCACCGCCACATCGGGCCGCAGCGCGGGGATCAGCGACAGCGCCTCGGCGACGTCGCCGGCCTCGCCGACCACGTGCAGTTCCGGATCCTCTTCCAGCAGGTCGGTCAGTCCGCGGCGGACGATTTCATGGTCGTCCACCAGAAAGACGTTGATCACGGCGGCCTCCGAGTTCATCGGGCTACTGAGCGTGCGTCGGGTGTCCGGGCGCGGACGCGCGCCTGCCCGAGGTGACACAGCCCAACGTAACCCGCCCCGACCCGGGCCGATACGGGCAAAGGTCCTTTGTTTTGCCCGGTAGCGACCGTGTCTGTTTTGCCCGTTAGCGACCGTCTCGTGGCCTGGGCGTTATTTAGCGGAACAAATTCCCGAAAAGTGCCCCGGAGGGGACTTTCGGCACTGTCCCCACGGCAGCGCACCGTGATGCCATGTGTACGGGTTGCCGGTTCGGAGACCGGTTTGGGTCGAATTGAAGAAAGCGGGTCGACGATGGGCGCGTTCGATGTGTGGTCGAGTGGAGTGGATCCCGACTTCGTGGTGACCACGCAGGGGCCTGTCCCTCCCGCGGAGGTGACCCGTGTGGTGCGCGGATTGGGCAGAATCCTGCGCCGGCACGGCGTCGAAGGGCCGGTGCGGGCACGCCTGCACTGGCCCGACGACGAGGACGAGGCCACCCTGGTGCAGGCGAGCGTCCGGGCGCTGGGGAAGGCATTCCGGGTGCAGGTCGCGGGGCCGGGGAAATTCGCCTCCACCTTCGCGCTCGAGCGTCTGGACATGCGGTTGTCCTGCTCGCCGGACGAGCTGTCCCGGCCCTGGCCGGACCCCTCGCGCCCGAACCTGGCCGTGGTGACCGAGCCGCGACCCATCGTGCGCCGCAAGGATTGTCGGCTGCAGGTGATGACCTCGGTCGTCGCGGCGCAGGTGCTCGACGCCATGGATTACGACGCCCACCTGTTCGTCGATGCCGAGACCGGCACCGACGCGGTGGTGTGCTGGACCGGTCCGCTCGGCGTGCGCACGGTGCGCCGGCATCGGGATCCGGTGCCGACACTGCTGGACGACGAGGCCGGTGCGCGGCTGTGCCTGAGCGGATTGCCGTACCTGTTCTATACCGATCCCGATTCGCGGCGCGGGCGGTTGCTCTACCGCCGATTCGACGGAGATCTGTCGCTGGTGACCGCGCTCGGCGCGGAGGACCGGGCGCGCGAACGCGGTCTGCAACCGCGGGCGATCGCGACCTGTGTGCGTCGTCCGCTGTCGCCGGGCGGGAACGTGCAGGGGGCGGTCGAGCGGCTCGCCTGACTGGTATTTCCGCAGTACCGAGCGGTATTCCGGCCTATTCCGGAATCGCTTGTGACCAGCGTTGCAGCGCGCTCATCGAAACTTGTCGGTGGGCGCGCCTAGCATGGCGTCGGGGGTAAGTCTGGATGCCGAAACGTTGGAAGGACGGCTTGTGGCGGATCGCCTGACGGTGCGCGGAGCGCGGGAGCACAACTTGAAAGGGGTCGACCTCGACCTACCCCGCGACAGTCTCATCGTGTTCACGGGGTTGTCCGGCTCGGGGAAGTCCTCGCTGGCATTCGACACGATCTTCGCCGAGGGACAGCGGCGTTATGTGGAGTCGCTGTCGGCGTACGCGCGGCAGTTCCTCGGGCAGATGGACAAGCCCGATGTGGATTTCATCGAGGGCCTCTCGCCCGCGGTGTCGATCGATCAGAAGTCGACCAACCGCAATCCGCGGTCCACGGTCGGCACCATCACCGAGGTGTACGACTACCTGCGCCTGCTCTTCGCGCGCGCGGGCACGCCGCACTGCCCGGTCTGTGGTCATCTGATCGAGAAGCAGTCGCCGCAGCAGATCGTGGATCAGGTCCTGGCCATGGAGGAGGGCCTCAAGTTCCAGGTCCTGGCGCCCGTGGTGCGCACTCGCAAGGGCGAGTTCGTCGACCTGTTCGATCAGCTGCACGGGCAGGGCTACTCGCGGGTGCGGGTGGACGGTGTGGTGTATTCGCTCACCGACGTGCCCAAGCTCAAGAAGCAGGAGAAGCACGACGTCGAGGTCGTGATCGACCGCCTCGCCGTGAAGACGAATTCCAAGCAGCGCCTGACGGATTCGATCGAGACCGCGCTGCGTCTGGCCGACGGCATCGTGGTGCTGGACTTCGTGGACCGCGACGAACACGCGCACGATCGTGAGCGCCGCTTCTCCGAGCGCCTGGCGTGTCCGAACGGGCACGCGCTCGACATCGAGGATCTGGAACCGCGGTCCTTCTCGTTCAACTCGCCCTACGGCGCGTGCCCGGACTGCACCGGTCTCGGCATTCGCAAGGAGGTCGACCCCGATCTGGTTGTGCCGGACGGGGATCTGAGCCTGGCGGACGGTGCGATCGCGCCGTGGTCGCGCGGGCAGACGGCCGAGTACTTCACCCGGCTGCTGTCGGGTCTGGCCGAGGGCCTCGGCTTCTCGATGAAGACCCCGTGGAACAGCCTCTCGCCCAAGGCCCGCAAGGCGGTGCTCGAGGGCAGTTCCGAGCAGGTGCACGTCTCGTACACCAACCGGTACGGCCGCAAGCGTTCGTACTACGCCGATTTCGAGGGTGTGATGCCGTTCCTGCAGCGCAGGATGGAGAGCACCGAATCCGAGGCGATGAAGGAGCACTACGACGGGTACATGCGGGACATCCCGTGCCCGGTGTGCAACGGCGCGCGGCTGCGGCCCGAGATCCTCGCGGTCACCCTGCGCGCGGGCGAGGACATCAAGTCCATCGCCGACATCTCCGAACTCTCGATCGGCGAGGCCGCCGGATTCCTCAACGGCCTGACCCTCGACGAGCGTCAGGCCGCCATCGCCGCGCAGGTGATCAAGGAGATCCAGGCGCGCCTGGGCTTCCTGCTCGACGTGGGCCTGCAGTATCTGAGCCTGTCCCGTGCGGCGGCCACGCTGTCCGGTGGTGAGGCGCAGCGTATCCGGCTCGCCACGCAGATCGGTTCCGGTCTGGTCGGTGTGTTGTACGTGCTGGACGAGCCGTCCATCGGCCTGCATCAGCGCGACAACCGACGTCTCATCGAGACCCTCACGCGGCTCAAGTCGCTCGGCAACACCCTGATCGTGGTCGAGCACGACGAGGACACCATCCACGCCTCGGACTGGGTGGTGGACATCGGCCCGCTCGCGGGTGAGCACGGTGGCCGGGTGGTCTACTCCGGTCCCTACGAGGGTCTGCTGAAGGACAAGAATTCCCTCACGGGCGCTTACCTTTCCGGTCGTGAGCAGATCGAGGTGCCGCTGGTGCGGCGGCCGATCGACAAGAAGAAGCAGCTCACCGTGGTCGGCGCGACCGAGCACAATCTGCGGAACATCGACGTCAACTTCCCGCTGGGTGTGCTCACCGCGGTCACCGGCGTTTCGGGCTCGGGCAAGTCGACGCTGGTGAACGACATCCTGGCGACCGTGCTGGCCAACAAGCTCAACGGCGCGCGTCAGGTGCCGGGCCGGCACACCCGCGTCAACGGCCTCGATCATCTGGACAAGCTGGTGCAGGTGGACCAGTCGCCGATCGGCCGTACCCCGCGCTCGAATCCGGCGACCTACACGGGAGTTTTCGACAAGATCCGCACCCTGTTCGCGGCCACCACGGAGGCCAAGGTGCGCGGCTATCAGCCCGGCCGGTTCTCCTTCAACGTGAAGGGCGGTCGCTGCGAGGCATGTTCGGGCGACGGCACTCTCAAGATCGAGATGAACTTCCTGCCGGACGTGTACGTCCCGTGCGAGGTGTGCCACGGTGCGCGCTACAACCGGGAAACCCTGGAGGTGCACTACAAGGGCAAGACCATCGCCGAGGTGCTCGATATGCCGATCGAGGAGGCCGCGGAGTTCTTCGAGCCGGTCACCTCCATTCACCGGTATCTCAAGACCTTGGTCGAGGTCGGTCTGGGTTATGTGCGCCTGGGCCAGTCCGCGCCGACGCTCTCGGGTGGTGAGGCACAGCGCGTGAAGCTCTCGGCCGAACTGCAGAAGCGTTCGACCGGCCGCACCGTCTACATCCTCGACGAGCCCACCACGGGGCTGCATTTCGAGGACATCCGCAAGCTGCTCAAGGTCGTCAACGGTCTGGTCGAGAAGGGCAATACCGTCATCGTCATCGAGCACAACCTCGATGTCATCAAGACCTCCGACTGGGTGATCGACATGGGGCCCGAGGGTGGTTCGGGCGGTGGAATGGTCATCGCCCAGGGCACTCCGGACGATGTCGCCGCGGTGCCGGAAAGTTACACCGGCCAGTTCCTGAAGACGGTGCTGGACGCCCAGCCGCCGTCGCTGTCCGCGCCCGCACCGGCCAAGGCGAAGTCCGGTGCCGCGAAAGCGGCTCCGGCCAAGTCCGCTGCCGCCAAGAAGGCGCCCGCGAAAAAGGCTGCGGCACCGAAGGCTTCGGAGCAGACGGCCGCTGCGAAGAAGGCCTCGGCCGCGCGTCGCAAGGCTGCCGCGCTGCGCTGATGGTGTGACTCGACGCAAGCCCCGCACCGGTTCCGGTGCGGGGCTTCGCTTTTCCGGCGTGCAACTATGTCCGGTTATCGAGTGGTATTGCGTTGCAACAGATTCCGGATGAAGGCCGCGACGTCCGCAGGCTTCTCCTCGGCCATGAAATGCCCGGCCTCGATCGGCTGGTAGGTGGCGTGCGGCGCCCACTCCCGCCAGAGGGCGGAGGCGTCGAACCCCAGGCGCGAACCCCAGTCCTGGGAGAGCACGCCCACGGGCATGATCAATTGCGCGCCCGCTTTGCGGTCTGCTCGATCCATCTCGAGATCGATACCGGCGGTTGCCCGGTAGTCCGCGACGATGGAAGGCACCGCCCGCGAACAGCTTTCGATGTAATGCCGGCGAATGTGCGGCGGGAAGGTGGTGCCGGCGGGATCCCAGGCGTCGAGGAAGGAGGCGAAGAAATCCTCGGCCACCGCGTCGATCATTCGCTCGGGCAAGCCTTTCGGCTGCGCCATCAGATACATGTGCCAGGCGACCGCGGCGTCCACGCCGTGCAGCACGTCCCAGGTGTCCATGGTGGGCAGCACGTCCAGGATCCCCAGATGGGTGACGGTATCGGGGTGGTCGAGTGCGGCGCGCACACCGACGAGCGCACCGCGATCGTGGCCGATCAGGGCGAATTGTTCGTGCCCGAGTTCGTGTGCGACGGAGACGATGTCGTGCGCCATGGTCCGCTTGGAGTAGGTGTGCGGGGACGTCTCCTCGGGTTTGCCGCTCGCGCCGTAGCCGCGCAGGTCGGGCGCGATGACCGTGTACTGCCCGGCGAGTTCGCGGGCGATGTGCCGCCACATGAGATGGGTCTGCGGGAAACCGTGCAGCAGCACCAGAGGGTGGCCGGACCCGCCCACGGCGACATTCACCGGCAGGCCGCCTTCGCCGGGCAGCTGCCGGTAGTCGAAATCGTCGATCGTCGTGCCCGTCACTGGCGCGCACCTTTCGTTTGGTGGGAAGTGCTCAGGAGAAGATGCCCGGCAGTGGGGGAGCGGGGTCGGCGCTCGCTCGCAGTGCGGGAATCAGGATGGCGTCGATCAGGTGCGTCAAATACTCGGGTCCGGTGGGCAGTCCGTTCAGTCTGCGCAGGAGCAGGACCGATCCGGTGATCTCCTCGTAGGGGAACGGCTGCGCACCGGGCGGTAGTTCGCCGCGTTCGACCGCCGCCGCGATCACTGATGCCGGAAGTTTGGCGCCGGTCGGTCCGGTCGCGTCCTCGATGTGACGGCAGAGGTCCGGGTCTTGCAGGCCCGCCTGCAGCAACAGCAGGCTCATCGCCGGATCGGCCGCGCGCATGGTGGTGTCGAGCCGTTCGCACAGGGTGATCAGGTCTCCGCGTAGTGAGCCGGTATCGATCGCGTCGGGGCGCGCGCGAGATGCCGGACCGGCTTTGACGGCGGCGACCACCATGTCGCGCTTGGTCTCCCAGCGCCGATACAGGGTCGCTTTCGATGCTCCAGCTCGGCGTGCGACCGCCTCGAACGTCAACGCCTCGTAGCCGACCTCGCCCAGCAACTCCAGCACACTCGCGAGAATCTCGGCCTCGCGGCGGTGATCGCGAGGTCGTCCGGCGCGCACTCGATCGTCCGGATCCTCGGGGGTCTTATTACGAAACGACACGTTTCGTACCGTATCAGAGCGTGGTCGTCTGCCCAGCATCCCCACCGGGACTCCGGGTCGCTCGTGGTGAGGCCGACCGGGTAGAAAGAATGCGGCGGTGTGGACACGATCCATGACCGCCACCGCACGGCTTCGCGCGGTAACCCAAGTTCACCCTGTCGAACGAAGAAGAGAGACTGATTCATGGCGTCCTCCACAGCGCGCGCACAGATCGGGGTCACCGGCCTGGCAGTGATGGGCAGCAATATCGCCCGCAACTTCGCCAACCACGGCTACACGGTGGCGCTGCACAATCGCAGTGTCGCGAAGACCGATGCTCTGCTCGAGGCTCACGGCGGCGACGGTGATTTCGTGCGCACCGAGACCATCGAGGAATTCGTCGCCGCGCTGGAGAAGCCGCGCCGCGTGCTGATCATGGTGAAGGCCGGTGACGCGACCGATGCCGTCATCGAGGAGCTCGCCGACGCGATGGAGCCGGGCGACATCATCATCGACGGCGGCAACGCCCTGTACACCGACACCATCCGGCGCGAGGCAGCGATGAAGGCGCGCGGGCTGAACTTCGTCGGCGCGGGCATCTCCGGCGGTGAGGAGGGCGCGCTCAACGGCCCGGCCATCATGCCCGGTGGTCCGAAGGAGTCCTACGAATCGCTGGGCCCGATGCTGGAAAGCATTGCGGCACAGGTCGATGGCACGCCGTGCTGCACCCACATCGGCCCCGACGGGTCGGGCCACTTCGTGAAGATGGTGCACAACGGCATCGAGTACGCCGATATGCAGCTGATCGGCGAGGCGTACCACCTGTTCCGCGATGCCCTCGGGTTCGGCGCGAAGCAGATCGCGGATGTGTTCACCCAGTGGAACTCCGGTGACCTGGAGTCCTACCTGGTCGAGATCACCGCCGAGGTGCTGAACCAGGTCGATGCCAAGACCGGCAAGCCGCTGGTCGATGTGATCGTCGATGCCGCCGAGCAGAAGGGTACCGGCCGCTGGACCGTCAAGTCCGCGCTGGATCTGGGCATTCCGGTCACCGGTATCGCCGAGGCCGTCTTCGCGCGCGCCCTGTCCGGTTCGCGCGATCAGCGCAAGGCCGCCAAGGGTCTGGCCTCGGGCACGCTGGCCGAGAAGCCGACCGATGTCGAGCAGTTCACCGAGGACATCCGCCAGGCGCTGTACGCCTCCAAGATCGTCGCCTACGCCCAGGGCTTCGACCAGATCGCCGCCGGCAGCGTCGAGTACGACTGGGACCTGAACCCCGGTGACATGGCCACGATCTGGCGCGGCGGCTGCATCATCCGCGCCCGCTTCCTGAACCGCATCAAGGACGCCTACGAACAGGACCCGGCCCTGCCGTCCCTGATCCTGGCGCCGTACTTCCGCGAGGCGATCGAAACCGCCATCGACTCCTGGCGTCGAGTGGTCGCCACCGCGACCCTGCTCGGCATCCCGGTCCCGGCCTTCGCCTCTTCGCTGTCGTACTACGACGCCCTCCGCGCCGAGCGCCTCCCGGCCGCTCTCACCCAGGGCCAGCGCGATTTCTTCGGGGCTCACACCTACGAGCGCACCGACGGTCCCGGCAAGTTCCACACCCTGTGGAGTGGTGATCGTTCCGAGGTCTCCGCGTAGCGGATCTCTTGTACGAACGGCAGGGCCGCGGATCACCGATCCGCGGCCCTGCTGCTTCTCGGCACAAATGCCATCCTCTCGAGTCCCGAGCGCCGGGATAGCTTCAGGCGTCGCCGGTGTCGTCCGAGCGAACGGGCGGGAAGTCTCGAAGAGCATGCCGGACTGTGTCGAGGTCGCGTTTCTGGTGGATGGCACTGTGGCGGTGAGGCATTCGAAGGTTCCGGACGGTCATGTACTGGTCTTCACCCCCGGCGAATGGGATGCATTCGCCGGGGGTGTGGCGGACGGTGAGTTCCGGTGCCCTAGAGGCTGACCTGTACCGGCGCTAGTGCATTGCCGCCGGGGTGGCGGCGATCATGCCGCCGTCGATGAGGAGGTCTTGGCCGTTGATGTAGGAGGCTTCCTGGGAGGACAGGAAGGCTACGGCGGCGGCTATATCGTCGGGGGCGCCGAATCGGCCCGCGGCGACTGTGGCGACGACCGCGGGTTGTGCTTCGAGACTCACGTTGGCGTGGAACATGGGGGTCGTGATGTAGCCGGGGCTGACCGAGTTCACTCGGATTCGCCTGGGGGACAGGTCTGCTGCGAGGGTGCGGGTGAGGTTGTGCACCGCGCCCTTGGTCGCCGAGTAGAGGGTCGCGCCGGGGACGCCCTTGTGGACCACCACCGAGGCGTTGATGACGATGGCCGAACCGTCGCTCAGCAGGGGGAGGGACTGCTGGACGGTGAAATAGACGCCCTTGAAGTTGATGTTCACCAGGCGGTCGAAGGCCTCCTCGGTGACGTCTGCGACGGGCGCGAACTCCGCCACGCCCGCGTTGGCGAACAGGACGTCGAGGCGACCGTAGCGGGTGCGGATGGCATCGGTCAGGGTGTCGAGATCGGCGCGGTTCGCGACGTCACCGCGTACCGCCAGGATGCGCTGTGCCGCTTCGGCTTGCGGGAACTCGGTGCGCAGGTGTCCGGCCGCGTCGTCGAGCCGGTCCTTGTCGCGCCCGGTGACGATCACGTGCGCACCTTCGCTCAGCAGCCTGCGCGCGGTCGCCAGACCCATCCCACTGGTACCGCCGGTGATCAACGCGATCTTGTCGTCGAATCGAGAAGTGTTGTGTGTCATGAGATTCAGCATCGCGAGTAGACCGAGACTCAAACAGTGTGCGTTCAACCTGGGTGTGCCACCACCAGGCTGCGTCGACGCACAGGACGTTCCTGAACGGCCGGCTGATGAGATCAGGTGAGCGGTAGCAGGCTGCGGCGGGTCAGCTCGTTCAGGCGTTCGGCGGTGGGGGTGGCGGGGGTCGGGTTGTAGAGCTCCAGGTACCAGTCGGGGTGATCGACGACGGTGAGGGTGACCTTGTCGAAGCTCATCGTGCCGACCTCGGGGTGGTGTAGGACCTTGATCACGGGGGTGGGGGTTGCCACGTCGTGGCGGGACCACAGTTCGGCGAATTCGGGGCTGGCGCTGGAGAGTTCGGTGACCAGGCGGGCGAAGATCGGGTCGCCGGGGGAGTGGGCGGCGTCGGCGCGGAAGGCGGCGACGAGGTCGGGGGCCATTGCCGACCATTCGGGGTGCAGGGCGCGGAATCGTGGGTCGGTGAAGAAGGTGACGAGGCAGTTGTGCGGGGTGTCGTCGTAGCCGAAGACGATGCGGGCGCCGTCGTTGACGGCCAGCAGATTCCAGTACCGATCGCGCAGGACAGCGGGACGGGGAGCCCAGGAATCGAGTACCCCGCGCAACTCGGCGGGGACCGTCGCGGCCGAGGAGTCGCCGGCGCGTGGTGGTCGCAGTCCGGCCAGTAGGAACAGGTGTGCGCGTTCGGGTTCGGTGAGTCGTAGCGCGCGGCTCACGGCATCGAGCACCTCGGCCGAGACATTGATATCGCGGCCTTGTTCGAGCCAGGTGTACCAGGACACCCCCACTCCCGCGAGCTGCGCCACCTCCTCGCGCCGCAACCCGGGTGTTCGGCGAGTGCCCGCGCTGACCAGTCCCACCTCGTCGGGCCCGATCCGAGCCCGCCGGGTGCGCAGGAAGTCCCGAAGCTGTTCCCGTCGACGCTGCTTCGCTACCGATGTACCGCTGACCATATGTCGGGCAACAACGTCGAGCCCGTCATTACTCCGCCGCTCGATGCCCGGCGCGGTCCCTCGGGCACTCCGGCACCTCACGCCCACCGATGCTTCGCCCATGGAAGGCCACGGAGATCCGGCAACAGAAGACGAATGCCCCGCACCGAAACTCGGTGCGGGGCATCGTGTATCGCGGAGACTCAGGCGGTCGGCGCTGCGACCGCCTCGGCCTCGGCCACCCGTCCGAAGTCCAGCTTCACCAGTTGGTCGGCCAGGTGGAAGTAGCGGTCGTCGTGGGTGATCACGATGACCGTCTTGCCGCGGCGCTTGAGATCGGCCAGGATCTCGCGGTAGAACACCTCGCGGAACTTGGGTTCCTGATCGGCGGCCCATTCGTCGAACAGGTAGATCTGGCGGTCCTCGAGCAGCGCGGTCAGCAGCGCGAGCCGCTTGCGCTGTCCCTGGGACAGATTGATCGTGGACAGTCGCCCGTCCTGCACGGTCACCTTGTGCGCGATCTGCAGTTCCTCGAGGTAGCGCCGCACCTCGACGTCGATGCCGGGTTCGAAGCCCAGGTAGTCCTCGAACAGGTGGAAATCGGTGAAGATCGCCGACGAATTCTGCCGGAACCACTCGATGTTCTCGTGGTCGATCGGCTCGTCGTTGAGTTTGAGCGTGCCGGTGCGCGGCACGTACAGACCCGTGATCAGCTTGGCGAGAGTGGATTTGCCGCTGCCGTTGCCGCCGACGACGAAGGTGATCTGACCGGGTTCGAAGGTCAGGTCGATCGGGCCGAGCTGAAAGCCCGTCGCGTCCTCGGAGGGCGGCGGTCCCATGGGTGGGCGCATATCGGGCGCGCCGTGCTTGATTCGCTTGCGGCCGTTCACATCCGGCCGCCCGGCCGGACCGGTCGGTGCGCCGTGCGGCGCCGGACCGCCGTTCGGCGGCGGCGCGTGATGCTGCCCCGGAGCCGGTCGGCCCGCACCCGGATGACCGGGCTGCCCCGGCCGCCCCGCACCGGGATGCCCCGGCCGCCCGGCCGTGGGCGCACCCTGACCCGGCACCGGATGGCCGCCGGGATTCGGCGCCGCACCGGGTGCCGACTGCTCACCCGGCAGCGGCGGGAACGGCGACGGCGCTTCGGACTGGTAGCTGTAGCTCACGCCCACGAGCTCGAGCCGCGCCGAGGTGGCCGCGGGCCGTTCGGTGTACGGGAGCTGCTCCTCGTTGTGCGCGGTCGTCATGGACAGCTCCATGCCGCGAATCTTGGCCAGCGCCACGTCACCGCGCAGCAGATCCGGAATCCGATGCATGAAGTTCTGCATCGGCATCGACAGGAACGTTGTGACCAGGATGTAGCCGAACATGACGTCCTTGGGCACGTTCAGCGCCGAGGCGATCGAGAACAGGATCAACGCCATCGTGCCCAGCTGCAGCAGCTGTCCGAAGCCCTGAGCCACCGAGAACTTGGAGCCCGCCTCGACGTTCTGCTCACGCAGCGAGTTGGCGGTGCCGAGCAGGTGCCGGTCCATGAAGTCCCGGCGCCGGCCCCGATGCAGCTTGAGTTCCTTGATGCCCAGGGTCACCGCCTGGAAGGAGCGCAGCAGCGCGTCCTCGTTCTCACGCGCCTCGCGGTAGATCTTGCGCACCCGCTTGAGAACCAGTTCCACACAGGAGATTCCGAGCAGGGTTCCGGCCACGGTGAACGCGAAAATCGGCCCCGAGATGATCGCGAGGTACGTGAAGCAGCCGATGATGGTGGCCACGTCGACGCAGATGCTCGGAATGGCCGTCACCGCTTGCGACAGCGACCGCACGTCCTCGATGAGCGTGGTCATCAGCCGGTGCATGCCGAGCCGCTCGAGGTGTTCGAGCGGAGCCGACACGATCCCGGAGCTCAACTCCGACCGCAGCCGGTAGATGGCGTCCTGCGCCAACCGGATCAGCAGGACCTGCGAGAGGACACCGCTGACGAGGATGACCAGCCCGGTGAGGGCGAAGGCCATGAACGTGACGTTCGGGTGCGGTTCCGGTGACACTACACCCCGAATGAGTGTCACCAGATAGGTGTTGGCCACACCGCAGAGCAGGCCCGCGGCGATGATCGCGACGATCCGCATCCAGGAAATCGAGATGAGGAATCTGAGGAGTTGCATGGTTGCTGCGCTCTTTCGAATCGGGCAGTTCGCTCGACTAGCGGCGAATGATGTCGAAGACGATGCCTTCGAGGGTGACGCCCGGCGCGAAGGAGAAAGCCACACCGGTCGAAATCGGTTCCGCCGTCTCCGCCTGCTGGACCATCTTCTCCAGCACGAAGATAAGCGAGACACTCAGCATATTTCCGTACTCCGCCAGGACGTCCCAGCTCACGGCCGCGCGCTCGACGGGGATACCCAGCGAATGCGCCGATTCCTCGATGATCTTGGGTCCACCCGGGTGGATGGCCCACAGATCGATATCGGCCTTGGCCAGTCCGTTACGTTCCAGCACGCTCGTGATGACCGGATCGACACCGCGGTAGATGTACTGCGGCAGGTTCGCCGACAGTTCGCAGGTGATCCCGTTGTCGTTGACGCCCAGGACGATTCCGTCCTCCGCGTCGTCGAACAGGTAGCTGAAGCTGTCCCGGATGACGATCTTGCCCGGAGCCAGCGGCTCGTGCACCTGACCCGCGCCGATCACGACCGCGCCGCATCCGTCACCGAAGAGGCTGTGGATGATGACGTCGTTGATGTTGTCGTCGAAAACCGCGTTGGCCGAACTGATCTCGATGCAGATGACCATGGCCTTCTTGTCCGGGTGCGCCCGGACGTAGTCCACGGCGGTGCGGAAGGCGTTCATCGCCGCCGCGCAGCCCATGAAGTTGACCACGACGCGGCTCACCGTCGGGGAGAGGCCGAGCTGCTTGACGACCGCGACATCCACACCGGGAGCGATGAATCCGGTGCTGGTGGCGAACACCAGCATGCCGATCTCGGCGTGCGGATCCTCGATGCCGGCGATGGCGCGGCGGGCCACGTCCACCGCGAGCGGCGCGGCGTGCTCGAAGAACAGGTTCATCCGATCCCGGATGGTGGCGGGCTTGCTGCTGAACTCCAGGAAATCGGGGTCGACCGGGTCGACCGCCAGATGCCGATTGGTGATCTTCGTCTTCTGGTAGATCCGGGGAATCCTGGTGCGCTGCACCGGATCCGCGAACAGCTCGGTGACCTTGTCCGCGGCCTCGGCCTGATCGAAGATCTGCAACGGGGCACCCGTCGCGATGCTCTCGATCACGCCGACCGTGGTGGGCGGCGACGGCGGTAGCGAGCGCTGTGCCCGATCGTCGCGACCGATGTCGTGTCCGAGATCGTCCCCCACGGAGTAACGGAATGCCGTCGCCGGCATCGCACTTCCCTCATCGATAGTAATAGACACGAGATGACTCCCCTCTAAAAGTGATGATCGAGCAAGCACTGCCTGCGGATGTCTCGATCACCGTTTAATCAGTGGAACGGATCTAGACCGTTCCAATTCCGGTGAAACCCTGAACCGTGTACACGGCGCATGTTTTCAGAGCCAAGGGCGAGAAATGCTCCCGCCAGAATCCCCAATTGCGTTCCTGCGCATCGTCGGAGCGGGAAAGCAGATAGACCCGAATCTGCTTGGGGAATCGATCCGTGAAGAAACTCTTCGCCGGCAGCCATTCCACACCGAATTTGGCCGCCTCCTCGCGCAATACGTCCTCGGTCGCGATATTGGCGAAGCCGCTGCGCTGGAACGGCAGTACGTGATGCACGCGGTGCGAGCTCAATCCGGCCGACAGGAAGCAGTCGACGTAGCGGTTGCCGATCACCTTCAGGTCGTAGGCCTGCTCGAGCTGGTTGATGCCCCAGTCCTCGGTGTTGGATTCGATGTGCTCGGTCTCCACCTCGAAGTCGTGGCTCGCCACCACCAGGAAGGTGCTGATCCACAGGCTGAGCACGAATTGCAGTGCCCAGGCCCAGAAGTCACCGGCCAGCGTGAAGGCGATGAGCTCGCCCAGGAGCAGGAACCGCACACCGAACGAGCCGATGAAGTGCGGCAGCGCGCCGCCCCAGGTGCCGTACATGTCCTTGATGCCCACTTTGCGAGTGAGCCGGCAGACGTCCAGCAATCGGATGGTCATACCGGTGACGGCATGGCCGAACTTGTGGATGGTGTGGATCGGGATCCGGAACAGCCGGGGGATCCGCGTCATCATCGTGAAGACGTTCTTCTTGATGTCGACTTCACTCTGGGTGTGCGGGTGGTGCAGCAGGGCGTGTCCATCGGCGGTGACGAAAGCCAGTGCGACATAATTGAAGTCGAAGGCATTCGTATAGATCTTGTTCATGCCCTTCTGTGCGCGGTGGATCGCGTAGTGGCCGAAGCCGGCCAGCGAGCTGCGCAGCAGCACCATCGCGATCACGAACACGGGCAGCGGCATCCAGCTGCGCTCGAAAAGGCGCAGGCCCTGGACCGCGAAGTAGGCGACGGCCAACAGCGCGACGACGATATTGAAGACGGTGTCCATGCGCCGCAGGCGGGCCGCGAGCTCGGGTTCCTTGATCCGGGCCTTGACCTTGTGCAGCAGGTCTTCCTTGTTGTCGAAGCGGTACTTCGGGGTATCGCGCCAGCTGTCGAAACCCTCGGTGAACAGGAAGTCCGGTGCGTTGGCCTTGGGGTGGATGTCCTCGGGCAGCGCGTCGCGATCGAGCGAGTACTTCTTCAGGACTCGTTCGATGCCCTCCGGATTGCGATGGTACGAACCGATAATGGAGGTGATGTCTCTGTTTTTCGTTCGCCCGATGAAGAACTCGCCGCCGGGGTGCTTGGAGATCCAGTCGCTCAGGTCATAGGCTTTGCCGTTGTAGACCCACACGTTGGAGATCGGTGGCGGCCCGTCGGGGCCGGGAGGCCGACGAAACTCGCGCTCCTCTACGTCCGGGCGTTCGTCGGTTGTCATCTCTTTCCTCCGTGTCCGATCGGCTGTGCGGCGCCTGATGCCTGAATGCCTGCGGTCCGCCGATCAAAATCACACGCACACACTGCGTTCGAGCGTTGTATATGTATCTTCCGTGCAACGCCTTGCATTCCACTGAACAATCTCTTAAACCGATAGCTTCGTTAGCGCCCAAATTTTGGGGCGAGCGGGCACGACCGACCGGTACCATTCGGCGCCTTCGGCGTGAAATGCGAAAGCCGGCCCGGGGAGAGGTGTGCGACAGCCGTTGTGGCGGTGGCGCTTTCCCGGGGCCGGTCTTTCAGAACATGAATATCAGCGCATCGCTGATCAGTTGCCGGGCTTGACTACCTCGAACTTCTTGCCCCAGTCGGACAAGGTCACGGTCACATTGCCGGAGTCCTTGGTGATGACGGCCTGAACCAGGTTCGGGCCGGTGCCGGGGGAGGCGGCGGTGGAGGGCAGGGTGGTGGCCGAACCGCTCGGCGGGGCGACGTCCTGGATCCACAGGGTGATCGGCAGGGTGCCGGCCTTCTCGCCGATCTTCGGGACGATCGGGTCGATGACGGTGCCTTCGATGGTGCCGGTGACCTTCACGGTGTCGACGCCGTTGACCTTCTCGCGGGATTCGACCTTCGGGTTCTGCACGTTCGCGATGACGTTCGCGATGCCCTTGTCCTTGTCCAGGATCACGCCCGGATCGTAGATCTGGACCGCGTCGCCGACCTTGCTGTAGGTGCTGCCGTCACCCGCGTACAGGGTCTTGTCCACGACGAGGAACTTGGTCTGGGTGAAGTCGGCGTCCGGCTTCAGGCGGACCTTGGCGTCGCCCTTGGCCTGACCGGCGCCCTGCGGCTGGTTGGTCACGTCGGCCGAGACGGTCTCCACGGGCAGGCTCGGGATGTTCTTGACCGCGAGACCCATGTGCACGTACTGCAGGGTCTGGGTGGTGCGCGAGGACTCCTGCACGATCTGCGCGCCGTCGGGCAGCGCGCCGGTGGGAGCCGGAGAAGAAGTGGTGGTGGAGTCGTCGTTCGACGAGCAGCCCGTCACCAGCGCCGCGAAAACGGACGCCGCCATCAGTGCCGGGACGAGGCCCTTGCGCGAGGTCCGGCCGAACCGGGAACCACGCCCTCGTGTCATCGAATCAATCATATTTTCAACCCCCGTGGAGTTCGATCTACGCCGTTGTGGACGACGCCAGTTGCCGTCCGGGTCGTAGTATGCAGTACTTCGGTCAGGTCTCGCTCGGTCGGGCGAGACTCCGGCATTCAACCAGCAGCACCCTCGTGGTGTCGCCTGGATTGCCGATCGTGAGGTCGCGCAACGCATTACGCGGACTCTCAGAACAGCTATCGCGCGCGTTCGGGTCCGTATGAACAAAAGTCGCCGGATTGCTGAATATTCGCCGAACCATTGTCGCTCAACGCCATTCCCGACACGTGAGGAACGAGCTCGCGGCGCGAGACCGCTCTCGCGCCGAGCGCTCGGGAGAACCGTTCCGGCGCAGGAGCTGCCGCCGGACCGGGTGGTGAGCTGTCAAGGGGGAGTGCCCCTTATGGCGTGTCTGCGTATGGGCGTGGCTCTGTATAGAGGAGAGGGATCAGTAGACCGGGCCGGTGTACTTCTCGCCCGGGCCCGCGCCGGGGGCGTCGGGGTGCGAGGAGCTCTCGCGGAACGCGCGCTGCAGCGACTGCAGGCCGTCGCGGATGGGGCCGGCGTGCGGGCCGAGGTATTCGACCGACGCGGTGACCAGACCGGCGAGCGCGGTGATGACCCGGCGGGCCTCGTCCAGATCCAGATGGGGGCTGGCCGAGGGGTCGGTCTCACCCAGGCCCAGCTTCTCGGCGGCGGAGCTCATCAGCATGACGGCCGCGCGGCTGATAACCTCCACCGCGGGAATCTCGGCCAGTTCGCGGACGGCTTCGCCCTCGATGAGAGCAGTCTCGTCCACCGCCGCCGTCTCGTTCACACTCGCCTCGTTCATGAGGTAGAGCATCGCACCGACCAGGTCGTGGCTGGTCGAGGGGGCGGGCGATTGGGAGCTGTCGCGCATGAGTGTTAGACTTTCCGCGACGACCGTCCCGGACAGGTTCTGTAACCGACTCGGGGCAACTAAGTGGAGCCCGACTCCCACCGTCACACCGGTGCTCTGAGCATCAGGTTCGACGGTCCGGTCGCCCATCTTTTACCAGGTGGGTTCTTGCACGGGTAAGCCCTGTGTAGGTGAGATGCGAGTAGTTTGCGTCGAAGATCGGTCGACTCGGGCCCCGTGTTGGAGAAATACCAACGCGGGGCTTTCGTGTTGAAATTGGGGTTGCAGTTATTGCTTGCGGTCGTTGACGAACCGCTTGACCTAGGAGGCCCCATCAGCACTGAGACTCGCATCAACGATCGCATCCGCGTACCCGAGGTCCGCCTCATCGGACCGGGTGGTGAGCAGGTCGGGATCGTGCGTGTTGAAGATGCACTACGCGTCGCCCTCGAGGCCGACCTCGACCTGGTCGAGGTCGCACCGGACGCGCGACCGCCGGTTTGCAAGATCATGGACTACGGCAAGTTCAAGTACGAGACCGCGCAGAAGGCGCGCGAGTCCCGGAAGAACCAGGTCCAGACCGTGATCAAGGAGCAGAAGCTCCGTCCGAAGATCGACGACCACGACTACGAGACCAAGAAGCGCAACGTCGTTCGCTTCCTCGATGCCGGGTCGAAGGTCAAGGTGACGATCATGTTCCGCGGTCGCGAGCAGTCGCGCCCGGAGCTTGGCTTCCGTCTGTTGCAGCGGCTGGCCTCCGACGTCGCCGATCTCGGTTTCGTTGAAACCTCGGCCAAGCAGGACGGCCGAAACATGACCATGGTCCTCGCCCCGCACAAGGGCGCGAAGACACGGGTGAAGGCACAGAACGACGCCAGCTCGACGCCGCAGCGCAGCAGTGCGCCGGCGCCCGATGCCGGCAGTGCCCCGGCTCCCGAGGCCGCTGCTCCGGTCGAAGCCCCGGCCGCCGAGGCTGCACCAGCTCCGGCTGCCCAGGCGGCTACTCCGCCGCAGTAATCACGAACAGCACTGCTGGAGGCGCGCTTTCGCGCGCCTCCAGCACGAGACAGATATGAGGAATCCATGCCGAAGATGAAGAAGCACAGCGGTGCCTCGAAGCGATTCAAGGTGACCGGCTCGGGCAAGCTGCTGCGTCAGCAGGCGAACCGTCGCCACCTGCTGGAGCACAAGCCGTCGACCCGGACTCGTCGTCTGGACGGCACGGAGGTCGTCGCGAAGGCGGACGTTCCTCGCATCAAGAAGCTGCTCGGCCTCTGAGGCCGAACGCCTCCTTTGCGATCCGTTCGCGGACGCCGTAAATCGACCACCTCCGGGCGCTACCGCAAGCGCCCCATCACGATCAAGGACTGACAAGTGGCACGCGTCAAAAGGGCCGTAAACGCTCAGAAGAAGCGCCGTTCCGTACTCGAGGCCTCCAAGGGCTACCGCGGTCAGCGGTCGCGCCTGTACCGCAAGGCCAAAGAGCAGCAGCTGCACTCGCTCACCTACGCCTACCGTGACCGCAAGGCACGCAAGGGTGACTTCCGCAAGCTGTGGATCGCTCGTATCAACGCCGGTGCGCGTCTGAACGACATGACCTACAACCGCTTCATCCAGGGCCTCAAGGCCGCGGGTGTCGAGGTGGACCGCAAGATCCTCGCCGAGCTCGCCGTCTCCGACGCCGAGGCCTTCGCGGGTCTGGTGGCCGTGGCCAAGGCCGCGCTGCCCGAGGACGTCAACGCTCCGGCTGCCTGAGTCGGGACTGCGTGACGACATCGCATTCGGAACGACCCGTGGACGCGCTCTCCGAGCGCAATCCGCGGGTCGTTTCCGCTGTCAAACTCCATCGCGCGCAACTGCGCCGCAAGACCGGCCTGTTCCTGGCCGAGGGCGCGAACTCGGTGGAGTCGGCGCTCGAGACCGAGCGCGTGGAGGAACTGTTCTTCTCCGCGAAAGCCGCTGAGCGCGAACACGCGCTGGTGGCCGGTGCCGCCGCCCGCGGCGTGCGCACCACGCTGGTGAGCGATCGGGCCGCGGAGTTGCTGGGGGACACCGTGACTCCGCCCGGGCTGGTGGCGGTGTGCCGTCATCTCGACGTGCCGCTGACCGACATCCTGGCCGCCTCGCCGCGCATGCTCGCGGTGCCGGTGCAGATGTCCGATCCCGGCAATGCGGGCACGCTCATTCGTGTGGCCGACGCCGTGGGAGCGGATGGCGTTGTGCTGGCCGGTGATTCGGTGGATCCGCACAACGGCAAGACCGTCCGCGCCGCCGCCGGGAGCCTGTTCCACCTGCCCGTGGCTCGCTCGCGCGATATCGATGCCACCCTCGAGGCCCTGACCGAGGCGGGGATCGCCGTGCTGGCCACCACCGCCAAGGGCGAAGTGAGCCTGGACGAGGCCGACGATATTCTGCGCGGCCCCGTGGCCTGGCTCTTCGGCAACGAGGCGCACGGCCTCGACCGCGCCGTCGCCGACCGCGCCACCCACCGCATCCGCATTCCGATCCACGGCCGCGCCGAAAGCCTCAACCTCGCCGCCGCGGCGTCCATCTGTCTCTACGCCGGCGCCCGCGTCCAGCACGCGAACTGACCCGAATCCCCGGCTCGCGCAACGCCTTCGGGCTGCCGCCGTGGTAACACGGCGGACCTGGACGGTCGGTGGCGGCCGGCATTCCGGCTAGAAGTGCGCCCGGTGTCCATGGGCCGCACGCTCTTCCGGGACTAGGTGCTCGCGCCGCGCTGCCCAGGCCGACCGAGGACGTCATCGGGGCGATGCGCCCGGGGCCGGTGCCGGTGGGCGGCGATCGCATTCGCGACGCGGGTGATCAGTCCTCCGCGCACGTGTCGTCATGGACGACGCTCAGGATCTCCTGCGCCCAGTCCAGCGGCACCGCGTCGGGGCCGGCGACCTGCATGGCGGTCATGATGGTCAGCAGCATGCCGCTGGCCATGAATCTCGCGGTCTCCTCGACGGACGCGCCCGTGAGTTCCCGGATCACCCGGTAGATCCGGCCGTAGCGCTCGCGGGTCTGCGCGCCGATGGCGGGTTCGGAGCTGGCCGAGATGCTGTGCAACAGCACCAGCGGCAGGTGCCTGTCCGCGAGGAAGGCGTTGTAACTCTTGCCCATCACGTCGAGCTTGTCCTGCGGCTCGGAGTCCGGGTCGGCCTGTGCGGCCCCGGCTCGGAACATCTCTTCGATGCGGTCGCAGACGCGCTCGGACGCGGTCAGGAACAGCTGCTGCTTGGTGCCGAAGAGCCGGATCACGTAGGGCTGCGAGACGCCCGCGCGCCGGGCGATCTCATCGGTCTTGGTTGCGGCATAACCAGATTCGGCGAAGGCCGCGATGGCCGCCTCGAGCACTTCCTCGCCGCGTTCGCTGGCGGTCATGCGCGTTCTGGTCATCGGGGTCGGCCTCCTCGCCGTCGGGAATCGATCCTGCCATTGACATGTTATCAGTCGATGCATACTCTCTAGTTATCAGTCGATAACAACAAAGGCCGGGACATGACTTCGACACTCGACAACTCCTCTCTCGCAGGGAAAGCGGTGGACGCCGCACGGCAGCGGCCCCTGGCCGCCGTGCTCGCCGCGGTGGGCATCCCGATGTTCATGGTCACGCTCGACAATCTGGTCGTGACCAACGCATTGCCGGTCATCAAGACCGAGCTGGGCGCGTCGCTCTCGGACCTGCAGTGGTTCATCAACGCGTACACGCTCTCGTTCGCCTCGCTGCTGCTCACCGCCGCCGCACTCGGTGATCGCCTGGGTCGCCGCCGGTTGTTCCTGGGCGGCATCGCGCTGTTCACCGTGGCGTCGGCGGCCTGCGCGATGGCCACCGAACCGTGGATGCTGATCGCCTTCCGCGCCCTGCAGGGCTTCGGCGGCGCGGCGGTCATGCCGCTGTCGCTGACACTGCTCTCGGCGGCGGTGCCGGAGAAGATGCGCAGTGCCGCGATCGGCATCTGGGGCGGCATCACCGGCCTGGGCGTCGCGCTCGGCCCCGTCGTCGGCGGCGCGGTCGTCGACGGCCTGAGCTGGCAGTGGATCTTCTGGCTGAACGTGCCGATCGGCATTCTGGCGGTGCCGTTCGCGGCTCGGGTGCTCGACGAATCCTTCGGTAGCGCACGGCGTTTGGATGTGCTGGGCCTGCTGCTGTCGGCGGGCGGCGTGCTCGCGGTGGTGTGGGGAGTCGTGCACGGCGCCGACGACGGCTGGACCTCCGGCACCGTCCTGGGCGGACTGCTCGGCGGCGCGGCGCTGCTCGCGGCGTTCGTGGCCTGGGAGCACCGCAACGCCGATCCGATGCTGCCGCTTCGCCTCTTCTCGAACCGCAGTTTCAGCGCGATCAACACCACGCTGTTCACCTTCTCGGTGGGCGTCTTCGGCTCGATCTTCCTGCTGGCCCAGTTCTTCCAGGTCGTGCAGGGCTACTCACCGCTCGAATCCGGCATCCGTACGCTGCCGTGGACGATGGCGCCCATGGTGGTGGCTCCGCTGGCCGGACTCGTGGTCGACAAGGTCGGGCCCCGGGTGCTGGTGGTCACCGGTCAGGTGTTCCTGGCCGCGGCGCTGGCCTGGATGGCCTACATCACCAGCGTCGATGTCACCTACGGCTCCTTCGTCCTGCCGTTCATCCTGGGCGGTGTGGGCATGGGCATGACCTTCGCGCCCTCCGCCTCGGTGGTGATGATGAGCGCGAGCCCGCAGGATCAGGGCATGGCCTCGGGCACCAGCAGCACCGTGCGTGAGGTCGGCGTGGCCATGGGCGTCGCGATTCTGGCCTCGGTCTTCGCCTCGCACGGCTCGTACATGTCCGCGCAGAGTTATGTGGACGGCCTGATTCCCGCGGTCTGGGCCGGTGCGGGGATCGTGGCGGTCGGCGGTGTGGTGGCGCTGCTGCTTCCCGGTCGCCGAGCCGCGGTGAAGTCCGGCAGCGCTGTCTGACAACTCGATTCGACAGTCCCGGTGGTCTCGGACCGCCGGGGCTGTCGTCGTGCGGGCTGAGCACGTGAATCTTGTCGGCAGGTTCTCTCGGGTGCGGTGACCGGGCCGCGTGGGCTGTGGCCCGGTGAGCCGTCCTATGCGGCCGTGGTGAACTCGAATTCCGAGCGTTCGAACTCGCGCTGTTTCACCGCCTGCACGAACAACGAGTATTCGAGCTGGTCGAAGTACAGCGTGGTGGCTCCGGCCGCGGACTCACAGCCGGGCGCGGCGCTGAATTCGTAGAGCCCATCGGCTCTGCGGGTGATTCGCAGGCCCTGTCGCAACGGGCTGTCCGTGCGAATCGCCTGCTGGATGACCTCGAACTGGTCGTGGTCGAAGGTGAGGCATTGATCGACGGGGACGGAAGTCCCCGCGGCGCCGAGGGATTCGGCGAGTTTGTCGTCCCAGACCAAGGTCCGGTTCTCGTCGCGGTAGACCATGACGCAGGCCTGCTGCGGTGAGCTCGCGGCCGCTTTACGGAACTGCCCGACAGACGGTGTCGTCAGCATGGTGGATCCTTTCGAACTGCGCCGGCGACACCGACTGCCGCGCAGCGCCTCTCACTGCGCTAGGGAAGGCTTCCCACAGCGGCGAAATTGCAGGGGCGGGCGTAATCGTCGGTATCGACGGCCTGCTCCGGATGCCAGTCGGTGGCGTAGGTGATACCCGGTTCGGTCAGCGTCCATCCATCGAAGAAGGTCGCGAACCGAGCACGATCTCGCAGGGTGACCGGCGTGCTGGTATCGGTGAAGATGGCCGCTCCGGCGGCCACCTGCTGTTTGATCTCCATGCCCGCGTCCTCGAGCGAGACGTGGGTCATGGCGATATGACTTCCGGGCGCCAGCGCGGCACGTAACTGCCGCACCAGCCCCGCCGGATCGTCGCTGTCGGGCACCCATGGCAGCACCGACACCAGCAGGAGTCCCACCGGTTCGGTGAAGTCGATGAGACGCCGGGTGTCGGGGTGCGCGAGGATCCGGGCCGGATCGCGCAGGTCGGCGTCGACCATCGTGGTGGTGCTCAGCAGGTCCTGATCCCGCAGCAGATCCCGGGCGCGGTTGATCGCCTCCTCATCGTTGTCGACATAGACGACGCGGGGATCCGCGACGAGTTCACGGGCCACCTCGTGGGTGTTGCCGCCGGTGGGCAGGCCCGACCCGATATCGAGGAATTGACGAATTCCCTTGCCCGCCATGTGCCGCACGGCACGGGCGAGGAATCGGCGATTGTGCTGGGCCCACAGTGGATAGAAGGGGATCTCGGCGTAGAGCCGATGGATGAAGGGCAGATCCGATTCGAAGATCACTTCGCCCGTGACCATATGGTGGTAGATCCGGGCGGAGCTCGGCTTGAGAGTGTCGAGCGGGCGCGGCTCGAAATCGTTGCTGGACATCGTGTTCTCCTATTCAGTTGGGTGTGCGGATGTGTTAACGGGGGATGGTCGGGCGGCTGCGCAGGCCGCGCGCCAGATGCTGCATGAACTGCTGTGAGTCGGCGGGGCCGAGAGCGGTCATGGCGAGGCGGGTGAAGATCTTGTCCCGGATGCCGACCGCGGGTTTGTCGTCGATGTAGCGAATCTCACCCTGGGCCTCGACCACCGCCATCTCGAGATCACCGGCCGCGCCGGGGGAGGGGACGCGCAGCAGGATGTACCGGTCCTCCATGCCCGCGCCGGGCGCCTGATGCGTGAACGGCATGACCTGGATCTGGATGTTCGGGCGTCGCGAAAGTTCCAGCAGGTGAACGATCTGCGCGAGCATCACCGCGTCGCCGCCGTAGGTGCGGCGCAGGCACGACTCGGACAGGATGGCGTGGAACTCGGGCGCTCTGGGTTTGAACAGGATCTGCTGGCGCGCGAGCCGGGCCTGCACGTAATCCTCGACCGTGACCGCGTCGGGGTCGTCCGGATCCAGGGGCAGCGGTTCGTGCAGCGCCCGGATGTAGTCGGGATGCTGCAGCAGGCCGGGCACGATCTCGGAGCCGGTCTCCCGCAAGCGATCCGCGACATCCTCGAGGTCCACCAGCAGGCGTAGTTCCTCGATGTATGCGCGGCGGTAGCCCGAAGTCCAGAAACCGCGGCGATGATTGTCGCCGCGCAGGTCCAGCATGGTCCGCACGTAATCCTCGTCGGCCACACCGAGTTTGCGGGCCAGGTCCTCGAGATTCTCGGCGCTGAGGTTCCCGTTGCCCGCCACCGCCGCGGCGATGCGGGACTGGCTGACGCCGATCAACTTGCCCGCCTCGGCCTGAGTGGTTCTGGCCCGGCGCAGCATCGCGTCGATCTCGCGCCCCAGGAGCACCTTGCGTGCGGTTCTCGCCATGGCTCCCCACCGTTTCTGCCTGCGCTACGGACGCTACTGTTCCATCCTTCTGATTATCAAGTTAGATTATCTGGCAAGATAATTGCGCGAAGAGCCACAGGATCGCAGGCGCACCGCACCACCCTGCCGCGCTTGCCGTGAGCCGACGAAGGACGGGGCCTCCCATGTACATCACCGACCCCGAGATCTCCGCTGCCACAGAGGAAGACCGCGACGGCGACACCCGACTACCCGCGACGTCGAACTGGTTGACGGCCGAGAGTTAGCGTGGGGGAACAGATGTGGTTCGGATACGCGCGCACGGAGCTGTTGCCGACCAAGGTTCGTGACGTGGTTCCGCGGGCGATTCGCGACTACGCCGCGCGCTGTCGGTTCGGTGCGGGCGAGGTGTTCTTCGAACCCGTCGCGGCGGAAACGATGTTGCGCGACATGCTCATCGAGCTCGACCGCGACAATCCCGTCGCGACCGTGCTACCGCAGCTGCGGCACATCGCCAAGGAGTGGGGCACCGACCTGGACCGGGTCTTCGACGCGCCCCCGCGCGCGGATGTGTTGTGGCAGATCATGGATTCGCTCGAAGGCTCGACCGGAGCGCAGCTGATCGTGCCCTCGCGTGCGCACCTGGCCAACCTCGGACCGGCGGGCCGGGCGATCGTCGCGCAGCTGACCCGGATGCGGACGGTCGCGGTGCACTATCTGGACGGCACCTCGGCGCCGATCGACCCGCGGCCGGTCGAGCGGTCCAGTGCCGTAAGCGGTTCCGACGAGACCGTGCTGGTGGAATCGAGCATCGGCGCGATCACCGCCATGGCACAGCTCGACGTGGCCGCGGAACTGAGCCGCCTGGGGCTGCCGGAAATCATCGAGTACGTCGACGCGGTCTATGTGGCGCTGATCGACGACTCCGTCACCGCCACACCACGAAACACCGCCCCGGACTCCGCCGCGGACACCCCGCACGCCACGATTCGGCTGCTCCGCACGACGGCCGGGCAATTGATCGCAGAACTCGAGGAACCACGCGTGCGCACCGACTCCGTCACCACCGCCCTGACCGGGCTCTGCCAGGACACCCGCCGCTTCATCGACGGGCCCCGGACCTTCACCCGCTGCACCCTGCCCGCCGATGCGCACTCCTCGCACATCACTCCGAGGGGCCGGGCATGATCCGCTCGACGCAGGTCTCCGTGACACCCCCGGTATCCAAAGTCGGTGTCTGGGAACGTGATCGCGCCCGAGCGACCGAGGGACTGCTGGACGCCCGCGAGTTGCTGCGCGCCGTCGCGGGCAATCTCGAGGGCGACTCGCCCCTGATCGAGTGGGCGCGCGAACTGGCCGATCTGCACGCCACCCTCACCACCGCCGCGGTATCGCCCACCCGCCGCCCCGCCGATTTCGACGAAACGGCGCTGCGCAACCGCCTCGCCGCCGTCATCGCGCTGATCGACGAGTGGGCCATCGGCGCCCTGCCCCGCCCCGCCACCGCGCGCCGCCACACCCACTCGCTGGGCGAGGTGATCAGTCACCTCGCCGCCACCTACGCCCACATGCAGTGGACCCTGCGCCACAACGACGACCCCGAACGCGGCCAGCACGCCACGACCCGCTTCGCCCACGTCCAGCAGGCCTACTCCGATCTGGTCGACGAGATCCGCTCGCTCCGAGTCCAACTCCCCCTCGGCCCGCACGCCCCCACCCCGACCTGACCGCCACGACGCCGGGATGCCCCCGTGGCAAGAGCAGGCGTGGATTGCGGCTGGGCGCTGCGGTTCGGTGCCTGCCGCCGGGGTTCGGCGGTGTTGGGTGGAAACGCAGGCATAGCGCGGAGATTATTCTGTGGCAGGAGTTTTCGCGCTTCGGGCGGGGCGAATCGCGGGGTGGTGGGGTGGGGTTCGTGGGATGCTGGGCGCGGGAATCCAGTGAGGGAGTCGCCAGTGCGGAATCGACCGTCGGCCGGGGAGCTGTTGGAGGCGCTGGCCGAACTGCTGGAGGGGACGCTCCTGCCCGCGCTGCCGCCGGGGTTGCAGCATCGGGCCCGCGTCGGGGCGAATGTGGCCAGAATCGTGGGGCGTGAGGTCGAACTGGGGCCGGATGCCGAGCGGCGGGCGGACGAATTGCTCGACGCGGTGCCTGCGGGGGACGAGCGGGCGCTGTGGGAGGCGCTGACCGAGATCGTGCGGGCGGATCTGGCGATCGCCAAGCCGGGATACGACAGCTGGGACGGGGAGTGAGCCCCGATCGGGAGGGGTCCACCAGCCCGGCGGCCCCCACCGCCCCGGCTGCGCGCACGGACACCAGCCCGGCTGCACCCACCGTCCCCGCTGTGGGTACGGACCAGCCTGCGCAAGCCAACTCGGCTGCGCGCACGGACTCGGGCGCACGCGCTGTCTCTGCTGGGGGCGCGAAGTCGTCCGCTGGTGCGGATCTGGCTGTGGGTTTGTCTGAATTCTTCACGGAGCGGGGGGATTCGCCGGTGTGGGTGGGGGAGGTGGAGTTGCTAACCGCCGGTGCGAGGCGGCGCAATGTGGCCTTCAGCGCGGATCTCGATGGGGGCGGTGCGCGCAGGCTGGTCGCGACCATCGTGCCGGCGGCGGTGGAGCTCATGTCGGTGCACGCGGAGGCGCGGGTACGGGAACTGGTGCGCGCGCACGGGGTTCCGGTGCCGGCGGTGGTCGCGGTGTGCGAGGACTCAGCCTATGTCGGTGCGCCTTTCGTGGTTTCGGAGCATGTGGCCGGAGAGACCGTGCCGCGCAGAGTCTTACGCCTGATCGAAGCGTCCGGGACCGCCGAAACCGTTGCCTGCCAGTGGGGTGCGGCGATGGGTCGGCTGCACACCCTCGATCCGGCCACCGCACCGGCGACGGTGGCGGCCGCCGGTCCCGATCCCGCCGCGGAGGCGCTCGCCGTCGCGGAGCGAGGCGTGCGCGATCTGCTCGACGGCCGACCGGTCTTCGCGATGGCACTGCGGTGGCTCGAGCGCGGACTACCCGCTCCGCCGCCGCGAACCGCGCTGCTGCACACCGATATGCGCAACGGCAACCTCATCGTCGGCCCGGACGGCCTGCGCGCGGTGCTGGATTGGGAGGGCGCGCAACGCTTCGGCGATCCGATGCGTGACGTGGCCTGGCCCGCACTGCGCATGTGGCGGTTCGGACACGACGCCCGGGAGTTCGGCGGGTTCGCCGACCGCGCGAGTTTCGTGCGCGGCTACGAATCCGCCGGAGGCGACGTCGATCCCGATCGATTCCGCTGGTGGAAGGTGATGGGCACGCTCACCTGGGGCCTCGGACTGGCCGCGCAGGCCGCGGCCCATCTGGACGGCAGCGTGCGCGACATCGTCATGGCGGCCAGTGGACGCCGCGTCCCGGAGATCGAATGGGATCTGCTGATGCAGATCCGGCCGAGCGCGAAAACCTAGGAGACAGCGTGGATTTCGACCTTCCCGAGGACCTCACCGCCTATCTGGCCGAACTCGACGCGTTCATCGAGGCCGAGATCGTCCCGCTCGAACAACAGGACGACAACATCCGCTTCTTCGATCACCGCCGCGAGGACGCGCGCACCGACTGGGACCGCGGCGGCCTGCCGAGCGCGGAATGGGAAGAGCTGCTCGCGCAGTCACGCCGTCGCGCCGATGCCGCCGGCCACTACCGCTACGCCTTTCCGAAGGAATTCGGCGGGCGCGACGGCACCAATCTGGGTATGGCGGTGATTCGCGAACACCTCGCGCGGCGGGGCCTGGGCCTGCACTGCGATCTGCAGAACGAGCATGCCGTGGTCGCCAACAATGTGGGCCTGCTGCTCATGCTCGAATACGGATCACCGCGGCAGCAGGCGGAGTGGGTGCACGGGCTGGCCGAGGGCACCAGGTTCTTCGCCTTCGGCATCACCGAACCCGAGCACGGCTCCGACGCGACCCATATGGAGACCACCGCCGTGCGTGCGGGCCAGGACTGGATCATCAACGGCGCCAAGACCTGGAACACCGGCGTGCACATCGCCGACGCCGATCTGATCTTCGCCCGCACCCACGGCCGCGCCGGTGACGGGCGCGGCATCACCGCGTTCCTGGTCCCCACCGATGCCCCGGGCTTCCGAGTCGAGGAATACCTGTGGACGTTCAACATGCCCACCGACCACGCGCGAATCTCGCTGACCGATGTGCGCGTGCCCGATTCCGCGATCTTCGGCGGTGAGGGACGGGGACTGGGCGTCGTGCAGCACTTCTTCAACGAGAACCGGATCCGCCAGGCCGCCTCCAGCCTCGGCGCGGCGCAGTACTGCATCGATCAGGCCGTCGCCTACGCCAGAGAGCGCAAGCCGTTCGGCACGCCGCTGGCCGCCAATCAGGCCATCCAGTTTCCCCTGGTGGAGCTGCACACCCAGTGCGAGATGCTGCGCGCGCTCATTCACAAGACCGCGTGGTCGATGGATACGCGCGGCAACTTCGCAGTCTCCGAGCAGGTCTCGATGTGCAACTACTGGGCGAATCGACTCTGCTGTGAGGCCGCGGATCGCGCCATGCAGGTGCACGGCGGTCTGGGCTACTCCCGGCACAAGCCGTTCGAGCACATCTATCGCCATCACCGCCGCTACCGGATCACCGAGGGCGCGGAGGAGATTCAGATGCGGCGGGTGGCCGGATACCTGTTCGGATTCATGGACCGCGCGGCGGTCAAGGGTGTATGACAACTTTGTAGCTGCGTATTCGCGGTCCCGCCGCTATGCTGTAGATAGTTCAGCTGACTCAGCGAAAACTTCAGTGCCGCAAGGTCACCGGTGTGCTCCCCGCGCCAGGTGAATACTCGGCGCAGTTCAGGAATCGACGCCGCGGCGGACTCGCCGGGGTCGATTCGGGGTGGGCCGTTCCCGCGTGTTCGGTGTGGGAGGGCGCCCGCGTGAGCGCGAAAAGCGCAGTCACACAACAGCTTCTGGTGTCCTGAACAAAGACCGGTAAGGGGCGTTTGTTTGCATTCTCACCCGGAATCGTCGAACAGCGAGATCGAAGCCCACCTATCGGCGTTACGGCAGCGCGTTCCCCACCTGATCGGTTCGGTGGTGGCCTCGAGCGACGGACTGCTGATCGCCGGCGATATGCCCGAAACCATCGAACCCACCGGAATCGCCGCGCTGGCGGCCGCTCAGCTGTCGCTGTCGCTGACCTTCGTCTCGACCACCCATGCCATGGACCTGCACGAGGTGGTCCTGGAAAGCGGTGCGGGCCAGGTGGTCGTCTACGCCGCCGGTCCCACCGGCTCCCTGACGGTCCTGACCGACGCCGACGCCGTGCTGGGCCGGGTGCACCTGGAGGCCCGGCCGGTCGCCCGCGCGATCGCGCTCCTACTGGCCCCGGCGGTCCCGCTGATGGAAAACACCATGACCGGCACCGGATTCGCGGCGATGAACGGATTCCGCCCCGAGATCCCGAATTTCCACTGAGGCGCGGCACCCCGCGCGAGAGAGGCGAAATATGTCGAATCTGGATGTGGCACTGAAGGACATGATGAGCATCGACGGCGCACTGGGCGCGGCCGTCGTCGACTACACCAGCGGAATGACCCTCGGCACGGCCGGCGGTTCCCGGACCCTGGACCTCCAGGTCGGCGCGGCCGGCAATACCGAAGTGGTGCGCGCCAAGATCCGCACGATAGAACAGCTGGGCCTGAACGAGGGGATCGAGGACATCCTGATCACGCTCACCGGTCAGTACCACATCCTTCGTCCGCTCGGAGAGCACAGAACCAATGGCCTGTTCCTCTACCTCGCACTGGATCGGACCCGCGCGAATCTCGCGCTGGCCCGTCATCACCTGCGCAGAATCGACGAGGAACTCGAGGTCTGACATCGGCCGAGCGCGACAGACCATCCGGACTGTTTCGCGCGGAGACGAGGCTGCCGCGGCGCTAGGATGAAGCACTTCGCACCGACGAGGTGAGATCAGCATCAGCGCAGGTGAAACATGTCCCAGGCCGAAACGAGCCGACCGTCCGCCGAAGCCTCGACGGATGTCGTGATCACCCGCCGGGTGGCATGGGAGCGAGCCACCTCGCTGCCCATGGCCGCGATCGCGCTGATCTTCCTGGGCACCTACGCCTGGCATGTGCTCGACGCGGGCGCCCATCCGCAGGTGAAGACGGTGATGACCGCGGTGGACATCACCATCTGGGCGCTGTTCGCCATCGACTACGTGATCCGGCTGCGGCTCTCGACGAACCGTCGTCGGTTCGTGCGGCGGAACTGGCTGGATCTGATCGCGGTGTTGCTGCCGCCGTTGCGCCCGGTCCGGCTGCTGCGCGCGGTGCTGCTGGTGCTCGATGCCGCCGAACGCCGAGGGCGTTTTCACACCCGCACCCGGATGTCGGTGTTCGTGGGCGTGAGTTCGGCGCTGCTCCTGCTGCTGTGCAGTCTGGCGCTCTACGACGCGGAACGGGGAGCGCCCGAGGGCAACATCCACAACTACGGTGACTCGGTGTGGTGGGCCGTGGTCTCGGTGACCACCGTCGGCTACGGCGACCACTATCCGGTGACCGTCGAGGGCAAGCTCGTCGCGGTGGCGCTGATGACCATCGGAATCGGATTGATCAGCTTCGCCATCGGCACCACCACCAGCTGGGTCGTCGAGCGGATCAAATCCTTCGAGGAGACCTCCGAGCGCACCGACCTCGAGGTCGGCGTCCTCGTGGACGAGATCCGCTCGCTGCGCGCGGAGATCGGCGAGCTGCGGGATCTGGTGCGGCCGCCGATCGGTGAGCAGCCGCTGTCTCGGTGACGGGTGCGCGCCGCGCCCGCGCCGGTGCGCCCGGCCTGCGGGAAAAGCGGGTGAACCAGCCTGATTACAACGTCTACGATCCAACCAGCAAGAATAGGGAGGAATTTCCGCCCGACCCATACCAGCCAGGGGAGTGACGAACCATCGTGGCCGACGAAATCGACCGTGCCGAGCAGGCAGCGGCCCTGACCGAGGAATCCCTCGCCGCCGCCGCGGAAGCCGCCGAGAAGGCGTTCGCATCCGCGGCCGATCTGGACGAGCTCGCGGCCGCGAAGACCGAGTTCATGGGCGGGAAATCGCCGATCTCGCAGGCGCAGCGCTCGCTGGGCACCCTGCCGAAGGAAGAGAAGTCCGAGGCGGGCAAGCGCGTGAACGTGGCGCGCGGACGGGTGTCGGCGGCGTACGAGGCGCGCAGTGCCGAACTGCTCGCCGAGCGCGATGCCGCGGTGCTGGTGGCCGAGGCCATCGACGTGACGCTGCCCGCGCGGCGCGGCGCGGTCGGCGCTCGCCACCCCATCAGCGCGCTGTCCGATCGCGTGTCGGACGTGTTCGTCGCCATGGGCTGGGAGGTAGCCGAAGGCCCCGAGGTCGAGACCGAGCACTTCAATTTCGACGCCCTGAACTTCCTGCCGGACCATCCGGCACGCACGATGCAGGACACCTTCCACATCGCCCCGGAGGGTTCGCGTCAGGTGCTGCGCACGCACACCTCGCCGGTGCAGGTGCGGTCCATGCTCTCTCGTGAGCTGCCCATCTACGTGGTGTGCCCGGGCCGGACCTTCCGCACCGACGAGCTCGATGCCACCCACACCCCGGTGTTCTCCCAGGTGGAGGGTCTGGCCATCGACAAGGGTCTGACCATGGCGCACCTCAAGGGCACCCTGGACGGATTCGCGCGGGCGCTGTTCGGCCCGAACACCACCACCCGGATGCGCCCGAGCTTCTTCCCCTTCACCGAACCCTCCGCCGAGGTGGACGTCTGGTTCGAGGACAAGAAGGGCGGTCCGGGCTGGGTCGAGTGGGGCGGCTGCGGCATGGTCAACCCGAAGGTGCTCATCGCCTCCGGTATCGACCCCGAGGTGTACAGCGGCTTCGCGTTCGGCATGGGTCTGGAGCGGACCCTGCAATTCCGCAACGGCCTGCCGGACATGCGCGACATCGTCGAGGGCGATGTGCGCTTCACGCTGCCGTTCGGCATCCAGTCCTGACCCGATCCCTTACTTCGAGGAAGCGAAACGTCAAGTGCGAGTAGCGCAGTCCTGGCTGACGGAAATCCTGCAGCGCACCACTCCCGAGTGGTCCGTGACGCCGGAGGAACTCGACGCCGGCTTCGTCCGGGTCGGTCTCGAGGTCGAAGAGGTGGCCCCGCTGCAGCGGGTGACCGGTGATATCGACAAGCCCCTGGTCGTCGGCCGGGTAGCCGAGATCACCGAGCTGACCGAGTTCAAGAAGCCGATCCGCTTCTGCAAGGTCGATGTCGGCAACCCCGAGTTGCAGGAGATCGTCTGCGGCGCACGGAACTTCGCGGTCGGCGACCTGGTCGTGGTGGTGCTGCCGGGTGCGGTGCTGCCGGGTGGATTCGCGATCGCCTCGCGCAAGACCTACGGGCACACCTCGAACGGCATGATCTGCTCGGTCGCCGAACTCGGAATCGGCAAGGACCACAACGGGATTCTGGTGCTCGAGCCCGGCACCGCCGAGCCCGGCGCGGATGCCAACGAGCTGCTCGGCCTCGGTGACACGGTCATCGAACTGGCCATCACGCCGGATCGCGGCTACGCCTTCTCGGTGCGCGGTCTGGCCCGGGAGCTGGCCTGCGGCTTCGACCTGGAGTACCAGGATCCGGCCGTGCGCACCCTGCCCGACGACGAGGCCGAGGCCTGGCCGGTGACGCTGGAGCCGCAGTCGCTGTGCACGCGGTTCGCCGTGCGCCGGGTCGCCGGGATCGACCCGAAGGCCATGAGCCCGTGGTGGTTGCAGCGTCGCCTGCTGCTCTCGGGTGTGCGCCCGATCTCCCCGGCCGTCGACGTCACCAACTACGTGATGCTCGAACTGGGACAGCCGCTGCACGCTTTCGACACCGCCAAGGTGAACGGCGGGCTGGTGGTGCGCCGCGCGAACAAGGGCGAGACGCTGCGCACGCTCGACGAGGTCGAGCGCACCCTCGATGCCGAGGACGTGGTGATCGCCGACGAGTCCGGCGTCATCTCGCTGGCCGGCATCATGGGCGGTGCGAGCACCGAGGTCGGGGACGAGTCCACCGACATCATTCTCGAGGCCGCGACCTGGAACCCGATCGCGGTGGCGCGCACCGCGCGCAGGCACAAGCTCGGTTCCGAGGCGAGCCGCCGCTTCGAGCGCGTCGTGGATCCGGAGATCAATCTGGCGGCACTGGATCGCGCCGCCACGCTGCTGGCCGAAATCGCCGGTGGCACTGTGGAATCCGTGCTGACCGATGTGCGGGTGCCGGTTGCGGCCGCCGCGCCGATCAGCATGGACATCGATCTGGCCGATCGCATCGCGGGCGTGCACTACGCGCCCGGCGCGTCCACCCGCCGGCTGCAGCAGGTCGGCTGTGTGGTCGAGGTCGGCGTCAGCGAGGCCGGTCACGGTCAGCTGGTCGTCACCCCGCCGAGCTGGCGGCCCGACCTGACCCAGCCCGCCGATCTGGTGGAGGAGGTGCTGCGTTTGGAGGGCCTCGACAAGATCCCGTCCGTGCTGCCCTCGGCTCCCGCCGGTCGCGGACTGACCGCGCAGCAGCGTCGCCGCCGCGCGGTGAGCAAGGCGCTGGCGTTCGAGGGCTGCGTCGAGGTTCCGGCGCCGGTCTTCATGTCCGGCACCGTGTTCGACACCTGGGGCCTGCCCGCCGACGACGCCCGCCGCAAGACCCTGCGCGTGCTCAACCCGCTCGACGCCGACCGCGCGGACCTGTCCTCCACGCTGCTGCCGGGTCTGTTCGAGATCGCCGCGCGCAATATCTCGCGCGGTGAGCGCGACCTCGCCATCTACGGCATCGGCCAGGTGACCCTGCCGACCGAGGCCACCGAGCCGGTCGGCCCGCTTCCGGTGGATCGCCGTCCCACCGAGGACGAGATCGGCGTTCTGCTGCGTTCGCTGCCCGAGCAGCCCATTCGCGTCGCGGTCGTGCTGAGCGGTCGCCGTGAACCGCGCGGTCCGGGCGGCCTGGGTCGTCCCGCCGAGGCGTCGGACGCGTTCGCGCTGGTCGACGCCGTGGCCGAGGCCGCGGGTGTGACCATCGAACGCCGCTCGGCGGCCTACCTGCCGTGGCATCCGGGCCGCTGCGCCGAACTGGTCGTGGACGGCGTCGTCGTCGGCCACGCGGGCGAACTGCACCCCGCCGTGCTGGAGCGCTCGGGCCTGCCCCCGCGCACCTGCGCCGTCGAACTCGACCTGGACGCTCTCCCGCTGCGCGAAATCCGCCCCGCCCCTGTGGTTTCCGCCTTCCCGGCGGTCCTGCAGGACGTGTCGGTGAGCGTGGAGAAGTCGACGCCCGCCGCATCGGTGGAATCGGCCCTGCGCACCGGTGCGGGCGAACTCCTCGAGAGCATCTCCCTGTTCGACGTCTACGAAGGCGCGCAGGCCGGTGAGGGCCGCAAGTCCCTCACCTACGCCCTGCGCTTCCGGGCCGCGGACCGCACCCTGACCGAGGACGAAGCCAGCGCCGCCCGCGACGCCGCGGTCAGCAACGCGGCCTCCACGGTCGGCGCGATCCAGCGCTGAGCGGTTCACGGGCGGCCCGCCGCCGGTATCCCGCAGTGTCTTTGCCGACACTGCAGGTGTCGGAGGCGGGCTGTTCCCGTAGGAGGAGTAGGAAGGACGTATGCGGCATCCGGCTACGCCTGTTCTGAATGCGCTGACCTATTTTCCGGAGCGGCGGATCGCGATGACTCCGAATCAGTTCGGGGTCGAATACGAGGATCTGTCGTTGCGGACCCAGGACGGCGAGACCGTCAACGCGTGGTTCGTGCGGGCGGCGGGGGAGTCGCGGGGGCATATCCTGTTCGCGCACGGGAACGGCGGGAATCTGGGGGACCGGTCACCGGTGCTGGCGATGCTGTCGGCGGTGGGGTTCGATGTGCTGGTCTTCGACTATCGGGGGTACGGGCGCAGCAGCGGGCGACCCAGTGAGAAGGGGACCTATCTCGACGCGCGCGCCGCGCGGGCGGCGCTGCTGGCGCAGCCCGGGATCGATCCGAATCGGGTTGTGTACCTGGGGAAGTCGCTCGGCGGCGGAGTGATGCTGGAACTGGCTTCGGTGTATCCGCCCGCTGCGCTGGTCCTGATGTCCACGTTCACGGGACTGCGTGACGCGGCGGGCGCGGTGTATCCGTATCTGCCCAGGGCTTTCGTGCCCGACGCGTATCCGAGCCTGGGGCGGATCCGCTCGCTGCGCTGCCCCGTGCTGATCATGCACGGTGATGCCGACGAGCTGCTGCCGGTGCGGATGGGGTACGAGTTGTACGCCGCGGCGCCCGAACCCAAGAAGCTGATCATCTATCCGGGCGGGCACCACAACGATCTGGTGGACTTCCGTGAGTGGCCCGCCACGTTCTTCGCTTGGGTCGCAGGTGTGCTGCGCACCGACCGGCGCACACCCGAATAGCCTTCGCATCGTCGCCGCGAGGGGTGAACACCTGCGTGACCACGCCGGACAGCGTCGAACCGAAGGCTCGCCGCGCCCCCGATGACGTCATTGTTCAACCGGCTCACCAGTGCGCGGAGTCACCGGCGGAGTGCGGACGGATCCGTCGCCGAACCGTGTTCGCGAGGCTGCCGGCGCATACGGGATGTCGCGGCGCGTTCGGGAGCCGTGAGGTGCCCGCGGGGCCGTGACGTGCTCACTTCCGGGTGAGGCCGAGCAGGAATTCGGCATTGGAGCCGGTGCGGCGCAGGCCGTCCAGGAGCAGGTCCAGGGCGCGCTGGTCGTCGAGCCCGGCCAGGGTGCGGCGGAGGGTGTCGACAGCCTGGCGTTCGGCGGGGTCCAGCAGCAGTTCGTCGCGGCGAGTGCTGGAGCGGGCCAGGTCGACGGCGGGGTAGACGTGCCGCCCCGCCAGGCCGCGATCGAGTTTGAGCTCGGCATTGCCGGTGCTCTTGTACTCCTCGAAGATCACCGTGTCTGCCTGCGATCCGGTTTCGACCAGGGTGGTCGCGATGATGGTCAGCGAGCCGCCGTTCTCGAAATTGCGGGCGGTGCCCAGGAATCGCTTGGGCGGCAGCAGTGCCGCGGAATCGACTCCGCCGGAGAGGATTCGGCCCGAGGCGTGGCCGGTCATGTTGTAGGCGCGAGCCAGCCGGGTGAGCGAGTCGAGCAGCACGACCACATCATCGCCCTGTTCGGCCAGGCGCTGGGCGCGTTCGATGGCGAGTTCCGCGAGCGCCGTCTGCTCGGCGGGCGAGCGATCGAAGGTGGCGGCGATGACCTCGGCGGGAACCGCACGCGAGAGTTCGGTGACCTCCTCGGGGCGTTCGCCGACGAGCACCATCATCAGATGGCATTCGGGGTGGTTCTTCGCGATACCGTGCGCGATGTCCTGCAGCACAGTGGTTTTGCCCGCCTTGGGCGGTGCGACGATCAGGGCGCGCTGCCCCTTGCCGATCGGCATGATCAGGTCGGTGACGCGGGCGGTGAGCTTGTTCGGCTCGGTTTCCAGGCGCAGGCGCTCGTTCGGATGGATGGGTGTCAGGTCGGCGAAACGCGGCCGGGCGGCGGATTCGCCGGGCGGCCGGCCGTTGACGGTGTCGACCCGCACGAGCGGAGCGAGCTTGTCGCCCTTGGTGTTCGGCTGCGCCGCGGGCTTGGGCTGCGCGAGTCCGGCGATCGAATCACCGCGGCGCAGGCCGTGTTCGCGGATCAGCCGCGCCGGGACCTGGACATCGTCCGGGCCGGGGGCGTAGCCGCTGCTGCGCAGGACTCCGGTCTGGCCCGTCATGTCGAGAATTCCCGTTGCGGGGGAGAGGGTTTCGATCTTGTCGAGGGTGTGTTTGTCGGGGGAGGGCGCAGACCGGGGCTCGGTGGCCCGGGGCGCGCGTTCGGTGGTGGTCATTTCTGGTTCTCCTGAATGGAATCGGTACTGTTGCACCGGGTTCGAGTGATCTTGTCGGCCGGATGCGGCCGAATCGCGGCATCCGGCCGCGGGTGAATCCGAGTGTTGTCGGCTGGTCCCGCTGGGACGGCCCGTGCATCGGAGGCTCCAGCGACATCCGCTCGGGTGAGAGCGGGATCGCCGATGCGGAGCGTGCGATGTCGGAGACCGAAAGGAAGATTCGGAGACCGAAAGGAAACTGTCCGCGGGGAATCGCTGGAACCGACTCGGAAGGGAAGAAATCTCGTGGGAGGGAATGCTGTCGACCTGCATCCACGGGACTGCGACGCCACAACGGTACGCCGGACTCGGCGATCGCGCAATGACCGCCACCCGGCTGTGTGATCCAGCCCCCACGCCTCGCGGTGCTCCCGCACCCGCCCCGGGCTGCGTAGCCTGGAACGCATGACCGATGCCAAGGAACTCGCGGTGCAATTGGCGCAGCTGGCGGATGCCGAGCTGGCGACGGTGGTGGAGGCGGCCACGAACGGCCGCGCAGGGCTGGCGGAACTGCATTCGGTGGCCGCCTCGGTGGCGGCGACCATCGGTCATGCCCCCGAAGTCGGCGATGTGAGTCCTGCCACGTTGCCCGGCGTGGAGTCTCCCTTCCCGTCCTCACCGGACACGTTCGGCCAGGTCCAGGCCCCTTCCGGCGCGGCTGGAATACCGGTACCGCCGACGGGTATGCCCGTCGCGCCGGGGATCGGCGGATATACGACATCCGGCGTCCCTACTTTCGAGTCAGTTCGGGATAAGGTCGAGCAGCGCTCCGGCACCGCGCAGGGGATGGACGAGCTCGACAGGCAGACGCCGGCGGGTCGTAGCGTTGACGAACAGTGGGATGCGCGAGCGAAAGCCGCGCGAGAACGCTTGGAACAGATTCGAAAGTCGGTGCACGGCAACGACAACGGCTGATCCCGGCGATTCTTAATCGATCGATGGGTGGAACCCGAATGACCGAGCCGCGCGAAATCGCCGAACGGCTGCTCGATTTGCAAGTCGACTTCATCGTCGCGGAGGTGACCGGCGATCGCTTCGCCGAGGTGATCGCCCGCGATGTCGAGGCGGTGGTGGGCGTCGCGGACACCATCATCTTCCGCGACGTGGTGCAGCTTGACGAGGCCAAGGAAACCGTGGCCAAGGTGATCAACCTGATCGGCGGCAGCCCGGTCATCCAGGAATCGGTCGGCACCTTCGCCGATTCGATCTACGACAATATCGCCGCCAACGACGAGACCACCCTGGGTGACGTCGTCGATCGCGAGCCGGTCGAACAGCTGCTGGAGAAGATCTTCGGCATGCACCAGGCCCAGGAGCGAATCCTGGAGCGGCTGACCGAGAGTCCGCTGGTCGCGACGGTGGCGTCCAAGTTCGTGGACAAGCTGATCAACGACTTCATGGAGTCCAACCGCCAGATGGCGAACAAGATTCCCGGTGTCGGTTCGCTGGTCTCGCTGGGCACCTCCGCGGCCAAGCAGGCCCGCAAGGCGGCCGAGAAGGCCGCCGGTGACGGCACCTTCCTCGGTGAGATGGCCGGTAAGGGCGCGCAGTTCGCGCTCAAGCGCACCAATAACGCCATTCGCGAGATGCTGCGCGATTCGCCCGTGCACGACGCCGCGATGGAGTTCTGGGATCTGCACGCGGGCGAGCCGGTCAGCGGTCTGCGCGCCTACCTGACCCAGAAGGACCTCAACGAGCTCGCGGTCATCATCTATCAGATCGCGCTGACCACTCGCGAGAAGGAATACTTCGGTGTCCTGATCGACGAATGCGTCGAGGTCTTCTTCGAGAAGTACGGCGATCACACCCTGGCCGCCATGCTGCCCGAACTGGGTCTGTCCGAGGCCGATATCGCCGGTGAGATCCTGCGCTACGGCCCGGCCGTGGTCGAGGCCGCCAAGCGAAACGGTGTGCTGGCCAAGCTGGTTCGCGAGCGGCTCGAGCCGTTCTTCCTGTCCGAGCCGGTGCTGGCGGCGATCGCCGGGAACTGACTCTCCCCGCCGAACACGAACGGGCCGGACACTTCTCAGGTGTCCGGCCCCTCGTGTGTCGGCTCACCGCGGATCGATCCGCGACGAGGACGGCCCGATTCCGTAGTGGCCGAGTCAGCCCTCGACGATGGCGATGCCGTCGATCTCCACCAGCATCTCCTCGCGCGGCAGGCCGGTGAAAACTGTGGTGCGCGAGGGCAATACGCCGCCGGTGGTGTGCTTGTTCACGAACTCGCCGTAGGCGTCGTTCATGATCGGGAAGTCTTCGCGCTTGGTCAGATACACGCGCAGCATCACCACGTCGTCGAAGCTCGCCCCGCTCGCCTCGACGATCGCCTTCACGTTCTCGAGGGTCCGGGTGGTCTGGGCGGCGACGTCGCCCGGGTAGAGGTACTCGTTGCTGACCGGATCCACCGGCCCCTGTCCGGAGACCTGGACGAACGGACCCTTGCGCACGCCCTGGGAGAAGGTGTGTGCGGGCGCGGGGGCGTCGGTGGTGCGGACGGCGATCTTCTCACTCATGGTGCGGCCTTTCGTTGTGCGGGAGAATGATTCGTGCGGGGATCGTGTTCGGGGGGATCGTTCGTGCGGGTGAGATTCAGCGCCCGGCGTCCGGGCTCCAGCCGAGTTCGGCCGAGATGGCATCGGCGGTCTCGACCATGCGCGGCAGCATGCCGAGCACCTGGGCGTGGTCCAGCAGCATGTCCGGCACCGACATGGACATCGCCGCGACGATCGTGCCGGTGCCGTTGCGGATGGCCACCGCCACACAGTTGACGAAGCTCTCGTGTTCCTCGTGATCCTCGGCATAGCCCTGTGCCGCAACGAGTTCCAGTTCCCTCAGGTACTGCTCCGGGGTGCGGATGGTGCGGTCGGTGAAGGGCCGGTACTCGATGCTCTGGGCGATCGCCCGCCACTGTTCGCGCGGCTGTCCGGTCACCAGGATCTTGCCGACGGCCGTGCAGTGCAGCGGTGCGGGCCGCCCGACCCGCGAGTACATCCGCACGCTCTGGGTGGCGTCCAGCTTGTCGATGTACACGGCCTCGCCCGATTCGTAGGCGGCCAGGTGCAGCGTCTGCCCGGTCGAGGCATTGAGCGCGCTCAGATGCGTTCGCGCGACGGTGCGCACGTCGCGGCCTTCGAGTGAACGGTTGGCCAGCTCGAAAAGCCGTGAGCCGAGCCGATATCGGTGCTCACTGTCATGGGTGACGAAACGATCCGCCTCCAGGGTCTGCACCAGTCGCAGCACCGTGGACTTGTGCACGCCGAGCCGGGTGGCCAACTGCTCCAGGGACTTCGGTTCCTCACCGAGTTCGGTGAGGATGGTGAGGGCGCGCGCCAGGCTCTGACTCATGAGGCCACATTCTCGGACACGGGCCGGTGCGCGCCGTAACGCAGCCCCGCCCACTCCTCGGCGGTCGCGGCGGAGAGGGATTCCAGGACCGGCAGCGACGGCAGCTCTGCGATGTCACCGGTGCCGGTGAGCGCGGCGGCGGCGCACAGATGTCCGAAGCGCAGCAGTTGTTCGTGCGAGCGGCCCTGCAGCAGCGCGGCCAGATAGCCGCCCGCGAACGCGTCGCCCGCGCCGATCCGCTCGGTCACCTCGAGCCGCAGCGCGGCCACCTCGAGTCGCCGATCGCCGTGCCGCGGATCCCGGAGGAAACCGGTGACCGAATGCTTGTCGTTCTTGATCACCAGATGGCTCGGTTGCGGGAACATCGCACGCAGCGCCCCGGCCTCGCCGACCCCGAAGACCGCCTCGGCCTCGTCCGCGCCGAGGAACGCCACATCGCTGCCCTGAATGTGGCGGGCGAGGATGTCCCCGATCGTCGAGTCGTCGGACAATTCCGTGCGCCGAGCCCAGAGCGCCGGGCGGAAGTTGAGGTCGAAGCTGATCAGCCGGTCGCGGCGGGGCAGCGCGAGCAGCGCGTCGACGAGCGCTGTCGCGGAGGGGGACAGCGCCGTGGTGATCCCACTGGTGTGGATCAGCGCGGACTTCTCGAGTAGCCGGGTGGACGCGTCCAGATCCGCGGGTGAGAGGGCGCTGGCGGCGGAATCGGTGCGGTAGTAGAGCATCCGGCTGGCCCCGGCCGCGAGGTCGTGCGGGCCGTCCGAGCCGCTGCCGCGCTCCTTCACGTAGAGGCCGGTGGGCCGGATCGGATCGACGATCACACCGGCGGTGTCCACGCCGCGCCGCGCGAGATGCCCCACCAGGTAGCGGCCGAACCCGTCGTCGCCCACGCGCGAGATCCAGGAGGTCGGCACGCCGAGCTGGGTGAGCACCGTGGCCACGTTCGCCTCCGCGCCACCCGCGCCGCGATCGAACGCCGGGGAGTCCTCGAGCGGGCCGGGTCGCGCGATGAGCACGGCCAATCCTTCGCCGAGGGTGACGGCGCTCGGGGTCGGCTGGCTCACACCAATCTCCTTCAGATGGTTGCGGCGGTGGGTCCTGCTGTGCACAATAACCAGCAACAAACATATTACGCAACAAGCGTTGCAAAATATGCAATAGCAAACAGATATGACGATTTCGATCGAGGAGGAGTGCCGTGGCCGTCGACAATGCTGTCGTCGCAGCCCTGAGCGATCGGCGACTGGGGCCGGAGCACAAGTCGGTCCCGCCCGCCGCCTGGGGTTCGACAGTGCGCGAATTCCTCGCCGCCGCACCGGGTCTGGACGAGCTGCAGACGCCGGTGCTGACCATCGACCGGTCGGCAGTGCGCGCGAACCTCGCGGTCATGGCGGACTGGGCGCGGGCCGCGGGCGTGCGCCTGGCCCCGCACGGCAAGACGACCATGTCCCCGCAGCTGTGGAGCGAGCAGCTGGCTGCCGGAGCCTGGGCCATCACCGTCGCCACCGGCTGGCAGGCGCAGGTGGCGCGCTCGTTCGGCGTGGATCGCATCGTGCTGGCCAACGCACTGCTGGATCCGATCGGATTGCGCTGGGCCGCAGCCGAATCCGCTGCACATCCGGAATTCGAGATCTTCAGCTGGGTCGACGGCGTCGACAGCGTGCGGGAGATGGAGCGGCATCTCGCCGACGCGCCCGACGGCGTGCGACTGTCGGTGATCGTGGAACTCGGTGGGCCGCACGGGCGTACGGGCGCACGCGGCGTGGAGGCGGCGTACGCCGTCGCCGAAGCCGTGCACGCGTCCTCCCGCCTGCGCCTGGCCGGAGTCGGCGGTTACGAGGGCGCGCTCGCGCACGACCGCACCGCCGAGGGCCTGGCCGCGGTGCGGCGCTACCTCGACGACGTCGCGGTGCTGCACCGGCGGATCGCGGACGCCGGACTCTACGAGGGTGGCGCGCTCATCACCGCGGGCGGCAGCGCCTACCCGGACCTGGTCGTCGAACGCCTCGCCGGATCGGCCGACGAGCAAGGCGCGCACGGGGTTCCGACCACCGTGGTGCTGCGCTCGGGCGCCTACCTGATTCACGACGACGGCTTCTACTCCGGCATCTCACCGCTGGCCGCCGGTCACACCGACCGGCCGCTGCGGTCGGCGATGCACGGGTGGGCGCGCTGTGTGTCGCGCCCGGAAACGGAGCTCGCGCTGCTGGACGCCGGCAAGCGCGATCTGCCGTTCGATGAGGGGCTGCCGGTCCCGCAGCGGATCGCGGGACCGGCAGCGCACCGGCTTCCGGCCGGGGCGGTGGTGACCGCGCTCAACGATCAGCACGCCTTCCTGCGGCTGCCCGGCGGCGAGTCCGCCGATGTGCCGGTGGGCAGCGTGGTGCGGCTCGGGCTCTCGCATCCGTGCACGGCGTTCGACAAGTGGCGGCTCATTCCGGTGATCGACGACGCCGATGCCGAAAGCCCCCGCGTGGTCGATTTCCTGCACACCTTCTTCTGAGCGGAAACCCATGGCCGACTTATTGATTCGCGATATCGACATCATCGACGGAACGGGCGCGCCCCGGTATCGCGGTGACGTTCTGGTCGACGGCGGGCGGATCGCCGCGATCGCGGCCCCCGGCACCGCGGTCTCCGACGCACGGGTGCTCGAGGGCGAGAACCTGGCGCTGGCACCGGGATTCATCGATATGCACGCGCATTCGGACCTGCACCTGCTCATCGAGCCGGGGCACTTCCCGAAGCTCAGTCAGGGCATCACCACCGAGGTGATCGGGCAGGACGGGCTGTCCTACGCGCCGATCGACGATGCGGCACTGGCCATCGTGCGCCGCCAGATCGCCGGGTGGAACGGCAATCCCGCCGATTTCGACTTCTCCTGGCGCACCGTCGGTGAATATCTCGACCGGCTCGATGCCGGTATCACCCCGAACGCCGCGTATCTGGTGCCCCAGGGCACGCTGCGGCTGATGACGGTCGGCAGCGAACAACGCGGCGCGAGTGCGGGCGAGATCGCCCGCATGCGCGAACTGCTCGCCGAGGGCCTCGCGCAGGGCGCGGTCGGCATGTCCAGCGGACTGACCTATACGCCCGGAATGTACGCCGACACAGCGGAACTCACCGCCCTGTGCGAGGTGGTGGCCGAGGCGGGCGGGTTCTTCGCCCCGCACACCCGGTCCTACGGCGCGGGCGCGCTCGAGGCCTACGCGGAGATGATCGAGCTGGCCCGGCGCACCGGCTGCGCCCTGCATCTGACCCACGCCACCATGAACTTCGGCGTGAACCGCGGGCGCGCGGGGGAATTCCTGGCGCTGGTGGACGCGGCGCTGGCGGAGGGCTGCGACATCACCCTGGACACCTACCCGTATCTGCCCGGGGCGACCACGCTCTCGGCGCTGCTGCCGAGCTGGGCCATGTCCGGCGGCCCCGATGCCGCGCTGGCCCGCATCGCCGATCCGGACGAGCGGCTCCGGATCGCCCGGGATGTCGACGAGCACGGCTCCGACGGTTGCCACGGCGTGACCGTGGAATGGGAGACCATCCAGATCAGCGGCGTCGCCGATCCGGTCCTGGACCGGTACGTCGGCATGAGCGTCGCCGAGATCGCCGTCGAGCGCGATATGCCGCCGGTGGCGGTGTTCTTCGACCTGCTCACCCGAGATCAATTGGCCACCGGCATTCTTCAGCACGTCGGGCACGAGGAGAACGTGCGCGCGATCATGCGGCACTCGCGGCACATGGGCGGCAGCGACGGGCTGCTGGTGGGGGAGCGGCCGCATCCGCGCGCCTGGGGCACCTTCCCGCGCTACCTCGGTCACTACGTGCGCGAACTCGGCGTGCTCGGGCTCGAGGACTGCGTGCACCACCTCACCGGGCGGCCCGCGCGACGCCTGCGGCTGGCCGATCGCGGCCTGATCCGGCCCGGCTACGCCGCGGACCTGGTGCTCTTCGATCCCGAAGCAGTCTGCGACACGGCCACTTTCGAGAACCCCGCACAGCAGGCGCGCGGCATCCCGCACGTCCTGGTCAACGGCGAGTTCGCGCTCGAGGACGGCAAGCCCACCGGGGTGCGGGCCGGGCGCGCGCTCCGCATGAATTCCACACGGAGGCAGACGCTGTGAACGCCCTGGAGACCATTCGCGAGGACCGCGCGCTGACAGTGGTTCGCGCACCGGAGATCCCGGATCCGGCGGCGCTGGCGCAGGCCCTGGCCGAAGCCGGAATCCGGGCCCTGGAACTGACTTTCACCACACCCGGTGTGCTCGGCTGCCTGCGCGCGGTCGCCGAGTCCGGATACGGCGTGATCGGCGCCGGCACCGTGCTGACCGCGGAGCAGGCGGCCGCCGCCATCGACAACGGCGCACGGTTCCTGGTCACCCCGGGCCTGCGCGAGGAGGTGGCCGCGGTGGCCGCCCGGCACGACATCCCGGTCGTGATGGGCGCTTTCACCCCCTCGGAGGTGATGCGGGCGATGGATCTCGGCGCGGCCGCGGTGAAGATCTTCCCGGCCCGGGCACTGGGACCGGGCTATCTCAAAGACCTGCGCGGACCGTTCCCGGAGGTCCCGCTCATTCCCTCGGGCGGCGTGAACGTCGCCAATGCCGCCGAATTCCTCGCCAACGGCGCGGTTGCCGTCACGGCGGGCACCGATGTCGTCGCACCCGCCGATGTGGCCGCCGGACGGTGGCCCGAGATCGGCACGCGCGCGGCATCATTCGTTCGATCCCTGAAGTGAGGTATCCCATGGGCGCCACCGTCGACTGGCTGCGCACCACCACCCCCGGACTGCTGGTGCTGTGCGGGCTCGCGATCGCGCTGCTGCTGCTCGCGATCATCCGGTTCAAACTCGAACCCTTCATCGCCCTGCTGCTCACGGGTCTGGCGCTGGCACTGGCCGCCGGACAGCCGGTGTCCACGATCGTCGGCACCGTCGCGAAACCCGGTGAGTCACTGCTGGAAACGGGCTTCGGCGGCATTCTCGGCCATATCGCCGTCATCATCGGACTCGGCACCGTGCTGGGCGCGATCCTCGAACGCTCCGGTGGCGCGGACGTATTGACCGGCAAGCTGCTGAACCTGTTCGGCGAGAAGGGCGCTCCGGTGGCCATGGGCCTGCTCGGGCTCATCTTCGGCATCCCGGTGTTCTTCGATATCGGCATCTTCGTGCTCGCGCCGCTGGTATACGTGGCCGCCAAACGCGGCGGCAAATCGCTGGTGCTGTACGCGCTGCCGATGCTCGCGGGTCTGTCCATGACACACGCGTTCCTGCCGCCGCATCCGGGTCCGGTGGCTTTGGGCGGACTGCTGGGCGTCAGTCTCGGCTGGCTGATCGTGGTGGGATTCGTCTGCGGCATTCCGGGATTCATCGCCGCGGGCATCGTCTGGGGCGGCTGGATCGGCCGCCGGGTGCAGGTCGAGGTTCCCGCGGAGTTCCTGGTGCGCAAGGAATCCGACGAGCAGGGCAGCGCTCTCGCACAGGGTGCGCCCGAGTCGAGTCCCGCGGGAGCCGCGGGTGTGCTCACGTCGGCCGCGCCTACCGGCGCCGGGTTCTCCGAGACTCCCACACCGGCATCCGAGACCGCCACGCCGACCTCCGGCACCGCTGTGGCCACCACATCCAGCATCGCCGCTCCGGCTTCCGACACGGCCACGCCGACCCAGGCCCCGCCCTCGGTGGGCCTGATCGGCGGCATCATCGCCATTCCGCTGGTGCTGATCCTCGGCGCGACCTTCGGCAGCCAACTGCTCACGGCCGGTTCCCGGCCGCTCTCGGTGCTCACGTTCCTGGGCACTCCCGCTGTGGCGCTGCTGATCTCGGTCCTGGTCGCCTTCTACGTGCTGGGCATGCGCCGCGGCTCGACGGTGAAGGAACTCAGCACCTTGACCGCGGAGTCGCTGCGCCCGGTCGGCATGCTGCTGCTGGTCGTCGGTGCGGGCGCGTTCTTCGGAAAGGTGATCGCCGCCACCGGGATCGGAGCCGCGCTGGCGGACACCATGTCCGCGGCGGGCCTGCCGGTGATCGTGCTGGCCTATCTGATCAGCTGTGGCCTGCGCATCGCCCAGGGCTCGGCGACCGTCGCGATCGTCACCACCGGCGGCATCGTGCAGCCGCTGGTGACCGGCCACGACTATTCGCCGATGGCGCTGGCCCTGATCGCCATGGCCATCGCCGCCGGGTCGATCATCCTGAGTCACGTCAACGACGGCGGCTTCTGGATCATCTCGAAGTTCTTCAACCTCACGGTGAAACAGACGCTGCAGACCTGGACCGTCCTCGAGACGGTGCTGTCGGTGGTGAGCTTCGCGGTGGCGGCTCTGCTGTTCGCCATCCTGGTGTGATTCTCGGTACCCGCAGCTTCGCCCCCGGTCGCCCCGGGGGCGAACCTGTGTTCCCCTCGTGCACAGTGGAAGTACGGCTAGCGAGGGAGAACCACCATGGACCTGCCGATCGTCGGAGAGCAGCTGACGGTGTCGTCGTCCAACGGGTACGTGATCACCCTCGGCGCGGGCGCGCACGAGCTCCATATCGAAGGGGAACTGGCGGTACACAGTCCGAGCGGCCCGACTCTGCGCCGGATCGCGGGCGAGCCGCACACCGAGGATGTCGCCTCCGCGGTGGCCGGTGAGATCGTCTCGGCCACCGTCACTTCCACCGGTGAGCTGCGGATCGACCTGGACTCCGGCAATCGCCTGGTGGTGGAACCGGACCGGTATTTCGAAGCCTGGAACATCACCGCGCCGGGCAAGTATCTGGTGGTGTGCATGCCGGGCGGTGAGCTGGCGATCTGGTCGGAGGACACCTGAGCCGCCGCATCATCGGCTCGGGTGTGGGCGATGCGTCAGTTCCCGGCCGCGCGATGCAGCACCGCGATCGGAAACCGCCGATCGCTCAGCGCCTGATAGGTCTCGAAGTTGGGGTAGGCGGCGACCAGTATCCGCCAAAGTCGCTGGTACTCGGCGTCTTCGGTGACCACGCGCACGTCAACCGCCCAGCTGTCCCCGCCCACTCGCACGTCGGCCTTCCCGGCCGCGACCAGATTCTTCCACCAGTTCGGCGCTCCCGGATGACCGCCGTTGGAGCCCGACACCAGCAGATCGTCCCCGTCCCGCGCCAGCATGAGCATGACCGGCCGGGGTTCGCCGGACTTGCGGCCCACCACGGTCAACCGGAAGACCGGGCTGCCCTGCAGGGTGGTGAGCCGGGTGCCGCCGAAGCGCTCGTAGAGCCGGCCGTGCAGGCGGCCGTAGAAGCGCGACACACCGCCCAGGTGGACGCTGGAGAAATGATTGAACCTGCCGCTGAGCGTCAGCTTGCCGGTCTGCTTGCCGGTCTGCTTGCCGGTCTCGGAAGTATCGGCTGCCATTCGTAATCCCATCCGCGAGCCGTCGTGTCGCGACTCACTGTACATAGCGTCCAGTGAGTTGTCGGGATGGCCATCAATTCACGCAGGGGATCTTCGAGCCGATGGTGGTGGTGACCGGCTTGCCCGCGTCGGGCGCGTCCGAGGTGGTGGTCGCCGCTGTCGTGCCGGCCGTGGCCGTGGCCGTGGTGGTGGTCGCGGCCACCGCCGTCGGGTCGAGCCCCTCCGGAATCTCGAAATCGGTCCCGAGCACCAGCCTGATGTGACCGGACGTGACCGAGGTCGACGCGTTGATCGGCACGCCGCCGAGCATGTCCGCGAGCTGCTGCGCGTCGGCCTCGCCGCCGGCGCCGTAGTAGACGCCGGTGGTGGTGCCGTCGCCGTAGACGGCGTTGGTCACCTCGCCGGTGGGGAATCCCTTGGCCCCCAGCAGTTTCGACACCTTGGCGGCCGTGCCCGGCTTGCTCGTCGCGTTGACCACGTCCAGGGTGTTGACCGGCGTGGTCTTCGGCGCGGTGGCGACCTGCGGCGCTTCGACCCCGAACGCGGCCCGCACTTCCTTCTTGATGGCCACCGGATCGACGATGTTCACGTCCTGACCGTCGATATTGTCGAAGCGCAACACCGGAAGCGTGCGGAACTCGACGCTCGGTGAGTCCGCGTGGCCGAGTGTCGCCGCGAAATCGATGAGGCTCCAGTCGTCCGACAGCACCACATTGCGATGCGCCGCCTCCATGAGCGCCTTGAGCTTGCCCGGATTGGTCAGCGTGCCCGAGCTTTTGAGCTGATTGGCGACCGAGGTGAGGAACGCCTGCTGCCGGTGTGTGCGATCGAGGTCGCCGTTCTCCAGTCCGTGCCGCTGCCGGACGAAGGCCAGCGCGTCCGAGCCGTCCAGATGCTGCGGCCCGGCGGGGAAGACCGCACCGGAGAAGTAGCTGTCGTCGACCGCCTTGTTGAGGCAGACGTCCACGCCGCCGAGCGCGGTCGCGAGATCGTAGAACCCGGCCAGGGAGATCTCGGCGAACCGGTTGATCGGAACGCCGGTCAGGGCTTTCACGGTCTGCACGATGGAGGCACGGCCCGCCTCGCGGCCCGTCTTCTCCAGATCGACCTTGTCGGTGACGCCCTGCGCCTTGGCCTTCTCCTCCGCGACGAACTTCTTGAGTCCGTACGCCTCCTTGATCTTCGCGTGGTCGTAGCCGGGGATGCCGGACACCGAGACGTAGTCGTCGCGCGGGATGGAGAACGCGGTGATCTTCTTCATATCCTTCGGGATGTGAATCAGGATCAGTGAATTGGCGTTGTAGCCGCCCTCGCTGCCGTCGCCCGCGTGCAGCTGATCCAGGATCGCCTTGGGCAGGTCGTTGCCGTTGAGGTCCTTGCGGGTGTCCAAGCCGATCAGCAGCATATTGATATCGCCGCCGAGATCCATGTCCTCGGGAACGATGCCGCCGGCGGTGCGGGTGAACCCGGAATCCAGGCTGTTCTCGCCGTACCAGGCGATTCCGCTCACGCCCATGACGCCGACCGCGACCAGGGCCACGAGTCCGCGCCCGGCGTAGCGCAGCCGGTTGTGCACGGCGCTCTTGTGCCCGTCGCTCGTTTTCGCGGTGCTGTCGTCCGTGCTCTCGGCGCCCGCGCGTCGGCGATGCGACGTCGGCTGGGCGCGCCGGGAGCGGCGGGGCGCGGGGGTGGGCGGCTCTGCTGCTCGGCGGGCGCCGCCTGCTGGGCGGTAGACCGGGAGCTGCTCGGTGTCGTCGTCGTACATGGCCCTGTCAAGTGTGCCGGACGCCGGTGGTTTCTGTCAGATCCGCACCCGCTTGTGAATGAGCTTGCACAGTCGTGCATAATCATCACATGGCGGATACCTCTGGTGGACCCTCGGTACGGGTCGCGGTAGCTGGTGCGAGCGGGTACGCGGGCGGCGAAGTCCTGCGTCTGCTGCTGGGTCACCCAGCCTACCGAAACGGACGCCTCGAGATCGGGTCGCTGACCGCCGGATCCAATGCGGGAACCCCGCTGGGCGCACTGCAGCCGCATCTGCTGCCGCTCGCGGACCGCATCCTCGCGCCCACCACTCTCGACGAGCTGGCCGGTCACGACGTGGTGTTCCTCGGACTGCCGCACGGGCAGTCCGCGGCCATCGCGCAGCAGCTGCCCGAGTCCACCGTCATCATCGACTGCGGCGCCGACTTCCGGCTCACCGATGCCGCCGCGTGGGAGAAGTACTACGGCAGTCCGCACGCGGGCAGCTGGCCCTACGGTCTGCCCGAACTGCCGGGCGGTCGCGAGAGGCTGCGCGGGGCGACCCGGATCGCGGTGCCCGGGTGCTATCCGACCGTGTCCAGCCTGGCGCTGGCTCCGGCCGTCGCGGCGGGCATCATCGAACCGAACGTGAATGTGGTTGCGGTGAGCGGCACCTCGGGCGCGGGCCGCAAACTCGATGTGGGACTGCTCGGCTCCGAGGTGATGGGGTCGATGCGGGCCTACAGCATCGCCGGCGCACACCGGCACACGCCGGAGATCTCGCAGAACCTGAAGGCCGCGAGCCAGGACGCGCCCGGCGGCGCGGTCGATGTCGCCGTCTCCTTCACCCCCGTGCTGGCCCCGCTGCCGCGCGGCATTCTCGCCACCTGCACCGCGCCCACCCGGGTGGACGCCGCCGCGGCCCGCGCGGTCTACGAGAAGGCCTATGCCGATGAGCCTTTCGTGCACCTGCTGCCCGAAGGCGTCCTGCCGCAGACCGGTTCGGTGCTCGGCTCCAATGCCGTCACGCTGCAGGTCGCGGTCGACGAGGCCGCCGGGCTCCTGGTGGTCATCGGCGCGATCGACAATCTGACCAAGGGCACCGCCGGCGCGGCGGTGCAATCGATGAACCTGGCCCTCGGAATCGAGGAGACCGCAGGACTTTCCACCGTAGGAGTGGCACCGTGACTTCCATCAACGACGGCAAGCTGGTCCGGACCCAGGGCGTGACCGCGCCGCTGGGTTTCCGCGCCGCCGGTATCGCGGCCGGGATCAAAGTCAGCGGCAAGCCGGATCTGGCGCTGGTGTTCAGCGAGGGGCCGGAGTACTCCGCCGCGGGCGTGTTCACCCGCAACAAGGTCAAGGCCGCGCCGGTGCTGTGGTCGCAGCAGGTGCTCAGCGGCGGGCATCTGCGCGCGGTCATCCTCAATTCCGGTGGCGCGAACGCGTGTACGGGTCCGGGGGGATTCCAGGACACCCACGCCACCGCCGAGGAACTCGCGAAAGCGTTGAGCAACTGGGGAACCGAGACCGGCGCGGGCGAGATCGCGGTCTGCTCCACGGGTCTCATCGGCGATCGGCTCCCGATGGACAAGCTGATCCCGGGCATCACCGAGATCGTGCACGAGATGGGCGGCGGGCTCTCCGGCGGCGCGGAGGCCGCGCGCGCCATCATGACCACCGACACCGTGCCGAAAGAGGTCGCGTTCCACCACGAGAACAAGTGGAACGTCGGCGGCATGGCCAAGGGTGCGGGCATGCTCGCGCCGTCGCTGGCCACCATGCTCGTCGTGCTGACCACCGATGCGGTGGCCACGCCCGCGCAGCTGGACACCGCGCTGCGCAACGCCACCCGCATGACCTTCGACCGCCTGGACGTGGACGGCTCCTGCTCCACCAACGACACCGTGCTGCTGCTGGCCAACGGCGCGAGCGAGGTCGCCCCGACCCAGGACGAGCTGAACGCGGCCGTGCTGGCGGTCTGCGACGATCTGGCCGAGCAGCTCATGAACGACGCCGAGGGCGTCACCAAGAAGGTGCACATCACCGTCACCGGCGCGGTCAGTGAGGACGAGGCGCTCATCGGCGCGCGGGCACTGGCTCGCGACAGCCTGGTCAAGACCGCGTTCTTCGGCTCCGACCCGAACTGGGGCCGGGTGCTGGCCTCGATCGGCATCGCGCCGATCGAGCTGGACCCGAACCGGATCTCGGTGTCGTTCAACGGATTCCCGGTGTGCATCGACGGCGCGAGCGCGCCCGGCGCGCGGGAGGTGGACCTGTCCGGTCCCGATATCGCGGTGCTCGTCTCGCTCGGGCTCGGCGACGGGGAGGCCACCGTGCGCACGACCGATCTCTCGCACGCGTACGTCGAGGAGAACTCGGCGTACAGCTCATGAGCACCGATATCTCGCAGTTGTCCGCGCTGGACAAGGCGCATGTGCTGGCCGACGCGCTGCCGTGGCTGCAGAAGTTCCGCGACAAGGTCGTGGTGGTCAAGTACGGCGGCAACGCCATGATCGACGACGACCTCAAGAGCGCGTTCGCCGCGGATATGGCGTTCCTGCGCACGGTCGGCGTGCACCCGGTGGTGGTGCACGGCGGCGGGCCGCAGATCAGCGCCATGCTGAAAAGGCTGGGCCTGCAAGGAGAATTCCGGGGCGGCTTCCGCGTCACCACGCCCGAGGTGATGGATGTGGTGCGGATGGTGCTGTTCGGTCAGGTCGGTCGCGAACTGGTCGGGTTGATCAACGCGCACGGGCCGTACGCGGTCGGCATCTCCGGTGAGGACGCGCACCTGTTCACCGCCACCCGGCGCACCGTGGACGTGGACGGCGCGGCCACCGATATCGGCCTGGTCGGCGACGTCACCTCGGTGAATCCGGACGCGGTGCTGGATCTCATCGCGGCGGGCCGGATTCCGGTCGTCTCCACCATCGCGCCCGACGCGCTCGGGGTGGTGCACAACATCAACGCCGACACCGCCGCGGCGGCGCTGGCCGAGGCCATCGGAGCCGAGAAGCTGGTCGTGCTCACCGATGTCGAAGGCCTGTACACGAATTGGCCGGACCGATCCTCGCTGACCACGCGCATCGACACCGACCAACTCGCCGAGTTGCTGCCGAGCCTGGATGCGGGCATGGTGCCCAAGATGGAAGCCTGCCTGCGCGCCGTGGCGGGCGGTGTTCCGACCGCGCACGTGATCGACGGCCGGGTCCCGCATTCGGTGCTGCTGGAACTGTTCACGGGGGAGGGCATCGGCACGATGGTCACCCCGGTCGCAGAGTCTTCGAACGACGGAGTGAAGTTATGAGCACAGCCGAGATTCAGCAGCGGTGGTCCGCCGCGCTGATGAACAACTACGGCACCCCGAAGATCGCGCTGGTGCGCGGTGCCGGTGCGGTGGTCTACGACGCCGACGGCAAGCGCTACCTGGACTTCCTCGGCGGTATCGCGGTCAACAGCCTCGGGCACGCGCATCCGGCGATTCTGGAGGCGGTCACCCATCAGCTGGGCACGCTCGGGCATGTGTCGAATCTGTATGCGAGCGAACCGGTTATCGAGCTCGCGGAGCGCCTGCTGGCGCACTTCGGTGATGGACTCAGCGGTGACGGCCACGGCAAGGCGTTCTTCTGCAACTCCGGTACCGAGGCCAACGAGGCCGCGTTCAAGATGGCGCGCCTGACCGGAAAGACCAAGATCGTCGCCTGTGAGGAGGCCTTCCACGGCCGGACCATGGGTGCGCTCGCGCTGACCGGTCAGCCCGCCAAGCGGGAACCGTTCGCGCCCATGCCCGCCGGAGTGGTGCACGTGCCCTACGGTGACGCGCTGGCCCTCGCGGCCGCCGTCGACAAGGACACCGCCGCGGTGTTCCTCGAGCCGATCATGGGCGAGAGCGGTGTCGTGGTGCCGCCGGCCGACTACCTGGCCAAGGCGCGCGCCATCACCAAACAGCAAGGCGCGCTGCTGATCCTGGACGAGGTGCAGACCGGTATCGGCCGCACGGGTGCGATGTACGCGCATCAGGCGGCGGGCATCGTGCCCGATGTGATCACCCTGGCCAAGGGTCTGGGCGGCGGCCTGCCGATCGGCGCGGTGCTCGCGCAGGGCGAGGCGGCGGCACTGCTGCAGCCCGGCATGCACGGCACCACATTCGGCGGCAATCCGGTCTGTGCCGCGGCGGCGCTGGCCGTGCTGCGGACCATCGACGAGGAGGGACTGCTCGCGCACGTGGAGCAGGTCGGCAAGATCCTCGTCGACGGCATCGACAGCCTCGATCATCCGCTGATCGATCATGTGCGCGGCGCGGGTCTGCTGATCGGCATCCAGCTCACCGCCGGTATCTCCGCGCAGGTCGACGAGGCCGCGCGGGCGGCCGGATATCTGCTGAATCCCGCCAAGCCCGATGTGATCCGGTTGGCGCCGCCGCTCGTGCTCACCGAAACCCAGGCCGAGAATTTCGTATCCGACCTACCCGGCATCCTCGATGCCGCGCAGGCCACAGCGGAGAAGGGCACCAAGTGAGCATCCGGCATTTCCTGCGTGACGACGACGTCAGCCCGGCCGAGCAGGCCGAAATCCTGGCGCTGGCAGCGGAATTGAAGGCCGCCCCGCAGTCCCGGCGGCCGCTCGCCGGACCGCGCGGTGTGGCGGTCATGTTCGAGAAGAACTCCACCCGCACCCGCTTCTCCTTCGAGATGGGCATCGCGCAGCTCGGCGGACACGCCGTGGTCGTGGACGGCCGCGACACCCAGCTGGGTCGCGAGGAGACGCTCGCCGACACCGGCCGGGTGCTCTCGCGCTACGTGGACGCCATCGTCTGGCGCACCTTCGAGCAGACCCGGCTGGACGAAATGGCGGGCGCGGCAACGGTTCCCGTCGTGAACGCGCTGTCCAACGAGTTCCATCCCTGCCAGGTGCTCGCGGATCTGCAGACCCTGAGGGAACGCAAGGGTGAGCTGGCCGGTCGCAACCTCACCTTCCTCGGTGACGGCGCGAACAATATGTCGCATTCGCTGCTGCTGGGCGGCGTGACCGCGGGCCTGAACGTGACCATCGCCGCCCCGGCGGGTTTCGAGCCGCTGCCGTGGATCGTGGACCTGGCCCAGAAGCGGGCCGCGGAGACCGGCGCGAGCATCACCTTCACCGACGATCCGCGCGCGGCCGCCGAGGGTGCGGACGCGCTGGTCACCGATACCTGGACCTCCATGGGTCAGGAGAACGACGGTCGCGACCGCGTGGCTCCCTTCCGGCCCTTCCAGGTCAACGCGGAACTGATGGCCCTGGCCGCGCCCGATGTGACAGTGCTGCACTGCCTTCCGGCTCATCGCGGTGAAGAGGTCACCGACGAGGTGCTCGACGGCCCGCACAGCGCGGTCTGGGACGAGGCGGAGAACCGGCTGCACGCGCAGAAGGCGCTATTGGTCTGGCTGCTGGAGAAATTCGGGCGAGGTGAGGCGTGAGCAGCGGCGAACGCCGTTCTCCCGCAGTGACTTCCGGTCGATCGGGTGCGGCGATCGCCCGCACCCGGGCCGGCCGCCAGGCGCGCATCGTCGCGATCCTGTCCCAGCACGAGGTGCGCAGCCAGTCCGAACTGGCCACCCTGCTGTCCGGGGAGGGGATCGACACCACCCAGGCCACGCTCTCGCGTGATCTGGACGAACTCGGTGCGGTGAAACTGCGCGCGGCCGACGGCGGCGCGGGCGTGTACGTGGTTCCCGAGGACGGCAGCCCCGTTCGCGGTGTCACCGGCGGTACCGAACGTCTGTCGAAAATGCTTGGCGACCTGCTGGTTTCGACCGATTCCAGCGGCAATATCGCGGTCCTGCGCACCCCGCCGGGTGCCGCGCACTTCCTGGCCAGCGCGCTCGATCGATCGGCGCTGCCGGAGATCGTGGGCACCATCGCGGGGGACGACACCATCGCCGTGATCGCCCGCGAGCCCATGACCGGTGCGGAACTCGCGGCCAAGATCGAGTTGCTGGCTTAGCGCGAGCGCCCGACACCCGCCGCGTCAGCGCTCGTTCGCCGTCCGGTGCGGTGGCGCGCCCTCGACGAGGGCGATCAGCGTCGTCGTGGCGCATACCTCCGAGCGATTGTCGCGGCGGAGGTATTTCGCGTGGCCGAGTCGTTCGCGGCGAGTGGGCCGCGTGGGCGGTTGTTCGTGGCTGCGGGGTCGGAGGCATGGGGCCCTGTGTGATCGGTGGTCGTGCGGCGATGGCGGCTGGACGAGCGGTCCCGTGGCGGGTCGGCCGCTCGGGGCCGGGGCTCGTCGTGCGCGTTCCCACCAGTATTCGGATCAGGTAGATCCAGTTAGTTGTCGTACCGCAACTACTTGGCGCACTGTTCATGACGGTCCGCGAAGTAGGAGGCACGATGAACGACAAGGCGTCCGATACCGGCTGGTGTCCCGGCTCATGAGTCTGATGCGAGGTGGCGCGCAGCTGAGCTCTGCGGTGGAACCCGACGGCAGGACCCTGCGGGACGGTCTGATGATCATGCTGCGGGGTTGCCGCGAGCATCCGGGCGCGGCGGCGCTGGCGCTGGGGGCGAGCCTGATCAACGGCGGGTGCATGGTGCTGGGCGCGAAAGCGGTGGGCTGGAGCATCGATCACGTGGTGGTGGCGGCGTTCCGGGAGGGCCGGTTCCTGCCGGGCGCGGCGGTGCTCGGGGCGCTCGCGGTGCTGGGGGTGTCGTTCCTGCGGGTGGTGACCATCATCGTGCGCGGGGTGGCCTCGGGCATCATCCAGTTCCGGAGCGAGGCGCGTACTCGCAGAGCCGTGGTGTCGCACTACCTGCGGCTCGGAATCTCCTGGCATCGGCGGAGTTCGGCGGGCGAACTGGTCTCACGGGCGGTGTCGGATGTGCAGTCCGCCTGGGATCCGATGAAGCATTTCCCCTTCGCGTTCGGCATGGCCGGAATGCTGTTGCTGGTCCTGCTCGACGTCGCGCTCGCGGATCCCTGGCTGGCGGTGGTGGCGATGATCCTGATTCCGCTGCTGCTCGGTGCGAACCTGGCCTATCAGCGGGTGCTGGCGCCGCGAGCCCGCGAAGCGCAGACGCGGCGGGCCGAGGTCACCACGCTGGCGCACGAGGCCATCGCCGGGCAGCAGGTGATCCGCACGCTCGGGATCGCCGACCGGGAGATCGAGCGGTTCGCCGCGGCGGCGGCCGGCGCTCGAGCCGCGAATCGCCGGATGGGCAGTGCCGGAGCCGTTTTCGATCCGGCCATCGAACTGATGCCGCCGGTGGCGGCGCTGGTCATCCTCGCGATCGGCGTGACGCGGGTGGAGGCCGGGCACCTTGGCGTCGGCACCCTGGTCGGGGTGATCTATCTGCTGATCACCACCGCCATGCCGCTCAACGCGCTCGGTCGTTTCCTCGGTGTGCTGCCCACGGGTGTCGCCGGGCACGCGCGGGTCGATCAGGTACTCTCGGCCACCGAACGGCCGCGCCACGGCGACCGCGAACTCTCCGGATCGGGACCGGTCCCGCTCGAAATGCACGGCGTCGCTTTCGGTTACACCGCCGCCACGGCGGTCCGGGACCTGAGCCTGCGGGTGCCCGCGGGCAGCATCGTGGCGGTGGTCGGCCCGACCGGAGCGGGCAAGAGCACGGTGTTGGGGCTGCTGTCGTATCTGCTCGAACCCGGTGCCGGCGCGGTGCGGCTGGGCGACGTGGACGCGACCGCGCTCGCTCCGGAAGCCGTGCGGCGGCGGACCGCACTCGTCACCCAGAATGCCTTCCTCTTCACCGACACGATCCGCGCCAACATCGCACTGGGGGAGCGGGAGTGCGACGAGCTCGTGTGGCGGGCGCTCGGGATCGCCGACGCGGCGGCCTTCGTGGCGGCGCTGCCCGAGGGACTCGATACGCTCATCACCGATACGGTCCAGCTGTCCGGCGGCCAGCGTCAGCGAATAGCGCTGGCGCGCGCGGTATTCCGGCGACCCGGACTGTTGCTGCTCGACGACGCCACCTCCGCGCTGGATCCGCTCGTCGAGCGCTCCGTCATCGACGCGCTACGCGGCGAATACGGCGGCGGCGAGCGCCGCACCACCGTGGTCCTGGTCGGGCATCGAGCCGCGACCATCGGGCTCGCGGATACCGTCGTGTTCCTCGGGAGCGGCCGGATCCTCGCGCAGGGAACGCATTGCGAACTGCTCGCCACCGAACCCGGCTACCGAGCGTTGCTGGGCGCGTACGACACCACCGAGGCCGTCGCATGACCATCGACTCGAAAACCGTGGTGCAACAGCGGAATTACGGAACTCTCGCGCTGCTGCGGCGGATCCGCCGCGATATCGCGTTGCCCGGGCGCGCGCTGGCCGCGATCGTGCTGCTGGCCGTCGTCGCCTCCTCCGGGCGCATCGTCATTCCGGTGACCATCCAGTACGCGCTCGACCACGCCCTGCTGGTGGAGGTGGATTCGGCCGCACGCTCGCGGGTGGTGACGGCCGCGGTCCTCATCGGCCTGAGCGCCGTGTTGGCCGCGATGGTCGGCTCGTCGCTGATGAACCGCCGATTGATCGGCACCGTGGAGGAGGTGCTGCTCGCCCTGCGGGTGCGCGCCTTCGCCCGCATCCTGCGCCTCCCGGCCGCCGATCCGCGCGCCGAGTCGCGTGGGTCGCTGGTCGCGCGCATCACCAATGATGTGGACGCGGTCACCTTCTACGCCCAGTCCGGCGGAGTCACGCTGGTGCAGAACGTCTCTCAGATGGCGCTGGCGTCGGTGGTGATGGCGGTGTATTCGTGGCCGCTGGCACTGCTCGTGCTCCTGGTTGGCGCGACGGTGCCGCTGGGCGGGCACGCGCTGCAGAAGGTCGTGTCCAGCCGGTTCGACCGGGTGCGGCGCGGCGTCGGTGATCTGTACGCCGGGATCTTCGAAATCCTGGCCGGTATCGACACGATTCGCGGCTACGGCATCGAGGACCGGATGCGGGCGCGCACCGATCGCCAGATCGACGCGGTCGCGGCCGCACAGCGGAAGACCCTGTGGCCGCTGAACTTCAATATCGCCATCGGTGAGACCAACAGCGGGCTGATCACCGCGTCGGTCCTGGTGGCGGGCACGGCCGCCGGTGTCGGCGCACTCGGCTGGGTCGGTGGATCCAGCGCCGGTGACGTGGTCGCCTTCCTGTTCCTGGTGACCTTCTTCGTTCGCCCCATGCAATTCGCGGTCGCCAATATCGCCGACGCGCGCAATGCCGAGGCCGGTCTGCGCCGGGTCGTGGAGATCCTGGATCTGCCCGTACCCGCGCAACACGGCGGTGCGACCCTGCCGCCGGGACCCGCCACGATCGAGTTCACCGGCCTGAACTTCCGCTACGGCACCGCCGACCGCCTCGCCCTGCGAGGGATCACCCTGCGCATCGACGCGGGTGAACATGTCGCCGTGGTCGGTGAAACAGGTTCCGGTAAGAGCACTTTCGCCAAACTCGTGACCCGGCAACTGGTTCCGACCTCGGGTCGTCTCACCCTCTGGGGCATCGACGTCACCGACATCTCCGACGCCGATCTCGCCAGGCGGGTGGCGATCGTCCCACAGGACGCCTTCCTCTTCGACCGCACCGTGGGTGAGAACATCGCCCTCGGCCGCACCGATGCCACCGAAGCGGATGTTCTCGAAGTCCTCGACCGCCTCGGCCTCACCGACTGGATCGCAGGCCTGTCCGAGGGGCTCGACACCCCCGTCGGCCAACGCGGAGAAGCGCTCTCGGCAGGCGAACGTCAACTGGTGGCCCTCGCCCGCACCGCCCTGGTCGACCCCGATCTGCTGGTCCTGGACGAGGCCACCAGCGGCGTCGACTCCGGCACCGACGTGCGCGTCCAACGCGCGCTGTCCCACCTCACCGCCGGCCGCACCACCCTCACCATCGCCCACCGCATGTTCGCCGCCGAATCCGCCGACCGAGTCCTGGTCTTCCACGACGGTGAAATCGCCGAAGACGGGCCTCACCGGGAATTGGCCGTCGCCGATGGTTTCTACGCTCGGCTGCACGCGGTCTGGGCGCAGGACTCCTCCGGGCACGCGGAGGCCCGGGTGGGGTGAGGGAGGGCGTGGACGGCCGCACCGCGATTCGGTGAGGACAAATAGTTGTAGTCGGTGGTAGTCTCGATTGTGGCGATTACATGGTATTGGGGTTTGGCACATCTGCTCACCCAAGCCGGTATCGACGTAGATGACGTGTATGACCTGCTCAGTGCGTGGCTCGCGGGCGAGCGGCCGCTCTGGTTCATGCCCGCTGTCGATGACGCGACTGGTTTGAAGGCGACGGTTTTGATGGGTCGCACGGATAATGGACATCCTCTGGTGATCCTGGCCCGCCTCGATGGCAAAGACCTTTACGTCATCAACGCGTTCCGGCCGACTTCCGAGTTGATCGCCGATTTCGAGGAATGGGAGGCCCGACATGGCTGAATTCGAGAACCTGACGCCTGCGGAGATTGCCGCGTTCACGCAACGATTGGTCGTGGATACCGCTGCCGCCGAGCAGTTGCCGGTTACACATGGGGTCGACACAGGTGAGACGTTGATTCCGCGGTCGGTGAAGCTGCCGGTGAGGGTGGATCGTGCGTGCAAAGCTCGCGCGACCGAGCTGGGAATCAGCCAGTCGGCGTACATTCGTTCGCTGATCGAGAAGGATCTTGCCAGCGGTCACAGTCGTCCGTTGACCACCGCAGATCTGCCGCTGATCTTGGAGTTTCTGCGCCAAGCCGCCTGAACGGACCTGGTGCGGTTCGAGCATGAGGCGCCACCGTCCCGAGTTCATCGGTGCGCCCCGAGCCGGAGCGGATCGGGCAGGCGTGACAGCCGTTCTGGTGGTACGTCGCGCGAGAGCGTCAGCAGCCGAGTTGGGTGGCCAGATCGAGGAAATCCTCTGCGTTGATGTCGAATTCGGGGGAGAAGTCGGCGTCGGCGAGGGTGGGGTCGCCGAATTCCATGGGGCGGGAGACGAATGCGGTGCGGAAGCCGAGTTCGGCGGCGGCTCGGATGTCGTATTTGTGGCTGGCGACCATCATGATGTCGGCGGGGGCGAGGCCGAGGTATCCGGCGGCCATGCGGTAGGTGAGTGGGTCGGGTTTGAAGACGCCCGCCATTTCGGCGGTGAAGACCGCGTGCCAGGGGAAGCCACCGTGGCGGGTGATGCTGACGACCGCGTTCACGTCGGCGTTGGACAGTGTCGCGAGGGTGTAATCCGCGCGCAGGCGGGTGAGGCCCTCGACGGCGTCGGGCCAGGGGTCCAGCAGTTTCCACGCCGAATTGAGTTCGTGGCGTTCGGATTCGGTGAGGTTCAGGTTCTGGGTCTCGAGTAGTTCGTCCAGCGCTGTGCGATAGACGGATTCGACGCTGACCCACGGGTCCTCGGGTCCGCGCGGCGTCGAGGTGCCCCGGAAATACGCCGCGCGCCAGTCGTTCACGAACTGGGACCAGTCCCGGCCGGGATGGCGATCACCCGCGATCCGCCGCGCCGCGGCGGTGATCGTCGAGTGGAAATCCGTCGCGGTGCCCTGGACATCGAACAGCAGCGCTGTCGGCCGGTCGGTAGTCATGATCGAAAGGCTAGTGCGGCGCCGGGCACGCGCCGGAGTGATGTGATGTCGGTCGCGTAGCTCTGGTCTCAGCGGGAACCGGGATCGTGAAGGTCGACGGCCAGCGGAGTCCCGCCCGCGAACCAGGCGCGATGCAGTTCCAGGACCCGCGCGCGGGTGGGGCGGCCCGGGCGGTGAAATGCGCTCTCGGCGTAGTCGAACGGGCGGACCCGGCTGCACAGCGCCTCGTACGCGACACGGCGTTCGGACTCGTCTCGGAGGTCGCGTGCGGTGCCCTCGAACGATGTGCCTTCCAGCTTCAGCCGGACGGTCGGGTTCGCGCGAATGTTCTGCAGCCACAAGGCGTGTTCACCGCGAATCGATACCAGGTAGGCGGTATCGCCGTCGCGCTCGGCCTTGACGAAGGTCGGCAGCGCCCTGCCTGATCTGCGCCCGGTCACGGTGAGCACGCCGACGCCGCGTGGCAGCCGGAGGGCGAACCACACCGCATGGAAGGCGTGCAGTGATCGGGTGAGCCGCCGGATCTGACGGGGGGTCGGGGCGCCGGTGCGCCCGGCCAGACGAGCGGGCACGTACTCGCCATCGGTGTAGCGAAGCTCGTCCGGAATCGCGCCGGCTGTCGAATCGTCCATCGTGCCCCCTGGGACGTGGCCATGTACGCCTCATGACAGCACGACGCTCGAACGCCGGGCAATCCCGGAGGAGTTGCTCGGTGTCGGTTCAATGCTCGACGGCGAGGAGTTGCCCGGGTGGCAGGACGTGGACGGTCGTGTCCGGGGCGAGGTCACCGGTGGCGTCGCGGTACAGGTCCGGGCGGTTGCGGACGGTCTTGACCATCAGGCGATCGCCGACCGGGCCGCCGGTGAAGGCGTAGTGGATGGGGACCGCGAGCCGGGGCCGCAGAACACTCGTGAACTCGGCGGCCTCGGTCGCGTCCATCACCTCCTGGCGGTTGCCCAGCGGGCGAATTCGCAGTCCGTTGATCGGCAGCAGAGCCAGGTCGACCTCCGAATAGCGCTGGGCGATCTCGTCGAGTTCGTCGACGCGGCGCGTGTCCGCGCCGAAATAGACGGTGTGGCCGTCCGCGCGCAGTACGAAGGTGATCTCGGTGACGCCGTGACTGGCTGGTGTGGCGATCACCTCGACCGGTCCCAAACGGGTGCTCTCCCAGGGATCCAGCTCGACCACGTTCGGGAAGCCCGCCGCCCGCACTCGCGGTGCGATGCCCTTGGCGACGGCGAACGGCACGGACTTGTCCGGATAGGCGGCCAATGCGTCCAGATCGCAGTGGTCGTAGTGCTCGTGGCTGATCACGATGCCCGCCAGTTCGGGTAGATCCGCCGCGGTGGCACAGCTGCGCTGCTCGCCCTGGTAGTAGAACCGGCGCTCGGAAAGCCAAGGGTCGGTGAGGATTCGGGCTCCGCCGAAATCGAGGAGCACGCTGGCATGGACGACACGGGACACGGTGAGCATCGCGAAACCTTCTGAGAAGACGGGTGTCTGCTTACATTCGTCAGTAGACGCCTGTCTTGTTATGCTGTCAAGGTGTCCGAGAAGAAGGTGTCCGAGAAGAAGGCGTCCGAGAAATCCGCCGCGCGCAGCCGCAACCCCCGGGGTGAGGGATCTCGCCTCCGCGGCGAGTTGATCTCCGCCGCAAGTCGTCTGCTCGAAACGCTCGACGGTCAGGACGCGCTGTCGCTGCGCGCCGTCGCGCGCGAGGCCGGAATCGCCCCGCAGAGCGTGTACCTGCACTTCGCCGACCGCCGCGAGTTGCTCACGGCCGTGTATGCCGAGCGCTTCGCCGAACTCCGGACGGCGCTCGAGGCCGCCCAGCGCTCGAGCGCCGCCCCGGGTGACCGGCTCTCGGCCGTCTGTCATGCCTATGTCGACTACGGCGTTCGCAATCCCGGTCACTACCGAGTCCTTTTCGGTACGGCGGGCACTCCCGGCTGGGAGCCAGCCGCCGGTGAACTCCCCGGCCTCCCCACTTTCCAACTTTTGGTCGATGTCGTAACCGACTGTGGCGCAACCGATCCCAGGTCCACCGCGCTGTGTCTCTGGGCCGCCATGCACGGCCTGATCACGCTCCATCAGGACCGGCCCAGTTTCCCCTGGCCGCCGCTCGCCACCCTGGTGGACACCATGGTTCGCGCGCACCTCACGCGCTGAGCGGGGCGGCGGCATCCTGTACCCGCTCGGTGGGCGCTGTGTGTGACCATGGGTGTCGTGCCGGCGGCCGGGCCGGATCGCTCCGGTGGACCCGGTTATGAATGGGATTGCATCATCATGCATAATCATTTGTAGGACGAAGGCGCGGGCCGCGAAGAGCGCACCGGCCCGGCCACTCACCCGCTCAGCGGGAACAGACCTGACACGCACTAATCGAGGAGCACACGGACTATGACCAAGCGCGTCGTACTCGCCTACTCCGGCGGGCTGGACACCTCCGTCGCGATCAGCTGGATCGGCAAGGAGACCGGCGCCGAGGTGATCGCGGTCGCGATCGACCTCGGGCAGGGCGGCGAGGACATGAACGAGGTCCGCCAGCGCGCGCTGGACTGCGGCGCGGTCGAGTCCATCGTGGTGGACGCCCGCGACGAGTTCGCCAACGACTACTGCCTGCCGACCATCCAGTCGAACGCGCTGTACATGGGTCGCTACCCGCTGGTGTCGGCGATCAGCCGTCCGCTCATCGTCAAGCACCTGGTCGAGGCCGCCGAGTACCACGGCGCGGACACCGTCTCGCACGGCTGCACCGGCAAGGGCAACGATCAGGTCCGCTTCGAGGTCGGCATCGGCGCGCTCGCGCCCGACCTGAAGGTCATCGCGCCGGTCCGCGACTACGCCTGGACCCGCGAGAAGGCCATCGAGTTCGCCGCCGAGAACAAGCTGCCGATCAACGTCAGCAAGAAGTCGCCGTTCTCCATCGACCAGAACCTGTGGGGCCGCGCGGTCGAGACCGGGTTCCTCGAGGACCTGTGGAACGCGCCGACCAAGGACGTCTACGACTACACCGTCGACCCGACCGTCAACTTCGAGGCTCCCGACGAGCTCATCGTCACCTTCCTCAAGGGCGTTCCGGTCGCCATCGACGGCCGTCCGGTCTCCATGCTCGAGGCCATCACCGAGCTGAACCAGCGCGCCGGACGCCAGGGCGTCGGCCGCCTCGACATGGTCGAGGACCGGCTCGTCGGCATCAAGAGCCGCGAGATCTACGAGGCACCGGGCGCGATCGCGCTGATCACCGCGCACCAGGAGATGGAAGCGGTCACGGTCGAGCGCGAGCTGGGCCGGTACAAGCGTCAGGTCGAGCAGCGCTGGGGCGAGCTGGTGTACGACGGCCTGTGGTTCTCCCCGCTCAAGCGGGCGCTGGACGCCTTCGTGCAGGACACCCAGCAGCACGTCACCGGTGATGTCCGGATGGTGCTGCACGGCGGCAGCGTGGTCGTGAACGGCCGTCGCTCGGACGAGTCGCTGTACGACTTCAACCTGGCCACCTACGACGCGGGCGACACCTTCGACCAGTCGCTGGCCAAGGGCTTCGTGCAGATCCACGGCCTGTCGTCCAAGGTTGCCGCCCGTCGGGACCTCAGCAAGAAGTAGAGCCCGCGGGGATCTCGGCACGAAGTGGAGAGCGTCGGGATCTCAGCAAGAAGTAGTAGCCTGCGACCGGGTACCAACCGGCCGAAGGAGGCGTCCATGCGCACCGATGACGATAGTTGGGACATCACGGAGAGCGTGGGCGCCACCGCCATCGGCGTCGCCGCCATGCGGGCCCACGAAACCCGCCGTGACGACGCGGTTTTCCGGGATCCCTACGCGGAGAAACTGGTGGCGGCGGTCGGTTCCGAATCCTGGGGCCGGATGCTCGCCGCGAAACCGCGGAGCGATCGGGAACGACTCGGCAGCGCCTACGTCAACGGCGTGATGGGTCACTTCCTGGTCGCGCGGACGGTGTACTTCGACGAGTACTTCGCCGACGCGGTGGCCGACGGCATCCGGCAGATCGTGATCCTCGCCTCCGGGCTGGACGCTCGCGCCTATCGGATGCGCTGGCCGTCGGGCACTGTGATCTTCGAGCTCGATCAGCCGAAGGTGCTGGAGTTCAAGGCGACTGCGCTCGCGGACTCCGCACCGGCGGCGGATCGGCGCGAGGTGCCGATCGATCTGCGGCAGGACTGGCCGAAGGCGCTGCTGGACAAGGGTTTCGACCCGAGTCGCCCGACGGCCTGGCTGGCGGAGGGTCTGCTGCGATATCTGCCCGGCGCCGCACAGGACCAGCTGCTGGCGAATCTCGTCGAGCTCAGTGCGCCCGGCAGCCGGATGGCGCTGAACATCGGCACCGGAGAGCGGGCGCTCTCGCCCGAACTGCGTGAGCGCCGGGCGAAAGCCCTGGCGGAGGCGGGAATCCGGATCGACCTGGAACAGCTGTGGTACCCGTGGGAGGACCGCCGGGACCCCCGCGAATGGTTCGCCGAACAGGGCTGGCGGGTCTCACCGGGTGATCCGGAGATCGTGCTGGCCACCCATGGCCGCACCGTGCCCGAGGAGGCGCGGCCGGATATGGGCACACACATTCTTATGACCGCGATACGACCGCGAGGAGACGACACGCTATGACGCAGGGCGGCAGCACCAATGAGGGCGCGCTGTGGGGCGGGCGATTCGCGTCCGGCCCCGCCGCGGCGATGGCGGCGCTGAGCAAGTCGACCCATTTCGACTGGGTCCTCGCGCCGTACGACATCCGCGCCTCCAAAGCCCATGCGCGCGTGCTGAACAAGGCCGGTCTGCTGTCCGAGAGCGACCTGGCGACCATGCTCACCGGGCTGGATCGGCTCGCGGCGGATGTGGAGTCGGGCGCGTACGCGCCCGCCGAGTCCGATGAGGATGTGCACGGCGCGCTCGAGCGCGGCCTGATCGACCGGGTCGGCGCCGAGGTCGGCGGCCGCCTGCGCGCGGGCCGCTCCCGCAACGATCAGGTCGCCACCCTGTTCCGCATGTGGCTGCGAGATGCCGTGCGCCGCGTGGCCTTCGGGGTGCTCGAGGTGGTGGACGCGCTGCTCGCGCAGGCCGCCGCGCACCCGGACGCGGTCATGCCCGGCAAGACGCACCTGCAGGCCGCCCAGCCCGTGCTGCTCTCGCATCATCTGCTCGCGCACGCGCATCCGCTGCTTCGCGATATCCAGCGGCTGCGGGACTTCGACAAGCGGGCCGCGGTGTCCCCGTACGGTTCCGGTGCGCTGGCGGGGTCCTCGCTCGGCCTGGACCCGGAAGCCATTGCCGCCGAACTGGATTTCGACGCCTCCGCCGCGAACTCCATCGACGCCACCTCCTCCCGCGATTTCGCCGCGGAGGCCGCGTTCGTCTTCGCCATGATCGCGGTGGATCTGAGCCGCATGGCCGAAGAGGTGATCATCTGGAGCACACCGGAATTCGGCTACATCACCCTCGCGGACGCCTGGTCGACCGGTTCCTCGATCATGCCGCAGAAGAAGAACCCCGACGTGTCGGAGCTGACCCGCGGCAAGGCCGGACGCCTGATCGGCAATGTCACCGGCCTGCTCGCCACCCTCAAGGCCCAGCCCCTGGCCTACAACCGTGACCTGCAGGAGGACAAGGAACCGGTCTTCGACTCGGTAGCCCAGCTCGAGCTCCTGCTCCCCGCCATCGCGGGCCTGGTCTCCACCCTCACCTTCCACACCGACCGCATGGCCGAACTGGCCCCGGCGGGCTTCACCCTCGCCACCGACATCGCCGAATGGCTTGTCCGCCAGGGTGTCCCGTTCCGCGTGGCCCACGAAGCCGCGGGCGGCTGCGTCCGCGCCGCCGAGGCCCGCGGCGTCGGCCTGGACGAACTCACCGACGAGGAATTCGCCGCCGTCGATCCGGCCCTGACCCCCACCGTCCGCGAGGTCCTCACGGTGCAGGGCTCCATAGCCTCCCGCAACGCCCGCGGCGGCACCGCCGGAACCCAGGTGGCCGAGCAGCTCGAAGAGGTCCGAGCCACCGCCGCCGACCAGCGCGCCTGGCTCGGCTGATCCCTGATTCGCGGGTGGCGGCGCTTGCCGTCGATATAACATCCGTGTTATAAATTGGGGAGAGGTGGAACTGGAACCAGAGGTTGATGAGTGGTTCGACTCGCTCGATGATAATGACCAGGAGACGGCAGCCTTCTATGTCGATCTCCTGGCCGAGCGGGGAGTGCTGCTCAGCGAGCCCTACACGCGGCAGCTTCACGGCAAGCTACGTGAGCTCCGGTTCTATCTCGCGCGAGACGCGGTGCGAATCACTTACTGGGTCGCGCCCGGCAGGCGCATCATTCTGCTGACGGTCTTCCGTAAGCAGAGAATGCGAGAAACGGCTGAAATCGAGCGTGCGGTGCGAGCATTCACTCGCTGCGTCGCTGCTGCTCATACCGTGGACGAGGAGTGAATTCCATGGGCGAACGGAAGAGCTGGGCCGAGAAGCGTGCGGAGGTCATGAGTCGCCCGGGCGCCGGTGCTGCCTATGATGCTGCGCGAATTCGATTCGAGCTCGGCACTGCGGTACGGCAGCGCCGAGAGGAGCTTGGCCTCACTCAGTCTGACCTCGCCGTCAGAGCCGGCCTGAAACAACCTGCCGTAGCAAGGTTCGAGGCGGGTGGCACGATGCCGAGCATTCCGATGCTCGAACGACTCGCCGAGGCGCTGGAATTGGGTCTCACCGTGGAATTTCATCGCCTTCCCGAAGCCGGCTGATGGACGCGGCGGTGAGGCGGTCCGTCGGAGTCCGGTTATCCTGCGGCAATGACCTTGGTGCTGCTGGCGTTGGCGATCGCGTGTGAGGTGACGGCGACGGTGTCGCTGAAGATCTCGGAGGGGTTCAGCAAGCTGGTGCCCTCGATCATCGTGGTGATCGGGTACGCCGCGGCGTTCTTCTTCCTGTCGCAGGCGTTGAAGCGGGGGATGGCGATCGGGGTCGCGTACGGGATCTGGTCGGCGGTGGGGGTGGTCGCGGTGGCGACCATCGGGGCGCTGTTCCTGAACGAGAGTCTCACGCTCGTTCAGGTCGGCGGGATCGGGTTGGTGATCGTGGGCGTGCTGGCGCTGGAGCTCGGCGGAGCGCACTGAGTCCGGGCTGGCTCAATCCTGCACGTGCACAACGTATCCCGCGTCCGACAGGGCGGTGAGCACATCGTCGCGATGGGCGGGACCGCGGGTTTCGAGGGTGAGCAGGACCTCGACCTCGTCGATGGCGAGCCAGGCGCCGGTGCGGGAGTGGGCGACGTCCAGCACGCTGGCCCCGGTGCGGCCGAGTTCGGCCAGTAGGCCGCCGAGACTGCCGGGTCGGTCGGAGATGGTGACGCGGGCGGCCAGGTAGCGGCCCGCGGCGCTGAGGCCGTGGCCGATCACCCGGGTCAGCAGCAGCGGGTCGATATTGCCGCCGGACAGGATGGCGCAGACGGGACCCTGCAGGGCGAGTTCCTCGGCGGTGCGGGCCATCAGCGCCGCCACCGCCGCCGCGCCTGCGGGTTCGACGATGAGTTTGGCGCGCTCCATGCACAGCAGCAATGCCTTGGACAGCGCGTCCTCGTCGACGGTGAGGATGGTGGGCGCGCACTTCACGATGTGCTCGAACGGCACCTCACCGGGACGGCCGACGGCGATACCGTCGGCCATGGTCGTCATCTGCGCCAGCGGCACCGGTTTTCCCGCCGCCAGCGACGCGGGCCAGGCCGCGGCCGCCTCGGCCTGCACGCCGATCACCCGCACTCGCGGCGCGAGCCGCTGGCAGGCGGCCGCGACGCCGGCGAGCAGCCCGCCGCCACCGGTCGGCACGATGAGGGTGCCGACGTCCGGCAGCTGCTGCAGGATCTCCAGGGCGATGGTGCCCTGTCCGGCGACGATGTCCATGTGATCGAACGGATGCACCAGCGTCGCTCCGGTCTGCTCCGCGAAATCCCTTGCGGCCGAGAGCGCTTCGTCGATGGTCTCGCCGACCTGGTACACGGTCGCCCCGTATGCCCTGGTGGCCACCAGCTTCGGCAGCGCCGCGCCGACCGGCATGAACACGGTGGATTCGATCCCGAGCGAGGTCGCCGCCCACGCCACGCCCTGGGCGTGGTTGCCCGCGCTCGCGGCCACCACGCCCCGAACCCGGTCCGCCCGAGGCAGGTTCGCGATCCGGTTGTACGCGCCGCGCGGTTTGAAGGATCCGGTGCGCTGCAGATTCTCGCATTTGAGCCACACCTCGTGTCCGGTGCGGTCGGCCAGCACCCGTGAGGCGACCACGGGGGTTCGCCGGATGACGGGCGCGAGCAGGGTCGCCGCCGCCTCGATCTGCGCGATCACGTCCATGCGCGCCATGCTGCCAGGAGTTAGCCCACCTGTCTCGGTGCTGTGTGTACCGGCTGCCGCCCGCTGTTCGAATCGCACATTCGAGACGGTCCCATCCCAGTTCAGGGGCGTTTCGGCGCCCGTGCGCCGCGCCGACGGACGCCGCGTGTTCGGCCGATCCGCGGCATAACCAACCGCCCGGTTTATCGTTCGATCGTGTTCGCGGGATCACCCGCACCGACTCGTGCTCCACCTCCATCCCTGGGAAGCGAGGAACGCTGTGCCGAAGGCCGTGGTACCGAAGTGCTCGACCGCACCGACCTCCCCGATCGGATCACGGTCGGTGAAAATCGCCGCGTCGCTGGCGATTTCCGTCTCGTTCGGGCTGCTGCCGGGCGGCACGCCGGTCGCCGCCGCCACCTCGCCGATGGCCAGTTGCGGCGCCGGTGACTTCCGCTGGACCGCCGTCGACGGCGGCATCGGCATGTCGCCTCGACTGCTGACGTTCACCTCGGTCGGCCGCCTGTGGGACTGCGTGGGCGTTCCCGGAATCACCGGCGGCACCTTCACCGGCGTGCACGAGGCGACCTCGGACTGCATGCATCCGGCCGACGGCCCGATCACCGTCGACATCCTCTGGTCCAACGGCGACACCAGCACCCTGGCGGGCCCGTGGCCGGTCGGGATGGCGCAGCCCACCGTGGGACCGCTCGACATCGTGCGGGGGATCGGGCAGGGCGGTCGGGTCCGAGTCGTGGCCGAGTACGAGATGATGACGCCGGACATGGTCATGGGCTGCATGGGACCTGGCGTCACCACAGGTCCGGGACGCGTGAGTGCCAGCATGGCCTGAGCCTCGGGACCCCGATCCCCGGAAGATATATCGATCCCGCAATAACCGGGCAATGGATGTGCAATGGCCGGGCAACGGCGCGTATCTACCTTGATCCGATCATCGTTCGATTCGGATCGGATGCACCATGACCGATATCGTCACACCCGCAGTGGCGTCCCCCGCGACAATCCCCGACCAGGCTGTCGCTCCAGCATACGACCCCCGCCTCACCAACGCGGATCTGGCACCGCTGCGCGAACAGCGCTGGGGCAGTTACCACATCTTCGCCTTCTGGATGTCGGACGTGCACAGCGTCGGCGGATACGTCACGGCCGGAAGTCTTTTCGCGCTCGGGCTGGCCGGCTGGCAGGTGCTCGCGGCGCTGCTGATCGGCATCACCATCGTGTACTTCCTGTGCAATCTGGTGGCCGCGCCCAGTCAGAAGACCGGGGTGCCCTATCCGGTCATGTGCCGCAGTTCCTTCGGAGTGATCGGCGCGAACATCCCGGCCGTCATTCGCGGTCTGATCGCGGTGGCCTGGTACGGAATTCAGACCTACCTGGCCTCGGCGGCGCTGATCGTGGTGGCGATCAAACTCTTCCCCGATCTCGCCCCGTACGCGGTCGCCGACGATTACGGCTTCCTCGGGCTCTCACTGCTGGGCTGGTGCGCCTACCTGGTGCTGTGGGTGATCCAGGCCGCGGTGTTCTGGCAGGGCATGGAATCGATCCGCAAGTTCATCGACTTCTGCGGGCCCGCGGTCTACGTCGTGATGTTCCTGCTGTGCGGATACCTGATCCACAAGGCCGGTTGGGGTTCGATCAATCTGCAACTGGGTGAGGTGAAGTACCACGGCTGGAGCGCGGTGCCCGTCATCCTGGGCGCGATCGCACTGGTGGTGTCGTACTTCTGCGGCCCGATGCTGAACTTCGGCGACTTCTCCCGCTACGCCAAGTCCATGCCCGCGGTGAAGCGCGGCAACCTGCTCGGTCTGCCGGTGAACTTCCTGGCCTTCTCGCTGCTCGTGGTGATCACCGCCTCGCTGACCATTCCGGTCTACGGCGAGCTGATCACCGATCCGGTCGAGACGGTGTCGCGCATCGACTCCACCTTCGCCATCGTGCTGGGCGCGCTGACCTTCACCATCGCCACGGTCGGCATCAATATCGTCGCCAATTTCATCTCCCCGGCCTTCGACTTCTCGCATGTGAGTCCGCAGCGGATCAGCTGGCGAATGGGCGGCATGATCGCCGCGGTCGGCTCGGTGCTGATCACCCCGTGGAACCTGTACAACAACCCCGAGGTCATCCACTACACGCTCGAGGTGCTCGGTGCGTTCATCGGCCCGCTGTTCGGCGTGCTGATCGTGGACTACTACCTCGTGCGCAAGCGCACGATCGTGGTGGACGAGCTGTTCACCATGGCCGAGACCGGAAAGTACTGGTACAGCAGGGGATTCAACCCGGTCGCCGTCATCGCGACCGTGGTGGGTGCGGTGGCCGCGGTGTTCCCGGTGCTGGCGAAGGACGTGTACGGCATGCACACCGCCGCCCAGTACAGCTGGTTCATCGGCTGCGGTCTGGCGCTGCCCGTCTACTACCTGCTCGCGACCCGCACGGCGCTGATGCGACCGGTGAGCGAAACCGTCTGACCTCTCGCGCTGATTCCCCGGCGACAGCACACCGTCGCCGGGGAATTCTCATCTTCGGTACGGGTCGTGTGCGATGACCGGACGCGGCGATCGCACACGTCCGGGCCGCTGCGCTCAGGCCGGAGTCGAGCCGTTCTCCCGATGCCGCACGATCGCGGCCAGCACGCCACCCAGCCACGGTGTGTAGGTGGCCGGATCGGCCGCGACCCGCGCGGCGAGAATATCGGGTTCGACCCAGCCGATGTCGTCGACCTCGTCCGGATTCGGCGTCAACTCCGCATCGTCGAGCCGGCCGATCAGTACGTGATCGAATTCGTACTCGACGCGGCCGGTGGCCGGATCCGACGCCTGATAGGTGAACGTGCCGATCTCGGTGAGTTCGGCGGACACCCCGAGCTCCTCCCGCAGCCGGACGCCGGCGGCCTCGGTGACGTCCTGGTCCGGTGCGGGATGCCCGCAGCAGGTATTGGTCCACAGCAGCGGGAATCGGGTCTTCACCGCGGCCCGCTGCTGCAGGAGCACTCGCCCGTCCGCGTCGAACAGCAGGACCGAGAAGGCCCGGTGCAGCTGTCCCGGCGCGGTGTGAGCCGCCGCCACCGGCAGCGATCCGGCCGCTCGGCCCTGCTCGTCCACGAGCTCGACGAGCAGGGATTCACGGTCGATCGCCGGGGTGGCGTCGGGTGTGTCGAGGGTGCCGGTCACCTACTCACCTTATCGGCGGTGATCATCAGGTACTGGAAGCTGCCCTCCCGGTACGACTTCAGGAACGGCTTCTCCACACCGGTCGCGAGCTCGGAGTGCTCCCGAAGTTCCCAGTAGGGGATGGTCGCCGGGGTGAGGTCCACGACATTGACCGGCACCAGGTTGTTGGCGGCCAGTGCCTTGAAGTAGTCGCTGCGCGGATGGATGTTGCAGCCGTAGTGCGCGTCGATCCAGCTGACCGCGGCCGAACGCTCGCCGAACACGTCGTTGGAGCACCCGGTGATGCACACGTACCGTCCACCCGGTTCCAGCAGCCGGGAGAACTCCGCGAACAGCTCGAACAGGTCCACGTACATGGTGGTCTCGTTGGTCCAGATGCCGCGTCTGGAGCCGGTCTCGAAACCGGTGTCGAGCATGTTCTTGAAGTGGAACTTCACCTTGTCGGTGACTCCGCGCTCGGCGGCCTGCTCATTGGCGAAGCCGACCTGATATTCGGAGATGGTGACGCCGTCCACCTGGCAGCCGAAGCGCTGATTGGCCATGAAGCTGGTGCCGCCGCGTCCCGAGCCGCCGTCCATCAGCCGATCACCCGGCCGGACGTCACCGAGCTGATCGAGCAACCCGTCCGCCTGCGCCGTCTCGAGTCGGTGCAGCTCGGTGACGATGCGCTGCTGGCGGGTCTCCTGCGGACCCTCCAGAACCGACAGATCCGGCTCGCCGACCCCGTAGTGGTGGTGGAAGAGTCCGTCCACCTCACCGAGCTTCGTGTTCACCCGGTCGTCGTTGGGGTTGTCGTTCCAGTACGCCGCCACCGACTTCTGATAGGCGGTCTTGAGCGGGTTGCCGGTCTCGGGCTCGACCATGGTCATCGCAGATCTTCCTCTCGATAGCTGATATCGGTCGTTACAGCGACGGCTGCCGGGTCACCGAACGGACGGCAGCCGGGGTGGCGGTGGGGTGGCACCGCATCGGGGGAACTGGGTGGTCAGTCGCCGAGGGCTGGTGGCCGTCGGCGCTGCCGGGACCCGCGCACCGTGCGAGTTCTGCTGTGGTGCGGGATCTTTCGAGCCGGGTGGCGGCGGTGGCCGCCCCACGCCGATGGACCGCGGCGTGGGGCGGGACGGTGGCGTGGTGGGCGCGATCGTCTCGGGGAGGTTCACCAGCAGGCTGGCCGAACCCAGCCCGACCGGTCCGAGCAGGCGTTTTGGCGCGGTGGGCACCGACATGGCCTGCTCCGATCAGTCGGACTGCCGGGCGACCAGCACGTTGTCGAGAATGCCGAGCGCGTCGGGAACCAGGACGGCGGCCGAGTAGTAGCAGCTGACCAGGTAGGAGATGATCGACTGATCGTCGATGCCCTTGAACCGCACGTTCAGGCTCGGCTCGTACTCGTCGGGAATGCCGGTCTGGTGCAGGCCGATCACGCCCTGGTCCTTCTCACCCGTGCGCATCGCCATGATCGAGGTGGTCTGGGTACCGCTGACCGGGATCTTGCCGCACGGATACAGCGGAACGCCGCGCCAGGCCGGCACGCGATGGCCGTCGATCTCCACCGGATCCGGGTAGATGCCGCGCTTGTTGCACTCGCGGTAGAACGCGGCGATCGCCTTGGGGTGGGCCAGGAACAGCTTGGTGCCGCGCCGCATGCTCAGCAGCTCGTCCAGGTCGTCCGGGGTCGGCGGGCCGGACTCGGTGTAGATGCGCTGCTTGAGATCACAGTTGTTGAGCAGACCGAAGTCCGGGTTGTTGACCAGGTCGTATTCACGCCGCTCGTAGAGGGCCTCGATGGTGAGGCGCAGCTGCTGTTCGATCTGATCCATCGGATCGTTGAACAGGTCCGCGACGCGGGTGTGCACCCGCAGCACGCTCTGGCCCAGGCTCAGTTCGTATTGGCGGGGCTGCTCGTCGTAGTCGACGTAGGTGCCGTCGAGCAGCGGCTCACCGGAATGGCCCGAGGAGATGAGGATCTCGGCCTCGCCGAACTTGTTCTGCGCCCGGGACGGAGCCGCGGCCACCGCGTCCAGATGCTGCTGCAGGGCCGGGATGTTCTCCGACAACTGCTGGAAGGTCTGTCTGTCGAGCACCAGCATGGTGGTCGGGGTGACGGTCTTGAGCGTCACCGGCCAGATGGCCCCGGTGTCGGTGAGCATCTCGTCGCCGAAATAGTCACCGCCGGCGAGCATCCCGAGTTTGGTGGTTTCGCCGTATTCGCCGGTGCCGATCTTGGAGAGCTTGCCGTGCACGATCAGCAATACCTGATCCATCGGATTGCCGAATTCGGCGACGACCGTGCCGGGTTCGAGATCGCGCTGCTCGAAGCGCTGTGCGATCGCGCCGAGCGCCTCTTCGTCGTCGAAGCCGCGCAGCTGCGGGAGTTCCTGCAGTTCGAGCGGGATGACCCGGGCGTTCGGGCCGTTGATGATGTACTCCACCTCGCCGTTGCCGACGGTGTGCGTGAGCCGCCGGTTGACGCGGTACACACCGCCTTTCACCTGGGTCCACGGCAGGGAGCGGGTCAGCCAGCGAGAGCTGATGCCCTGCATCTGCGGTTCGGACTTGGTGGTGTGCGCCAACTGAGAAGCGGCAGCGGTACTGAGAGATTTGCGAACGTGATTTTCGGACGATACGGGCATTTCAATGGTCATGCTGCGGTTCCTCACCTAGAAGGGCCACCACGTATTTGCGAGCGGTGGAGTCCATGGCGATACAGCAGACCCGGTCAGGGGCCTGCGGAAAGATTCCTGTGAGTGAAAAGACAAGCGCGACAGTGCGTTCCAAGCGAGAGAAATCGTAGAACGAGATTTGACGGGGCCGCAGCGAAACGCATAAACATGATGACTGGCGCATTGCTGCGCATCGGCGCGTCGCGATTCGCGGTATCGCAGACCATTGGGTATTCCGCAGATTCACGGCTGGTTAACACCGTTTCGACCGGGCGAACGCAATGAGATACCCCAGATTCGCAGATTCACACCCGCGACTCGCCCGCGCGGTTCGAATCAGGCCGGTCGGTTGGGAATCATGGCTCACATGGTGCTGGTCACAGCGTCCGCGAAGTAGGCTGGGCCTATGGCAAGCTCGTCTGACCGCGCAGGGGCGGGTAGTGCTGGTCACGAGCATGATATGTCTGGGAGCAAAGCCGTGAAATTCAATACGAAGTCCGTTGTGGGGCCGATGCAGCGCCTGATGGCGACCGCCCAGAACGGACTCGAGGTGATGAGGTTCGGGGGCCTGGTCACCGAGATCGTCTCTTCGCCGTACGAGGTCGTCGAACGTAAACGGATGTACCGGCTGCGCCATTACTTCCCGGACGACACCACCCCCGACCGTCCGGTCGTGGTGCTGGTGCCGCCGATCATGGTGACCGCGGAGATCTGGGACGTGAATGCCGCGGACGGGGCGGTCGGAATTCTCAATCAGGGTGGAATCGACTGCTGGGTGGTCGATTTCGGCTCGCCGGCCACCGAGGAGGGTGGCTGGGATCGTGACCTGGCCGACCACGTGTTCGCGGTCAGCAGCGCCATCGACACGGTCAACGAGCTCACCGGGCGCTCGGTGCACCTCATGGGCTACTCCCAGGGCGGCATGTTCGCCTATCAGACCGCCGCCTACCGCTACGGCAAGGGCGTGGAGAGCATCGCGACCTTCGGTAGCCCGGTGGATGCCGTGGCCGGCATGCCGTTCGGGCTCCCGCACGGTCTGGTCTCCGATGCCGCGGACTTCCTGACCGATCACGTGCTGAATCGGCTGCCGATCACCGATTCCATGGTGCGACTGGGCTTTCAGGCCCTGGACCCGGTCAAGACCGCCAAGGCGCGGCTGGACTTCCTGCGTCAATTGCACGATCGCGAGGCACTGCTGCCCAAGGAGCGTCAGCGTCGCTTCCTCGAGGCCGACGGCTGGCTCGGCTACCCCGGCCCGGCGCTGACCGAGCTGCTGCAGCAGTTCGTCAAGCACAATCGAATGATGCTGGGCGGCTTCGTCATCCGTGACCAGCCGATCTCGCTCGCCGATCTCAAGTGCCCGATCCTGGCGTTCGTGGGCGAGGTCGACGACATCGGCCAGCCCGCCGCGGTGCGGGGCATCGTGCGTGCGGCGCCGAACGCCGAGGTGTACGAAGCCAGTTTGGTGGCAGGACATTTCGGGCTCGTGTCCGGGTCCACGGCCACCAGGCAGACCTGGCCGCTGGTGCGCGACTGGGTGAACTGGCTCAGCGGCCGCAACGAACTGCCCGCGCAGATCGAGAGGATGAGTCACGAGGTGACGCGCAAGCGGCCCAACACCGGGCTCACCCGCGTGGTGCACGCCGTCGGCAGCTTCGCCGAGGCGGGCACCAGCATCGGCAAGGTCGTGGAGAGCATCGCCGGGCAGACCCTGCGCGGCACCGTCGAACTGACCGGTGAGGCCGCGCGCGCCCTGCCGCGCCTGACCCGCCTGGGCATGATCCAGCCGCACACCCGAATCTCGCTGGGCCGCTTGCTCGCCGAGCAGGCGCGCCGAGGACCGCTGCGCGAGGCGTTCCTGTTCGACGACCGGGTGCACACGCACCAGGCGGTCAACGAGCGCATCGACAATGTGGTGCGCGGGCTGATCTCCGTCGGCGTGCGGCCCGCCTCCCGGGTCGGCGTGGTCATGGAGACCCGGCCCAGCGCCATGGTGGCCATCGCCGCGCTCTCGCGCCTCGGCGCGGTCGCGGTGCTGCTCGCGCCCGGCAGCGAACTGTCCCGCGTCGCGGAGCTGACCGGGGCCAAGATCCTGCTCACCGATCCGGAGAACCTGAGCGCCGCGGCCGAGACCGGTGCGCGCGTGCTGGTGCTCGGCGGCGGCGATGCCCGGCAGCTGGACATACCGGCCGGTGCGGACGTCACCGATCTCGAGAAGATCGATCCGGCGCAGGTGGCGATGCCCGCCTGGTACAAGCCCGATCCGGGGCTGGCGCGCGAACTGGCGTTCATCCTCGTCACCGGGACCGGCGACCGCTTCGACGTCAAGCACGTGACCAACCACCGCTGGGCGCTGTCCGCATTCGGCACCGCGTCCGCGGCCGATCTCGGTCATCGCGACACCATCTATTGCCTTGCGCCGCTGTACCACTCGTCAGGTCTGCTGGTCAGTCTCGGCGGGGCGGTGGCGGGTGGCAGCCGGATCGCGCTGGCTCGCTCGCTGGATCCGGAGCGGTTCGCCGAGGAGGTGCATCGCTACGGCGTCACCGTGGTCACCTACACCTGGACCATGTTGCGCGACATCCTCGATGCCGACACCTTCCCGAACGGCCATCCGCATCCCATCCGGCTGTTCATCGGCTCCGGAATGCCCGCGGGACTGTGGCGGCGCACCCAGGAGCGCTTCGCACCGGCTCGGGTGCTGGAGTTCTACGCCTCCATCGAGGGAGATGTGGTGCTGGCCAACGTGTCCGGCGCGAAGGTCGGTAGCAAGGGCCGTCCGGTGCCGGGCACCGCCAAGGTCGAGCTCATCGCCTACGATCCGGCCACCGATGAAATCCTCACCGAGAGTACGGGTTACGCGCGTCGCTGCGCCGACAACGAGGTGGGGCTGCTGATCGGCACCGCCTCGGACGCGGTGGATCTGTCCGCGGGCGGGCTGCGCGGCGTGTTCGCTCCCGGTGACGCCTGGATGCCGACGGAGAACCTCTTCCGTCGCGACAGCGACGGCGACTACTGGTTGATGGACCGGCGCGACACCGTCATCCACACCACGCGCGGGCCCGTGTTCACCCAGCCCATCGTGGACGTCCTGAACGACATCACCGCGGTGGATCTCGAAGTGGCGTACGGCCTTCCGGTCGGCGACCGCGTGCTCGCGGTCGCCGCCGTCAGCATTCGTGACGGTCAGCGCCTGGGGCCCAAGGACGTCACCGAGGCGCTGCGGGATCTGGCTCCGGTCCAGCGCCCGGATCTGGTCTACGTCGTGGACGAGATCCCGCGCAGCTCCACCTTCCGGCCCTCGACACGCGCCGTGCAGGCCGTGGGCCGCCCGGAGGCCGGCGAGCGGACCTGGTGGTACAACCGTGAATCGGAGAGTTACGAGATCCTGACCGAGGAGATCGCGGTGCGACTCTTCCTGTGAGCGGACGTTTCTCGGGGATTCGCGCCCAGCGCGGGACGATCTTCCGCTGATCCGCGTTCACGAGGCGAGGCCCCCGGTGCACCGCGCCGGGGGCCTCGCCGGTCTCAGAGCGACATCTTGCCGTTGTCGACGGTGTAGATCGCGCCGTGCACGGCCGAGGCGTCGTCCGAGCACAGGAACGTGACGACGTTGGCGACCTGGGCGGGGTCCATCAGCCCGCGGGCGCTCGCGGTCTTCATGATCAAGGTGTAGTCGGGATCCTCGGGGAAGGTGAAGTTCTCGACCATCCGGGTGGTCATTCCGCCCGGGCAGACGGCGTTCACGCGGATCCCGCGGGCGTCGAATTCCAGCGCCATGGCCCGGGTCAGGCCGATGAGGCCGTGCTTGGCGGCGCAGTATCCGGCCGAGTACGCCTGCCCTTCCACCCCGGCGGTCGAGGCGACATTGACGATGCAGCCCCGCCGTTGCAGCAGGTGGGGGAGCGCCGCGCGGGAGAGGAAGAACGGCGCGCTCAGGTTCACGGCCAGATCGTGCTGCCACTCGTCGTCGGTGACCCCCGCGGTGTGGCGCATGGTGTGTGCGCCCGCGGCATTGACGAGAATGTCGAGGCCGCCGAATTGCTCGGTGCAGGCGCGCACCGCCTCGGCGCAGGTGTCGGGGTTCGCGAGATCCGCTGCCAGCCAAGCGGTTTCGGGACCGGTCAGGACCGCTTCGAGTCGTTCCTTGTCGCGTCCGACGCCGAACACTCGCGCTCCGCCCGCGGCGAGGGATCGCGCCACGGCCTCTCCCAGTCCGGAGGACGCTCCGGTCACCAGGGCGACCTTTCCGCCGAACCGCCCGGCCTCGTTGTCCGCCATACCCGTCTCCAATCCATTACCGGACGGCTACCGAACCGCCGCCACTAGAACGTGTTCTAACGTAGCGCGGTCCGGCGTTCCGGTGCGGTGATCGACGCCGACTTCTCGGAAGGTGCGGCTAGCGGGTCGATCCGATCGAGAAGACGGAGTCGATGAGCCTGGTGAATCGGCGGGTGAGATCCTCGGCCGATTCCTCGGGGTGCTCGCGCGCCCACGCCATGATGGCGTCGACCGTCGCGGTCCAGATCCGCGAGAGCGCGTCGATATCGTGCTCGTCGGTATCGCCGAGGGCATGCAGGAAGCGGCCGACGCCGGCGGTCGCGTGGGTGGCGATGCGGTCGCGGTAGGCGCTGGTGAGTTCGCCGGAGGGGCCGGTGTCGGGGGCGCTCGGGTCGTGGATGACGCGCCAGGCGCAGCGGTCCGGGCCCAGGGTCTCGAAGATGCCGTGCAGGGCCTTGCCCGGCATGGTGAACGGCTCCGCGTCGCTGCCCATCTCCTGATCCATGCGGGTCAGCAGCGGTTCTCCGATGTCGGCCAGGCAGTCTGCGTGCAGCTGTTCCTTGGAGGTGAAGTGCTGGTAGACAAGCGCTTTCGAGATGCCCGCGCGGGCGGCGATGGAGGCCATGGAGGTCGCGCCGAAGCCGCGGTCGGCGAACTCGCGCAGTGCCGCGGCCAGGATCTCCTGGCGACGATCGTCCGATGGCATGCCCTTGGTTCCCAGACCCACGGCCGTTGACATGACCCAGAACTTACCCTACGGTCACTTCAACTGATGTGACCGGGTGGTCATATCAAGGATTCGAGAGGTACGCGGGTCATGTCCCTGTGGGAGCAGATCAACCAGCCGGTGACCTACGCGATCCCGTTCTTCGTGCTGGCGATGGTGCTCGAGCTCATCGCCCTGCGCGGGCACGAGGACGATCGTGCCGGGTACGAGAAATCCGATGCCCGCGCCAGTCTCATCATGGGCGCGGTATCGGTGTTCATCAGCGGTGCGGCCAAGCTCGTGGCATTGATCGTCTACGCGGCGCTCTACGTGCACGCCCCCTGGCAGCTGGATCCGCGCAATCCGTGGTCCTGGGTCGCGGTCATGGTCGGCGTCGATCTGCTCTGGTACCTCTATCACCGCACCTCGCACCGAGTCCGGCTGGTCTGGGCGGCACATCAGGTCCACCACAACAGTCGGTACTTCAACTACGCGACGGCGCTTCGGCAGAAGTGGAACCCCTGGTTCGAACTGCTGGCCTGGCTGCCCCTCCCGCTGCTCGGCGTCCCCCCGTGGATGATCTTCACCGCCTGGTCCTTCAATCTGGTCTACCAGTTCTGGGTGCACACCGAGACCATCGGGCAATGCCCGCGCTGGTTCGAATTCGTCTTCAACACCCCCTCTCATCACCGGGTCCACCACGCCAGCAATCCGGAATATCTGGACCGCAACTACGGCGGCATCCTCATCCTCTGGGACCGCCTCTTCGGCACCTTCAGAGCCGAAACCTTCCGTCCCACTTACGGACTCACCAAGAACATCGAATCCACCAACCTGCTGACCCTGCAATACCACCAGTTCGCCGCCATCTGGCGCGACGTCCGCTCCACCTCGCGTCTGCGCGACCGCCTCGGATACACCTTCGGCCCACCCGGCTGGGCCCCCGCGCCCGGAGCGACCGACCCGGATTAGATCCGATCCGGATGCCGCGACGGTGCGCGGTTCCGACGGGGGTGCGCGAGTGTGTGGCCGGGTCGTCGGGCGGTCAGCTCGGTGGGCGGAGGCCTGAGATCAGGAGGTCGACCATGCGGCGCGCGTCGTAGCGGGGATCGCTGTCGGCGCCGATGCAGAGGTTGCCGACGCCCCGCATGAGCTCGTAAGCGTCCGTGTCCGTGCGTATTTCGTGCTCGGCGGCGGCCGCGTCCAGGAGTTGGGCGCACACGGGCACCAGGCGGTCGAGGAAGTAGGCGTGCAATGTCCGGAAGTCGGCGTTGTCGGGCCGCAGCACGGCGGCCAGGCCGTGCTTGGTGACCAGGAAATCCACGAAGATGTTGATCCAGCGGCCCAACGCGGAGAACGGGGACGGGCTGCCCGCCAGCAGGGCCGGGCCGGCGTCGGCGCAGGCGTCGACCTGATGCCGATAGACGGCGATGATCAGATCCGCGCGGGTGGGGAAGTGGCGGTAGATCGTGCCGGTTCCCACGCCCGCCCGAGTGGCGATATCGCGCACGGGCGCTTCGACTCCCGAGGTGAGGAAGACCGTCGCGGCCGCGTCGAGCAGGGTGTGCATGTTCCGCCGGGCATCTGCTCGTTTGTGCTGCGGAGTGTCCTCGTTCATCGCGCCCCTTTCCGTGGCCGGGCTGTCAAACCTAGCAATCGCCGTATGCGGGCGTGCTGCCCGGAGCCTTGCTAAACGGAACTTTGTTCCATATTGTAAACGGAACAAGGTTCCGTTCAGTGTCGGGCGGGTCCCTTGTCGCAGCCCGCATCGTGACCGATTCGGGCGAAATCACTCGCTGAAAAAGGACGATCGCTATGCATGACGAAGCTATGAGGACGGCTGTTCCGATTGTCTCGGTGAAGCCGGTGGTGCTGGCTGCTCCGGAACGGGGTACGGACCTGCTGGTACGGGTGTCGGCGCCGGTGTCCGGGCACGATCTGCCGGTCATCGTGTTCTCGCACGGGTACGGATGGTCGCTGGACGGCTACGGCCCACTCGCGGATTACTGGGCCGCGCACGGCTTCGTGGTCATCCAGCCGACGCATCTGGACTCGCGCACGCTGGGCATTCCGGCGGAAGATCCACGTACGCCGCTGATCTGGCGGATCCGTGTGGCGGATCTGACTCACGTGCTCGATCGACTCGATCGTCTCCTCGACGCTGTTCCCGGTCTCGCCGAACGCGTCGATCCGAGTCGGATCGCGGTGGCCGGACATTCCTGGGGAGCGCAGTCGGCGAGCATGCTGCTGGGCGCGCGAGTTCTCGATTCCGCCGGTGAACCCGGCGAGGATCTGTCCGATCCACGGGTCGGTGCCGGAGTGCTGCTGGCGTTGACCGGCCATGGCGGAACCGACCTGTCCCCGTTCGCGGCCGAACACTTTCCCTTCATGAGCCCGAGCTTCGCTGATATGCGCACTCCCGCCCTGGTGGTCGCGGGTGATCATGATCAGTCTCACCTGTCGCTGCGCGGTCCGGACTGGTTCACCGACGCCTACTTCGCGAGCCCCGGTGACAAGAGCCTGCTGACCCTGTTCGGCGCGGAACATTCACTGGGCGGGATCGTCGGGCATCAGGTCGCCGAGACGACTGACGAGAGTCCCGAACGGGTTTCGATCATTCAGCGGCTCAGTTCGGGGTACCTGCACAGGACGCTCGGCAAGGACGAGTCGGGTTGGCGGGAGGCGGGAAAAGCCCTGGCGCACAGCATGAATCCGCTCGGAAGCCTCGTGTCCAAGTGACACGGGGCCGCCGAGCGCATCGAACGATGCAACCTGCTCCGGCCTAGACCGTGAAGGAAGTGACGCCCTCGAGCACGCGAGCGATCTGCGCCTCGGTGAGTCCCGGCCACAGTGGCAGCCGGACAATGGTTTTGGAGAACTCGGCGCTGCGGACGCACGGTGTGGGTGTGCGGCCGAGCTTCAGGCCCGCGGGGGAGGAATCCAGCGGGATGTAGTGGAAGGGCGCGACGATTCCCAGCTGGGACAGGTGGCTGATCAGGTCGTCGCGACGCTGCTCGCTCGGCACCCGCAGGTAGTACAGGTGCGCGGTGTGCTCACGGTCGCCGGGCACCGTCATGAGGCGAACCTCGTTGCGGGCGGCCCAGTCCGGGAGCGCGGCGGCGTACGAGTCCCAGACCCGGTGGCGGTTGGCCTGGATGGTGCCGAACTCCGAGAGCTGCGCGTCCAGCACGGCGGCGTTCAGTTCGCTGGGCAGGTAGCTCGAGCCGATGTCCTGCCACGAGTACTTGTCGACGGACCCGCGCAGGAAGCGGGCGCGATCGGTGCCCTTCTCCCGGATGATTTCCGCTCGGGCCATGAGGATTTCGTCGGTGAGCAGGATGGCCCCGCCCTCACCGCAGTGCACGTTCTTGGTGTCGTGGAAGCTCAGCGCCCCGACGGTGCCGATGGTGCCCAGCGGGCGGCCGCGCCAGCGACCGCCGAGGCCGTGCGCGTTGTCCTCGATGAGGGCGAGGCCGTGCGTGTCGGCGAGCTCGCGCAGTCGCTGCATATCCGCGCCGACCCCGCCGTAGTGAATGATCACCACGGCCTTGGTGCGCTCGGTGATGGCCGCGGCCACCGACTCGGGATCGATATTCCCGGATTCGAGGTCGATATCGGCGAAAACCACTGTCGCGCCGCGCAATGCCATGGCGGTCGCGGTGGAGGTGAACGCGAAGCTCGGGACGATCACCTCGTCGTCCGGACCGAGTTCCAGCAGCAGCCCGGCCATCTCGAGCGCGGAGGTGCACGAGGTGGTGAGCAGCGCGTGCGGGGCGTCGGTGATCTCGCGCAGCTTGGCGGTCGCGGACGCGGTGAACGGTCCGTCACCGTGGCTGTGATCGGACGACAGCACCGCCTCCACGTTCGGCAGTTCCCGCGCCGCCCGGAAGGGGCGGCTGAAGATGATGCGGTCAGTGCTCACTCGGTTCGATCCCTCTCGTCGCTGCGGCGCTGTTCCGATAGTCGTTGCTGCCGTTCTGGTTTCGGCCGTTCCGCGACGCCGTATCCGGACGCGGCGTCGGTGAGTCCACGGTCAGGTACAGGGGTTTGCCGACGAGTACGTGCAGCGCCACCCCGAGGTATTCGGCGATCAGGCCGAGCGAGAAGAGCACCGCGCCCGAACACAACAGCGTCACCGTCATCAGCGAGGCCCAGCCCTCGGGATCGGTGCCGCTGTCGGTGAGCGCGTGATAGACGACCCACGCCGCCATCACCCCGCCCGCCAGCGCGAGGGTCAGCCCCAGCATGCTCACCAGCCGCAGCCCGCGAGTTCCGCTGCACAGCACCATCTTCCAGAACAGCGAGAACAATCGCCGGTAGTTGTACCCGGACTCCTCGCGACCCTCGGCGCGCAACTGCACCGGCACCTGCGCCACATCGCTCACCACCCAGGTGAGCGCGACATCGAGATACACGCCGTTGGAGGCGACCTGCGCCAGCTGCCGCGCGATATCGCCGCGGATCAGGCGGTAGCTCTCGAACCGGGTCGAATCCGGGAAGGCGAACACGGTCGCCAGCACGATCTTCGCCCCGCGCGAGGTGATGTTGCGCAGGAAGCCGTGCGGCCGGGTGTTGACCGGCTTGGAGTAGACGAGATCGGCCCGCTGCGCGAGTGCCGCGTCCAGGAATTCGCCGATGAAGGCCGGGTCGTGCTGTCCGTCCTCGTCCATGGTGACGGTCCAGTCGCCGCCGGCCGCGGCCATACCCGCGATGGTCGCCGCGTCCTGCCCGAAGTTGCGGCTCATCCAGACCACCCGCACCTGCGGATAGGTCTGCTCGAGTTCCTGCAGCACCACATCGGAGCGATCGGGTCCGTGATCGTGCACGAGGATGATCTCGCCGACCTGGAAGGCGGTGCCCGTGGGCGTCGTGGCCGGCGTGCTCAGCTTGTCCAATTCGGCGACGAGCGCGGAGATGGTGTCTTCACCCCGGTATACGGGAACGACGACCGACACGGCGTGCACTCGCGCCCGGTCCGAAGAACCGGGGGAGACGCTCGGAGCGGTCGCGCCCCGGGAGGTACTTGCGGACGGAATCGGCATCAGCTCAATCGACTTTCGATGACGGTGCGTGCCGGTGCTCCTCGCCAATCCACAGAGCCCGAGCCGCGCTGAACTCTAACATGGTGCAGGTCGTGGCCTCCGGCGCAGCTGATCATCACCGCACCATCATTGCCGCACAGGGCGATGCCATCCCAACGGGCTCCCTGTAGGGTTCGGTACTCGTGGTGGAAAGTGCAGTGTCGACGGTGGCCGGGACCACCGAATCCGAGCCCGGGGAGCGTTCGGCGAGGCGCGAGGTGTTCCGATGGGGCGGTGTCACCGCGCTGGGTGTGACGCTCGGCTACATCGCGGTGCTGCTGGCCAACGCCCGGCACTTCTATACCGATGACACCGAATCCCAATACACCGGACTCTGGGTCTATTTCGGTCGCGCGTTCCGTGACGGCAACTTCCCGTTGCTCGCGCCGGATCAGTGGATGTCGGGCAATTACACCAATGAGGAAGCGGGCCTGTTCAACCCGCCGCAGCTGCTGATCGATCTGATCGCGCCCTCGGTGCCCAACCTGGCCGTGTACGCCACCATCGTCAAACTGATCTTCGCCATCATCGCCGGGCTCGGCGTGTACCGGGTCTGCCTGGCCTACGGCGGCCGGGTCCAGTGGGCCGCGGTCGCCGGTGTGGCGTTCCCGTTCACGGGCTTCTTCCTGTTCTTCGACGAGGCCAGCTGGTTCACGGCCATGACCGGAACCGCGTGGATGATCCACGCGTGGGCCTCCTCGGTCCGCTATGTTCGCGGTCAGGGCGGGCCGATCCCGGTCTTCGTGTATCTGTACCTGGCGATCTCGGTGCAGTACGTGTTCCCTGCGGTCGAGGCGGCGCTCGTGCTCGTCGCGGTCGTCGTCGGCGAGATGGTGATGTCGCGGGCGGGGCTTTTCACGCCGCTGGCCCGGATCGTGCGCGCGGGATTCAAGAACACCGCCGAGGCGACCGCCGAACTCGGCGAGTGGTGGCGGACCCCGGGCAAGGCGATCGCGCGCCTGACCGCCGTCGCGGTGTTCGCGGGCATGGCCGGACTGCTGACCTTCCTGCCGAGCATGCTCTCGGCCAAGGTCAGCTGGCGCGGCACCTCGCAGATCAATAACGACCAGTTCCTCACGGTGCCGTGGTCGGAATCGCTGAACGCCAGCCTGCCCAGCACCATGCCCGCGTTCAATTCCTGGTGGGGCTACGTGCAGCCGCTGCCCATGGTCTACATCGCCTGGTTCCTGATTCCGGCGCTCGCGTTCGTCGACTGGTCCAAGGCTCGGGCGCACTGGAAGGAACTCAGTTCCATCGCGCTGTTCTCGGGCATGGTGCTGATGTGGACCGCCGGTCCCGGCACCATCGGCCCGCTGCGCTGGCCGGCCCGCGTGCTGCCGATGCTGGCGCTGGGCCTGCTGGTGCTGGTGTGCGTGCTGCTCGGCAGGTTCGGCACCACGCGCGATCTGCGCACCCGCGGCATCGCGGCGACCGTGCTGATTCTGCTGCTGCTCGCGCGCACGTTCTCCGCCGATCCACGCGACATCGTGTGGCATCTGCTGTCCGCGATCGTGGTGGCCGGACTCGGTGCGGGCGTGGTGTGGCTGTCCCGCAATCGCGGCCTCGCGGCCGGCGCCCTGCTCGCCATCGTCGCCATGTTCCCGATCGCCTACTTCCAGGTGTGGAGCGTGCAGCCGACCCCGATGTCGTGGAACCTGCCCGCCAACCGCGAGGACGCGAAGGACAAATTCCCGAAGTTCGACAGCGGCACCACGATTCAGCTCGGCGACCGCGGGCAGTTGCAGAACGCCGACAAGAGCCTCGACGGCGCCTACGGCTCACTGGTGTGGGGCAACTACGCCAAGGATCTCGAGAAGAACTACGTCAACGGCTACACCCCCAACGGGCACTTCTACTTCGGCGAGATGCTGTGCATGAAGTGGGACGGCAGCAGCGCCTGCCCGCCCGGCAGCCCCGACCCGTACCAGCGTCTGTTCCTGCCCGAGGCCACCACCGGCCGCACCCTCGCCGACCTGATGCTGATCGATCGAGTCGTGTTGCAGCGCACCCAGTATCCCGAGGCCGGGACGCTGCCCGCGCCCGACGGCTGGCACTTCGTCGACGTGCCCGGGCACGAGAAGTACATCTGGGTCCTCGAGCGTGACGGCGGCGCGATCTCCACGGTCAACGGCCGAGTCGCGGACGCGCACGGTGTGACGGCGACATCGCTGGAGGAAACCGGTATGTCGAGCCGGGTGCGGGTCTCCTCGGAGTCCGGCGGCAAGGTGGTGTTCGCCCGCCTCGGCTGGCCCGGCTACCGAGTCACCCTGAACGGCAAGACGATTCCGTTCACGACGGTCGCGAAGGTGTTCGTCGCGGTGAACATTCCGGCCGGGACCGACAAGGCCGAGCTGGAAGTGACCTGGCGGCCGCCGGGCTGGAAGATCGGCCTCGCCAGCGCGGCGGTGGGCCTGCTGGGCCTGGGATCGCTGCAGTGGCTCTACATCCGCTCGCGCCGTGACGACGAGGACCAGCAGCCGGACGCACCCAGCCCGGAGCCGGATCGCGAACTGGTGGACTCGCTTTCGTGACCGCCGAACGGTTCGCCGCCGACCTCGTGCCCGCGTCCTCGGACGGTGATGCCGCCGGTTCGGCGGAGGGTGGCGTCGGTTCGCCGGTGGGAGACGCTGCCGGTTCGTCGGGTGGTGATGTCGCCGGTTCGTCGGGTGGTGATGTCGCCGGTTCGCCGGGTGGTGACGTTGCCGGTTCGACGGGCAATGACGTTGCCGGTCCGGCGGCAGGCGCCGCCGTCGTGCCGCCGGACGGGCCGGCGGTGTCCGGCCCGGACCGAGCGGGCGAATCCGCTTCCACGGCAGCGGATTCGGCCGAGGCGGTCCCCGCTTCCGCCGGGCCGCTGCTGCGATTGGTGCGGCGGCAGGAGATCGCGTTCGCACTGGTCGGCGGGTTCAACACGCTGATGGGCATGGTGCTCACCATCGTGTGGCTCACGGTGCTCGACGGTGCGGTGTCGGAGGATGTGGCGGCCGCGCTGTCGGTCGCGCTGGCGTACGCCGTGGGAATGGTGGTCGCGTTCGTCCTGCACCGCACGCTGGTGTTCCGGGTGCGCGGGCAGGTGTTGCGCGATTTCGTGGCGTTCGTCGGGGTGAACGCGGTCGGCATGGTGCTGAACATGGTGCTGCTGCAGCTGGCCGTGTCCGTGCTGCACGCGCCCGCCAAACCGGCGGCCGTGGTGGTGATGGGGCTCGTCGCGGTGGGCAGCTTCTTCGGGCATCGGCACATCTCGTTCCGCCGATCGCCGGAGGATGCCCGGCCCGGCGTCTCCGGGTCCTAGCCCGATACCGCCGGGTCCCAGCATTCCGTCGCCGGGTCCCAGCATTCCGTCGCCGAGTCCCAGCGGCGTCGCGGAGTTCCATCGCGACGTCGCCGATTCACGCCTCGTCCCTGGCCGACTTCTGGACGAGCTCTTCCGATCACCGGGTTCGTCGGCGCAGTCTCTGAAGCTGCGCCACCTATGGCCGGTTCGTCGGGGCAGTCTCTGAAGGTGCTCCATCTATGGCCGGTTCATCCGGGCAGTCTCTGAACCTGCTACGCCGATTGCCGGTTCGTTCGGTTTGTTCCTTGGACGGGCTCTGCCGATTGCTGGTTCATCCGGTCTGTTTCTTGGACGGGCTCGGCCGGTTCCCGGCTCGTCGCGGCCGATTCCCGGACCTGCCCTGCCGGTTCCCGGCTCGTCGCGGCCGATTCCCGGACCTGCCCTGCCGATTCCCGGCTCGGCTCGGCGGCCCGGTAGGTTGTCCTGCATGTCGGAGGAAATCCTGGACGCCACCCTGCTGAGCCTGCTCGCCTGCCCGCAGGACAAGGGGCCGCTGCTGCTCGTGCGCGACGAGCAGGGCAGTGATCTGCTCTACAACCCGCGTCTGCGCCGCGCCTACCCGGTCGACGGCGGGATCCCGGTCCTGTTGATCGACGAGGCCCGCGACGTGAGCGACGCGGAAGACGCCGCCTTCATCAGTAGCTGATCGGCAGATCGCCGGTGAGGTACCGCTGGACCGTGGGGCCCACCGAGACCGCCAGCTCGGCGATGGACATGGAGGCGATCGGCTCGATCTGGATGATCTTGCGGGTGACCAGCAGCCCGGCCAGCTGAGACGCCGCCAGCACCGCCCGTTTGTCACCCGACCCGGGCGGTGAATCCACCCGGGTCCGAACATCTTTGAGCACCACGTCGAGCAGGAACGTGCGCACCAGCGCGGGGTCGCCGCTGCCGATCAGCGTGCGGAACGCCGCGACCGCCTGCACGCCGGCGGGGGAGTCCCACACGGTGAGCACCGCGCGGACGATGGTCTCGCCGAGCTGTTCCAGCGGCACGGCCGCGATCTGGGTGAGGATCACATCCGGGTCGACCGGGAATTCCAGTGCGGCGGTGAACAATTGCTGCTTGGTGCCGAAATAGTGATGCACCAGTGCGGGATCCACGCTCGCCGCGGTGGCGATCGAGCGGATCGACGCCCGATCGAATCCCACCTGCGCGAACCGCACCCGGGCGGCGTCGAGGATCGCCTCCCGGGTGCCGGAGTGCCCGGGTCTGCGCCCGCTGCGGTGTCCGTTGCCGCTCGTCACGCGGTGCGCCGCCGCAGGGTCGCCGCGCCCAATCCCAATGCCACGATCGCGAATCCTGCCACGACCGCCAGATCCCGCCACATCAGCCCCGTCGCCCCCGTGTGCGCCGACACCTGCTGCAGCGCGTCCACCGCGTAACTCAGCGGCAGCACATTGCTGATCGCCTCGAGCCAGCCCGGCAACTGCCCGCGCGGCACCAGCAGCCCGCACAGGAAGAACTGCGGCAGCACGATGACCGGCATGAACTGCACCGCCTGGAATTCGGTGCGAGCGAACGCGCTGGCCAGAAGTCCCAGTGCCACACCGAGAACGGCGTCGACCACGGCGATCAGCACCACCAGGATCGGGCTGCCCTCGGCCTGCAGGTCCAGCAGCCAGAACGACACCACACACGCGATGACGGCCTGCCCGGCGGCGGCGACGGAGAAGGCGGTGCCGTAGCCGCCCAGCAGGGCCGGCTTGGACAGCGGCGTGGTCATCAGGCGTTCGAGCGTTCCCGACACCCGTTCGCGCTGCATGGCGATGGCGGTGATGAGGAACATGACCACGAACGGCAGCACGCCCAGCATGGTGATGCCGACGCGATCGAACAGCCGCGGTGCGCCGGGCACGGTCGGGTAGTTCTTGTAGACGAAGTACAGCAGCGTCATGAGCAGCGCGGGCACCAGCAGGATCATGGCGACCGTGCGGTGATCGGCCTGCAGCTGCTTGAGGATTCGGAGGCTGGTGGCGGTGTAGCAGCGCAGCGGACTGGGACCGCCGGGACGCTGGTGGGTGGTGGTCATCGCGCTTCTTCCTTCCTGATGAGTGCGAGGAAGGCGTTCTCCAAGCTGGATTCGCCTGTATCGGAACGCAATTCGCCGGGGCTGAGCTGCGCCAGCAGGCGACCCTCGCGCATCAGCAGCAGTTCGTCGCAGTGTTCGGCCTCATCCATCACGTGGCTCGACACCCGCAGGGTGCGGCCCTGCTTCGCGAGGGCGTGGAACTGCTCCCACAGATCCGCGCGCAGCACCGGATCCAGGCCGACGGTGGGCTCGTCGAGCACGAGCAGTTCCGGATTCGCGACCAGCGCGCACGCCAGCGAGACGCGGGTGCGCTGCCCGCCGGAGAGTTGATTGCCGCGATGCCCGGCGCGTGCGCCCAGGCCGACGGCGGCGATCGCGTCGTCGATATCGGTGCGCGAAGATCCGTACAGCGCACCGAAATACGCGACATTGTCGGTCACGGTGAGGTCGTCGTAGATGCTCGGCGCCTGCGTGACGTACCCGATGCGCCGGCGCAGGCCGGCCGATCCGGCCTCGTCGCCGAGCACCCGCACCGAACCTTTCTCGACGACCTGGGTGCCGACGATGCTGCGCATGAGTGTGGTCTTGCCGCAGCCGGAGGGCCCGAGCAGGCCGGTGATGCTGCCGCGCGGCACGGTCAGCGAAATGTCCTGGAGTACCTGTTGTCCGCCGCGCCTGACCTCCAGATGTTCGATCGCGATGGCGGGGGAGGCGCCGGTGGGCGCGTCGCCGGGAGGTGAGGCAGAGCTCGGGGCCGTCATGGTCACCCTCAATTCATCGTGTGTTGAATTCACTGTGTGATGAATTGTGCGACGCGGGTGCGGATAGCGCAAGACCCCGGACCGCGTGTCAACGCGACATGCCGGGGTCTTGTGGAATACGCCCAGGTGGGGAGGTTGAGTGTGGACCGGGTCCGGTGTGGGCTGGGCGCTCAGTGTCCCGAATGGTGTGCGGGTGCGGGTGGCGCCGCCTCCTGTCCGGGGTCGACGACCACGAACTGGCCCATCATTCCCAGGTCTTCGTGCCAGAGCAGATGGCAGTGGAACATGTACGGCGTGCTCGGATCGGCCGGGCCGTCGAAGCGCAGCGCGAGGGTTGCCGAGCCGCCCGGCGGCAGGAAGATCGTGTCCTTGGGTCCGCGCAATGCCGCGGGTGGCGCCTTGCCGCCGTACTCGGTCACCGCGAACTGCACATCGTGGACGTGGAAGTTGTGTGGCATGCCGTCCTCGTTGCGCACCACCCAGGTCTCGACCGTGCCGCGCGTGACGGTCGCGTCGATGCGATCCATCGCCATCGCCTGACCGTTGATCTTCCCGAACTCGAGCGTGAAGGTCCGCTCACGCACCGACTCCGAGGCCTCGGGCAGCCGTGCGGACACGAGTGCGGTGGGCAGCGGCGGGGACGGCCGCAGGGTGGTGGCGGCGCGCAACTCGAGAATGTCGAACCGATCGTCGCCGCCGCTGAAGCGCCGGCTCCAGAAGTCCAGTCCCATACCGGCGTTCGCGCTGCGCAGCTGCACGCGCTCACCCGCGCGCATGCGCACCACGATCTCGGCGCGCTCGCCGGGGGAGAGCTGCACGCTGTTCATCTCCGCGGGCTGTTCCAGCAGGCCGCCGTCGGTGCCGATCAGCGCGAACGCGCGATCATCGGAGAAACCGAAGTTGTACACCCGCGCGGTCGAGGCGTTGAGTAGCCGCAGCCGCACCAGCTCGTCGCCGACTTCGCGGAACGGGGCGAGTGTGCCGTTGACCATCGTGCGATCACCGAGGAAGCCGACATCGGCGAACATGCCACGGCCCGTGGCGAATCGGTCGCCGGAGAACTTCACGTCCTGCACGATCAGGGGCAGGTCGTTCACGCCGTAGTCGTGCGGCAGCGGCAGTGCCGACGAGGCGTCGTCGTCGATCAGGAACATGCCCGCCAGGCCCTTGCGGACATGGGATTCGGTGGCCCCGTGCGGATGTGGGTGATACCAGAGCGTCGCCGCGGCCTGATCGACCTTCCACTCCGGCGTCCACGTGCCGCCGGAGTCGACCATCTGATGCGGACCGCCGTCCATCGACGCGGGCAGGTGCATGCCGTGCCAGTGCACCGTCGAGGCCTCCTCGAGCTGATTGCGCACCCGCACCCGGACCTGCTCACCGCGCCGCGCCCGCAGGGTGGGGCCGAGATAGTCACCGTTGAACCCCCAGGTTCGGACTAGCCGCCCCGGCTCGAATTCCTTTTTCCCCGAGCGCATGTCGAGCTGGAACACCCGCGTTCCGTCCGCCTCCACGGTGGCGTCCGCCAGCGGCGGAATGCTCAGCTCCTGATCGAAATCCATTGTGCCGACCGTTGATACGTCCGCACTCGTATATATCCACGTCACGCCGCCTCCGACGACGAGCGCGAGCACCGTCGCGATCCCGGTGAGGATCAACAGAATTCGCCGCATCCGCGACCGTCGAACTTCCGCCATGCCGCTGACAGTAGAAGTCCGGCGCCGGGTCCCAGTATCGGGATTCGTCCCCATCTTTCACCCGGCTCACCCCGACCTGCCCCTGGTGAAGGGGTGTTTCGGGCCGGGGGTTCCGCTACTCCCCGGGCCTGCTCCGATGCGATGATGCCGGAGCGGGAATCGCCACTGTGCGAGCCCGGTCCACGATGGCCAGGGGTTCGGTCGAGACCGGCGTTCGGGCCCGCGGGAACGCCCCGGTACGTGAGTCCACCAGCCTCGAACCCAGCGGGCAATTCCTCGGGCCCGATTCTTCGATGCGTCCGCACCCGAAGCACGGGGCAAACCGGCGCTGACACCGCTCCCGAGCCCGCGCCGGTGCGATATCGTCGCCGCGCTGGTGACGGAACTCTGACAAATCGCGCGAGGGTGCTCGATCGGTCCCATTTCGTCGGCCGGTGCGACGACAATCGCCCCTGTCACCGACGTTCCCCTCGACTGTTCAGGACGGTTCACATGCGCGTACTGCTGACCGGCGCGGCCGGATTCATCGGCTCACATGTCGGGCGCGCTCTGCGCGATGCCGGGCACGAGGTGGTCGGGATCGACCTCATGCTGGCCGCCGCGCACGGGCCCGGCGCGGTGACGCCCGGGGACGTGCGGCGGGTGGATGTGCGCGATCCGGACGCGCTGGATCGTGAGTTGCGCGGGATCGACGCCGTGTGTCATCAGGCCGCCGTCGTGGGGGCCGGGGTGAGCGCGCAGGATGCGCCCGCGTACGCCAGCCACAATGATCTGGGTACCGCGGTGCTGCTGGCTGCCATGGATCGCGCGGCGTGCCGGCATCTGGTGCTGGCCTCGTCGATGGTGGTGTACGGCGAAGGGCGCTATGTGGATTCGGCGGGTGCGCCGGTGGTGCCCGGCGCTCGCCGTCTCACGGATCTGGACCAGGGGCGGTTCGATCACCTCGCACCCGACGGGGAGCCGCTGCGCTGGGCCGCGATCGACGAAGACGCCCCGCTGCGGCCCCGGAGTCTGTACGCCGCAAGCAAACTCGCGCAGGAGCACTACGCCTCGGCGTGGGCGACGGTCACCGGGTCGACCGTCACCGCGCTGCGCTACCACAATGTCTACGGGCCCGATATGCCGAGGGACACACCGTATTCCGGGGTGGCGGCCATCTTCCGCTCCGCGCTCGAGGCGGGCGACTCTCCTCGCGTCTTCGAGGACGGTCGTCAAGCCCGCGACTTCATCCACGTCCGCGATATCGCCGCCGCCAACCTCGCCGCGCTCGAGCATCCGGTGGACACCTTCGTCCCCCTGAACGTCGCCTCCGGTCACCCGATCACCATCGCCGAGGTGGCGGCCGTGCTCGCGGACGCGCACGGCGGCAAACCCCCGGTGGTGACCGGAGACTACCGCCCCGGCGACGTCCGGCATATCGTCGCGGGCCCCGAACGAGCCCGCGCCACACTGGGTTTCACCGCCGCCATCGCACCCGCCGAGGGCTTGCGCGAGTTCGCCACCGCCCCGCTGCGGGCAACCGTCGCCGCGGGGGCCCCGACCTGGCGCTGAGATCTGCGGTTCCGCGACGACAGCGCCGGGATCGATGCTCGGCCCGAAGGAGACGCGGCCTGTCCGGGAAGTGATGTGCCGGTCCGGTTGTCGCAGCACCGCAGCGCCGTCTCCAGCAGTGCCTCGAGGTGAAATCCACCGGACTCCGACGACGTCGCCGAGCACCGCCGACGCGACCGGCACCGTGCCCAAGCGCACGGTGCCCGCGCGCCGGGTGGGCTCGTGCGGCCCGGGACGCCCGGGCGCGGTTCGCCCGAGAGCCGCACTCCGCCTGTCGATCCGCGGGCCGCACCCGCGGCTAGGGGTGTCGGCCGAGGGGCGCCGCGGTGTCCGAATTCAGGAGGGGGAGGCGGATTTCGAATTGGGCGCCGTGGTCGCTGTTGCGGGCGGTGATGTCGCCGTCGTGGGCGGCGACCAGTCCGGCGGCGATGGCAAGGCCCATGCCGCTGCTGCTGCCGAGTTCGGCGGCGCCGGGGGAGCGGGCAGAGGTGCCGCGATAGGCGACCTCGAAGATGCGGGGCAGATCGGCCTCGGCGATGCCCGGGCCGGTGTCGTCGACTCGGGTCCAGGCCTGGTCGTCGTCCGTACCGGCGGAAATGTCGATGCGCCCGCCGGGCGGAGTGTGGGCGATGGCATTGGCGACCAGATTGGTCAGGACGCGGCCGAGGGCGCGGTCGCTGCCGGAGACGACGATGCGATCCTCGGGCTGCCGGGCGGCGAGGGTGATGTGGGCGCGCTGGGCGGTCGGCGCGTTGGCGGCGAGCACCTCGTCGATGAGTTCGCGCAGGTCGACCGGTTCCAGGGTGAGCCGCAGCGCACCGGAGTTGATCTTCGACATCTCGAACAGATCGTCCACCATGGTGGAGAGCCGATTGGTCTCGCGCACGATCTGATCCGCGTACCTGGCCACATCGGCGGGTTCGTCGACGACCCCGTCGGACAGCGCCTCGGCCATCGCGCGGATGCCGGCCAGCGGGGTGCGTAGATCGTGGCTCACCCAGGCCACCAGTTCGCGCCGCGAACGGTCGGCCGCACGCTCCTGCTCGCGCATCTCCCGCTCCCACACCGTCGCGCGGGCCTGCGCGCGGCCCAGCAGGATCGCGGCGGGCACCGTCACCGCGGTGACGACCGCGAGCACGACCACCACCCGCGCGAACGCCTCGTCGAACATCAACCCGCTCACCGTGATCACCCCGCTCAGAGTCGCCAGCGTCGGAATCAGCACCAGCACCGCCATACTCGTGGTCATGGCGCGATTGCGGGTGTAGCGCAGCAGCAGCGCGCCGACCGCGACCACCGGTAGCGATCCGATCAGGGCGTACCCGATCAGCCCGTGCATATCAGTGGGCATCGCGCGGCCTCGTGCTCGGCTCGGAGGCGTCGGTGCGGCTCGAGCCCACGCGGGCGGACTCGACTCGGCCAGAATCGGTTCGGCCGCCTTCGCGCGGGGTCGAGTCCGGCCGCTCGCCGCCGTGGGTATCGGCAGATTCGGAGTCCGGCCCCGATTCGATTCGGCCCCAGGCGTATCCGCGTCCCCAGACCGTGTCGATCCGGTGCGCGGCGCCGAGTTTGGCGCGTAATCGCTTGATGTGCACGGTGACCGTGGACAGGTCGCCGAAGTTCCAGCCCCACACCTCCGCCAGCAGCTCGTTGCGGCTGTACACGCGCTGCTGGTTCGCCAGCAGGAAGGCGAGCAGGTCGAACTCACGCGCGGTCAGCTCGACCGGGGAGCCCGCGATCTGCACCGTACGCGCGTCCGGCCGCAATTCCACCGGGCCACTGCGCAATACCGGCGCGGTGCCGGAGTCGGGCCGCACCCGGCGCAGTACCGAGGCCACCCGCAGCGCGAGTTCCTTCGGACTGAACGGCTTGGTCACGTAATCGTCCGCGCCGGACTGCAATCCGAGCACCCGATCGTCCTCGTCACCGAGCGCGGTGAGCAGGATGATCGGCAGCTCGGCGTGCGGCCCGCCGCGCACCGTGCGCACCAGGTCGATCCCGTCCGGCGGCGGCATCATCACATCCAGAATGGCCAGGTCGATCTCGTTGCGCGCCAGCACTTCCGCGCTCGCGGGACCGTCGGCGGTCTCGATCACGGTGAACCCGTCCCGCTCGAGATAGCGCCGCACCACCTCCCGCACCACGGGGTCGTCGTCCGCCACCAGAATGCGCATGGGAGTCACCAATTCGTCAGTATGAGATGGGAAACGAGCAGTGTGCCGACGGCCTGCACCGCCAGCCACAGTCGTATATCGCGCCGGGGCAGCAGGGCCGTCCCGGCCAGGATCCACACATCGAAAGGCAGCCAGATCCGTTCCGTCTCGGCCTTGCTCAACCCGCTGAGATTCGCCGCCAGCACCGCCACGACGCCCGCCACGGCGAGCAGCGCGGCCGGATCCACCGTCGCTCGCCAGGATTGCAGGGCCGCCGACAGCGTGGCGCGGGAAACGCGCAGGGGAGTGCGGGACCGCGCCGTGCCCGGATTCCGTTGGCCGACAGCCTCGTCGGTCAGATCCCGCACCCGCGTTGCCGTCGAGCTGTGCTCGGACCGCAGCGGTTCTCCGATCCGCGCATCCGCGGTCGATTCGATGGGGGACGAGGCACGGGTGCGGTCGGGTTCGCCGGGGTTTGCGTCGCCGTGCTCGGTCGCCGGGCTCGCGTTGCTCCGCACGGTGCCCGGCGTGATACCGGGTGAGTGCCCCTCGCCCGGCACGGTGCGCAACGCCCGCAACGGTTCCCGGATCCGCAGCCCGCCCACGACACGGTGCAGGGCCGCCGCCGATGCCAGGCCGACCACGCAGATCGTCGCCGCCAGGTTGCCCCACACCCAGTAGGAGAAGGGCCGCTCGCTGGCGATGCCCTGGTAATAGCGTTCCACCACGAGCTGATAGCCGTCCGGCCACCAGAATCCGGCGGCCGTGAACGCGGCCACCACCAGCAGAACGCCGACCGCCGCGGGTGCGATGGGCCGGAAGGTGCGGGCGAGCAGGACCGCCGCGGCCGGGACCGCCATCAGCACCAGACCGTAGCTCAGGTACAGCCCGTAACCGAAGGCGAGTCCGGCGGCCAGGCCCCACAGCGCCCAGTGCCTGTCCCGCCGGGTCGCGATCGCGAGAAACGCGACGGCCCAGGCGGTTACACCCGCGAAAAGAGCGTCGGCCGACACCGCGATCCAGATCGCGGCCGGGGCCAGGACCAGGAACGGCACCGCGGCGCGGGCCCTGTCCTCCGAGCCGAGGGCGCGGATCGCCACCGGCACGGCCGCGGCGGTGCTCGCTCCCACGAGCAGGCACAGCAGCGCGGCCCAGCCTCCGCCGCCGAGTCCGAGGCGATCGAGCAGGACGAAACTCAGCAGTGCGCCCGGCGGATGCCCGGACACGTGGGTCGTCCACGAATCGGGCTGGAAATCCAGGATCCGGTCCGAGAATCCGCGCAGCATGGCCGGAATGTCCCGCACCCCGCCGACCTCGTGCAGGTATTCGTCGTGGGTGGTGAGCCTGCCCGCGAAACCGCGCTGCCAGCCGTCCGCCATGGCCAGGGCGAACGCCCAGGCGGCGGCGGCCGACCAGGCGACGAGCAGCAGTCGCCGCCACGGCAGCCGCCTGGACAGGTCCGGCCCGTAGCCGATGACGGCGAGCGCGAGCACGACCGCCGCGGCCGTGCCCCAGCTCACATGAGGTAGCCAGTTGCCGAAGATCGGCGCGGCGCCGGCGTACAGGTGGTCCTGCCACTGTTTGCCCATGATTCGCGGGACTGTGAACGCGGCAGCGACGAGTAGGAGTGCGCTCACCGCGCAGTACACATCGGCGCGGCGGCGCGGGCTGGGGGGAGTCGGGGCGACGGCAGTGTTCCGCACGGCACCCACCCTAGGCCGCCCGACCGCCCGCACCAGCCGATCCGGTCATCCGCACAGGTGTTGTCATACATTCGTCACGGGTGTTCGGCGCCGAATTCGGGTCGGTCGGACCTACGGTCATAGCGTGACCGAATCGAACGAGCAGTCGGGCGTCACCGTGGTGATCCCGTGTCGCGATGAAGCAGGTGCACTTCCCGGCATCCTGTCGGCAATCCCGGTGGGTTATCGAGTGATCGTGGTGGACAACGGCTCCACCGACGACACCGCGGCCGTGGCCAGATCGGCGGGGGCGATCGTCGTCCCGGAATCGGTACCCGGCTACGGCAGCGCCGTGCATGCCGGGATCCGCGCCGCCGGGACGCCCATCGTCGCGGTGCTGGACGGGGACGGCTCGATGGATCCCCGTGAACTACCCGCCCTGGTCGCCGAACTCGCCTCCGACGTCGACATGGTCGTCGGCCGTCGGCGCCCCGTCGATGCCCGCACCTGGCCCTGGCACGCACGGCTCGGCAATATCCTCGTCGCGGCCAGACTCCGCAGCCGCTATCGCCTGCCCGTCCACGACGTCGCCGCCATGCGGGTCGCCCACCGTGAGCGCCTGCTGGCTCTCGGACCGCTGCACCCGCGCTCCGGCTATCCGCTCGCCCTGCTGGTCGCCGCCGCCGGAGCCGGTTGGCGACTGATCGAACGTGATATCACCTACCGTCCGCGAACCCACGGCGTCTCGAAGGTCTCGGGTTCACTGCGCGGAACCCTCCGCGCCGCAAAGGATTTCTGGAGCGTCCGATGACCCACCCCGACTGTCCCGGCCCCCACCGCACCTCCGTCCACCGTGAGTCCGTCGATCGCGTGAATCGCGCCGACGGGACGGCCGCCGCCCAGACCGCTTCCGGGCGAACCCCCGTCTTCAGCGATGATTTCGCCGGGTTCGCCCCCCATCCGGCGGGAATGGTGCCGGGCTGGGCCTTACCGGTAACCCTCCTGCTGATCGCGAAAGCGCCGATCGCCGGATTCGCGAAAACCCGTCTGACCCCGCCCTTTTCGCCGAGGGAAGCCGCGCAACTCGCCGCCGCCTCCCTCCTGGACACCCTGGCCGCCATGCGCGGCACATCGGTCCAGCACCGTGTTGTCGCCTGGACCGGCGACCTCGCCGATGCCGAACAGGCCGACGAGATCGCGCACGCGCTCCGCGAGTTCACCGTGATTCCCCAGCGCGGCGCGGACTTCGGCGAGCGGCTGGCCAACGCGCACGCCGACGCCGCGCGCCCCGGGCTGCCGGTGCTGCAGATCGGCATGGACACACCGCAACTGGACCCCGCCCTGCTCGCGGCCTCCGCGATCCAACTCCTCACCACCGCCGACGCCGTCCTCGGCCCGGCCACGGACGGCGGCTGGTGGGCGCTGGGCCTGCCCGATCCCCGCCCCGCCCGCCTCCTCGCGCAGGTTCCGATGTCCACCGATCACACCGGCGAGGACACCCGGAACATGCTCCGCCGCTGCGGCTTCCATCCGCACGCCCTCCCCACCCTCACCGATGTGGACACCTACGATGACGCCCGCACCGTCGCCGCCCGATGCCACGGCCGCTTCGCCGCCGCCGTGGCGCGAGCCTGCGCCGCCGACGCCGAGGTCCTGCTGTGAGTGGCCCCGTGCGGCCGAGTCCACCGGGAAAGTGCCTGCCGGGGAGGGTGACTCGCGGCTTCCGATCGAGGTCGGGCCGAGACTGGGCCCTCTCGCTGCCGAGCGATTCCGTCCGGCGCGCGCGTACCGCTGCGGCCGAGCCGAGCGTCGTGCCCGACGAGGCGCCCGCGCGACGGTCTGCCGAGACCGAATGCTCCGCACGGCAGTCGAATTCGGTGCACAGGTGATGACCGAGTTGGATGTCTACGACCGGGCGCTGGCGGGGGAGGACTGCTGGGTGCGCAACCGGAGTGGGGCGCGGCATCGGATTCGGGTGCGGCGCTGGCTCGGTGGGGCCGGCGACTCGGCGGCCGATCATCGCGCCGATCACGTGCTGACCTGCTGCTGTGACGGTCCGACGGTGGATCTCGGATGCGGTCCGGGACGGTTGGCGGCGCTACTGACCAGGCGCGGGGTGGCCGCGCTCGGGGTGGACATCTCACCGATGGCGGTCGCCATGACCCGTCGGCGAGGTGTGCCCGCACTGCGCCGCGATCTGTTCGGCCCCCTGCCCGGCACCGGGCGCTGGGCCTACGCGCTGCTCGCGGACGGCAATCTGGGAATCGGCGGCGATCCGCTCCGGATCCTGCGCCGCGCCCGCGACCTGCTGGCTCCGGACGGCGTGGCCATCGTCGAATTCGCGCGTCCCGGAACCGGGTTGATCATCGAGCGCATCCGCCTCGAGGCCCCCTCGGGGGTCGGGGAATGGTTCCCCTGGGCGCGAGTCGGCATCGAACGCGCCGAAACCCTCACCGCCGCAGCGGGCCTGCGCGTCCTGACCACCGCCACCGTCTCCGGTCGTCCCATCGCCTGGTTGGCACGGTCATGACCGACGGATCCGAGCGGGATGCGACACCCGAATCGGAAGGGAGCTCGGCGTCGTCGCCGGGTACGGATCGGGCTGCCGATACGTCCGGAGTCGGTGGCCGGGGCCGGCGGGAGCCCCACGGCTCGGAGGGCGGCCGTGAACTGCTGCTGCCCCGGGCGCTGACCCGTGAGGTGTCGAGTGCGCGGGGACCGGCGGTGGCGGCCCGAGTCGGGATGGCCCTGGGAGTCTCCATCGCGGTGTGTTTCTGTACCGGGCTGATCAGTCATTGGATCCAGCATCCGCCGACGTGGTTCTGGTGGCCCGCGCATCCGGTGTGGTTGTACCGGGTCACCCAGGGCGCGCATGTGATCTCGGGTGTGGTGGCGATTCCGCTGCTGCTGGTGAAGCTGTGGGCGGTGTATCCGCGGCTCTTCGCTCGGCCGCTGTTCGGCGGCATCGTGCGGCAGTTGGAGCGGGGATCCATTGCGGTACTGGTGGGTTCGGTGATCTTCCAGCTGGTGACCGGGCTGTTCAACACCGCGCAGAACTATCCGTGGAAGTTCTTCTTCACCAGCACGCATTACGCCATGGCGTACGTCGCGTTCGGTGCGCTCGCGGTGCACCTCGCGGTGAAGCTGCCCATCGTGCGAGAAGCGTTGTCCCATCCCGTGAATTCCCCACCGGTCGCCGCCACTGCGCGGACGCCGGAAGCGACTGCCGCAGCAGGCATTTCGCGTCGTGCCGTGCTCGGCGTCGCGGGCATCGCGGCGGTGGTCGCGGGACTCGCGGTGGCGGGCCAGACCGTGCCGTTCCTGCGCTGGGTGTCGGTGCTGGCTCCGCGTAGCGGGCACGGGCCGCAGGGGGTTCCGGTGAACCGGTCCGCCGCGGACGCGGGAGTGGCGGACAAGGCCCATGCCGCCGACTACGCCCTCGCGGTGACCGTCGGAGACCGCATGCGGAGCTTCACCCGGGCCGAACTCGCCGCCCTGCCACAGACATCCGCCGTTCTGCCGATCGCGTGCGTCGAAGGGTGGAGCGCCTCGGCGCACTGGTCCGGGGTGCGCCTGCGTGATCTGCTCGCCGCGGTCGGTGAATACTCCGGCGGTGAGGTGCGGTTCACCTCGCTGGAAGGTGGTGGGCTGTACCGCACCTCGGTGCTGCCGCGACCGCACGCGATCGCCGCCGACACGCTGGTCGCGCTGCGCCTCAACGGCGACGAGTTGAACCTGGACCACGGCTACCCGTGCCGCCTGATCGCCCCCAACCGTCCCGGCGTCCTGCAGACCAAATGGCTCTCGACCATCGAGGTGCTCGCATGACCCTGATCAGACTCGTCCTGGCCTGCGCGGGCCTCTGGCTCGCGGGATACGGCATATCCCTGCTGCTGCACCAGAATCCGGTCGATCTCCGGTCGACCGTGTTCTGGTTCGCGGGCGGGATCCTGCTGCACGACGCGGTCTTCGCGCCCCTGTGCGCGGCGATCGGTCTGGCCGGACGCCGTGTGCTGCCGAGGAACTGGTGGGCTCCTGCCGCCTGCGGCGCGGTCGCCACCGTCACCCTGGTGCTGCTCGCGGTCCCGGTCGTGGGCCGATCCCTGCCGAACAATCCGACGATCCTGGACCGCCCCTACGGAATCGGGCTCGCGCTCGCGCTCGTCACGATCTGGGCGCTGGTCGCTCTCTATACGGCCGAATCGCATCGCCGAACGCGATCGGCGTCGAAAGGTGAAGAACCATGACAGATTTCGCCGACCTGCGCGCGCTGTTCATCAACTGCACGCTCAAGCGCTCACCCGGGACCAGCAATACCCAGGGCCTGATCGACCTGAGCGCTCGCATCATGGAGAAGAACGGCGTCTCGGTCTCGCATATCCGCGCCGTCGATCACGACATCGCGACGGGCGTGTGGCCCGATATGACCGAGCACGGCTGGGAAACCGACGCCTGGCCCGCGCTGCAACGCCGAGTGATGGACGCGCACATCCTGGTGCTGGCGGGGCCGATCTGGCTGGGCGACAACAGCTCCGTCATGAAGCAGGTCATCGAACGCCTCTACGCCAATTCCAGTGTGCTCAACGACGCCGGGCAGTACGCCTACTACGGCCGCGTCGGCGGCTGCCTGATCACGGGCAACGAGGACGGCATCAAACACTGCGCCATGAACGTCCTCTACAGCCTGCAGCACATCGGCTACTGCATTCCGCCGCAGGCCGATGCGGGCTGGATCGGCGAGGCGGGTCCCGGCCCGTCCTATCTGGACGCGGGCTCCGGCGGCCCCGAGAACGATTTCACCAACCGCAACACCACCTTCATGACCTGGAACCTCATGCACCTGGCCCGCATGCTCGCCGACGCGGGCGGCTTCCCGGCGCACGGCAACCAGCGCAGCGAATGGGACGCGGGCTGTCGCTTCGACTTCGAGAATCCCGAATACCGTTGACGCGCCCGGGCAGAGCGCGCGCTCGGCGCGTCGCCGTTCTACGCTCTGCCGGGTGACCAGCAATACTGCGAATACGGCCGAGGACGCGGCCGAAGGCGGCCAGATCCGAGCCTCCACCCTGGAACTGTTCTTCGACCTCGTCTTCGTGTTCACCATGACGCAGCTGACCCACGCGTTCACCCATCACCCGGGCTGGACCGCGCTCGGTCAGATCGCGATCACCTTCGGCGTCATCTGGTGGATGTACAGCGGATACGTCTGGCTGACCAACGAGGTCGCGCCGAACAATTCGCAGCGGCGCACCTTCCTGCTCATCGGCATGTTCGGGTTCTTCCTGCTGGCGCTGGCGATCCCCGGCGCGTTCACCGGCTCCGGGCTCGTGTTCGGCCTTGCCTACGTGCTGGTCAATACGGTGCACACCGCGCTCTTCGCGTTCTCCGGCGGGCGCACGGCGGCTTCGGCGGTACTGCGACTGGCTCCCATGAACGCGCTGTCCGCGGGGCTCGTACTGGCCGGTGGACTGGTGCACGGCTGGCCGCGCTACGTGCTGTGGACATTGGTCCTGGTGATCCAGGTGGTGACGTCGTTCACGATCGACCCCGCCGGATTCGTGATCCGGGTCAGCCATTTCTGTGAACGCCACGGTCTGGTGGTCATCGTCGCGATCGGCGAATCGATCGTCGCGATCGGAGTCGGCCTGTCCGGCCGGGACATCACCGTGGGCCTGGTGGCGACCGTCGCGCTGGGCCTGACCCTCGGATATGTGCTGTGGTGGGCCTACTTCGGACTCGACGACGAACACGGCGAGCACGCCTTGGCGGCGGTGCGGCCCGAGCGCCGCCAGCGCAAGGCCGTCGCCGCGTACGGATACGCGCTGTTCGTGGTGCTGCTGGGCATCATCATGACCGCGGCCGGGATCTCGATGACCATCGCGCACGGCAACGAACCCGCCGCGGCCGCCGCCGCGCTCGCCCTGTCGGGCGGACTGGCGCTGTTCTTCCTCGGGCAGTTCGGATTCCGGCTGGTACTGGGCCTGCCGCGCCCCTGGATGCGGCTCGCCGCGGCGGCGGCGGTGCTGGCCACCGCACCCATCGGCGTGGTCTGGGTGGCGTGGGGACAGCTCGCGGTGCTGATCGTCGTCGGCTACGGCCTCGTCATCGCGGACGACCTCATGAGCGTGCGCGCTGGTGAGACCAGTGCGTATCTCGAGGCGCACCCGCACGGACTCTGAGCGAGCGCCGGGGTGCGGCGACGGCATACCGCGGCGCCGGCGCCCTTGCGGCTCAGCCCTTTTCGGGTAGCGCACACCCCTCGGGCCCGCAGGCGTCACCCTCGGCGACGATCTCGAGTTCGGGCGCGTGATCGCTCCACGCCTTGGCCAGCGCCTGCGCGAACACCTCGGACGGCTGCGCGCCGGATACCCCGTACTTGCGATCGAGGACGAAGAACGGCACGCCGTTCGCGCCGAGTCGCGTGGCCTCGCGTTCGTCCGCGCGCACCGCCTCGGCGTAGGCATCGGGGTCGGCGAGCACCGCGCGCACCTGCGTGTCGTCGAACCCGGCGCCGACCGCCACCTGAACCAGGCGCTCGGTGTCGCCGAACAACGGCGCGTCGTCGGCGAAGTTCGCGGCGTACAGCGCGTCCAGCAGGGCCTCCTGCCTGCCGAGTTCGAGCGCCCAGTGCAGCAGTCGGTGCATATCGAAGCTGCTGCCGAAGTCGCGGCCATCGGTCCGGTAGGTCAACCCCATCGCCTCGGCCTGCGCCGCGATTCCGCGCTCGTTGGCCGCGGCCTGCGCTTCGCTGATTCCGTACTTCTCCGCGATGTGCGGAACCACCGCGTCACTGTGCCCGTGCGGCAGCGTCGGATCGAGTTCGAAGGACTTGTGCACCACCTGAACCGCGTCCCGATGCGGGAACTCCGCGAGCGCCTCCTCGAAGCGCCGCTTGCCCAGATAACAGAACGGGCAGTTGATATCGGTCCAGATTTCGACCTGTACGGCCATCACACCTCACTCCACGAAGGAACGTTGTCGCAGGCCGGAGCGCCTGCTGTCGTGGATTCCAACCGATCGGCCGTGCCGAAGATTCCACAGTGACCCAGCTCACTCGGACGGGCTGTCACGTTCCGGGCGGCTCGGTTGTCCCATGACCGACCCAGTGAACGAGCCCAAGGGAGCACACCATGAACACCCACGGCACCACACACGAAATCGTCGTCCTCGGCGCGGGATACACCGGCATGCTGGCCGCCATCCGGGTGGCGCGCCGCACTCGCAGGTCGGCGGCCCGGGTCACGCTGGTGAACCCGTCGGCCCGCTTCACCGAGCGGCTGCGCATGCACCAGATCGCGGCCGGGCAGGAACTCGCGAATCACCATATTCCGGACCTGCTGCACGGTTCGGGCGTGACTTTCCACCAGGCCGCCGCCGCGGGCATCGACCCGGCCGCTCGGACGGTGACCCTCGACGACGGCGCGATCCTGCACTACGACGATCTGATCTACGCGATCGGCAGCCGCACCGACACCACGCGGGTGCCGGGCGTCGCGGACCACGCCTGGACCCTCGACGATCCCCGGCTGGCACGCCGATTCTCGGTGCGGCTGACCGAGATCGCCGCGCACGGTGGCACGGTCACCGTCTGCGGCGGCGGGCTCACCGGAATCGAAGCCGCCGCCGAAATCGCCGAATCGCATCCGGGACTGCACGTGACCCTGGTCAGCTCGACCGAGCCCGGAAAGATGATGGGGGACAGGGCCCGTGCGCATCTGAACCGCGCCTTCGACCGGTTCGGGGTGCGGCGCGTCCTCGGGCACCGGGTCGCCCAGGTGCTGCCGGATTCGGTCCGCCTGGAGAACGGCGAGATCCTCGCCTCGGACCTGACCCTGTGGACCAGCGGCGTCACGGTGTCCCCGCTCGCGGCACGGGCCGGAATCGCCACCGACGCACAGGGTCTCGTCATCACCGACGCCACCCTGCGCTCGGTGTCGCATCCGGAGATTCACGCCGTCGGTGACGCCGCCGCGATTCGCATGGCGTGGGGGCAGATTCACGGCACCTGCCAATCGGGCATGCCCACGGCCGCCTACGCCGCCGACGCCGTGGCCCGGCGAATGCGCGGAAAGCCGGTGCGGCCCTTCCGCTTCGGCTACTTCCACCAACCGGTGAGCCTGGGCCGCAAGGACGCGGTCATCCAGTTCACCAAGGCCGACGACGCCCCGGCGCGCTGGTACCTGCGCGGCCGTGCCGCCGTGTTCTACAAGGAGAGCGTCAGCGGCAGCCCGGTGCCGACGTTCACGATGAGCAAGCATCTGAGCGCACAGGTGCAGCTGTCCAAGGGCGGCCGTGCCACGCGGACGACGGCTGCTCCCGCCCCGAGATCTGCCGCTCCCGTTCGGGACGACCGTTCGGCGCTGGATGCCGGTGCTGCTCGGGTTGCCGCTGCTGCGCGGGATGCTCGTTCGGCTCGCGATGCGGCTGCACCGGCTCCCGTCGATGGCGCTCCCGCCCGCGTGACCGTATGACTCCGTCCCTGCCCGCCGGGATATCCGAGCGGTATCCCGGCTCCGCGCTCGGCCCCCGCCGACATATCCGGTAGGCATGATTCCCATGCAGGACCCGATCCGCCCCACACCCCCGCCGCGGGACATCGACCCCTTCGTCGAGCACCGCCGCCTGCTGTTCGGCACCGCGTATCAGATGCTCGGCACCGTCACCGATGCCGAGGACATCCTGCAGGACACCTGGCTCAAGTGGAACGCCGTCGACAGCGCCACGGTCGAGCACCCCAAGGCGTATCTGGTCCGCGTCGTCACCAATCTCGCGCTCAATCGCCTCACCTCCGCCCGCGCCGTCCGCGAAACGTACCTCGGCCCGTGGCTGCCCGAACCGCTGCTCACCGCACCCGACGCCGCCGAGGAGACCGAAGTGGCCGACACCGTGTCGACCGCCATGCTGGTCGTGCTGGAAACCCTGGCTCCGGTCGAACGCGCGGTCTTCGTCCTGCGCGAGGTGTTCGGTTACTCGCACGCCGAGATCGCCGGATTCCTGGATCGGCCCGAGGCCACCGTCCGCCAGATCGCGCATCGCGCCCGCTCGCACGTGCACTCGCGCCGCCCGCGTTTCGACGCCGATGCGGACGCGCGCGACGAGATCACCGCCAAGTTCATGGCCGCGTGCCAGGGCGGAGACCTCAACGCGCTGATGGAAATCCTCGCACCCGAGGTCACGCTGTGGAACGACGGCGGCGGCAAGGTCACCGCCGCGCGCCGGCCGCTGCACGGTCCGGATCACGTGGCGCGCTGGATGCTCGGGGTCATGGCGAAACCGGTGTGGGTGCGGGCGGGGATCCAGCTCGAATCCGCGGTCATCAACGGCGAACTCGGTGTGCTCGCGGTCGTCGGGGACTATCGGGGTGCCGCGTTCACCTACGACATTCGCGGCGGGCGGATCGAGAACATCCGGTTCCAGGTCAATCCCGACAAGCTGCGCGGGTTGAATCGCGGCTGACGCGCGGTTCGCGGCGGAGCGCCGTGCACCGAGCCGTGGCGGGACGATCCACCGGAAGCCCGGGTGCGTACGTCGATCGCGGATCTCGGCCGCCACTGCGGGTGTCCCCGCGTGGGACCTCGGCCGGCGGTCCGGGACAATCGATCGTCGTGAGTGCCGAAGATCTCGCCGGGGAACCGCTGGCCGCCGCGCGACGGCTGCTCGGCGCGACGCTGTGGTCGGGGCCGGTCGGCATGCGAATCGTCGAGGTCGAAGCGTACGGCGGTGACCCGGCCGGGCCCTGGCCCGATCCGGCGGCGCATTCGGGCCGGGGCCGGACTCCGCGCAACGCGGTCATGTTCGGCCCGCCGGGGGTGCTGTACGTCTACCTCAGTTACGGGATGCACACCTGTGTGAACGTCACCACCGGGCCGGACGGGATCGCGAGCGCGGTGCTCATCCGGGCCGGGGAGATCATCGCGGGGCAGGACGAGGTGCGGGCCCGTCGCCCGGCCGCCCGCACGCCGGCCGCATTCGCGCGGGGGCCGGGAAATGTCGGCAGCGCGCTGGGAATCGTCTTGGCGGACTACGGAACTCGACTGTTCGATCCGACATCGCCGATCCGCGTGGAACTCGGGCCTTCGATCACCGCTCGGGGCGCCGTCGCCGCCGGGCCACGCGTCGGGGTCAGTCTCGCGGCGGATCGGCCGTGGCGATTGTGGCTGCCGGATTCGGCTGCGGTGTCCGCGTATCGGCGCAGTCCGCGTGCGGATCGACCTGCCTGAGTCCCCACCAGGACCCCCGAGAGCGGGCTACCGTGGAGGAGAACGGTCTCCCAGGGGGTACCCATGTTCAATCGATTCTCCGAAAGCGCCCGGCGGGTTGTCGTCCTTTCCCAGGAGGAAGCGCGACTGCTCCAGCACAATTACATCGGCACCGAACACCTGCTGCTCGGACTCGTGCACGAGGGACAGGGTCTCGCGTTCCGCGTGCTCACCGATCTGGACGTCGACCTGAAGATCCTGCGCGAGAAGGTGGAACAGCTCATCGGGCACGGAACCGAGGAGCCGTCCGGGCAGATTCCCTTCACGCCGCGCGCGAAGCGCGTCCTGGAACTGTCGCTGTACGAGGCTAAAGCGTTGCACGACACCGAGATCGACACTCAGCACCTGCTGCTGGGGCTGGTCGAGGAACGGGACGGCGTCGCCGCGCAGATTCTCACCGGCCTCGGAGCGGACGCGGCGCACGTGCGTGCCCGCGTTCTGGCTCCGGACACGCCGCGCGAGCCCGATTCCGCGCCTTCGGGCGACGAATCACCTTCCGCGGCAGCCGAATCGCGAGATACTCCGGCGTCGGCGAAAACGTGGTCCGTCGCCGAAGCGGCGGCCGTCGCGGCTCGGGAATCGGCCGCCCGTGCGGGTTCCACCGTCGAACAGCGCGTCGCGGATCTGGAGCACCGGGTCGCCGAGCTGGAACAGCGGCTCGGCGAATCCGGTTCCCGGGCAGGCGATATCCACGGGTGAGCCGATCGGGGCGCGCCCGCCGCGCCCCGATCGCTACGCCCGCACCGCCTCCTCGACGGTCGAGTACACCTCGTTGAACAGCTCGAAGAGCTTCTCCGCCGAGACCTCGGTCCCGGTCCGATCGGTGTACCGCTGCACATGCCGCGCGAACTCGATCTGCTGCTCGCGCGTCATCTCCACCCCGTACTCCTGCTGCAGCAGATAGGCGATCCCGCCCTTGCCGGACTGCGAGTTGACCCGGATCACCGCATCGTAGGTCCGACCCACATCCGCCGGATCGATCGGCAGATACGGTACCTCCCAGGCGATGTCGCGCTCGTCGACGTCCAGCCGCGCGGCCCGATCCCGATGCTCGGCGAATCCCTTCTTGATGGCGTCCTGATGCGTTCCCGAGAATGCGGTGTAGACCAGGTCGCCCGCGTACGGATGCCGCTCGTGCACCGCGATCCCGGTGCAGTACTCCACCGTTCGCCGCACCTCGTCGATATCGGAGAAGTCGATCATCGGATCCACGCCCTGCGCATGCAGATTCAAGGCCAGCGTGGCCAGGTCCACATTGCCGGTGCGCTCGCCGTTGCCGAATACACAACCCTCCACGCGCTGCGCGCCCGCCAGCACCGCCAGTTCCGCACAGGCGACCCCGGTCCCGCGGTCGTTGTGCGGATGCACCGACAGGATCACGCTCTCGCGCCGCGCCAGATTCCGGTGCATGTACTCGATCTGGTCCGCGTAGACGTTCGGCGTCGCGATCTCCACCGTGGCGGGCAGATTCAGGGTGACCGGGCGTTGCGGGACCGCATCCCACAGCGTGGTCATCCGGTCGCACAGGTCGAGCACGAAATCCGGCTCGGTCAGCATGAAGACCTCGGGGGAGAACTGGAATCGCACGTTGGCCATGTCCCCGGCCAGTTCCAGGATGTCGCGCCCGCCGCCGGTGATCATCTCGGCGACCCGCTCGCGGGACGCGCCGAGCACGACATCCCGCCAGGTCGGCGCGGTCGCGGTGTACATGTGGATCACCACGGGATTGGTCAGGCCGCGGATGGAGTCGACCGTCCGCTCGATCAGATCGCGACGCGCGGGGGTGAACACCACGATGCTGACATCCTCGGGAGCGAGCCCCTCCGATCCGATCAGGCGCACGAAATCGAAATCGGCCTGCGAGGCGCTGGGGTACCCGACCTCGATTTCCTTGTAGCCCATGGTGACGAGCAGTTCGAAGAAGCGACGCTTGCGCTGCGGGTCCATCGGTTCGGCCAGAGCCTGATTGCCGTCGCGCAGATCGACCGGCACCCACAGCGGGGCCTGGGTGATTCGGTTGGCGGGCCATGCACGCTCGGTCAGTGGCACCGAAACTCGCTGGTACACATCGCGATACCGATGCGAGGGCATGGGCGAGGACTGCTGGCGGTTCCAGGGCAGGGAAGTAGACATGGTTGCTGTGCTCTTTCGCGTCGAAGGAACGACCGGCGCAGCCCAGCAACCCGCGGACAGGGTGCCGGTCGGTCAGACCCTGTCGCGGCGGCGAAGGAGAAGCAGTGCACCCGATGTCATGTGGCTTAGACTAGAGGGAAACAACTCCTCAGACAAGTAGAGAGGCTGAGAATTCATGGCCCAGGTCCAGAGGCATCCGCTCGCCGCACAGGCCGCCGAGGTGCTGCTCACCCGCATCCGCTCGGGGGAGTGGGAACTGGGGCATCGCCTGCCCGGGGAGACCACGCTCGCCGTTCAACTCGGCGTCGGCCGCTCGACCCTGCGCGAGGCCATTCGCGAGCTGGCCGGGCGCGGTGTGCTCGAAAGCCGCCAGGGTGCGGGCGTTTTCGTCACCGCGCTCGATGTCGCGGAGGATTGGGACACGGTGCTGCGCCGCGCCGACGTCGTCACCGTCATCGAGGCCCGGATCGCGATCGAGGCCGAAGGCGCGGCGCTGGCCGCTCGCCGGCGCACCCCCGCCGATCTGCGCGCCATGCTTCGCGGTCTCGCCGCCCGGGCCGAGGCGGGCGATTCGATCGAGGCCCTGGTCGATGCCGACACGGCCTTTCACCGCACGGTGGTCGCCGCCGGGCACAACGACATCCTGCTCGAGATGTTCAATGCGTTCGTTCCGCGCTCGCGCCGGGCCATGATCGACATGCTGAGCCTGCGTCCGATGCACGATCCGCGCGCCGACCACGACGCGCACGAAGTCCTCTACGACGCGATCCGGGCCCGCAGGCCGGAGGACGCGGCCACCGCCAGCCGCGTGCACCTCACCTCCCTCAAGGCCGCGTTCGAGTCCTAGCCGTACCCCGGCCCGTTCGAGCCCTGCCGCTGGCGAGCCCTGGCCGTTCGAGCCTTCTCGCGTGTGAGTCCGTGGGTTCGCGCGTGATCTGCGCTGGTCACAGGCTCGAGCTCGGCCTGGAAAAAATTCTTTCGGAACCGCGATGAGTTTCCGTGATCGGCCCCGTCATATCCGGCAAGCGAGTTCGACAACGAACAGACAAGCCCCGGAAGGACATTCGACATGACTGCCATCGCCTCCACCACCCAGACCTCCTCCTCCGCCACCACCGCCCGTCCCGGCAAGGCCCGCAACCGCGTTCTGTGGACCCTGCAGATCCTGTTCGGCGTCTTCTTCATCGTCGCCTCGGGCCTGCCGAAGCTGATCGGCCAGTCCGACGCCGTGGAAGCCTTCCGCGAGATCGGCTGGGGCGAGTGGTTCCGCTACTTCACCGGCGTCGTCGAGGTCTCCGGCGGAATCGGCCTGCTGGTTCCCCGCCTGAGCGGCCCGGCCGCCGCCGGTCTCTCGATCACCACCGTCCTGGCCGCCGCCACGCAGGCCTTCCTCCTGGGGAACCCGACCCTCGCGCCCTTCCCCCTGATCCTGGCCGTCATGTTCGCCTGGATCGCCTACGAGCGCCGCGAGTCCTTCAGCACCTTCACCAACCTGGTGAACCGCTGAACCTCCCCGCTCGACCGCAGATCCGCTGCCGCAGGAACCGGCAGCGGATTTCGCGCGTCCGCTAGGGGCCGTGGAACTCGCCACCGCCGCCGCCGAACTCATCGGCGGCGGCGTTCTGCTGTCCGGACCACGTCGGGCCCATCGAAAATCGAGTGACAATCGCCTGGCCGCGGAGGATGGTCGGCCAGGACGGTGACCTCCCGAGGCCGCGGGATGCCACCGTCGCCACGCCGATCGTCGCTGGAGGTGACCTGTGCGTCGGGAGTGGATCGAAGTGCGGAAAGATGGGGAGACGTGAGCGGCGACATCATCGACGAACTGACCTGGCGCGGATTGATCGCGCAGTCCACCGACCTGGACGCACTGCGTGCGGAACTGGGGAAGGGGCCGATCACCCTCTATGCCGGGTTCGATCCGACCGCGGCGAGCCTGCACGCCGGGCATCTCGTTCCCCTGTTGGCGTTGAAGCGGTTCCAGCGAGCGGGGCATCGGCCGGTCGTGCTCGCGGGTGGCGCCACCGGGCTCATCGGCGATCCCCGCGATGTGGGGGAGCGCAGCATGAACTCCACGGACACGGTGGCCGAGTGGGCCGGGCGGATCCGGTCGCAGCTCGAGCGGTTCGTCGATCTGGACGAGTCGCCGACGGGCGCGATCATCGCGAACAATATGGATTGGACCGGGCCGCTGAGCACGGTGTCCTTCCTGCGCGATATCGGCAAGCACTTCTCGGTGAATGTCATGCTGGCGCGCGACACCGTCAAACGGCGGCTCGAGAGCGACGGCATGTCCTACACCGAATTCAGCTACATGCTGTTGCAGGCCAACGACTTTCTGCAGTTGCGCCGCACTCACGCGTGCGTGCTGCAGGTGGGTGGCTCGGATCAGTGGGGCAACATCATCGCGGGCGTGGAGCTCAATCGCCGGGTCGACGGCGAGCACGTGCACGCGCTGACCGTGCCCCTGGTGACCTCCGCCGACGGCAAGAAGTTCGGCAAGTCCACCGGCGGCGGCAGCCTCTGGCTGGATCCGGAGATGACCAGCCCGTACGCCTGGTACCAGTACTTCGTGAACACGGCCGACGCCGACGTCGTGCGCTACCTGCGCTGGTTCACCTTCCTGTCCCGCGAGGAACTCGACGAACTCGAGCAGGCCACCATCGAGCGGCCGCACGCCCGAGAGGCGCAGCGCCGGCTGGCCGCGGAGATGACCACGCTGGTGCACGGCGAGGAGAACACCGCATCCGTGCAGCTGGCCAGTCAGGCCCTGTTCGGTCGCGGCGAGCTGCGTGATCTCAACGAGTCGACCCTCGCGGCCGCGCTCACCGAGGCCGCGGTCGACGGCAAGGTCGCCGAGGCGAACGCCGAGACGACCATCGTCGATCTGCTCGTGGCCTCCGGGCTGAGTGATTCGCGGGGTGCGGCTCGTCGCGCTGTCAACGAGGGCGGCGCGGCCGTGAACAACGAGAAGATCTCCGATCTGGAGTGGACTCCGTCCGATTCGGATTACCTGCACGGCAGTTGGCTGGTGTTGCGGCGCGGCAAGAAGAACTTCGCCGGCGCACAGCGCGTACGAAACTGACCGTTCGGAACTGATCACCCGCAAAAGTCGGTACCGGTAGGTCCGGATTTCATGCCGGAAGAATCCTGCGATGACCTGGGTCACAAATATGTGGCCCGGGTCGGAAATCGCCCCGGTCACGACCCTCTGACCAGCGCAGACGGAACGGTCACCAGCGGATTTGACCTAGCGTTATCCGCCGCGTAACTTGGTCCAGGTCAGAGCGACACGGACACCGACTCGGAGCCGAAAGCCCAGCTCACAGGCTGGAAATCAAGACCGAGAGACGAGGTTGGACGATGAGCGCCTGGCGGATGAACACCAGTCAGAGAAACTAATTCTTGACTCTCCGGAGTCGGATGTGTAGGCTGGAAAAGTTGCCTCGTTGGACATCTGATCAACTCAGACCGACGACGTGTGCGCC
>NZ_BDBU01000028.1 GCF_001613145.1 Nocardia jejuensis NBRC 103114
CCTGGACGGCGGCCGGGCGGACATCGCCCGTGGCAGCACCGGCGGCGGTGATGATGGACCCGAAGACGCCGAGCGCGAGGGCGGCGGTGCCCGCAGTACGGGCGGCGGCAACCACCTTGCTACGTCTGGCAGGGTCACTCAGGGCAGTCAGTGTGTTCGTGGGCATGGCGAAGTTGGATTCCTGTTCGGTTTCGGGCTCCCAGGCCTGAAGGAGGCAGCGCTTTGTCACGCGAACGCCGGACGGCGTTCACCGTTGCGCTGGGGCTGGAGTGCGTTGCTGTTGTGAGACCCGTTACGGGTCAAAGGAATTCGACGCTCTCGGGAGAGTTGCGGGACGTTCACGACCACTTCGGGCCGCGGGACCTCATTCCACCGGTGTGGTGATCACGTTCCGCATGTGAGTTCACATCTCCTCGCGTCATCCAGACTTTGGGTCTGTTTCCTACAAGGTCACAGCTTGATAGCGCTCATTTAACACAGCCTTAACCAAAGATGAACACAAGGTGAACTGGCTCGCCCGGCGATGCCTGGACCTGCATTAATACAAGCCCTGACCTGGCGATTCAATTCGAAACACAAAGTGCTTCAGATCACAGAAGAATTTAGCTCGGTTATTGCGATATACCCGGAATGCGCGTTTTTTCGGCGTTTCGCGTTACCCAAGCGATCTTCCGGCAACCGTGTTCTAGATCATTTCGCCGGTCACCGTGATACTACAGTGATAAGCATATTCCCAGGTCAAAGCCCTGTTATCGGTTACCGGCCGCGATACTCCACCTACCGGCCAACCCGTTACACCGACGTCAGCGGCGGATTTCCCCATTTCACGGCGCCGATTCGAGCACTCGAGGCCGCGGCGCGTACATCCCGCGAGCCCTGAGGAACCGCCACCGGGCTGTCGCACCCACGCGAGCGCGGCGGCGACCCGATCGACCCCAGGGGAGGTCCGCCAGGCTCCAGAATCGCGTCAGGAGGCAACTGAGGCGGCCGTATCGACCCTCGCCGAAATGCCGGTGTGCCGCACAGCCGGACCGCGACTCGCACAGCCGGAGCCCGGACTCCGCCGCCCGCACTCTCAGGGCAGTTCGGCGACCACGCCCGCCGGGAGCGCGCGCGGCACGGAGAACCGGCGCAACAGGCGCATGAGCAGCGGCAGCGTGAACATCATCAGCAACAGCCGGATGGTCTGCACGCTGGTGATCAGGGGCAGATTCGCGTTCATCTTGTCAGCCGTGGCGAGCACGGCGTTGATCCCGCCGGGCGTGGTGGCCAGATAGAGATCCGACATCTCCAGGTCGACGAAGTAGGCCAGCCCCAGCGCCATCGCGGCCACCGCCCCGGACAGCGCGAGCACCGCCACGGCCATGCCGGGAATCATGCGCGCCATCTCACGCACCACCGCGCGGGTGAACCGGGAACCGACCTCGAAACCGATCAGCACGAACAACAGATCCTTGAACAGATGCGTCGGCGCGTAGCCGTGACTGACACCGGCCGCGGTGAGCACGGCGGTGACCAACATCGGCCCCAGCAACGCCGCGTTGGGTAGCCCGATGCGGCGGCCGAGCCACACTCCCACCACGCACAGCATGATCGCCGTGGAGATGCCCGCCACCTGATCGCCGCGGCCGACGATCATCCAGTAGGGCAGCGACGGATCGGTGACCGAACCACCGAGAGTTGCTGTGCTGTAAGAGATTCCCTCTTCATCGTCCAGCACCGCGGCGATGGCGGGTGCGCTGAGGGCGACCAGCGCCACGCGCAGATACTGCATGAAGGCCACCCGCCGCGGATCGGCGTCGAGCTCGTCGGCGGCCGCGACCACCGCGGCCGAACCACCGGCCAGCAAACCCAGGGTCGCGGTCGGGACATCGACCTTCGCGGCCCGCGCGAACACCAGTGCGACGGCGACGCTCACCACGATTGTAGCGGCGGTCACGGCCAGCACGGGCAGCAGATCCAGACCGATCGAGGTCAGCAGCGACACCTGCAGATAGCTGCCCATGAGCACCCCGAGCATGCCCTGCACGGCCGTATTCACCTGCTTGGGAAGGGGTTTCGGGAGCCGCCCCGTCATGGCCAGCGCGGCCCCGACCACGATGGCCAGGATCATCTGCGGCGCGGGGAATCCGACGCGATCGAGCAGCGCCGCACCGGCCAGCACCGCGGCCGACAAAGCCACCCAGGTGAAGGCCTGTCTTCGGTTCATACGAGCTGATCGTGCTCGACAACCATTAACAGATAGTAACGACGCAGTTATCCCGGCACGCGCGGATGGTGTGATCTACGAGGCAGATCCGAATTGCCATGGGAGAGGCCACAAATCACCTCCGTGTGATTCGAGCGGCCGAGCTCGCAGACCGCCGGTCGGGGCCACGGCCGACCCCGCACAGCGAACCGCCCGCCGGGACCGAGGTCCGGGCGGGCGGTTATGCGACTGTGACGACTATGCGAGCGTTCCGTCGCTCAGGAAGCCCAGCAGATCGTGGCGGGTGATGACGCCGACCGGCTTGCCGTCGTCGACCACCATGAGCGCGTCGGTGTGCTCGAGCAGCTTGGTCGCCGCCGACACCGGCTCTCCCGAACCGATCAGCGGGAAGGCGGGGCTCATGTGCGTCGCCACCGAATCGGTGAGCTTGGCGCGACCCTCGAACACCGCCGAGAGCAGATCCCGCTCGGTCACGCTGCCCGCGACCTCGCCCGCCATGATCGGCGGCTCCGCACCGACGACCGGCATCTGCGAGACGCCGTACTCGCGCAGGATCTCGATGGCGTCGCGCAGGGTCTCCTGCGGGTGGGTGTGCACCAGAGCGGGCAGCTCGCCCGACTTGCCGCGCAGCACGTCACCCACGTGCACCTCGTCGGTGGACCCGTCCAGACGCGAGCGCAGGAAGCCGTAGGAGCTCATCCACTGGTCGTTGAAGATCTTCGAGAGGTAGCCGCGGCCACCGTCGGGCAGCAGCACGACCACGACCGCGTCCGGATCGCGCTCGGCGACCTTGAGCGCCGCGACCACGGCCATACCGCAGGAGCCACCGACCAGCAGGCCCTCCTCGCGGGCCAGGCGGCGGGTCATCTCGAACGAGTCGGCGTCCGAGACCGCGATGATCTCGTCCGGGATGGAGGCGTCGTAGGCGGTCGGCCAGAAGTCCTCACCGACACCCTCGACCAGATACGGGCGACCGGTGCCGCCGGAGTACACCGAGCCTTCCGGATCCGCGCCGATGACCTTGACCTTGCCGCCGGACACCTCCTTGAGGTAGCGGCCGGTGCCGGAGATGGTGCCGCCGGTGCCGACGCCCGCCACGAAGTGCGTGACCTTGCCGTCGGTGTCGCGCCAGATCTCGGGACCGGTTGTCTCGTAATGCGATTCCGGGCCGCCGGGGTTGGAGTACTGGTTCGGCTTCCACGCGCCGTCGATCTCGCGCACGAGGCGATCGGAGACGTTGTAGTAGCTGTCCGGGTCCTCCGGCGCGACCGCGGTCGGGCAGACCACGACCTCGGCGCCGTAGGCGCGCAGCACGTTGCGCTTGTCCTCGCTGACCTTGTCCGGGCAGACGAAGACGCACTTGTAGCCGCGCTGCTGCGCGACCAGGGCCAGACCCACACCGGTGTTACCGGAGGTCGGCTCGACGATGGTGCCGCCGGGCTTCAGCAGCCCGGCCTGCTCGGCGGCGTCGATCATCTTGACGGCGATGCGGTCCTTCGAGCTGCCGCCCGGGTTCAGGTATTCGACCTTCGCCGCCACCAGTCCCGAGTTCGGACCCGCCACGGAGTTCAACCGAACGAGCGGGGTGTTTCCGATCAGATCGACGACATGGTTAGCGATGCGCATACCCCTCATCGTTGCAGAAAGGAGATGGGGGCTTGCGCGCACGTAGGGCATCTCACCGTCGGCGGAAATTACCATCGGCGCATGAGGACGCCCTCGCGCGCACGAACCGCCCTGCTGTTCGGGGGTCTCGCCGCCGCCACCACGCTCACCACGGCCGCACCCTGCTCGGCCCAGAACTTCGAATTTCCCCAGGTGCCGAGCATGTTCCGGGACGGCATCTGCGGCGCGAGCATTCGCACCTGGGCCGAGACCAGCCCCGAATGGCCGGGCCGGGCCATCGTGAATGTGAAATCGCTCCCGATCGTGGGAGTGGGTCCGGGTGAGTGGAGTTTCGCGCCGCTGTGCGAAACCGGGATCACCGTCGCCTGGCGCAACATGAACACCGGAGCGGTCGGCGAATATCGGGAAACCGTGGTCTCGGGCATCTACGGCAGCATCCAGTACGCCCGGTTCCAGGACACCGGGCCGGGGCACATCGAGGTCAGCATCTTCACCGATACGGCCAATATCCCGCAGCGCGGCTCGTTCGAGGTGCCCTCGCAGGCCGCCGCTCCCGCGCCCCGGCCGACTCCGCCCGAGGGTCTCGCGCCCGGGCTGGAACCCGCGCCGGATCCGGAAGACATCGGCTAGCAACCCTCTGTGGCCTGGGCATGAGGGCAATCCCACAGTTCAGTCACTGGGATACCGGCATACCGGATGTTTGACCCTCGACACACCCGTCGTAAATTCGAAGAGGTTCACCCCTGCACTGAAGGAGTCCTCATGGCTGAGGCCGTAATCGTTTCGTACGCCCGCTCACCGATCGGCCGCGCCGGAAAGGGCTCGCTCGTCAGCATGCGCCCGGACGATCTGGCGGCTCAGATGGTCCGCGCCGCGCTGGACAAGGTTCCCGCGCTCGATCCCCGCCTGGTCGACGACCTGATGCTGGGCAACGGTCAGCCCGCGGGCGAGGCCGGCTTCAATATGGCGCGCGCCGTGGCCGTGCAGCTGGGCTACGACTTCATGCCCGGTGTCACCCTGAACCGGTACTGCTCCTCCTCGCTGCAGACCACCCGGATGGCGTTCCACGCCATCAAGGCGGGCGAGGGCGATGTGTTCATCTCCGCGGGCGTCGAGACCGTGTCGCGCTTCCCGAAGGGCACCGCCGACGGCTGGCCCGACACCCACAACGGTTTCTTCGCCGAGGCCGAGGCCCGCACCGCCGCGCGCTCCGAGGCGGGCTCGGACGTGTGGACCGATCCGCGCGAGGCGGGCATCCTGCCGGACGTCTACATCTCCATGGGCCAGACCGCCGAGAACGTCGCGCAGTTCACCGGCATCTCGCGTGAGGACCAGGACCACTGGGGCGTGCGCTCGCAGAACCGCGCCGAGGAGGCCATCAAGTCCGGCTTCTTCGCTCGCGAGATCACCCCGGTCACCCTGCCCGACGGCACCGTCGTCAGCACCGACGACGGCCCGCGCGCCGGCACCTCCTACGAGAAGATATCGCAGCTCAAGCCGGTCTTCCGCCCGGATGGCACCATCACCGCCGGTAATGCCTGCCCGCTGAACGACGGCGCCGCGGCGCTCGTCGTCATGAGCGACACCAAGGCCAAGGAGCTGGGCCTGACCCCGCTCGCGCGCATCGTGTCCACCGGCGTGTCCGGCCTGTCCCCCGAGATCATGGGCCTGGGCCCGATCGAGGCGGTCAAGAAGGCTCTCGGCAACGCCAACCTGGCCGTCGGCGATCTCGACCTGTACGAGATCAACGAGGCGTTCGCGGTGCAGGTTCTGGGCTCGGCCCGGGCCCTGAAGCTGGACGAGGACAAGCTGAACATCTCCGGTGGCGCGATCGCGCTGGGCCACCCGTTCGGCATGACCGGCGCGCGCATCACCGCGACCCTGATCAACAACCTGCAGACCCAGGACAAGCAGTTCGGCCTGGAGACCATGTGTGTGGGTGGCGGCCAGGGCATGGCGATGATCATCGAGCGCCTCAGCTGAGGTAACCCCTCACTCTCGCGATAGGTACGGCCCCCACTCTTCGGAGTGGGGGCCGTACTTCGTATTACCTGATAGGTAATCGACTTCATTCTCGTGGCGGGGAAACATCAAGGGCAGCAACGCAGTACTCGACGAGGAGCTCGAAATGCCCGGTTACGCCATCGCCCACATCCACGACCTGGATCTCAATGCCGACATCGTGGAGTACCTCGAACGCATCGACGGGACGCTGCGGCCGTTCGACGGCAGGTTCCTCGTGCACGGCGGCCGGCAGACGGTGACCGAGGGACCCGCCGGGGCCAATATCGTCGTCATCGAATTCCCGGACTATCAGGCGGCTTTGGACTGGTACGCCTCCCCCGCCTACCAGGCGATCCTGCCCCTGCGCACCGATAACTCGGCCAGCGTGGCGATCATCGCCGAGGACTGCGGCAAGGACCACGTCTCCACCGATGTGCTGAAGGGGGTGGCCGGCCACGAACGATGAACCTGCAGGTTGGCTACAGACTGCTTGCATGAACGCGAATGGGCGGGCACCGGATTCCGATGCCCGCCCATTCGACAGTTGCGGTTCCCCGTAACCGGGGCCTCGGGGGCAGTCCCCCGAGAACTTCTCAGCCGCGAAAGCGGCTGTCTACTAATCGTTCTGGAAGTACGACAGCAGTCGCAGGATCTCGACGTACAGCCAGACCAGCGTGACGGTCAGACCCAGTGCCACGCCCCAGGCCGCCTTCTCCGGCGCTCCCGCGCGGATGAGCTGATCGGCGGCGTCGAAGTCCAGCAGGAAGCTGAACGCCGCGATGCCGATCATGACGAGGCTGAAGATGATGGCGATGGTGCCGCCGGACCGCAGGCCGAAGCCGTCAGTGGTGAACAGCATGGCGACCATATTGCCCAGCGCCAGCACGACCGCGCCGATGAGCGCGCCGATGATCATGCGGGTCAGGCGCGGGGTGACGCGGATGGCTCCGGTCTTGTAGACCACGAGCATGCCGAAGAACACGCCGAAGGTGCCGAGCACGGCCTGGGCGATGAGCCCCGCGCCGCCGACGCCACCGAATTCGACGCCGGTGAACATGTACGACAGCGCACCGAGGAACAGGCCCTCGAACGCCGCGTAGCTGAGCACGATCGCCGGATTGTCCTGCTTGCGACCGAAACTCGCGACCATGACCAGGATGAACCCGATCAGGCCGCCGCCGATCACGAACAGCGGTGCGAGATTGTGGTTGGCCGAGGTCAACGCATAGGACAGAATGCCCGCCACCGTGACCACACCGAGCGTGATACCGGTCTTGGTGACGACGTCGTCGATCGTCATGGGCCGGGTGGCCGGAATCGGCGGCTGCTGCTGACCGCCGTACGGCGGGTACTGCGGCGGCTGCTGACCGTATTGGTTTGCGAACTGTCCGGCTCCAGCTGCTGCCGAGCCGAAGCCGGCGTAACCGCCGCCCTGCTGCTGCGGTTGCAGGTTCCGGAAAACCGGGTTTGATGTGGAGCGCACTGTGCGTCCCTTTCTGGAGTCGCGGCTCACTTGGTCGTGGCCTCGTTCTAGCGAGACAACGCCCCGGGCCCCTCACGAGTTCCCGGAACAGACCAATCGGACTTTACCCGACCTTTACCAGCGACGCCGAGAATGCGAGCGCCCGTCCACCGCCCGCAGTACCGTATGGCCCATGATCGGGGCTGTCGTGTTCGATGTCGGAGAAACACTCGTGGACGAGACCCGCGAGTACGGAACGTGGGCGGATTGGCTCGGGGTGCCCCGGCACACCTTCGTCTCGGTCTTCGGCGCGACGATCGCCCAGGGGAAGGACTACCGCGAAGCGTTCCAGGTCTTCCGCCCCGGATTCGATCTCACGCACGAACGCGACGCTCGGGCACAGGCCGGGCAACCGGAAACCTATGCCGAGGAAGACCTGTACCCCGACGTCAGACCAGCGCTGTCGAATCTCCGCGACCAGGGAATCTGGGTCGGCATAGTCGGCAACCAGACCGTCGCATCAGGCCGGATTCTGCGCAGCCTGAAACTGCCCACCGATTTCGTTGCGACATCGGATGACTGGGGTGTCGCGAAACCGTCGCATGCCTTCTTCGAAAAGATCGTCGAAGTCGCGCCGTATGACGCCGCCCAGATCGTCTACGTCGGCGACCGGCTCGACAACGACATCGCGCCCGCGAAGCGAGTAGGCATGCGCACCGCGTTCATCCAACGCGGGCCGTGGGGTTGGATCCAGCACGACGACCCACGCGTCGCGAACCTGTCCGACTGGAAGATCCACAACCTCACCGACCTGCCGGAAATCGTTGCGGCAGAGAATTGTCGGCAGCCCAGCCACATCTGAACCGAAGCCGGATTCGCTGTACGCACGAAGCGAAGAGTCGTAGCGTGGGGTCATGAGCGTGGTTGTCGGCGAGCGGCTGAAGAACGCCCGGAAGCGGGCAGCCCTGACGCAACGACAGCTGGCCGACGCGTCGAAGGTCTCGCTGTCTCAGATCAAGAAGATCGAGCAAGGCGAGTACGACCCACGACTGGAGACGCTACGGGCCTTCGCTGTCGCGATGAACATCAGAACATCGCAGTTGCAGGAGCAGCCCGACTACGAGAATCCGGACAGTGATACCGAAGCCGATTGGCAACCGGTCCGGGCGGCGCTGTTCGGCAATACGAGCGGGCCTTCGGACTACGACGAACCTGCCACTGCCGAGGGGCTGCAAGCGACCCTGGTGACAGTTCAAGCACTGATCAGTTCGGATCAGTACCGTCGAGTGACGACATTGCTGCCGGGGTTGATCCACGATGTCGAAAGTCTCGAAGAGCCTCGGGCCATCCGGTTCCGCATGCTCAACATGGTGGCTTCCCTGCTGTCGCAGACTCGGCAATTCGAGGACGCCGATCTGGTGCTGACACGGGCCGTCGATGCCGCGCAAAGCCACGTCGAAGCAGCGACCGCGATCGACACGAGGCTCTGGGCGCTGTTGCGACAAGGGCGATTGGACGATGCCCGGTCGATGGCTGTGCGATGGGCCGATGACATCGAGCCGCGATTCTCACGGGCGAACCTGCAGACGGTCGCGATGTGGGGCCGGCTGTGGCTGAAGATCGCGAACGCGGCAGTGCGCGACAACCAGCCGGGCGAGGTCGAGGACGCACTGTCGATGGCACGAGCCGCCGCAGCGCGGATCGGTCGTGATGTCTATGTGGAGCGGCTGCTCGGAAGGACTTTCGGACCGCTGGAGGTGTCCTACATTTCCGCCGAATCACATGTAATCGCAGGCGAACCCGAGAAGACACTGGCGATCGCCGCCAAGATTCCCGCGCCGATGATCGAGCCCACCGGGGCCAGCAGAATGCGACATCGCCTCGATGTAGCTAACGCGCACGTCCAACTCGGCCGGTACAGCGACGCCCTCGAAGAGGTTCGCTTCGTACAACGCACCGCGCCGGAATGGCTTGTACAGCAGCGATACTCCCGCGACATCCTCGGAAAGATCGTCAGCAAACGGCGCACGCTGACTACGGATATGCGCGAACTGGCAAGCGCCATCAAACTCGAGTACTGAGCGAACACATCCCACGAATGTCCCTTCCGCTGACCTGAAGCGGAAGGGACATTGTGTTGCCTCATCGCCAGGACCGACCCTTGTGCGCAGCGCCCGATACCGGGACGCACTCACCACACACCGTTCAGCTCAGGAGGTTTCCTCCATGACCGCGACACAGACTCGAGCGCTCTTGCCGCCGACGCTCGTCGTTCCGCCGACCGCTGAGTTGCTCCCGGATATCAGGTAGCACAGATCCCCGCGGAGCAGGACGCGTCGCCTCCCCCGGGCTTGTGTCCACAACCCCGACTCCCCTGGTCGGCGACGCTCCGGCATCCAGAACGTCAAAACCACACCACAGCCCCGAAGGGTGGGCCCATGAAGGCCGCAATTGGTTACCTTCGCAGTGATCTGTCGGGCATGCGCCAGCCATGGGACGAGGCCCAGATCCGTAATCTCGCAACGAAATTGAAGTACGACTTCCGCAAGACCATCGTTTTCAACTCGGGCATCGAGGAGAAGGTGCGCCGACTGCGCGTAGCGATCGACAGAACACACGCCGCCGCGATCGTCGTGCCCAGCATCGGCCACTTCGAACACGGCATCCCGAAGGAGATCCTCGAGGTCGCCGACGTCATCGCCGTGGACACCGGCAAGGTGTACAACCGCGTCCCGGCGGCGGCGCAATGAGTGGGACCGAGATCGACCGAATGCCGCCCGCGGACCCGTTCGATCAACAGAAGATGGCCGCTGCCCGGACCGAGGGGCCGATGTCATTCGTCCACAGCGCAACTGGACTTCGCCCGGTGGGGGCGGACGGGTGGCCGGCCGAAGACGAGGACCTCGATGAACTCGACGACGCCGCACGAGACGCACTCGACCTCCTCGGCGGCATGGTCATCGACCTCGGACTCGTGCCCGCCTACGCGGTCGACAAGCTGCCGACCCGATAGTCCGGCTCTACGCCGAATCTCCGAAACGCTCCCCCCCCCAGCGCTTCACGCCCGTAGCGAAAACCCTGCGTCACCAATCGGAACGCACGGCGTCGACATAGTCGGCATACGGTGTCGCCAACTGCCACAAGCGATCTCGAACACCCCTGCAGTAGCGCGCGACTCCCGAGTCCTCCGTGACCGCAGGCTTGTCTCGAAACAGGTTGCTACTGGATCGCCCTGGGACCAGCAGCACCGTAAATCTCCCTCTCCCGCTTCGGCACCTCGATCGCTGCGTCATCGACGACGTAGGGTGAACCATCGACAAGTGAACCGCAAGGTTTCGTTAACACCTTGCGTGCAGAGTGATCTTGTCGGTCTACGAGGGGAGAACACAGTGAAGGTACTTAACAGCGCGGCCGTGATCGGTGGGGTCATCGCGGCGGCATTGATCGGTTCGGCGGGGGCGGCGTCCGCATCGGCGACGCCGATTGTGCACACCTCGTGCCCTCGCAGCGAGGCGATGCATCCGACGTGGGACGTGAACACCGGAGAACCGGTCATCTGCGTCAATACCGGCGCCAGTGGGTTCAAGTGGGTGCACGACGGCACCCGATGAGCTCCGGCCACCACCGTGGATTCACGCGGCGGTGAGGCGAAAGTACGCCGAGTCCCCGCCCGACACCCGGGCGGGGACTCGGCGTTTTCGGGAGGCGCGTATCGGCCGAGCCTTGTGTACCTCGGACATGCCGCCGAACCCGTGAGCGCAAAGACAGGCGCGCCTCGGCCGACGAAAACGATTGGGCCGCAGATGATTACGATCAGTCCGAGCGCCTGCCCACCTTCGTCCGCGACGCCTCGCGCGCGGAAACCGCTCAGTTGAGCTGTTCGGCGAGGCCGACGACGATCCCCTCGGGGCCCCGGACGTAGCAGAGGCGGTAGATGTTCTCGAACTGAACCAGCTCGCCGACCAATTCGGCGCCGTGGGCACGCAGGCGGGCGACGACGTCGTCGATGTCGTCGACCGCGAACATGACTCGGCGCAGACCGAGGGTATTGGCGGGGGCGTCCTTGGGCTCGGGCGTGATGGGTTGCGGTGCATGGAATTTCGCCAATTCGATGCCGCCGGTGGCCCCGGGGATGCGCAGCATGGCCACATCCTGGCGGACGTTCTCGAGGCCGATGACGCGCTCGGCGCCCTGCCACTCGAGTGGCCCCTTGCCTTCGAGTTCCATGCCCAGTTCGACGAAGAACGCGATGACCGCGTCCAGGTCTTCGACGACGATGAGGGCATTGTCCATTCGCTGGATCGCCATGTCTGATCTCCTCCGGTGTGGGCGGCCGTGGCGCCGCGTCTGCCTCTGGGACGGAGCCGCCGCACGGTTCTCGACATCCACTGTCGTGGAAAGTTCGAAAACTTCGGCGGACCCGAATTCGTCGAATCCTCGCGGTCGTCCACACCGAACGCCCACGGAATGAGCTGCCCGGCACCGAAGGGCGCCGGGCAACCGACAGTCCAGCTCAGCCCAGTTGGCTCATGACCTTGTCGGCGATGAGTTCCAGATGATCGAGATCGGCGAGGTCCAGGATCTGGAGATACACACGGGTGGTTCCCGCGGTCTCGGCGTAGTGGGCGAGCTTGGCGACCACCGCGTCCGGACTTCCCGCGAGCCCATTGGACGCGAGCTCGTCCACCTCGCGCCCGATGGCGGCGGCCCGTCGGGCCACGTCGGCATCGGTCGCGCCGACACACGCCACGAGCGCGTTGGAGAAGGTGATCTCCTCCGGCCCGCGCCCGATGTCCTTGGCGGCGCGGCGAACTCGCTCGAACAGATCGGCGCTGGCCTCCGCGGACTGGAAGGGGGCGTTGAACTCATCGGCATAGCGGGCCGCCAGCCGCGGGGTGCGCTTGGGACCGGTGCCACCGATCAGCACCGGGATCTTCGGCTGCACCGGCTTGGGCAGGGCGGGCGAGTCGGTCAGCGTGTAGTGCTCGCCGGAGAAGGAGAAGGTCTCACCGAGCGGCGTACTCCACAGCCCGGTGAGGATGGCCAGCTGCTCCTCGTAACGGGGGAACTTGTCGGCCGGGAAGGGAATGCCGTAGGCGGTGTGCTCGGCCTCGTACCAGCCCGCACCGAAACCGAAGTCGACGCGGCCACCGGACATGGCATCCACCTGAGCCACCTGGATGGCGAGCGATCCGGGGTGCCGGAAGGTCGCGGCGGTGACCAGCGTGCCCAGTCGGATACGGCTGGTCTCTCGGGCCAGGCCCGCGAGGGTGATCCAGGCGTCGGTCGGGCCGGGCAGGCCGTCCGCTCCGCCCATGGCCAGGTAGTGGTCGGAGCGGAAGAAGGCGTCGTAGCCGAGGTCCTCGGTCGCCTTGGCGACGCTCAGCAGGGTGTCGTAGGAAGCGCCCTGCTGAGGCTCGGTGAAGATGCGCAGATCGATTCGTCCCATGCTTTCCATTGTGCTGGTCGGCCTGTCAGTCGCTCTCGTCCGGGCTGGAAACGTCGTGCAGACCGCGCACCGACCGGGTGACGGTGAACTTGCGATTGCGCCCCATGATGTCGGTCTTGCCGACCATGCGCTCCATCACGCCGCGGTAGTTGAGATGAGTGTTGTAGACCGTCCACAGCTCCCCGCCGGGACGCAGCACCCGACCGGCCTGCTGGAACATCTTGATGGCCGACCCGGTGTGCACGGCCGCCCCGACATGGAACGGCGGATTGCACAGCACCAGATCGGCACTGTTGTCCGGGGAGTTGGACATGGCGTCGTCACGCAGCACCAGCACCCGATCCGACACCTCGTTCACCTCGGCGGTGGCACGCGCGGAGGCCACCGCCGCCGCGGACTGATCGGTCGCGGTGACGTGGATGCCGGGCCGCGATTTGGCCAGCGCCACCGCGAGAATGCCGGTGCCGCAACCCAGGTCGATGGCATCGCGGGCGTCGGGCTTCATCCGCCGCAGGTAGTCCAGCAGGAAGCGGGTGCCGATATCCAGGCGCGGGCCCGAGAAGGCCGCACCGTGCGCCACCACCTCGAGTTCGGGTTCCTCCAGCCGGTTCCGCATCGGAAAGCGCGGATCCCCAATCGTTTTCGGCTCCGAGGCGAGCAGGGTCCGCGACTTCTGACGACCGCGGCTGGCGCGCACCGAACCGAAGGATTCCGCGAGCACCTCGTTCATGGCGGGCGTCAGGTACTTGTCGCGACCGCCCGCGAACACCTCGACATCCGCTGCGGCGTACCGGGCAATGGACTCGGCGGTCTCGGCGAGTCCGGACAGCGCGCGCGGCAAGCGCCACAGCACCACCCGGACGTTCTCGAGCAGCTGCGGGCCGAGCTCGTGCTCGGTGAACCGATCGGCCAGCCCGAGCACGCGGGCATTGTTGGCCAATGCCAGCTCGCCGGTGAGCAGATCCTGATGCACGCGCACGCCGTGCAGATCGTGCGCCGCGATCGCACCCAGGGTCAGGGCCCCGTATCCGTCGTCGATCACCGCCACCCGTCCGTCCCCGGCCGCGGCGAGGGAATCTGCCGCGACATCGAGCATCAGACGATCGGCGGCATCGACCGCATAAAGATTCACCGCCTCCACATCCGGATACCGCCGCAATCGACTCAGCACGTCCTCGACCTCAAGCACACCTACAGTGTGCTAGATCATTGCCACATAGTCGTAGTCGGCCGGTCGCTGCACAGCGGAAAGAAATTTGCAGGAAAACGAGTACGGCCGTCGCCGACAGGTTTTCTAGACGAATGCCCGGCCACGGCCGCAGAGCTCGCAAATTAGCTGCGACCGGGAATGTTTGCCGAGAATTCGCGCTATCGGTTTCGGAGCCGCCCGCAAACCAATCGTCAGCCGGCGCGGCGCGGCATCATCGCCGAAGCGCCGACCATGACCGCCGCCATGAGCGCGACTCCGATGAAAACCAGATGCACCGCCGAGGCCAGCGCTTCCGGATCGGGATGCCCCTGCCCGCCCACCCGCGAATTGACCAGTGCCCCGAAGACGGCGACGCCGACCGCGCTGCCGATATTGCGGGCGAACATATTGGTGGAGGTGACCACGCCCCGCTCGGACCATTCGGCGCTCGATTGCGCGGCGATCAGCGTCGGACTCGCGACGAGCCCCATTCCCATGCCGATGACGAAACAACTCGCGGCCAATTGCAGCAGCGAAGCTCCGGAATTCACGAGAATGAGCGAGGACGCGCCCAGGGTGGCGAGCACACTGCCGATCAGAGCGGTGGCGCGGAACCCGATGCGCAGATACACCTTTCCGGCCTGCGACGCCGAGACCGGCCAGCCCATGGTGAGCGCACCGACGGTGAGCCCCGCGACCAGCGCACCACTGCCCAGCACGCCCTGCGCGAAGGTCGGCACGTACGAGGTGAGACCGAGCAGCACCGCGCCGACCAGCAGCGACACCAGGCTGCTCGCGACCAGAACGCGCCGGGTCAGAACCCACAGCGGCAGAATCGGATTCACCGCGCGACGCTCCACGAGGCCGAACAGGATCAGCATCAGCCCACCGCCCGCGAACAGGGCGATACTCGGCAGCGAGCCCCACGCCCAGGCCTGCCCGCCCTCCAGCAGCGCGAGAATCAACGCGCCCGCGCCGACCGTGAGCAGTCCCGCGCCGAGGAAATCGATCCGATGCCGTTGGCGGGGAGCGCTTTCGATGAACTTGCGCAGGATCATCCAGGCGGCGAACGCGGCCAGCGGCAGGTTCACCAGAAAGATCCAGCGCCAACTGACGTATTCGGAGAACACCCCGCCCAGCAGCGGCCCGAGCACCGAGGACATCGCCCACACACCGGCCAGGTACGCCTGCACCTTGGCGCGCTCCTCGATCGTGTAGATGTCCCCGGCGATGGTGATGGACATCGGCCCGACCGCCCCGGCTCCGATGCCCTGCACGGCGCGGAAGGCGATGAGCGCGGGCATGCTGGTGGCCAATCCGCACAGCAGTGAACCGAGCGCGAAGACCGCTATTCCGAAGAGCATGACGGGTTTACGGCCCATCATGTCGGCCAGCTTGCCGTAGATCGGGACGGTGACCGCCTGGGCCAGCAGATAGATGCTGAACAGCCAGGGGAACTGCGCGAAACCACCGAGCTGATCGGTGATGGTCAGCACGGCGGTCGCGATGATGGTGGAGTCCAGCGCCACCAGTGAGGTCGCCAGCATGATGGCCGCCAGGATCGGCCCGCGCTCGGAGCGCAGGCCGATGGACGACTTCGCCTCGGTGGCCGTCACCGGCAACCCCTTTCGTTAGCTCAACTCAACAAATGAGTCGAACGCAGCGTAGGGGTAGCTATTCCGGCAACGGAAACCCCGGCGCTCCTGGCCCACCGAGACCGGGCAGCCATCAGAGAGTGGCGGCCAGCTCCCGCAGCACCGGAAGGCTCACCGAACCGGAACCGAGCACGACGTCGTGGAATGCCTTGATATCGAACGCGGAACCCAGCCGCTGTTCGGCGGCGGCCCGCTGGCGGCGGATCTCCAACTGCCCGACCTTGTAGGCGACCGCCTGACCGGGCATGGCGATATAGCGATCCACCTCGGTGCGAATCTCCGTGATGCCGACCGGGGCATTGGCGACCATGAAGTCGATCGCCTGCTGCCGGGACCAACCCTTGGCATGCAGACCGGTGTCCACCACCAGGCGGCAGGACCGCCAGGAGTCCGCGGCCAGCATGCCGATCCGCGCGAGATCGTCCGGGTACAAACCCATTTCGTCGGCGAGGCGCTCGGTGTAGAGCGCCCAGCCCTCCACGAACGCGGTGTTGGAGAACGACATTCGCTGAAAACTGGGGAGATGGTCGAGCTCGTTGGCGATGGTGAGCTGCAGGTGATGCCCGGGAATGGCCTCGTGATAGGCGACCGAGGCGGTCTCGTAGCGGTTGCGGCCCTTGGGTTCGTGCAGGTTGACGTAGTACGCGCCCGGTCGGGAACCGTCGGCCGCGGGCGGAAAGTAGTACGCCGCAGGGGCATCCGCCGCCAGGAACTCCGGGACCGGCAGGATGTCGCAGGATTCACGCGGCAACCGGCCGAACCAGTTGCCCATTTCCGCCTGCGCCGCGGCGAGGCAGTCACGGGCGTCGGACATGATCTCCTCGCCGTCGCCGTAGTGCAGGTCCGGATCCTCGCGGAGCCGAGCGAAGATCACCCCGAGTTCCGACGCACCGAACAGCCGGGAGCCGACCTCGGCGTACTCGGCACTCAGTTTCTCGAGTTCGCTCAGGCCCAGCCGGTGGATCTCGTCCGCGCCCAGGTCGGGCAGGGTGGTGTGCTGGTGCAGGAGCCGACGATAGATGTCCGCTCCGTCGTCGCCGAGCCAGCACAGTCCGGGCTGTTCGTCGGGCCGGGCGGCGGGCAGCAGTTCCTCCGCCAGCACGCCGCGGTAGGCGGCGAAGGCGGGCCGGATGACCTCGCGCGCCACCTCGGCCAGGTCTGCGCGCCAGGCGGATTCGCCGTCCCAGCCCGCCGGACCGGCGAAGGTGGTGAACGGATCCTCAGCGAGGTCCGACGCCAGATACCCGTCGAGCTGATTGAGCGAGCGCTCGATGGTGATGCGCGCGGGCGTGCGACCCGACCCCAGGCCCGCCCGGAATCGATCTGTTGCCTGTGCCATGAGCTCGCCGAACTGCCGGTAGCGCCGCACCAGCGCCAGCGCGTTCTCGGGCTCGGGCGCGTTGAGCTGCGGTGCCATGGTGAGCAGCCCGGCGTGCACGCCGGTCATCTGGTCCGAGGCCAGCTCGACCGGGCGCCATTCCAGATGCTGCGCCGCGGCGTTCAACTCGGTGCGCAGCAGACTTCGAGTGACCCGATCCTCGGCGGACAACCGTTCCGGATCGAGCGCGTCGACCTCGGCGAGCAAGCCCTGCCAGGTGCCCAGCACCCGCTCGTCGGCCGCCGCCGAGAGATCCTCGATCCGATCGTCGAAACGCCTGTCCCCCAACAGTGTTGCCTCACTGGGCGCGGCCTCCAGAAAGGCGTCCCAGTACCGGTCGGCAAGAGCGATGAGTTCCTCGTGCGCATCCATGCGGTCCATCATGCCCGCACCCGCCCGGACCCGAAATGTCGCGGCGAACTTCGCACCCCGGCACACCGCACGGTCGGCAGCGCTCGCCGTGCCGCGGGGTCCGACAGGCCGGTCGGGAGCCTGGCGATCTCTGGCTCACGCGGCCGAACGGCGCGGGGCTATGACCGGCGGACACCCATCGACTCGCTCAGTGGCGCGGCGGCACCGGGATCCGCATGAGGTCGTGCGCTACGACGATCTCCCCGGAGAAGTGTTCGCGCGCTTCGCTCATGTGGTCGTCGAGTGTGCGGTAGCGCTGCGAGAAATGGGTCAGCACCAGCGTGCGCACCCCCGCCCGCGCCGCGACCTCCCCCGCCTCCCCTGCGGTGAGATGCCCGAACTCCGTGGCGAGATGGGTATCGGCATCCAGGAACGTGGCCTCGATGACCAGCATGTCCACCCCCGCCGCGAGTTCGTGGACGCCGTCGCAGAGGCGGGTATCCATGACGAACGCGAAGCTCTGTCCCCGGCGCAGCTCGCTCACCTCGTCGAGGGTGACGACGCGGCCGTCGACCTCGGCCTCACCGTCGCGCTGCAGCCGCCCCACCACCGGCCCCGACAGTCCGAGCTCGCGTAGTCGCTCCGGAATGATTCTCCGGCCGTCGGATTCGTCGAGGCGATAGCCGAACGCTTCGACCGGATGCGAGAGCGGCACCGTGCGCACCGTGAACGGCGCTCCGGGCGCGGGCAGCTCCCCCTCCGCCGAGATCGGATGCGGGCGCAGCTCGGCGGTCTGGTGGTACGCGGTGGAATTGCACAGCCGGTGGTAGTACTGCTCGCCCGACGCCGGAAAGTAGACGTCCACCGGATGCGGCACCCGGTCGAGGCTGATCCGCTGCACGACCCCCGCGAGCCCGAGGCTGTGATCCCCGTGGAAATGGGTGATGCCGATGCGGGTGATGTCGGTGGCCGAGACTCCCGCGTGGATCATCTGCCGCTGCGTGCCCTCGCCCGGGTCGAAGAGCATCCCCTCGCCATCCCAGCGCAACAGATATCCATTGTGGTTGCGCTGCTTGGTCGGTACTTGACTGGCGGTTCCCAAAATGACCAGTTCGCGCTGTGACACGGCCGCCACGCTACCGCCAGCGCCGTCGATCCTCGCGGCGGCGAGCCGGGCGCGTCCCGCCCGATGACATCGGCCGGCCCGCCCGGACCACCCCGACCCGATACCAGCAGGGGGTATCGGAACCGCCCGGAGTCCGGTCACTAGACTGGCCGCGTGGTCGAGCAGCGATGGAACGGCACCCGGTACCTCCGGGCGTTCGGCCTGTTCGCTCTGCTCGCCGGAATAGCGCTCATGCACTCGGTCGTCCTGGCGATGAGCCACGGCCCGGGCGAGCACCACCCGGCCGCTCTCTCGACGGCAGATGTCCCGGCGTCGGCCATGCCGTCCGGCACCGTGGACACCGCCGCCGCACAGGACCGGCCGACGGCGACAATCCTGGCCGAACCCGACCACCGAGCAGCCGCTTCGCCGCTCCTCCCGGCAGCGTCGACCGAATCCGACCATCGGGTGACGAGCTTCATCACCGCCCTGACCGGTGTCGCTCTACACCCTGCGGCGACGGTGACCGCGACCCTCACCGGCGGCGATCACGATCCGATGGCCTCCTGCGCGGGCACCGACTGCGGTTCTCACGCGGGTCTGCACGGTTGCGTGTTCGTACTCGCGGCGCTGCTGCTCGGCCTCGGCCTGGCGCTGCTCAGCTGGGCCGGATTCCACCGCGACGGCCCGAGCTCCGCGACGCCGCGGCAGTGGCGACCGCATCGCGCCCGCCCACCTCCTTGGACGGTGCTCTCCCTGGCCGAATTGGCGATTCTCCGAATCTGACGGGGGTCTCCGCGTCGCGTATTCCTCACGCGCACGCGGCATTTCACCTACACCCCGTGGGCTCTCGCATGCCCATTCCCGGATTCAGCGGTAATCACCGAGGAGTACACCCATGTTCACCACCCCCATCAAGCTCGCCGTCGTCGCCGCGACCTCCGCCGTGGCGCTGATCGCCGCGGGCTGTGGCAGCGACGATTCGTCGAGCCCGGCCACGACCTCCACCACCACCGTCGCGGAGATGCCCGGCATGAATCATGGCGCGTCGTCGCAGCCCACCGCCCGCTCCGATTTCAACGACGCCGACGTGACCTTCCTGCAGATGATGTATCCCCATCACGCCCAGGCCGTCGAGATGGCGAAGCTGGTCTCGAGCCGCTCGCAGAACGCCGAACTCATCGCCCTCGCCTCGAGCGTGGAGCAGGCCCAGTCCCCGGAGATGGCGCAGATAACCAGCCTGTTGCAATCTTTCGGCAAACCCGCCCCGAATCCCACCATGGGCGGCCACGAGGGCATGCCGGGCATGATGACGGACGAGCGGATGAGCACGCTCGAATCCCTGTCCGGCCCCGACTTCGATCGCCTCTGGATGACGATGATGATCGAGCACCACCGGGGTGCGATCGGCATGGCGAACACCGAACTCGCCGCCGGAACGAACCCCGAGTCCAAGGCGCTGGCTCAGGCGATCGTGGCCGCACAGCAGTCCGAGATCGACCGGATGAACCGCATGCTCGCGCAGGGCTAGGCCGGACCGGCACACACGAAGGCCCGCGATCCGTGCGGATCGCGGGCCTTCGCGCCGAGAAACCATCGAAGCGCATGCGCACCCGCCATCGGCGCCCGAATCGGATGCCGATGGCGCGGAGCCTGCGGACTAGCTGCCGATCACAGCGTTCATGATGGTTCCGGCGCTGGTGGCGGTGGCGCCGCCGATCATGGCTCCGGCCACCATCTTCGGCGATTCGAGACCGCCTCCGCTCCACTTCTCCCACGCGAACCGGCCGCCGCCGTACGTGATGGCGGTGACGCCGGACAGCATGGTGAACCAGGTGAAGTATCGGACCAATTTCATCAGCTTGTCCGCGACGGGCGGGGTCTCCGGCGTCGGGTTGCCGATCTGCGCGATCACGTGCGTGTACGCGTCGTGCACGGCGAGGAGCATGCTCACGATCGGTTCCTCTCGGGTGCTGAGATGGCGCTGGGCGGAACTTGTGGCACAACTCTCACTATTCAGAGCAATTGAACATCACTCCGTGAGGTCGCGCCGTCCCGACACACCACCGGTATCGAACTGCAGCACCCGATCAGCTACCGCGTCACTCGGAGTTCGTGGGCTTCGCCGCGTTCGTGGGCTTCGCCGCGTTCGTGGCCGCCGCTGCGTCCGTGGGCTCCTCGGCCCGGCCCAGCAGCGAATGCCGGCGACCGTAGGCGAAATACACGACCATGCCCAGCGCCATCCAGATGATGAATCGCAGCCAGGTCTCCACCGAGAGGTTGAACATCAGCCACGCACAGGCCAGCACGGCCAGGATCGGCACGAACGGAACCAGCGGCACCCGGAATCCGCGCTTCAGATCCGGCCGGGTCCGGCGCAGCACCAGCACGCCGACCGAGACCAGCACGAACGCGAACAGCGTGCCGATATTGACCATTTCCTCCAGGGTGCCGAATTCGACGAATCCGGCCAGCAGGGCGCAGATGAATCCGACGATGACGGTGATCCGCACCGGCGTGCCCTTGGACCCGGTGTGCGCGAGCTTGCGCGGCATCAGTCCGTCGCGGGCCATGGCGAACAGCACGCGGGTCTGGCCGAGGAACAACACCATGACGACGGTGGTCAGACCGGCCAGCGCACCGATGGAGATCACGTTCTTGGCCCAGGTGACGCCGTTGATGGCGAAGGCCGTGGCGAGCGTGGCGTCCTCGCCCTGCAGATCCTTGTAGGACACCATTCCGGTCAGCACCAGCGAGACCGCGACGTACAGCACGGTCACGATGGCCAGCGAGCCCAGGATGCCGCGCGGCACATTGCGCTGCGGGTCCTTGGTCTCCTCGGCGGCGGTGGCGACGACGTCGAAGCCGATGAAGGCGAAGAACACGATCGAGGCCGCGGCCAGCAGGCCGTACCAGCCGAAAGTGCTGTGGCCGCTGCCGGTGACGAGCGAGAACAGCGTCTGATGCAGCTTGCCGGTGCCGTCGTCGGTGCCGGGCACCGATTCCGGGATGAACGGCTTCAGGTTGTCGACCTTGAAGTACTTCAGGCCGACGACGAGCACCAGCGCGATGATGGCCAGCTTGATGGCGACCGCGACGGCCGAGACCCGGGAGGACAGCTTGGTGCCCGCTGCCAGCAGCACGGTCAGGATGGCGATGAGAAGTACCGCGCCCCAATCGAATTTGATGGAACCGATATGCCAGATCGGCTGATGCCCGCCCATCACCACGCCGAGGTACTGCGACCACCCCTTGGCGACGACGGAGGTGCCGAGGGCGAACTCGAGCACGAGGTCCCAGCCGATGATCCAGGCGACGATCTCACCGAAGGTGGCGTAGGAGAAGGTGTACGCGCTGCCGGCCACCGGGAGGGTGGAGGCGAATTCGGCGTAGCAGAGCGCGGCCAGGCCGCAGGCCACGGCCGCGAAGACGAAGGCCAGGGAGACAGCGGGTCCGGCGAGATTGCCGGCGGTGCGCGCGGTCAGGGTGAAGATGCCCGCGCCGACCACCACGGCGACACCGAAGACCGTCAGGTCCACGGAGGTGAGGTCCTTGCGGAGTTTCGAGTCCGGTTCATCGGTGTCCTGGATGGATTGCTCCACCGACTTGGTGCGGAACAGGCCGCGGTCCGATAGCGCCACTGTTTCTCCTATGTCTGGCTTCTCGGCAACAATGCAGTTCGGCGCTGGGCGGCCACTGATTCGTCGAAAAGCAGACAGCCCGGCGCCAGGTGTTTCGCCTTCGCATGAGCCCGGCAGACAGAAACGCTGGTCCTGCCCCGGGAATGCTCTGGATCTCGGGGCGAGACCTGAGTTGTCGGCGTCACAGCGAACCGTATCACCAACTGGTACGAACCAGTTCAGCAACCGTAGGGACAACATTCGCCGGATCTCGCACGGCGAACCCCCTCACCTCCCACGCCGGCGAATTCCTGCGCTCCTCGGACACCGGTGCTCCGAGCGACGCGCGGGTGACCGAACTCCGATCACTCCCGCTCAGCGAGTACCCCGATGCGATCGAACGAATCGGCTCGTTGATCGCGCACCGATCAGCGGGGGATGCTGTAGCGGTGACGACCCTCGAGTACCCCGAAGCCAATGTGGGATCCGCGTGGAAGGGCAAGCGGATCGGCTACTTCCGTGAGATCGCCGGGTATCGGCGCTATCGCAGCGCCTATCAGGCGGGATTCGATCTGCTGCCGCCGCCGCACGAGTTCCGGGACGTACCGACCAGGTTCGGCACCGTGCGCGCCTACCGTTTCGGTGCCGCGACCGGCACACCGCTGGTACTGCTGCCCGGGCGGCAGTCCGCGACGCCGCTGTGGCGGGCGAATCTGCCCGGCCTGCTCACGCTCCGGCCGGTGATCACGCTTGATCTGCTGGGTGAGCCGGGGTTGAGCGTGCAGTCCGAGCCGCTCACCGATGCCGCCGATCAGGCCGCGTGGCTGGCCGAATGTCTGCGGGCGCTGGAGCCGGGACCGGTGCACGTGCTGGGGGTGTCGATCGGCGGCTGGTCGGCGGTGAATCTGGCTGTGCGTCATCCGGAACGGGTGGCGTCGCTCTCGATTCTGGACGCGCCCTTCGTCTTCGGCGGCGTGAGCTGGAAGATGATCACGGTGTCGCTGGGCTCGGTGCTGCCGGGCATGCCGGAGAAATGGCGGAACAGGCTGCTCAGCTGGGTCGCAGGCGGGGCCGAGACACCGCAGGACGAGCCGGAGGGCAAGCTGATCGCCTCGGGCATGCGGGATTTCGCGGCGTATCTGCCGGTGACGACAAAGCCTTCGCGGGAACAGCTTTCGGGAATCGACGTACCGTTCCTCGGCATCTACGCGGGCCGCAGCATCGTGCACAATTCCCGGCGGATCATCGCTCGCGCGCGCAAGCTTGTGCCGAATGCGCAGTTGGAGGTGTGGCCGGAGGCCTCGCACGCCATCAACGGAGAGTTCGCGGACGAGATCACCGCGCGCATGGAGAAGTTCCTCGGCGAGATCGAGCCTGGCCGGGGCTGATCGCGCGCTCGCCCACTACCCGTGTCGGGGCCGTGCAGCCGGAATCCCCGCTGCACGGCCTGCCCCTTGCCGCACCGTCAGGGCACGAGGACCGCTCGGCCGCGAATCTGACCTTTGTCCAAGCGCTGCAACGCTTCCGGGCCGTCCTCGAGGTCGAACCGCTCGATCTCCATGTGCAGCTTCCCGGCCTGCGCGAGAGCCACGCAGGCGTACAGGTCACTTCGGGTGCCGCCCAAGGACTTTCGCACCGTCGCGCCCCACGGCCAGGCGGGTCCACCGGCCGGTCCGGCCGTGATTTCCGGTACGCCGCCGCCGATTCCGACCATGCGGTAGGCGCCGTTCGGCGCGACTGTCTCGACGGCCAGTTTGGCGGTGGCGTCCACGCCGACGAAGTCGAACACGGCGTCCACGCCGCGCCCGCCGGTCAGATCCAGCAGCTGCTGCGCGGTGTCATCGCCGGACAGGATGCCCAGATCCGCGCCGCACTCCGCGGCGAGGTCGAGCTTCTCCTGCGCGATGTCGACCGCGATGACCCGCACGCCGGAGATGGCGCGCAGAATCTGCACGGCCACATGCCCGAGCCCGCCGATGCCGATCGCGAGAGCGGTGCCGCCGGGCCGCAGCGCCTCCTTCGCGCCCCGAATGGCGTGATACGCGGTGAGCGCGGCATCCGCGACCGGCGCGGCCTGCAGGAAGTCGAGATCGCCGATCGGCACGAAGGTGCTCGCGGGAATGCGCACGTACTCCGCCATCCCGCCCTCTTCGGTGAGCCCGGGGCAGGGCGGCATGGCGACGCGGCCCGCTGCGAGACAGACGTTTTCGTTGCCGCTCACGCATTCGCGACAGATGCCGCAGGTCCAGAACAGATACACCACGCCGCGCTCGCCGACCTCGCGGCCGACGACATCCGCACCGACGGCGGCGATGGTGCCCGCCACCTCGTGCCCGAGCGTGAGCGGATCCTCGCGAATCTTGTACGGGAAGTTGACCAGCGTCAGGTCCGAGTGGCAGATTCCGGCCGCGCCGACCTTGATGAGCAGGTCACCGGGCCCGATGTCGGGAACCGGAATCTCGTTGACCGCCACGGTTTCGGGGCCGGTCCACTGGAGTGCTCGCATTGTTCTTCCTCGGCTCGCGCGTGTGATTCGGCGCACAACGTAACATTCACTTTACACAGTGTCTATCGAATGACGGAATGTCTAACGATATTCGCCGAAGCGTTCACAAGAGGTGAGACTCGAGTCTAGGCTGCCGTCCCATGAACCAACCGCGGATAGCCATCGTGGGCGCTGGAATCTCCGGGATCGGCATGGGCGTCGCACTGCAGCGAGCCGGATTCACCGACTTCACCCTGTACGAGAAGGCCGCGGACTACGGCGGAACCTGGCGGGACAATACGTATCCGGGCCTGGTGTGCGACGTGCCCTCGCGCTACTACCAATTCACCTTCGCCATGAATCCCGAATGGACGCAGCTGTATTCGACCGGCCCCGAGATCCAGGGATACCTCGCCGGGGTGGCGCGCGGGCACGGCCTGGACCGGCGCACCGAGTTCGGCACCGAGGTCATCGGCGCGGACTTCCGGGACGAGGGCTGGCTAGTCACCACCTCCACCGGCGCGGTGGAACGCTTCGACTTCGTCATTTTCGCAACGGGATTCCTGCATCATCCGAATCGGCCCGACATCGCGGGACTGGACGATTTCGCCGGACCCGTCATGCATTCGGCCCGCTGGGATCACGAGGTGGACCTGACCGGCAAGCGGGTCGGCGTGATCGGCACCGGATCGACCGGGACCCAGCTGGTGAGCGCGCTGGCCGGCCAGGTGCCGAAGGTCGTGATGTTCCAACGGACTCCGCAGTGGATCCTGCCGACGGTCAACAAGCCCTACCGTGCGCTCACCAAGCGCCTCTACCGGCGCGTTCCCGCCCTGAGCCGGCTCGCCTATCAGGTCAATCGTGGCTTCTTCGCGGCGTTCTCGCAGGGACTGGTGCATCAGGGAAGGATCCGCAGCCTCATTCAATGGGTGGTGGCGCGAAACCTGCGGTCGGTCGAGGATCCCGAGCTGCGGCGCAAGCTGACACCGGACTATCAGGCCATGTGCAAGCGGCTGGTGGTGTCGGACCGCTTCTACACCGCGGTGCAGCGACCGGATGTGGAACTGGTCACCGACGGGATCGACAAGGTCCGACCGGACGGCGTCGTCACCGCCGACGGAGTTCTGCACGAACTCGATATCCTGGTGCTGGCAACGGGTTTCGACTCGCACGCCTACATGCGCCCCATGCCCGTGACCGGAGCCGGGGGCCGCACCCTGAACCAGGAGTGGGCGAACGGACCGCGCGCCTTCGAGGGCGTCATGCTGCCGGACTTCCCGAATCTGTTCATGCTGGTCGGACCGCACAGCCCGTTCGCCAACCACCCGCTCACCGCCGTCGCGGAGGCGCAGTCCTCTCGCATCGTCGGCTGGCTCGAGCGCTGGCAGGCAGGCGAATTCGCGACCGTCGCACCGACCCGCGCGGCCACCGATCGATACAACGCGCGCATGCGGGCCGCCGCGCCCGGCACCGTGTGGACCACCGGCTGCCAGAGCTGGTATCTGGGGAAGGACGGGCTCCCGGAGCTGTGGCCGTGGAGTCCGAGCCGGTACGAGAAGCTGATTCGCCGCACCCCGGATTCCGTCGACTATCAGCTGGATCCTCGTGTCATGAGCCGGAAGTGAGTACCGTGCTGATCTCCGCATTGCGATCGGGTTCCCGGCTGATCGGCCGCTGGTGGTTCGGCCCGGCTCCGGACTGGCCGCGGGTTCGGGCGCGGGCGGTGGCGGGGACCCGGTTCTCGCGCGCGCCCGGCGAGGTCACCGCGACCACCGGGCAGCTCGGTGGTGTGCCCTCCGAAATCCTCACTCCACGTGGGGCTCCGGCCGATGCCGCGGTGCTGTACCTGCACGGCAGCGGCTTCGTGATCGGCGCCCCGCAGATGGTGCGGACGCTCACCGGGGCCATCGCCGCGGCCATGCGGACCACGGTGTACGCGCTGGACTACCGGCTGGCGCCTGAGCATCCACATCCGGCCGCCGTCGATGACACGATGGCGGCCTACCGCGCGCTGCTCGCACAGGGCATTCCCCCGGAACGGATTGCGGTAGCCGGTGATTCGGCGGGCGGAACCCTCACTCTGGACCTGGCGCTGCGGCTGCGGGACGAGGGACTGCCAGCACCGGCCATTCTGGGTCTGATCTGCCCGGTGCTGGACTATTCCGCGGATTCCGAAGCCTTCCACTGCGATCCGAGCCGTGAGCCCCTGCTCACTCCGGATCTGATGGTGCAATTCATGGACGCGTATCTACCGGGTGTACCCGAATCCCGGCGGCGGGCCCTGTCGCCGCTGTATCGCGATATCACCGGCCTGCCACCGATCGTGCTGCACTCGGCGGGCGACGACCTCCTCGCCGGGGACGCCCGCCGCCTCGCCGCACTGGCCGCCAAATCCGGTGCGCCACTGCGTCATCGCGAATACCGGGGCCTGTGGCACGTCTTCCATGCCATGCCCATGAAACCGGCTCGCGAGGCCGTCGCCGATTTCGCGGCGGCTCTGACACCAGCCCTCTACGGCCACCGCACCGGATATCGCCGGGCCGATAGTCCGGATGAGCGGCCCGCGATCGCGAGACCGGATCGCTAGGGCAGGAGACGGCGCGCAGCCCCGGTGAGCATGTCCCGCACATGGTCCTTGGGCTGCGCGAGCATGCACATGCTGGTGAACCCGGCCAGCAGCAATTGCCCCAGCAGGTAGTCGATTTCGGCGCGTTCCTCGGAAGGCACCGCGTCTCCGATGAATTCGTCGAACTGCCCCATCCACAGCGCGTACAGCCCGCTGCGCTCGGCATCGGCCGTGCGATCTCCGGAGATGACCGCGGTCACCACCGCCGTGCACAGCGGCAATTCCGCCGCGGTCCGCTCGATGATCGCCGCCAGCACCCCGGCGACCCGTTCCGCCGGTCCTTTCGCATCCGCGGACCGGCCCGCCGCGCCGATATCGTGATGCGCCGCGGTCACTTCCCGCGCCCATTCCGCCCCGACCGCCGTCAGCAACTGATCCTTGCTGCCGAAATAGCGGTACACGGTGGCCCGTGCCAGCGTGGCTCGATCGGCCACCGCGTGCATCGTGACCGCCGCGTATCCCCCCTCGGCGGCCAGCTCCCGAGCCGCCCCGATCAACCGCTCACGCCGCTCCCGCTGACTGTCCGACAGCGGATGCACAGTCGTGAACGTGGCCGGCACGGGAACGGATGACATGCAGGCCATTGTGTCCCAGCCGCGATTGCCCCGCGCCACGGCCACCACCGACGCGATTCCGGTCACAAGGACACCGGTCAGCCGCCGCGCGCCGACGTCAGTGGGCCCTCTCCCGGCGGGAGACGGACCGCTGCGCGGGGATCACGCGAAAGCGCGGGTGATCACGGGGGCCACGAAATCCTCGAGCATGGCGCGTTCGTCGGCCTCGTCGCGGCCGGGGGCGGCGAGCAGCGAGACGATGATGCGGGTGAGCCAGCGCGCCAGGCGGCTGCGTTCGGGGTCGGTGAGGCCCGTCGGGGTGAACAGGCCGCCCGCGATGGATTCGATGACATCGGAGTCCTGACTGATCCGCCCGGCCGGTCCGGCTTCACCGGGGCGGAACCAGGCGATCAGCATGGGGTCGGCGCGGACCTCGGCCACCGCGAAGGTCATGGCGGCGACGATGCGCTCACCGGGGTCCTCGATCCCGAGCACGCGGTCGTCGATGCGGGCGGCGATGCGGCGGGTTTCGCGATGCACGAAGGCCAGGCGCACAGCCTGCCGGTTGTCGAAATACCGGTAGAGGGTGGCCCGCGAGCACCCGGCGGCCTTGGCGATGTCGCCCATCCCGACCGAGGTCACACCGCGTTCCGCGAAGAGCTGCGCGGCGGCGTCGAGAATCCGCTCGGCGGCCAGATCGGCCCGATCGTCCGACAACCAATCGCGGCTCATGCCTTGTCCTTTCACCTGCGCCGATCCTTGCCGAACCCGCCTCCGGCTCCGGTGGACCGGCCCCCGTACTGTGCCATCTTCGGCATCGGCACCGTCCACGCGGGCGGGGACTCACGCCGTGGCGGAGAACGGAACCGACGCAGGCCAGCGCACGTAGTTGCCGTGTGACCAGCGCACATTGTCGAGGTCGACGGTGAAGTCGGGGCAGCGGGCGAGCAGTTCCTCGAGCGCGACCCGGGCCTGCATGCGGGCGGCGGCGGCGCCCAGGCAGTGGTGGTGGCCGTGACTGAAGGTCATGATGCGCTTGGGATTGCGCCTCACGTCGAGTTCGGCGGCGGTGGGGCCGAACTCGCGTTCGTCGCGGTTGGCCGAGCCGTAGAGCAGCAGGACGCGGCGGCCCTCGGGAATGGTGGTGTCGTGCAGTTCGACATCGCGGGTCGTGGTGCGCGCCAAGCCCTGCACCGGTGAGGTCATCCGCAGGAACTCCTCGACGGCGTCGCCGATGAGCGACGGGTCCTCGACCAGAATGCGACGCTGCTCGGGATTCGCGGTCAGCAGTTGCACCGCGCCGCCGAGATTGCCGGTGGTGGTGTCGTTTCCGCCGGTGATCATGGTGAAGGCGAAGCCGAGCATGGCGACCAGGCCGTCATTGTCGCCCTCCGCGCCGATGCCGGAGGCCAGCAGGTGCGAGATGGTGTCGTCGCCGGGTTCGGTGCGGCGGCGGGCGATCAGTTCGGAGAAGTAGCCGACCAGCTCGCCGACCGCCGAGAGCGCGTCCTGCGATCCGGAGGCGAGTCCGGCTCCGGCGACCGCGCCGCCCACGATGGCCTCGGTCCAGGTGTCGAACTTGCCCCGATCCTGTTCCGGCACACCGAGATAGTGCGCCACCACCATGGTCGGCAGCGGCTTGAACAGTTCGGCGACGATATCTCCCCCGCCGTCCGCACGCAGCCGCTCGATGCGCTCGACGATGAACTCCCGCACCGCGGGCTCCACCGAATTCACTTGGCGCGGTGTGAATCCCGGCGATACGCGACGCCGGAAATCGGTGTGCTCGGGCGGATCCATGAACACGAAGGGCCGGTGCGTGCCGACACCCGCGGCCTCGAGCCCGATGTAGTCGACCGTCAGCCCGGACGCCGAGGAGAAGGTTTCCGGATCCCGGGCGGCCGCGTACACGTCCGCATGCCGGGACAGGACGTAGAAATCGTCGGACTCGCGCCCCTCGGGGACGGCCCGGTGCACCGGATCGTGATCGCGCAGTGCGGAATACATGGGCCAGGGGTTCTTCCAGGTTTCCCCGGAGCGAAGCTCGAAGCCGACCGCATGAGACGCCGTTGAACTCATGGTTCGACCGTAAGACAAATAGAGCCATATGTCTAGAACTTGTTCTATTCACGTCCCTTATGGATCAGCGTGAAGGTCAACTCGGTGTCTCCGATCCGCACCACCGCGCCATCGGACAGCACGACGCTGTCCATCACCCGCCTCCCGTTCACGTACACGCCGTTGGAGGACATCAGGTCCTTGAGCACGTACGCGAGTCCGTTGTCCACCACCATCGCGTGATGACGGCTCACCCGTCCGTCCGGCAGGGCGATGTCGTTGTCCGAGAGCCGGCCGATCCGGGTCGCGGTGCCCATGATCGGATACACGTTCCCGGCCCGGTCCCGCAGTACGGCCTGCGGTACGTGCCAGCTGCGGTCGATGATGGTGTTGGCCCGGGTCGCCGAGGCGGCGCCGATCGACTGCGCGGTCAGCGGATCCTGGCGCAGAATCTTGGCCTCGAGATCGCGGATGCGATGCCCGGGGTCGATGCCGAGTTCGTCGGCGAGAATGGCGCGCAGCCGGCGCGCGGACTCCAGCGCATCGGACTGCCGCCCGGCCATGTACAGAGCGGTGATCAGCTGCTCCCACAACGATTCCCGCAGCGGATGGTCCCGCACCAGCAGAGCCAGCTCCGGGATGACGACATCCGCGTGCCCCTGGGCGATCTCCGCCTCCGCACGCGCCTCGATGACGCCGATCCGTTCGTCGTCGAGCGCGACGGCGTACGCGTCGGCGAAGCCGAGCCCCCGCAGATCCGACAGCACCGGGCCGCGCCACTGCGCCAGCGAATCCGAGAGCGCCGCGGCGGCCGCACCGAACCGCCCGGCGGCCAGCGCCCGCAAGCCGTTCTCCCGCCGGGATCGGAATCGAACGACATCACAGGCCGCGTCGTCCACCACGATCCGATACCCGGTGCCCATGTGCTGCAGCACCGTTCGCGCGTCGATCCCGCCGTCGCGCAGCGGTTTGCGCAGGTTGGAGACGATGGCGTGCAGGCTGACCCGCACATCCGGGGGCTGGTTCTCCTCCCAGACCGCGGTCGCCAGCGCATCGACCGACACCGGCCGGTTGGCATTGATGGTGAGGTAGGCCAGCACAGCACGCTGCTTGGGTCCGCCCAGCTGCTGTTCCACCCCGTCGATGGTGAGCTGCACCGGGCCCAGCACCCCCACTTGCGCCCGAACCTCGGCCATCGCCGAACTCCTCACCGTCCGCCCTCGACGTCGCTCGCCACTGTAACTTTCCACGGCCGACCCCGCCCATCGCATTCGATCGGACAATCCCCTACCGAACTGGTCGCTTTCCGGGCCGTTTTCGCAACGTTCCGAGATTTCGAGCCGAAGTAGACCGATCGTGATACCGTCATGCTTCATGGGCGAAGGAAATGACCCGGAGTGGCACTCCACCGCATGCATCCTGTGCGAGAACAACTGCGGCATCCGCATCCAGCTCGACGATCGGCGCTTCGCCAAGATCCGCGGCGACAAGGAGCACGCGGCGTCCGAGGGGTACACCTGCAACAAGGCGCTGCGCCTGGATCACTACCAGAACGGCGGCACCCGGCTGACCGCACCGCTGCGGCGTGAGCCCGACGGTTCCTTCACCGAAATTAGCTGGGACACAGCAATTTCCGAGATCGCCGCCCGGCTGCGTTCGGTGCGCGACAGCTACGGTGGCGAATCCATCTTCTTCTACGGCGGCGGCGGACAGGGCAATCACCTGGGCGGCGCGTATTCGGGTGCGCTCATGCGCGCGCTCGGCGGCCGCTACCGGTCCACCGCGCTCGCGCAGGAGAAGACCGGCGAGGGCTGGGTGGACGCGCATCTGACCGGCGGGCACACCACGGGCGACTTCGAGCACGCCGAGGTTTCGGTGTTCATCGGCAAGAATCCGTATCAGTCGCACGGGGTTCCTCGAGCGCGCACGGTGCTCAAGCAGATCTCCACCGATCCGGCGCGCACGATGATCGTGCTGGATCCGGTGCGCACCGAGACGGCGGACCTCGCCGATATCCACCTGCAGGTGCGGCCCGGCACCGATGCGTGGTGCCTGACCGCGCTGCTGGGGATCATCGTCGCCGAGGATCTGGTGGATCACGAGTTCCTGGCGGATCACACGCACGACAGCGCGCCGGTGCTGGCCACCTTGGCCACCGTGGACGTGCCGGGCTATGCCGCGATCTGCGGCGTCGAGGAGGAGCTGTTGCGTCGCACCGCACGGGTGATCGCCGGTGCGGCAAGCCTTTCCACCTATGAGGACCTGGGCGTGCAGCAGGGACCGAACAGCACGCTGGTGTCGTACTTGAACAAACTGCTGTGGTTGCTGACCGGGAACTTCGCCAAACCCGGTGCCATGCAGCCGCATTCCTGGATGACGCCGCTGGCCAGCTACAGCTTGAAGATCCGGGAGTCACCCGTGACGGGCGCGCCGCTGCTGGGCGGGATGGTGCCGTGCAATGTGATCGCCGAGGAGATCCTCACCGATCATCCGAAACGCTTCCGCGCCATGGTCGTCGAATCCTCCAATCCGGCGCATTCGCTGGCTGATTCGGGGACGTTCCAGAAGGCGCTCGAGGCGCTGGACACGGTGGTGGTCATCGATGTCGCCCTCACCGAGACCGCCCGACTCGCCGACTACGTCCTGCCCGCGGCCAGCCAGTTCGAGAAGTGGGAGGCCACCTTCTTCAATCTGGAGTTCCCGCGCAACACCTTCCACCTGCGGGCTCCGGTGCTCGATCCGCTGCCGGGCACCCTGCCGGAACCGGAGATCTACGCGCGTCTGCTGCGGGAGCTGCGGGTCGCCTCGCCCGTCACTCTCACCGCGTTGAAGGTCGCGGCGAAGCTGGGCAGACGGGCCTATGCGCTGACCTTCGCGGCGCTGGCGGCACGGGACAAGAAGATCTTCGGGATCGCGCCCTTCCTGCTCTACGAAACCCTCGGTCCCACACTGCCGTTCGGAGCGCGCTCGGCGGCGGTGCTGTGGGCGCTGGCGCAGCGGGTGTCGCGCGAGTACCCGGCGGCCATGCGCCGGGCGGGGCATCGCAGCGCCGACGCGCTGTTCGACGCGATCCTGGCCGCGCGCTCCGGCGTGGTGTTCACCGCCGATGAGTACGAGGACGCCTGGAACTACCTGACGCATGCCGATCGCCGGATACCGCTGGCGATCCCGGAGCTGCTCGCGGTGCTCGCGGATCTTCCGCAAACCCCTGCGGTGCATACCAGTTCGGAGTTCCCGTTCGTGCTCGCGGCCGGTGAGCGGCGCTCCTTCAGCGCCAATACGATCATCCGGGATCCGTCCTGGCGCACCCGGGATCCGGGCGGTGCGCTGCGCATGAATCCGTCCGACGCGCAGCGCCTCGGTCTCACGCCCGGCGGATCGGCGCGGATCGTCACCGCCACCGGCACCGCGGAGGCCCTGGTGGAGGTCAGCGACCGCATGCAGTCGGGGCACGTCTCCCTGCCCAACGGCTATGGGCTGGACGAGAACTCGACCCGGGTGGGAGTCGCGGCGAACGAGCTCACCGATCTCACCTGGCGGGATCCGATCGCCGGAACGCCCTGGCACAAGCACGTTCCGGCCCGGGTCGAGCCGGTCGGCTGAGTTCGACGCTGATCCACCTTCGACGCGCATCCGGTGCGAAACCCGCCGGGAGGTCGAGTCGTTGTCACCGCGTCCACGGTGCCGGCGCACCGGTCGCCGCGGTCCCCTCGGCTCGTACAGAGCGAGGGGTTCGCGGCGACGATCGTGCGCTACCCGTTGAGCCGGTACACCTCGACGGTGCCCATCGTGGTCTCGGGGAAGTTGGCCTTGACCCAGGCGGTGATGTGGGCCGAGGTGGACTCCTCCGATCCGGAGCGGCCGTAGCCGCCGCCCGCGCTCTGCTGGGCCGGGGGCTCGTCGGCGGCCGGGTCACCGGCGCCGGGCTCGGCGGCAGAGGGGTCCGCCGAACCGGCTCCGGCGCCGCCCGGTCCCCGGTTCGGCTGGTTCTGGGTGCGCTGACGGACCAGGTAGTAGGTGATCTCGTGATCGGCGACGTACTGCTGGAACTGCTCGAGGGTGGGGGCTTCGTCCCGGCCGCTGAAACCGCCGACCGCCAATAGTGCCGCGCCGGTGCGCAATTCGATGGAGCTCACGTCCGATGCTCCGACCGCCGCCGCGGCCCAGCGGGTGTCGGCGGCGGTGATCAGGTCGTCGAGCGCGGCGTCCGAATCACCGGAACGATTCCCGAAGTGCGTGGCCCGAGCCGGGCCCGCGACGGGACTGCCACCGGAGTGCGGCGAGGCGACCGTCTCCACGGCATACGCGGTCGGGCCGAGCAGGCCGGAAAGCAGTGCGACGAGACCGATCACGAGTCCGTAGCGCCGGAACTGGGGCAGGATCAGCACCAGCGCGGCGGCCACGACGGCGAGCGCGAGAATCGCCCACCGCAGCGAGGGCAGCCAGTCGGGAGTCCGGTGCAGCAGCACGAAGGTCCATCCCCCGGCCGCGATCGCCATCACCGCCAAGGTGATTCGGGCCGCGAGATGTTCCCGGCGCTGCAACAGCTGGGTGATGCCGATACCGGCCAGCGCGCCGATCGCCGGAGCCAACATGATCGAGTAGTACGAGTGGAAACTGCGGCTCATGTAACTGAGCACCGCGGCGCTGACCAGCAGCCACCCGCCCCACATCACCAGTCCGGCGCGAACCCGGTCCGTACGCGGGGCCCGGCGGGTCAACCACAGTCCCGCGATCAGCGCGATGAGCGCGACAGGCAGCAGCCACGAGAACTCGGTCGCGAGCTCACCGGTGAACAGCCGCGTGATTCCCGGCTTCGACCCGAAACCACCGAAACCACCTTGGAATTGGCCGTGCGCCTGCCCGGCGTCCGGCACCTGGTTCGCACTCGGCCCCTGTCCGCCGCCCGGGAGCTGCCCGCCCGCCAGGTGACCGCCACCCGAGATCTGATCACTGCCGGGAAACTGGCTACCGTCGGAAGGTTGACCGCCACTCGGTGAATTGCCACCGCTTGCGCTGCCTGCTGACTGACCGCCCCCGGGGTTGTGAGAACCACCCTGCACCGCAGGGCCCGCGGGATGTCCGCCGCCCTGATTGCCGAGGATCCGGCCGAGCCCGTTGTAGTCGACCGCCAATTCCCACAGGCTGTTATCGGTCGATCCGCCGATGAAGGGCCGAGAACCGCTGGGCCACAACTCGACCAGCGCCACGTACCATCCGGCCGATACCACCAGCGCGGCCCCGGCCGTCGCCAATTTCGTTATGCGCGAGAGCACTCCGCCCGGTCCCGCGACGAGGACCACCAGCGCTAGCCCCGGCAGCACCAGGAATGCCTGCATCATCTTGGCGAGGAAGCCGAGCCCCATGAGCACGCCCGCGCCGGCCAGCCAGCCGGTGCTCGCGGAGAACCAGTGCGGCCCTGACGCATCGACCGATCGCGCGGTGCAGTACGCGGCCGCGACCAGCAGCAGGGTCAGCAGCGCGTCGGGGTTGTCGTAGCGGAACATCATGGCCGCCACCGGCGTCACCGCCAGCACCGCGCCCGCGATCAATCCGGCGGCGGGCCCGGCCCACCGCCGCACCGTCACCGCGAGCAGGGCCACCGCCGCCACGCCCATGAGCGCCTCGGGCACGAGCATCGACCACGAGTTGAACCCGAAGATCCGGCCCGACAACCCCATCACCCACATGGACGCCGGCGGCTTGTCCACGGTGATCGCGTTCTGCGGATCCAGCGATCCGAACAGCAGCGCCTTCCAACTCTGCGTCCCCGACTGCACCGCCGCCGCGTAGTACTCGTTGGTCCACCCCGCACCCCCGAGCCCCCACACATACACACCGGCGGTCACCACCAGCAGCGCGATCAGCCCCGGCTGCTCCCACCGGGGCCGCCCGGCCGCCCCGAAAACCAGCCGCGCCCAACCGGCCCCGCCGCTCCCGGCCCACCGGGGCCCTGCCCCGCTGGCCCCGGTATCAGCGCCCCCGCCCCCGGGTACCGCACCGCCAGCAACACCGGTCATGGAAGTCATGCCCGCCCTTTCCCACTAGGTCCCGTCTCCGCAGCTCGACTGCCGGAGCCTAGGCCCCTGAACTGGCCCAATACTCCAAGCCAGCTGGGAGTTACCTGTGAACGACCTCGACCGGCCGAAGCACCGGTCACAACACGGAAGCTCGTGGAATGACGAACCGGCTCCAAGACTGCCCACCATCACGGCTCAGGTACAGGTGCCGCACCTGATCCGAATTCAGACGAAATGGAACCCCGACGAAACCGACTGTCGCCGTGCAGAATTCACCGACCGCACCCGGATCAGCCCAGGAGGGTGAGCATCAGGAGGGTCGGCGCGCGCCGCGAAGTACGGTGTTCCGCATCCGCATTCGGATGGGTGCGCCATCGGCGGAGGGCATGGCGGTTCGGTGTCAGGCGGGTAGTTCCGGGCGGGGTTTGCCGGGGGCGACGGTGCGGGCGAGGATGCCGAGGGTTGCGCGGAGGGCGCTTTCGGGGATCACCGGGAAGATCTCGGCTTCCTTGAATTTCTGGGGGACCCCGGACCAGTCGTAGTACGAGGTGGCTAGGGTGCCCGAGTCGATCGGCTCCAGGCGGTAGCCGTAGACGTGGCCCGGTTCGACTCGGCCGCGGACGGTCCAGGCGATCTCGCGGTCCTGCTCGAAGGTGACGATCTCGACGGTCACGTCGTACAGGCCGAGGGGGTAATCGTTGAGCGCCTCTCGGTCCATGTGCACCACGAAGGTGTCACCGGCAGCGGCGACCTTGTCGCCGCTGGCCGCCATCAGCATTCCGGAACTGTCGATGGCGACGTGGCCCTGTGGGTCGGTCAGCACCGCGAAGATCTCGGCCGGGGTAGCGGCTATCGCTCGCTGTACGCGAAACTGTTCTGACACAACAAGAGCCTACAAGCGCGACGCGCGGACCGCCGCCCGCGGCGTTCGGGTGAGCCGAGTCACCGCGATCGGCCCTGGAACACCAGGGTTCGGATCACGGTGACGGCAATCGTGGCGACGGGGAGCTGGTTCGACGATCGTCAAACTATGGGTAGTGAGAGTGGATACCGGGCGGGGTCGTTCGCGTTGGGGATCGAGCTCGACGGGGAGGGTTTTCACCCCGCCGCGTGGCAGCGGGCCGGGCACGAGCCCGGTCGATTACTGACCGGGCGGACGGTGCGGGAGCGGGTGAAGGCCGCGGAGAACGCGGGTTTCACCTTCGCGACCTTCGACGACGGCATCGAGCCGCCCGGCACCGGCGGGCGCATCGACGCCACCACGCGCGCGTCGTTCGTGGCGGCCACGACCAGCACGATCGGACTGGTTCCGGTGGTGGCGACCACCTACGCGGAGCCCTTCCACATCTCCTCACAACTGGCGACGCTGGACTACTCCTCGCGTGGACGGGCGGGATGGGTCGCGGCGCACGAGCCCGGGGCCGCACGCGCCTGGGGTGCGGCACCGCGCGTCAGCGAAACCGAATTGCGCAGGGAGCGTGCGGATTCCATCGAGGTCGCACGGCGGCTCTGGGACTCGTGGGAGGACGACGCGGTCGTCCGGGACTACGCCGCGGGCAGATTCCTGAATCGGGAGCGGCTGCACTACGCCGACTTCATCGGCGAGACCTACTCGGTCAAGGGCCCCGCCATCGTGCCCAGGCCCCCGCAGGGCCAGGTCGTCGTGTTCGGTTACGGTGCCACCGATTCCGCACATGTCGATGTCGCTCTGGTGAGCGGCGCGACGGTCCCGGACGCGCTGGAGGCGGTACGCCGGGCCCGCGCGGCCGGAGTGGCCAGGGTGGTCGTCGACGTGGCGATCGCGGTGGACACGCCGGGATCCACCGCTGCCGAACGTCTTTCGGATCTCGGGCGGCGTGCGATCGACACGGGGGCGAGCGCTCCCCCCGCCGTCGCGGACGCGGAGTCCGCCGAGTCCGGCGCCGAATCGATTGCTCGCCTGAGTTTCTCGGGATCGGCCGCGGAGCTCGTCGCTCTGGTCACCGAACTGGCCGGGCACGCCGACGGAGTCCGCCTGCATCTCGCGGTCATCGACGAGGACCTGCCCGTCCTCGCCCGTCTCGTTCTGCCCGCGCTGTTGCGCGCGGGTATCGCCCATCGCCCGGTTCCGGGTTCGACGCTGCGCGCGAACCTCGGCCTCGCCCGGCCCGCCAACCGCTATGCCAAGGAGGTCAACCGATGACCGAGGTTCCGTTCCCCGCCGCCCAGGTGCATTTCGGGGTCTTCTTCCAGGGCGTCAACCACCACACCGTCTGGTCCCATCCGAGCAGCGGGTCGCAGATCGATTTCGAGACCTTCCGGCAGGTCGCGACCACGGCCGAGCGCGGGCTGTTCGACGCGTTCTTCCTGGGTGAGGGTCTGCGCCTGCGCGAGCAGGACGGGCAACTGCTCGACACGGATATAGCGGGCCGCCCCGATGCCATCGCGCAGTTGGCCGCGCTGGCGGGGATCACCGATCGAATCGGATTGGTGGCCACCCAGAACACCACCTACAACGAGCCCGCCGATCTGGCGCGCCGGCTGGCCGGGCTGGATGTGCTCTCCGACGGCCGCGCCGGATGGAATGTCGTCACCACCGACAACGCGTGGACGGGTGAGAACTTCCGGCGCGGTGGATTCCTCGATCACGCCCACCGCTACGACCGCGCGGCCGAGTTCCTGGGGATCGCCCGCGAGATCTGGGATTCCTGGTCCGACAACGCCATTGCCGAATCACGGCAGAGTTCCTCCTGGCTGACTCCGGGCGCGGTGCGGACCATCGAGCGCGAGACCGAGCATTTCCGCGTCGCCATCCGGCCCACGCTGCCCCGCAGCGCACAGGGCCATCCGGTGATCTTCCAAGCCGGCGCCTCCCCCGCGGGTCGTGATTTCGCGGCCTCCTCCGCCGAGGTCATCTTCTCGCCCTTCGGAACTCACTTCGACGCGGCGCGCGAGTTCGCGGACGACATCCGCGCCCGCCTGGTCACCGCCGGCCGGCCCGCCGATGACATCCGGATCCTGCCCGGCACCCAGATCGTGCTGGCCGACAGGGAATCCGAGGTCGAGGAGAAGAAGCGCTGGCTGCTGGAGCACCAGATCACCGGCGCCACGGCACTGTCGCTCGCGGGGCAGGTGTGGGGCCGCGACCTCTCACATCTCGATCCCGAGGGTCCGCTCCCGGTGGAAGATCCCGAGACCACCGCGATTTCGGGAACCCGGGGCGCGCAGCGGGACGGCCACGATCGGGTGGCCGTGGTGAAGCAGTGGCGGGAGCTGGCCGAGACCAAGCGACTCACCCTGCGCCAGGTCGTCATCGAGACCACGGCCCGCTTCGGTTTCGCGGGCACGCCGGGTCAGGTCGCGGACGAGCTGACCCGCTGGGTGCGCCACGGCGCCAGCGACGGTTTCAACATCACCCCGTACCTGGTGCCGACGGGCCTGGACGACATCGTCGATCTGCTGATTCCCGAACTGCAGGAACGTGGTTCGTACCGCACCGAGTACACCGGCACCACCCTGCGCGAGCATCTCGGTCTGCACGCACCGCTGACTCGTCGCTGACCCCGTCCGCGACGCGGCCTTCCAGCCCGCTACGCCACCGTTCACTCCCGACAGCAGAGCCGCCGGCTCGGCGGTGCGGAAGGTGGCGTGGCGGGCGTGGGTGTTTCGCGGCGACGATCGCGCCGCGCAGATCAATTGCTCGACGGGCTTGACCTCAACACAGGTTGAGGATCCAGGATGGGGACGTGCGGTTTTCCCGACCGCCACCCCGAATCCTCGGACCGGTCAGCGGTCCGGGCCGGGCCCCGCCGAGGCTTCGTACACCCACTCGGCGGGGCACGGACACTCACTCCGGCGCTCCCGGGAACCGTGGTGGCGGGCGGCGGCGCACCGCCGTCGCGGGCCGCGGCACGGCGAGCATGCCGCGACGACGTAGGGTCGGTGACGGCGTCACCGAAACCGGCTGTTCGGACATCGAATCGCTGAGCGACAGTCCGCTCTTTCGGGTAAGCGTCTACCGAGGTACCGCTTCCAGAGCAGGAGAAGACATGCCGAACAGCGAGCCCGTCGTCGTCGCCGTGGACGAATCCGCCGGTTCGGCGGTGGCCTGGGCGGCGCACACCGCCGCGACGCACGGCAGGCCGCTGCATCTGCTGCATGTGCTGGAGTTGACCCCCGATCACGGGCTGGGTCTGGGCACCGCGCTCACCGAGGACGACTACACCCGGCTCGAGGAATCCGGGCAGTGGCTGCTCGACACCGCCCAGCAGGAGGCCGCGAAGGCCGCCGCCGGGGTCGAGATCACCACCGAGATCGCGCACGGCGCGGTCGCGCCCGCGCTGCTGGACCGCACCCACTCCTCGCACATGCTCGTCGCCGGGGCGCGCGGCGGCGGCACCCTGCGGCGCGCGCTTCTCGGTTCGATCAGTTCCATGCTGGCCCGCCGTTCGCACTGCCCGCTCGTGATCGTGCGCGACGGCGTCGGATTCCCGCCCGATATGCACACCCGCCCGGTCGTGGTCGGCGTGGACGGCACGGCGGTGAGCGAACCCGCGGTCAAGACTGCGCTCGAGGAGGCGTCGGCCCGGGGCGTCGACCTGATCGCCCTGCACGCCATGAGCGGAGCCGATTCGGCCGACTCCGATGATCCCGAAATGGACGCCCTGGACGACTACGTGCTCGCGGAAAGCCTGGCCGGGTGGCAGGAGCGCTACCCCGGCGTGCGCATCCAGCGCGAGACGGTGCAGGACAGCCCCGAGCATTCGCTGCTCGAATGGTCCCGGGGCGCACAGCTTCTCGTCGTCGGCACCCGGGGGCGCGGCGGCTTCGCCAGCCGGGTCTTCGGTTCCACCAGCCAATCCCTGCTGCTGGCGGTGGACAGCCCCATCATGATCGTCGGCAACAACTGACCCTTACGCTGGTCCAGCCGGTGCGAGAGGGTGTGGAAAGCGGATGGTTCAGCCTGGGGCAGTGCAGGTGGTGCTGCTCGACGGGGTAGAGGTGCGTCGCGACGGACAGGTGCTGCCGTTGGGACCGCCGCAGCGGCGGGCGGTGCTGTGCGCGCTGGCGCTGCGACCGAGACAGTGGATCTCGGCAGCCGGGCTGCTGGACGCGCTGTACGAGGACGAGCTCCCCGCCAGCGGGACCGGCGTGATCCAGACCCATATCTCCGCGCTGCGACGAGTGCTCGAGCCCGGCCGCACGCCGCGCACGCCGCCGTCGGTCCTGCTGTCGGGGCACGGCGGCTATCAATTGAAGATCGACGACGATCAGATCGATGTGGGTCTGTTCGATCGGTTCGTGGCCGAGGCGGGCCGCGCACGACAGGCCGGCGACTGGGCCCGCGCGGAACACCGGTACGCGCGGGCGCTGGCACTGTGCTCCGGGGAACCACTCGCCGGTGTCCCGGGACCGTTCGCCGAGGCCCAGCGGGCCGCGTTGTCGGAACGACGACTCGCGGTCAGCGAGGACAGTCTCGACGCGGCGGTGCGCTGCGGCCGCACGGACGAGGCGATCGAACGCCTGCGCCGCCTGATCACGGAGAACCCACTGCGCGAGCGCCCTCGGGCGGCTCTCATGCGAGCGCTGGCCGACAGCGGCCGTCGCGCGGAGGCGCTCGAGGTCTACCGCGACATCCGGCGGCTGCTGGTGGCGGAACTCGGCGTCGAGCCCGGTGCGGACCTGCGCCGCCTCCAGGAACAGATCCTGACCGGAACCGACACCACCGAGCACCCGCGCCGGTACGCTGCGCCGAGCCGAGCCGAAGAACTTGTGCCGGAAGATGATTCGGCCCTTCCGCTCGTCTTCGATCGCGAGAGCGAACTGGCGCGCATCGCTGCCTGCGTGCGGCGCGCCGCCACCGGGGTCGGCGGCATGGTGGTCGTCACCGGCCGCCCCGGGTACGGAAAAACGCAGCTGCTCAACGAGATTGCGCGCGAGCACGCCCCCACCCTGCGAGTGGACCTGACCGCGCGCTCCGGCGACGCGGACCTGGTCGGGCTGCTGCTCGACCGCCTCGGCGCGCCGTCCGCGGCCCGAGTCGATCACGCGAACGCAGTGCGAGGTGTCGGAAGCGCGAACGCGGAAGACGGGTGTGCCGACCACGCCGGGCAAACCCCCGGCTCGGCGGACGCCGATGTTCGAAGCGACCCGGTCTCCGCAGAGCCGAAAAGCTCAGGCGTGCGCCGACCGACCACCACGGATCCGGGAGATCTCGACACCCCGGACCGCGAAGGCCCCCGCCTCACAACCGCCGGCGGCGCACAGGCCGGCCGCGCGGATCGCCTGTTCGCCGCGCTCGAACGGGCGGCAGCGGAACGGCCGCTGGTGCTGCTGATCGACGACGCCACGCTGATGGACGACAGGTCGGCGCGGGTGCTCGCGGCGGTGGCGCCGCGCCTGCGCGAGCTGCGGGTGCTGATCGTGCTGACTCTCGACGAAAGGTCCTGGGATCAGCAGGTTCTGGATCTGCACGGCCGGTTGGAGCCGGTCGCGGCGGCCGTCCTGCGCACCGGCGGGTTGAGCATCGCCGCGATCGAAGGGCTGTACCGGCGACGACTGGGAGTGGCGGCGCCGGCGGGGCTGGCGGAGGACATCCTGCGGGCGACCGGTGCGGTGCCGTTGGTGGCGGGCGCCCTGATCACCGACCTGGCAACGCTTCCGGACCGCACCCGGGTTCCCGATCGACTACCCGAGGGTTGCTACTCGCGGTCCATCCAGCGGCAGCTCGACAGGTATTCGCCCGCGGGTGCGCGGATGATGCGGGCACTGGCGGTGCTGGCCGAATTCCGGCCCGGAACAAACATTCTCGCCGCGGCGTGCGGCGAACCCGTTGCCGTGGTGCGTCATCGCTGCGAATTGCTCGCCACCATGGGAGTGCTGCTGACCGCGGACCCTCCGATGTATCGGCATCCACTGTCCGCCAACACGATTCGATGGCTGTGCCCACCCGCCGAGGCATCCGCCTTCCGGACGGCCGCCGCGGGGCGTGCCCGCGTGGCCGGTTTCCCGGTGCGGCAGGTGGCCGAGTACCTGCGCGACCTGGACGGACCCGAGTTCGCGCAGTGGACGGTGGTCCTGATCGACGCGGCCGAGGAATGCCTGCGCCACAACGAGATCGCGGAGGCGGCGCGCTGGCTCGAGGCGGCCCTGCGGATCTGTGCTCCCGAGGACCGCGACGAGCTGCTGGTTCGTCTCGGCCAATTGGAACTGTGGACCAATCCGGCCGCGGCCCGCGCGCGCCTGCAGGAGGCGCTGCGTCATCAGCGAGCCGCGGGCGCCGCACCGAGCGCGCTCATCCCGCTGGCCTGGACGATCGGCACCCGCCGGGACGCGGCCGCCGCCATGGCGCTGCTGCGCGAGGTGCTGGCCGAGACCGAGGACCGGAATCCGGCCGCCGCCAACGTGATTCGCGCATCCGCGTGGATGATCGCCGCACTCACCCCGCCGACCTGGCGAGCGTTCCTCGCCGATCTGCCCGACACCGGCGGTACCGGCCACGACTCCACCGCGCGCATCGCCACCGCGATCCGCACCTGGAACGACGCCTTCGGCGCGAACATCGACGCCCGCACGGCGCTCGATCGCCTGTCCGACGATTGCGCCCTCCACAACGGCGAACCACTCCCCCGCCAACTGCTCGGCCTGCTGGCGCAGCTCACCATGTGGGCCGGGGAACTCACCACCGCACTGCAATTGAGCGAGCGCGGCGGCGACCAGCATTTCGGCGCGCTGGACACCTACCGTGTCATCGTCCGATCGGAGGTGCTGCTGCGCTCGGGCTCGTACCGGCGCGCACTGCGCGACATCGCCCCGATGATCGGCGGCATCGATGACGAGTTCATCGCGCCGCCGACCACGTTGGTGGCCCAGTACGCGCATGCCCTGATCGGCCTCGGACGCCTCGACGACGCCGGGAAGTGGCTCGATCGCCGCACGAACGCAGCCAATCCGGAGACCTGGGAGACGACGGTCGTCATCCACGTCCGCGCGCTGCTGTGCTCCGCGCGCGCGGAGCCTCGCGAGGCCCTGGCCCACTTCCTGGAGTGCGGTCGCCGATCGACCTCCGTCGGGATCAGTAATCCCGCGCACATCCCGTGGCGCAGTTCGGCCGCCATGGAACTGGTGCGACTCGGCGAGCGCGAACGCGCCCGCGAGCTGGCCGCCGCGGAACTGGCTGTGGCACAGCGCTGGAACACCCCGGGCACACTCGGCCGGGCCATGCGCGCGCTGGCCCTGGCCGCACCCGACGGCACGGATCCGGACCTGCTGGCGCGCGCGGTCGTCCAACTCCGCGCGGCCGAGTCCCCGGTCGAACTGATCCCGGCGCTGATCGATCTGGCCCGGGTGTCCGCCGTGAACGAACAGCGGCGGGCATTGCTCAGGGAAGCGCGTGTGCTCGCCGAATCCATCGACGCCGCACTGTATCTCGCGGATATCGAGGACCTGCTACGGATCTCGGCAGCAATCTCCGACCCGATCACCGCCGCGAACCCCGTGGCGTGATCGGCCGATACGGCCCGGCCGGTGACCATCGCATCGCCCGAGTTGAGCGTGCTCGACCTCCGGCTCCCGGCCTGATCGACCTGGGCCGCAATCGACCACGTCGCCCGGCTGGTGAGAGCCGGGCGACGCGGCCGCGACCGATCAGCGGTTGCCTGCGGAGGCTCCAGCGGCTGACCGGCGGACTGTTCCAGGCGCGCGATCAGACGTTCCGCGCTGCCTTCTCGATGAGGTCGGCGATCTCGGCGGGCTTGCTCAGCATCGACGCGTGCCCCGCCGCCAGTTCGACGATCCGCTCCTCGTCGGTGATCCGGGACGCCATGTGGCGCTCCAGATCCGGGTGGATCATGGCGTCCTGGCTGGACACCTGGTACCAGGTGTTGGCCCGCAGCCGCTCCCACGCCGGAACCCGGTCACCGGCGCCGGCCAGCGACAGCACCGAGGTGGGTTTCTGGGTCGCGGCCAGCACGGCGGCCTCCGCCGCGGTGAGGTCGGCGCAGAAGTCCTGGTGGAATCGATTCCGATCGATGAGGAAGTCGGGCGCCTCGGGCGCGCCGATGTTCACCAGATCCGCGCCGCTGGGCAGCTCGATGCCGAACTCCTGATTGAGGGCGAAGGCGGACTGCCCGGCCTCGGGCGCGAACGCAGCCACGTACACCAGCCCGGCCACATTCGGTGCGTCCGCACCGGCCTGGCTGATCACCGCACCGCCGTAGGAGTGCCCGACCAGAATGGTCGGGCCGTCGAGCAGCGCGAGGTCGCGGGTCACGGTCTCCACGTCGTCGGCGTAGTTCCGCAGCGCCAGCTGGCTGGCCACCACGGTGCCGTAGCCGTCGGCGCGCAGGATCTCGATCACCTTCCCCCAGCTGGAGCCGTCGGCCCAGGCACCGTGTACGAGAAGCACATTCGGGGCGATGGTGTCGGTCATGGATCTTCTCCTCCGGTCCGGCGGCGGTTCCGCGTCGCCGCCCACCGTGCCGCTGGGCTCTCAACGATCGCTGAACGTTCGCAGAACGACCAGCTCGGAGCGGGTGCCCGGGCTCAGGTCTGGCGGATCGGGTCGTAGGCCTCGGCACTGAGCCCGAAGGTCCAGGCGACTCCCTCGCGCGCGGTGCGGGTCGAGGGCGGAACCCGGAGCCAGTAGATATTGCTGCTGCCGTCGGGTTCCGGGGTGGAGTTGACCACCTCGACCATGACCACATCCTCGTCACCGTCGAGAGCGATGCGCCACAGCACCCCGGTCTCGTCGCGATGCACCGGCCGCGCACGGGATTCCTCGAGGTAGCGATCGTATCCGTAGTACTCGAGCATGACCCGGCGCAGCTCGGCGTTCTCCTCGTCCCGAATGCGCTCGGGCGTCAAAGCGGCCAGCCCGGTGAGGAATTCACCGGCGACCGGCATACCGCGCCACGCGTGGAGCGCGAATCCGTCCGAGTAGGCCAGCGCGGGACCGTCCGCACGGTCCAGCCGTCCGGCTTCGTCGCGATGCAGTTCCAGCGGCCGCTCGCTGATCACCGCGACGTTCTCGTACGGCCACCACCAGCCCGCTTCGCGTGCGACGGCGGCGATCGCGTCCAGTGGACGCCCCGGCGAGGTGTCGAAGGCGCACAGCCACGCGGCATCGTGCTGCCCCAGCACGGCATCGAGCAGCAGCAAACGCAGTCCGGTCTCGTCCCCGCGCCTCCCGGTCTCCTTGTGCCCCGTGGCCATCGCCTCGAGAACGCCCGCCCGAATCCGTTCCACGACAGCGGAAGTCAGCTCCCACAGATCGGCACCGGTCGCCTGCCAGTGCGCGCCGAAACCCTTCGGCCCCAGTTCGGCGTGCACCCGCTCGCGTTCCGCCGCCCACGGACGGCTGCGCAGCGCTTCGCGCACACAGGCCCCCGTATCCCCCAGCCCCTCGCCCGTCTCCGAGCCGGTCAGCAGGCGCACCGCCTCCAGTGGCGAACGGGCCCAGACGATTCGCGCCGGTTCGCGGAGTCCGGCCCGCCGATACGCCGCCCGCACCGCGGCCTCGGCCGCCGTGCGGTCACCCGCGCCGGTCGCCGCCGAGAGCGCCCGCCATTCGATCCGATCAGTCACGATCGCACTCATTCCTGTTCTCGCCCAGTAATTTCCGCAGCATCGAGCCCGCCGGTCAATCGGCGACGACGCGCACCGACCCCGGCACGTACTCGCGCTGGCGCACGACTCGATACCAGCCCTTGGGCAGTGGGATGGCCGCGTGCTCCTCGTGCACCACCCGCCCGCCCTCCGGTAGGTGCAGCAGCATCGGGCCGAACGCGCTCGACTCGCGAATCAGCCTGCCCGGACCCTGAATCGCGTGCGCGTGGCCGGTGACCTCGCCGAGCGCGAGCACCAGCCGGCCACGGCCGTCGCGCGGCTCGGGCACCGCATCGTCGGCCGTCAGGGGCACCGCGCTCGCGCGCAGCGGCACGATCAGAACATCACCTTGCCGATACATGGATTCCCTCCCATCGCGGCACCGGATGCGTGCCATGCCGGGAAAAACTAGACCCGGGCACCGACAACCTCGGGAACCGGGGCAGCCCGGGAGGCCCTGAAATCCGGCTTGTCACCCGGACTTGGTAAGAACTCCGGTATCCGGGCGCGATCGGCTCGCGCCCGGGCCGATTCGAGCACATCGATCGACAGCGCAGACGGATACAGAGGGCGAGCACGCATGACCATCGGCAAACACCTCGCGGAGTTCGGCGGCCTGCCCGCATTCGACTTCGTGGAACCGGGCAGCTCGGCCGGAGCGCAGCAGCCGGTCGCGCGCTCGCTGCCCGCCGCGGATTCGGTCGCCTGGCGGGTCGGGGTGGATTCCTACGATTCGCAGGAACCCTGGACGGATCGCTTCGCGCGCTTCGTCTCCGAGGTCGACACCACCGCGGTGCGCTCGCTCATCGTGGGCTGCTGGACCGACGCCTACGACAAGGGCCCCGAACCCGTGATCGAGGCCCTGGTCGCGGCCGCCGATCGCCTGCCCGCCCTGCGCGCGCTCTTCCTGGCCGACATCACCTACGAGGAATGCGAGATCTCCTGGATCAACCAGGGTCTGGTGACTCCCCTGCTCGAGGCGTTCCCCGCGCTGGAGTGGTTCGGCGTGCGCGGCGGCCAGGAGCTGCGGTTCCCCGCCGTCAGACACGAGCGACTACGGGAACTCGTCGTGCAGACCGGCGGGATGCCCGCCGACGCCGTGCGCGGTATCGCGGCCAGCGATCTGCCCGCGCTCACCCACCTGGATCTGTGGCTGGGCACCTCGGAGTACGGCGGCGACAGCGCCGTCGAGGATCTCGCGCCCATCCTGACCGGCGCCCTGCTGCCCAGCCTGAAGCATCTGGCCCTGCGCAACAGCGAGATGCAGGACGAGATCTGCCTCGCGCTCGCGTCCGCACCCGTCGTCGCACGGCTCGACTCGCTCGACGTCTCCATGGGCGTGCTGACCGACGACGGCGCGGTCGCCCTGCTGAGCGGTCAGCCGCTGACGCACCTGAGTTCCCTGGATATGCACCACAACTACCTCAGCGCCGCCATGCGCACCCGCTTGACCGAGACCCTCGGCGCGGCGGGTGTGACGCTGAGCCTGAGCGACGACGGCGCGGAGTCCGACATCGACGAGGACGACGAGGACGACGAGGACGGCGAGGTCTGGCGCTTCGTCGCGGTCGGCGAGTGACGTTGTCCGCGAAGGCTTTTACCGGGGATTCCACGTCCCGGTGGGCGGTCGTCGGCAATGGCGAGAACCGCCGGGTGCGGATGTTCCTCGAGGCCGCCGACGCCGCCGGGCTCCCGACGCCCCGCGTCGTGCAGTGGCGTGACGTGCTGCGCGAGGGCGGACACGATTTCGCCGACGACGAGATCGTGCGGCTGGATTCGCCCGGCGAGAACCCCGAGGTGGACGCGCTGCTGCGCGGGGTGAAAGAACCCACCCGCGTGGAGGGTTCGGCTCGCTGGTACCAGCGGTTCCTGCGGGCCGCGCAGTCGCTGCGCGGCGGCGTTCGCCTCGACGATCCGGCCGAACTCGCCGTCCTTTTCGACAAGCGGCTCACTCACGCCGCACTCGCAGCCGCACGGGTTCCGGTGCCGCCCTCGCCCACCTCGGGCACGGGCCCACCGGTGCACAGCTGGTCCGACATTCGTGATCTCATGCGCGACAACGCGATACCGCGCGTCTTCGTCAAACTCGCGCACGGCTCCTCCGCCTCGGGCGTGCTCGCGGTCGAATCGACCAGCTCCGGGCGGCTGCGCGCGACCACCTCGGTGGAGCTCGTGCCGACCGGTGGCCCGGATGACGCTCCGCGGCTGCACAATTCGCTCCGAGTCCGGCGCTACACCGACGAACGCGATATCGCGGCGATCGTCGACCGGCTCGCCCCGGACGGACTGCACGTCGAACGCTGGATGCCCAAAGCCTCACTCGCGGGCCGATCGGCGGATCTGCGCGTGGTCGTGATCGGGGGGCGGGCCACGCACGCGGTCGTGCGCACCAGCCGCACCCCGCTCACCAACCTGCATCTCGGCGGTGCGCGCGGCGATCTCGCGGCGGTCATCGAGGCGGCCGGCGATCGCTGGGCCCATGCCCTGTCGATCTGCGAACAGGCGGCGGCGTGCTTCCCCGGAACCCTGTGTGTCGGAGTCGATCTGCTGCCCGCGATCGGCTGGCAGCGCTTCGCGGTCGGCGAGGTGAACGCCTTCGGCGATCTCCTGCCGCGACTGACCGGGCTGCCGGGCACTCCGGCGGCCGGGCTCGACACGTACACCGCACAGCTGCGCGCCGCACGGCAATTCGTTCTTCCGCAACGCTTTTCGACCGCCCCAGCAGCCCTCGAGGATCTCCATGCACCGGCCTGACATGAACGAGGTGGTGGGCCGGGACGACCTGCTGCTGCTCACGCTCGACACCCTGCGCTACGACGTCGCGACCGAACTCGCCGCCGAGGGGCTGCTCCCCAACCTGGCCGCACACCTGCCCGGCGGCGGCTGGCAGCGACGGCATGCACCGGGCAGCTTCACGTACGCTTCGCACCAGGCCATTTTCGCCGGGTTCCTCCCGACGCCCGCGGCACCGGGCCCGCACCCCCGGCTCTTCGCCGCACGGTTCGCGGGCAGTGAGACGACCGCCGACGGCACCTTCGTCTTCGACGCCCCCGACCTGGTGACGGCGCTGGCCGGGCAGGGTTATCACACCGTCTGCATCGGCGGTGTCGGCTTCTTCAACAAGCAGGGCGCGCTCGGCGGTGTGCTGCCGGGCCTGTTCGCCGAAAGCCACTGGGAGCCGGAGTTCTCGGTGGCCTCGCCCACCTCCTTCGAGGCGCAGGTGGCGCGCGCGGAACAGGTGGTCTCGGAACTTCCCGCCGCACAACGACTCTTCCTGTTCCTCAACGCCTCCGCACTGCATCAGCCCAATTGGTTCCACACGCCGGGAGCCACCCGCGAGGCGGGCGATACCCGTGCCACGCATGCCGGCGCACTGCGCTACATCGATCGTCACGTCGGCCGGCTGTTCGACGTGATGCGTTCGCGCAGGCGCTGTTTCGCGATCGTCTGCTCCGATCACGGCACCGCCTACGGAGACGACGGCTACACCGGCCACCGGCTGGGCCACGAGTCCGTCTGGACCGTTCCGTACGGCCACTTCTTCCTGGAGCCCTCCGCATGACCTCCACGCTCATCCTGCCGCGCCCCTATCAGAGCTACGTCTACGCGTACCCGCACAAGACCGCGTACCGGCCGCTGGAACCGCGCCCGTCGCTCACGCGGGTCTGGGCGGGTCAATCCCGGCAGGCGCTCTCGCTGTACCTGCACATCCCGTTCTGCGAAGTGCGATGCGGATTCTGCAATCTGTTCACCCGGGTGGGCGCACCGGGCGACCTGACCGGCCGCTACCTCGACGCGCTCACCCGCCAGGCCGAGGCGGTCCGGGCAGCACTCGGTCACGACGAACCGGTGCACTTCGCCACCGCCGCGTTCGGCGGCGGCACGCCGACCTTTCTCGAGGCCGGTGAGCTGGAACGCCTCTGCGACACAGCCGAACTCGTCATGGGCGCGGACCTGCGCGCGATCCCGCTCTCGGTCGAGGCGTCGCCCGCCACCGCGACGGCCGATCGGCTGGCCGTGCTCGCCGAGCGCGGGACCACGCGGCTGAGTCTCGGCGTGCAGAGCTTCATCGAGGAGGAGGCGCGCGCCGCCGTGCGTCCGCAGCGACGCGCGGATGTCGATGCGGCACTGGGCCGCATTCGCGACGCGGGCATACCGGTCCTGAACATCGATCTGATCTACGGCATCGACGGACAGACCTCCACCAGCTGGCGGGTCTCCCTCGACGCGGCGCTGACGTGGCGACCGGAGGAGATCTATCTCTATCCGCTCTACATCCGCCCACTCACCGGGCTCGGACGTCAACTCGATCCCGCTGCGGCCGAACATGATTGGGATGCCCATCGGCTGCGCCTCTATGCCGAGGGCCGGGATCATCTGCTGGCGAACGGGTACGAGCAGGTCTCCATGCGCATGTTCCGCCGCCTCGACGCGCCGCCGCAGGGACCCGACGACTACGCCTGTCAGACCGACGGCATGATCGGCCTCGGCTGCGGAGCGCGCTCCTACACCTCCGGCCTGCACTATTCGTTCGACTACGCGGTGTCCATGCGGGAGGTGCGCTCGATCATCGACACCTACACCGAGACAACCGATTTCAGCCGCGCTCTGCACGGTCGGGTCATCGACGCGGACGAAGCGAGGCGTCGGCATCTGCTGCAATCGCTGTTGCAGGCCGACGGACTGTCCCTCGCCGACTACCGGGTCCGATTCGGCGGCGACCCCCGACTCGATTTCGGCGCGCAATTGGGCACGCTCGCCGATCGGGGCTGGGTGAGCGAGACCGCCGAGCGGCTGCGGCTCACCCCGGAAGGGCTGTCCTACTCCGATGCCATCGGTCCCGAGTTCTTCTCTCCCGCCGTACTTTCCGCCATGTCGGCCTACGAAGCGCGCTGACCGTGGACCTGACGCTCCTGTACCGCGGCCCGCTGTCCTCGTGTGATTACGACTGCCCGTACTGCCCCTTCGCCAAGCGACGCGATTCGACCGAACTGTTGCGCGCCGACCGCGCGGCGCTCGAGCGCTTCACCGCGTGGGCTCGCGCACAGACCCGGGACCGGCTCTCGATCCTGTTCACGCCGTGGGGCGAAGGCCTGGTCCGGTCCTGGTATCGGCGCGCGATGGTCGAACTGTCCCATGAACCGCATATCGAGCGCGTGGCCATCCAGACCAATCTCAGCTGCCGCACCGGCTGGCTGGCCGAGGCCGACCTGAACACACTGGCCCTGTGGTGCACCTACCATCCGGACCAGACTCCCTACCAGCGCTTCATCGACAGGACCGGGGAACTCACCGCGGCCGGTGTGCGCTTCAGCGTCGGCATCGTCGGTCTGCCCGAGCATCTGGAGCAGGCGCGGCGATTGCGCGCGGATCTGCCCGAGCACGTCTACCTCTGGGTGAATGCCGCTGAGGGACACACCTATTCGGACGAGCAGGCCGAACCGTGGACGGAGCTGGATCCACTGTTCCCGTTCAGCCGCCATCCCCACGACTCGGCCGGCCGCGCGTGTCGGACCGGATCCTCGGTGGTGTCCGTGGACGGCGACGGCACGGTGCGCCGGTGTCATTTCGTCCGCGATCCGCTCGGCAACCTCTACGACGGCTCGTTCCGCGACGCCCTGCGTCCGCGCCCCTGCCCGATGGCGGTGTGCGATTGCCATATCGGCTACGTCCATCTCGAGACCCTCCCGCTGTACGACGTCTTCGCGGGCGGCGTGCTCGAACGGATTCCGACGGCCGGGGCGCGACGGGGCCTCCCCCTCTACGCGCTGTCATCGCCTATGGTCGATAGCGAAAGCAACGAACCGTCCGCTCGGCTCTAGAAATCTCGGAAGCGAGGACTGGATCCATGTCACGAGTAGTCATCATCGGTGGTCACGGGAAAATCGCGCTTCGGCTCGCGCGCCTGCTCAGCGCCGAGGGGCACGAGGTGAGCTCGCTTTTCCGCAATCCCGAGCACGCCGAAGAGGTCGCCTCCACGGGCGCGGTCCCGGTGGTCGCCGATATCGAGAACCTCTCGGCGGAGAAGATCGCGGAGCTGGTCTCCGGCCATGACGCGGTGGTCTTCTCGGCGGGCGCGGGCGGGGGAAATCCCGATCGCACCTACGCGGTCGACCGGGACGCGGCCGAGCGCAGCGCCGATGGCGCGGCCGCGGCGGGCGTACGCCGCTTCGTCCTGGTCTCCTACTTCGGTGCGCGCACCGATCACGGTGTGCCACCGGATAATTCGTTCTTCCACTACGCCGAGGCCAAGGCCGCCGCCGATGCCCACGTCCGCGCGAGCGACCTCGACTGGACCATCGTCGCCCCCTCCACCCTCACCCTGGATCCCGGCACCGGCCGCATCGAAACCGCCGCTCAGGGCGCCACCAGCGGCACGGTGAGCCGCGACGACGTCGCCGCCGTCATCGCGGCCGTGCTCGCGCAACCGGCCACCATCCACCGCACGATCCAGTTCAACAACGGCCCGACCCCGATCGACGAGGCAATCACCGCCTGAGCCGACCAGCGGCGCGACGATGTTGTTAGATTGCTGACCATTGGGTATGTAGCTCAGGTGACTGTCTTCCGATCTACTCGCGCAAGCAAGTCTCCGAGCGGTCGTCGTGCATACGGACCAGGGCGAATCGCCCTGACCGGTGTCGGGGTCGCCCTACTCGCCGCCGCGGCGGCACCCGCCATCGGCCACGCCGAGGATGCCGCCCTGCTGGGCGGTGGATCGGGCATCGTGGTCGGGAACAGCTCACGCTGCACGTTGACGACGATCGGCAACGACGCTGCCGGGCGTCTCGTCGGCTTCACCGCCGGGCACTGCGGCGAACCGGGGGCGAGCGTCGTTGCCGAAGCCGCTCACACCGGTGAGGGGATCGGCCGCGTCGTGGACAAGAACGCCGAACTCGACTACGCCATCATCGAATTCGACCCGAACCGCATCACGCCCACCGACCGGCTCGGCGATTTCGCCATCACCGAGGTCGGCGCTCCCGCGCAGTTCCCCGCCACCGTCTGCAAGAAGGGCCGCACCACCGGCACCAACTGCGGTCTCGTCTGGGGCGACGTCCTTGCCAGCGGACGCGAGACCTGGACCCAGACCTGTGTGCTGCCGGGTGATTCCGGCGGCCCGATCGTCGCCGGATCCCGGCTCGTCGGCATGGTCAACGCGTACGTGGGCGTCGGCTGCATAGGCCCGGAGGTCGGCACCGACATCGCCGCCGTCCTGCGTGATGTCGACGCTCGCGCGGGTGTCGGCGCGGGCTTTCAGCCCACTCGAAACTGAGCTTCCAGCCCACTCGAAACTGAGCTTCCAGCCCACTCGCAGCTGAGCTTCCAGCCCACTTGGAACTGAGCCTGCGCTACGCCCCGCTCGCGACTCCCGGCTCCGGATCGCCCCCGAACAGGCCCGCCCGGGCCGCGGTCAGGGCGAGCCGGGCCGCGGCGTCGGCGGCGGCCTCGTCGAGTGGTTCGTGGGTGATCAGGGCCCGCATATAAATAGGCGCCGCAAGGGTTTTCAGCATTCGAGCCGGATCGGTGCCGCGCGGCAGTTCGCCACGGTCCATCGCCTTGTCGACGATCGGCAGCGCGCGCCGGATGCGGTCCCGGAAGACATGCCGAATGGAATCGGGGGGACGCGGCAGCCCGACCGCGTCCGAGAGCGCGGCGGCGAGAATCGCTCTGCCGGAGGGACTGTCGATCCAGACCACCAGTGTTCGCGCCAGCGCGCGCAGATCGGTCTCGATCGAACCCGTATCGGGAATGGAGATTTCGGAGTCGACGCTGTCCGAAAGCGCATCGGCGATGAGCCCGTCGCGATCGGGCCAGCGCCGGTAGACCGTGGTCTTGTGCACGCCCGCCCGGCGAGCCACATTGTCCACCGTGAGCGCGGCGTAGCCGTGCGCGCCGAGTTCGTCGAGCGTGGCGGCCAGCACCGCCGTTCGCACCTTTTCCCCACGTCCAGGGGACGGAACGGGACTCATTGCAACTCCTAGTTGCGATAATTGCGCCGATCGGACATCCTCGATGCTATCGCAACTCGGAGTTGCGATGAATGCGGACGATGGGAGTTCCACATGATGTCGAGGTGGATTCGGGCGGCGGCGCTGCTGTTTCCGGGACTGTTGGCCGGAGCCTTCGGCTACGGCGCGGTGAACGTTCTCTACGCGTTCCGCGAGGTGCCGCTCGAGGTGCGATTCACCTTCCACACCGCGCTGATGCGGGTGAACGGACCCGTCATGCAGAGCCTGATGGGACTGACGGTGTTGAGCACGGTGCTGCTCGCCACCCGATCCAAGTCGACCACCCGATGGCTCTCGGCCGGCGCCGCGGCCCTGGCGGTCGCGTCCTTCCTGATCACCAGGCTGGGCAACGTGCCGATCAATCAGCACATCAAAGTGTGGGCGGTGGGCGGTCCGCCCGCCGATTACGCCGAGATCCTGCGGCGCTGGGAGCTCTTCCACTTCAGCAGAACGGGATGCGCCGTGGCGGCGTTCGTTCTGGTGGTCGCCGCGGTGACCGGGGTGGTGGGCGCGCACCACCCCGTCGTCGAACAGCCGGATCCGGCTTGAGCGCTAGCGGCGCGATTTCGCCTGCTGGAGAGGGCTTTCCGCGGGCACTCGATCGAACCAGGGCTGCGCGGTCTCGATTTCGGCGGCGAGCTGCAGCAGCAGGAATTCACCGCCGGGCGGAGCGACGAACTGGGTGCCGAGCGGAAGACCACTCGCGGTCCAGTGCGTGGGCACGCTCATCGCCGGACGACCGGTGATATTGGCGAGCTGGGTGAACGGCACGGCCGACAGGCTGGCCGTGACCAAGCTGTCGTAGAAGTCGGTGCGGGACAGGACTTTTCCCGCACCTATGCGGAGCAGCGGGGGAAGCACGGTTTCGGCGATGACCGGGGTGCGGTTCTGGCCGATCCGCAACGGCGGTTCGGCCAGCGTGGGGGTGAGCAGCAGATCGTAGGTGGTGTGGAAATCACCGAGGGCGCGGGTGTAGAGATTCCAGCGGGCGTGCGCCTCGATGAGTTCCGGGGCCGAAACGGCGCGACCGACCGCCGCGAGAACCTGGGTGTCGATGTCGAAATCGCGCGGGGCCGCACCGGTCACCGTGCAGGCGTGTGCGAGTTCGGCCGCGACCGAAGCCGTCCACACCGTCATGAAATCCGTGGCCAGCTGCTTACCGTCGATCGCGGGCGCGGCGGGTTCGACCGTGTGCCCCAGGTTCTCCAGCAGTCGCGCCACCTCCTCGACCGCGCGCACCGCCTCGGGATCGACGGGCGTTCCCATCGGAGACTCATGGCTGAACCCGATGCGTAGTCGGCGCGGAGCCTCGGTGACGGCCGCCGAGAAGGCGCGATCCGGGCGCGCCACCGCATAGGGCGCACCCGGATCCGGCGCGCTCAGGATGTCGAGCATGACCGCCGAATCGCGAACGCTGCGCGTGAGAACGCCTTCCGACACCGCGCCGAAGAGCGGATCACCCAGCTGCGGGCCGCTCGACACCAGACCTCGTCCCGCCTTGAGGCCGAACAAACCCGTGCAGGCGGCCGGAATTCGAATCGAGCCGCCGCCGTCGCTGGCGCCCGCCACCGGCACGACGCCCGCCGCGACGGCCGCGGCCGACCCGCCGGACGAACCGCCCGGCGTGCGATTCGGATCCCACGGGTTTCGAGTCGCACCGAATGTCCGGGTCTCGGTGATGCCCTTGCTACCGAATTCGGGGGTGGTGGTCTTGCCGAAGATGACCAGACCGGCGGCGAGCCACTGTTCGACGGCGATGCTGTGCCGTTCGGCGCGCACCGAACGCAGCGGACCGGTGCCCCCGGCCGTCGGATATCCGGCGTAGTCCTGACCGAGGTCCTTGATGAGGAACGGAACACCGGCCAGCGCGCTGTCACCGGCGGGCCGCTCGGCGAGTTCCTTGCCGACGTCCTCCATCAGCAGGCTCACCACATTGAGCGCCGGGTCGACCTCGGCGCGGCGGTCCAGCGCGAGCCGCAGCAACTCGGCCGGGTGCACGTCACCGCGAGCGACCAGTTCGGCCAGTCCGACCGCGTCGTGGGCGCGGTATTCGTCGAACTTCATCGTTCGTCTCCTCACTCACAGGCCCTCGGATCGACCCGTCTACCAAACAATAGCCGTACCGATCGGTTACGTAACCGGTTGGAACGGTAAAATCTGCCCCATGAGTGAACCCGCCAGGCTGCCCGCGGCGAGCGAGAAGAAGGTCGACGGCCGCACGCTGCGATTTCGGCACCGCCGCCCGGAACTGCTCGCGGCCGCCACCGACTATGTGCTCGACCACGGCATCCAGGATCTTTCGCTCCGCCCGGTCGCGCAGGCGCTCGGCATCAGTCACGCCACCCTGATCAGACATTTCGAGACCAAGGACGCGCTGCTCAACGAGGTCCTGGAACACATCCGCACCGACTTCGAGAAGCAGTTGCTCTCGGAGGAGATCCGCCGCGTCGACTCGGCGGCCGACCTGCTGCGCGCCGCCTGGCAGCATCTGTGCCGGCCGCGCGAACAACGCCAGTTCCTGATCCTTTTCGAGCTGGTCGCCATCGCCGCGCGCAGCCCGAACCACCCCGCCTCACGCCTGGTCACCGACTGGTTGACCGTCATCGAACGCGAGTTGATCCGCTATCACTGGCCCGCGGAAACCACTTCCCGCACAGCCACATTCGTGCTCGCGCAAATCCGCGGCCTGCAATTGGACCTGATCACCACCGGTGACCGCGAGCGCGTCGACGCGGCATTCGAAGCCACCGTAGCCTTCCTGACCGACTCCGGGATCGGTGATCAGCGACAGCCCTCGTAGAGATTCCGGCCGGACCGTCAGGCGGTGGGCGTCAGCACGGACTCGATCGTGCGCTGCACCGCGACGGAGCCGTCCTCCCGCGCGAATCGCGCGGCGGCCTCGGCGATGGTGGCGTGCAGGGCTCCATCGCTGATCGCGGTGCGGATGGCCTCGGTGAGCCGATCGGCGGTGAGGTCGGACTCGCGGATCGTCGCGGCGGCGACGCCCAATCGCTCGAAACGGTCTGCCCAGAACCGTTGTTCGGGTGACTGGGGTACGGCGATGGTGGGCACGCCGGCGCGGACTGCCGCGGCATAGGTCCCGGCACCGCTGTGATGAACGACCGCGGACACCTGAGGGAAGAGCCAGTCGTACGGAATATCGCCGAGCGGAAACACATCCGCGTCGGTCACATCCAGTCCGGTCCACCCGGCTTGGACGATGCCCCGGGACCCGGCTCGCCGCAGTGCGGTGCGAACGATCTCGCTCAGTTCGGCCGCGCGGCCCGGATCGTTCATATTGCTGCCGAAGCCGATGAACACCGGCGTCGAACCGGATTCGAGGAAACGCACCAGATCCGCCGGCGGCTCCCAGCCGACCGGGCGGGCCGGCCACCAGAATCCGGTGACGTCCAGACCCGGCCGCCAGTCGCCGGGGCGCGGAGCCACGGCGGGTGAATATCCGTGCAGGATAGGCCATTCGACGTCGGTGCGCCGCCTGCGCAGCTCTCGCACCGAGACCTTCGGCAGACCCAGCTGCCGCCGAAAACCCTCCACCACAGCGCGATAGCGCCGATCCACCACCCAGGTACCGATGTCGGCGGCCACCCGGTTCCCGACGGAACCGAGTGACCACACTCCCGCCACCGACGGCGGGTGGTCACCGGTGGCCGACAGTGGTTGCAACCGCACCCCGATGATCGGAATGCCCGCGGCCTCGGCGAAAGGATGCCCAGCGAACTCCGCCCAGGGCGTCACCAGCAGCACCTCGGGCGATTCCGCACGCAGCGCGGCGATCACGCCCTCGCCGATGATGCGAAATCCCTCGGGGGTATTGAACGCCGCCACCGTCTGACGCTGCACCTGCGCGTAGTCGCCCTCGAATCCGAAGTCCAGCGCCAACTGCCGGAACTTCAGCCCGCAGCCCTCGATCATCTCCCCGAAGGGTTCGTGCGCCGCGAGTACCACCTCGTGCCCGGCCCGCTGCAGCTGTGTTCCGATTCCCGTCAGCGGTGCGACATCGCCTCGCGTGCCGATCCCGACGATCACGATCCTGCTCATACGCCTCCTTGTTCCAGTGGTCCGGATACTAGGAGAGTTCGCCCTGCTCGGCTCGGTATCGATTGCGCGACAACATAATCCGCGAGTAGTCGCGGCGAAAGGCACCACCACTGTCAGGGGTAGCCGACACCCGTCAGCCGTTCGGACTCCGACCACAGCCGATCCTGGATGTCGCGCCGCAGCGCCCGCGAGTGAGTCGGTGCGGGTACGGGGTGACCGCGCAGGCCGTTCCACCGATCGGGGCCGTAGAAATCCGCGTTGACCACGGACGGATCGGTCGCTGCGCGCAGAATCGGCAGGGCGCCCATCTCGGGAGTCTGGGTGAACCGCGTGAGCAGCGGACCCGGGGCGGCCATCACCGCCCGGGTCGCGCGGCCCCAATTGCCGCTGAAATCGGTGGCGGCAAGGCCCGGATGCGCCGCGACCGCACGCACGGAACCGCCGGTGATCCGCCCCGCGAGAGCGAGGGTGAACATGAGATTGGCCAGTTTCGATTGGGCGTACGCGGCCGAGCGCCGATAGCGGCGGTGGGCGAAATGCAGATCATCGACAGCCACCACGCCCCGTTTCTGGATGGTGCTGGTGACGGTCACCACCCGAGCCTCGGGCGCGACCGCGAGGCGCTCCCACAGCAGGCCGGTGAAGGCGAAATGGCCGAGATGGTTCGTCGCGAGGGTCGATTCGAACCCGTCGACGGTGAGGACCCGACCGGGTGTCGCCGCGCCCGCATTGTTGATCAGCAGATCGAGATGCGAATACCGCGCTCGCAGCTGTGCCGCGCAGGCGCGCACCGACGCCTGATCGCTCAGATCGAGCCTCACGATCTCGACGCTCGCGCTCGTGACCCGCGTACACAGAGCCGCGGCGAATTCCTCTGCGCGCGCGGTGTTTCGGCACGCCACCACGAGGTGCGCGCCCGCGGTCACGAGCGCGGTGCTGATCGCCCGGCCGAGTCCGGCCGCGCCGCCGGTGATCACGGCGATCCGGCCGTGCAGATCCGGAATATCGGCCGCGGTCCACGGTTGCCGGCCGGTGTTGACGGTTCGGGTGGACAAGGGCTCCTCGGTTCGGTCGGCTCGGAGTGTTCGATTGCCGGGCCGCGTGCGCGGCGCGCGTGGTCCAGCGGCGGGCGCGGCCCGGGTGATCGCCGCCCCGCGCTAGTGGTCGAGCAGTGGTCGCAGTCCGCGCGCTACGGCGTCGTCCGCGCGAGCGGTCGGGTGAAACGGGATTCCGGTCGCCTCGGTGCGCGGATCCGCGATCCCGTTGACCCATGGATCCGCCGAACACGTTCCGTGTCCGGCGGTTTCAGCTCTGGCGTCGAAGAACTCGACGCCGAGTGATCGCGCGGCGTCGCGCTGGGCCGCGTCGAGGTGATCGAGGTATCGCGTGTACGCGGCGGCCCGAGACTGGGTCAGGGTCACCCCCAGCATTCCGATGCACACCGATTCCGTACCGGGCGTGTGTATCTCGGGATATCCGACCAGCACGATGCGGGCGTTGGGTGCGTAGTACCGGAGGTAGTCGATGACCGATGCGATCCGCGCCGCATATGCCGATCCGGTGACCTCCTCCGGATCGTTCACTCTGCCCTGTGCGACGGCTTCCGGTCCGCAGCCGGTGGGTTCGAGTACGCACTGCAGCAGATCCACCCCGGCGACTGTCTGCGGATTGGTCCCCGCGCGAGCGCGGGCGTACTCGCCCCACGCGTCGTTCATGCCGAGCTGAATCGCCACCACCGTGGTCCGTGGACCGAAAGCCTTTGCCGCAGCTGCCTTCTGGGTCTCGTGCACGACGGAGAAGCCCGGCGCGGTGTTGAGGCTCCCGCCCTCGCAGGAGGCGTCGACATAGTCGCCGGTCTGCTCGAGTCCGCTCTGCTGTGCGAGCCGGGTGGGCCAGGAGGTCGGCAGATGATCACAGCTCAGCTCGCTGTCACCGTTCGCCCGGGCCGCCAGCGCGGCCACCCAGCTGCCGTTCGTCGTGAACGAATCACCGAGCACGACAAGGGTTTTACCGGCTTCGCCCGCCGCGGCCGGTTGTGCGTGCGCCGTCGCGACGGGACCCGAGCCCAGCAGCACGCCCGCGATCACCGCCGCGAGGGACCGGGATCTCACCACCGCACCGGCAGCGAGACCAGCCCACGGGTGACGATGTCCTCGCGCATCTGCAGCTCCTCCGGGGCGACCGCCAGGCGCATGGTCGGAAAGCGCGTCACCAGTTGCCCGAACACCGCCTGCAATTCGACCCGGGCCAGCGGTGCGCCGATGCAGTAGTGCGTGCCGTGCCCGAAGGTCAGGTGCGCGCCCTGTTCGCGGGTGATGTCCAGGCGGCGCGAATCGGTGAACATCGACGGATCGTGATTGGCCGAATCCACGTCCAGCAGAACGAGATCGCCGCGCCGCACCTCCACACCGTCGATCCGCATATCGGTGCGCGCGTATCGCACGAAGCCGGTGTTGTCGTGCACCCGCAGCAGTTCCTCCACAGCGGCGCGCACCAGCGTCGGCTGCTCCACCAGCAGCTGCCACTGGTCCGGATGCTTCAGCAGGTTCATCGCGCCCAGGCTGATCTCCACGACTGTCGACTCGTGGCCGATCAGCAGCAGCACCATGCCCATGGCCGTGATGATCTCGTCGGTCAGCTCCGGGTTCTCACACAGTCGCGAGAAGATGTCGTTGCCGGGCTCGATCCGCTTGCGCGCCACCAATTCCGTGCAGTATTCGTACCATTCCGCGCCGCCCTGGCCCGACTTCGCGCCGTCGTGCTTGTCGAAAATCGCGGCGCTCCACGCCCGGAACCGCTCGCGGTCCGACGCGGGCACGCCCATCAGCTCGCAGATGACCAGGATCGGCAGCGGGACCGCGACCGCCTCGTGCAGGTCGGCCGGAGATCCCCGCTCGGCCATCTCGTCGAGCAGCTGCGTCGTGAGAGCGTCGACCCTGGGGCGCATCTCCCGCATCTGCTTCGGCCCGAAGAACGGATTCAGCAGCACGCGAAGGCGTTCGGCGTTCTCCAGCTCGGTGTCGAAGTCGCCGATCGGGCCACCGAACAGCACCGACGCCGACTTTCGGGGCGCGGTCTCCGGAGTCGGGTGCGAGCGGCCGAGGCGCTTGTCGGAGAACATCTCCTTCACCGCGCTGTGGCCGGTCAGCAACCAGGCGTCATCACCCACCTCGGTGCTGATCCGGCGGATGATGCCGGCTGCCGCGCCGGTGTACGGGCAGGTGAGTTGCGTAGAGTCCGAGGTCATATGCGTTCCTCTGATGTCGCAGCGCGACAGGGGTATTCGCGCCTGGTCGAGTGGGCCGAGTGCTCGGTGGTTTCAGGGCGCTATCGCCGCCCGAGCGCGAGCGGGAGCACCTCGGGAAGGCGATCCAGATCGGCGGGCTCGGTGAAGAGCTCCACCGGAAACGGCGAGACGGCGGGCGCGGGGAGGCCGGCGCCCACCACGAGTCCGCTGCGAATGCCGAGTACGTACATCTCGTCGATGAGCGGTTCGTACCGCGCGGGAAGCAGATTGTGGCCGGTGACGAACTCCTCGACCTGCGCCGCCGTGGTCAGTACGTTCCTGGCGATGGGCGAGCAGATCGGGATCTTCGGATCGTGGAAGGTCATCGTCGCGACGAAGGATGCCATGAAGTCGGCGGCATAGCGCTGCAGTGGCGAGTGGAACGCGCCCTTGTAGCCGTCCAGCAGGAACATGTGGGTTCCCTCGGGCACGGACGAGATCAACTCCTGAAGTGCGGCACGGTATCCCGACAGGACGAACGACCGGGAGTCCTGATCGATGGGTCCGGTGTCCACGGCCAGGTAGATGCCGGGGCGGTCGCCGTAGTAGTCCTCGGGATCGTGGTCGATCGGAGCGGAGACCAGGACCATGCCCTGCGCCGGGGCATCCTCGGGCAGGGGTGGGACGAGTCGACGCGCAAAGAGCATGGCGAACAGTTCTTCTCGCTCCACGGCGCCCGCGACGCACGCGCCGATCAGCGCGCCGAGGCTCAGACCGCCGACCGCGTCGGGCTCGATGCCGCGGTCACGCAGTTCCTCGGCGAGGCCGAGAGTCAGTGCGGCATGGCGCAATGCGGACAGGCTGTGCCCGAACTCCGGGCCCCGCACGGCGGTCGTCGATCGGAAATCCTCGACCGCGAGCCCGGCGCACGAGGCCGCTTCGGCATACGCGTTCCGGATGGACGGGCTGCGGCGGTAGTAGTCGTCGACGACTGCGTCATCGAGCGTGACCTGGCCACCGAAGAGATACGAAACCCTCATGATCACTCCTCGCAGAACGAGTTCGGCACGGCCGAATGTGATTGCGAGCCAACAGGATCGATGATTGCGCCGCAACCGGTGCACGGTGACAGGAAGGTGCCATATTAGAACGCGTTCCAGAATTGGCGCGGGGCTGTAGTAATAGCAATACCGAGGGCGACAGGGGCTGAATCAGTGATTTCGAACGTGTCGGACACCGCCCGATGGGTCGCGGTGCACAGATCGACGGAATCGGGGCGCGCGGACGCGCTGTTCCGGGATCCGCTGGCGGAAGTCCTGGCCGCCGAACGCGGGCAGGCGATCCTGTCGGCCGCGCCGCGCTCCATGCGCAACGGGTGGTGGATCGTCGCCCGCACCAGGGTGATCGACGATTCGATCGCGGCGGCGATCGCGGCCGGATGCGATCTGGTGCTGAATCTGGCGGCGGGCCTCGACACCCGCCCATATCGAATGGCGCTGCCCGAGGGGTTGCGCTGGGTGGAGGCGGATCTGCCGGAGCTGATCGCGGAGAAGGAGCGGCTCCTCGACGCGGAGCGACCGGTCTGCGACCTGCGCAGGTACGCGGTGGATTTGGCGGACCCGGTGGCACGGCGAGAATTTCTGGACGCGGTGCTCGCGGGCGCGTCGAAGGCACTGGTGCTCACCGAGGGGCTGCTCGTCTATCTCGCCCCGGACGAGGTGGCCGGCCTGTCCGCGTCGTTCCACAGGCCCGAAATCCGTTGGTGGGTGCTGGATCTGATGTCGCAGGCCCTGGTCACCGTGATGCGCTCGCGCAGCGGCGCGATGCTGGACAACGCGCCGCTGCGCTTCGGCCCGGCGAACGGCGTCGGATATTTCGAGGAACTGGGCTGGACCGTCGACAGCACGGATTCGCTGTTCCACGCCGCCGCGCGGTTTCACCGGCTCCCCTGGTTCAAACGCCCGTTCGCCTACTTTCCCGAGCCGGACCCGCGCGGTCCGGGCTCGGTGCCGTGGGGAGGCGTCGTGAGCCTCAGCCGGTGATCGCGGTCAGTTGACCCGACTGCCGACGGTCTGGGCGAGGAACGGCCAGGACTGCTTCAAATCGTCCTCCCAGTATCCCCAGGAGTGGGTGCCGACCGGGCGCTCGTCGAAGGTCACCGGGATGTTCAGCTCGTGCAGGCGGTTCGTCAGGTTCACGGTGCAGTAGTGGATCGCGGCCTCGATCGGACCGCCGAGCGCGATCTGCACCGGCAGCGGGATCCGGCCCTCCTGGACTCGACGATCGGTCGGAGTGTCGTGCGGGGCCGCCGCGAGACCGCTGCCCGCGCTCAGATAGACGGCGGTGCCGCGCAGCCGCTCCGCATTGACCAGCGGGTCGTTGGCGCGCCACAGCGGGCTGTCACTCGGGCCCCACATGTTCTCGACACTCTGTCCGCCGCCCCAGTTCTCGACCGTGAGGCGCACGAACTCGTGGCCGACGGGATCCGAGGTCTGCGCGCAACCGCTGTATGACGCCACGCTGGTCCAGAAGCCGGGCTTGGCGATGGCCAGGTTCAATACCGAAGTGCCGCTCATGGATACGCCCACCAGCGTGCGATTTCCGTTGGCGCCCAAGAAGTTCTCGATGACCGACGGCAGCTCGTCGTTCAGGAAGGTCTGCCACCGGTTGTGCCCCAGCACCGCGTCGTCGCGGATCCAGTCGGTGTAATAGGAATTGCTGCCGCCGTACGGGGTCACCACATTGATGTCCTTGCCGCGCAGGAAGCTCACGGCGTCGGTCTGCACGTCCCATCCGCTCTCGTTCGGGCCGCCGCCCGAACCGTTGAGCAGGTACATGGTCGGGCGCGCGGACTCCGCGGCACGGATGACCTGCACCGGAATCGGGCGGTCCATCGCGGGTGAATACACCATGACGGTCTGCTGCCGGTCGTTCTCGTCCTGCACCGAGACCACGCGGGCCGCTCCCGGCTCCGCGGCGGCGGTACTCGCCATTCCGGCCAGGCCGGCCGCGGCCAGGGTAGCGGCGAGTATGCCGCGCACCATGGCCATCGGGGTCGAGCTGTTCATCCGGTTCGATCGTCGTGTTCTCACATGAAGCCTCTCCTGATGCGGTCCGCCGTGCCGGAATGACGTGCGGCCATCCCGAAACGGCACTACAGGAGAGTCGTGCTGCCCCCGTCCCCGGTTTGGTCACTGTGAGGATCTCGTCGCCACGCGGGCTACCGTTCGGCGAGCGGCACAGTGAGAAACGAGGCCGCGGCGTCGTTTCGCTGAACGTCGTACGCGCTGCCCAGCAGGGCCGGATAGTCCTTCGGGGTAAGGATGTGGGTGGGCGCGTCGAGCTCCGCGGCGTCGCCACGGTGTCTTCATCTACAGCTCCGGCCGAATTCCCGCTGTTCGTACGACCGGACGCCACCGACAAACCTGCACCGGACACCCGAACATAACGAGGAGCGCGAAGGTCAGATCCTGGGTGTGACTCGCGGTCCCGAGAGTGCGCGGATCGGGCATCGCACCCGTGCGATGTACGGAAAACGACGGCGGAACACAGCGGTTCTAGCCAGTCTGCGCACAGGGGTTGAACCAGCTCCTGCCGGTTCCTACTGTCTGTCCATGCACCCGGTACGCCGAAGGTGCGGCCTGGCGATCCGGCCTCCGACCTGGGGCTGTACGCCGGAGCGTGCCTCACGGTTCCTCGCTGCGACGGAAAGGATTCAGCGATGACCAACCTCACCGAGAGCAGAGTGCTGGCGGCGTTGCACGCCGGCACAACACCACTGAGTGTGCGGGAAATCGAGACAAGCCACCGCGCTCAGCGTGACGACGATCCGCAGATCGCTCGTCTCACTGACGCGTTCGGGGATGGTCGAGCGCTTCGGCGGCGCCCCCGAGCAGAGCTGGAAGCTGACCGCCCGCGCACGCCGATGGCTCGAGACTGCGATCGGCCGCGCATCGCTGGACGTTCCGGCAGGTTGCCGTTGACCGTCATCGGCATGCTCGGAAATGGTTCCCATCGGCTGGACGACAGAAGGGGCGAGGACATGGACACGCCCGCGCGACGGGACGACGAAGAGGCCCGGAAGCTGGCACTCGCACCGACGGACAATCCACGTTTTCTGCACCACAGCGACGGGTCGTGGTCGCTCATCGGTGAGGACGGATGGCTCTACAACCCGGCGGATATGGACGCCGACGCACTCGAATCCCTTGTGGAAGAGTCCTTTCCGGTGATCAATGTGGATCCGACGTCCGTGGTGGACAGGGAACTGGCCCAGGACGAGGAGAACGACTCCACGCCCATGTGAGCCCGGGATACAGAGCCCTTCGCCCCCGGTCACATCCGCGCACTCTCCGGCTGCGACTTCGGCCGAGTACCCGCCCGTTCGTACCGACAGGACACCGATCAAAAACACTCGATCCGCGCACCCGGCTATCCAGGACAGGTGCGCGGATCACTGCGCGGGTGTGTCCCGCGATTCCGTCGACTCACGCTCCTGTGCGATGCGGCGACGAATCTCGGCCCAGGACATGGGCAATTCGGCCGCGGGTGCCGTGAAGAACACGAAAGTGGCTTCCCGCATCACCTTCCGCTTCCGCGCGACGGTGGACCGGTGCGGCTCAGCCCCCGCGTAGGCATAGATCGCCGCCTTGTCGACCCACGCCGAATACGTCCAGAACGTGCCCTTGCGCATCTCCGCCTTCAACCCGACCCCGAGCACCCCCGGAGACCGCCGCGCCTGCCGCCACAGCGACAGCGACGCGACCAGGAACCCCGGCGCGTCCATCAACGACTCGACCTCCAGCCGAGAGGCCATACATTGCACCTCGCCGGTCGCGGGAAGACCACTTCTGATCCACGGAATCGTGGGCATACTCCACTCTTTCGATCACCGAGCAGCAGACCGCCGACTCGCCCGGACCATTGATTCAAGATCAACGCTAAGCACCCCCACCGGCCTTTCCAATGCCCGATTCACTCAGAACCATGCCCGATCCGCACATCTTGGAACGGCCCGACCAACCGGCTTCCGGCCCACAATTGTTCGAAACTTCGCCGGATGAAGACGACTGGAATGCCCAATTGGGCGGGCAAACTCGGTTGATGATCAGCGCCGACCGCGCGATGGCCACGGTTCGAGATGCCTGGGCGCGCATCGCGGAATGACTTGCCTGAGTAGGTCACTCACCCGAGTTCGGGAAGATGAGAGTTGTCCAGGTTTCGGTGTGACGGAAGCCGAGTCGCTCGTAAAGTGTTCGTGCGGGGTTGGATTCGGTGACGGCCAATCCGAGGGTGGGCAGGCCCGCGCTGGAGGCATCGGCGATGACCATCTGTAGCAGGGTGGAGCCGAGTCCGGCGAGTTCCGCGCCTGGGGCTCGGAATATCTCCGACAGCCATGGACCGTCCGATTCGGAGGCATTGACCAAGGCGGCCGCCACCGCCTTTTCTCCCTCGAGAATCGCTGTGCTGCACGGCAATAAGGGGCCCATCAGGGATCCGTCGTAGAGGCCGTCGAGTGCCGCGAAGGCCTCGCTGTCGAAGTCGGGGTGCGACGGCGGGTACGCGGCCGACAACGCGGGGTGCAGGGCCGCGGCGGGTAGATCCTGAGCGGGGATCGCTCGCAGGCCGGGCCGCAGATCCGGTGCCGCGATCGGCGAGGCCGTCAGATCCATTGTGTAGGTGTGGAATACACGTACGGGGTGTGCGCCTCCGGCGATGAGTGGACCGGCGATCTCCGAGGTGGCGGTGGCGCCCCAGCCTGCGAGCTCGGCGACGACCGAGGCCACGACCCGCGCATCGGCCACGACACCGGCGCACAGCGACAGTTCGTCTGCCCAGGGCCGTTCGCCGCGCAGCTCGTACTCGTATCGAGCGATGGGCACGCCCTCGTCGTTGCGAATAGTGCGCGCCTGCTCCTCCGACGCCGCCGCTGTGCCGGATTCCTTCGGACCTACCGTTTCGTCGGTCATGCACTGGATCATCCCGCAACCGTCCGCATCGCCGATCAACTCCCCCGACCAGACAGTGGACGTGGGGGCGAGGCGTCGCACGGCACCGACCCGGATCACGGCGATACGACATTGCCCGCACTCACCAGAACAGCGCCCCTTCGGCGCACCGGCCGGCGCGCCGTCGCCGATGGCATAGTCCCACATATCGTTTCGTGTCTCCGCTCTCAGCGAGACGCGATTTCCGGCCAGCCGATGGAAAGGGCACGAATATGGAGAACGACTTGCGGGAAGCCGAACTGCGACTGCAGGCCGCGCAATTGGCCGGGGATGTCGAGGCGCTGGACGAGTTGCTCGACGATCGGCTGATCTTCACCTTGGGCGCGGACACCTTCACCAAAGCCGATGATCTCGAGCTGCACCGCAGCAAAGCGCAGGTCATGACCCGACTGGAGCAAGAACAACTGACCGTGCTGGTGGAAGGCACCACAGGCGTGACCTGGTTCCTCGGCGTCGTAGAAGGCAGCGTTCACGGGTCACCGTTCGCGGCCAGAATGCGCTACACCCGCACGTGGGCACGCGACGACTCACGCGGGTGGCGGATCGTTGCCGCCCATGCGTCCACGGTCGAGTAATCGACCCCGTCCGGCCCGCGATGGGTGCCAGGGCGGGCAGGAAGGATCGCCGAGTTCCTGCGCATATCCGACACCACTTCGCTTCCTGCGGAAATACGGTGCCCCCGGTCGGACTCGAACCGACACTTTGTGGATTTTAAGTCCACTGCCTCTGCCAATTGGGCTACGGGGGCGTCTGGTCACACTACCGAGCCGTACGGTCGTGCTGGAATTGCCCAGGGTGATGATTCTGCCCAGTGGAGTGGGCATGTTCCAAGCGTTTGTTCGGAGGTGGCGCTTAGTGGCCAGGGGTGGGTGGGTCAGAGGAAGTGGCGGATCCAGACGTTGGGTTCGGCGTAGATGGCTTGGTCGTGGGCGGGGACGCAGGTGACGGGGACGAGGGCGCCGGGGACTTCCACGGGACCGTGAGTGTCGAAGGGGAGGTCGGTCCAGGCTCGCCATTGCGAGAGGGAGCCCGCTACCAGCATGGAGGCGGGGGCGATGGAGTCGATCGTGCCGCCGGCTCTGATGTGGACCCGTAGCCAGGGGTCCTCGGGTAGGCCGTCGTCACGGATTCGGTAGGCGTACTCGGCCATGGGGGTGGAGGGTTCGAGGTGTTTGTGATTGGGGCGCACGGGGGCGACCATTTCGGAGAAGCCCTGGGAGCGCGTGTTGCGGCGCATGGCGTCGAGCATGAGGGTGGACAGGCCCTCGCCTCTGCGGCTGGGATGGATGGCAATCTCTATGGCGCTCACCAGGTTCGGGACCTCGGTGGTGGCGTGATCCTGAAAGGCCCAGATCTGGACCTGATCCCAGCCGGTGGCCGGCAGGGATCCGCGCGAGGCGAACGGGACGCTCAGAGCTCGCGCCACGAAGTCCGGCCCGTCGGTCGCGACCAGCACGAACTCGGGGAAGGTTTCCGGAATGGACGACCAGAGACTCTGGGCTATCGGCTCGTTGTCGATGAACTCCGGCCAGGACAACTCCAGGTCGAACAGTGCCGCTTCGAGTTCCGGGCGCTCGGCCAGCGTCGTGATCTCCATATTCGCAGGTTAGCGACCACTCACCGCGGAATTCGGCTACGACGCGGCTCGGGACCGACCTGGGACGGTTTCACACCCATCCGTAATGCTCGGCGCTACGAAGCGACATGCCCGGGCACGAGGGCCTTTCCGGAACTCAGTGCACGCCCTCCATGTGGCGGCTCACCCACGGCGCGATACCCCACACCAGCACACCGACCACGATCGCGACCAGACCGGTGATCCCGAAGTAGGCGAGCTCGTGCGACGGGTCGTAGAACTTGGACAGCACGCCGGACATCGAGGTGCCGATGCCGACGGAGAAGAAGTACAGCGCCATCATCTGAGCCCGGAAGGCATTGGGCGCCAGCTTGGTCGTGACCGACAGCCCGATCGGCGACAGCAGCAATTCGGAGATCGCGAAGCCGCACAGCACCGCGAAGACGAACAGGATCGGCACGGTCTTGCCCTCGGTGCCGGAGAACAGCGCGAACAGCAGGAACGCCGCACCCATGCCGACCACCCCGAGCGCGAATTTGCGCGGCGTGCTGGGTGCGCGATTGCCCAGCCGCGTCCACAAGATCGCGAACAGCGGCGAGAGCGCGATGATCCACACCGGCTCCATCGAGCCGATCCAGTTGGACGGCGCGGTCCAGCCGAAGATCGTCCAGTTGATCCGCTCGTCGGAGTAGACCGCCAGCACCGTGAAGATCTGCTGGAACAGCGACCAGAACACCGCGTTCGCGATGAACAGCGGAATGAACGCGCGCACCCGCGTGCGTTCGACGGGCGTCACCTTGGCATTGGTCAGCATGATCACGAAGTAGGCGATCGAGGCCACCACGATGACGCCGGTGGTGACGTCCGGCAGGTTCGACAGCGTCAGCAGCCCGGTCGCCCACGCGATCGCGACGAGCACGATCAGCGCGGCGACCGCGCCCACCACCTTCGAAATCTCGCTGTGCGGCAAGGGATTCGGCACTTCTCGGCCGTGTGTCCCGAGATTGCGTCGGAACACCACGTACTGCGTCAGACCCAGCGCCATACCGATCGCGGCCGCACCGAAACCGTAGTGGAAACCCACGTGCGACTGCAGCAGGCCGGTGATCAGCGGGCCCGCGAACGCACCCAGGTTGATGCCCAGATAGAAGAGCGTGAAGCCGCCGTCGGCGCGCGCGTCGTCCTTGTCGTAGAGCGTGCCCAGCAGGGAGGAGGCGTTGGCCTTCAACGCACCCGAGCCGAGCGCCACCAGCACCAGACCCGCGCCGACACCGGCCAGCCCGGGCAGCACCGCCAGTGCGATATGACCGGCCATGACGACCACGCCGCCGTAGAAGACGGTCCTCTCCATGCCCAGCACTCGATCGGCAATCCAGCCGCCGAGCACGGTGGACAGGTAGACCAGGCCGCCGTACGCGCCGACGATGCCGGTCGCGGTCGACTTGGGCAGGTCCAGGCCGCCGTCGGTGGCCGAGTAGTACAGGTAGTAGCCGAGGATCGTGACCATGCCGTAGAACGAGAATCGTTCCCACAGCTCGACGCCGAACAGATTCGCGAGGCCGATCGGATGACCGAACAGTGTGCGCTCGGCATCCGGCGTCGCGGGGTGTGCTACTCCTGACATAGGTCAGACCATCCCATATGGGGCAATCTGACAGCAACCACATCCGTGGACACCGGTCACAAAATTTTCAGGAACACACCGGTGGCAGCGCGCTCGGCCGGAGCAGCGGTGTTCGCCCGAGCGCGAGCCGGACGATCAGGCGATGGACAACGCGATTCCGTCGAGGATGTCGTGCTCGCTCACGATCAACTCGGTGATCCCGGCGCGGCGCGCCAGCTCGTCCGAGAGCACCTCGGCGATCACCGCGCCACCGCCGATCACGTCCACCCGACCCGGATGCATGGGCCCCAGCGCGGCCCGCTGATCGTGATCCATCCCGATCAGCCGATCGGACACCTTGCGCACCTCCGAGAGCGGGAGCCGCGTCAAATGCACCTTCTCCGAATCGTATTCGGGCAGATCCAGCGCGATCGCGGCCAGCGTGGTCATGGTTCCCGCCACGCCGACCCAGGTGCGAGCCCGCTCCACCGGCACCACACCGAACGCCTGCGCGAGCCGCTCGGAGGCGAAGAAGCGCGCGGCGGCAACCTCTTCCGGGGTGGGCGGATTGCTCAGCAGGCAACGCTCGGTGATCCGCACGCAGCCGATATCGGCCGAGTACGCCGACTGCACGCCGTCGCTGTCGCCGAGCACCACCTCGGTGGAACCGCCACCGAGGTCCACGACCACGAAAGGTCCTTCGGCACTGGACAATTCGCCGACAGCACCGGCGAACGACAGCCGCGCCTCCTCGTCGCCGGTGATGACCTCGGCCTGCGCGCCGGGCACCGCACGACCCAGTTCGGCGGCGGTCATGGTGAAGAAATCCTCGCGATTGCTCGCGTCGCGGGTGGCGGAGGTGGCGACCATGCGCACCCGGGTCACCTTTGCCTCGATCATCAGGTCCACGTAGTCGTGCAGCGCGACGCGGGTGCGCTCGATGGCGTCGGGGTTCAGCGCGCCGGTGGCGTCCACGCCCTGGCCGAGCCGGACGATGCGCATCTCGCGATGCACATCGGTGAGCCGCGCCGATCCCGCGTCGTCCGGTGCGACATCGGCGATCAGTAGTCGGATGGAGTTGGTGCCGCAATCGACTGCGGCGATCCGCTCACTCATGCTGCGCTCTCTTTCGCATGTTCCTCAGGCCCCGCGCCGGTGACGCGGGCTGCCGAGGACTGATCCGATCATGCCCTGGTTCTCCGGCTTCGGCCGATGTCCCGCGTGATTACTGCGAGTCCTCATCGCGACGGCTCTTCGGCCAGTCCGCGGGAATCGCGGTGCCGCGCAGCCCGTTGTCGGCCGCGGCCGCCACCGCCTCGTCACCGAGGGGGTTCACACCCGGCCCCTTGGCCAGCGCATGCGCGATCAGCACGTGCAGGCACTTGACCCGGTCCGGCATGCCGCCGCCCGCGAAATCGGTGCCCAGATCCTCGATGGCGTTGCGCTCGGCCAGATAGCCCTCGTACGCCGCCCGATACCCGGCCGCCAATTCGGTGTCGTGGGTGAGGCGTTCGGTCATCTCACGCATCATGCCGGTGGTCTCCAACCGGCTCGCCTCGGCCGTGAGCCGGGGGTCGGTCAGATAGAACAGGGTCGGGAAGGGGGTGCCGTCGGGCAGTTTCGGCGCGGTCTTGACCACCGCGGGCAGGCCGTCCGGGGTGCGGTAGGCGATCGCGAGCACGCCGCGCGGTTCCCGGCCCAGTTGTTTCCCGACTATCTCGAGATCCTGCTCGGTGGGCGGGTTCTCGGGGGCGGTGGTCACCTGGGTTGTCCTTCCTCGGTGGCGGGCGGCGGAGCCGGCGCCGGATTGGCGGGCGGTGCGGTCGACGGCTTCGGCTGCGCCAGCGAAATGCTGCGCCACAGCTCGGTGTACCAGGCATCGGGCGCCCGGGTCTTGACCGGCATGGTGGGCACGGCGGGCTGCTCGATGCCCGGCACCTGCACGATGTACGGGGTTTCGCCGGGCAGCACCAGCCGGAGCCGATCGCGTGCCTCGGTCTTGATATAGAACGGATCCTGTTGCTGCGCACGACGATCGCGCAATTGCGAGACGTCCTGCTCCAGCTGCACCCGCTGCGCGGCCAGCTCGGAAGCCTCGGCGCGCTGGGTGAAATAGGTGCGCAGCGGAACGGCCAGCGTCAGGGCCAGACCGCACAGCACGGCGGCCAGCAACACCGCCCGGCCGGTGGACAGGCCGAGGATCTTGTGTTCGTGCCGTTCGGCTTTCGCACCGGCGCGGGCCCTGGACGGGGTGCGCCGCCGGGCCGCACGCTCCCCCGCGCCGGTGCGGGCGGTACTCGCCGCGCTCCCGGCGCCGGAGGTCGTGCGTTTACCACTCGTGCGCGGTTTGACGGACCGCGACGGGCGTCGGTCACCTCGTCCGGCCGGACTGGTACCGCGTGCCCGTCGCTCCGTCATCTCACACCTCGAAACTCAGCCGATCGAGTGGGACTTGCTTACTACTGGGAGGGTACGAACCGCTCAGCTCTCGAACGCGAAGCGCGGGAAGGCCACATCGCCCGCGTAGCGCGCCGAGTCGCCCAGCGCGTCTTCGATGCGCAGCAGCTGGTTGTACTTGGCGACGCGCTCGGAGCGAGCCGGGGCGCCGGTCTTGATCTGACCCGAACCGACGGCCACGGCCAGATCGGCGATGGTGGTGTCCTCGGTCTCGCCGGACCGGTGGCTCATCATCGTCTTGTAGCCGTTGCGGTGGGCCAGGTCGACCGCGTCCAGGGTCTCGGTCAGGGTGCCGATCTGGTTGACCTTCACCAGCAGCGCGTTGGCCGCGCCCTTGGCGATGCCCTCTTCCAGACGCTCCGGGTTGGTGACGAACAGGTCGTCGCCGACCAGCTGCACCTTGTCGCCGATCTCGTCGGTCAGCGACACCCAGCCGTCCCAGTCGTCCTCGTCCAGCGGGTCCTCGATGGAGACCAGCGGGTAGGCGTTGAGCAGCTCGGCGTAGAAGGCGCTCATCTCGGCGGCGGTGCGCACACTGCCCTCGAACTTGTAACCCGAACCGGCGGTGTAGAACTCGGTGGCGGCCACGTCCAGGGCCAGCGCGACATCGGTGCCCAGCTTGTAGCCGGCCTTCTCGATGGCGACCGAGATCAGGTCCAGCGCGGCGTGCGTGCCCGCGACGTCCGGTGCGAAGCCACCCTCGTCACCCAGACCGGTGGACAGGCCCTGCGCCTTGAGCACCGACTTGAGCGAGTGGTAGATCTCGGTTCCCCAGCGCAGCGCCTCCTTGAAGGTGGGCGCGCCGATCGGGGCGATCATGAATTCCTGGACATCGACGCCGGTGTCGGCGTGCGCGCCACCGTTGAGGATGTTCATCATCGGGACGGGCAACACGTGAGCGTTCGGGCCGCCCACGTAGCGGAACAGCTCCAGGCCCGAGGATTCGGCGGCGGCGCGCGCCACGGCCAGCGACACGCCCAGCAGGGCGTTCGCGCCGAGGCGGGACTTGTCCGGGGTGCCGTCCAGATCCAGCAGGGTCTGGTCGACCGCGCGCTGCTCGACGGCGTCCAGGCCGATGACGGCCGGCGCGATCTCGTCGAGGACGCCCTCTACGGCCTTGCGCACACCCTTGCCCTGGTAGCGATCGCCTCCGTCGCGAAGTTCGACAGCCTCGTGCTCACCGGTGGAAGCTCCGGACGGCACGGCCGCGCGAGTGAGGGTGCCGTCGTCGAGAGCGATCTCGACCTCGACAGTGGGATTGCCACGCGAATCCAGGATCTCGCGAGCTCCGACCTGTTCGATGATGGCCACGAAACGACACTCCTTCGGCTGCTGACTCGGCAGGTCGCACGGCTGACCCGTGCTGTTGCGAGCCTAACCTGCGGGACTCTCCGTGCCACATCCCCCTGTCGGCGTGCCTCTCCACCTCGCACCGCGTGTGACGCGTCACACGCGGTGCGAAAGGGAGTCACGTTGCGCGCCGGGCTCGTTCACACCCGGCGGCCGACGCTGTAGGCCGAGGCCCGGTAGCGGACCGTGTCCATGTAGACGCTGGACTGGTTGTAGGTGAGCAGGGCCTTCTCCCAGCCGGGGGCGCCGGTCAGGTCGCCGCCGCTGGCGCAGAGATAGCGGGCGGCCGTCAGGGCGGCGTCGTCGATATTGTCCGGATCCGCGACGCCGTCGCCGTTGGCGTCGACGCCGTAGCGCTTCCAGGTCTCGGGGATGAACTGGAACGGTCCCATGGCGCGGTCGTAGACCGTGTCGCCGTCCAGCGCCCCGCCGTCGGTGTCCTTGATGAGCATGACGCCGGGCGAGCCGTCGAGTGCGATGCCGCGAATCGGCGGGCTCACCTTTCCGTCGGCGGCCACGCTCGCGCCCTTGTGGGTCCCGTGCCGGCTCTCGATGCTGGCGATGCCGGCCAGGGTGGTCCAGGCGATGCCGCAGTCCGGACGGGAACGCGCCATGACGGCGGCGGCGTAGCCATAGGCCTCCAGGGAGGTCTTCGGGATGCCGAGTTTGTCGTTCTCCTCGGCCCACGCGTCGAGCTGAGCGGCACTGCGGCCCGGCGAGTCGAGATCGATCGGGGGCAGTGGCGCACCCGCTCCGGGCGGGATACCATCCGGCACCGGCGTGAGTTCTGTTGTGCCGCAACCTGTCAGCAGCACGAGAGCGAGCGCCGTGCCCAACAGGCCGGCGCGGGTGAGAGTGGCACGAGCGCCAGCCATATCGAAACGCACTCCATCCATCATCCAGGTCGATCGCCCGCGACGCCCGCAACGCGAACGACTCGCCCGAGAATCGCTCGGATCGAGGCTGTTCGGTTACCCTCCCGGCTAGCCTTTGATGCTTTGCAGCTATTTCTCCGCCGCGCCCTTAGGTAAGGCTTGCCAAAACTGTTCGGGCAGACTAACTTCGCCTTCGGACCGAGAAGACCCGTGTCACCTCACATGCCAGGAAGGCAACGCCTTGGTGAAAAGCGTTCTCTCCGAACGTAAAACGCTTCACCCCTCGGAACTCGAACGACGCGAACTGCCGGAACACGCCGCCGCGGCGGTACGCACACTCGCCGGTGAGATCGCCGTCACAGTGGGTCCGAATCCCGCGACCGCGACCACCCTGAACGACCCGGCCCTGTTATGCCACATCGACGCGCGCTACCGCGAACTGCCCGCCGACCTGCACGAGGCCATGCGCCCGCCCGCCACCGCCGCGGGAGTCACGGTCATCGGACGGCTGCCGCTGAGCGACGCCGAACTCGGCCCCACACCCGTCGATTGGCGCGAAGCCGCCATGTGGGCCGGGGATCCGCGACAGTGCGCCGCCTCGTTCGAGCTCGACATCATGATGCTGCTGCTCGCGCGTTGTGCCGGTGAGCCTTTCGGCTGGCAGGGACAGCAGGGGGGCCGTCTGGTCAACAACATCGTGCCCACGCCGGGACACGAGCACGAGCAGTCCGGCGCGAGCAGCACCACCCTGCTGAGCCCTCATACCGAGGACGCCTTCCATCCGCAGCGCGCCAACCTGCTGATGCTCGGCTGCCTGCGCAATCCGGACGAGGTCGGCACCACCGTGTCCTCGGTGCGACGCGTGGAACTCGCAGCGGCACAACGGGAACGACTCGGCCGGGCGCAACTGCCGATCCTGCCCGATGTCTCCTACGGCGAAGGCTTCCCGGACACGCACACTCCCCCGATCACCACGCTCGCCGACCGCGACGGCGAACTCACACTGCGCTTCGACCCCGCGTACACGCCGCTCGACGACGCGGATCTCGAATTCCGCTCGGCGTACCGGCATTTGGCGGAAGAGCTCGAAAGGGTCTGCATCACGGCGGCTTTGACCCCGGGAGAACTGCTGCTGGTGGACAATGACGTGGTGGTGCACGGACGGGTGCCGTTCACCCCTCGCTACGACGGCACCGATCGCTGGCTCAAGCGGGTCAATATCCGGCTGTCCCAGCGCCGCCGCGATGCCGCCGAGTCCGGCGAGGACGGGTACGGCCAGCGCGTGGTGGCGCCCTTTCGCACAACTCGAGGTAGTAGTACGTGATGTCCAGACCCACTCCGCTGCGGGTGCTCAGCCGCAGTGATCTAGCCGATGTCCCGATCAGCCCGGCCGAGGTGGTGCGCGCCGTCGAGGACGCGTATCTCGCTCTCGCGTCCGGAGATTCGGATAATCCGCGCAAGCTCAGCGTCGCCCACCCGGACGGCTGGTCGGTGGCCTACGCCATGCTCGGCCGCGACGGCCGCCGGCGGGTGGTGGCCATGAAGACCTCGTACAAGTTCGATCCGCACCACGATCGCTCGACCAAGCGGTACTACACCACCATCACGCTCTACGACGACGCCACCGGCATGCCGATCGCCATGATGGACTGCGCGCGCGTCGGCGCACTGCGCACCCCGGCGGTGTCCGCGCTGCTGGTGCGCGAGACCGCCCGGCCGGGCTCGCGCAGCGTGCTGCTGATCGGCACCGGTGAACAGGGCCGCAACGCACTGCCACATCTGCTGGCGGCGAACCCGCAGTTGAACCGGTTGATGCTCTACGGCACCCACCCGGAGGGCCTGGAGTCGGTGAACCGGCTACTGCTGCAACATGATCCGCAGGCGGAACTGGAGATCGTCAGCGATCCGGCCGAGGCCGCCCGCAGCGCGGACATCATCCTGGCCACCGCCGGACCAGGCACGCGGGTGGCCGTGGAATCGAAGGATCTACTACCCGGGGCGACGGTGGTTCTGGTGGGCTACGGCCTGTCCCCCTCCACCCTCGCCGACGCCGATCGCGTGATCGCCACCAGCGCGGAGCAGATGACCCTGACCGGAACCGATATGGCCGGTCCCGACGGGCGACTACGCACCGTGGACGCCGAATTGCCCCAGATTCTCAGTCGCCGCGCCGTCGGCCGAACCTCGGACGACGAACGGATTTTCGTCTACAACAGCGGACTCGTACTGACCGATATCGCCGTCGCGCATGCCCTGGCCACTCGCGCCATCGCCGAGGGCCGGGGAACGGAGGTTCCACTCTGGGAGTAGCCACGCGGCGAATCCCGCGCGAAATACGCAGGGACAGCGATATTTCCGCCATTTCCGGCGAATGACTCCGACGCCCGGAACTGGACATTCGGACGCTTTCGGGCATCGCTGATGCGCGCTCGGACCATTGGATAAGGTTGCCCTCATCTTCGCCCCGATTACCGGGTCCGACCGCGTGCGCACGGCATTTGCTCACGAGACTCCATGCCGGATACCGCCGCATCCGTGCCGGATCGCAGAGGGCCGAGGAAGCATCGCAGAGCGCCGAGGATGCGATTCACACCCCTGCCGCCCCGAATACCGAAGCCGCTGAATACCGAAATGGACGCACTCGCAACAATGACCGCCACCGCGAACGCCCCGGCAGGGCCCGGACCGCACGGCACCCTCGCGAATCGACCGGCCACCGCCGCGAACCCGCCCGCCTCGATCGCCGATATCACCGCGGCGCCCATGACCGCGCATCGCGCCGAATGGGAGAACCGTCTCTTCGCCGACCGGGAAATGCTCGCACACATCGCCGACACGGTCGGCGGGCCGTTCCACGTGCTGTATCCCGCCCGGATCGCCGCGAATATCGGCGCATTCCGGCAGGTGTTCGACAGCCACGGCGTGGACGGCACGATCTACTACGGCAAGAAAGCGAACAAGGCCGCGTGCGCGGTACGCGCGTGCGCGGACTCCGGAGCGGGTGTGGACGTCGCGAGCATCGGGGAGTTCACCGCCGCGCTCACCGGCGGAATCCGCGGCGACGACATCGTGGTGACCGGGCCGGCCAAGTCGGAGGATCTGCTGCTGCTGGCCGCGAGCCGGGGCGCGCTCATCGCCGTCGACGCCCTGGACGAACTGGCGCGCGTGATCGAACTCGATATCGCGGCGCGCATTCTGCTGCGGGTGCTGCCGGAGCGTTCGGGCAGCCGCTTCGGACTGAACCCCGCGGATCTCGCCACGGCACTCGACCGCATACCCCGGGATCGAATTCGGCTGGAGGGCTTCAGCTTCCATCTTTCCGGATACGACTACGCACCGCGTGCGGACCTGGCCTCGCAGCTGATCGGGAACTGCGCCGAGGCGCAACGGAGCGGACATCCGGCCACCACCATCTCTCTCGGCGGGGGTTTCGGCGTCGACTATGTGAGCGCGCAGGACTGGGCGCGTTTCGCGGCGAACGTCACCCCGGACTGGTTCCACGGAAACAGCCTGCGGCGGTACGAATTCCCGCGCGAGGCGAACGAGGCCTTCTATCCGTATCACTTCGCCGACCCGGGTGCGGCGATGCTGGACCGCATCCTCGGCCATCGCGGTCTGGCCGAGCGAGTGAGGGCAGCGGAGCTGCGGGTGGCCATCGAACCGGGACGGGCGCTGCTGGCCGGAGCCGGTAATACCGTCTTCACGGTCCAGGGAGTGAAAACTCTTACCCACCACGGATATCCGTATCTCGTGCTGACCGCGAACGGGACGAGTCTGAGCCTCTCGGAACAATGGTTCGACAGTGAATATCTGCCCGATCCGGTGCTGTGGCCCGAACGCGCGGGAACGCGCACGCCGACGTGTGTCGGCGGAGCCACCTGCCTGGAGAGCGATATGCTCAGCCGTCGTCGAATTCCGCTGCCCCGGGCCGCCGAATACGGGGATCTGCTGATTTATCCCAATACCGCGGGCTATCAGATGGACAGCAACGAATCGCGCTTCCACGATCTACCGATCCCGCCGAAAGTGGTGTTGCACGATGCCCCCGACGGCGTCGGATTCACCTGGGCACTCGATTCGGCCGCGCTGTGAGCGGTAGGTTTGCTCCAGCGGTCCCGATACCTTTCATTCCCTCTTACGTTCACGTACCGCCAGCTCGGGAGGAGACATCATGCCGGTCGTCACGACGCGGGTAACCGATCTCATCGGCCAGACGCCGCTACTCGAACTCGCCGCCACGGACACCGGCACCAGGCTTTTTCTCAAGCTGGAGAACATGAATCCCACCGGCGCGGCGAAAATTCGAATGGCGCGGGCCATGGTGGACGACGCCGAAGCACGCGGACTGCTGCGGCCGGGCGGGCACATCGTCGAATCGACGTCCGGGAATACCGGGCTGGGTTTGGCGGTAGTCGCGGCCGAACGCGGGTATCGCTTCACAGCGGTGGTCGACAACCACGCATGCCGGGACAAATTGCGCGCAATGAAGGCCATGGGAGCAGAACTCGTATTCGTCGCCGACGACGGTGACGACGGGCTGGCGACATCCGCCCGGGAAGACCTCGCCGAGCGGTTGGCGCGCGAGGAGTGCGACGCCGCCCGGCGTGCGGGGCTCGAACCCAACACCTACTTCACCGAACAGCACAACAACGACGCGAACGCGGTGGGCTATCACCCGCTGGCGGACGAACTGCTCACCGATCTGGGCCGGGTGGATGTGTTGATCTCCGCCGTCGGCACCGGTGGCTCGATGTTCGGCACCGCCCGCAGACTGCGCGAACTCGGGCACGAGCCGCTGCTGTTCGGCGTGGAACCGGTGGGCTCGATCGCCTTCGGCGGACCGGCGGGACCGTACTGGCAGTCGGGCACCGGAACGCCCGAGGGCGCGGATCCGGGCAAGATCGTCGCGGAGGATCTGGAACTGCTCGAGGAGGGGCTCAAGGTCTCCGACATCGACGCCTTCGCTGCCGCCCGGGTGCTCGCCGCCAAACGGGGCCTGCTGATCGGCGGATCGGCCGGTGGGTCGGTCGTCGCGGCGCTGGAACGGCTGACCGAGTTCCCGCCGGGATCGGTGGTCGTCACGATCGTGTGCGACGGCGGGGAGAAGTACCTCGACACCGTCTTCGACGACGACTGGATGAGCGACCGGGATCTGCTCGACGCCCGCGCCGAGACCACCGTCGCCGAGCTCCTGGACCGGTACGCGCCGACGCACGACGCGGCGACGCGTGATGCCGCGCGGCGGGCCGCGAACACGCACGCCATCCTGGTGCCGTCGGCCGTTCCGGATTCGATCGGAGCTGCGGGCAAATGACCTTCGGCCCTCGGCAGTCGAGCTTCGCCCCACGGCAATCGGACGGGCGGCAGCTGACCTCACTCGCCATGCCCATCGCCATGACACAGCTCGCGCAGGTCGCGGTGTCGACCACGAATATCGCGCTGATGGGCACGCTCGGGGTGCGGCAGGTCGCGGCCGGCGGGCTGGCGCTGGTGCTGTTCAACCAGATTCGGACCATGTGCGTCGGGCTGATCACCGGAACCGGTAATCAGGTGGCGACCGTGGTGAGCCGCCGGGACCGGAACACCAGGCTGATCGAGGCCGAGGTCCGGGAGGTGGTGCGATCCAGTTTCGTGATCGCGACCATGGCCGGATTGCTCGGTGGCGCAGTGCTGATCGGACTGGGCTGGTCACTGCAGTGGCTGGGCCAGGACGCGGCGGTACTGGCCGAGGCTCGGCCCATGATGGTGGCGCTGGCCCCGGGGCTGGTGCCGTGCCTGTGGTTCCAGGTACTGCGGCAGTACACCGTGGGTATGCAGCGGCCGCAGGCGCTGCTGCTGGTGACGCTCGGGTCGGTGGCGCTGAACGTCGTTCTCGCACTGGGATTCATGCACGGCTGGGCCGGGCTGCCGGAACTGGGACTCACCGGCATCGGCGTGGCCACCTCGCTGGTCTTCCTGATCACCTTCGGGGTGTTCTGGGTGATGGTGCGCCGGGACTCGAAACTCGGTGCGACACTGCCGCTTCGGATGTGGCCGGTCCGGATGTCGACGGTGCGGGACGAACTGCGGCTGGGGACGCCGATCGCGCTCACCTACGGCTCCGAGGCCGGCATGTTCTCGGTTCTGGCGCTGGTCATGGGCAGTCTCGGGGCGGCGGCGCTGGCCGCGCACAATGTCGTCTATCAGATCGTGTACATCGTTTTCCAGGTCGCGATCGGGCTCTCGCACGGGGCGTCGATCCTGGTCAGCAAGGCCGTGGCGCGGGACGAGTTCACCCATGCGCGATCGGTGGCGTGGCTGGCGCTGCGGTACTCCGCGGTGATCGTCGCGGTGACGGGCATCGCGTATGTGGCAGCGCCGGATTGGGTACTCCGACCATTCCTGGCCGACAGCGACACCGCGACGGTCGAACTGGCGCACGGACTGCTGCTGATCGCGATCGTGCTGCAACTGTTCGACTCGGCCCAGAACATCGGAGTGGGGCTGCTGCGGGGACTCAAGGACACCAAGGCCGGGTTCCGGCTCTCGCTCGTGGGGTACTGGGGTGTGGGGTTGCCCACTGCGCTGTTGCTCGCGTTCCCGCTCGGTCTGGGGGCCCCGGGCGTGTGGTGGGGGCTCACCGCCGGACTGGCCACCACCGCTGTTCTGATGCTGCGCCGCTACTTCACCCTGTTGCACACGCGTGAGCAGCAACATCCCCGCGTGCTGGCCGGTAGCCTCGGCCACTGAGCCGACACGTAAATCTCACCTTCCCGAAAGCATGTCGTCATTGGAGCTGGGCACGCTGGTAGAAACGGGCTTCGCTATCCTTGCCACGAAATCGGCAAAATAGGGCGAACCACCAATGCCGGGGAGGATGTCCGTGCACATCTCACGAGTCGCCGAGCACCCACGAGCAGATCACGTGCTGTTCCACTTCAGCGACACTCACCTCATCGCCGACGATGCCGACCTGTACGGCGCGGTCGACGCGGCCGCCCGGCTGAACATGCTGCTGGGGCAGGCCGAGGCCAGCCGCATCAGCCCGACCGCCATCGTGTTCACCGGCGACCTCACCGATCAGGGTGAGCCCGGCGCGTACCGCAAGCTGCGTGACATGGTGGAGCCATGGGCGGCCCGCATCGGCGCACCGCTGGTCTGGGTGGCGGGCAATCACGACGATCGCGCGGTGCTGCGCGAAACGCTGCTCGGCGAAACCGGTTCGGCCGCACCGTTCGACCGTGTGCACACCTTCGACGGGCTGCGGATCATCGTCCTGGACACCACCGTGCCCGGCCATCACTGGGGCGAGATCACCGACGACCAATTGGATTGGCTGCGCGCGGTTCTCGCCGAACCCGCACCCTTCGGCACCATTCTGGCCATGCATCATCCGCCGGTGCCGTGCGTGCAGGATCTGGCGGTGACGGTGGAGCTGCGCGATCAGCGGCGTCTCGCCGACGTGCTGGACGGCACCGACGTGCGCGCCATTCTGGCTGGGCACCTGCACTTCTCGACGAGCGCCACCTTCGCCGGGATTCCGGTGTCGGTCGCCTCGGCCACCTGCTACAGCCAGGACATGGCGGTGCGCGAGGGCGGCCAGCGCGGGCGGGACGGGGCACAGGCGTTCAACTACGTGCACGTGTTCCCGGACACCATCACGCATTCGGTGGTGCCGATCGGGTCGGGGGCCGCGGTCGGCGAACCCGCGACGCCCGAGCAGGCGGCCGAACGGCTGGCCGAGGCGGGGATCGTCATTCCGCCCGCGGCCGGGATTCCGCATGTGCTGCGGCGGCGGACGCCTACCGCGGCGGAGGCGGACGGGGACGGGTCGCTCTGAATCGGCCGAACGGCGGCGAATCCACGCCGCCGCTCGGGGTCTACGGGCTCGCGGCCGCTCGGGGTCGATTCACCGAATTCGGTTCAGGCCGAATCCGGTTCAGGCCGCGCCGGATTCGAAGGCCGCGATGGAGCCCGCGATGCTGTCCGGCTGTTCCCAGGGACCGGGCTCGGGGAAGTAGGTCTCCAGGAACTCCGAGACCGCGCGCACCCGTTCGATCTCCGGGACCTCCGGGAAACTGCCGTCGTTGAGGCAGAAGAAATCGACATTGCGCCGTCTGGCCACGCCCTCGAGCAGAGCCAGGCCGGTGTACATGGTGGTGTCCACGTAGCGGACCTTGGCGGACTCCTGCGGCACCGCGCGGCCGGTGAGCAAGGCGTAGTAGTGGTACAGCGAATTGGTCACCGAGATATCGGTGGCGGCGCGGAAACGGCTCGCTCGGGTGCGGGCGAAGTCCTCCGGGAAGGCCGCCTCCATTTCCCGAAGCACGCTGCGCCGCAGCGGAACCGGGGTGTGCTCGAGATGCCGGGTGATGATGTGCCCGAACCGCTGGGTCAGCAATTGCCGGTTCACCCGCGCGGCGTTCTCGAAACCGCTGCGGCGTTCGTCGTTGACGCCCGGCCCGATTCGGGTGCCCGCCTCGATGTAGCGGCTGATACCGGCCGGGGTGAAGAACATGGACGGGCGCACCGGGCGCGCGAAGAACATGTCGTCGTTGGAGTACAGGAAGTGCTCGGACAAACCCTCGATGTGCTGCAGCTGGCATTCCACCGCATGGGAATTGAACACCGGCAGCCCGCTGGCGTCGGGGAAATGATCGATCGCGCGCACGACCGTCACCTGCGGATCCTCGGCGAGCCAGTCCGGCACCTTGGAATCGGTGGCGATGAAGATGCGGCGGATCCAGGGCGCGTTCTTGTGCACCGAGCGCAGGGCATAGCGCAGCTCGTCGATCTGGCGGATGCGGGCATCGGCCTCGTCACCCTCGCCGACCACCACCTGCGCCATCATTCCCGCACGGCGAGCACGGAATTCGGGATCGGTGCCGTCCACCCAGGAGAACACGATGTCGATGTCGAAGCCGACATCGGTGGAGTGCGGGGTGAACATGCCGGCCAGCGTGGACCAGCTCGCGTCGTAGAGCAGCACCGTGCTCGGATCGACGTCGGCGAGGTCGAATACATTGCGGGTCAGCGCGTTCGGGCGCGGGCACTCGACGGTGTCGCCGTGGTACTCCCACAGTTCGATGTCGACGTGATGCGCGGAATCGAGGTCCCGGCCGAGCCGGAACACATTGTGCTGCTTCTCGTTGCACGAGAAACCCGACACCATGGCCGCGCCCAGCACCCGCCGCACCGCGGCGCGGTAGGTATTGTCCACCGCCAGCACCAGGCGATGCGCCGAATCGCGCACCAGCAGGTACGGCACCTCCAACTGGGTCAACTCCGCGCGCAGATAGCGCAGGTCGTCGATCACCGCCGCGGACACCACCAGATTCGCGGCCACCGAGCCGCTGACGATCTCCACCGTCTCGTTCGTGCTCACCGTCGGCTGCTGCCCCGGGCCCATCTCCACCATCACCGTCTCCGTCCTCGTCGCACTCTTCGCCCACATGTCCGCACCCCATGCACGGCGCGCCCAACCCGGAATGACTCCGGCAGGGCGCGCGAAACACGGTGAGCGCATTCAGAAGAACGGTGCGCAGCAGAGAGTTCGTGAGAACTGGTCCACTGTGGCCGTAGTCGGCGGTCGTCGGTACGGCCGGAAATTCATTCGCACTCACCTCACTCGTTCCGGCGGCGCTGAGCCGCGTTCGATGCGAAAACTGTTCGCGTTCGTCGACGCCAGGAGGCGGACGATCTTCACCGGACGGTCATCGGCCGGCTACTCGCTTGGCCCCGAATAGATGAGGGACTGTAACGAATGATGCAACCGCCGAGGCTTCTCGTCAATCCATTCCCGCGCAGGTCCACAGGTGTTTTCACAGCTGTAACCGACATTCGGGACAGGACTCCGGATCCTGGCGAGGCCGTCGGAGGCCAGCGCGTCACCGCCACAACGGCATACACTTCATGGCAACACAGTCCAGCCCGCTGTGTTGGTACCGGATCATGAGGTGACGCAGATGGTAGCGCAATCGCGGGAACGTCAGGAGCCCTTAACGGAGCATACGCCCGATCACCCAGAGTTGGACGCCCTACCCGAGTGGCCACTGGACACCATCGGTGTGCTGGTGACCGCGGATCCGGCGCCACACGCCATTCCGGTCTCGTGGCCGGTGCGCGCCGGGGATCGGCGAATCCTGCTCAGCCTGAAGTCCGATCGCGGCTCACTCGCTCGGCTACGGGATCGGCCGGAGGTCGCGCTGCTGATTCTCAGCGGTGGCAATGTGGCGCTGTGCGCGCGTGGCGCAGCACACGTCATCGCCGATCCGATGCCGGGAGCCGAGGACTACGTCGCGGTCGCCATCGACGTCACGGTGATCGACGATCACCGGCAGTCGGCGTTCGCGGTACTGACCGGCATCCAGCGGACAGTGATCGATCCCACGGAGTTGCGCTACCTCGAAAAGCGGGTCACGACCCTGAAAGCCATGGCCACGGAACGCAACTGAGCATCTCCCCCCGCTTGAAATCGGACATTTCAGGCGTTCCGTGCTGGTAGCGGCGAAATGAATGCGCACAGCGGGTCTTCATTTCCACCATAATCGGCAGGGGATGCGGTGCGAATGGCACCGCGGGGAAGGAGATCATGTCAGTCAGCTTGGCCAAGGGCGGAAATGTTTCGCTGTCCAAACAGGCCCCGAACTTGACCAAGGTCGCGGTCTGCCTCGGTTGGGACGTGCGCACCACCACCGGTGCGGACTACGACCTGGACGCGAGTGCTCTGGTCTGCGGGCCGAACCAGCGAGTGCTGTCCGACGCGCACTTCGTGTTCTACAACAACCTGCGCTCCCCGGAGGGCACCGTCGAGCACACCGGTGACAACCTCACCGGTGCCGGCGACGGTGACGACGAGGTGATCAACGTCGACCTGGCGGCCACGCCCCCGACGATCACCAACGTCTTCTTCCCGGTGTCGATCCACGACGCGGACAACCGCCAACAGTCCTTCGGCCAGGTCCGCAACGCGTACATCCGCGTGGTGGACGCCTCGAACGGCTCCGAACTGGCCCGCTTCGACCTCACCGAGGACGCCTCCACCGAGACCGCCATGGTCTTCGGCGAGCTCTACCGCCACGGCAACGAATGGAAGTTCCGCGCCATCGGCCAGGGCTACGCCTCCGGCCTCGGCGGCATCGCCCGCGACTACGGCGTCAACGTCTGACAGGCACCGCCTGACCGCCACGTGCGAAAGCGCCGCTCGGCCCCGGACCAGCTCCGGCCGAGCGGCGCTCTTTCGTTCCCGGGGCAGCGAACAGTTCCCAGGCCGTAAACCGTTGCCGGGCCGCGGGTTCGAGCCGGTTGAGCGGTCAGATCTGGCGGATCTTGGTAGCGATGCGGTCGGCTATCACCGCGGAGGTGCGCGAATCGGCGTAGGCGCAGCTGGAGATTTCGATGAGGACGTTGCCCTGGGTCCGCATGGTGAACGAGCACACCCAGGTGCTGGAGTCCTTGGGGGTGAGGGTCCAGTCGACGGACGTCGCGGAGGCGTCGGTGGTGTGCGGGACCTGGTTGACGCGCAGGGTGGACTTGGTGGCCTTGCCGTCCTGGGAGGTGCTGGTGACGTCCTTGTCGCGGCATTTGGCCAGGGTGTCGGTGTACTGGGTGACCATCGCCTCGGCCTGCAGGAAATTCTTGAAGGTGGTGACGGTCTGGTAGATGGCGTGCTGATAATCGTCGCCGGGCTCCTGCAGGGAGCGCAGGCGGTAGCCGTTCCACTTGTCGCCGTAGGTCTCCGAGTCGCCGGTGTAGAACATGGGCGCACACTCGGGCTTGCTGTAGGTGAAGTTCGGGACGGTGGGAACGGTGTTCTCGAACTTCTGCGCCAACGTCTTCGCCGCGACGAGCTTGTTCATCTCGTCGACCGTCAGCATGACGTCGGGGATCTTGTCGGGGGTCAGTCGCGGCATCTTGGCCACCACCGGATCCGGCACGGCCGTACCACTCGTGACCCCGCCGCAACCCGCCGCCAACATCAGCAGCGACAAGCCCACGGCGATATGACGCCCCCGCATTGGTCCTCCTCTGAACCCGAAACAGCTCGAAGCATAGCCGCCACAGCGGACGCAACGCTCGCCGTCGAGATCAGGAGATACGCTGCCGCAACCACTCCGGGATCTCGTCACCGGCGCGCGGGTACGCGGCCAGCTCGCGGCGGCATTCGTCGGCGTCGGGCACCGGCAACCATTCCGGAACGTCCTGGAACGACAGCTTGAACTGCGCGCGATCCTCATCGGATTTGATCGCCACCTGCCCGCTGAGCCAGGTTCCGGTCATCTGGTCGTAGCAGACCTCTTTGAGCTTGTTCACCAGCGCCAGCACCTCCTCCGAGGGCTTGGCGTCATCGACCGACTCGTCACCCAGCTGCAGCTGGATGCCCGCGTGCCCGTCCTCGCCGACCAGCGAGAACCACAGCACTGCCAGCTGCCAGTTCGCGGGCAGCTCATCGGTGAGCGCGCTGATCAGGGCGCTCTCCACCATGTCCCGGTCCGGCGAACGCGGCACCGCGGACAGCGAATCCGGCTCCTGCTCCCCCGTGGCCACGATCAGATCCGCGTGATGCGCGGACATCGCCTCCATCACCACGTCCACCGCGACGGGTAGCCGGTCGGCGGTCAGGTACAGCGGTTGATCCACGGCCCGCTTGGCGCGCGCGTCACCCAGCGCGAGCACCCGCGAGCGGTAATCCTCCGGATCGCGCATGAGCACCTCGGCGAACCGCTCCTCACGGCCACCGCCGAGCAGCCGCCCCACCCGCACCCGAATCCGATCGACCTCGTGCCACGCGACGTGCGGATACCCCTGATAGGTGAAGCCCTGATCGGTGATGATCAGCGAGGGTGCGGGACGGATCAACTCGTGCAGCATGGCCAGCACGCCGAAGGCGAACACCGCCATCGAGAATCCGCCCAGCAGGCGCAGCGGCGTGCTCTCGGCGGCATCGAAGACCAGCAACCCGGGCAGGGCCGCCATGATCACAAAGAAGACTAGACCGCCGAATGCGCCCGACCTGGATGGGTAGTACTCGGTGATCGAATCGCGCCCCGCATCATGCACACCGGAAACGCTAGCTCACTCGAGCCGACTGCAACACTGCCGCAATCCGGCGAAATCTCTCGCGACCGAAATCCGGCCACTCGCGACGGGGAATGCGCGACCTGTCTGCGCGACCTATCGGGGCCAGAACTATCGGGGCCAGAATTCGATCCAGTCGGCCGCGGACAACGGCGAGCGAGTGCCGCGGGCACGCTCGGCGGCGTCCTCGGCCTCGCGGATGGCCGCGGCGAAAAGGAGCGTCCGCTTGCGCAGGAGCTCCTCGGCGCTGTCGGGGCCGCCGAGACGGACCGCCCGGAGCCCGTCGGGGACCAGTGAGTCGGGCAGGCCCGCTTTCGCGCTGCGCGAGCGCACCTTCTCCGCCAGAGCCAGCGCGGGCTGGGCCATCGCGATGCCGTCCAGACACGAGCGCCGGGCCTTCTCGGCGGATTTGCGTTCCTCCCAGGCGCGTTCCTGCGCGGCGATCTTGTCCTCGACGGCGGCGTCGGCCCCGAAATCCGCCTCGGTCAGGTGCGGACTGCGATTCACCAGCTTGGCCACCAGTGCGGCCGCCACGTCCGCGACCGTGAATTCGCCTGCGGCCTCGGCGATCCGGGAGTGGAACAGCACCTGCAGCAGCAGATCGCCGAGCTCCTCCTTGATCGTCTCGGCGTCCTGCGCCTGCACCGCGTCGAGCAGTTCGTAGGTCTCCTCGAGCAGATACGGGCGCAGCGAATCGTGCGTCTGGGTGACCTCCCACCCGCCGAAATTCCACAGGCGATCCATGACGTCGACGGCCTCGCCGAGCGCCTCGGTCATCCGGGCCACGTCGGCGGTCGCCCCGGCGGCGTGTACGGCGTCGGTCGTCCCAGCAGCGGTGGGCACAGCGGCAGTCGTCCCGGGGTCGGTGGGCACAGCGGTGGCGGGCACGGACGGCTCACCCGCGGTCGAACTGATCGCATCGAGTTCGCCTGAGGCAGCACGTGTTCCGGCGGACCGCGCGGGCGCACTCGAACCCTCGGCGAGCTCTCGTCCGGGCACGGAGTCACGTCCGGGCCCGAAATCCCGGCCGTTGCCGGACGCGTGTGACCGAGTCATCGGGCGGCGGACACCTCGGTCTCGACCGTGACGTCCACCGCGCCGGGCGCTTTTCCGTCGAGGGCGAGCAGCAGATCCGCGACGAACTGCAGGACCTGCACGTCGCGGACGCGCGCCGCGCCGACGCTGTCCTCCACCCGCGGGAGCGGGAGTTGCACGATGCCGGTGGTGGGACGGTAGGTGGCGTTCGGGTAGAGGCGCTTGAGCCGAAGCTGTTTGGAATCGGGCAGTTCCAGCGGCATGACCTTGAGAGAGGTTCCGGTGACGCCGATTTCGGTCAGCCTGTAGTGCCGTGCCAGCAGGCGCAGCTTGGCCACCGAGACCAGCCTGCCCACCTCCACCGGCAGCGGGCCGTAGCGGTCAACCAGCTCCTCGACGACGGCGGCGAGCGCCGAATCGTCTTGCGCGGCAGCCAGTTTGCGGTAGCCCTCCAGGCGCAGACGATCCGAGGCGATGTAGTCGGGCGGAATGTGCGCGTCCACCGGAAGGTCGATGCGCACCTCCCTCTGCTCCTCGTCCACCGCGATCGGGCGGCCGTCCGCGGCGGCCCGGTACGCCTCCACCGCCTCGCCGACGAGTCGCACGTAGAGGTCGAAACCGACACCCGCGACGTGACCCGACTGCTCCGCGCCGAGCACATTGCCCGCACCGCGAATCTCGAGGTCCTTCATGGCGACCGCCATGCCCGCACCCAGGTCCGAGTTCTGCGAAATGGTGGCGAGCCGGTCGTAGGCGGTCTCGGTGAGCGGCTTCTCCGGCGGGTACAGGAAGTAGGCGTAGCCGCGCTCACGACTGCGGCCGACCCGGCCACGCAGCTGGTGCAGCTGCGAAAGACCCAGTGCGTCAGCGCGTTCCACGATCAGCGTATTGGCATTGGAGATGTCCAGCCCGGTCTCGATGATGGTGGTGCACACCAGCACGTCGAACTCGCGCTCCCAGAAACCCTGCACCGTCTTCTCGAGGTTGTCCTCGTTCATCTGACCGTGGGCGACGGCGACCCTCGCCTCGGGCACCAGCTCGCGAATCCGCGCCGCCGCCTTGTCGATCGAGGACACCCGGTTGTGCACGTAGAACACCTGGCCGTCGCGAAGCAGCTCGCGCCGCAGCGCGGCGGCGACCTGCTTGTCGTTGTACGCGCCGACATAGGTGAGCACCGGATGCCGCTCCTCCGGCGGCGTGAGGATGGTGGACATCTCGCGAATGCCCGCCAGGCTCATCTCCAGGGTGCGCGGAATCGGCGTGGCGGACATGGTGAGTACGTCCACGTGCGTGCGCAGCGCCTTGATGTGCTCCTTGTGCTCGACGCCGAAGCGCTGCTCCTCGTCGATGACGACCAGGCCCAGATCCTTCCAGCGCACGCCGGTCTGGATCAGGCGGTGCGTGCCGACGACGATATCCACCTCACCGGCGGCCATTCCCTCGATGATCTCGCGAGATTCGGCCGCGTCGGTGAAGCGCGAGAGACCCTTCACCTTCACCGGGAAGCCCGACATGCGCTCGGTGAAGGTCTGCAGATGCTGTTGCGCCAGTAGCGTTGTCGGCACCAGCACCGCGACCTGCTTGCCGTCCTGCACGGCCTTGAACGCCGCGCGCACCGCGATCTCGGTCTTGCCGTAGCCGACGTCGCCACAGACCACGCGGTCCATCGGGACCGTCTTCTCCATGTCCGCCTTCACCTCGGCGATGGCGGTGAGCTGATCGACGGTCTCGGTGAACGCGAACGCGTCCTCCATCTCCTGCTGCCACGGCGTGTCCGGACCGAACGCGTGACCGGGCGCCGCCTGGCGCACCGCGTACAGCTGCACCAGCTCGGTCGCGATCTCGCGAACGGCCTTGCGCGCCTTGCGTTTCGTGTTCTGCCAGTCCGAGCCGCCCAACTTGGACAGACTGGGCAGCTCGCCGCCCACGTACCGCGAGAGCTGATCGAGCGAATCCATCGGGACGAAAAGCCGGTCCCCCGGCTGCCCGCGCTTGCTCGGCGCGTACTCGATGACCAGGTACTCGCGCCGGGCTCCGGCGATGGTCCGCTCGATCATCTCCACGAACCGGCCGATGCCGTGCTGATCGTGCACGACCATGTCACCGGCGCTGAGCGCCAGCGGATCGACTTGATTGCGCCGCCGCGCGGCCAGCTTCCTGCCGTCGCCCGCGGCCGTGACGCGATTGCCGGTGAGATCGGATTCCGAGATCACGACGAGCTTGGCGTCCTCGAAAACGACGCCGTCGTGCAACGATCCACACAGCACGCCGACCAGTCCGCGCACCGGTTCCGCGCCCGGCTCCAGCGTCGCCGCAGGCACCTCGGCCTCACCGAGACGCTCCAGGAAGCGTTGCGCCGTACCGTGTCCCGCGACCACGATGACCGCGCGGCCACCGGTGGAGACGTGCGCGCGCAAGGAGGCGAACAGGGTGGCGACCAGTTCCTCCGAGCCGCGCGCCGAGGGCGCGGCCAGCACCGGCAGCACGATCTCGTCCGGATGATCGGCGATCAGCGGGCTCAGCGTCCACCACGGCAGGCCGCGCTTGTCGGCGTCCGCGTGCACCACGTCCAGGCCTCGATACGAGGAGGCCGCCAGATCCAGGCCGTGCGCGCCGAGCGGCGCCGCGCCACCGAACGACGCCGCCGTCCACGACGCTTCGAGGAACTCCTGCCCGGTGCGCACCAGATCGGCGGCGCGGGTGCGGACCTTCTCCGGATCGCACAGCAGCACATGGGTTTCCGGCGGCAGCGCCTCGGTGAGCAACCGCAGCTCACCCGGCTGCAGCACCGGCAGCAGGGCCTCCATACCCTCGACCGGGATGCCCTGCGACAGCTTCTCCAGCATCTCCACCAGGGCGGCGTCGGCGGGATTCTCGGCCGCCACCTCCGCGGCCCGCTCGCGCAGGGCGGGGGTCAGCAGCAGTTCCCGGCACGGCTGTGCGACCACCAGATCGATGGGCGTGTCGTGCAGCGAGCGCTGATCGGCGACCGAGAAGGCACGCAGTTCGGAGACCTCGTCACCCCAGAACTCCACGCGCACCGGATGATCCGCCGTCGGCGGGAACAGGTCCAGAATGCCGCCGCGCACCGCGAACTCACCGCGCTTGCCGACCATGTCGACCCGCTCGTAGGCGAACTCGACCAGTCGTGCGAGCAATTCGTCGAAGTCGTGCTCCGCCCCGACCCGCAGCAGGATGGGCTCGACGTCGCCGAGTCCGCTCGCCATCGGCTGCATGAGCGAGCGCACCGTGGTGACCACCACGCGCAGCGGCTCGTGGTAGATCGGATCGTCGGGGTGGGCAAGCCGCCGCAGCACCTGCAGGCGCTTGCCGACCGTGTCCGCGCCCGGCGAGAGCCGCTCGTGCGGCAGCGTCTCCCAGGACGGGAACAGCGCGACGGTGTCACCCAGGATCTCCGTCAGCTCGGCGGTCAGGTCGTCGGCCTCGCGTCCGGTGGCCGTCACCACCACCAGCGGCCGCTGTGCGGCAATGGTCACGGCCACGAAGGGACGGGCCGCCGAGGGCGCCACCAGCATGGCCGAGCCCCGCCCGATCAGCTTGGTGACCTGCTGCAACGCGGAGTCGGTACCAGCCACTGCGGCCAATCCCGCTAAAGGTGGACGATGGGTGGGCATATGCGGACTCCTGGGCGCGGATCAGCGTTTCAGACGGCCAACCGAGTCTAGTCACCCTGTCGGACAGACCCGGATCTGCGTGCTTTGATACCGATATGTCCTATGTCGTGGATCCGCGAGTGGACGACTACATCGACGCCCTGCCCGAGTGGCAGCAGGTGATCTGCCGGCAGGTGCGCGAGATCGTGCACGAGGCGGATCCCGGGGTGAGCGAGACCGTCAAGCGGCGCGTGCAGCCCTACTTCGTGCTCGACGGCAATATCTGCGCTCTGCTCGCCACCAGGGACGCGGTGGACATCTTTCTCTACGACGGCGCCATCGTCCCGGATCCGGCCGGCATCATCACCGGCGGACACGAGAACAAGACCGCGCGCATGATCGCGGTGAAACGGGACGAAAAGCTCGACGCCTCAGCACTTCTGGCCATGTTCCGGCAGATCGTCGCCAACAACCGCGCGGGCGGCTGGCGAAAACTGAAGCGGGAGAACCCCGATCTCTAGCTCACCGCGTGCGGTCCACTCACCGCACGCAGCGACTCACCGCACATACCGACTCACTGCACGTACCGACTCACTGCACACAGCGGCCTCACTGCACACAGCGGCCTCACTGCACACAGCGGCCTCACTGCACATAGCGGCGGAGCCGGCGCGCGGCGAACTCACGGAAGTACGCGACCTTCTCCTCCGGCACGATCGAGGGCAGCAGGAAGTACCACGCGCGTTCCATGCGAGTCGCCATCTGATCGATGGACTCGGTACTGACAGCGACCATGTGGACGCCGGTGGTCACCTCCTGCAACAGCAGGCCGATGGTCTCCGGATCCAGATCGTGCTGCAGATCCCCTTGGGCGATGGCACGTTCGGCCAGCAACCGGTGCGTCTCGCCCCAGGTCTTGGCGATGTTCTCACCCGCGGCGCCACGGTAGTCGCCGATCTGATGGGTGAGCTTGAGCATCGCTCCCACCATCGGATCGTTCATCGTCAGATCCGCGACCACATAGGTGATCCCGATGCACGCCTCCAGCGCGGGCACCCGGGGATCGAAGAAACCCTGGCAGGCACTGATCAATCGCTCGTTGCCCTGATCGACCACGGCGCGCGCCAGCTCTTCCTTCGAGCCGAAGTGAAAGTACAAGGCGCCCTTGGTCACATTGGACTGTGCGATGATCTCCGACAGGCTCGCGTTCGCATAGCCCAGCCGCAGAAAGACATCGGCCGCGCCCGCTAGCACGGAGTCGCGAGTGATCTCCGCACGCGCTTGCCTAGCCATCAGATCCGCCTGTCATCAAACCAGCCATCCTGAAGTAGACCGATATCCCGAAGTAGACCGACATCACAGTTCGAACAGCACTCTAAGGATGGGTGAACCGTACCACCCGGCTGCGCTGTGCCAGTCGATTCGAGCATTCGATCGATACTCCTTCGCAATTCGCTGGTTAACTGTCCAGTTCTGCCCCCGTACACCCCCCGTATCAGACCGAAGGGTTCTGTACGCCTTTGACACTCGGCCATTCCGACGCCAGCTTGGGCTCCGCTTCCAAGTGCGTCAGGCCGTTCCAACACAGGTTCACCAGATGCGCCGCCACCACTTCCTTGCTCGGCTGCCGCTCGTCCAGCCACCAGGTGGCGGCCGTCGCGACCATGCCCACCAGCGCCTGCGCGTAGAGCGTCGCGAGACTGGTGTCGAAATCACGGCGATAGAAATCCTCGGCGAGGATGTGCGACACCTGATTCACCGCCTCGTTCAACAGACTGGAGTAGGTGCCCTCCGCGGCCGAGGCGGGTTGATCGCGCATCAGGATCCGGAACCCGTCGGTGCGCTCTTCCATATAGGTGAGCAACGCCAGCGCCACCTGCTCCAGCCGCACCCGCGACCGATTCTGATGCAGCGACGCGGTGATCATCTCCAGCAGTGCCGACATCTCTCGATCCACGACAACGGCATACAAACCCTCTTTGCCGCCGAAATGTTCGTACACCACAGGTTTCGAGACCTGGGCCCGCTGCGCGATCTCCTCCACGGAGGTGGCGTCGTAGCCGCGCTCGGCGAACAGCGCCCGCCCGATCTCGATCAATTGCTGCCGGCGCTGGGTGCCGGTCATCCGTGGACGCGATGGCTTGCTCACTTCACCTGAAGCCATCGCTCCCGCCTCCCTGCATTCCGACCGATCGACCTATAACTGTTCCAGACATCCCCGCATCGGGCGCTTCGGGTACCAAGCACTCTCTAGTTCGGCGATGTAACAACTGATTTAGCACGATTCGGGCAATTCGCCGGGCACCCGCGAACCCCGGCCGCGTCACGCGCCCACGACCCGGTGACCGGGGGCGGAGACACTCGATGACCGGCTCGAGTCACGGGGAGGCGGATTAGCCTCGAGGGGTGTTCATATGCGAGGATCGACCCGCAGAACGCTGCAATCCGCCGTGGTGTAATGGCAGCACCACTGATTTTGGTTCAGTTAGTTCAGGTTCGAGTCCTGGCGGCGGAGCTTGCGAGCGGGGTCACTATCGTTGCTCCCGCACATCGCTGCCCACCCCCCTGTGGCCCAGCGCAACCAGAACTCAGCAAGCATGATGACCGGCAGCCGAGGGAGATCCATGCCACAGCAGACCGCGGTCGTCGTTCTCGCCGCTGGAGCCGGAACCCGAATGCGGTCCAAGACCCCCAAGGTGTTGCACCCACTGGCCGGCCGCAGCATGCTCGCGCACGCGCTGCATGCGGCGAACGAGATCGAACCCGCATACCTCATCACCGTGGTGGGGCACGACCGTGAACAGGTCGGAACCGCCGTCGGCAAAGAGGCCGCAGAGCTCGGCCGCGAGATAGTCCTGGCCGTTCAAGAGGAACAACTGGGCACCGGGCACGCCGTGCAGTGCGCGCTCACCGCCCTCCCGGAGAACTTCGCCGGGAACCTGCTCGTCACCTACGCGGATGTGCCGCTGCTGGACGGGCACACGCTGCACGCCCTGCTCGACGAACACCGCAGTTACTCCGGCTCGGCGGCCACCGTGCTGACGTTCGTCCCGGAGGACCCGAACGGCTACGGCCGGATCGTCCGCGACGAGCAGGGCCAGGTGCTCGAGATCGTCGAGCACGCCGACGCCACCCCGGCGCAGGCCGCGATCAACGAGGTCAACTCGGGTGTCTACGTTTTCGACGCGGCCGTCCTGCGCACCATGCTCTCGCGCATCGATACCGCCAACGCCCGGCACGAGCTCTACCTCACCGATGTGCTGAAGCTGGCCCGCGAAGCCGGGCATCCGGTTCACGGTGCGCGACTGCTCGATTCGGCCAAGGTCACCGGCGTGAACGACCGGGTGCAGCTGGCCGGTGCGGCGCGCACGCTGAACCGCTACATCGTGGAGCGGCACCAGCGCGCCGGGGTCACCATCGTCGATCCGGCCACCACGTGGATCGACGGCGGCGTCATCATCGGGCGCGACGCGATCATCCGGCCGGGCGTACAACTGTTGGGCGACACCGTGATCGGCGAGGACGCCGAGATCGGCCCCGACTGCACGCTCACCGACGTGAACGTCGGCGACGGCGCCAAGGTGGTGCGCACCCACGGCGAGAAGGCGGCCATCGGGCCCGGCGCGAACGTCGGACCCTTCGCCTATCTGCGGCCGGGCACCATCCTCGGCGAGGCGGGCAAGATCGGCACCTTCGTCGAGACCAAGAACGCCAACATCGGCGCGCACTCCAAGGTCCCGCATCTGAGCTACGTCGGCGACGCCACGATCGGCGAGTACAGCAACATCGGTGCGGCGAGCGTTTTCGTGAACTACGACGGCGTCAGGAAGCACCACACGACAGTCGGCTCGCACGTGCGCACGGGCAGCGACAACATGTTCATCGCACCGGTCACCGTGGGTGACGGCGCGTATTCGGGTGCAGGTACTGTACTGCGCAGGAACGTTCCACCGGGCGCCCTCGCGGTGTCGGGTGGAGCGCAACGCAATATCGAGGGCTGGGTGCAGAGCAGACGACCCGGTACCGCTGCCGCCCGCGCGGCCGAATCGGCCATCGCGGCACACGAGGAACCCGACGAGCAAAAGGATGGCGAACGTCCGTGACCGCGTTCTCGACCGATAACCACAAGAATCTGATGCTGTTCTCGGGACGCGCTCATCCAGAGCTCGCCGAGGCGGTGGCCAAGGAACTCAACGTCCATGTCACCCCCCAGACCGCGCGCGACTTCGCGAACGGCGAGACCTTCGTCCGGTTCGAGGAATCGGTCCGCGGCTCCGACGCCTTCGTGCTGCAGAGCTTCCCGGCGCCGCTGAACCAGTGGGTCATGGAGCACCTCATCATGATCGACGCGCTCAAGCGCGGGTCGGCCAAGCGCATCACCTCGGTGCTGCCGTTCTACCCGTACGCCCGCCAGGACAAGAAGCACCGCGGCCGCGAGCCGATCTCCGCTCGCCTGATCGCGGACCTGCTCAAGACCGCGGGCGCGGACCGCATCATCACCATCGACCTGCACACCGATCAGATCCAGGGCTTCTTCGACGGCCCGGTCGATCACATGCACGCCCAGGTGCAGCTGGCCGAGCACATCCGCAACAACTACGACCTGTCCAACATCACGGTCGTGTCGCCCGACGCGGGCCGCGTGAAGGTGGCCGAGAAGTGGGCCAACTCGCTCGCGGACGCACCGCTGGCGTTCATTCACAAGACCCGTGATCCGTTGGTGCCCAACCAGACCACCGCCAACCGCGTGGTCGGTGACGTCGACGGCCGCACCTGCATCCTGATCGACGACATGATCGACACCGGCGGCACCATCGCCGGGGCCGTGCGCGTGCTCAAGGAGGCCGGCGCGGGCGATGTGGTCATCGCCGCCACCCACGGCATCCTCAGCGATCCGGCCGCCGAGCGCCTCGCGAACTGCGGCGCGAAAGAGGTCGTGGTCACCAATACGCTGCCGATCGAGGAGTCCAAGAAGTTCCCGACCCTGACGGTGCTGTCCATTGCCCCGCTGCTGGCGATGACCATCCGCGAGGTCTTCGAGAACGGTTCCGTCACAGGGCTTTTCAACGGAAACGCGTAGTCCGCGAGAGTTCCGGTGACAGCACCCCCGCCCGATGGGCGGGGGTGCTGTTCTGTATGCGGCCCGCGGAGAAAAAGGCGGCGCATAGGTGCCTGGACGCGATGGGACCGGTAGCGTGGCTATCTGTATTGCGGTTTGCTACAGGTGCGCTGACGCGCGGAAGGCAGGTGCCCGTATGAACGAACAGCGCAACGACGACAACGAGCAGCTCATGGACGAGGTCCTGGATACCGAGGACGTCGAGGATCTCGACTACGACCTCGGCGACGACGACCAGGCCGACGAGGTCCGCGAGTACGAGCGCTACATCACCGATCCCCCCGAAGACCTCGTCATCCGCAATCGCGAGAACGACGACGACGGACATCTGGGCATCGCGGACGAGCTCGATCAGGAATGGACGCGACGGCGCGGACGCGAGGAGTCTCGATCCGAGGACGACCGACCGGCCGAAGTCGCGGCCATGGACATCCTCGACGAACCGCGCGACTGACGCTTCGCGCCGGTCGAGGACCGGTCCGTGTTGCGCACGGACCCCTAGACTGTGATAACCCTGTGAAGGCTCACACCCCTCTCGAGGAAGGCGCGACATGAGCACGCCGCCGAACGAACCCGGCTCCGGCCCGGGCGACATGTTCAAGAAGCAGCCCGACAACCAGGAGCAGCCGCCGCACGACGCGCCCGCCGCGCCGCCCGATCCCACCACGTTCAATCCGGCCGCGCAGGGGCAGAGCTATCCGCCGCCGCCCGGGCAGTATCCGGGACCGCAGGACAGTGGCGCCCAGGGGCAGTACCCGGGACCGCAGAGCGGCGGAGCGGAGCCTCACCCACAGAGCAGCGGAGCGCAACCTCAGTACCCGGCCGGTGGGGCCTACGGGTATCCGCCGGTCGGCGGGCAGCCCGCGGGTGGGCAGCCGAGCTACCCGGGGTACCCGCAGCAGCCCGGGTACGAGCAGTATCCGCAGCAGCCGTACGGGCAGCCGGGGCAGCCCGGTCAGTACGGACAGCAGGGTCAGTACGGACAGCAGGGACAGTACGGTCAGCCTGCCTACGGACAGCAGTACCAGCCCTACGGTGGTGCCCCGGTTCCCCGTGGGCCGCAGGTGTTCTCGATCATCGGCTTCATCTGCGCGGCCATCGCGCTGCTGTTCTGCCCGCCCGGATTCGGCATCGCCGCGATCATTCTGGGCATCGTGGGCAACAGCAAGGGTGAGCCGCTGGGCAAGTGGGCTGCCATCGCCGGTGGCGTGACGCTGGTGCTCGGCCTGATCCTGGCCTTCGTGGTGCTGGGCACCAGCGGGGTCGGATACAACTAGGCATGTCGGACTTCATCGGATTCCCGCTCGCCGGGCTCGACTTCTACGAGGACCTCGAAGCCGACAACTCCAAAACCTTCTGGAACGCGAACAAGAAGGTCTGGGAGTCCGCGGTGCGGGATCCGATGAAAGCCCTGGTCGCCGACCTGGAAAAGGACTTCGGGCCGGCCAAGATCTTCCGGCCCTATCGGGACGTGCGCTTCTCGAAGGACAAGACGCCGTACAAGAATCATCAGGGCGCGGTCGTGCATTCCGCGCCGACCGCCGGGTGGTACGTGCAGATCGGCGCGGGCGGGCTCTACACCGGCGGTGGCCTGTACGCCGCCGATGCCGCGCAACTGGCCGCGCTCCGCGCCGCCATCGACCACGAGGTGCGCGGAGCCGAGCTGGAAAAGCTACTGGCGCAACTGGTCTCGGCCGGCTATCGGATCGGCGGGGACAAGCTCGCGACCAAGCCCAAGGGCTATTCGATCGATCATCCGCGAATCGATCTGCTGCGCCACAAATCCCTCACCGCCGGTTACGAATTCGGCGCTCCGGACTGGCTGACCACGCCGGAGGCCGCCACCCGGATCCGCAAGGCGTGGGAAGAGATTCGGCCACTGGTGGAATGGCTCAGCGCGGTCACCGCGCAAAAGTGACAACCGGGCTCGAGTGAGACGCGCGCCCTCGGGGTCAGTTCGACCGGGGGCAGGGTCGTCTGCGCAGCAGCGAAACACCGCTGAGCGTCACCACCCCGAGCGCGAACACAGCGAGTACGACGATGGTCTGGATTCGGTCGGTGCGGTTCGCACCGCACTGCCGCACGAACGTCGGGTCACTGCAATCGAGGGTGTCCAGGCACAGCGGCGGGCCGATCCAGGCGTGACGCGGGCTCAGCACCGTACCGCAGTCCACGTCACCGGCGGGGTGCGGAAGCGGCAGGAAAAGCAGCGCGACCGCGGCCACCAGCAGGAACAGCCCGGTCGGGAACCACAGTCGCGCCCGGTTCCAGCCGAGCAACGGCGGCAAGGCAATACAGAACGCGGCGAGTCCGAGGACGAGGCCGGTTATCTCCCACGGCTTCACTGCCCCAGATCCTAGGTCGGAGGCAGTGTCGCCATTGCCGGAATTGATGCATTCGCCCGGTTGCGTGCCGAGGCCGGACGGTTGGGCGCCGGACCCGGCGCGCTACCGGCGCTCGGCCAGCACCAGGACGAAACGTTCGTCCGGATCCGTCCACATCCGCTCGGTCGCGAAACCCGCTGCCGCCAACTCCGATTCGAGCCCCGCGCGGCGGAACTTGGCGGAGATCTCGGTGCGCAACTGCTCACCCGCGGCGAAATCGACGGTCAGATCCAGGTCCGCGACGGTGACCCGCATGGCCTCGGTGGCCTCGAGCCGCATCTCGATCCACTCCCGCTCCGCGTCCCACAGGGCGACGTGCCGGAACTTCTCCGGCTCGAAATTCGCGTTCAGCCGCAAGTTGAGCACATGCAGGACATTGCGATTGAACTCCGCGGTCACACCCGAGGCATCGTCGTAGGCGGGCACCAGCACCGCCGGATCGATGACCAGACCCGCGCCGAGCAGCAGCTGCTCCCCCGGTTCGAGGACCTCGTGGATGCCGGCCAGGAAATCCGCGCGCTCACTCGGCACCAGATTGCCGATGGTGCCACCGAGGAAGGCGATCATGCGCCGCCCGCCGCGGGGCAGATTGTCCAGCGTGGCGGTGAAATCGCTGACCACTCCGTGTACCGCCAGGCCCGGGAACTCCACGGCCACCTGTTCGGCCGCCGCGTTCAACGCGGTGACGGAAACATCCTGCGGCACATAGGTCTTGAGCGGACCACCGGAGATCAGCGCCTCGAGCAACAGCCGTGTCTTGGCCGCGGATCCGGCGCCCAGCTCCACCAGCACCTCGGCCTGGGCGATCCCGGCGATCTCGCCGACCACGCGCTCGAGCAGCGCGCGCTCGGTCCTGGTCGGGTAGTACTCGGCCAGCTCGGTGATCCGCTCGAACAGCTCGCTGCCCCGTGCGTCGTAGAAGTACTTGGGCGGCAACGACTTCGGCTCGGAAGTCAGGCCGCTGCGCACATCCTCGCGCAGTGCCGTGGTCAGATCCTCGTCGGTCAGATGAACTTCGACAGTCGCCGCATTCATGAAAAAGCCTTTCCCTCTTCGATAACAGCATCAAGATCGAGAACAGTCAGGTGCCCGGGCCGCACGCTCACCAACCGCCGATCCTCGATGGCACGCCACCGCGAATCGTCGTCGTACGGTTCCGAGGCGACGACCGCGAACGTGTCGGTCACCAGCACCGACAGGGAGTGGTGCCACGTCGTGGCCCAGACGCTCTCCCCGTCACCCAGCAGTAGATTCAGTCGCGAGTTCGGCGACAGCTCGATCACCGCCCGAACCAGCTGTCGCAGGACGTTTTCCGGTGATTCCCCGGCATCGAGCAGTTCCCGCGCGATCACCCACAGCACCGCCGAATCGGTCAGCGCCTCCGCGTCGAGCAGTGGCGGTGACCCGAATCGACTCGCCACGGCGGTGAGCGTGCGACGCCACCGGGGTATCGAACCGTTGTGGCTGAAGGCCCAGCGGCCGTGGACGAACGGCGCGCACGCCTCCCGCTCGACCGGCATACCCACCGTCGCGGACCGCACCGCCGCGAGCACCGCGCTCGAATGCAATTGCGGCAGCACCTCCTCCACCGCGGGATCGGTCCAGACAGGGGCGGCGTTGCGATAGCGGCTGAGGACCGGAGACTCGGAAGATAGGCTCCACCAGGCGACGCCGAAGCCGTCGGCGTTGATCGTTCCGCCGCCGCGCATGTCACGCGGGGCCCAGGACTGGGTGCGCAGGGAATGCGGTCCCCGGGTGAGGAGGTCGCCCACCGGGGCCGGGGGGCCGAGATAGGCGAGGTGGCGGCACATCAGTGCTCGTCCGATCTCAGATCTCTGGCGAGCCGGAAACCGGCGAAGATCTGGCGGCGGATGGGATGGTCCCAGTTGCGGAAGGTGCCACGGCAGGCCACCTCGTCCGCGCCGAAGGAGCCGCCGCGCAGCACCCGGTAATCCCCGCCGTAGAAGACCTCGGAGTACTCACGATAGGGAAAGGCGTGGAAGCCGGGGTACGGGTCGAAACCCGAAGCGGTCCACTCCCATACGTCGCCGATCAACTGGTGCACACCGGCCGGGGAAGCGCCCGCAGGATAGGCCCCCGCGTCGGCGGGCTCCAGGTGGCGCTGACCGAGATTGGCGGTGAGTTCACTCGGATCGGCATCGCCCCAGGGGAATCGGCGTGTACGCCCGGACACCGGATCATGGCGCGCGGCCTTCTCCCATTCGGCCTCGGTGGGCAACCGCTTGCCCGACCAGTTGGCGTACGCCTCCGCCTCGAACCAGCACACGTGCACGACCGGCTGCTGCGGTCGCAGCGGCTGCATGACGCCGAAAACCCTTCGCCACCAACGACCGCCGCCGTCCTGCTCCCAGAACTGCGGAGCCACCAGACCGGCCTCCTGCCGATGCGCCCAGCCGCTCTCGGACCACAGCTCCGGGCGGTCGTAGCCACCGTCGGTGAGGAAGGCCAGGAACTGCTCGTTGGTGACGGGGGCGGCATCGATGGCGAAGCCGGGCACGTGCACCGGGTGCGCGGGGCGCTCGTTGTCCAGCGCCCACGGATCGGTATCGGTGCCCATCGTGAATTCGCCTGCGGGAATGACGACTTCGCCGCCGACCGGCGTCCGGACGACCGGCGTGGCGGGAGCCGCGAGCACGGCGTCTCCGGTGCGCAGCTGGTGCGTGGCCAGCATGGTTTCGTCGTGCTGCTGCTCGTGCTGGGCGATCATGCCGAAGGCGAAACCGTCGCGCAGCAGACCCTCACCGCGTAAAGGTGTGCGCTCCAGCACATCCCATACCTTCTCGCGCACCGTGCCCACATACACGCGGGCCTGCGCGGGGTCCAGCAGCGGCAGCGCGGGCCGATCCACCCGGGCATGTTTGAACGCGTCGTACAGCTCGTCGATATCGGACCGAACCGCCTCTCGCCCACCGACATCGCGCACCAGCCACAGCTCCTCCTGGTTGCCGATATGCGCGAGATCCCAGACCAGCGGACTCATGATCCGTGAATGCTGCGCCACCAGTTCGGCCTCGTCCAGGCATTCGGTGAGCCCCACCGTGCGCCTGCGAGCTCGCTCGAGCACCGTCGCGATCCGCTCGCGCAACCGCTCCGTCTCGGCCCGATCCGTTCCGGGCACCTGCTGCATCGTCATGACTGAACTCCGAAGTCCTCGTTGGGTGTTCGACCGCCGCGACATCGCTCGGCGGCGTCCGCCACCTCGCGCGCGGCGGCATCGGTGGTGGCATGGGCGGCGGCCAGTTCCAGCAGCGAGACCGCGGCCGCGCGAATGTCCGGGTCGGCGAGGCCGTAGCGCGCCGCCTCGGACCAGTGGTCCCGGACCGCCGCCGACAGCGCGGTGGCCTCCGCGACGACCGCCGGGGCGGACATCAGCGCGTCGATGGCGTGCACGGGCACCGACCAGGTGTCACCCGGCTGGGCGTCGAGATAGCGCACCTCGAGGTGCCCCGAGGCCCGGACCGGTGGGAAGACGGTGGTCAGGTGGTAGTCGAGATCGGTGTGATCGGGACGGCGATCGATCTCGTCGTCCAGCGCGCCGCACAGCCAATCCGCGAAGGTGGCCCCGGGCGGAGCGGTCCAATCGTCGCCGTCGCTGCGGACGCACAGCAGCGGGGTGTCCAGGACCCAGCGCGCGTAGCCGGAGATCGGATCCGACCAGTCGTGCACGGGTGGGCGGGTACGGAGGTGGTCCAGGCGCAACCAGGCGCGCATGCGCTGGGAGGCCCATTCACCGGGCGGTGCGCTGTGCAGGGCGGGCGAGCAGGCGAAAGCGGCCAGCAGTGCCGGGCCGATCGCGTAGAGCGCCTCCCAGCGGGCCCTGATCTCGGCGGGATTCGCCCCGGCGTCCACGCTCACCTGGGCTGCGGCCGTATTGCACATCATGAGCGCGCCGAAAGGGCCCAGCGCGGAGAAGGTTTGCTCCATCGAGCGGTAGCGCGGCAGTTGGAGCAGCCTCCGGGGCGGTCTGACCGCGTCGGCGGAGGCGGAGAAGGTGCGAATATCGCGGGATTCGAGCAGTTCCCGCAGGCGGGCCGCGTCGATGCGCAGGCTCTCGCAGAGTTCGGCGGCGGAGCCGAACGGGGGACTGGAAAGTTCGATCTGACCACCGGGCTCGAGGGTGACCCGGCTCCCTCCCGGCAGCGGATCGGCCGGGGAATCAGGGGAAATGGACCGTGGCGCATAGGGTCCGAGTGCGTCCGCGAACACCCTCAGGTCCGGACGCGGTGCTGACGCCGAAGCCCCACCATGCGCGGTGAGCCACTCCAATTCGGCGCCGATGAGCGCGGGTGGGCCCTGCTTGAAACACACTTTGCCGACGTACGCCTCGGCCACCGCGCGGGAGGAGAACTCGCTCGAGGGCGAGGACTCGGCGCGGCCGGCGCGGGCGGTATCGGACGCGGTCTCGGATGTGGCTACCGTGCGGCGTACCGCGCTGGTAGAGGACACCGTCATCGCCATGCCAATCTCCGCTCTACCGAACAGTCGTCGCCTGGTCGCGGCGATCCATCCAGGGTAGCGACCGAGCATGACAAAAAATCTGACGAAACCGAGAACACACCAACCGATATGGTCGATTCCATGGTGAACAACTCCCGGTTACGCGCGGATACTCCCGGTTGCGAGGGCCAGGTATTTCTCGACAGCGCCGGGTCCTCGCTGCCCCCGCAGGTCGTCGTGGACACCGCCGTCGCCCACCTGCGGCGCGAGGCGGAGATCGGCGGCTATCGCGCCGCCACCGAGCGGCTCGACGATCTGGCCGCGGTGAAAACCGGCATCGGAGAGCTGATCGGCGCGGCCCCGGGGACCATCGCGCTCAGCGACAGCGCCAGTCGCTCCTGGACGGATTTCTTCTACTCGGTGCCGCTCGCCCCCGGCGATCGCATCCTGATCTCCGGCTCCGACTACGCCAGCAATGCCATCGGCGCGCTGCAGCGCGCCCGGCAGACCGGCGCGACGGTCGAACCGATCCCGAGCGACAGCACCGGCCAGCTCGATCTCGAGGCCCTGGAATCGATGCTCGACGAGCGGGTGAAACTGGTCTCGCTGGTGCACGTGCCGACCAACGGCGGCCTGATCAACCCGGTCGGCGAGGCCACCGAGATCGCCCACCGGGTGGGCGCGCTGGTACTGCTGGACGCCTGCCAGTCCGCGGGTCAGCTACCGCTGGACGTCACCGCGCTCGGCGTGGACGCGCTGTCCGCGACCGGACGCAAATGGCTGCGCGGACCCCGCGGCACCGGATTCCTGTATCTGCGTCCGGAGCTGGCCGCCACCCTGGAACCCGGACGCCTCGACCTGCACAGCGCCGCCTGGACCGGACCCGGCGAATACACCCTCGCCGCCGATGCGAGCCGCTTCGAATTCTGGGAGTGCGACGTGGCCGGACGGCTCGGGCTCGGCGCGGCCGTGCGGTATCTGCTCGACCTCGGACCGGCCCAGGCCTACCAGGCCGTCGCCGATCGGGCCGCGTACCTGCGCAAGGCACTGCCGGAAGTACCGGGGGTGAGGGTCCGGGATCTCGGCGTGCGACAGGCGGGCATCGTCTCGTTCACGGTCGCCGGTCTGCAACCGGCCGAGGTGCGCGACCGCCTGCGCGAGGAATCCGTCACCGTCACCGTCAGCCACCGCGAATCCACGCTGCTGGACATGACCGCGCGCGAACTGACATCGGTCGTGCGCGCCTCGCCGCACTACTTCGTCAGCTTCGAGGATCTGGACCGCTTCCTGGACGCCGTCGCCGCCCTCGCGTGACTTCGGTGGCTGCTCGCGCACTGCCCGGCGGCCGGGGTCCGGCCGCCCATCTCATACCTGCCCTCCGGCCGTCCTGAAGTCGGACAACATGTTCCAGCCCTCGGACAACATGTTCGAAAAGGGTTAACAGGCCGGGGCGGCAGCGGGATAGTTGGGTGTCAGGCAGCGCGTTTGAGGAGTCGATCGTGAGCCGATTCACCGATGAGATGTATGCGACCGCCCAGGTCTCCGAGCGAGGGCTGGTGACCGGGGAACCGGATGCGCCGCTGCGGCAGGGCTGGGGTGAGATCCACTCGATCGCCAGACGCATGGCCGGTGGCCTGGCCGACGCGGGGATCGGGCACGGCGACGCGGTGGGCGTGCTGGCCGGGATGCCGGTGGACATCGCGCCGGCCTGCCAGGCGGTGTGGATGCGCGGGGCGTCCATCACCATGCTGCATCAGCCCACACCGCGCACCGATCTGCAGATGTGGGCGCAGGACACCGAAACCGTGCTGCGGATGATCGACGCGCGAGCGGTGATCCTGGGCGCGCCGTTCGAGGCCGCGGCACCGCTGCTGACCGAACGCGGCATCGCCTTCGTGACCATCGACGCTCTGCGCGAGGGCACGGCGATCGATCCGCTGCCGACCGGCGAGGACGATATCGCCCTGCAGCAGTTGACATCCGGTTCGACCGGCAAGCCGAAGGCGGTGCGGATCACGCACGGCAATTTCTTCGTGAACGCGTACGCCATGTTCGATCGGGTGAAGTTCCAGCTCGACACCGATGTGATGGTCAGCTGGCTGCCGCTCTTCCACGATATGGGCATGGTCGGATTCCTCAGCGTCCCCATGCAATTCGGCGCGGAAGTCGTCTGCGTGACGCCGCTGGACTTCCTGATGCGGCCGATCCTGTGGGCCGAGCTGATCTCCAAATATCACGGAACTGTCACTGCCGCACCGAATTTCGCGTACTCACTGCTGTCCCGCCGACTGCGCAACGCCCCCGACGGCGCGCTCGATCTGAGCAGCGTCCGCTACATGTGGAACGGCGCGGAACCGGTGGACGCCGACACCATGGACGCGCTGGCCGCCGCCGGAAAACGGTTCGGGCTCAACCCGATGGCGCTGACCCCGGTCTACGGCATGGCCGAAACCACACTGGCCGTGTCCGTTCCCGATCCGGGACTGGGTCAGGTGCTCGATGTGGTGGACGCCGATCTGCTCGAGGCGCTCGGCAAGGCGGTGCCGGTGCGCGACCCCGAGCATCACCACGGCGCCGTTCGCCGTTTGCCCACCCTCGGTTACCTCGTCGACAACCTCGAGGGCCGGGTCGTGGACTCCGATCGCCAACCGCTGCCCACCCGCAGCGTCGGGGTGATCGAATTGCGTGGCCCCGCTGTCACTTCCGGCTATGTCACCACCGAGGGCTTCCGTCCGGCGCAGGACGCCGACGGCTGGCTCGACACCGGCGACATCGGCTACTTCACCGAGGAGGGCCTGATGGTGGTGTGCGGCCGGATCAAGGACGTGATCATCATGGGCGGGCGCAATATCTATCCGACCGATATCGAGCGAGCGGCCCTGCACGTCAAGGGTGTTCGCCCCGGCAACGCGGTGGCGGTCCGGCTCGACGCCGGGCAGAAGCGCGAGAGCTTCGCGGTGGTGGTGGAGAGCAACGACTTCCAGAATTCGGGCGAGGTCAAACGCATCGAGCACGAGATCGTGCACGCGGTGTTCTCCGAGGTCGGCGTCCGCCCGCGCAGCGTCACCATTCTCGGCCCGGGAGCCCTGCCCAAGACCTCCTCCGGCAAGCTCCGGCGCGCGGCCACCTCGGCGCAGCTGACCTGAGGACGGTCGCGGGGTAGGAACGGCTCTGCCCCACCAGCGACTCTGCCCCACCAGCGACTCTGCCCCACCAGCGACTCTGCCCCGCCGACAACTCTGCCCCACCGACAACGCTGCCCCACAGACGACTTCGCCCCGTCACGACAACCGTGACGGGGCGAATCGACATCTTCGGCACTACTACCCGGCGTCGACCTCAGTGCAGCTGGTTCTGCGCGGCTTCCAGGCCCACCCGCAGCAGCAACTCCACCGCGTCGGCGGCCTGCTCCACGATCACCGGGACCTCTTTGCGCTCCGGAGCCGAGAACGGCTTGAGCACATAATCCGCGGGATCCTGCCGACCCGGCGGGCGCCCGATACCGAAGCGCACCCGCAGGTACTCCTTGGTGGTGAGCGCCTGCGAGATCGAACGCAGGCCGTTGTGGCCGCCTTCACCGCCACCGCGCTTCAATCGGATATCGCCGAACGGCAGATCGAGCTCGTCGTGGACGGCGATCACATCGGTCGCGGGTACCGAGAAGAAGCGGGCCAGCGCGGCCACCGGGCGGCCGGACAGGTTCATGTAGTCGCGCGGTTTGGCGATCAACACCTTTCGCCCGTCCAGGCGTGCCTCGAGCAGGTCCGCGCCGGATTTCTTGTGCACGGTGAAACGGCCCCCGACGCGCTCCGCGAGCACGTCGGCGACCATGAAGCCGACATTGTGCCGGGTGCGCTCGTATTCGGAACCGGGATTACCCAGTCCGACCACGAGCACCGGCCCGGCCGTTGCCTCGGTCACGAGAACCGTTGTGCGGCGGTATTACTCGGCGGCTTCCTCGGTGGCAGCCTCGTCCTCGTCCTCGGAGGCGGCCTGCGGGGCGGCGATGACGTTGACGATCAGCGCTTCCGGGTCACCGGCCAGGGCGACGCCGGACGGCAGCGTGATGGAGCCGGCGGTGATCTGGGTACCGGCCTCGACGCCCTCGATGGAGACGTCGATGGACTCGGGCAGCTTCATGGCGTCGGCCTCGACGGACAGCACCGAGGTCTCCTGGGTGACCAGGGTGGCGGCGGCGGGCTCGCCGACGATGTTGATGTTGACGTCGGCGACGACGCGCTCACCCTTGCGGATGACCAGGAGGTCGGCGTGCTCGATGTAGCGACGCAGCGGGTGCACGACCACGGACTTGGTCATGGCCAGGGCGGGCTTGCCGGCGATGTCCAGGTTCAGGATGGCGTTGGTGCCGTGCTGACGCAGGATGGCGGCGAACTCGCGGGCGTTCACGGCGAGGTGCTGCGGCTCCTCGTTGTGGCCGTACAGCACGGCGGGCACGTTGCCGTCGCGGCGGGTACGGCGGGCAGCGCCCTTGCCGAACTCGGTGCGAACGGTGGCTACGAGAAGGTTGGCATCAGACATGAGTCTCTCCTACGGGCTCTTCCGGCAAATGGTCTACATGCGAGTCGGGGGAATACTCCGCCCCGACCGGGTCTTTGTGGCTTGCGAGTCAGGCGAAGACCGAGCATGGACGACCGGAAGGCCGAGCCGCGTCGATCACGGTGGGCAACTGGGTGCCACACCCTCGCCGAGACAACCCGAAGACTCTAACACGCAGGCGTATACCCCTTGAACCGCCCCCCGACTTGGAGTAGGGCGCCGGGCCACCCATCTGGATCCCCGATATGCCCGAGCCCACGCGACCATATCCGAACCGCTTCCCAGCACGTCCGGAGAGAAGCTCAGAAGCCCTGACCGGGCAGCGGCAGGATTCCGAGATTGGCGTCGAGCCCGCCGTCCACCACCAGCGTGGTGCCCGTGATGTAGGAGGCGGCCGGCGAGGCCAGGAACCAGATCGCCTCGGCCTGCTCCTCGGGTTCGGCGACCCGGCCGAGCGGGATGCGCCGCTCTATCTCGGCCAGCAGCGCGGGGTTGCGATGAACACCCGAGGTGATCGCGGTTCGGGTCAGTCCGGGAGCGATGGCGTTGACCCGCACACCCTGGGCGGCGTAGTCGAGCGCGAAGGCGCGGACCAGGTTGACCAGCGCACCCTTGGACGCGTTGTAGGCCCAATTGCCGGGATCGCCACGCAAACCGGCCACCGACGCGGTGAAGATCGCCGATCCCCGGGTATGGCGCAGAGCGGGGATCGCGGCGCGGAGGCCGTGGATCGGCCCGCGCAGGTTCACGCCGAGAATGCGATCGGCGGCTTCCACCGCGCCGGGCGACTCGAGCGGCGGTGTGCCGCCGGTGCCCGCGTTGAGCACGACGGTGTCGAGGCGGCCGAAACGGTCCAGGGCCGTGCGCACCGCGCGCGCATTGATCTCCTCGGCGGACACGTCGCCGGTCAGAACGATCGGATCGCCGCGCAGATCGGACAGACCGGACTCGTCGATGTCCACGGCGATCACGTGGTGTCCACGGGCGGCGAACAGCTCGACCGCGGCACGCCCGATACCCGAGGCGGCCCCGGTGACGATCACGACCCGGCGGTCCTCGGTCCCGGTCCCACTGTCTTCGGTCGATGTCATATGCGCCCTTCCACTCCGGCATCGAGACTTCAGCACGGGGAGGGAACCGCATCAACACTTCGGCTACGAGCGAATTCAATTGCGGGCGAGGGCGAGACGGCCCGCTCGCCGGCGCGGGGTTCAGGCGGCTTCGGCGCGGTCCTTGAAAGTGGTTGCGTAGCAGTCGACGTAGGGGCGACCGGAGCGGCGAACCAGGTCGGCCATCAGATCGTCGGTGGCGCGGCGGACGGCCTGCTGGTCGGCCGGGAGGAAGTAGCGCGGGCGACCGAAGGAGAGGGAGACCTTGGCGGGGCGCAGGAATCGGCGATGGCGGGCGTTCACCTTGTCGGTGCCGGACAGCACGACCGGAACGACCGGTGCGCCGGTTTCCATCGCCACCCGGATCACGCCGGTGCGCCCCCGATAGATGCGCCCGTCCGGGGAGCGGGTGCCCTCCGGGTGGATACCCCACATGCCGCCCTGCTCGAGGATGCGCACCGCGGCCGCGAGCGAATCGGAGCCGGACGCGCCGCCGGTGCGGTCGACGGGCACCTGACCGGTCGCGGCCATGACCCAGCGGTTGACCCGCCCGCGCCAGCCGCCGCCGGTGAAGTACTCCTGCTTGGCGATGAAGGTCAGCCGGCGCGGCAGCACCAGGCACAGATACAGCGAATCCACCACGGCGAGATGGTTGGCGGCGATGATGACCGGGCCCTGAGCCGGAACATTGTGCAGGCCTTCGACCTTCGGCCGTCCCAGCAGCCTGAGCACCGGACCGACCAGCACGTGCTTCAGCACCCAGTACCACATGAAAACCTCCCCTGACCGAAGCGCGTAGACACTGTCTACAATGTCTACACCAACCGGTAGACACTGTCTACGAAGATTTTCGGCCACTCGAGGATTCGTCGGCCACAGCGGCTCGGTCGGAACACGGACTTCCCGCCGAGGATCAGGTCGGCGACAGGGCAGGACACACCGGAGCGCCCGAGCCGGAGTAATGCGCGCCGGAGCACGACAGGTGCGGTGCACCACGAGTTCCGACGAGGGCCACGAGGCGAGGTCCCGGAGAGGTACGGCGAGAATGGTGCACATGGAAGTGGTTGAGCCGCTGCGGGAACGGCTGGTGGCCGCGGGCGTCGAGATGCTGGAACAAGTGGGCGCCGCGCAGCTCGGATTGCGGGCGATCGCCCGCGAGGCGGGGGTGTCACACGGCGCGCCACGGCGGTATTTCCCGACCCACAACGCGCTGCTGGCCGCGGTCGCGGCGCGCGGCTACACCGACCTGCGCGCCGATTTCGAAGCGGTGCAGGCGGATTCACCGCATGCCCGGCTGGAACTGACCGGAATGGCCTACGTCGAATTCGCGGTTCATCGGCGCGAGATGTTCACCCTCATGTTCCGCCACGATCTGCTCGAGGGAGCCGGCGAGAACCTGCGCGTGACCGTGACCAGGCCGTTGTTCCGGCGCTGGACCGAGCGGGTCGCCGAATGCGTGGACGATCCGAACGGGCAGCGGGCGCTGAGCCTGTGGACGAACCTGCACGGCATCGCGGTCGTGGTCGCCAATCGCAGCATCGAGGCGGTCGCACCCGGAACCGATGTCCGCCGCCTGGTCGCGACCGCTGTCGCGCAGCATCTCGGCAGCCCGGCTACCTAGATCGGCCGGGCGGAACCGCGCCGGCGCACCGGTCAACCTCGCCGGACCGGCCTCCCGGCCGGTCACGTACCCTGGACAGGTTGCCGCGTCCGCACAATAAGGAGTCCCCGTGAGTTCCCCGACCACCAGCGCGACCGCCGCACCCGCATCCGGGCGGCTGGCCGGCGAAGTGGCCCGGCGGCGCACCTTCGCGGTGATCTCGCATCCCGACGCGGGCAAGTCGACGCTGACCGAAGCGCTCGCGCTGCACGCCCGGGTGATCTCCGAGGCGGGCGCGATCCACGGCAAGGCCGGACGCAAGGCCACGGTGTCGGACTGGATGGAGATGGAGAAGGCGCGCGGTATCTCCGTCAGCTCGACCGCGCTGCAGTTCGAGTACGGCGACTGCGTCATCAATCTGGTGGACACCCCCGGCCACTCCGACTTCTCCGAGGACACCTACCGCGTGCTCACCGCGGTCGACGCGGCGGTCATGCTCATCGACGCGGCCAAGGGCCTGGAACCGCAGACGCTCAAGCTCTTTCAGGTCGCACGCGATCGCGGCATTCCGGTGATCACGGTCATCAACAAGTGGGACCGGCCGGGCCAGGCCCCGCTGGAACTGCTCGACGAGATCCTCGAGCGGATCGGCCTCACGCCCACTCCCCTGTTCCTGCCGGTCGGCATCGCCGGAGATTTCCGCGGCCTGCTGCGCCGCGGCGAGGACGGCGCGGCCACCGAGTACATCCACTTCACCCGCACCGCCGGTGGTGCGACCATCGCCCCCGAGGTGAGCTACACCCCCGAACGCGCCGCCGAGCGCGAAGGCGAGGTGTGGGACGAGGCCGTCGAGGAGAGCGAACTGCTCTCGGCCGCCGGGCAGGACCACGACCAGGAGATGTTCCTGGCCGGGCAGACCTCACCGGTCATCTACGCCTCCGCCATGCTGAATTTCGGTGTGCGCCAGATCCTCGAGACCCTCATCGAACTCGCGCCGCCACCACGCGCACGCAAGGACGTGAACGGCGCCGAGCGCGGAACCGGCGATCCGTTCAGTGCCGTCGTGTTCAAGGTGCAGGCGGGCATGGACACCGCCCACCGCGACCGGCTGGCCTTCATGCGCATCGTGTCCGGCGAATTCGAGCGCGGCATGGTCGTCACGCACGCGCAGACCGGCCGCCCGTTCGCCACCAAATACGCGCTGACCGTATTCGGCCGCGAGCGCACCACCGTCGAAACCGCCTATCCGGGCGATGTGATCGGCCTGGTCAACGCGACGGCACTCGCGCCCGGCCACACCCTGTTCGTGGACAAGAAGGTCGAGTTCCCGCCGATCCCGTCCTTCGCGCCGGAGCACTTCGCCACCCTGCGCGCGCAGAGCGCGGGCAAGTACAAGCAGTTCCGCAAGGCCATCGACCAGCTCGACTCCGAGGGCGTCGTGCAGGTGCTGCGCAACGAACTGCGCGGCGACGCCTCCCCCGTGCTGGCGGCGGTCGGTCCCATGCAGTTCGAGGTCGTCACCGCGCGCATGCAGGGCGAGTACAACGTCGAGACCCAGCTCGACAATCTGCCGTACCAGCTGGCCCGGCGCACCGACGCCGAGTCCGCCGAGGAGCTCAACCGGCAGCGCGGCGTCGAGGTGTTCACCCGCACCGACGGCGCGATCCTGGCACTGTTCAGCGACAAGTGGCGGCTGCAGTACATCCAGAAGGAACTGCCGAAGCTGACGCTGGAACTGCTCGTGGCGGGCACCGAGTAGTTCACGAGCCGGTATCGGGACCTCGTCTGCCGGGTGTCCCGAACGCCCGTCCCGAAAGAACGAGGCCAGGGTGCGGGCGGATGTCCGCACCTCGCCGCCGCCGCGAGGCGGCGCTCAGCCGCTGATACTGAAGCAGGTGCTGCAGAAGTCCTCGCCGAACTCGGTCAGCCGCAGGCTCTTTCGCACGATCTTGGGCACGCGGCCCGCCTTCTTGAGCGCGGACTCCACCACCGGCTGCACCTCGAGCACCATGTAGCGCGAGAGCACCACCGGATCCTCCGAGGTCATCATCAGCCCGAGTCGGCTCAGATTGATCAGGTAGTGCCGCGAGCGGTCCGGGTAACGCACGCCCGCCTGCTCCGGCACCGAGGTCAGATCTCCGGTGACCAGCTCGGATCCGATGCCGAGCGGTCGGTTGGTGCGCACGTCTACCAGCGGCTGCGGGCCGTTCAGCGCCATGAAGCGCAGGATGCGCGCCTCGTCCGGCGCGAGCTGATCGAGGATGCGGTCGTACGCCGGATGCACGTCCTCGGTGAAGTACACATCCGCGGACCGGGCCAGCAGCGCGTCACCGCGGCGGCGCAGGTCATCGGTGGTGGCCGAGCGGACCAGGCCGCCGCCGTTCACGCCGATGGCCTGCTGCGGCGCACTCGTGGGAGTGGGTACGTAGCTGACGATTTCGCGAACCGAACCCTCGGTGACGCCGAGCGCGCTGCGCGCGATGGATCGCAGCGCGGCCCCCGTGCGCTCGGCGATATCGGCCGAGGATTCACCGTCGAGCGCGGCCTGGGTGAGCTGCTTGGTGATCTCGAAGCTGGTACCGACCGCCCACTCCGTACCGCGCACTGCGGTGCCGACCGCGAGGCCGACCCCTCGGAACGCGCCACGAATCAGGCGGGCCTCATTGCTGATCTGCCGCTGTTCCACATCGGAGCTGCGCTCCACGGCACGGGAACCCGGACGGACCACGTCGTGCCCGGTCCTGTCGTCTGCCACGTCAACTCCGAATATCGCCGGGTGAACTTACTGTTCACAGATTATTGCCGCCCACCGACCGCCAAGCCCGCCGAGCCTGGTATCCATGCGAAGGCTACCCCGTTCACGCTCATCGCAACGCCCCTGCGTGGTCGCGGCGCACCGCCGAGCATGTCCCCCTGAGCCCTCGATTCGCACGCGAATCGGATGTGGTCTCCGCCATTCTCGTGGTCACATGGTGGTAGAGGTACATCGAGGGCGTTCAGTGTGACCGAGATCTCCGACTCAGACACTCCGTCGCTGGCTTGATTCGTAAACAGACAGTAAGGTCCGAGGCGCCGATGGGGTGTGAACGCCGGCGGCGTTACCGGTGTTCGGGTCGGCAGGAGGGTGTCGTGCTAGAGACTGTCTTCGGAGTTCACCCGACGATATTGCTGGAATTGATCACAATTCCTCTGTTTACGGGCGTGATCGGTTACATCACCAACTGGACCGGCGTGCTCATGCTGTTCAAGCCGATCAAGTTCCACGGCTTCCGGGTGCCGGGTCTGGCAGCGCTGTTTCCCTTGCTTCCCAAGCGGATTCAGGTGCTGCCGCTGCTGCAGTACGACGGCCGGACGGGCTGGCAGGGAATCGTCCCGTCGCGCGCGGACAAGATGGCGAGCATTGCCGTCGACAAAGGATTGGCGAAACTCGGCAGTGTCGCGGACTTTTATCGGGAACTCGAACCGGACAAGCTCGCGGAACATCTGACTGAAATAGCAGATTCCCAGATTCATGGGATCGTCGAAGAGATCCTGCGACGCGAACATCCGCAACTTTGGTACAACCTGCCCAGTGGCGTGCGCGACATGGTGCACGCGCGAGTGAAGCAGCAACTTCCCGAAGTACTGCGCGAACTCACCGACGAACTCGGCAACAACATCGATCAACTGCTCGACGTCAAGCAGATGGTCATTCGGTACTTCCAGGCGCGGCCGCAACTGCTCAACAGCCTCTTCCAGGTGCTCGGCGCGAAGGAACTGCGATTCATGCAGAACTTCGGCTTCTACTTCGGTGCGCCCATGGGTGTGCTGCTGGTCGGCATCCTGCACTGGACCGGCTGGTCGCCGCTGGTCGTGCTGCCGGTCGGCGGCGTGATCATCGGCTGGGTCGTCAACTGGGTCGGCATCAATATGATCTTCGCGCCCGCCTACCCGAAGTGGTGGTGCCCGTGGCGGCAGGGACTGCTGGTCAAGCGGCAGCCCGAGATCACCGAGGGCTACGCGGAGATGGTGGCCAGTCAGGTCATGACCCTCGCCAACATCGGTGACGAGCTGCTCAACGGACCGCGCTCGGACCGCACCATGCAGATGCTCGAGGACACGCTGCGGCCCGCCGCGGACCGTGCGCTCGGGCCCGCCCGCGGGGTGGTCAAGTTCGCGCTCGGCAGCCGCGAGTTCGACACCCTGCAGGACAGCTTCACCTCCGAGTCCATGAAGATCGCGCCGATCGCCTTCGCCGACCCGGCTTTCAACAGGCAGCAGGGCAAACAGGTCCAGGAGTACATCGCCAAACAAATGTCGGCGCTGGCGCCGCCGGACTTCGTGGACATGCTGCGTTCGGCGATCAAACAAGACGAATGGCTCTTGTTTGTCCATGGCGGCGCGCTGGGACTCTTCGCCGGTTACGCTCACCTCCTGATCTTCGGAACAGGAGTGGCTACGACATGGGTATGACCGAATCCGACACGGGCGCGGACGATCCCGCCGATACCTCCACCGAGCTCGTGGTGCGGGCGTCCGCTCCCCTGCCGGTGCCGGTCACCCCGACGATGCCCTCCGCCGGGCCGGTTCGCACCGCGACCGGCGTTGTGCGGGTGGCGATGTCGGCGGCGGTCGAGGCGAGCGTGTGGAGTCTTAGCACGGCGCTCGGCGTCACCTCGGTGGTGCTGCGCGGCAGCATGGCCGGGCATCCGCCCCGCGACATCCTCTCCGAAGCCGGTGCCCAGGTGCGGCATTCGGTTCGCCAGGCGCTCGGCGTGGTTCCGCAGGAATCCTCCGACGCCTCGCCCGAGGCCAATCCCACCACCGCCCTGCGCGCCCGCGGCGCCGAACTACTGCGCCGCTCGGCCGATTTCCACGAGGACGACAGCCTGCATCCGGCTTACTCCCGGATCCTCGGCGAGCTGGCCCCGGACGAGGCGCGCATCATCCGCTACCTCTACCTGGACGGCCCTCAGCCCGCGCTGGAGGTCCGCACCGGACGGTCGTCGAACCACGGCGAATTCACGCTGCTCGGCGATGACGCGGCCTTGCGCTACCCGAACCGGGTCGAGGAGTACCTGACCAATCTGGACCGGCTCGGGCTCATCGACATCACCCGCGAACCGCTCGGCAACCCCAATCGGTACCAGCTGCTCGAGGCGCTGCCCGAGGTGCGACGGTTGCTCAAGCGCACCAGCTTCGGAACCAAGGTGCTGTACCGGACCATCGAACTCACCTCGTTCGGTGCGGGATTCGTGCGCGTCTGTCTGCCGGTGCCCGCACTCGATCAGCAGGTGCTCGAGCAGCACGGCTGACAGCCGCCGGATCGCTCGACCCGAACGAACAGCTGGACGCGACCCGATCGAACGACACTGCCCGACCGCGAGATTCGCGATCGGGCAGCACTGTCTCGGGGCTCGGCCGGTCAGACGTTCTCGGCCAACTCCAGCCAGCGTTCCTCTGCCGCTTCCTTTTCCGCCTGCACCTGCTTGAGTTCGGTGCCCAGGGCGATCAGCTTGTCCGGCGTGGTGGCCGCCTCGGCCAGCGCGGCGTGCAGTGTGCTCTCGCGCTCGTCGAGCTTCTGCACCGTGCGCTCGAGTTTGGACAGTTCCTTGCGGGCGGCGCGGTGGGCCGCGGCATCCGTGGCTCCCGATCCCGAGGACACAGCGGTCGGGGCGGCGGCGGGGCCGCCCTTGCCGTTGGTCGAGCTGGCGGCCCGCTTGCGCAGGTACTCCTCGATGCCGCCGGGCAGGTTGGTGAGCTTGCCGTCACCGAACAGGGCCCAGGTGGTGTCGCAGATGCGCTCGATCAGGTAGCGGTCGTGGGAGATGACCACCATGGTGCCCGCCCAGCCGTCGAGCAGGTCTTCCAGCTGCTGCAGGGTGTCGATGTCCAGGTCGTTGGTGGGTTCGTCGAGCAGCAGGACATTGGGCTCGCTCATCAGGATTCGGGTCAGCTGCAGGCGGCGGCGCTCGCCACCGGACAGGTCGCCCACCGGGGTGCGCTGCTTGGCCGGGGAGAAGCCGAGCCGCTCGGCCAGCTGGCCGGCGCTGATCTCCTTGTCGCCCAGCATGGTTCGCATGGCGACGTCCTGAACCGCTTCCAGCACCCGCATTCCCAGCGGCAGGTCGTCGAGTTCCTGGCGCAGCCAGCCGATCTTGACGGTCTGACCCTGAATTCGCTTGCCGGACTTGACCTGATTGTCGCCCGCGAGCGCGCGCAACAGCGTGGTCTTGCCCGAGCCGTTCACGCCGACCAGGCCGACCCGCTCGCCCGGCGCGAGCCGCCAGGTCAGATCCTTCACCAGTTCGCGGTCGTCGGGGGTGGCGAGGGTGACGTTCTCGAGTTCGATCACCACGCGCCCCAGGCGCTTTCGCGCGAACGAGGCCAGGGCCACCGAGTCGCGCGGCGGCGGTACGTCGGCGATCAGCGTTTCGGCGGCCTCGATCCGGTACTTCGGCTTGGAGGTGCGAGCGGGCGCACCGCGCCGCAGCCAGGCCAGTTCCTTGCGGGCGAGGTTCTGTCGGCGCTGCTCGGTGGCATCGGCCTGGCGCACGCGTTCGGCTCGCGCGAAGATCCAGTCGTTGTAGCCGCCCTCGTAGGTTTCGACCTTGCCGCCCTGCACCTCCCAGGTGCGGGTGGCCACGGTGTCCAGGAACCAGCGATCGTGAGTCACGACCACCAGCGCGCTGCGCCGGGCGAGAAGATGCGCGGCCAGCCACTGCACGCCCTCGACATCGAGGTGGTTGGTCGGCTCGTCCAGGACCAGCAGATCCAGATCGCGCACCAGCGCCGCCGCCAGCGCGACACGCCTCCGCTCACCACCGGAGAGGTTGGCGACCTTCGCCTCCATCCCGAGGTCGGCGATGCCGATGCCCTCGACGACCGAGCGAATGCGGGGGTTGGAGGCCCATTCGTGCTCTGCCACACCATCGGTCATGGCGTCTTCCGCGAGGCCCGCGAGCACCACGTCCCCGACGGTCGCCTCCTCGGGCAGCACGCCGCGCTGGGTCACCACGGCCATCCGCAGCCCGCCCACCCGGCTGACCCGTCCGGTGTCGGGCTCCTCGACGCCGGTCAGCACCTCCAGCAGGGTGGTCTTGCCACCACCGTTCATACCGACAACCCCGATCCGCTCCCCTTCCTGCACGCCGAGGGAGACGCTGTCGAGCAGCGGCTTGACGCCGAAGCTCTTGTTGACCGATTCGAGGTTGATCAGGTTTGCCATTAGTCCTCTGTCGTAGACGTTGTCCCCGGTCAGCCTACCGAGCACGGTTGCGGGTGATCCGCGCCGCTCACCCGGACCACCCCTCACCGACGCGGCACGGGCGTCGGGTGTCCGGCCTCCGAGCTCGTTCCAAGGCCGTGCTCAGTGCTTCACAGTGTCCTGGGGACCGCTGATCACCCGGGCACCGGGCACCGGGCCGTGCGCGGTGCGGACGCTGCGGCACACCCCCGCGCCGGACAACTCGGCCGCGACCGACACCGCCGATTCCTCGGACTCGCACAGGAAGGCACAGGTGGGGCCGGAGCCGGACACGATGCCCGAGAGAGCGCCGGCCGTCACGCCCGCTCGCAGCGTGCGGCGCAGTTCCGGCTTCAGTGACAACGCAGCAGCCTGCAGGTCGTTGCCGAGCAGCGGGGCGAGCTGGGTGGCATCGCCCGATGCCAGCGCCTGCAACAGCTCCTCGGGACTGTCGAGCCGGGGCGGATCGCCGACCTCGCGCAGGCGATCGAGTTCGCGGAAGACCGCGGGTGTGGACAGGCCGCCCTTGGCCAGCGCCAGCACCCAGTGAAAGGTGTTGCGGGACAGCACCGGCAGCAGCTTCTCGCCGCGGCCGTGGCCGAGCGCGGTACCGCCGTGCAGGGAGAAGGGAACGTCGCTGCCGAGTTCGGCTGCGATATCGAACAATTCGGTGCGGCCGAGCCCGAGTTCCCACAGATCGTTCAAGCCGACCAGAGCGGCGGCGGCGTCGGCGCTGCCGCCGGCCATGCCGCCCGCCACCGGAATGCCCTTGGCGATGGAGATCTCCACCAGTGGCGCGCGACCGGCGACGTGGCCGAGCCGGACCGCGGCCTGCCAGACCAGATTGGTGCGATCGGTGGGGACCTCGTCGGCGCTCTCGCCGGTCACCTTGACCGCGAGGGAGGCGGCCGGCGAGATCTCCACGTCGTCGCTGAGCGAGAGGGCCTGGAAGACGGTGGTGAGGTCGTGATAGCCGTCGTCACGGAGATCGCCGACCCCGAGGTGCAGGTTCACCTTGGATGGGGCGCGCACGACGACGGGACTCGGCACAACAGACAGCACCGCCACAGCCTAATGCGGGATCGCACGGGCGGAGACCCGCGGTTGCGGTTCCCTACAGGAGAGCGCCGCCGGTGGCGTCGATCCACTGGCCGGTCACCCAGCGGGAATCCTCGGAGGCCAGGAAGCCCACGATGTCCGCGACATCGGGCGGTGTGCCCACGCGCGCCAGCGGTGAACGCGCGGCGGTCGCGGCCCACCCGTCGTCGGTGCGCAGCCAGTCGGCGTTCATATCGGTGTCGATCGCGCCGGGTGCGACGGCGTTCACGGTGATGCCGCGCGGACCGAGTTCCTTGGCGAGCACGCTGGTCAGGACATCGATGGCGCCCTTGGTCATGGTGTACGCGAGCAGGTTCGGCGCGTACGCGCCACGGGTCAGCCCGGTGGAGACGTTGACGATGCGGCCGCCGTCACGGATGCGCTCGACGCCGAGTTTGGTGACGAAGAACGGCGCTCTGGTGTTGACCGCGAAGACGCGGTCGAAGGACTCCTCGTCGGTGCCCGCGATGGGTTCCCGGATGCCGTCGGTCCCGGCATTGTTCACCAGGATGTCGAGCCCGTCCGCCCGCGCGTCGAAGGCGGTCCAGAGTGCTTCGGCATCGCCCGGCACGCCCATCGTGGCCGAGATGGCGAAGGCCGTGCCGCCCGCGGCCTCGACCCTGGCGACCGTCTCCTCGGCGGCGTCGGCATTCCCGTTGTAGTGCACCGCGACCTGTGCGCCGTCACGGCCGAGCCGTTCGGCGATGGCCCGCCCGATTCCCCGTCCGCTGCCGGTGACCAGTGCCGTCTTGCCGGTGAGTGCGCCCATGACGCCCCTCCATTTCTCTAGCGATCGATACAGAAAGGGACCGTAGCACATTATTTAGTGACCGCTATAAAATGACAGCCATGACCACACCCGCCCGGGGACGACCCCGCTCGTTCGATCGGGACGCCGCGCTGGACAAGGCCCTGCGGCTGTTCTGGCGACAGGGCTACGAGCCCACCTCGATCAGCGACCTGACCAGCGAACTCGGCATCGGCGCGCCCAGCCTGTACGCCGCGTTCGGCGACAAGCAGACGCTGTTCACCGAGGCCGTCGGCGTCTACGGCGAGCGCTACGGCGGTTTCGCGGCCCGGGCGCTGATCGAGGAACCGACGGCCCGGGCCGCGGCGGAACGCACCCTGCGCGAAGCCGCCATCGAATACACCGAACCGGGAAGACCGAACGGCTGCATGGTGATCAGCGCCGGGCTCAACACCACGAACACCGATGTCGCGGCCGGGCTCGCGACCAAGCGCGAGTCGAACGTGGCGGGTTTCGAGCAGCGCATCAGCGCCGACATCGCGGCCGGGATCCTGCCCGCGAGTACGGACGCGCTCGCACTGGCCCGATTCGTCGGTGCGGTGATGCAGGGCATGTCGCAGTCCTCACAGGACGGCGCCACCCGCGATGAACTGGTGAAAGTCGCCGAGCTGGCAATGCTCGCCTGGCCCGGCCCCAGTGCGAGCTGAGCCGGTTCGGCGAATCACTTGCGTCAGGTACCCATGGGGGGTATGTTTCTCGATGTCGGGGATACCCCCACACCGTATCTGAAGCGCGAGCGAAGGAGCCGAACATGGCCACCAGCACCTACACCGTCACCGGAATGACCTGCGGCCACTGCGTCGGATCGGTCAAGAAGGAGATCGGCAAGATCGACGGCGTCACCAGTGTCGAGGTAGACCTCGCCAGCGGGCTGGTCACGGTCGAGTCCGGAGCCGCCGTCGCCGACGCCGATGTGGTCGCCGCGGTCGACGAGGCCGGCTACGAGGTGGCGAGCTAAGTGAACGATCGACTGAAGTTCGCCGCGTTCGGCGGCGGACTGGTCGTGCTGTTCGGGGCCGCGCTCGGCATCGGAGCCCTCGTGGGCGATCCGGCCGAGCCGGCCTCCGGCTCGACCTCCCAGCACAGCGGCACGCAGGCCGCGACCGGATTGCAGGACAACCTCTCCGGGTACACCCTGGCCGACCTCACCACCCCGGCCGCACCGAACGAGCAAGGCGCACTGCGCTTCCGGATCATCGGTCCGCAGGGCGTGGTCACGAAGTTCGACACCCTGCACGACAAGAACCTGCACCTGATCGTGGTGCGCACCGATACCAGCCAGTACCGGCACGTGCATCCCGAACTCGCCGCCGACGGCACCTGGTCCCTGGACTGGTCGTGGGCCGAACCCGGCACCTACCGGGTGTTCACCGACTTCTCCCCCACCGGTGGTCCCGGCGAACTGGTGCTCAGCAAGACCGTGACCGTGGCGGGCGCGGCTGCCGACAAGCCGCTGCCGCCGGTCTCCAAGACCGCCGAGGTGGACGGATACCGGGTCACCATGACCGGCGACCTGTCCACTGCCGCAAGCGAGTTGAAGTACACCATCACCCGCGACGGGAAGCCGGTCACCGATCTGCAGCCCTACCTGGGCGCGTACGCGCACCTGGTCGCACTGCGCTCCACCGACCTGGCCTACCTGCACGTGCATCCGGAGGGCGAGGTCGGCAAGACCCCGGCCGGTCCGGACGTCGCGTTCCACGCGCAAGCGCCGAGTGCGGGCACGTACCGCCTGTACCTGGACTTCTCACACGGCGGCAAGGTGCACACCGCCGAGTTCACCGACGAAACATCCACCGCCGCATCCCCTTCGGGTGCGCCATCGCAACACGGAGGAGGTCACTGACATGAGCGCCCCAGCCCCGGAGCGGTCGATCGAGCTGGAGATCGGCGGCATGACCTGCGCCTCCTGCGCGTCGCGAATCGAGAAGAAGCTCAACCGGATCGACGGTGTGACCGCCACCGTCAACTACGCCACCGAGAAGGCGAAGGTCAGCTTCCCGGAATCGGTCTCGGCCGACGAGCTGATCGCCAAGGTGGTCGACACCGGCTACAGCGCGACCGTGCACACCACCGAGCCGGTGAAAACCACCGAACCCCAGGATGATTCGACGCCATCGGCCACCCGGGCGCTGCGGCATCGGCTGCTGGTGAGCCTGTCGCTGGCGATCCCGGTGGTCGCCATGGCCATGATTCCCGCGCTGCAGTTCGAGAACTGGCAGTGGTTGTCGCTGACGCTGGCCGCACCGATCGTGGTGTGGGGTGGCGCGCAATTCCACCGCGCCGCGTGGATCAACGCCAGGCACGGCGCGGCCACCATGGACACGCTCATCTCGCTCGGCACCATCGCCGCCTTCGGCTGGTCGGTGTACGCGCTGTTCTTCGGTGACGCGGGCATGCCGGGCATGAAGCACCCGTTCAGTGTGGCCATCGTGCGCGGTGATTCGGCCTCGGCGCTGTATTTCGAGGTGGCGGCGACGCTGATCACCGCGATCCTGGCGGGCCGGTATTTCGAGACGCGATCCAAGGAGAAGGCCGGGTCGGCGCTGCGGGCGCTGCTGGAGTTGGGCGCGAAAGATGTCGCGGTGCTGCGGAACGGCTCCGAAACCCGTATTCCGGTGAGCGAATTGCGGGTCGGCGAGGAGTTCCTGGTCCGGCCGGGCGAGAAGATCGCCACCGATGGTGTTGTGGTGAGCGGCAATTCGGCGCTGGACATGGCGATGCTGACCGGCGAATCGGTGCCCGTCGAGGTGGGCCCCGGCGATCCGGTGATCGGCGCGACGGTGAACGCGGGCGGTCTGCTGACCGTGCGCGCCACCAGGATCGGCGCGGACACCCAACTGGCGCAGATGGCCGCGCTGGTCGAGGACGCGCAGAACGGCAAGGCGCCCGTGCAGCGGCTGGCCGATCGGGTGGCCGGAATCTTCGTGCCCATCGTGATCGGGATAGCCGTTGCGACCCTGGGCTTCTGGCTCGGCACCGGCGGGGCCGTCGCGACCGCGTTCGGCGCTGCGGTGGCCGTGCTGATCATCGCCTGCCCGTGCGCCCTGGGGCTGGCCACGCCCACCGCGCTGCTGGTCGGCACGGGTCGTGGTGCCCAGCTCGGCATCCTGATCAAGGGTCCGCAGGTGCTCGAGTCCACGCGCCGCATCGACACCGTGGTGCTGGACAAGACCGGCACCGTGACCACCGGCAAAATGACTCTGGCCGAGGCGATTCCGGCCGCGGGGGTCGAGGCCGAGGAGCTGCTGGCCGTGGCCGCGGCGGTGGAGCACGGCTCCGAGCACCCGGTGGCCAAGGCCGTGGTGACCGGCGCGGCCGACCGCGGGCTCGACACCGAGCAGGTGGAACAGTTCGTCAGCCACGGCGGTAAGGGCGTGCAGGGCCTGGTCGGCGAGCGCGCGGTCGTCATCGGCCGCACCGAATTGCTCGAGGATTGGTCGATCGATCTGCCGGATACGTTGGCGGAGGCCAAGACTCGCGCCGAGCGGGCCGGGCACACCGCCATCGTGGTGGCCTGGGACGGCGTCGCGCGCGGCGTGCTGGTGATCGCCGACAAGATCAAGCCCACCAGTTCCGAGGCGATCGCCGACCTGCGCTCGCTGGGCCTGACTCCCGTTCTGCTGACCGGCGACAACGAGGCCGCCGCGCGTACGGTCGCCGATCAGGTGGGTATCGGCGAGGTCATCGCCGAGGTGCTGCCCGCCGACAAGCTGGAGGTGGTGAAGCGGCTGCAGTCGCAGGGCAAGGTCGTCGCCATGGTCGGTGACGGGGTCAACGACGCGGCCGCGCTGGCCCAGGCCGACCTGGGCCTGGCCATGGGCACCGGCACCGATGTCGCCATCGAGGCCGGGGATATCACCCTGGTCCGCGGCGACCTGCGCACCGTGGGCACCGCTATCCGGCTGTCCCGGGCCACCCTGCGCACCATCAAGGGCAACCTGTTCTGGGCGTTCGGCTACAACGTGGCGGCGATTCCCCTGGCCGCCGCGGGCCTGCTGAACCCGATGCTCGCCGGCGCCGCCATGGCACTGTCCAGCGTCTTCGTCGTCAGCAACAGCCTCCGGCTGCGCCGCTTCCGCGGATAGTCGAACCCGCTGCGCGACAGGGCCGTTCGGATCGGATGATCCGAACGGCCTCCGCATATCCACGACCGGCTCCGGTACGAGGGCGCTGAACCGCACGGCGGGCCCTCGCCGATGCCGCCGAGCAGATCCTCGAGCACGGCCCTTTCGCCCTACGGCAGCCGCCGCCGTCAATTCCGACCTGCCCTCAACCCCGAGCGGTGGCCCCGGCCCGCGACCGGCGTGCCGACCGCGATGTCGGTGGTGCCGGAGAGCCGGGTTCCGGCCGGTGCATGGCCGTGACTTCACCGGTGAGACCGACCGCACCACCGGCGAGCCCCAGGCAGCCGTCACCTGTTGCGACCGCGCGAGCGAGATCGTCCGCCGCACAGGGCGGTTCCGGCCCCGCACCCCACGGGTCGCCTGCGCCCGGTAGCTTCGGGTCGGTACCGAACTGGAGGCAGCACCATCGCAACGATTCACGAAACCGCCGTCATCGACGCTCCGCCCGAGCAGGTGTGGGCCGCACTGCGTGCGCTGGACGAGGTTCATCTGCGGCTGCTGCCCGGATACGTGCTGGACAGTCGGATGGACGGCGACATCCGGTACCTGACCCTGCCGAGCGGGCAGGTCATCCGCGAACTGATCGTCACCGTCGACGACGAGGCCCGGCGGCTGGCGTATTCGGCCGTGGCGGGTTTTCAGCTCCCCATCCAGCATCATCACGCCTCGTTCCAGGTGTTCGAGGAGATCGGCGACCGCACGCGACTGGTGTGGATCACCGACGTGCTTCCGCACCCGGCCGCCGAAGGGTCGCGGATCCGCATCGTGCGCGCTCTCGAAGTGATGCGGGAGACGTTGGAGCAGAGCGTCATTCGCTGAAACCGCCCGACGCTTGCAGCTCGGTTGCGCTGCGGGCGGTCCGGGCGGGGAAAGCATGCCGAGCGGGTTCGGATCGACCGGCATCGTTGACTTGCCGCCGGGTGTCGGCGTCGCGTACTCCGAGTGACAGCTGCGGACGGCCAGGCCATGCTCGTAGGTTCGGGCCGACCAGGCGCCGGAGACGCAGGGCAAGGCCGCAGACGACCCGGACCGGGGTAGCGGCCGCCCGTGTTCCGGGGTGCGGCACGCCCGCGCGTGCCCACTCGTGTTCAATTACTGGCGACCGACTTCGGGGACCCGGTTCCCGGGAAGCAGAGGAGTGCACTTCGTGACGACGATCGCCGAGTACCTGACCGCAGCGGACGTTCAGATCGCGCCGAGCACGGCGGGGACCGCGGGCGTCCCGGAGGTGTCGATCGACCTGCCCGAGCAGTGGCAAGCGGTGGACCTGTCGGTGTTCCCCGGAGCCTACGGCGTCTGGGCGCTACCGCCCGCGGGCGGTTGGGCCGACAATGTGGTGCTGCTGGTGGGCAAGCTGTCCGCGCAGGTGGACCCGGAGAAGCTGCTCGAGTGCTCGTTCACCGACGCGGACCAACTGCCGGGCTGGCAGGAGATCTCCCGCGAACTCGGTGAGTACCAGGGCCTTCCGAGCGCGGCGGTCACCGGCACCTACAAGCTGGACGCACTCGACCTGTGGGTGCACACCCGCTACATCGTGGCGGTCGCGGGCGAGGACGAGTACCTGATCCAGCTCACCGTCACCGCCCGCGCCGAGCAGGTCGGCGAAGTCGAGGGCCTGATCGGCGGACTCGTCCTGCACTGAGCGCGCTCCCGTGCTCGGCCCATTCGGCCACCCGAGACAGGTGCCGCCGCGGGCGACCGATCCGGCTAGTAGGTCGAGGCGAGGCGGACGTAGGCGGCGGTGTCGAGGGTTTCGCCGCGGGCGGTGGGCGCGATCCCGGCTGCCACGAGCCGCCTTTCGGCCTCGGCCGGTGATCCCGCCCAGCGGGCCAGCGCCGCGCGCAATCCCTTGCGGCGCTGCGCGAAGGCGGCGTCGATGACCTCGTACACCCGCTTGCGGTGTTCCTCGTCCATCGACCACGGCGGTTCGGCGTAGCGATCGATGCGCACGAGCCCGGATTCCACCTGCGGAACCGGCCAGAAGATCTGGCGGCCAACGGTTCCGGCGCGGCGCACGGTGCCGAAGAACCCCGCCTTGGCACTGGGCACACCGTAGATACGGCCACCGGGGTCGGCGGCGAGGCGGTCCGCGACCTCCTGCTGCACCATCACCAGAGTGGTTCGGATGCTGGGCAATTCGGCCAGCAGATGCAGCAGCACCGGCACCGCGACGTTGTACGGCAGGTTGGCGACCAGCGCCGTGGGCTCACCGGGGATGTCCGCGGCGGAGACCCGCATGGCATCGGCCTCGACGACGGTGAGCCGGTCGGCCAGTTCGGGCGCCCGATCACGCACGGTCTCGGGCAGATGCTCGGCCAGCACCGGATCGATCTCGATCGCCACCACCCGATCGGCCACGTCCAGCGCGGCCAGCGTCAGCGATCCGAGCCCCGGCCCGACCTCCAGCACCACGTCCTCACGGGTGACCCCGGCCGTGGCCACGATGCGCCGCATGGTGTTGGCGTCGTGCACGAAATTCTGTCCGAGCTGCTTGGTCGGCCGGACGCCGAAGCGCTCGGCCAGCGCCCGCACCTCGACGGGACCCAGCAGAGCGGCTTTACCTCGACCGGCTACCTCGGATTCAGACACTCTCGCAAACCTATCAACCAGCACCACCGCCCCGCACCGACACCCCGCCCGGGAGCGCGGCGACGAGCGAACGTCCCCGCCCCGAGGTGCCGGACGCCCGCAAGACGGGCAGGACGGTCCGAGGTCGGCGTCACCCCGTCAGTCGACGCCGACCTCGGGCTCAGCGCTCACCCGAAAGAGTTCGGTCGCCGCACGCCCGACGCCCACGGATGGGACTCGGCCGCAACGACACTCGCTGTCAGGGGGTGACCGGTGTGGCCAGGATGCGGTCGCTGAAGGCGCTGATGCCGTCCCACATCGCGGGGCTCACCTGGGTGTGGGTGCCGGTGCCGACGATCGTCCGGAAGTCGACCCCGTTGGCGGCGAACTGGGCGGCCAGCGCGGCGTGCAGCGGGGACGGCACGGTGGTGTCGTTGGTGTTGAGCAGCAACAGGATCGGGGCGTCGTAGCCACTGGTGGGCAGGGCCATGTACTCGGTGATCGCCGCACTCATCCGCGGATCGCCGAGCGGCTTGGACAGCATCTCGCCGATGCTCATCCCGTCCACGACCTTCATGATGTCGGCGAAGCACAGGCTCGAGGACTGATCGAGCACCGCGCGTCCGCGCTCGGACAGGTAGCTGTCGAGATCGGCCTCCGGATGCGTGGCACGGATACCCGCGAGCATGCTGACCACGAATCCGTTCATCGCGGCGCCGGCCTGGCCGGGCACCGCGGGCACGTACGGTCCGACCAGCGGCGCGATCTTCTCGATGTCCGAGGCCGGATCGACCGCGATGGTGCCGCGGAAATCGAGGTCCGGCGCCTCGCTCGACTGGAGGGCGGCCGCGCCGAGCGCCGCGTGCCCGCCCTGCGAGAACCCGGTCACCGCCCAGGTGCGGGACAGCTCGGGGCGCGCCTCGCGCGCGGCCTTGACCAGGTCGATGGTGGCGGTCGCCTCCGTGCGGGTCTCGAGGTACGGGTGGGGCCCGGTGTCGAATCGACCGAGTCCCAGGTAATCCGGCGCGACGACCGCGAAGCCCTTGTCCACGAAGTACTGCAGGATCTTGTCCTCGTTCGGGCGGCTGAACCTGCTGCCCGCGGACTGCCCGCCGCAGCCCGGTCCGCTGCCCGAGGTGCCGTGGTCGTAGGCCATGATCGGCCAGCCGCCCGCGGGCGCGGGCCCCGGCGGGACGATCAGCGCGCCGCTGGCCCGGACCTGTTCGCCATTGGATCGGGTGGTCCAGTAGTCGACCGAATAGCCGTTGGAGGTGCCGCGCCAGCCGTCGGGCTGAGCCGAGGCGGTGATCACCGAGCCCGGCGCCGCCGCGTGCGCCGCAATTCCCGGCACGAGCAGCGCCGCGCCCGTGGACACCATGGCCGCCGCGACAATCCGCTGACGCCAACCCGACACTCGCATGAATCCTCCGTCTACCCCGACCCTGGAATCTCTGTCGTGGGCAGAGCCTATTCGATCTGAACAACGGACCAGTATGAGAACTCTCTGGCATTCCGCACGTCCGCCCATTGACGCAGGCTGGAACTTGTTCTAATTTCTCGCCATGTTGAGCAGATTCGAAGGACGCCGCGTACTCGTCACCGGAGCCGGTTCCGGCATCGCCCAGGGAGTCGCCCTGCGCCTCCTCGCGGAGGGCGCGCAATTGGTCGCCGCCGACGTCAACGAGGCCGGATTACAGAGCACGGTCGAGGCCACACCCGCCGATCAGCGTGACCGGCTGCACACCCTCCGGCTAGACGTCGCGGATCCCGCCTCGGTGACCGCGACCGTCGCCGCGGCCGTCGAATTCCTCGGCGGGCTGGACGTTCTGGTGAACGGCGCGGGCATCATGCGCGCCGGGCACACCCACGAACTGCCGCTGGAAACCTGGACCCAGGTGATCACGGTCAACCTCACCGGCACCTTCCTGGTGACCCAGGCCGCCATCCCGCATCTGATCGAGCACCAGCGCGGCGTCGTGGTCAACTTCTCCTCCACCTCGGCCTTCGGCTCGGTGCCGTACATGGCCGCCTACGCCGCGTCGAAGGCGGGCGTGAACGCGTTCACCCACGCCATCGCGCTGGAGTACGTGAAGAAGGGGCTGCGCGCGGTGAACATCGTGCCCGGCGGCATCGCCACCGGACTCACCTCGGGTCTGGATCTGCCCGCCGACGCCGACTGGTCGCTGATCGCGCGACTGCCCGGCTGGATCGAGGGCGGTGCGCTCGGCAAGCCGGAGGACGTCGCGGGCGCGGTGGCGATGGTGGCGTCCGACGACGGGCGCTACATGACCGGCACCGAGCTGCGCGTCGACGGTGGCGCGCTCATGTGACGGTCGCGGCCGTCGGATACCGGAAAGGGTCGTCGGGGTGCTGCCCCGACGACCCTTTTCGTATACCGTTCACTCCCCTTGCGGGTCAGCTGATTCCGAGCCGGGACGTGCACGCGGGCCACGCGCCCCAGCCCTGCCGGGCACGGGTGACCTCGGCGATGGCGATCTGCTCCTCGCGCGTCGCCAGATCGGCGCGCGGCGCGTAGCGGGTGCCGCCCTGGCGTTCCCAGGTGCTCTGGTCGAACTGGATGCCGCCGAAGTACCCGTTGCCGGTGTTGATGGCCCAGTTGCCGGTGGATTCACAATTGGCGAGGGCGTCCCAGATCCTGCCGTCACGGACCTCGGGCACCTCGGTGCCGGGCTTCGAACCCTTGCGCACGGTCTTGGGCGCGGCCGGGACGACCACGGTCGAGCTGACCGGATCCTTGCCCGCCTCTTTGCCGTTCACGATGGAGACCGCGAAGGTGACGTCCTGCACGCCGGGAACGCCCGGGTTCTCCACGATGGTCCGGCTCATATTGAGCGTCGGATCCTCGATGATGTTCTCGGTCGGATCCAGCGGAACGCGCTCGACGTGGTTCTGAATCACCTTGCGGGTCACGGTGATCTTCATGCCGTCGCGCAGCGGAGTGTCGGAGGGGGGCTCGACGGTGTCCTGGTTGGCCAGCGGCCGGCCCTGCAACTCGAGCAGCTGCCCGACGGTGGGCGCGGCCAGGCGGACCAGCGAATGCGGAAAGCCGTTGTCGCCGAGTTCGACAGTGCGCGGGTTGGTGATCAGCATCGCGGCGCCCTCGAGCGGGAGCGGGCTGGGGCGCGCGGGCGAGGTGTAGACATCGCTGGGCAGGTTCAGCTTGACCACCGCCTCGGCAACGGTGAGCGCGGTGGTCCACGCCTTGGACGGCGTGCCGTCCACGATGAGCGAGACCTCGCGGGCACGGTTCAGCGAAATCGTCGCGCCGTCGGCGACTTTCGCGGTGGCGGACGGAGAGACGTCGTCGCGATCGGTGATGGTGAAACCGGCGTCCCGAAGAATGCCGCGCACTTCCCCGCGCATGGTGCTGACGACTCGCTTCTCGCCGTCGATCGCCACGGTGATCGTTTTCTTGTCCATGATCGCCATTCCGGCGCCGGCCAAGAGCGTGACGAGCATCGCCGCGATAGCGCCGTACAGCAGCGGCGATCGCGACGAGTTGATCTTCGTCAGTGCGTTCATCGGAAATCCCGGCATGGTCACAGTACGATAACGAAGGGGTCAGGGAATGACAACCACCCCGCGCGGACCGGGGGTGGAAAAATTACGGTCCGATATCGGACCGCAGGTGGATCACAATCGGACCACAGCATAGTGAGCCGAACCACACCGCGCGACTCGGGCCCTATGTCAGATTTCGTACGGAAACGCCGAATCAGATTCCGTATACCCGGCGCGCATTCGCCGTGGTGATCTTCGCCAGTTCCAGCGGATCCTGCTCACGGACTTCGGCCAGACTGCGCAGGGTGTACGGCAGCATGTACGACTCGTTGGGCGCACCCCGGAACGGATGCGGGGTCAGGAACGGCGCATCGGTCTCGACCAGAATCTGTTCGTCCGGAACGAGTTTCGCGGCCTCCCGCAATTCATGGGCATTCTTGAAACTCACGGTGCCGGAGAAACTCAGCACGTAACCCTGTTCCACACAGGCGTCCGCCATGTTCGCATCCGACGAGAAACAATGGAAGATCACCGTTTCCGGGGCGCCCTCGTCCAGCAACACCGCGAGCAGGTCGTGATCGGCCTCGCGATTGTGGATCATGAGCGGCTTGCGCAGTTGTTTGGCCAGCTCGATATGCCAGCGGAAACCCTCGATCTGCTCCTCGACGCCGGCGCAGCCGTCCAGCTTGCCGGGCCAGTAGTAATCCAGGCCGGTCTCACCGACGGCGACCACGCGCGGATCCGCGGCCAGCTTTTCCAGCTCCCGCTTCGCGGCGTCGTCGAGCGCGTTCGCGCGGGTCGGATGCAGCGCCACGGCCGCGAACACGCGGCGATCCCAGTGCGCGGCCCGGACCGCGAAACGGGCGGCGTCCAGGTCGTCGGCGACGGTGACGACCTCGCGCACGCCGACCGCCTCGGCCCGGTCCAGCAGGGCCGCAACCGATTCCGCGTCGGTCGCACCGCAGGCGTCGAGGTGCGTATGCGCGTCGATGAGCGGGAACAGGGGTGCGGGCGGTTCGGGCGCGGGTCGGGTATTACGCATGACCGGCACCTGCCACGGGGATATTCACGCGAACGGAGAAAGGCACGCAGATAGAGTAGACACACCATGAGTGCATCCGATCGCCCCGCCTTTTACGTCACCACGGCCATCGCGTACCCGAACGGCATGCCGCACATCGGGCACGCCTACGAGTACATCTCCACCGATGCGCTGGCCCGCTTCAAGCGGCTGGACGGATTCGACGTGTTCTTCATGACCGGCACCGACGAGCACGGGCAGAAGGTGCAGCAGGCCGCGCGCGCCGCCGGCGTGCCCGAGGCCGAGTACGCCGCCCGCAACTCGGACGTGTTCGAGAACATGGACAAGGCGCTGGACGTGTCCTTCGACCGGTTCATCCGCACCACCGACGAGGACCATCAGGAAGCCTCGCGGGTCATCTGGGAGCGGATGGCCGCCAGCGGCGACATCTACCTCGACACCTACGGCGGCTGGTACTCGGTCCGCGACGAGGCGTTCTACACCCCGGAGGAGACCACCGTCCGCGAGGACGGCACCCGCGTCTCCACCGAGACGCAGACCCCGGTGGAGTGGACCGAGGAGTCGAACTACTTCTTCCGCCTGTCCAAGTACGAGGACAAGCTGCTCGAGCTGTACGAGACGCGACCGGAATTCATCGCACCCACCACCCGCCGCAACGAGATCGTCTCGTACGTGAAGTCCGGGCTGCGCGATCTGTCCATCTCCCGCACCACCTTCGACTGGGGCGTGCCGGTACCGGGCGATCCGGCGCACGTGATGTACGTGTGGGTGGACGCGCTCACCAACTACCTCACCGGCGCGGGCTTCCCGAACACCGATTCGGCTGCGTTCCAGCAGTTCTGGCCCGCGGATCTGCACATCATCGGCAAGGACATCACCCGCTTCCACTGCGTGTACTGGCCGGCGTTCCTGATGAGCGCGGGCATCGAACTGCCGACACGCGTTTTCGTGCACGGGTTCCTGTACAACAAGGGCGAGAAGCTCTCCAAGTCCACCGGCAATGTGCTCGACCCGATGGAACTGGTCGACACCTACGGCCTGGACGCGCTGCGCTTCTTCCTGCTGCGCGAGATCTCCTACGGGCAGGACGGGTCCTACAGCCACGAGGCAATCGTGGGGCGGATCAACTCGGATCTGGCCAACGAGTACGGCAATCTGGCGCAGCGCTGCCTGAAGATGGTCGCGCGTGATTTCGCGAGCGTCGTCCCGGTTCCCGGCGACTTCACCGCCGAGGACCAGGCCCTGCTGGACCGAGCGAACGGCCTGCTCGAGAAGGTCCGCGCCGAATACGATCAGCAGCTGATCCATCTCGGCCTCGAACACCTGTGGCTGACCCTCGGTGAGACCAACCGCTACTTCTCCGCGCAGGCTCCCTGGACGCTCGCCAAATCCGGCACCCCGCAGGATGTGGCCCGAGAGGGCACCATCCTGTACGTGACCATGGAGGTCGTCCGGATCGTCACGCTGCTGGTACAGCCGATCATCCCCGGCTCCGCCGACAAGATCCTGGACCTGCTCGGCCAGACCGACCGCACCTTCGCCGCCATCGCGACCCCCATCGCGCCGGGCACGGCTCTCCCCGAGCCCCAGGTCGTTTTCCCGAAATACGTGGAGCCGAAGCTCGAAGCCGCCAAGAAGTAGGCGACCACCCCCGCACACGGCCGACGCCCCGAGCAATCCGCTCGGGGCGTCGGCCGTTCCGCACTCGACGGTGAGCGCGGAGGCGAAGCCGCGTTCCAGCGTCGTAGTGGGGATTCCCCTCCAAACACCACGATTCTTCGAAAGAGTCACCGTTCGACGATCGCCGCGTAGAACGCACACCGCTGCTCGATCCGAGCAGCTGCACCTGACCGAGCGGCAGCGCACTTCGCCGATCAAGCATCCAATCCGACCTGCCGCTGGTCAACCGGACAAAGTGACACGAATTGGGTCACTCCGCGGTGAACGGTTCGATCGTGGACGGATCCGGACGCCGGGGAGTGAGCACGAACAACTGATAGGGGCAGTTGTCGGGGTGGGAGGCGTTGTAGGAGCGCATGGTCAGGTGGATTTCGTCGCCGGTTTGCGGGTCACGCACCTGCACGAGTGAGTTGTTGTATTGCTCCTGGCTCATGTCCGTGCTCCACAGGCGTTCGAATTCCGGGTTCACACTGCAGGTTTCGATGATCTGGGCGAGTCGTTCGGGGGCGACGGTTCCGGGCGCGGCCACTCGCAGGATGAACAGCAGCCGGTGCACGATCTCCTCCCAGTTGATCAGCACCTCGCGAGCGATATCGACAGTCATCATCTGCTCGATGACATTCGCCGGTCGCTCGGAGTCCGCGCGGGTGGGAAGCAGCCACGGAAAGGCTTCGCGGGCAGCTTGATTGGCGGCGAGGATCTCGTATTCGGGAAAGGCGTGATAGAAGGCCGGGAACGGAAAGGCGTCGAGGTGGTCCAGATCCTCGCGACGCAGACCGGGCGGCCAGGAGCCGACCGCGATGGAGGAGAGTCCGGGCAGCGCGAGCGACACCATCTTGCGCAGCAGCCAGACGGGCGCGTCCACCGCGGTGGACCAGTCGCCGAGCCGGCCCGCGGACAGCGGCCGTTCGCCGTTCTCCAGTTTGCGATAGAGCGAGAGGCTGACGAACATGCGACGGGCCGTCTCCTCCTGGGTCAGTCCCAGCGCTTCGCGCCGATGTCGCATGTACATCCCGAGTAACGGCTGCTCGGGCACCGGATCGATCGCACCGATCACCTTTCACCTCCTCCGCTCGGTACAGCGAACACCAATCGAATCACCCTCTCGGGAAGCGATCGACGGTCGGGGTGTCCAGGCCACCCGGACCGGCCGAAAGCAGCCCCTGAACAGTCCATCACCACTCGCGGGGCATTGTGCGCCGGCACATCCGAAACGGCCGAAGTCTGTTACCCGCGCCTAGTGCATCGAACCGCGGCCACCAAATCTCCTGTCGCCCAGACAGTTTCGCGGATTTTTTAGTGTTACCAATGGTCACAGCTGCCAGGTCCGACTCGAGAGGTGAAGTCTCTCACAGGGTGCCTGATGCATCGAGGCTCTCACCGGCGAAAATCCACGGTGAGCCCCATGTCCCAGACAGCTTGTGCGCATCCAACCGGTCGCGTGGCTAGTTACCGTCGAGTAGCCTCTATTCGTCACCGTTTCAGATTGCAATTCTTCGCACTTTCAGGAGTCCCTGTGTCGCATTCTCGATTCGAGTCGATAGGCGCTTATCTGCCGTCGAAACGCGTTACCACCGAAGAGCTGGTCTCTCAATTGAAAGAGGCCCCGGAATTCGATCTCGAACGCATCACGGGCGTCAAGGAACGGCGTTTCCGCGATACCACACCTGAGAACTTCGAGGACTCGTTCACACTGGCCGTGAAGGCCGTCGAGGACTGTCTTTCCAGGTCATCCTACTCGGCGTCGGACCTCGACATCATCATCTCGACGTCCATCACCCGGAGCAAGAACGGCACCCGGATGTACATGGAGCCGTCGTTCGCCGGGTCCATCGCCCGGGCCGTAGGGGCTCGCGAGGACACCATTTCATTCGATCTCTCCAATGCCTGCGCGGGCATGATGAGTGGCGTCTACATTCTCGATCGAATGATCCGCTCGGGTGCGGTGAAACGCGGGCTCGTGGTGAGTGGCGAAGCCATCACCCCCATTGCGGAAACCGCCGTGAACGAGATTTCCTCGAAATACGATCTGCAATTCGCGTCCCTGACAGTCGGCGATTCGGGCGCCGCGGTCGTGCTCGACGAAGCCGTCGACGACGCGGACAAGATCCACTACATCGAGTTGACCACCGCGTCGGAGTTCTCGCACCTGTGCCTGGGCATGCCCAGCGACAAGTCCTCGGGCGTGGCGCTCTACACCGACAACCGCAAGATGCACAACGAGGCGCGGTTCCTGCTGTGGACCGACACCCAGCGCAACTTCATGGAGGCCCAGGGCGTCACCTTCAAGGACGAGGGCTTCGACTACATCATTCACCACCAATTCGGCGCGGCCGCCATTCCTTTCATGAACGCCATCGCCGAACGCGAATTCGGCCACCCCATGCCGCCGGACCTGAATGTCATCGAGAAGTACGGAAACACCTCCAGCACTTCGCATTTCATCGTTCTGCACGACCAGCTGAGTCAGCAGAGCATTCCGACCGGCTCGAAGGTGCTGATGATCCCGGCGGCGTCGGGCGTCGTCGGCGGCTTCCTGTCCACCACCATCTCTTCGCTGAAGGTCTGAGGTTCCGATATGGGCGTGCGCATCAAATCCACCGGAATCAGCCGGGACACCGACACTCTCAGCATCGTGGAGCTCAGCGGCCGGGCCGCGCGCCGGGCCATGGAGCAGGGCGGGGTCGAGCCCGGCCAGGTCGGCGTGCTGATCAACGCGGGCATCTTCCGCGATAACAACACCGTCGAGCCGGCCGTCTCCGCACTCATCCAGAAGGCCGCGGGCATCGGCCTGGACTACGTGAAGGAAGATCCGCGGTCGTTCTCCTTCGACCTGATGAACGCCGGTTCCGGCGTGCTGAACGCCGTGCAGGTGGCACAGGCGGTGCTGGCCACCGGCAGCGCCGAGCACGTGCTCATCGTCTCGGGCGACACCCACCCGTCCATGGCGCGACCGGCCGGTGACAGCGAATTCCCCTATGCCACGTCGGGCGCCGCGCTGCTGCTGGAGCACACCGACGAGGACGAGGGCTTCGGCCGCGTGCACACCGTCGCGGGCAAGGGCGGCCCCGTCGTGGAGTCCTATGTGGACGTCGCGCAGATGGGCGACAAGGGTCGTGGGCTGATGACCGTGGACCGGGTCCCGGATTTCGAGGGCCGGCTGCTGTCGGTGGCGACCGACGCGGCGCGAAAGGCGCTGGCCGACACCGGAATCGACCTGAGCACCACCGCCCTGATCTCGTCCACCCCGACCCGGGGTTTCGGCGAGCGACTGGCCGGGGAGCTCGGCCTCGCGGCCGGCGCGGTCTTCTCCCCCGACCTGTCGCAGGGTGATCCGCACACCGCCGCGCTGCCGCTGGCGTACGACGCCGCCGTCCGGAGCGAGGCGCTCGCCGCGTACTCGCACGTGCTGTTCGTCGCCGCCGGCGGCGGTCCGACCGCCGCGGCCGTGCTCTACCGTCTCCCCGCGCCGGTGGGGGCCGCGGCGTGAGAACCGCAACCTATTGGCAGGCCATCGACCGCTTCCGCGCGGTCGTGGCCGCCGATCCGGACCGTGAGGCGGTGATCTTCCCCCAGGGAAGCACCGCCTCCGGGCTCCCGGACTACCGGCACCTCACCTACCGTGAGCTGGACCAGTGGTCCGACACCATCGCGCTGCACCTGGCCGACGCCGGTGTCGGGCGCGGCACCCGCACCATCGTGCTGGTGCTGCCGAGCCCCGAGCTGTACGCGATCATGCTGGGACTGTTGAAGATCGGCGCCATCCCGGTGGTCATCGACCCGGGCATGGGATTGCGCAAGATGCTGAACTGCCTGCGCGCCGCCAATGCCGAAGCCTTCATCGGCATTCCGCAGGCGCATGCCGCGCGGGTGTTGTTCCGCAGGTACTTCCGTGAGGTGCGCGTGCCGATCACGGTGGGACCGCGCTGGTTCTGGCGCGGCGCCACCCTGCAGAGCTGGGACGCACCCGCTGCCGCCGCCCGCCCCACGCTGGCCGAAAAGGCCGGCGCGCGAAGCGAACTGCTGCGCTCCGTCCTCGCACGCCGCGCGAAGAAGACGGTCGCCACGCCGATCGATGCCGCCACACTGCTGGATCGCGTGCCCGCGCCGCCGGAGGAGGTGCTGCTCATCGGTTACACGACCGGCAGCACCGGTCCCGCCAAGGCCGTGGAGATGACGCACGGCAACCTGAGTTCCATGATCGATCAGGTGGACGCGGCCCGTAACCGCGTCGCACCCGGCACCTCGCTGATCACGCTGCCGCTGGTCGGCATCCTGGACATGCTGCTCGGCTCGCGATGCGTGCTGCCGCCGCTGATTCCGAGCCAGGTCGGCTCGACCGATCCGGCGCACGTGGTGGACGCGATCAACCGGTTCGGGGTGCGCACCATGTTCGCCTCCCCCGCCGTCCTGATCCCGCTGCTGAAGCACCTCGAGACCCGCAAGGCGACGGTGCCGACGCTGCACAGCATCTACTCCGGCGGCGCGCCCGTCCCGGACTGGTGCATCGCGCGACTGCGCCAGGTGCTGCCCGAGGACGCCGAGGTGCACGCCGGATACGGATCCACCGAGGCACTGCCGATGTCGACCATCGAATCGCGAGAACTGCTGGGCGGTTTGGTCGAGCGCGCCCACCGCGGCGAGGGCACCTGCATCGGACGTCCGGCCGAGGGGGTGCGCGCCCGGCTGGTCGCCATCACCGACGAGGCGCTGCCGACCTGGGACCTGGTGCAGGCCCGCGAATCCGAGCTGGTCGCCACCCGCGGCATCGGCGAGCTGGTGGTGGCGGGGCCGAACGTGAGCACCCGGTACTACTGGCCGCAAGAGGCCAACCTGGTCGGCAAGATCCACGAGGGCGAGACGGTCTGGCACCGCACCGGCGATCTGGCCTGGATCGACGACGACGGCCGAATCTGGTTCTGCGGACGCAAGAGTCAGCGCGTGCACACCGCGGACGGCCCGATGTTCTCGGTGCAGGTGGAGCAGGTCTTCAACACCCTCGGCGGAGTCGCGCGGACCGCGCTGGTCGGCGTCGGCGAACGAGGCGCGCAGGTGCCGGTGCTGTGCGTGGAGACCGAGGAGGGGGCGAACGCCACCGCGCTCGCCGGGCGACTGCGCGAGCGGGCCGCCGAATTCGAGGTCACCGCAGGGGTTTCCCGGTTCCTGTTCCATCCGAAGTTCCCCGTGGACATCCGGCACAATGCCAAGATCGGCCGCGAGCAGCTGGCGACCTGGGCGGCCGAGCAGCTCGGGAAGGACGAAAAACGATGAAGGTCACCGCCGTTCGCGCGATTCCGATCCTCGGCTGGCTGTACCTGGCCGCCGGGCTGATCGCGGCGCTCACCGATCGCGCCCCGGCCAATCGGCTGCTGCGCGCGATCTTCTGGATCGACGCCTTCCTGAGCATCGTGGTGCACGCCGCGCAGATCCCCTCGGCCCTGCGCGCATCCGCCGCGTCCGGCCGTTCACCGGTGCGGACCGCCGTGCTGACGCAGATCTTCGGCCTCACCTGGTGGAAGACACAGGGACCGAAGGAGACCGCAGCATGAAGGCGCTGGTAACCGGAGCTTCCGGCTTCCTCGGCGGCGCGCTGGTGCGCCGCCTGGTCCGCGACGGCGAGTACGACGTGGCCATTCTGGCTCGGCCCACCAGCAATCTGGGCGATCTCGCGGAGGTGATCGACCGGATCGAGGTGATCCACGGCGACCTCACCGATCAGGTGTCGCTCGAGCGCGCCACCAAGGGCGTGGACGTGGTCTTCCACAGCGCCGCCCGGGTCGACGAGCGTGGCACCCGCGCTCAGTTCGCGGCCGAGAACTACACGGCCACACAGCAATTGGTGAACGCCGCGCGCCGCAACGGCGCCGGGCGCTTCGTATTCATCTCCAGCCCCAGCGCGCTCATGGATCGCGACGGCGGCGACCAGGTGAACGTCGACGAATCGCTGCCGTACCCGCAGCGGTACCTGAACCTCTACTCCGAGACCAAGGCCGCCGCAGAACGGCTGGTGCTGGCCGCGAACGGCGCCGATTTCACCACGTGCGCACTGCGTCCCCGGGCCATCTGGGGTGCGGGCGACCGGTCCGGGCCGATCGTGCGACTGCTCAGCCGCGCCGCGGCGGGCAGTCTGCCGGATCTGTCCTTCGGCAAGAAGGTGTACGCCTCGCTGTGCCACGTCGACAATATCGTCGAGGCCTGCGTGCTGGCGGCCCGCTCCGAGAGCGTCGGCGGCAAGGCGTATTTCGTCGCCGATGCCGAGCAGACCGACGTGTGGGGCTTCCTCGGCGAGGTCGCCGAGGGCCTGGGTTACGAACGCCCCTCCCGGCAGCCGAATCCGCGCGTCATCAAGGGCGCGGTGGCACTCATCGAAACCATCTGGCGCATACCGTATGTCGCCGTCCGCTGGTCACCACCGCTCTCGCGCTACGTGGTGGCGCTGATGACCCGCACCGCCACCTACGACACCTCGGCCGCCACCCGCGATTTCGGCTACGCGCCGGTCGTGGACCGGTCCGCCGGTCTCACCGATTTCCTGGCCTGGCTCGAAACCCAGGGCGGCGTCGTCGAATTGACCAAGGGCATTCGCTAGTAGACCCCCGGCGGCCGCACCCGGCGTGCGGCCGCCGATCATCTCGCGCAGCAGGAGCAGTAGACCGCATGAGCACCTTCCGCCGCCCCATCTCCCCCACCGAACTCATCTACTTCCCCATGCGGGATCTCGCGCCCCCGTTCCTGATGCAGTTCGCGATCGAGGGCGCCGGCACGCTCGATCCGGAGCAGCTGCGGCGCGCGGTGGCCGTCGCGTCGGAGGCCAATCCCGGTGCGCGCCTTGTACGTGAGGGCAAGTTCTGGGTGGATTCCGGGGTCGCGCCTGCCGTCCGGGTGCTCCCGCACGCGCTGCAATACCCTGCGCTGGAAGCGGATCCGGTGCTCACCAGCCCGATCGGGCCCACCGCGGAGACCACCGCCGAGGTGCTGCTGCTGACCGGCGGCAGCACCAATCTGATCTTCCGGGTGTTCCACGGCGTCATGGACGGCATGGGCATGGTCATGTGGGCCACGGACGTATTGCGTGTGCTGCGCGGTCAGGAGCCGGTCGGTGCGACCGATCCCGTCGCGGATGTCGAACTGGTCCGCAAGGTCGGCCGTTCGGGCCGTCCGGCGCTGATGCTGCCGCGCTACCGCGCCGCCGTCGGCCACGGCCGCCAGCTTCCGGGCGAGCACCGGCATCTGCTGCGGCACCGCACCATCGACGCCGCCGGTCCCGGTGCGCTGATGCGCGTCGCCGCGATGATCGCGGAGGACGGCGGGCCGGTGTCCCGCATCATGATTCCGGTCGACATCCGCCGCCACGATCCGGCGCTGCGCTCGACCGCCAATCTGGCGCTTCCGCTGTTCCTGGATGTGCCGCCCGGCATCGATTCCCAGCGGCTCAACGAGCTCAAGCGCGCCAAGCTGGACACGAACTTCGAACTCGACCAGATGGAAGAGGGCGGTGTCACCAAGCTGCCGCAGGCCGGTGGCCGCGCGCTGCTGCACACCCTGAACTTCCTGGGTTCGCGGTTCGGCCGGAACCTGGCCTCCGCCACCGTCTCCCACATGGGCCGCTACGACTACGACGCGATGGCCGTGCCGGGCTTCACGCCCACCTCGGTCCGGGTGCTGCCGCAGCACAGCGTCGCCATGCCGCTGCTGTTCGGCCTGACCGAGGGCGGCGGACGCACCGAGCTCACCGTGTCCGCCCGCAACGGCCAAGGCATCCCCGAACGTCTGGACGCGCTGCTGGACCGCATCGTGCGCACCCTCGAATCCGAGCTGACGCCCGCCGATTCGGCCACCTCATGAGCGCCGCCCACGCGGCCGCGCACTCGCCCGCCGCACCGTCAGCTCGCACCGAGTTCGGCCACGGCCGGGCCGGCGGCCCGCTCGAATCGGCATCGGCTCGCACGACAGCGGCCCGCGCGGAACGGCGGACGGCATGAACGGGTGGGCGCGGGTCGTCATCGCGCGGCCGAAAACCGTTCTGGTGGCGGCGATTCTGTTCGCATTGGCATTCGGCCTGTTCGGCACGGGGCTGGCGCAGAAGGTCAGTGCGGCCGGATTCACCGATCCCGGCAGCGAATCCGCTCAGGTGGACGCGTGGGTGAAGGAGCGACTGGGTCCGCAGAATCCGGACGTGATCGCGATCTACACCGCGCCGGAGGGGCAGACCCTCGCCGATATCGGCCCCAAGGTGCAGGCCGCCGTCGCACAGGTCGATCCGACGCTGTTGGATCGCCCCATCGAAACCTTCTGGAACAGTTCGCGATCGCAGTATCTGCGCTCCGCCGACGGCCGGCAGGCGGTCGCGGTGATCTTCGCCGCCGGTGACGACAACCGGCGCATCGCGGTGTATCCGCAGATGGCGGACAAGCTCCGGGTCGAGGGCATCGATACCAAGCTGACCGGTTACAGCGCGCTGGCCGACACCATCAGCGTGCAGTCGCGGCAGGATCTGATTCTGGCGGAATCGATTTCGATTCCGCTGACCCTGATCGTGCTGGTGCTGGTGTTCGGCGGGGTCGTTGCCGCCTCACTTCCGGTGCTGGTCGGCGCGCTGGCGGTGGTCGGCGCGCTGGGCGCGGTCGGGATCATCGCGGAATTCACCGAGGTCAGCATTTTCGCCACGAACGTGGTGTCGTTGCTCGGACTCGGATTGGCCATCGACTACGGGCTTTTCGTGGTCAGCCGCTTCCGCGAAGAGCTCGGCCGGGGACGTACCGTCGCCGAGGCGATCACCCGGGCGCTGGACACCGCCGGGCGCACCATCATGTTCTCCGCGCTGCTGCTCATGTGCGCGTTCGCCGGCACCTTCGTGTTCCCGCAGGCCGTGCTGCGCTCGCTCGGCTTCGGCGCGATGGCCGCCGTGGGTCTGGCGGCGCTGCTGTCGGTCACCGCGCTTCCCGCCGCGCTCACCCTGCTCGGGCCCCGGGTGAGCAAGTGGAGCTGGCGCGAGGACGCGTTCGAACGCGCCGAGGTTCGCGCCCAACGGTTCTGGGGCCGCGTGGTCACCGCCGTCATGCGCCGCCCCGGTGCGATCGCCATCGCGGTCGGCGCGCTGCTGCTGGTGCTCGCCGCACCGCTCACCGGTGTGCGCCTCGGCGATATCGACCACACCGCGCTGCCCGCGGGCAATGAGACCCGTTCGGCCGTCGAGGAATTGTCGGCTCGATTCCCCGCCGCCAACAGTGGCGCGACCGTGCTGGTCCGCGAAACCGATGACAGCACACCGCCGCCCGCCGCCGTCAGCACCGCGTTGCGTGAGCTCGGCGCCGTTCCCGGCGTCAAGCAGGCCATGCACCTGGACACCCGGGACGGCGCGGCCATCATCCACATGGCACTCGCGGCTCCCGACCGCTCCCCCGCGGCCCAGGACATCGTGACGAGCATTCGCGACCTGAAGCTGGACGGGCTGGAGCTGACCGTCGGCGGCGAGAGCGCCGCCACCGCGGACAGCGTCACCACCATCCTGGGCAAACTGCCGTTGATGATCATCGTCATGGTGGCGGCCACCCTGCTCATGCTGGCGCTGGCCTTCCGCTCCGTGGTGCTACCGATCAAGGCCGTGCTCATGGCATTCCTCAGTCTCGCGGCCACTTTCGGCGTGCTGACCTGGATCTTCGACGAAGGACACCTGGCCGGTGTGCTCCATGTCAGCGTGGGCCCGCTCTCGGCCGGAATGATGGTCCTGATCATGGCCGTCGTCTTCGGCCTGTCCACCGACTACGAGGTCTTCCTGCTATCGCGCATGGTCGAGGCCCATGACGCCGGAGCCGGCACCGAGGAGGCGGTCCGCACCGGCACGGTCCAAACCGCCCGCGTGATCACCGCCGCCGCAACACTTCTGGTGCTCATCACCGCGGCGTTCGCCCTCTCACCCCTCACCCCCATGCGCTTCCTCGGCCTCGGCATGGTCATCGCCCTGATCATCGACGCCACCCTGGTCCGCATGCTCCTGGTCCCGGCCCTGGTCAAACTCATGGGCCCCGCCAACTGGTGGACCCCCGGCCGCAAAACCCCTGCCCCCGAAGCAGATTCCCTCGCCGCCCTACACGAGGAACCCCAGCCTCAGGGCTCGCGCAGCAGCTGATCAGCCGCAGTCGCTGTGCCCCCGGGTGTTTCCCGGGGGCACAGTGCATCCAGAGCGGCAGCGTGGCGCGGTGATGGTGGAACAACCTCGTCGAGCCGTGTCCAGCGTTTTCGCCGAAGAGCGGAAATTCGTTGTGGCAGCTGGCAAACGACAGCGGATGACCCCACCACAAGATCAGCGATTTCAGGTGCGGGCTTGGAACGTCCGCCGGTATACGGTCGGCGATACGCCGGTGACGCGGGCGAAGTGCGCAAGCCGGAGGGCGTGCCGAAACCGCAGGCCGCCGCGATCCGTCCGACGGGGTGGTCGGTGCTCTCCAGCATCTGCTGGGCCCGACGGACCCGCTGCTGCAGCAGCCACTGCAGCGGTGAGAGCCCGAGCGTATCCGCGAACCGCCGCTCGATGGTGCGGACGCTCACGCGGGCGTGAGTGGCGAGGTCGGCGGTGGTGAGCGGGCGGTGCAGTTCGGCGGCGGCCCAGTCGAGCAGCGGAGCCAGCCAGCCGTCACCGGAGGTCGGTGCCACAGGCCGGAAGTACTGTGCCTGCCCGCCGTCGCGGTGCGGGGGCGTGACGATACGGCGGGCGACCTCAGCGGCGACCCCCGCGCCGTGATCGGACCGGACGAGGTGCAGGCACGCGTCGATCCCGGCCACGGTGCCGGCCGAGGTGATCACGTTGCCGTCCTCGATGTAGAGCACCGACGCGTCGACCCGGACCGCCGGATAGCGACGGGCGAGTTCGTCGGCGTGCACCCAGTGCGTGGTAGCGCGGCGGCCGTCGAGGATGCCTGCCGCGGCCAGGACGAACGCACCGGAACAGATCGACAGGATGCGCACACCGCGCCGGTGGGCGTCGCGCACCACGTCGACCAATTCGGGTGGCGGGCCGTCGTGCACGTTGAGGCAGGCCGGCACGACCAGGGTGTCTGCGCGCTCCAGGTCGCCGGGCGGGGTGGCCGGGTTGAACTGGAAGGCGGGCAGCAGCGGAACCGGATCGTCCCCGACAGCGACGACGGAGAACTCATACCAGGGGGACACCACGTGCGAGCGGTCGACCCCGAAGATCATGCACGGCACGGCCGCCTCGAAGATCGGCATGCCGGCCGCGATCACCATCACGATCCGATGGGGGCTCATGTCGCAAATCTAGCGAAGGCTGTCGTTCACGCCACTCCCACCCGTGGTGGCCGACCGAGATGATCATGCGATGACCTCGTTTCCCGTCGCCGTCTACGGCGCCTACGGCCATACCGGCCGGCTCCTCGTCGCCGATCTGCGTCGGCGCGGTCTCGTACCCGTGCTCTGCGGCCGGGACGCGCGCCGGTTGACCGACCTCGCCGCCGAACACCCCGGCACGGACATGCGCCGCGCATCGCTGGACGCACCCGCCGACCTGGACCGGGCGCTGACCGGCGTCGCGGCTGTCATCAACTGCGCCGGCCCGTTCGGCGACACCCCACCCGCCCTGATCGACGCGGCCCGGCGGGCCGGCGTGCACTACCTGGATGTCGCAGGCGAGGCACTCGTGGCATGGCGGACGTTCACCGACTTTCGACCACCGGACAGCACGCTGCTCATACCGGCGACCGGCTTCTTCGGTGCACTCGGCGACCTGCTCGCGAGCGTTGCCTACGGTGCCGCACAGTCACCGGCCGATGAGGTGAACGTGGCCATCGCGCTGAACGGCTGGACGCCGACCGAGGGCTCGGTCCGCGCCGGGAAGCTGCGCGACGGCCGGCGCGTGGTGTACGTCGACGGAAACCTCGATGTGCGGTCCGGCACCCCGGAACCCGTTGGGACATGGCAGTTTTCACCACCGTTCGGCCGATGTGAGGTGACGGGCGAGTTCCCCACGGCCGACGTCGTCACGATCGCCAGGCACCTGCCCACCCGGGCCGTCAACGCGTACCTCCATGTGTCCTCGCCCGGCGAGCAACACGGCCCGGCGCAGCGGTTCCTGGTCGAGGTCGCGGTCAGGTGGGGCGAACAGCAGACCCGCGTGCGGGCCGGCGGCCGCGACATCTACGAGTTCAGCGCCGTCCTGGCAGGAGAGGCGGTCGACCGTGTGCTATACGGGAAGTCGAAAACCACCGGTCTGGCCACCGTCTCCGAGGCCTTCGACGCGGCCGACTTCCTACGGGCGCTCCCCCTGGATGTCCTGGAGCTCGGCTGAATCAGGCGTTGTGAGGCAGCGCTATTCGGCGGAGCGGGAGGCGAGGACCGCGTCGTAGAGTTCGCGGCGCGAGGCTCCTGTCGCGGCGGAGACTTCGGCGCAGGCGTCCTTGAGGCGCAGACCGCCCGCGGCGAGGAGTTCCACCTGCGAGACCAGGTCGGCGGGGTCTTCCGAAACCTTCTGCGCGCCTTCGAGAACGACGGTGATCTCACCGCGTGCGCCCTCGACGGACCAGGCCGCCAGTTCCGCGAGATTGCCCCGGACGACTTCCTCATAGGTCTTGGTGAGTTCGCGGCAGACGGCGGCGCGGCGATCGGGGCCGAGGATCTCGACCGCGTCCGCGAGGCAGTCGGCGAGGCGGTGCGGGGCCTCGAAGAAGGCGACGGCGCGTGGCTCGGAGGTGAGGGTGCGCAGCCATTCCTTGCGCTGGCCGGACTTGCGCGGCGCGAAGCCGTCGAAACAGAAGCGCTCCACCGGGAGCCCGGACAGGGCCAGTGCCGTGGTGACGGCGGAGGGCCCCGGCAGGCAGGTGATGGGCAGGCCCCGTTCCACGCAGGCCGCGACCATCCGATAGCCGGGATCGCTGACGGACGGCATGCCCGCGTCGGTGACCAGCAGCACCGTGCTTCCCGACTCGATCTGCTCCAGGAGCATAGGAATCCGGGCCGCCTCCACATGGTCGTAGAAACTCACCACCCGCCCGGTGATCTCGACCCCCAGCGCCTTGGCCAGCGACCGCGTGCGCCGAGTGTCTTCGGCCGCAACCACATCCGCTGTCGCCAGCGCATCACGCAAGCGCTGCGAGGCGTCGCCGATATCGCCCATCGGCGTCGCGGCCAGCACCAGCCGGCCGGCCGAGATCGGCTCCGCGCTCATCACACTCCCGTTCGTCGTCATTCGTCGATCCGCCGACCGGCGCTCCGCCGAGCCTCGCCCACCGCGGACCCACCAGTGCGAGCCGACCACGAGGACCGGACGCATCCACCACTACCGCGGGCCGATCCCCCGGCCCACGACCGACCATCTGCCCGCCGCCAGCATACGGGCCACCCCGAACCCGGCCCTCCGGCGACAGGCGACCACCAGCCGACCCTCCGCGTTGCCGGCCGCGGCTTCTTCACAAGCTCTCCACGGCCCTACACCGAGCACACCGTGACCCGAGCAAGCCATTACCCCGCAGTCCCGCACAAACCACCACCCCGCGCCCCCGAAGTCCCGCACAAACCACCACCACCTGCACCTCGACAGCCCCTCACAAGCAATCACGACTCCGACACAGCCAGCACCACTCGACTCGCCACGACAACTCCCCGAGCCCGACACTCCCGCGACGATCGCGACCACGCCGACCCCACGTACCCCGTGCCGACCTCACCGCGACCGGACCATTCGGGCGCCCGCGCCCGCCCGATCCGCGACACCGGCCCACTGACCGGGCGGGACCTGACGGCTGCCACCGCATACGATCGATGCCGTGACCCAGGTGACCGACACGCGACCGGCAGCTTCGGAGGCGGGGGCGGCGCTCTCGAGTCCGGCACCGTTGCGGCCCACTCCAGACTTCGGGCCGACCGACTGGGCGCGCGGTTGGGCCGTCACGCTGTTCCTGACCGCGATCGCCGGTCTCACCCGGTTCATCATGCTCAACTACCCGACCGACGCGAAGACGCCGGTCTTCGACGAGAAGCATTACGCGCCACAGGGCTGGCAGGTGCTCAACGGCGGCGGCATCGAGGACAACCCGGGCTACGGGCTGGTGGTGCATCCGCCGATCGGCAAGCAGATGATCGCGATCGGCGAGGCCCTGTTCGGTTACAACGGCTGGGGCTGGCGGTTCACCGCGGCCCTGTCCGGAACCATCCTGGTGCTCTTGGTGATTCGCATCGTGCGGCGCATGACCCGCTCGACGCTGATCGGCGCGTTCGCGGGCATCCTGCTGATCGCCGACGGCCTCACCTTCGTCTCCTCGCGCCTCGGCATGCTCGACATCTTCCAGGCACTGTTCGTGACCGCGGCCTTCGGCTGCCTGATCGTGGACCGCGACGAGATGCGCATGCGCATGGCCCTGGTCGACGTGCAGGGCCGCCTCTACGACAGCGCCTACGGACCGCGATTCGGCGTGCGCTGGTGGCGTTTCGGCGCGGGCGTCCTGCTCGGCCTGGCCTGCGGCACCAAATGGTCCGGCGCCTACTGGGTGATCGGATTCGCCGCGCTCAGCCTCGGTTTCGATCTGGCCGCACGGCGCGGATACCGGGTGGCGCGGCCGTGGGCGGGTGTCGCGGTGCGCGATCTCGGTCCGACGATCTACTCGCTCATGGTGCTGCCCGTCCTGATCTACCTGGGTAGTTTCTGGGCCTGGTTCGCCGGTGAGACCAGCTACGACCGGTACGCGGTCGGAGTGCGGGTGGGCCGCGGCGGCGACTTCTCCTGGGTGCCGGACGCGCTGCGCTCCCTGTGGTACTACGGCGGCGAGGTCCTGACCTTCCACCGCGAACTCACCAATTCCGCGGGCAATCACCACCCGTGGGAGTCCAAGCCGTGGACCTGGCCGATGGGCCTGCGCCCGATGCTCTACTACTACGCCGACAACGGCGTGACCGGCTGCGGCCAGAACCAGTGCGTCAAGGCGGTCATGGCGATCGGCACCCCGGCCATCTGGTGGCTGGCGTTCCCGCTGCTGGCCTGGGCCATGTGGCGCAGCATCGTTCGCCGGGACTGGCGATACGCCGCGATCCTGGTGGGCTACGGCGCGGGCATCCTGCCGTGGTTCCTGGAGCTGGACCGGCAGATGTACTTCTTCTACGCGGTGCCGCTGGCTCCCTTCCTGGTGATGGGCGTGGCAATGGCGCTGGGCGACATTCTCGGCCACGCCCCGCCGCGCGGACGCCGAGTGTCCGGCGCACCCGGCTGGCAGGGCTACTTCACGCCCCCGAGTGAACGCCAGGGTCTCGGCCTGCTGGCTGTGTGCCTGTACCTGGCGCTGGTGATCGCCAACTTCATCTGGCTGTGGCCGATTCTGACGGCGATGCCGATCACGCCGGGCAGCTGGCACGATCACCTGTGGCTGCCCAGCTGGAGGTAGCCGGGTTCCCGTAGAACCCGTTACGCGCCCAACCCGTCCTGGGTTTCGCCGAGCGCCGCGCGCAGATAGCGCCCGGCCGCCTCGTCGTCCAGGCCCAATCGCCGGATGATCGCCACGTACTCGGTGGCGGCCCGTCCGGCTAGATCACGGGTCGGATCACCGGAGGAGGCGATGAAGGAACCGAGCCGTCCGCGAGTTTCGAGCACGCCGTCCTGTTCCAGTTCACGATAGGCCCGCGCCACGGTGTTGGGCGCGAGGGTGAGTTGGGCGGCCAGGGCACGCACCGTGGGGATCTTGGTACCGGCGGCGAGCTCTCCGGACCGGACCCGGGTGATGATGCCCTGGCGCAACTGCTCGTACGGCGGAACCGTCGAGTGGTGGTCGACCGGGATGTCCAGCATGGCTATTCACACCTCGTCACGCGACAACGGGCAGGACAGGCAGCGTGGACCACCGCGCCCGGATCCCAACTCGGAACCGGGGATGGGCAGCACCTCGATACCGGAGTCGGTGAGCCGCGCGTTGGTCATCTCGTTGCGTTCGTACGCGACCACCACGCCGGGAGCGAGCGCGAGGGTGTTGTTGCCGTCGTCCCATTGTTCGCGTTCGGCGGTCACGCCGTCGAGTCCCGTATCGATAACGCGCAGCTTGCCGATGCCCATCGCCTTCGCCGCGGCGGGCAGGAAGGGATCCGGGCCCTGCATGGTCACCGACCCGTCGTCCTCCTTGCGAATGGTGAACGCGCACAGCGAGTCCTGAATTGCCGGATACATGACCACCGCATCGGTATCGACCATCGTGCACACCGTGTCCAGGTGCATCGTGGCACGAGTCTGCGCGATCGGCAGCGCGAGCACGGTGTGGGCGAGGTCGTCCTCGAAGAGACTGCGCGCCAACGCTTCCGCACCCGCCGGCGTGGTGCGCTCCCCGACTCCGACCGCCACCACGCCGGGCGCGAGCAGCAGTACGTCACCGCCCTCGATGGGCGCGGTGTGCGATTCGTAGGCCCGGCGCACGCCCAGGAACCGCGGATGGAAGGCGTAGATCAGATCGGTGAGCGAGGTTTCGCGCATGCGCGCGGGCAGCGCGAGCGAGGTGATCGCCACCCGGCGCCCGACCCAGAACGAGGAATCCCTGGTGAACAGCAGATTCGGCAGCGGATCGATGACGAAGTCGTGCCCGTGGTGCATGCGCCGCACAAGCGAGGTCGCGCCCCCCGGAGAGGTCTGCCCGAACGGCAGCTCGTCGAAGGTCATGCCGGACATCAGGATCTGCGCGAGTTCCGGCGCGGGCACCGTGCGCAGATAGCCCGCGAGCTCGTCGGCCAGCCCGTGCCCGAGCCTGCGCGCGTCCACCGCGCCGGAGATGCCCTGTATCCGGGCGGCCCCGCTGACCCGGATGGTCTCGGTCAGCAGATCGGCCAGCAGCAGCACCTCGACGCCGCGCCCGCGCAGGACGTCGGCGAAGATGTCGTGCTCCTGCTGCGCGCGCTCGACCCAGGGGATGGCGTCGAACAGCAGCGAGTCGTTGTTGCGCGGAGTGAGCCGGCGCAGTTCGTCGCCGGGCCGGTGCAGCAACACCGTGCGCAGGGCTCCGACCTCCGAGGTCACGGAAAACGGTCGCGCCGAGGCGGCCTGGGTTCCCATATCCTGACGGTAGTTCCCCGAAGCAAAGATGGCATGCAATTCGCACCCGTCAAAAACCTCGAGTATTCTTCAGGTATGCAGACCGCGATGTGGCAGGCCAAGGAGCTCACCCCCGGCCAGCTGGCCCAGCGCGCCGGAGTTTCGGTGTCCGCCTTGCATTTCTACGAACGTGAGGGCTTGATCACAGCCCGGCGCACCAGCGGAAACCAGCGCCGCTACCCGCGCGAAACGCTGCGCCGGGTGGCCTTCATCCGCATCTCACAGCGTGTCGGAATCCCGCTGGCCGAAATCCGGCACGCGCTGGACAACCTGCCCGACGGCCGCACCCCCACCCGGCGCGACTGGGAGGCCCTCTCGCTCACCTGGCAGGCCGACCTCGACGAGCGCATCGAACAGCTGATTCGCCTGCGCGACAACCTGACCGGCTGCATCGGCTGCGGCTGCCTGTCGCTGGGCACCTGCAAGATCGTCAACGCGCACGATCACATGGGCGATCAGGGCCCCGGCGCGCGGGTACTGGACGTGCACCCCGCCGAGGCCTGCTCGAAGCCGGAGGACGGCTGCTCTATCCCCTTGGCAGAAACGTCGTGAACAGGTCGTTGGCCCGGCGCATGGCGAACTCGTAGGGCCAGGCGAACTTGCGCACCCACCAGTAGCCGAAGCGGATGTCGAACTGGGTGTGGATCATGTAGGTGCCCTTCTCGACACCCTTCAGGATCGTCTTGGCCACCTCGTCCGGCGACTTCGCGTGCCGCCGAAAGCGGTTGATCCAGGCCTCGATCCGCGGATCGTCCCGATCCACCCCGACGATGTCCACGGACTGCACCAGCGGCGTGTCCACCGCGCCCGGCACGACCAGATGCACCTTGATGTCGTGCCGCTCGAGATCGAATCGCAGGACCTCCGACACCCCACGCAGTCCGAACTTGCTGGCACTGTAGGCGGCGTGCCACGGGAAGGCCATCAAACCGGCCGCCGAGGACACATTGACCAGCGCGCCGCCGCGCTTCGCCTCGATCATGGGCGGGATGAAGTTCTCGATCACGTGGATCGGACCCATCAGGTTCACATCCACCAGCCGCTTCCAATGCCGGTGCTCCAGGTTCTCCACGGTGCCCCAGGTGGAGATGCCCGCGACGTTCATGACCGCGTCGAGCGAGCCCAGCTCCTGGTGCACCTGCTTCGCGAACGCGGTGACCGCGTCGTAGTCGCTGATGTCCAGCGCCTGCGCGAAATCCACTGCGCCCCCGGCGGCCCGGATGGCGGTGACGGTGTCGTCCAGCCCCTCGGAGTTCACATCCGTCAGGACCAGGCGCGCTCCCCGCTCCGCCGCGGCGACGGCCGTAGCGCGTCCGATTCCGCTGGCTGCCCCCGTGATCAACGTCTTCTTGCCGCTCAGGCTTCGCTCACGCACGCCGAATCCATCCTCGAGTTGACGGCCTTGTCAGACCGCACGCTACTACGCGAACACTGTTGTTCGCGCGTCCCGGCCGCGCCCCTACTTTCCTGGGGTCGCACACCCCTGCCGTGGGCGGAACCTAGTGGGTCGGGGTCCGAGCCGCACCGGGTAGGTCCAGGTCCAGCGCGATCCGCCCCGCGGCCAGATGCTTCTCCACCTCGTCGGCGGGCATGGGCCGCGCGATCAGGAACCCCTGCGCCCGATAGCAACCCAATGCCACCAGGGTACGTGCCGCGACGGTCGTCTCGACGCCCTCGCCGACGACCCCGAGGCCGAACGAGCCCGCCAGGCCCACAATCGATTTCACGATGGCCAGATCGTCCGCGCTGGCGCCGAGGCGCTGCACGAAACCGCGGTCGATCTTCACCGCGTCCACCGGCAGCGCCTTGAGATGCGACAGCGAGGAATAACCGGTGCCGAAATCGTCGATGGCGATCTGCACGCCCATCCGCTTGAGCCCGCGCAGCGTCACCTGGGTGCGCGCCAGATCCTGCACCACCACGTGCTCGGTGATCTCCAGGCACACCGAGGAGCCGTCGATACCGAACCGGCGCAGTATCCCCTCCATGGTCTCCACGAAGTCGAGGCTCACCAGCTGTACCGGCGATACGTTGATCCGGATCACCACATTCGAGGCGAGTCCGCGCCGCCGCCAGCGCGCGAACTGCTCGCATGCCGAGCGAATCACCCAGCGCCCCAGCTCACCAGCGAGATTGGTGGCCTCGGCGACGCCGACGAACGCGCCCGGCGGTAATAGGCCGCGCGTCGGATGCTGCCAGCGCACAAGGGCTTCGAGCGCGACGACCCGCCCGGTCCGCAGATCCACCTCGGGCTGATAGTGCAGCAGCAGCGAGCCGTCCGACACCGCGCTGCGCAGATTCAGCTCGACGTCGTCCTGCAGTTCGAACTGCGCGCGCATGGCGTCGGTGAACACCGCGACACCGTTGCCGCCGCTCGACTTCGCGGACAGCAGTGCGTGATCCGCGCGCCGCAGCACATCCGCGACCGTGGTCTCCCCCGGAATCCCCAGGGACACACCGATACTCGCGCCCCGGCTGACGGTCTCCCCACCGACCGTCACCCGGCGCGCGATCAACTGCTGAATCCGGATCGCCTCCTGGTCGGCCGCCGAGGCCTCCATCGGCTTGATCGGAACGATCACGAACTCGTCCCCGCCGAGGCGCGCGATCATGTCCCCGGGATCGAGATTCTCCCGCAGGCGGGTGGCCAGGGTGCGAATGAAGTTGTCCCCGGCGGTGTGGCCGAGGAAGTCGTTGAGCGCCTTGAGGCGATCGAGGTCGAGGAAGAACGCGGCCACCGGCCCGGGGCATCCGGGCTGCAGGCGGTCCTCCATGTGCTCGAGCAATGCTCGACGGTTCGCCAAGCCGGTCAGATCGTCGTGCATGGCGATGTAGCGCAACCGCTCCTCCGCGACCACGCGCGCCTGCAGTTGGGCGAACAGCGCGGCGATCGCCTTGAGCACATTGATCTCCCGGGTGCTCCACTCACGATCGCCCTCCTTCACGAAGCCGAGGACTCCGGTCGGCTCACCACGGGAGAGCAAGGGCACCGCGGCGACCGACACCTCGGCGAGTCCCGACGACTCGCGAATGGTGCGCTGATAGTCCGCGTACTCCGGAGTGGGGCGGATGACGAAGGGCTCGGTCGCGTGCTCGAGCTGAGCGAACGCCGAATCCGCCTCGTCGAAGTGTGCGACCTGAAGCGGATCGGGACCGCTCGGCGCGGGCCGCCGCGGCCATTCGGCGACCAGCATCGAGGAACGCTGTTCCTGGTCGGTATGGCGAAGGAAACTGAAATCGACGTCGAAATGTTCGACGAGCCAGGACAACACGAGCTCGCTCGATGCCACCATCGTCGTGGCGTCGACACCCATCAGCTCGGATGCGACCTGAGTTACCAATGAGTCGAGCGTCCGCCGAGGCACTTTGTCTCCGATCACACTAGCCGCAGGTGTCCGCGCCCGGTATCGGAAGCCGCCTGCTACGGACAGTCACATCCGCGGCATAGCTCAGGCGCAGCACCAACGCCGCGGCCTCTTGCTCAGGCACTCCCAATAGGTCCAGGAAACGGCCCTGGAGTGACGCTAGTGTATCGGCGAACTCCGCGGAAACCGTGCGCAACTCCTCGGGACTGCGGGCGAACAAGAAGACAGGCGACACCGGGTGCACGGCCAGTCCACACCGTTCGGCTTCGACCCACACCTTCTGCAGTACCCCGCCCGCCCGCGCGTATGCCGCCAATTCGGCGGGGTCACCCGGTGGCGGCGCATCGAAAGTCACCACCGCGACCGCGGAGCTGGACAGCACCCGATCCCTGATCGACTCACCCAGCGCGTTACCACCGGACCAACTGCGTACCCGGGCCATGACGTCCGAGCGCCTGCCGATGTCGAGTTTCACCAATTCGTCGGGGGCAAGCAGCAGGGTCCGCACGTCGAGGCCGCTGCGTGGATCCTCGCCGGGCCAGCGCAGTTCCGAGAACATCTCCTCGTGCAGACGTGGAGTCAGGAAGCGGGCACGGTCGGATTTCGCGAGCAGATCGGCGGCGGATTCGACGGCGGGCCGGGCGCTGACCCACCGGAAATTCCCACCGGCCGCCTTCGCCGCGGCCGCGAGCCGGTCTCCCGCGGCTCGGCCCATCGGGGCACCGGTACCGAGCTGTCGATTGGTATGCCGAGCGAGCAGGGCCGGGTAGTCACGGGTCAGCCCCGAATCGCTGCCGCTCTCCAACCGCAATACCGCGGTCAGCGCGCCCGGACCGCCCGTGATCAGCTCGCTCGCACCGAGCAGATCCTGCGCCGACGCCGCGCTTCGGGCATTGTGCAGCGCGGCCCCGACCGACAGCGCACTGGCGCGAAAACCGATGTCCATCGTCGAGGAGCGTTCGGGCGCAAGCGAAATTGTGACCGTGTGGTCCGCTACTGCCAGGGTCCAGGGCTGGGTATTGCCGCCCGATGGCGCCAGCTGAGCGCACTCGAGGACCGCAGTGACCCCGGACGAGGTGCTGCGCCTTTCCTCGGGCTCGGCCGGCCAGGACAGATCCTCGGCCGGCAACGGTTCGGCCAGTTCGTCCAAGCACTGTTCCAAGTCGATTCGGGTACGACCGGAGGGCAACTTCAACCCCATCCCGATCCGCCGGACCGCGGCCGCGATGCTCGCCCCACCGAGTTGGACTTCACTACCCAATTGCGGCCAGCTCGAGAGCGTCTCACCGACCTCCACCATGCTTGCGGCCAAACGATCGGAAAGGCTGTGCGCGTCCAGGATCCGGGCCACGAACGGCGCCTTCTCTCGCGTGGTCAGCCCCGCGAGGTCGGCGGCGCGCACGTCGCCGAGCAGACCGTGAAAGGGAGAGCGGTCCGGCTCCAGGTCGAAACGCTCCACATCCAGCAGCCCACGGTCACTGGTTTCCATCAACACCGGCAGGCGCCGGTCCCGGGCGGCCTCACGCACCGCGAACTTGATGTCGAGCGAATCGCACTCCTCGACGACGATCGAGAGCCCGTCCAGGAAGGCGTCCATGTTGGCGGCGTTCAGCCCCTCGTGGAAGACCTCCACCGGCAGGTAGGGATCGATCTCGGCGATACGCCGGGCGGCGACGACCGCCTTGTTCACGCCGATGTCGAGCAGCGTGCCGGGAACCCGGTTCAGATTGGTGAGCTCGAGGTCGTCGAAATCCGCCAGCCGCAGCAGACCGCAGACGCCCTCCACGGCCAGGGTGTGCGCAACCGCGTGACCGACGCTCAGTCCGACTATTCCGATTCTCTGCCGCGCCAGCAGATCCTGTTCCGCGTGGGTGACTTTGTTGCGATTTCGGTCCAGGCGAATCGCGCGCAAGGTTCGCGGACCGGGAAGGGCGATAACCGTTCGCCGCCAGGGATAGAACACCCAGCGATCAGCTTCCTTGCCCTCCAATAATTCGGGCAAATCCAGCAATTCATCGAGCTCGGCACGCAATGCGGCGCGAAGATCGGAAAATTCGATCCTCCGGTCGGCCCGCAACCGGGCCAACGCGGCGGCATCGGTGCGATCGTATTCGTTCAGCAGCGTCGGACGGTACGCGTCGGACTCCGGCCGCCCGATCAGCATGCGCCGGCCGGCCTGCCATTCTCACTCGCTATATCCGGGGCCTCGTGCAGCCCTTCGGCGAGCTGGATCTGCTCGGCATCCAGCAACGGCGCCTGCGACTCGTCCGCGATGGCACGGCAGTCGTTGCGGTCCCACCAGAGCACCACGGTGCGGTATCGATCGTCCGGGTAGGGCACTTCCGGGATCCGCCACGTCACCGTCGCTCCGCTGCAACGCCACAGCTCCGCGAGCTCTCGATCTGCGGTCGCGACGGCGTAGCGCGCGCCGAGCAGCCCTGTCGCATGGACGATTCCGCGAGCTACGGCGGCACGCAATGCCGAACGCGAGGGGGCGTCGCGCTGGACCCAGCCCGACTTGACTTCGATCACACCGTCGACGATTCGGTCGGCGATCGATCTTCGCAGCACGTCCTCACCGACATGTCCACGCCACTCGACCACCGCATGGGCTTCGTCGACGTGCCGGTACGGGCCCTGGGCGCGAACCCCGGCCACCACACGACCGTCGGAGTCGACCCCGACCATGAACATCGTCGTCGAACGCCCGTTGATCACCGAGTCGTATTCGAGAGCGCTCTCGACGCCGAACTCGCGATAGGCATCGAGCGCCCCTGCCATACACAGTCGCCACAGTGCGGGGTGGGCTTCCGGAGTACCGACATAAAAAACACAGCCCGACACCGCATCCCTGAAACGCAGCATGCCCTCTCCAGGGCCTTCCTCCGGGACAACTGCGATCGCTTCGAGGCTCATACAGTTCCTACTCCGTTGCTGCGCGTACAACGCGCGACTACCAACCCACCGTCCGATACGGTCATGTATCAACCGCTCCAGAGCAGGCGCCTAGAGGAGTATCAGCCAACGGTCTGAAATTGTCCAGACATCCGGCAAACCCTCCGAAACCCGAATGTGGATGAGGAAAAGGGTACTGGTCAAACCATTGCTGTCGGTAATAAAACTCAACCACAAGACCGGTTGGTTCTCAATCAGCTAACAATTGGCTATCAAACCAGGATCGAGATGAAGAGTTCCAGCTCGGTGGGACCGGACCAGATCTCGATCTCCTCACGGTAAGCCCGGGTGATCTCGGCCGATGCCGTCGCGTCGTCGACCTGCGCCCACACGTCCTCGGCCGGATCGTGATAATCACCATTCGGCTGGAAGCGGGCGTACACACCCTTGGGCACCCGGATCAGCACATCGCCGACGGGAGCGGCGTCGGGAGTCGGGTATTCGTACGAGACCAGCACGTTGTAGTTGCCGGCCGGGTCGGGGACGTAGACCGTGGCCAGCGGCCGGTGGTCGGCTTCGTCGCGATCGCGCAGGCGGTCCCGGAGGAACTCGATGAGCTCGCTGTTGCTGACCTTGAAGCTGGGCCGCACGCGCGGCACGACCAGTCCGCCATAGACGCCGCCGGAGCGAACCACGATCGAATAGCTCATGCGGGCTCGACCGCCAGGTACAGCTCGATCTTGTACGCGTGCGGGTAGCACTCGAAGTCGCCGGTGTGGATTCGCTTGATGTGGTTGTGCTCCTCCGCATAGGCGATCTGAGTCCACAGGTCCGTCATCACCTGCGGAAAGGCGCCGACCGAGGAGAACTTGGCGTAGCTGCCGCGCGGCAGGCGGGCCACCACGTGGCCACGGGTGACGCGCTCGAAGGATTCGCACTGGTATCCGACGATCTGGGTGTTGTAGGTGCCCAGTTCGGAGCCGAAGTCGACGTAGGCCGACGCGAGCGGACCGCCCAGTTCCTGATGCAGGACAGCGGCCCAGGCCACTTCCAGATCATGATCGCGCAGTTCTCCGAGGGCACGCTTGGGACTGCGAACCGGCAGCCCGGCGACCCAGGTCTCGTCCCGCTCTACGATCTCGAACTGCATGGAAGGAACTCTCTCCGGAGGTCTGGATGCACCGCCCGTCGGCCAACCTTCGCCATGCTATCAACCACGTCGAGCACGCTTCGGCGACACGACTGAGGTGGGGCTAACTTGGCCCCGGTCCAGCGACTATTCCGCATTCCGGCGGCGATGCGGGCGCGCTCGCGGCGCGTGCCAGTGCCGCCAGAGGGCGAGCAGTCGCAGGCCGACCGCACCCGCTCCGGCCAATCCGCCTGTCCAATAGGTGTACTGGCCGAAGTAGAGCAGCGTGGCCGTGGCGGCGGATCCCAGCAGGGCGGGCACCGCGTACAGCTCGCCGTCGCTGAGCACGCTGGGCGTCACTCCGGCCAGCACATCGCGGATGATGCCGCCCCCGACGGCGGTCACCAGGCCGAGCGCCGCGCTGGAGGGCGCGGACAGTCCGTGCTGGAAGGCCGTCACGGTTCCGGTCACGCAGAAGATCCCGAGCCCGAAGGCGTCGGCGGTGTAGAGCGGGGTGCGGATCACCCGGGTCGGCGGATGCCAGAAGAAGATCAGCACCGCCGCGAGCAGGGCTGCCACCACGTACCTCAGGTTCACGAACGCCGAGGGCGGGGTCTCGCCGATGATGAGGTCGCGGATCACGCCGCCTCCCGTGGCGGTGGCGATGGCCAGCGCCGCGATGCCGACCACATCGAATCCGCGTCGCACGGCGAGCAGCGCGCCGGAGACGCCGAATGCGAACACGCCCAGCATGTTTCCGACCACCTGCGCGCTGTCGACAGCGCTGCCGAGCGCGACGAGAGTGCTCATTCGGGCCGCTTCCTCTCCCATTCGCAAACCTTTGGTTACCGGCGATCAGTATGCCGTGTCGCGGCTGCCGCGCCGTCGTAGGCCGTTCCGTCGCCGATGGGGTTGAATCGGTTCGTGTGCCGCACAATTGCCGAGTTGGATGCCCAGGTCACGGCGTGTCGCGCCTGCCCCCGCCTGGTGGCCTGGCGGGAGCAGGTGGCGCGCGAGAAGCGTGCGGCCTTTCGTGATGAAAATTACTGGGGCAAACCGGTTCCGGGATTCGGGCCGGACGATGCTCGGCTGCTCGTGGTCGGCCTGGCTCCGGCGGCGCACGGCGGCAACAGAACCGGGCGCATGTTCACCGGGGACCGCAGCGCCGATGTGCTGATCGCCGCCATGTACGACGCCGGACTCGCGAATCAGCCCACCAGCCTGCGCGCGGACGACGGTCTCGAACTGATCGGAACCCGGGTCACCGCGCCCGTGCACTGCGCGCCGCCGGACAACAAGCCCACCCCCGGCGAGCGCGACAACTGCCGGCACTGGCTGGTCACCGAACTGGACCTGCTCACGCCCACCGTGCGCGGCATCGTCGTACTCGGCGGGTTCGGCTGGCAGGCCCTGCTCCCGGTGCTGGGCGAATCAGGCTGGGCGGTACCGAAACCCAGGCCGCGCTTCGGGCACGGCGCGCACGTGGAACTCGCGCCGACGCGGCCGGATCGCGACTCACTGCACCTGTTCGGCACCTATCACCCGAGTCAGCAGAACACCTTCACCGGTCGGCTCACACCCGCCATGCTGACCGCGGTGCTCGTCGAGGCCGCGACGACCGTCGGCCTCCCCGACGCACGCCCCTGACCGTTGCGAATCCAGCCCTCAGCAGGGCTGACGATACGATGCGTGACGTGAGCAGGGCCGACAACTCGACTCCGGGCAGCGCCGCCGGTCCCCGCGCGGACGATCACGACGCACGCACGCCGGACGCCGTCGAGGACACACCCGTACGAGCCAAACGCCGGCGCGCCGACACCCGGCAGCGCCTGCTGACCGCCGCTTTCGACGCGTTCGCCGACGACGGTTTCGGCCGCACCACCGTCGAACAGATCTGTGACCGAGCCGGATTCACCCGCGGGGCCTTCTACTCCAACTTCTCCTCGCTCGAGGAACTGTTCCTGGCGATGTGGGAGCAGAGGTCCGCGAGCATGCTCGAGCAGGTCACCGCGCTGCTGGTCACCGAACCCTCGGTGCCCGACGCACAACTGGCCGTCGAACACGTCCTGGCCGCTGTCCCCGTGGACGACAAGTGGTTTCGGATCACCGCCGAGTTCACCGCGCACGCACTGCGCAATCCGCCGCTGCGCCGGGTCATGGTGGCGCGCGAGGAATCGATCAGCGCCGCACTGCTGCCGGTGGTGGTGACACTGCTGGCCCGCTCCGGACGCCGTGTTCCCGATCCGGTGGGCCTGGGGCGCGCGCTGATCGCCGTGCACGACGGCACCCTCACCCAGTGCCTGCTGGAGCCGGACAATCCAGAAGTTCTGGCCCATCGCACCGACTTGTTCCTGCGCATCCTGGAGTCCTACAGCGAGCCCGCCGGCTGATCCGCGCGTCAGGAGATCTGTAGCTCGGCTCCCGCGACGGTGACGGTCCTGGCCGCCAGCGGCTTCTCCGCGGGTCCGCTGATCACGGCGCCGTCCGCCGCGTTGAACGAACTCCCGTGGCAGGGACACAGAATCTGCCCCTTCACGATGCCCTTCACGGTGCAGCCCGCATGCGTGCACTTGGCCGAAAACGCATGAAACTCACCAGCATTCGGCTGCGTGACGACGGTCCCCCGCTCCGCGAACACTTTCCCGCCACCCACCGGAACATCCCCCACCGGAACGCTGAACGGCGAGGTATCCGTCTTGGCAGCCTGCCCCGCCCCACACCCGGTAGCCGTCACCACCACCGCCAACGCCCCCGCACCCCCGAGCACGGCCCGCCGACTGACACCAGAGCAAACAGGATCACCCATAACCGCGACAATCTCCCATCCACCGACAGGCAACCCCGCCGAACCAACCCCCCGGCGACCATACCCACCACCCCTCCCCACCCCCCAACACCCCCACAAAACCACCCTCAACCAGCCGATTCGGCGACACCCCACCCCAGCTGCTAAAGTTTTGCATCGCAGGCCGGTAACGGTCAGCGGCTGGGGCTATAGCGCAGTTGGTAGCGCGTCTCGTTCGCATCGAGAAGGTCAGGGGTTCGATTCCCCTTAGCTCCACAACAGCGGTTCAGAGCCGGTCCTCACAGAGGACCGGCTCTTCGCTTTTCGGGATCGTCCGGCAATCCCGACTAGTTCCCCTTGACCGGCGGCAGAACCGACAGCGGCGATATTGCCCGCCGTGCGTAAGTCTCTTCCGGACTCACCGTGATCACATCGAGTTGCCGCACCAACGAACCGGGTATCCGACCATCCTCGAAGTGCTCAGCACTGGGAACGATGACAGCCTCGGCATCAAGCCGGGTCGCTTGCGCCCTCAGGCGCGCCAACGGTGGCCGTTCGAACTTCGGGTCATAGATCACCATGTCCGAGAAGTCGTAGCCGAGGCGAGTCGCAAGCTTTCGAATCTGACCTTGGTCCCAGAGCTGAGCCAAGCCTGATACATCGGTGCGGAGGTATCCGATACATGTTGGCCTCCAGTGCATTACAGCCCCCTCCGGTCCTTCGCCACGGTCGCTCGCCTGAAATTCCAAGTAGGCCCCTGGGCTGTCGTCGGACTCACCTTCGGCGATACAGGTCTCCAACACGCCACCGGGAAACTCGAAAAGTCTTGTACTCCACGCCATATCGACCCCTATGTCGTCGTTGCGGGCACCCAAGAGCCGGCTTGTTCGATGACCGATCGGAACCGTTCCTGAGTGGCTGCCTCGACGTTATGGAGAACTGAGTAGCGTCGATACCGCACGGCCGGGGCGTTGTGGGACGTATGATCCGACAGCCAACGTCCCCCAACGTCCCCTCCGCGAAGGGTTCGCCGCAAGATGCCCAACGAACGCCTCCGCGCCACGTTGCAGGACAGCGATTACGACGAACGTTCGTTAGCGGCCGAACTCGGCTTGGATCCGAAGAGCGTCCAACGCTGGATCACGCGGGAGGTGACGCCGCGGCGAACTGCTGCACTCCGCGCCGCAAAGGTTCTCGGGGTCTCGCCTGTATGGCTGTGGCCGAACCTTGGGACAGACCGGCGGGCTGCTTCACAAGCCGAAATCGTGACCCTCTACCCGCACCGTTCGGAAGTGCCTCGCCACCTCTGGCTGGATCTTCTCGCAACGGCAAACAAGCGAGTATGGCTATACGCCAACGCGAGCCTGTTTCTGCCGGAGGACAACCCGGAATCAGTAGACATCATCAAGCGGAAAGCGGACAACGGCACGGATATTCGCATCCTGATGGCCGATCCGGACAGCGAATTATGCGTAAGGCGCGGTGTCGAAGAGCGTCTGTTCGAGGCGATTCCTTCGCGAGTCCGAATGGCGTTGTCGTACTACGCTCCGCTTGTCGGGGTTTCGGGTATAGATTTTCGACTCCAATCGGAAACGCTATACAATTCAATCTTTGTCTACGATGACGATATGCTCGTCAATCAACACGTCTATGGGATGTACGGGTATATGGCTCCAGTTCTTCACCTGCGAAGAATGGAGGGAGGGGACTTCTTCGACATGTATACGCGTAGTTTCGAGCGTGTGTGGGAGATCTCTTCGAAAATCGAAGAATCGAACTTCTGGAAGCAGCGTTCAGCGACGCTCAGTGGACAACCTCTGAAGTAGGCCCTACCTCGAGAAGCTCGTGACAGCTGCTAATACCGCATCAGTGTCCCGGAGGTCTGCCAAGACCAGGTCTGCACCTGCAGCCTGAAGTTCTTCCATGCTCGCGGAACCAGAGGCGACCGCTACGACATGCGCGCCGCCGTTTCTTCCTGCCTGAACATCACGAGCCGTGTCCCCGATCAGGACGGTATTCGACTTGTCGAACAAGACACCGAATTTTTCCGATGCGCGTCTCTGCGCAAAAGCAACCAGGTTATCGCGCGCAGAATCATCGGACCCGTAACCACCGATTTCAAAATCTAGGAATCCCTCGAGTGAAAATGCCGACAGCTTCGTGATGGCATTCGGTCTGATATTTCCGCTCAGAACAGATTGAACAACTCCGGGTGTGGATCGAAGCGCCACTAGAGCGTCCCGCGCCCCAGGCAACTCATGACCCCGCTCGCGCATCGCATCGATCCTGGACAACGTTGCAGAATCCAGTACTTCCAGCGCACGTGCAGCATGATCGGTCGTCGGCTCTATTCCGTGCTCGAGCAGCATGTTTCGCATGATCTCGGGCTCCGTACGCCCATCGGTCCGCGCGCGATGCACAGCAGGCTGACCGGTCAGCAACTCAAACGCCCATCCATATATCTCTTTGTTGACACCGTAATTTTCGATCAACGTATGATCTATATCCCAAAGCACAAGCAGATCGCCCATGGGCAGCAACCCTACCGGGCCTACCTGACCGGGTTCTGCGATCTACAAACCTTGGAACCCTGCACACAAAGTGCCCGTAGGGGATGCATCACTTGACGTGCAGGCCACCAATGTTGAATCACGAGATCTGTTGTGCCGCAATCGCGATGCATCGCTAGACACGAGAGAAGAGAAGGGAGCGAGAAAGCGGTCGTCGAGGAACAGATCGTCGGCTGCGCCGGACTAGCGGTAGGGGCGATCGCCGAGGATGGCCGCGCGTTCCATCACTCGACGCTGCGGGAAGTAGTCGTTGACGGCGTAGTGCTGGGTGGCGCGGTTGTCCCAGAACGCGATAGAGCCTGCGGCCCAATGGAATCGGACCTGGTATTCGGGGGTGCGGGCCTGCTGGAACAGTTGTCGGAGCAGGTCTTCGCCGGCGTCGGGGTCGAGACCGACGATGTGGGTGGTGAAGACGGCGTTGACGAAGAGGGTCTTGCGGCCGGTCTGCGGGTGAGTGCGCACGACCGGGTGGGCCACGGGCGGGAATTCCGCTTGGCGGCGGGCGAGTTCGTCGGCGTCGAGGAATCGGCCGAACGGCAGGGTGAAGTCGTGGATCGCGTCCAAATCGTCGATCCGGGCCTTGAGATCGTCGGACAGGTTGTCGTAGGCGGCGGCCATATCGGCGAACATGGTGTCGCCTCCGGCCTCGGGCACCTCGATGGCGCGCAGGACCGAGCCGAGCGCGGGCCGTTCGCGCCAGGTGACATCGGTGTGCCAGGCGTTTTCGACGCCGGGGTTCTCCGCATCCTTGGCGAAGCGCACGATCTCGGGGACCTCACCCTGCGGCAGGAAGGGATGGATTTCGAGTTCCCCCCACAGACGGGCGAAGTCACGATGCTGGGCACCGGTCAGATGCTGGTCGCGGAAGAACAGCACCTTCCATTCCAGCAGTGCGCGATCGAGTTCGGCGAACAGTTCCGGACCGACGGGCTCCCGCAGGTCGACACCCGAGATCTCCGCACCGATCAGGTTGGTTTGCGGTGTGAGAGTGAAGAGTTCGTAGGGTGCGCCGGCGATGCCGCCGGGCAACCGGTGCAGGGTGCGCGGCCCTGCGGACAGGGAGCGGCCGGTCAGCATTTCGCCGAGGGTGGCGTAGGAGGCGGTCATCGTGATCCTTGTTCTGTTGGGGGACTTGCGATGTGAGGTGGCCAGGGGGCGGTGAGGATGGCGGTGGCCGCGTCGACGAGTACGTCGAGCCCGAGATCTCCGAGGTGTTCCGGCGGATTCGGTTCCTGCAGACGGCGTTCCCGGTCGGCCAAGGCGGTGACGACGAGCATCCCGACCAGCCGTATGCGTTCGTCGAAGATCTCGTCGGCGACCCCGTCCACCGCCTTCGCCAGAGCCGCGACGACCAGCCGCACGCTCTCGGCCTCCGGGCGGCGCATGGTGTTGATGACCGGATCGAACTGTGGGCGCCACAGGGTTTCGGCGATGAAGCGCAGATACCAGCTGGGTTCATCCCCGCGGCCCGGATCGTGCAGAGTCGCCGCCAGCGGCTCGACCAGCGCGCGAACCAGCTCGCGCACCGACGCGTCCGCCCCCAGCTCGCTCAACCGCGCCAGCCGCTGCGCGTTCACGGTCGTCATCCGCCAGACGTAGATCGCCTCGACCAGCAACTCCTTGCTGCCGTAGTGATAGGCGACAGCCGACGTATTGCGCTGCCCCGCCGCCACAGCGATCTGCCGCAACGACACCGACTCGATCCCGAACTCGGCGAACAGCCTTTCCGCCGCCGCCAGAATCTGTCCCTTCGCCGCCATTCCTCGAAGTTAACGCACTTGCGTTAATCTTCACACCAATTCATTCACCCTGATCTTTAGCGAGAATCGGGGCCTACGATCCGCTACGGTGCCAACCGAGAACGGGCACAGCATTCTGGCGGAGCACCACCCGAGTTCAGCGCACGGGGGACCCAGGGTGAACAGGACAGAATCAGGTCGCTGTCGCACTCTCCAGCTCCGGGTCACGACCCACACCCGGCTTGTACACTGATTTCGGCGGGATTCGGCCCGCTCTGAAGGTATCCGGGAGGAGCGGCATCATGACCGTCGAACCCGTCACCCCCACATGGATGCACCAGCAGATCTCGGTAGCGGAATACGACTCCTGGTCCGAGGAGCAGTGCGCGGATATCGAGATCGTGGACGGAATGGTCGCTGTGAGCCCCCGCGCATCCAAGCGCCACAACCGGTTGGCTCGGGTTCTGGCGAATGCGTTGGACGCCGCAGCAGGCCCGGACTGGAACGCGGATACGGACTTCGATGTCCGGCTTCAGGATGTTCCGCTCACAAATCGCCGTCCGGACGTCGTGGTGTATTGCGCGGACACGATCGACATAACGCCCACCCGCCCCGAACATGTGTTGCTGGTCGTGGAGGTCGTTTCGCCGGGATCGGAAACGACCGACCGGATCGTGAAGGTTGACCAATACGCGAAGGCAGGCATCGCCTTCTACTGGCGAGTCGAGCAGGCCGTTACCGGGGTCCCGCTGGTCTATACCTACGTTCTCGACCCCGCGACCAGGTCCTACCGAACCGGCGAGGTTCACACGGGCATCGTCCAGGCATCAGCACCCTTCCCACTGAAGATCGACCTCGCCGAGATCTGATCTGCCGATCGCCGGGACGAGTTCGGTGTATCTGAACAGCAAACCGGATCTGATCGGGTAGTCATCGTCGAGAGCTCGACGACGAATACCTCCGATGACGTGCGAAGAGTGACCTAGCAAGCTATCTGGCTAGCGTGCTAGCATCCTAGTGTGGGCGACGAGGATGTCAAGCAGTTCAACGTGTACCTGCCGATCGGACTGATCAAGCAGGTCAAGTTCCGGGCGATCGATACCGGTATGTCGTTGTCGGCGTTGGTCGCCGAGGCTCTGCGCGAATATCTCGACGACTCCGAACCGGATTCAGCAGCGGGGAAGGACTGATCATGATCACCGAGGGCATCGAGGCCGTGTTCCTGGAGACCAGGAATTGGGGCAGGACCGCCAAGTTCCTGCGCGAACTGGGTTACGAGATCGATTTCGAGACCGACCACAACTCGGGCCAATTCCGCAGTGCCCAAGGCCCTTACATCTTCGTCGCGGAGGTCCCGGCCAGCCGGGAGCCGAGTACGAAACTGGTGTTGAAGGTCGCGAACGCCGACCAGAGGCCGGGCGAGGGGGTGGAGATCGTGAACGAGTTCGAGGACACCCACTACGGGACCCAGGAGATGACCGTTCGCGATCCCGACGGCCGACTGTGGGCGCTGCAGGCGCCGGGCAAGGAGTGAGCACCGTGCCGGACGACGCGACGATCGCGCCGGAGAACACCGCCACCCGGGTCGCGCTGTGGCGAGCACTGCACCTTCAAGTCGATTCCGCGCCCGCGGTTTTCGACGACAGCGTCGGCGCGCGCCTGCTCGCACCCGAGGACGGCTGGCAGCAGCGGCCCGATATGGATCCGCGCACCACGGCCCCGATGCGCGCGGGCATCCTGTCGCGCGCACGCTTCATCGAGGAACTCGTGGCCGAACAGGCCGATCTCGGGGTCGACCAGTACGTGATCCTGGGCGCCGGGCTCGACACCTTCGCGCAGCGACGACCCGAACTCGCGCAACGCCTGACCGTCTTCGAGGTCGACCAGCCCGGACCACAGGAGTGGAAGCGCCGACGCCTCGGCGAACTCGGCTACGGCGTCCCCGACCGATTGCGCCTGGTACCAGTCGATTTCGAGACCGACTCGTGGTGGGACCGTTCGATCGACGCGGGATTCGACCCGCACCGCCCTGCGGTCGTGGTCTCCACGGGCGTCTCGATGTACCTCACCAGGGAGACGAATTTTGCCACTTTGCAACAACTTTCGAAACTCGCCACCGGATCCACCCTGGCCATGACCTTCATGCTTCCGATGGAGATCGTCAGCCCCGAGGAACAACAGATGCGCGGATTCGCCGAGCGCGGCGCACGTGCGTCGGGCACCCCGTTCATCAGCTTCTACACCCCCGACGAGATCGAGGCGCTGGCCGAAGAAGCGGGCTTCCCCACCGCAGAACACATTTCGTCCGTCGACATGACCCACCGCTACTTCACCGACCGCCCCGACGGCCTGCGTCCCGCCGAGTCCGAACAGATCCTGGTGGCGCGGACCTGAACGTTTCGAGAGCAGATAGGCTCCGCTCGATTCGAGCGGAGAGATGGATATGAGTGAATTCGGGGGAGATCGCGGGTTGTCGCCCGCGATCGCGGAGGCTGAAGAACAGTCCGGCAGACGGCGGCGGGCACGATCGCTGAAGCTGATCGCGCTGGTGATCGCGGCGACGGTCGTCTGCGCGGGAACCGCCGTTGCCGTGTATGTCGCGCAGCGTGATACAGGTTCCGAGGGTGCTTCGACGAGTGCGGCTCCTGCCGCCTCGTCCATCGCCCCGGCGGCGCCGTCACCTCTGGACTCGTTCACGTGGGATCCATGCGGGTATGTCAGTCCCGAGCTGTTCGACGGTGTGGCGGAACGGGATTCGGTCTCGGGTCAGCTCCGGGTTCAGATCAACGCGACGAGTTTCGACGACTGCGAGATACACGTCGTCGTGCCCGGCTCCACGTATCAGGAGGTGCTCGTCCTGATACGCAATCACCAGGCCCCACCGGACCCTGGTACGTATGACGGAAACGAGCGCTTCTCCGTTGTTGCCGAGGGAGATTGGAGTATCGCTTCCCTGAAGCAGCAGCAGCCGGGCAATTGTCTGCGCTCGGTGTACTCCTCGCGCAGCTGGGTCTGGATCAGTGCGGCCCTGTTCGAATACCAGCGCGGCTCGGGCATCGACGTCTGTGCGCTGGTCGATCCGCCCACGAACGCCTTGCTCGGCGCGATTCGTACCGCATCGACTCCGCGCCTGACGTTCCCGGCCGACTCGCTGGCCCGGGTGGATGTGTGCAAGGCCCTGACCGACGCCGAGGTCACCGCGAACGTCGAACTGCCGGGCTGGAACCCGCCGGTCGAACGCCCCGCGGCGCACTCCTGCACGTGGAAGGCGACCGTCCCCGTCCCACCGAGTTCGGTGCCGCCGAGTTTGGTCATCGACTACAACCAGGTGTTGATCATGTCGCGACTGACCACGACAGCTCCCACCGTGACGCAGAGCAACGAGATCGAGGCCAATATCGGTGGTCGGCGCGGGATCGTGCGCGCCGACAGCTCACTCGGCTGCTCAGCCACGGTCGTGGGTAAGACCTGGCAGCCCTGGCCGGGCAAGCAGGTCTACCAGGCCCGCACTCCCCTACCCAGCACGCTCGTCGAGTCCGTGTCGGTGTCCGTCACCCTGGCGAACGGACGCAAGGACGAGGCCTGCCAGATCGTGCAGGCCTTGGCCGCGAAAGCGTGGCCCCGAATCATCTGATTCGCCTGTCATCAAGTCTCGGACGGCCAGGGTCCGGCGGCGCGGGCGGCGCGCCTCGAGAGTTGGGCGAAGGCTTGCCGGAGTTCGGTTGGGCCCAGGACATCGATGTCGGCATCGAAACGGGACAGGGAGGCGGCGAGCGCGGCCCATGACCAGGCTCCGAGCCGGAGGCGACAACGGTTGTCCGCCAGGGGTTCCACGAGTCCGTCGCCCGCGTACGGAATGACCTCGGTTGCCGGGGCGTGCAGGACCACGTCGCCTTCGCAGGGCCATATGTCGGTGCTCGCCGAGCCCTTGAAGCGAGCGGAGAGGAAGGCGGAGACGTCGGCGCCGGGGAGTTCGTGTGGAATGAAGCGGGGGCCGTTGGGGATTCGCGGTGTGATGCGGTCGGCGCGGTAGATGCGCCAGTCGTCGCGGTCGGGGGTCCAGGCGATGAGATACCAACGGCCCGAGCGGGATACGAGGTGATGGGGATGGACTCGGAGAGGTGGGCGGGGGTCCGCATCGGTGGGCTCGCCGGCCGTGCGGTAGTCGAAGCGGAGTTCCTCCCGGGCTCGGATGGCTGCGCCGATCGCGAGGAGGACGTTGGTGTCGACTTGGACCGAGTGCGGCGGGACGGGGGTGAGTTCTACCGAATCGATGCGAGCCCGGAGGCGGGACGGAAGGACCTGGCGGACCGTGGCCAGGGCTCGGGCGGCGGGTTCGCCGATGTCGGCCCCGGTTCCGGATGCTGTGTGCAGGGCTATGGCTATCGCGACGACCTGGTCGTCGTCGAAGAGCATCGGTGGGGTGACGGCGCCGGCGTCGAGGCGGTATCCGCCGTCGGGGCCCTTGGCGGCCCGGATTTCATAGCCGAGGTCGCGGAGACGTTCGACGTCGCGGCGCACGGTGCGTTCACTCACATCGAGGCGTTCGGCCAGCTGCCACCCCGGCCATTCGCGCGTGACCTGCAGCAATGAGAGCAACGACAGGAGTCGGCGGGAGGTCGTGGTGGCGCTGGTCGTGGGCACTTCTCGATCATGCCTCGAGTAGCGGACGCACTCTGTCCTATACCGATGTCACTGTGAATCGGGCCCGGAAACACCGGGAGTGATACGGCCGAGGGAGCAACAATGTCGATCTCCACTGTCACCCATCTGAACTTCACCGGTGAGGCGCGCGCGGCGCTCGCGTTCTATCAGCAGGTCTTCGGCGGCGAGCTGTCGCTGGCCACCTACGGGGACTTCGGCCTGCCGAAGGAGCTTCCGGATGCCGACCGGGTCGTCTTCGGACGAGTTGTCGCCGACAACGGATTCGAGATCATGGCCTATGACGTCCCCACACACCCGGATGCCGTTGCGGCGGCGCCGTTCTCGACTCGTCGAGAGAACGGCACGACCCTCACCGACTCCCCCTTCTTCGTCTCGGTGCGCGGCACCACGCCAGAGGAGGTCGAAGCCCTCTGGGCCAAGCTCGCGGACGACGCGACGATCGTCGAGAACTTCGGTCCGGCCCAGTGGACTCCGGGCTTCGGCATGCTCACCGACCGCTTCGGCGTCACCTGGATTCTCGACGTCGAGACCGGCGGCCACTGAACCATCGGCACGCGGTAGTCGCGGTTGCGGCGGCCGGATCCCCAGGCCGGGACCTGGGGATCCCCCGCTCACAGCGAGAGCAGGGCGCGGTGCGCGAGAGTGCTTCCGCTGATCGGCCGCATGGCCAACCGCACCAGCGCGAGGGCGTTGTCATCACCCGCGGCACGATTGACGCTCAGTTCACCGCAGGCCGTGCACTGGTGCACGACCATCCACTCCCCGTCGGCGCGGGCGCTGATGCTCACCGCCTCCATTCGGCTGCGGCAGGTTGCGGCGCGATCCCCGGGAATCTTGCGATCGACGTGCAGCGACACCAGACAGTTCGGACAGTGGTTACGGTGCGCAGTGCCGGGCGCGTGAATCGGCACATCGAGTCGGCAACCGACGCAACGGAAATCGGCAGTGCCGTGGTTGTCGTGACTGTGCTGCACTGTTTTACGTCGTTGACGGCGGTGTTCGGTTCGCTTGGTGTGACGTGGCACGGGTGTCCTCCTTTCGAAGCACCACAGGGGATTACAAGGAACCGAACGTTTCGAGCGGGAAGGGCGGCTCGGCAAGTGGACGCACCGCGATGCGCATGAGCACGAGCTGATTGTCGTCGGCGCAGATCGGGTTCGCGGTCAGCTCATCGCAGCGGACGCAACGATGAACGAGCATCCACTCCCCGCCGCGCAATACGGCGATCGAAATCGGCGACATGCGTGCACCGCAGTCGCTCGGCCCGCCCTCGATCTGATCGAGGACGTGCTGAGAACGCAGACATGACGGGCAATGGTTGCGGCGTGCGCCGTCGGCGGCGTAGGTGGACACGACGAGTCCGCACCATGAGCAGGTGAAGGTGTCGAGCTTGTGAGAGGTGTTGACAGACAACCGGATACTCCTTGGCTGAAGGCATGAGATGACAGCAGGAGCAGGCCGAGCGATCCTCGGGGAAGACTCACGCGACGATCGACGTCACCGGTCGGTGACGTCGAAGGCGTGAGCGCGGGCAGGGCGCCGGAACACGAGCGTCCGAGAAGGCCGCAGGATACGGCGAGCGGGACGTGGTTACGCGGCGCGGCGAGGCGCGCTCGGCGCTGGCCGGGTCATCAACACCTCTCTCCGGGCGAACCCTGTCGTTTCGATGAGTCGCCGAGCAGCGTATCGAGCCGTCTGTTGTCCGGCCACCGATTTATCGGCGGGCGCGCGGACGGACACCTTGACAGTCGTGGGACGGTGTCCCGCCGACTCCCCGAGCCGGCGGGACCGAACTACCAGCCGAGTAGTTCGTGCGCGCAGGGCCCTCGTCCGTGCAGGACCGCGATTTCCGCCCGGAGCCACAGTGCCACCGGACCCGCGAAGAGCGTTGTCGCAGTGAACCGGTCGACGTTTCGGAATGCGTGAAGCGAGGGCATGAGGTTTACCTCTTCGGGGAGAAGACGAATTCCCGGACCGCGTCGGCGAAGCGCCGGGGTTGTTCCAGATGGCCCAGGTGACCGCTGTGTTCCAACAGAAGAAATCGTGAGCCGGGGATCAGGTCGTGCAGTTCCCGGCCCCACCGTGGTCCGCAGATCACGTCGGCGAGACCGACGATCACCAGCGCGGGGACGGTGATCTTGGGCAGGGCCGCGCGATCGTCGACGAGATCGGGTGATCGGTCGGCGGCCAGTCCGGAAATGTAGGACGCCCGGAGCTCTCGGCGCAGGGCCGCCCAGCGCGGTTCGTCGGCCCAGTAGTCCGCGACGTAGGACGGGATCACACCCCGGGCGACGGCGAGTGTCTGTTCGTCGCTCGAGATATCCGGCATCGCGGCGAATGACGCGAGCACCTCCGCGAGTTCGGCCCGGTCCGTATGAGCGGCGGCGAACTCCTGAAGCCTGCGCCCGGCCTCGGCCCCGTGCTCGGGGCCGGTGACGGGGGCTCCTTCGTAAAGGATGATGCCCGAGAGCTTTTCGGGCCGATGGATCGCGTGGTAGGCGGTGACGAACGCGCCGTGCGAGTGGCCGAGCAGGTACACCTCGCACACACCGAGATGATCGATCAGCCGCTGTAGCGCGCGACTGTAGCGCTCCCGGGTATAGCCGTGCGGATGCGTGGGCAGGCGGCCGGATTCGCCGGTGCCGAGAGCCTCGACATACACCATGGTCAGGTGTTCTTCCAGCGCGGGCATGCGCAGGTATTCCCAGTGGATTCCGGGCCCGCCGGGATGCGCCAGGCAGAGCGGGCCGGTGCCGAACACGTGGTATCGCTGCGTGCTGCCGTCGGATTCGAACGCGTGGGTACCGGGTGCGAGGGGCGCTGTGAGCGAGGGCATCACACCGCCCGCAGCGGACCGGCGAAGGACTTGCGGAGTGCGGAGGGCCCGACCAGCGGCAGCAGTGCCGCCAGGATCTTGCCCCTGAGCGCCTGCGGGGTTCTGGTGAGTTCGACGTCGATCCGGGAGCCCCGCTGGTCCGGTATGGCCCGGAAGATCCAGCCGCCGCCCGCGCCGAAGAGCTTGGAGTCCCGGGTGGTCACGGTGACGGTGTCACCGGACGGGTCCCAGTCGTAGCGAGCGCGTTCCCAGGCGGCGGCGGTGCCCTCGGTGACCTCCGCCCAGGTATCGCCGAGTTCGTGGACTACGAAGTGCTGGGCGTCGATGCTCGGCCATGCCTCGGCGCGGGCCGGGCCGAAGTCGGTGAGCACCCGCACGACCTCGGCGGGAGTCAGGGTGGACTGGAGGTGGAAGCGAACTGTTGTCATGTCCAATACCTTCGCCACCAGCGGCGGTACGCGGAATCTGTCGGTTGACGCTGAAGTGACGTAATCCTGCTTCGGTAGTGTTCTCGTCCGGTCCCGTATGTCGTTCCGGGTCCGGGAGGAGAGCGCCGTGATGCCGATGTTCGGAAGGGATACCGAGCGCAAATCCCTGGCCGCACTCGTGGCCGCTCCCCAGGACCACAGCAGCATCCTGATCGAGGGCGAACCGGGGATCGGGAAGTCGACGCTCGTCGACGCGACGGTCACCGTCGCGGCCGAGGCCGGATCACGGGTGCTGCGCACCGCGGGCGCGGAAGCCGAGCACGGTCTCGCCTATGCCGGACTGCATCGGCTGCTGTACCCGCTGCGCCGCACGTTCGATGCCCTACCGGCACGCCAGTTCGACGCTCTGACAACAGCTTTGGGCATGTCCGATGCCGACGCAGAGCCGAGCCTGCACCTGGTCGGCCTCGCCGCCCTGACCCTGCTGACCGATCTCGCGGCCGAACGCCCGCTGCTGATCGTCACCGAGGACGTGCACTGGCTCGATCCCGCCAGCGCCGAGGTGCTGGCCTTCGTCGCGCGCCGGATCGACTCCGAACCGGTCGCCTTGCTCGCGAGCGTGCGCGACGGCGTGAGCTCCCCGCTCCAAGAGGCCGGTCTGACCGTGATGCGGCTGGGTCCGCTGCTCGAGGACGAGGCGAGCGCGCTGCTCGACCGGGCCGCACCGGAGTTGCCCGCGCATATCCGCCGTCGGGTGCTGGCCGAGGCGCACGGCAATCCGCTCGCGCTGACCGAACTGCCGACCACCGTGGGGATGCTCGCGGAATCGGCCCCCACGCTGCCGCTGACCGAACGCCTCGAACGTGCCTTCGCCGCACGTGGCGCGACGCTGCCCGAGCGCACCCGAACGGCATTGCTCCTCGCGGCGCTCGACGACAGCGATTCGATCACCGAAACGCTCACCGCCGCGGGCGTTCTGCTGGAATCCACCGTGGGTATCGAGATCTTCGCGCCCGCCGTTGCCGCTCGGTTGATCGATATCTCTTCCAGCACAGTCACTTTCCGTCATCCGCTGGTGCGCTCGGCCCTGGTGGCGTCGGCGGGGCCCGAGGATCGCCGACGTGCGCACCTGGCACTGGCGGACCTGCTGACCGAGTCGCCGGATCGCCGGGTCTGGCATCGCGCGGCGGGTGCGACCGGTGCGGACGAGGAGGTGGCCACGGCGCTCGAGCAGGCCGCCGAGCGGT
>NZ_BDBU01000029.1 GCF_001613145.1 Nocardia jejuensis NBRC 103114
CGGCGGAGCTGGCCGTGGACGCCGGACACCGCGGCACCGCCGAACGGCTGGTGGGCGCCGCGCGCGCACTTCCTCTCACACCCGCGCAGGACGCCACCGCGAACTGGCTGCTCAGCGGGTTCGAGGACGGGCTGCGTGAAAGTCCGACGCGCATAGGCGAACTGACCGCACTCGCGTCCACTGTCGCCGCCGACGGGTATCCCGATGCCGCGATGCGGATCATGTGGGGTGCGGCCATGCGGTGCTTCTGGTCCGAGCCCGGCATCGAGACCCGGCGCGCGGTGCTGGAGATGGCGGACACATTCGGCCTGCCCGAAAGCGATCCGCGCAAGGTCGCGATCGACTCGATCGTCGCGCCGATCGAACGTGGCGAACCCGTTCTGCGCCAACTGCATACGCTCGCGGCGACGACCGGGCGAGATACCGAGGTCGATCACTTCCTGAGCAGCGCCGCGTTCCAGGTCGGCGCCTTCGACCTCGCCGCCACCTTCTCCGCCGCCGCCACACCCGGATTCCGCTCCTCCGGACGACTGGGCCTGCTGACCCGCGCGCTGGCGATCCACGCCTGGAGCCTGGCGCGGCTCGGCGACCTCGCGACCGCCGCGCCCATCGCCGCCGAGGCCGCGGCCTTCGCCCAGGAGATCGGGCAGCCGTTCATGCACGCGGTGATGGTTGCCGTGCAGTCCGAAATCGCCGCTCTGCGAGGCGATTACACGCAGGCGTCGGCGCTGGCGGCGGAGGCCGAGCGGACCGGGCTGGCGGCGGGCGCACGACCGGTGCTTGCCACGGTCCAGCTCAGCCGCGGGCTCATCGCCCTCGGGGAGGGTCGATTCGACGATGCCTTCACCGATCTGGCTCGGCTGCACGATCCGCTCGACCCGTCGTATTCGGCCTCGCTGCGGGCGTATTTCCTCACCGAACTCGCCGAGGCCGCGGTGCGCGCCAGGCAGATGAAGCCACTCACGGAACTACTGGATGGCCTGGATGGCGCTGTCGCGTCCAGCTCGTCACCGGCGCTGCACATCGGAATGCGTTATGCCCGCGCGGTTCTCGCGGGTGATGCGGCCGATCCGCTGTTCGCCGAGGCATTGGCGGCGGATCTCACCGCCTGGCCCGCGGAGCGTGGCCGACTGCATCTGGCTTACGGCGAATGGCTGCGCAGGCAGCGCCGAGTCGTGGAGTCTCGTACCCATTTGCGCACGGCCCGAGAGGTTTTCGACGCGCTCGGGTTCGCCGCCTGGAGCGAGCGGGCCCGGTTGGAACTGCGCAGCGCCGGTGAGTCCAGCCCGAATCGCGATCCGGATGCCCGCGAGCGCCTCACTCCACACGAGTTGAGCATCGCGCAGCTGGCGGCGCAAGGTCTGACCAATCGGGAGATCGGTCAGCGGTTGTACCTGTCCCATCGCACGGTCAGCACCCATCTGCATCGGATCTTCCCGAAGCTCGGGATCAGCTCGCGCGGCGACCTCGCCGGACTGCTGCCCGCCACGGACGACCCGGCGGCCTGACAGACACTCATTACGTCATCCGACGCTCGCCGCGCCATCCCGGCCCTCCATAGCGTCGAGGGCATGAACAAGAGCAGAAGATTTCTCGGTGCGGCGCTGGTGACGGGGCTGACCGCGGCGACACTGGCCGCGTGCGGGGCGGAGTCGTCGAGCACGCCCGCCACGGTGACGACTGCGGCGGGCGCGGATCTGCGGGCCGGATCCGGGGCCCACACCACGCTCGGGCCGGTCAAACAGATCGTGGCCGGGGCGCTGGATGTCGGGTACTTCGAGTTCGGGCCCAGCACCGGGCAGCCGGTGATCCTGCTGCACGGGTGGCCCTACGATCCCTACAGCTACGCCGATGTGGCGCCGCTGCTCGCCGATGCCGGTTACCGCGTCCTGATTCCGTTCCTGCGCGGGTATGGATCCACCACATTCCTGTCCCCCCAGACCGTACGGAACGGGCAGCAGTCGGCCATCGCCCGCGACATCGTCGATTTCATGGATGCGCTGCACATCGACAAGGCCGTGCTCGGCGGATTCGATTGGGGCGCACGCACGGTCGACATCATCGCCGCGCTGTGGCCCGAGCGCGTCAAGGCGATGGTCGCGGTGAGCGGGTACATCGTCACTCAGCAGGCGGCGCAGCAGCAGCCGCTGTCACCGGACGCCGAGCTCGGCTGGTGGTACCAGTACTACTTCGCGACCGAGCGCGGGCGCGCCGGATACGCCGAGAATCGCCACGACTTCAACGAGCTGATCTGGAAGCGCGCCTCTCCCGCATGGAATTTCGACGCCGCGACCTTCGATCGAAGCGCCGCCTCGTTCGACAATCCGGATCACGTCGATGTCGTGATCTCGAACTACCGGTGGCGATTGAGCCTGGCTCCCGGGGAGCCGCAGTACGACGCATACGAACAGCGCCTTGCCACGGGACCGGCGATCACCGTGCCCGCCATCACGATCGGCAGTGATTTCGACGGCGCGGCCAAGGATGGAAAGCCGTACGCCGCCAAGTACACCGGCAGGTACGAGCACCGGGTGCTGGACGGCATCGGGCACAACGTGCCGCAGGAGGCTCCGAAACCGTTCGCGCAGGCGGTCATCGACGCGGACCATCTCTGAGGGTCGAGGACGCCGGGGGTGTTTCCGACCGCGGTGTCGCTCCGCGGACGGGCTCCACCCGGGTACCCCGGCTCGCTCAGGAGCAATGCCGAGCCCCGTGGCAGGGCTCGGCATGCTCTCTCTAGAGGGAGCTTCGGCGGTGGATGCCGCCACCGGGCTCGAGTTCCAGGACCGTATCGATGCCGATGCGGCGCAGGAACGGATGGTCGTGGCTGACAACGAGAATCGCGCCACGATAGTCGGACAGGGCTTCGACGAGTTGCTCCACGCTGGGGATGTCGAGGTTGTTCGTGGGCTCGTCGAGAATCAGCAGTTGCGCGGGCGGGTCCGCGAACAGCAAGCGAGCCAGCGATACTCGGAAGCGTTCGCCACCCGAGAGGGTGCGGACCGGTCGTTCGACGCTGCTGCCGCGCAGCAGTAGCCGGGCCAGCCGATTGCGAATGTCGCCGGGAGAGGCGGTGGCGGCGACCGAGTGGACGTTCTCCAGGGCGCTGGCCTGCTCGTCCAGGTTGTCGAGGCGCTGTGGCAGGTAGCCGACCCGGTCGGTGAGGAGGGTGGCGCGGTCGGGGCGGCGATCGTGGAGCAGGTCGTCGAGCAGAGTGGATTTTCCGACGCCGTTGGGCCCGATCAGCGCCACTCGCTCCGGTCCCTGGATGACGAGGGTCCGCTCGCCGTCACGCAATTCGGCGATGCGGCGACTGCGAGGCACGTCGGGGTCCGGGAGTTCGAGGTGAATGTGTTCCTCGCGCCGTACACGAGCTGCGGCGGAGTTCAGTGCCTCTTGTGCGGCAACGACTTTCGCATCGAGTGTGGTCCGCATGGCCCCTGCCGAACCCTGCGCCCTGCTGGCGCGATTGCCCGCCAGAATGCGAGGTATGCCGCCGTCGCGCTGCGTCGCTTTGCCGGTGCGCTCTCGCCGGGCGAGTTTGGTCTCGGCGTCGATGCGCTGGCGCTTCTCGACCTTCAGGGCTTGCTCGGCGGTTCGCGCGGCTTGCGCGGCGGCGGCCTGCTCGTGCTCGATGTGCTGTTTCCAGGCGCTGTAGGGGCCGCCGAACACATCCAGGGTCGCGCCGTGCAGTTCGGCGGTCGCGTCCATGTGCTCGAGCAGCTCGAGGTCGTGGCTCACCACCACGAGCGTGCCGGGCCACGTGTCGACGAATTCGGCCAGCTTGGCACGGGTTTCGCGATCCAGGTTGTTGGTCGGCTCGTCGAGAAGGGTGATCGGAGTGCGGCGGATCCGCAGACCCGTGATCGCGATCAGAACGGCCTCGCCGCCGGAGATCTCGCCGACTCGACGATCGAGATCTGCTGCCCGGAAGCCTATTTCGTCCAGTGCCTCCGCGGCGCGCGCTTCGATGTCCCAGTCGTCGCCGATGGTGTCGAAGTGTTCGTCCGCGGTGTCGCCGGACTCGATCGCGCGCAGAGCCGCGAGTTCGTCTGCGACGCCGAGCAATTGCGCGATGGTGTCGTCTCGGCCGAGGGTGAGCGTCTGCGGTAGGTACCCCACCTCACCGGTGGTGTCGATGTGCCCGGAGGTCGGCGTCAGCTCTCCGGCGATCAATCGCAACAGCGTGGATTTTCCCGAGCCGTTGCGCCCGACGAGGCCGGTGCGCCCGGCGGTCAGGGCGCCGTCGAGACCGGCGAGGGCAACGGTCCCGTCCGGCCATTCGAATGACAGATTCTGCAGCAGAACCGCAGAGGGCATGGATGTGGACATGGGTTGTCGACTCTTTCCTGCTCGCGTACGAGCGGCCGCAAATATCGCGCCCGGATATGCAATCGGGCGCGCGTGATCTCGGAACTTTGCGGATGGGCGAAGGCGAAAACCTCACGGACGGTCCGGAATACGGACACCCGCGTGAGTGTGTGCGTTCAGAGGCCGCCTTCGACCGGGCGGCTAGAGTCTGTCCACTTCCTCTATGAGCACACACCCACGCTACCAGGCGTCGAATCCACGGGAGTCCAGGTCAGGCCGCATCGAGGGCGGCGGTGATCTTTCGAGCCATCTCGGCGGTGGCGGGCGCGGGGTTGCCCTGGGAGATGCGGGCGGCGGAGTCCACGGCGATCAGGACGGTGGTGCGGAAGTTGCCGGCCTCCGCGGGGTCCTTTTGCTCGAGGAGGGCGACGGCGGCGGTCAGTGCGGGCAGCACCTGGTCGGCGAGTTCGGCCACGGACTTGCCCTTCAGCTTGATGTCCTTGGACTTGGCGGCGAGAACATGGCCGATGGGACCGGTCGCGGACATCAGGGCGAGGCTGCCCTCGGTGGCGGCTTTGCTGGGCTTGCCACCGGTGGAGGCCAGCAGGGACACGGCGCCGTAGGCGGCGGTGCGAACGGTCTGCTGATCCTGGGCGGTGAGGTTGAGGGACATGATGTGTACTCCTTCGAAGTGGTGACTCGGATCCGTTCGGAGCCGGTCGTTTTCGTTGATGTACACACTGTGGCGGGGGCAGCTGACAGCGCACTGACAGTCCTCTGACACGGTCGCTGACACCGAGTCCGGCACTCTCCCCGATGCGAGTGTGCTGATCCGGCAGTGCCGAATCGGCGTCGAGGCTCAGCGTGCGGCGGCCACCCGTTCGATGACGGGGCGCCAGGCGGGGAGGGCGCTGACCCTCAGGTCGATCACCTTGCCCGCGTCGTCGGCCTTGCGCAGGGCCAGGGCGGCGTGGAAATCGGGGTCGGCTTCGAATTCTGCGATCTCGGTGGTGGTCATGGGGCCGCCCTGGGCGATCAGGGTTCGCCGGCTGGATTCGGACAGGGCGGCGGTGTGCACCGAATCGGTCGCTGCCAGATAGCGTTTCGCGGTGACGTGCAGTTCCACGAGGCGCGCCACTCGATCGCCGAGCAGGTCTCGGACCGCGTCCGCGCCGTGACGCCCGTGCCCGGCGTCGTCGCCGGGGACCAGCATGTGACCGATGTCGTGCACGAGCCCGGCGACCTGGAGTTGCTCGTCATCGGGAAATCGCTCCCGCAGCAGCTCCGCGCACTGGCGGTCGTGGTCGAGGATGTCGACGGGGTCACCGCTGCGGTCCGGCATATCCCAGACGTCCTCGCAGTCCGAGAGCAGTTCCATGAGTTCATCGACGGTCGACACCCGTACGCGGTCCATGACCGACACCTAAGTCGCGAGAGGTTTGCTCCGCGTGAAGCCCAGATGAATTCCGTGGCAGAGGGAAGCGGATGGACGCGGCCTGAGCTGCTGTGGCCGGATTGCGTAGTTTCACGCTGCCGGGGATGGGAGGCGGGGACGAGGATGGGGAATTCGGACTAGGGATTGGTGGGATCGTGGTGGGTGAGGATGGGCGGCCCAAGGGGTTGGGGAAGCGGGCTTGGGTGACCACGAAAGTGGTTCGGCGGGTGCTGCGGGGATTGGCCTGGTCGAGATTCGTGCGGGTGAGTGTGGTCGGGCGGGAGTTGGTGCCGGGGAGTGGGCCGGTCATCGTGGCCAGCAATCACATTTCGATGTTGGATGCGGTGTTTCTGTGGGGGGCTTTGCGGCGGCGGGCGGTCGCTATCGCCATGGCGGAGTTGTGGACGTGGCCGGTGGTGGGGTGGCTGGTGAAGCGGCTCGGGCAGATTCCGGTGGTGCGGCGCGACAGCGAGTCGGGGCAGGAGGCGATGTCGCAGGCGGAGCGGGTACTGCGGCACGGCGGCGTGCTGATCATCTATCCGGAGGGGCGGCTGGTCACGCGGGGCGAAGTCGAGCCGTACAAGCCGGGGGTGGCGAAACTTGCGCTGGCGACCGGGATTCCGATCGTTCCGGTGGGGACCTCGGGAACCGATCGGGTGTTGCCGATGCGGAAATCTCGGGGAGACGGGCCGGCGTTCGACCGGAGCCAGCGGGTCACCATTCATTTCGGGGAGCCCATCGATCCCGCCGGATTCGACGATCCCGACAAGCTGCTGGATCATCTGCGGCAGCGCATCGAGGACCTACGCACTCCGGACGCCGAATAGGCGCGGCGGGGCGCACATCCCCTCGAGATATGCGCGCCCCGCGCACCGAGCGACGGCCGTGTCCGGGAAACGGAGACCGGAGTTATCCCGCCGCGTCGAGCCGCGCTTCGATGATCTTCAATGCCTCCCCCGCGCCGTCCTCCTCGGCGATTCTCGCGGCGAGCCGAGAAGCGTTGGCGCGCAGCGAAGTATCGGCGACGGTGTCGCGGATGGCAGCGGCCAGGTTGTCCGCGGAGAGCTTCTGGTGCGGGATGGTCGCACTGCTGACGCCCAGGTCGACCAGGCGACGCGCCCAGAACGGCTGATCCGAGTAGACCGGCACGCCGATGGCGGGAACGCCCGCGCGCAGACCCGCCGCCGTCGTGCCCGCGCCGCAGTGATGCACGACGGCCGCCATCTGCGGGAAGAGCCAGTCGTGCGGCACTTCGCCGATCGTCATGAGGCTGTCCCCGCTCACGTCCAATTGCAGCCAGCCCGCCTGCACGATGCCGCGCACACCCGCCTGTTTCAGTGCGCTGCCGACGATTTCCGACATGCGGGCGCTGTGCTCGGCGCTGTTGACCACGCTGCCGAACCCGACGAACACCGGCGGCGGTCCCGCGGCGAGGAATTCCACGAGCTCGGCGGGCGGCTGCCACTCGTGTGGACGGGGCGGCCACCAGTAGCCGGTGACCTCGAGACCCGGCCGCCAGTCGGCGGGCCGGGGCAGCACGCTGGGCGAATAGCCGTGCAGGATCACCCATTCCGCGGCCGTGCGACGACGCCGCAGTTCGCGGACGCCCACCTTCGGCAGGCCGAGCTCGCGACGGAACGCGCTCACGGCTCCGCCGTAGACGTGATCGGTGATCCACCCGCCGATGTCCGCGGCCAGTCGATTGCCGCGCGCGCCCATCGACTGCGCGCCCATCGAGGCGGGCGGATGCGCGGCGGTCGCCGACATCGGCTGGAACCGCACTCCGATGGCGGGGATGCCCTTGGCCTCGGCGAGCGGGAAGCCCGCGAACTCGGTCAGTTGCGAGATCAACAGCGCGTCGGCGGGGATGTCCCGCAGGGCGTCGATCATGCCCTGGCCGGTGGCGCGAACCCCTTTGGGCGAGGCGAACTGCCAGGCCGCCTTCTGCCGATCGACGTCCGGATCCTCCATGTCGACATCGACATTGGTCTCCATCTGCCGGAAGTTCAGTCCGCAACCGGAGATCAGCTCGGCGAACACCGAGTGCGCGGCCACCGTGACCTCGTGCCCGGCCTCCTTCAGCCGCACGCCGAGTCCGGTCAGCGGGGCGATGTCTCCGCGGCTGCCGATGCCGGTCATGACTATTCTGCTCATGCGCTGACCCCGATCTCGACGGTCTCCAGGATCGACAGCCATTGCGCGACAATCTCTTTCACTCGCGCTATGCCGATGCCGCCGGTGGGCGAATGGACCGAGTAGTGCACGCGGCGGACGCCGTCGTTCTGGCTGGCCCCGAGGAACATGCTCAGATCGAACACGGTCAGACGGGCTTGTTCACGCGAGTGCGCACCCGGAATCCAGACGCCCACATCGCCGAGATAGTTGAAATAGAACTTCGGAGTGTTGAATTCGACGACCCGCGCGAAGCCTTCGGGGTGATGCCAGAACAGCAGCGTGAAGTCCTCGGGATGCTGTGGGTAACCGGCGATCGCGTCCAGCATTCGATCGCCGTGGCTGCCGGTCGCCGGGCGCAGCAGCCACGGATAGTCGTCGGAGAGCCAGGCGACGGTACGGCTGAGATCGGTGCCGGGACGCAGTCGGCTGTAGCGGCCGTGCTTCTGCACCTGCACCGGACGGGCGACGCCGGTAACGTCCTCGATGGCCAAACCCAGTGCGATGAGCAGGATTCGAGTGAAGGAGACGTCGAGGGCGGCGGGGAGTTCGTCGAGCAGCCGCTCCGCGAGCGGGCCTTCGATCACACCGTCCAGGAAGGCCGACTCCGGCGAGTCGGGGCGCTCGGTGACATACGGTTCGATATCCGAGGCCGCGACCCAGTAGTCGAACTCACCGGAGCGGGTCAGCGCGTACTCGTCCAGGAATTCGGCCCATTCCGCGCCGGTCGTCGATTCCGGTGGCAGGACGATCGGTTCGCCCGCCTCCCATTGGCGAACGTAGGTGGCGACGTCGTCCCACATCACCCACATGGCGACGCCGTCGATGGCGACATGATGAATGGTGAGCAGCAGGATGTTGACGTCCGTGGACCGGGTGAGCAGAGCGGCGGTGACGACCTTGCCCGCGGGCGGGTCGAGGCGGAGATTGCTCGCGACCGTGGTCTCCTCGATCACCTGCTCGATCGATTCGGGGGCGACATGCTCGATGTCGATCACGCGCACATCGATTCTGTCCGTGTCGATTCCGCCGTCGGACGGCAGTTCGATGAGGCACCGCGCGTCCATGCCGTAGCTGTACCGGCTGCGCAGCGATTCGTGGTTGTCGATGAGCGCGTTGATCAGATGCTGTGCGTCGTGCAGACCCATCGTGACCGGAACCGGGCACGGGATGGTGATCCCGAACAGGGCCGGATTCGGATCCCACATCAGGAACTTCTTGGCGGCGGCGGTCAGCCGCGCCGGGCGCAGGGTCGTCATGGTGTCCTCGTCACGAAGGGTCAGAAGGGGGTGATGTTGAAGGGCCGCTTGATCGGAGCCAGCGCCTGATCCAGGGCCGCGACCGCACCGGCGGTCAGCTCGTCGAGGCGGCCCGCGCGGTGCAGTTCCAGCGGAGTGTGCGCACCGAAGTAGCAGCCGGCCAGTTCGACCGTGCTCAGGCGCACATCCGGGGTCACGTTGTCGGGGGCGGGTTTCCAGCTGCCGCTGCCGCCGGTGACGTCCAGGGTGAACAGGCCCGCCGACATGCCGTACGGGTCGGCCACCTCGATCACACCGTGGAAGTCGGCACGGTAGGAACGCAATTCGAAGGCTTTGGCCGCGTTCAGAATCCACATCCAGACGCCGGGGTCGATGCCGGTGACGGTGGCGGCGCGCGGGTCCCGCAGCAGAAGTTGGGTGGGGTCGTCGACGGCTGTGTCCATATGGATTTCGAGATACTCGCCGTGACCGAGCAGGCAGCGCAGTAGCTCTCGATGCGCGCTGACCGTCAGGGCGCAGAAGTCATGGACACGCACCGTTTTTCCGATGAGGTCGAAGACCACGTAGCCGTCCGGGTGCAGGATCACGCACGAGTCGTCGTCGTAGGTCGCGGGCCAGTAGAACTCGCCGCGGGCAAGGGAACCCGGCGTCGCGTGCTGCCAGCGGTCGTACACCTCGCGCATGCGCGAGCGGGCGATGCCGGGGCGCAGCTCGCGGGCGGGGGACGCATCGTCCTGTCCGGCACGGAGTTCGGCGCGCCGACGGTCGATGACCAGATGCCGCGTATGACCGGCGACGCCGACTCCCCCGTAACTGCCGCCGGGTCCCGGCATGGCGGCGAACAGATCCGCGCCCGATTCGAGTGCGACGTACATCATCTCGGCCTGGATCTTGGAGTAGAGCCCGCGCTTCTGGTGCGTGGTGGCGACCATGCCCTGCGCGCAGGCCGCGACCTCGAGCTGCGCGCCGCCGGGGACCGTGACCAGGGTGCGCAGAATCGCCGCCGTGCCGGCGATGAAGGGCGCGTCGGGATCCGAGACATCCTCGCCCACCACGATGTCGGTGAGCCTGAATTGTTGTTTCCAGCTCTCGAAGTCCTTGGTGTGCACTCCGCCGAAGGCGCGGGAATAGCAGTCGCGCAGTGCGTTCCAGTCGTCCTCGCGCGCGCGCCGAATGCGCAGACCGTCGACCGCGAGGCTCTCCCGATAGGTCATGAGTTCGGAGATCATGCGATGACCCCTTTCGTGGTGCGGACATCGGAGGCGGCGGGGGTCGGGGCCGGTGCGGCTGTCGAGGCGAGGCGGGGCAGCACTTCGTCTCCGAGCAGCCGCAGACCGGCCCAGCCCGCCTCGACGGGCAGGCCGCCGATCAGCGGGTTCATCACGATTTCGGTTCGGCCGGAATCGATTTGGGCGAGCAGCTGGGCCGGGGTCACGATCTCGGCGTAGCCGTGCGCGCGCAGGGCCTCGATCGAGTCGACCGCGGCCTCATGGGGCCGGGGCAGTCCGGCGTGACGCCACGAGCCGTATTCCCGGGCCTCGTTCAGTACGTACGGGCCGTACTCGCGCCACGCGGCGTCCGGATCTTCGTGCAGCAGTGTGATTCTGCTGCCGGGTTCGGGGCGGTGCACGAACCCGTCGACGCCGAGACGCCGCAGTTCGCTCAGGTACAGGGCTTCGAGTTCCGGGAGGCACATCGGCGGAGCGAAGGGCAATCCGAAGCGGGCGGCGCGGCGGGCGGCGGCCTCGCTCATGCCGCCTACGAGCAGCTGGGGGTGCGGCTTCGTGGCGGGTTTCGGAGTGACGTTCACCAGCGCGCCGTCGTACTCGAAGGGCTCGTCGCGCCAGGCGGCCAGCATGACTTCGAGGGCCCGGTCCATCAACCGTCCCCGGCGGGACCAGTCGCGGCCCATCGCGGCGTATTCCGCGGGGCGGTAACCGATTCCGGCGATGATCGCGATCCGGCCGTTCGAGATGTTGTCCAGCACCGCGAGATCCTCGGCCAGCCGGATCGGGTCGTACAGGGGCACCAGCAGTGCGCAGATGCTCACGGTGAGGTGACGAGTGCGGGCGGCCACGGCCGCGGCCAGCAGCAGGGGCGAGGGCAGCCAGCCGGTGCCCGAGAGATGGTGTTCCTCGCAGCTGACGGCCGTGAAACCGCACCGGTCGGCGTACTCCGCCATATCCAGGGCGGCCTGATATCGGTTCGCCTGCCGGGCTGCCGGGTCGCCGAGGGTGGTCATGTTGAGCCGGAGAGCGGTCACCACCGTCACCGGATGCCTCCGGTGCGCATTCGACGAGTGCGGATCGGAATGTGCATTCGTGTCGCGGTAGATGCGTCGAACGATTGCCGCGCAAGGTAATTCGCCGCCGCTCTGTCGCATCGCGTTGAATTCACTCCGCAAATATTGAACGGGGGGCTTCGCTTTGCAACCGCTCGGCTACCCCAATCATGAGCAGCCCGCGGTCGCGGTGCCCTCGGGCGGATATTCGCGGCGGAGCGGTACCACCGGTAGGGGTACCGGGTGGCCGGACACGCCTTCCGGATTCTCGCGGCGCAAATGGGCAACGAGCAAACAGCGCTGAGCGACAGCGAAATTCGGAGCGGTTCGGTAACTTGTTTGTGGACCCTCGGGGAGGTGCACAGGTGGATACGGCAGCGCGATTCGGAAACCTGCGATTCGGAAACCGGCGGGCTGTTCGCGGCTGGCTGCGCAAGGCGGTCACCGTGGTCGCGGCGGGCACGCTGGTGACCTCCGCCGGCGCGGCAGTGGCTGCGGCACAACCTGTTCACGCGCCGATTCACCAGACTCCGTCCGGGGGAACCCAGGATCTCTGGGTGCCGTCGAGCATGGGGAAGATCAAGGTTCAGGTGCAATGGGCGGCCCGCGGCGGCAGCTCGGCCCTCTACCTGCTGGACGGCCTGCGCGCGCCCGACGACCACAGCCAGTGGACGACCGACACCGACGCACTGCGTCAATTCGCCGGGGACAACGTCACCCTGGTGTTCCCGGTCGGCGGGCATTCGAGTTTCTATACGGACTGGTATCGCCCGAGCAGCACGAACCGCCAATCCGTCACCTACAAGTGGGAAACCTTCCTCACCAAGGAACTACCCGATTTCCTTGCCCGTTACGGGGTTTCGCGCACGAACAACGCGATCGTCGGCGCGTCCATGGGCGGCAACGCCGCGCTGGTGCTGGCGGGTAAACATCGCAATCAATTCAAGTTCGCCGGGTCGTTCTCCGGCTACGTGCACCCGACCTTCCCCATGTGGAACGAGGGAATGCGGGCGGCCATGTGGGATGAGGGCCGCTTCAACGTCACCGACATGTGGGGGCCGGCCTCCGATCCCGCCTGGATTCGCAACGACGCCACCGAACAGGCCGAGAGCCTGCGCGGGCTGCCGATGTACGTCACCTCCGGCAACGGTGTCCCGGGCCCGCTCGACCTCCCGTTCGGCCTGGTCAACACCTTCAATGCCATGGGCCTGGAGGCGATGACCATGGCCGCGGCGCAGATCTTCCGTGGCCGGGTCGCCGCCCTGGGCATTCCGGTCCGCATCGACATCGGCAACGGGACGCACAACTGGCCGTACTGGCAGCAGGCGTTGACCACGGCGCACCCGATGATCCTCGACGCGCTGAAAGTCCGCTGACCTGCCGGTCGAATGTGGATCGGGCGAGCTACACAGCGGCCGGACAGACCCTGCCGGGTCACTGCGCTGACGGATAGTGGTGGCGTGGGCCGCGCTACGTCGGGGTCGGCCGAGGCGAGGCGGCGTTGCTGGAACCCTCTGCATCGGAGTGGATCCGCTGTGTGCGACGGTCCGGACTCGGGTGCCGGAAACTGCGGGGCCACACGCGTGAGCACCGGCCGGGGATCGTGGGTTGCCGCAGGTAGGACTACCGTCGACGGTGAGAAGACGCCCGGAAATTCGCCCCGCGAGGAGTGATCGAATGTCGCACGCCGACTTGGTTTTCACCGGCGGCACGGTGCTCACCATGGACCCTGCGCGGAGCCGGGCCACGACGGTGGCGGTGACCGGCGAGCGGATCACGGCGGTGGGCGATCTCGAGGTGCGTGCGCTGATCGGGCCGCGCACCGAGGTGGTGGAGCTGAGTGGGCGGGCGCTGCTGCCCGGGTTCCAGGACGCGCACGTGCACGCGGCGGCGGCCGGGCTCGAGCTGGCGGCCTGCGACCTCACCGGGACCACGGATCTCGGTGAGTATCTGCGACGGGTCGCGGCCTACGCGGCGAAATACCCTGAACGACAATGGATCACCGGCAGTGGGTGGTCGCTGGAGAGTTTCCCCGGGGGTGTGCCGACGCGTGGGCAGCTCGATGCCGTTGTCGCGGATCGGCCCGTCTACCTGACCAATCGGGATCATCACGGCGGGTGGGCCAATACTCGGGCGCTCGAGCTGGCGGGGATCACGGCGGACACCGCCGATCCGGACGATGGGCGCATCGAGCGTGAATTCGACGGCACGCCATCGGGAATGCTTCAGGAGGGGGCTACCGAACTGATCGAGCGCGTGCTTCCGGCTATCACTCCCCGGGAGCGATCGACGGGTTTGCTGCGCGCGCAGGATCGGCTGCACTCGCTGGGGATCACCGGGTGGCAGGAGGCCATCGTCGGGTCGTACGGTGCGGCGTTCGACTGTGCGGACGCCTATTTCACCGTGGCGGAGAAGGGCCTGCTCACCGGGCGAGTCCGAGGGGCGCAGTGGTGGGATCGCACCGGGGATTCCGCACAGATCGCGGGAATGGTGCAGCGCCGCAGGGATTTCGAGTCCGGACGGTTTCGGCTCGATGCCGTCAAGATCATGCTCGATGGGATCGCCGAGAACGGCACCGCCGCGATGACGGTTCCCTACCGGGACATTCACGGCTGCTGCACGGACAACTCCGGGCTCAGTTTCGTCGATCCCGTGGCGCTGCGCTCGTTCGTCACCGAGTTGGACGCCAACGACTTTCAAGTGCACTTCCACGCGCTGGGCGACCGCGCCGTTCGTGAGGCCCTGGACTCGGTAGACGTGGCGCTTCGGGCCAACGGGCCGCGCGGCAATCGCCACCATCTCGCGCACCTGCAGGTGGTGCACGCACAGGACATCCCACGCTTTCACCGCCTCGGCGCGATCGCGAACCTCCAACCCCTCTGGGCCGCACACGAACCGCAACTCGATGACCTCACCCTCCCGTTCCTCGGGGGTGATCTCGCTTCCCGCCAATACCTTTTCGGCGATCTCGTCCGGGCCGGAGCGACGCTCGCGTGTGGAAGTGATTGGCCCGTGAGCGATCCCAATCCCCTGGCCGGAATCCACGTCGCCGTCAACCGCGTCGCACCCGAATCCGAGCTCCCGCCACTGCTGCCCGATCAACGCCTCGACCTGATGACCGCCCTCGCCGCGTACACCGCGGGCTCCGCCTACGTGAACCGGAACAACGACACCGGAACCCTGCGCCCCGGAGCGCTGGCCGACCTGGTGGTGCTGGACACCGACCCGTTCACCGTCTCCCCCGCCGACATCGCGGAAATCTCCGTCACCCACACCTTCGTCGGCGGAGTGCCGGTCTACACCAGGTAGGCGCACGACCGCCGGCGGCCCGGTCTGATGCCGCACTGCCCAGTGGCGAGGGCTGGAGCAGGCAATTTCCGGCAGGCGAGTAGGTTCGATCGTGTTTCACAACGCGGGTGTGCCCTACGCCCGCGCCGGATTTTTCTCTGGAGGTAGTCGCATATGGCTCGGATTCCCACGGTCCCCACCGCACTGCTGGCAGCCGGCGGCCTCACCGGCGGTTTCGCCCTCGCCCAGGCCACCGAGAAGCGCCAACTCGGCGGAGCCGTCTTCCTCGCCGCCACCGCCGCCGCCATTCCCCGCTGGACCAGAACAGCCGGCCCCGCCACGGCCGCCGCCCTCACCGGCCTCTCCATCGGAGCCATGGGCGCATCCCACCCACTGTCGAAGAAGATCGGCCCCTGGCCCTCGGTAGCGGTCGTCTCCACCGCGGTCGCGGTAGCCGCCTGGGCCACCGTCGACCGCCGCGCCTGACATCGGCGAACCGAGCCTCGGGTTCGCGGTGCACAGCCGGATAACCTTCACTGTGGATCGTCCTTATGAAAGGTTGTCGCACAACCTTTCATAAGGAACTGACCTATCCAAGGTCTTCTCCTCCCGAAGAAGCCCACCTCGATACCGGCTTCGGGCAAGTGGGGAGATCCGAACCTGGTGCTCGGGTATGCCGCTCCGCTCCTGCGGGTCGCGGATCTGCTGGAGCACAGCCGGTTCGGAGGGAAGGCGCTATTGGGGTGGGACGGGCCCACCCTCGGCGGATAGGGAGAGGGTGGGCGATGTTCCCATCCTGTGACCCGCCCGGTCGGTCACCTCACCCGGAAAGTGACCGTCGCGTGTCAGGATCGGGCGATGCGCGCCGGACCGGCTTCATCGCTTCGTGTTTCGATGCTTCGCCGCGCTGCGCGGGCCCGTTTCGCCGTGCGGGTCGGGCAGGTGGCCGGATGTGCGATGGCTGTCGTGGCGGCCCTGCTGACTCCGGCGGCTCCCGCATCCGCCGCGACCGCGCCCGGAACACTCATCGACGCGCTCGCGCAGGCCGATGGCTGGCGGGAGATGAGCGGGGGCACGGTCATCGACTACTGGATGACCGGTTCACAGGGTGAACTCGAAAGAGCCAGTGGCGCACTGTTCGTGCCGCCGGGCAGCCCGCCGCCGGGTGGCTGGCCGATCATCGCGTACGACCACGGGACCAGCGGACTCGGGCCCGGATGCGGCGGCCAGACCGGACCGGGCGCGCCGGCCGTCGGCGGGCTGGAGCGCGACTGGGTGTCCCGGGGCTTCGCCGTGGTGCTGCCCGACTACCTGGGGCTGGGGCGCTTCGACACCGGTCCCCACCCGTACCTCGAAATCCGCACCGAGGCCACTGCCACCATCGATCTGGTTCGCGCCGCTCGCGAGGCGAACAGCGAATTGTCGCGGACCTGGGCGGTTTTCGGTGGTTCGCAAGGCGGGCAGGCCGCTCTGGGGGCGGGCAATCTCCAGTCGACCTACGCTCCGGAACTCGACTTCCGAGGCACGATCGCGATAGACCCGGAATCCGATGTCGAGAAGGTGTTGCCGCTGGCGGGTCCGTGGGTTCCCGGCATCTCGCAGGATGTCACCGGCCTGGTCGGGATGATGCTCACCGGCGTGCGCGCCGCCCGCCCCGCCCTCGACGTGAACAGCTATCTCAGCCCCCGAGGTCGCGCGTTCGTCGACGCCATCGGTTCCCTGTGCTCTAACAGGATCACTCCCCTGGCGGACGGCATGTCGATCGGCGACCTCCTCTCCCGGCCCCTGACGACGCCCGAATTCAACACGACCCTCACCGATTACATGGGGGTGCCGGTCTCCGGCTACGACGCACCGATCCTGCTGCTGATGAACGCCCGCGACACCACGGTGCCCTCCCCGCTGCACGCGGCCCTGCTGGCGCAATTCACCGCCAATGGAGTGGACTACGAAAGCGTCGTCGGCCTCGGTAGCCATACCGAGCTGAGTCCCGAAATGCGCACCGCCGTAGACGCGTTCATCCTCCGGCAATTCTCCCGCCCGACGATCAGGTAGCAATTCCCCGGAGCCACTCGGAGACTGACCGCAGTCAACCCGAATCTGAAGTAATTGCGCTCTGCCGCTGCATGATTCAGGAGTATGCCCGAACCCGGCGACACAGTTCGCATGCCGGACGAGCAGCGCGCACGTGCCATCGCAGTCAACTCCCGGGTAAGCGGAACCCGGAAGTGCGAGACCGTGGAATACACCGATTCACCAGTCACGATGCCTGCCGCGCGCAGCCAAAGGCACGTGGTACAAATCCAGCCGTCGCGACGCGGGCAAACAGTGCGTCGAAGTACGCCATGACGACGCGACACTCGTGCGCGATACCAAGGACGAAGGCGTCGGGCCTGCGTTTCACGCCCGGCGCGTGGTCGCGGTTCATCGACAGCAGTGTCTGGCAGAGCTGAGTTACAGGGTGCCCCCACCCCGGAAAAGGGCGGGAGCACAGCGTAATTCGTCAGTCGGCGATCGGGGGCAGGGTTACCACCTGGCCCGCGTAGGCCAGGCCCGCGCCGAAGCCGAGGAGCAGGGCGGTGTCGCCGGGCTTGGCTTCGCCGCTGCGCAGGAGCTGCTCCATCGCCATGGGGATGGAGGCGGCGCTGGTGTTGCCGGAATCCTGGATGTCCTTGGCGATGACCGTGGTTTCGGGCATGTGCAGGACTCGGGTGAGGGCCTCGGTGATCCGGATGTTGGCCTGGTGGGGCACGAAGACGTCGAGGTCCTCCATGGTGATTCCGGCGCGGCCCACGGCATCTCGGCACGCCTTCTCCAAGAAGGTTACGGCCCAGCGGAATACGGCGGTGCCCTGCATGCGGATGTAGGGGCGAACCGTGGTGCCGCCCGTGGCCTCGGCCGCAGCGACCTCGGCGAAGTACTGCTGGAAGTCCTTGTCCTGCTTGATCGCATCGGTCTGGCTGCCGTCCGAACCCCAAGCGACGGGACCGATGCCCTCGACGTCCGACGGTCCCACCACGGCCGCGCCCGCACCGTCGGCGAAGATGAACGCGCAGGTGCGGTCGGTGGGGTCGAGCAGATCGGTGAGGCGCTCGACGCCGATCACCAGAACGTAGCGCGCGGAGCCGGAACGGACCAGGTCGGCGGCATTGGCGAGGGCGTAGCAAAAGCCCGCGCATCCCGCGGAGACATCGAAGGCGGCGCAGTCGGTCATGCCGAGTTCGGTGGCGACGATGGCGCCGGCCGACGGGCCGAGCACCATCAGCGACGAGGTCGCCAGGACCACGCAGCCGATTTCGTCCGCGCCGATTCCGGCGGCCTCGAGGGCTTGGCGGGAGGCCGCGACGCTCATGCCGACGATGGTCTCGTCATCGCTCGCGAAGCCGCGGGCCTTGATGCCGGACCGAGTCTGGATCCACTCGTCGCTGGATTCGATCGCCTCGATGATCTCCGAGTTCGGGACCACTCGGCGGGGTCGGTAAGCGCCCAGGCCCATGATGCGGGCGTGGGGGACGGTCTCGGCCGTGGCGATTCGAGCGGTCATGAAAGGTTCCTCCCTCGATGTGGACCAATTGGTTCACACTGAGATATGACTATCATGGACCGATCGGTTCAGGCAAGGGTGCGGAGGCAACCACATGACGGCGGGTCCACGGTCACGACTCATCGCCAGCACGATCGCGGTCGTGCAGGAACAGGGCGTGCACGCGGCCGGGCTCGCCGAGTTGCTCAAGCGCAGCAATGCCTCACGAAATTCGCTCTACCAGCACTTCCCCGCAGGCAAGAGCGAACTCGTCGAGAACGCGGCGAAGATCGTGTCCAGGATCGTGAACTCCCACATCGCCCGCGCCGACCAGACTCTCGAGAGCACGGGCGACCTCGGTCAGTGGCTCGACTTCCTGATCAGCTTCTGGCGCGGCCCGCTCGAATCCAGCGCGTATCGCGAGGGATCGTTCATGATGGCCGCCGCCCTCGCCGAGTCGGATCCGAATGTGCAGGCAGTCGCGGGCCAGGCCTTCGTCGAGTGGAGCGCCCAGATCTCGAAATCACTGACCAGAGCCGGGTTCTCCGATGAGGCCGCCCGCTCACTGGGCGGCTTCACCCTCACGGTCATCGAGGGCGCGATCATCCAATCCCGCGCACTGAAATCGGTCCACCCACTGGACGAGGCCCATCAGCACCTCATCGCGCTACTACGCCATTACCTGGCCGAACCGACCGGCTGAGTTCGAGCAGCCCGCGCTGGGCGGCCTCACGCACCACTTTCGCTCCGATTCGATCGCTACCGGATAGCTCGAATCAGAAACGACACCGTCCACACGCGGCGGCCCACGAGTTGCACCAGTTCTCGCCGAGTTGCCGCATATGCCTGCGCGAGCGAGAGAGCGAGCGTGACAATGCATTCCCGGCGCTTTTTGCTGTGAATTCAGGACCGGAGGTCGATCATGCGTCGAATTCTGCGGGTCGTAGCCGTTGTCGCGGTGGTCGCACTGGCGCTCGCGCTGACCCTGGTCTCACTGGAGTTGCTCCGAATACGCGGTGACGAAGAAGAACGTCCCGGCATCGCCGCGTTCTATCAACAGCCGCCCGGCGCGGCCGAGGGAATGCCGGGCACGGTGGTGAAAAGCGAAGCGCTGATCGGAAATCCGGTCGGAGCCCGAGCTTGGCGGATCATGTATCGCTCGACCGACGCGAAGGGCGAACCGGTCGTGGTGACCGGGACCGTGATCACCCCGGTCGGACCGGCCCCGAAGGGCGGGCGCACCGTGCTCGCCTGGGGACACCCAACCACCGGCGCGGCGCCCGACTGCGCCCCGTCGCGCGGCTTCGACCCGTTCCTCGGCATCGAGGGCCTGCGTTTTCTGCTGGATCGCGGCTACACCGTGGTGGCCACCGACTACGCGGGCATGGGCACCGACGGCCCCGATTCCTACCTGATCGGACAGACCGAGGCGCACTCGGTGCTCGACGCGGTGCGTGCGGCACGCACGATCCCGGACGCGGAGGCCGGAACATCGGTGGTGTTGTGGGGGCACTCCCAGGGTGGTCAGGCCGTGTTGTTCGCCGCCGAGAACGCCCACGCCTACGCACCGGAACTGTCGGTGGTGGCGGTGGCGGCCGCGGCTCCGGCTGCCGATCTGACCGCGCTCATGCGCACCCACGCGAACGACATCTCCGGAGTCACCATCGGCGCGTACGCGTTCACCGCCTTCTCCGAGGCATACGGTGCGCAGCTTCAGGACATCCTCACCACTCAGGCCAGAGCGGTTGTGCCGCAGATGAATCAGCTGTGCCTGCTGAGCAATCTGACGCGCCTGCACGAACTCGGGCAACCGCTGATCGGCGATTTCACCACCCACGATCCGACGACGACGGCTCCCTGGGACGGGCTGCTGGCGCAGAACTCCGCCGGCGCACAGGGATTCGCGGCGCCGCTGTTCATCGCGCAGGGCCGCGACGACGAACTGGTCGTGCCCGCCGACACCGATGCCTTCGTCGCGCACGAGAAGGGACTCGGGATCGACCTCACCTACGAGCAGATTCCCGGCGCGACCCATGCCACCATCGCGTATCTCGCGATTCCTGCGCTGCTGGCATGGCTGGACCGCGTCGGACACTGACGTCCACGCTGCCTGATCCGCGTCGTGAGCACGGGAAAAACGCGCTCTTCCATAGACATACATACCGTATGTATGTAACAGTGTCGGGGTACCCCAGCATTGGAGACACGATGGCAATCAGCGCTTCGCTCGGCCCGGCTCACGAGGTGGACCTGCCCGGCGGCCGAATCAGGTACTACGACATCGGGGAGGGTGCACCGGTCGTGTTCGTGCACGGCCTGCTCGTCAACGCGGATCTGTGGCGCAAGGTGGTGCCGGGGATGGTGGCGGCCGGATATCGCTGCATCGTCCCGGACTGGCCGCTCGGATCTCACGAAATCCCGCTCCCCGCAGCAGATCTCACACCGACCGGCATCGCCGACCTGATGGCGTCCTTCGTGCGACAACTCGATCTGACCGACGTCACCGTCGTCGCCAACGACACCGGCGGCGCGCTCACCCAGGTGTGGCTGAGCCGCGACCGCTCGCGAATCGGCCGCGTCGTGCTGGCCACGGTCGACAGCTACGAGGGTTTCCTGCCGCAGCCGTTCACCGCACTGCCCTGGCTGGCCCGGATTCCGGGCAGCATGCGCCCGCTGACCGAATCGCTGCGAATTCGCGCGCTGCACCGGCTGCCGATCGCATTCGGGTGGGTCACCAAGCGCCCGGTGCCGAAGGAGATCGCCGACTCCTATCTGCTGCCCAGCCGCAATTCGGCCGCCATTCGCAAGGACCTGCGGCGGCTGCTGCCCAGCTTGAAGAACACCTACACACTCGAGGCCGCGAAGCATTTCGGCGAGATCGACATCCCGGTCCTGCTGGCCTGGGCCAGCGAGGACCGCCTGTTCCCGGTGTCCTTCGCCGAGCGCCTGGCGCGGGACCTGCCGAACGCGACCCTGACGCTCATCGACGATTCCTACACATTCCTGCCCGAAGACCAGCCCGAGTTGCTCACCACCGCGATCCTGGAGTTCACTCGGCTGCATGCCACGCCGTAGCCAGGAGGATCGATCGCGCGCCACCCGGACCGCGCTCGAGGACGCCGGACGCCGGCTGTTCACCGAGCGCGGGTTCGCCGGCACCTCCGCCGAGGATCTGGTCTCGGCGGCCGGCGTCACCCGGGGCGCGCTGCACCACCACTACGGCGACAAACGCGGCCTGTTCCTGGTCATCCTGGAGCAGATCGAAACCGAGAGCACCGCGGAGATCGAAACCGCCATCGCGGCAATCGATCCCGACGACGTGCTGTCCGCGATGGCCGTCGGCCTGGGCACCTTCCTTCGGATCTGCCGACGACCCGACATGCTGCGCATCGTCATGACCGACGCCCCCACCGTTCTCGGGTGGGAGGTGTGGCGGGAATTCGAGGTCTCACACGGTCTGGGGCTGGTCACCACGCAGCTCGAAAACGCCCGCGCCGCAGGGTTGATCGCCGATGTTCCGGTCAAGGTCATGGCGCAGCTGTTGTTCAGCGCGATCATCGAGGCCTCGTTGATCGTGGCGCACGCGGCCGACGCGGAAACCGCGCAGGCCGAGGCACAGCAATCGCTGCTACTGCTGATCGCCGGAATCATGCGCACCTGACCACCGCGGACACACCGCAATTCAGAGCGTGGGCGCTCCGGGTTGATTTCCGCGAAACGGATGCGCGACCGCGATTTCCGGAAATCGCCGATGAATGCGATCGACATATCTGCGCAGCGCGGACAGTTCGGCGGTGATCGATTGCCGAGCCTCGGGCGTGGGAGCGCTCTGCAACCCCCGGGTCAGTGTGGCGGCATGCTTTTCCAACTCGCTGAGAAAAATTCGGGCCTGAGCTGCCTCAGGGTCCTCACCTGCGTCGGGATCATCGAATCCCCTGTACTGCATAACGCGGAGTATTCCACGCGAGCGCCGGTGCCGCCGCGCAATCGGAGTGCGATTACGCGGAATTCACTCCGCGCAGAAATGCGTGTGCGGCCTCGAAAGTCCGGGCGGGATCCTCGAGCTGCGGCCAGTGCCCGATTTCGTCCAGGCTCACGATGTCCGGGGCCGGAACCAGTTCGCGATAGCGCGCCGCCAGATGGGCGCCGGAATTCGGATCCAGCGGACCGTTGATCAACCGGATCGGCACCGCCGGATCGATCAGCGGCTCGGCCCAGCGATCGCGAAACTCCTTGCGCTCCAAGACGAATCGGCCGACTAGATGGGAGGTGAAGCGACCGTGGTTGTAGTACAGCACTTCCAGCAGCGGCTTCATGTCCTCGTCGGTGGGTTTAGTGTCCGGCCCGAACATCTCGCGGGTCGCCGCCTTCACCACGGTGTCGTTCATGAGCGGGCCGAGCACATGCCCGAACGGTGAGGTGAGCAGCTTCTGCACCAGGCGCGGGCGGTAGACCTCGTAGAACAGTCCACCGTTGAGCAGCACCACGGCCTGGATCCGTGGCGCGAGAGCACCCTCGCGGCGGCGGGCCAGCATCTCCTGCGCGACGCTGACCCCGAGGTCGTGCGCGAGCAGCAAAGTCTTGCCGACACCGAGGTGTTCGAGCAGCGCATCGTGCATGTCGGCGTGCTCGAACACGCTGTACCGATGCCGAATCGGCTTGTCGGAGAAGCCCATTCCGAGCATGTCGGGGGCGATGACGTCATAGTTGGCGGTGAGGTCCGGCCAGATCCGATGCCAGTCGAACGAGTTGTACGGATAACCGTGAACGAGCAGCAGGGTCGGGCCGGTGCCCTCCCTGATGTAGAAGATCCGCCGACCATCGTGCTCGAAGGTGGTCCCCCGGGCTTTCCAGTCCTCGAGTTCGGGCCTCATTGCGTCTCCCACCACCGATAGCGACAAGTCGGACTCCCCGATCCTGCCGCATCGTTCACCGCACGGACAGCCCCCGGTCAGGAAAACCCCCCGGACCTGAGGAAGGTCCGGGGGTCACAGCTTCGGCAATGGCTACGCGGCGCCGATCGGCTTCCCGAAGAACGAAGCGACGGTCTCGCCCAGAGTCGAGTTCAGCATCTCCAGTTCACCGGGGGTGCCGAGCATGGACGGCATATCGGTGGTGGTGCAACCGGACTGCGCCGGAACACCGTCGAGCCGGTCACGCAGCCACAGGATGGCCGCCGGACCGCCGACCACCTCGGCCACCACGTGCTCGCTCGCCCCGTCGCGGGTGTACTGCACCGACGCGTTCGGGTCCTTGCAATAGGTGTCGACCAACTGGTTGGTCGAGTGCAGCGGCAAGATCTCGTCCCACTGCGAATGCCACAGGAACAGCGGCATATCGGGGAGCGTCCTGCCCAGGCGAGTGTCCTCCACCATGGCCTGAACCACCGGCTCGCGCAGCGGATCCGGGCTGTTGATCAGGCCTTTGATATTCAGGAACGGCACCAGCGCGGACTGGTACTGCACGCACAGCGGGGCCTTGATCGCCTTGAGCGCCTGGCCGAGCGGGTTCAGTCGCTGATCCAGGAAGCGGTCGAAGTCGGGGTATTCACGCGCCAGGCCCAGTACCGCACCCAGCACCAGACCCGAGGTCGCCTGATTGTTGGCCATCTCCAGCGCGGCACCGAGATCCGCGCCCACGCCGCCGGCGGCGGCGGCGACGATATTCAGTTCGGGCGCATAGGTTTTGTGCAGTTCGGCGGCGTGGCCGGTCGGAATCGATCCGCCCGAGTACCCGTACATGCCGATCGGCGCGGTATGACCGACGCCGAGCGGGCCGAAGTCGGTGGCGGCACGGATGCCGTCGAGGGTAATGCGACCGGCGAGCGGCCCGGCCGCGTACGCCGAGTTCGGGCCCTCGTGATCAGGGATCACCACGGCCCAGCCCATCTGCAACGCGGACTGCGCGAAGAGGAACTCGGCGGGCGCGACGATCTGCCCCAGCAGGGCCGAGGCCGAAAGATGCTGCAGCGCATAGGAGGGCGCGCAGTACCCGGCGGTCGAGTCCTCCGCGATCTGCACCGAGAGCAGTTTGCGCGGGGTCGGCGAGGTACCACGCGGCTTGATCAGGGTGGCCACGGCGGGGATGGCTTCGTCACGGCTGTTGTTGGAGCGGTAGGACACCTGCCAGGCGTCGACATTGAGCGGGATGATCCCGAAGTTGGCGACATCGACCTGCCGCACCGCGATGATCGCGCCGGGCGCGGTGGCTGCGACAGTCTCGGCGGGCGGGTTGTAGAACCCGGGATCCAGTTCCGGCGGAAGCGGAAGCGCCGTCACCGGCTGCACCGGGGGCGTCTCGGGATCCGCCTGCGCGGGCGCCCCCAATGCTGCCGCGACCAGCAGTGCACTGATCGTCACCGTGCAGAGCCGCAGCATCCGCCTGGGAAAACGCCTGGTCGTCATCGACCCACTTCCTTACCCTGATTACCCCGTTTGTGAGACTGCCTAGTCTCAGTATTGCGGCGCAACTATGTCATGTTTGTGACCCACATCGCAATACCGCCACAAAGAGTTGGCGGATACTGCCCGTCGGCACGCCGGTGCGCAGGTCGGTCGCGGTCGAGCCGGTACGAGCGAGCATCCGGCGACGAGATTCCGATGCGGCGCCCACCTCCGTATAGTGGCCCGGTGACCAGCCCTGATGCCCGGCAACTGATTCTGTTCGCGGGCGAGCGGACGATCGCCGAACACGGACCCGATGTGGCGCTGCGCGATATCGCGGTCGCGGCGGGCCAGCGCAACAATTCGGCCGTCCACTATCACTTCGGATCCCGGGACGGGCTCTTCGTCGCGATCATCGAACGGCACCAGCCCGCCATGGAAACGCGGCGCAGCGCACTGCTGGCCGACCACGAGGCCTCCGGTTCGCCCGATACGGTCGCCGCGCTGGTGGAGATCTTGCTGCGGCCCATGTTCGAGGTGCCCTACGCCGAGGGCTCCACGCACTACGCGCGCTTCCTGGAACAGGCCCGCACGCACCCGGCCGTCGGCGGACCGGACCTGAACGAACCGCGCTGGCACGGCACGCGGGCCCTGGTGGCGCGGCTGTTCAAGACGTTGCCGCACCGCTCCCCCGCGCTCAAGCGGTACCGGATGCAGGCCATGACCACGGTGATGTTCGCCCTGCTCGCCGACTACGAGCGGCAGGAATTCACCGGGGAGACCGACCGGAAAGCGGTGCAGGACAACATCGTCGCCATGCTGGTCGGCCTCCTCACCGAACCCGTCGCCGAGTAGAGCCCGACGCCTCGGGGAGTTCGGGCTCTACCGCGCCCGGCTAGGGCGTTGCCGTGCGGGCGTTCGGGTCGAAGCCGCCGGGGATCTCGTAGACCAGGCCGGTGAAGGTGGCGCCGAAGAGGCGACCGGCGGAGAAGCCCCGGTCACCGCGGCCGTAGCTGACCACGCTGGTCAAATTCGGGCCGGAGCCGAGCACGCAGAACTGACCGGGGGCGTCGATCCGAATCACCTGACCGGACGGATTCAGCGGCACGACCGGGCGGTCGGCCGAATCCAGGGTGAGGCCGTCGGGAGCGTCGAGACCTCCGAGATCCAGCAGCGACTGCGGCGCACCGGGCGCGTTGGTGGGGATTCGGCTCACGCCAGGGTTCACGAAAGTTCGTGAGACGTAAAGGTATCCGTCGTCCCCGCCGAGCACCGCGCCGTTCGCACTGGGGAAGCTGCCCCAATCCGCCTGCACCACACCGTTCGGATACACCCGGCCGACCAGACTGCCGAAATCGTTGGTGGCGTAGACGGTTCCGTCCGAGGCCACATCCATCCCGTCCGCGGCGCTGAGTCCGGCGGCGAAGGGTTCCACGGCGCCGCTGTCCGGGTCGACCTTGATGATTCCCGCGTGCCGCAGCGAATCCCCGACCAGCGCCCGCGCGTCCGCGCCGTACCCGACGAGCAGTTTCCCGTCGGGAGCCCAGGCCAGCGCGCCGCCACCGCCGCTGGGCACGGTGGCGATGGTGACCGGGGCCGCCCCCGGGAAGTCGAATCGATAGACCCGGCCGCTGACCAGATCGGTGGTGTAGGCCCGGCCGGCCGCGTCCACCGTCAGACCTTCGAAGGCGCTACCCGGAGCGGACGCGACGATGGCGGTCGGCTGCCCGGCCCCGGCGCAGACCGGCGCGGCCTGGGCGGGAGCGGCCGCGAAGGTCGACAGGGCCGCGATGGTGAGCGATGTGAAGGCGATCGCCGCGGATTTCCTCGTGCTCATTTCGCACCTCGGTGTGTCGGAAGGCTGTTTACCGTAGGACGGATCGAGATCACTACGGGTTCGATTACACGACAGTATTTTTCCTGACGAGTACCGAATTCACGCCCAGTGAAACAGCCCGTTCGCATCGGACCGACATTGTGGCCGGGGACGTCGGCATGGGCGTCGCGACGGGACAGGCGCCGGCCGCCCCGCAGACTTCCCAGCGGCCGGACCTCCCGTCCGCGAGGCGGCATCGGCCCATATGCCGCGCCGTCGCCGTGATCAGAAACGACGGGCCCCGGTCACCGGCATGTTGTCCACGGGCGACATCTTCACCCCGGACCCGTAGGTACTGGCGTGAATGACCTGCCCCTCACCGGCATACAGGGCGGAGTGACCGCCGCCGTAGTAGGAAACCAGATCACCCGGCTCCAATTCGTCCAGTGGTACCGGGGTTCCGGCCTCCAGCTGCGAATAGCTGGTGCGCGGCAGGTCGACACCGGCCTCGCGATACGACCACTGCACGAAACCCGAGCAGTCGAAGGAGTCGGGCCCCGCCCCGCCGGTTCGATAATTCGCGCCGAGTTTGGAGCGAGCCGCCTCGACCGCGCGCTGGCCGTGCGTCTTCTGCGGCGTCACGCCGGGCATCGGCGCGGGCACCGCGGCCGAGTCGGTCAGTCCCGGAATTCCGGTCAGGGCCGGAATGCCGTTCGGGACGAGGAATTCACCGACTCCGGCAATGGACACCGAGCGAGAATCCGATGTCGCCGCGGTCGGGGCGGCGACGGGAGCAGGCTCGACCGGTGCGGCGGCCGGAATCGGCCGCGTCCCGATCGCGGGGGTGATCAGGTCCCGAATCGCCGTCTCGGGGATGGAAATCAGGCCGGTCGCCTCGGACTCACCCCGCCCCGGAAACGTCACGGGACGGAATTCGAAGCGGCCCGCGACCTCGGGATCATCGAGCGGAATTTGCGCCGGCGCGAATTCGAATGCCGGGGTCATATCGATGACCGGGGCCGAATCGATGGGGGCGGGAATTACGAGTTGTGCCGTGATCTCGTTCGGGATCTCGATATCACCGATCACGGGAATCGTCACCGGTCGAGCGTCGGCCTGGCCCGCGGTGCAGAGGAGGGCGGCGCCTACGGCGGCTGCACCCAGTACGCCTGTGACCAGGCCCCTCCAGCTCACGCGGTCGAGAAGTCGAACCAACTGTCTATCACCGATACTTTCCATGATGCGGTCCTCCGATCAAGCGGTCAGCTATCCGGCTTCCGTTCATCACACTCGAACATCTCGGTATTGCAGTCGTTCCGAGAATGGATAGTTCGCTGGATCTCGAATTACCGCAACGAATGACACGCGTGTAATTCATAACGGAATGATAAACATCCCCGGCTGTGTCCAATTGGACACAGCCATTTCTCGGCCGATTTCGGGCGAGGAAATGCGAAAACACGCCGACAATCCGAGGCAATACAAGTCGCTCATGTGAGACTGAAACGCGAGTTTCCATCCCCTCCCACATCGTCAGGAGGATGTTCATGACCACATCCGCGACCGCCCCGAATCTCCCCGAACCGCTCGTCATCACGCTCGGAAATCTCAAGGGCGGGGTCGGCAAGACGACCTCCGCGTTCTTCCTCGCCTCGTATTTCGCGACGGTGCACGAACACCGGGTGCTGGTGATCGACGCCGACCCGCTGAGTCAGACCGGCTACTCCTGGTACCGGCGACTGCGGCAGGCCGAGGTGAGCGTGCCCTTCGATCTGATCGCCTTTCCGTCCCGGCACGTCGGGGACTGCATCACCGACAACGGCGCGAAGTACGACGTGATCGTCGTGGACGCGGGCGGTGAATCGGCCGATATCTTCAAGGCGGCCGTCCCCGAGACCGATGAACTCATCCTGGTGACCAGCGTGAGCCCGTCGGAGGTCAAACGCGTACCCAGCACCTACCGGGCCGCCGAGGAGGCCGCGAGCGAGAGCTCCAAGGCCATCCGGGTGCGGGTGCTCATGACCAAGGTGCCGGTCACCATGAAGAGCGGCGTCAACGTCTCCACCGAATATCGTTCGCAGCGCGGCAATCTCGAAGACGCCGGCTACGACGTGTTCGAGTCCTATGTCAGCGGCTGGAAGTGGTACCGCGAGGCCGCCGATGGCGAGGTCGGCGACGGCGCGGAGAACCCGATCGAGGACCTCGGCGAATACCGCCGGGTCGGCGACGAACTGATCAGCCCCTACCTGGCCGCCGCCGACGGCCCGGCCCGACTAGCCGTGGAGGTCCCCGCCTGATGCCCCCGCAACGCCGTAAGAGTTCCATCGGAGGCGGTTCGACCCTGCCTCGCAACCCGCTCGCGGACGAGGCCGAGCACACCCCGCCGGTATCCCCGCTGCGCGATGCCGAATGGCAGCCCACCGCCGCCGCCCAACCCGCCGCCGCACGACCCGCACCCGCCGAGCCGACGGCCGCACGACCCGCCGCCGCGCAGCCCGCCGATTCCACCCGCCTGCTGCGGACCGACGGGCTGATCGCCAAGCGGCTTGCCGAGCAACCGACGAAACCGACGGCTCCGATCGCGCTGCCGATTCGCACGCCGCACACGGCCGACCCGGCGGTGCCGCCGTCCTCGAAGCCCGCCGCCGAACCGGTGATGGCGACGGCGAAACCCGCCCCGGCACAGCGGGATACGAACGAGGACATTCTCTCCATCCCGCTCCCCACCCCCGGGGACGGCCCGCTGAGCTCGCGTGAGCAGGAACAACTCGAGCTGTGCGAGTCCTCCATCGACGCACTGCGGGTGGCGTTCTGGACGGCGGGGCGGGCCCTGCAGATCGTGCGCGACGGGCGGCTCTACCGCAGCGAGCACGGCACCTTCGACGACTACGTCGAGAAGCGATGGGACATGCAGCGGTCCTACGCGCACAAACTGATTCGCGCCTGGCCGCTCGCGGCCCGGCTGCACCCGATGGCGCCGTCCATCAACGAGGGCCAGGTGCGCGAGCTGCTGCCGATCGTGGTGGCGCACGGTGAGGACGTGGCCGTCACCGTCTACACGACGCTCGCCGCCGACGGGAAGGTCACCGCGAGCCGTCTGCGCGAGGCCGTGGCGGTGCTGCCCAGCGGGGCCGACCGCGGCGAGGTCATGCATCGGCTGCACGCCTGGCTGCGCGGTGATCTGCCCGAGGATCCCTCGCGCGCGCTCGGTTCGGATGTGTTCAGCACGGCCGAATCCCGGCTCACCGCACTGGCCCGGAAGGTGGTCAAGGGGTCGGGCACGGATCCGGCAGCGGCCCGGGAATTCGCGGCGAAGATGCGCACCCTGGCCGAGCTGATCGAGCAGCAGCTGCCCGCCACACCGGTGCGGTAGAGCTTCTCCGACTTCGTGAGGGGGCCCGGCGTACGCCGGGCCCCCTCACTCGTTCCGACCGCAATGAGATTCCGGACGACCGGCAATGAAATGATCCGGCGCACAACGAGAACGGGCACCCGGTGAACCGGGTGCCCGTTGGTCGTCGTGTGCGGTGTGGTTATTCGCCGACCGCGCGGCGGTCGCGGCTGCCCGCGGCGCGCTGGCGGGTGGCGCGGGCCGAGGCCGCGTCGAAGAGTTCGAGATTCTCGAAAACCGGGTCCTCGTCATCGGGTTCGACGAGCACGGCGCGGCGCAGCTGGCTGCGCGCGGTCTCCTTGTCCGGGCGCGGGCGATCGGGCGCCTGATCCTGCTCCTGCTCGGCGTCGTCCTCGTGCTTGCGCAACCGAGAGGTCCGGCGGCGACGGATCTCCTCCTCCAGATGCACCTGTCTGCGTAGATAGGCCAGATAGCCCACCAGCACCGTGCCGGACAGCGCCGAGAGCCACCACAGCACCGGCGAGAGCGCCAGACCAGCGGCGGCGAACAGCAGGGCGCCCAGCACCAGACCGAGCACCGCGCGCTGGCGGAAGGTGTAGCGGGCCACACGGGCGATGGCGTCGGCTTCGGGGTCGTAGCCGCCTCGGCCACGTCGGCTGGGAACGAAATCCGGGTCCTCGGAATCGGATTCGTCGAACTCCTCGTGCTCGGGTTCGGGGTCGCGCAGCGCCGGAACCCTGGTGGCCTGCTGCGGTGGCGCGACCTTGTGCCGCGCCCGCCGGACGGGCTCCTCGGGCTCGGCGCCGCCGGAGGGCGTCGCGGGCTCGGCGAGGTCGGATTCGGATGCTGTCGCGCTGTGCTCTATCGCTTCATTCTCGGGCTCGTCGCCGAGTTGCCGGTCCGGTTCGCCGATATCGGATCGAGAATCGAATATCGCTGCCTCTGGCTGGGATTCACCGGCGTCCCGCACCCTGGACTCGCGCTCCGGCTCGACCGGTTCGGCGGGCTCTGCGATCACCTCGACCTGTGTCGCCACGGAAGCCGAGCTCTCCGTGTGGCGTTCGCGGGCGGTCTCGAAATCCTCGTCGTCCGATCCAGCTGTGCTGTCGTCCGATTTGGTCATCCGATCCTCCGGATCATCGCTGTGGTGATGCTTCCTGCGAACCGGCACGTAGTCCGGATCGGTGTCATGTCCGGAAGCCGGACCTTTTCTGATGCGTCGCTCGGTGTCGTCGCCGCGATGCAGCACCCTCGTGGACAACGCGGCATCGGTGTGTTGACGAATACGCGGATGACGCGAGGTCAACATCGGAAACAGCACGAACACCCAGAGGACGACCAGACCGATCCACAAGATCGAATTCGGCATCGCACTCACACCTCCGTCCCCGCCTGACCGACTGCCCTTCCGATGTGTACAGATCTTCTGACGTGCACTGCCTTTCGACGTGCACCGCAGCAGCTTCCGGCAGGCGTCCGGACGCACCACCGACGTCCGTAGGCTAGTTTCACACCCCAGGAATATCCCGCAGGCGCGCCGACAACACCTGCCACAGTAGTCACACGGCTCTGGTTGCTCGCCCCGCGCGAATCAGCCGATCCACCACCGTGCCCGACACCTCTTCCACCGTCATAGCCACCAGCAGATGATCGCGCCATGCCCCGTCCACATCCAGGTAGCGGCGCAGTAGCCCCTCCTCCCGGAACCCCACATTGCGCAGAACAGCCTGGCTGGCAAGGTTTTCCGGGCGCACCGTCGCCTCCACGCGATGCAGGCCCACCTCACCGAAGCAGTGATCGAGCCCCAGCGCCAGCGCGGCCGTGGCCACGCCCTGACCGCTCAGATCCTTGGCGACCCAGTAGCCGATCCACGCCGAACGCAGGGCGCCGCGCACGATGTTGCCGACCGTGATCTGCCCGGCGAAACTCCCGTTCACCTCGATGACCAGGGGAATCATCGAACCCCGCCGGGCCTCGGCCTTCAGCGAGGACCACAGCGACGGCCAGTTCGAGGCATGGTTGCGCGCCTCCCAGGCACCGCGCCCGGTCGGCTCCCACAACTCCAGATAATCCCGGTCCCGGGTGCGAATCCGGGACCATGCCGCCGCATCGCGCAGCCGGATCGGCCGCAGTGTCACCTGACCGGCCGCCACCTGCACCGGGCCCAGATGCGCGGGCCACCCCGGATGCTGGGTGGCCCGGAAGACGTTCATGTCCAACACTTCACCCACGCTGCGCGAGGAAGGCGACCCGAACCTCGTCACCGGTTCGCACCTCGGTGACATCCGGATCCACCACGATGAGGCTGTTGGCCTCCGCCATGGTGGCCAGCAGATGCGAGGAGGCCCCGTTCGGCCCGCCCAGCGGCTGCACCAGATAGTCACCGGTCTGCTCGTCACGCATGAGCTGGGCGCGCAGATAACCGCGCCGCCCCGGAATCGAGGCGATCGGCAGGATGGTCCGCGCGCGCACCACCCGGCGCATGGGATGACGGCGGCCCAGCGCGATCCGGATCAGCGGACGCACCATGACCTCGAAAACCACCAGCGCGCCAACCGGATTCGACGGCAGCAGGAAGGTCGGCACCTCGTCGCGGCCCAGCAGACCGAAACCCTGCACCGATCCCGGATGCATGGCGACCCGGGTGATCTCCAACTCGCCCAGTCCCTCGAGCGCCTCGCGAACCTGCTCGGACGCCCAGCCGCCGACCGCACCCGCGATCACCACGACCTCGGAGCGAACCAGCTGGCCCTCCACCACATCTCGCAGCCGCTTGGGATCGCCGCTGACGATGCCGACCCGGTTCACGTCCGCGCCCGCGTCCCGCGCGGCGGCCGCCAGCGCGTAGGAATTCACGTCGTAGACCTGCCCCGGACCGGGCGTGCGATCGATATCGACCAGCTCACCACCGACCGAGATCACCGACAGCCGCGGACGCGGGTGCACCAGCACCTTGTCCCGGCCCACCGCGGCCAGCAGACCCACCTGAGCGGGGCCGATGATGGTGCCCGCGCGCACGGCCAGATCACCCGGCTGCACGTCGTCGCCGATGCGGCGCACGTAGTCGCCCGAACGCACCGGCTCGTACACCTTCACGCGCGCACGTCCGCCGTCGGTGAAGTCCAGTGGCAGAACGGCATCCGCGAGGGTCGGCAACGGCGCGCCGGTGTCGACGCGCACGGTCTGCCTGGGCTGCAGGCGAATCGGCTGCCGCGAACCGGCCGCGACCTCCCCGACCACCGGCAGCGTCAGGTCGACGGCCTCACCGTCCTCGCCGCGAATGTTCGCACCCGCACCGGACACATCGACGCTGCGCACCGCGTAGCCGTCGATGGCCGCCTGGTCGAAACCCGGTAGCGGACGCTCGGTGACCACGTCCTCGGCGCACAGTAATCCCTGAGCCTCCGAGATCGCGACCCGGACCGGCCGCGGCGCGACTGCGGCCGCGGTCACCTTGATCTGCTGATCCTCAACCGAGCGCATTCCGCCCTTCCCTGGTCTCGCGCACTGCACACCCCGTCAACGGAGACTTCGTTATTCGTACGAGGTGGGCTGCGGATTCCAGCCCGGCCCGAGCCGCTGCTCGAGCCACTCGCGCAGGGCGGGGCCGTATTCCTCTCGTTCCAAAGCGAAATCGACCGCAGCACGAAGATATCCGCCCGGGTTGCCCAGATCGTGTCGCGACCCGCGATGCACCACCACGTGCACCGGATGTCCCTCCGCGATCAGCAACGCGATGGCGTCGGTCAGCTGCAATTCGCCGCCCGCGCCCGGCGTGATCCGGCGCAGCGCGTCGAAGACGGCGCGGTCCAACAGGTATCGGCCGGCGGCGGCGTACGTGGACGGGGCATCGGCCAGGGCGGGCTTCTCCACCATGCCGTTGACCTTGAGCACATCCGGGCGCGCGCCGGGCACCGGCTCGACGTCGAAGACGCCGTAGGCGCTGACCTGATCCTTGGGCACGTCGATCGCGCACAGCACCGAACCGCCGTAGGACTCACGCACGCGGGCCATCAGTCCCAGCACGCCGGTGGGCAGCACCAGATCGTCCGGCAGCAGCACCGCGATGGCGGACTCGTCCTCGTCGAGCACCGACTCCGCCTGCGCCACCGCGTGACCCAGGCCCAGCGGCTCCTCCTGCACGACCGAGGTCACGTCCAGCAGACCGGGGGCCTTGCGGACCTTCTCCAGCAGGTGGAACTTGCCGCGCTCGGCGAGGGTTCCCTCGAGCACCAGATCCTCGACGAAATGCGCGACCACACCGTCTTTTCCGGGGGACGTCACGATCACCAGCCGTTCGGCGCCGGATTCCGCGGCCTCGGCGGCGACCAGTTCGATGCCCGGGGTGTCGACCACCGGCAGCAACTCCTTGGGCACCGTCTTGGTCGCGGGCAGGAACCTGGTGCCGAGCCCCGCCGCGGGCACTACCGCGGTGCGGAAGCACGACGTAGCTCCGCCGCCATTCGCTGTCATGAACTCACCCTATCCATTCGTCATGCCTATCGACGCGGCGCTCACGCCGTCTCGATGTCCCCGAGAGCCTAAGGCTCCGGGCCGCGCGGAGCGCAGTGAACGCAGCACTGCCCCATGAACTTCGCACCCTCGGGACCGCATCGGACCCTTTCCCGCGCCGCGGCGATGCCCCGGAGAGTGCGGTGCGCCACACCTTCCGAAGGGTGCGAAGCGCCACACGGCTCTTAGCCGGGTGGCGCCGCTATCGCTCGAACGCGCGAGATGTCTGGGATCCCGATCGCGATGTTCGGTAATGCTCGATTCGTCGGGTATTGCCGTTTTCTCGGTATACCGCTTTGTCTGAGTTCTAACCGCAGGCACATACCCGCAAACCTGTGGGTCCCACCACCTGCGCATATCGTTGTCCGGTGATCGATGGCGATGAGCTGGGCAGGTTCGGCGAACCAGGAGGGGTCGGCGAACCGGGAGTCGGCGAAGACGGAGTCGAGGTTCCCGGCAAACCGCAGTGGCGGGCGCTGATCCTCGCGCGTCGCAAGGCCGTCCCCGCCGATGTACGCGAGCGGGAAGCCGCCGCGCTGGCCGCCGCGACCGCGACCATCGAGGCGCGGACGGTCTGCGCCTACGTGCCGGTCGGTGGCGAACCCGGCTCGCTCGCCATGCTGGACGCGCTGCGCGCCGCCGGGGCCCGGGTGCTGCTGCCGGTTACCGGGGAGCCGGGTCCGCTGAAGTGGGCCGAATACACGGGTCCGGAACATCTGCGGCGCGGTCGGTTCGGGCTGCGCGAGCCGGACGGCGAGACGATCTCGGACGCGCTTTCCTCGGCGGAGGTGATTCTCGTTCCGGCACTCGCGGTAGACCGGCGCGGTGTGCGATTGGGGCGCGGAGCCGGCTATTACGATCGCAGTTTGAGCGAGTGCCGGGCCGATGCCAGGTTGGTCGCGGTCGTACGCGACGATGAACTCGTACACCATTTGCCGGAGGAAGCGCACGACCATCGAATGGGGTGGGTGCTGACACCGTCGGGCGGATTGCGGAAGCTGGAAGAACAGTCCGGGAATTGAAGCCCGATTGGCAGTGTTGGCAGTGTCGGCTGTAGAGTGCTAAAAGACTTTGACCGTGGAGGGTTCAGCGATGCCTACTTACTCGTATGCGTGCACCGAGTGCGACAACAAGTTCGACATCGTGCAGTCCTTCTCCGATGACACGCTGACGGTCTGCGATCAGTGCAACGGCAAGCTGCGCAAGCTGTTCAACTCCGTCGGCATCGTCTTCAAGGGCAGCGGCTTCTACCGCACCGACAGCCGCAACGGCTCGACCTCGACCGAGCCGGCCAAGACCTCGGCGTCCTCCGAGGGCAGCTCGAAGTCCTCCGAGAGCAGCTCGAACGGTTCCACCGCGAGCACTCCGGCGCCGTCCACCAGCGCGAGCAGCTCCAGCACCTCCGCGGCCTGAGTCCGCGCATTCCGAATTCATAGTTGCACCAGGCGTTTTCCACATCGCATTCGGTTATCCACAGGCGGGACTTTTCCCGGGCTCGGCGATAGCGCGGGGTCCTAGTCTGCAGGCATGAGTCGACTGCGGGGCGGCACCGGCGGGAACTCCGAACTCGGTCGTGGTTCCCGCATCGAATTCCTGGCTCGGCTGCGCCCCACCTGGGCCGATGCCGTACTGCTGCGCCGGGTGACCGCGGTCGCCCTGCTGGTCATCGCCGCATTCTCGGCATTTCACGACACCTCCTCCGACGACCGGATCCAGGTGCTGGTGGCGGTGCGAGATCTACCGCCCGGGCTGACGCTGGGCCTGGACGATGTGCGCAGCGCGTCGCGCGAGAGCGCCACCCTGCCCGCCGGGGCCGTTCGCGAACCCGATCGGCTGCGCGGGGCCACCCTGTCCGGCGCGGTCGCGGCGGGTGAGATCCTCACCGATCTGCGGGTGGTCGGGCCCCGGCTGGCCGCCCTGGCGGCGGGTGCGCCCGATGCTCGCATCGTTCCGATTCGCTTGGCGGACAACGCCGTTGCCGACATTCTGCGCGCGGGCGACCGGGTGGACGTGGTGGCCGCGGCCGAGCCGGGCGCGGACGGGCGGCCCGCGCGCCTGCTGGCCTCCGATGCCGCCGTGGTGCTGGTTCCCGAGGCCCGCAACCCACGCGACCAGGGCGAACGGGTGGTGCTGGTGGCCCTGGACTCGCGGCACGCCACCGCCGTCGCGGCCGCGTCACTACACGCGGTGCTGACGGTCACCTTCCGCTGAACCCGGGTGTCGGGTACACCGCACGCGGCACGAGTTGATCTACGATCCCGATACCGCACAACTTCATTTCTCCACCCGGACCAGCCGTCCGACACTCGCTATCCGGCCTGCTCACGTGGGTCATCACGCAGAGGAGTTATCGGCAATGCTCAAGGGTTTCAAGCAATTCCTGCTTCGCGGAAATGTCGTCGATCTGGCCGTGGCGGTCGTCATGGGCACGGCCTTCGTGGCCATCGTCACAGCATTCAGCGACGGGGTGATCAACCCGCTGCTGGCCGTCTTCGGCGGAACCAACAATCTCGGGCTCGGCTTCCAACTGATAGCGGACAAACCCGCCACCTTCATCGCCATCGGGCCGATCATCACCGCGGGCCTGAACTTCGTGATCATCGCGGCACTGCTGTACTTCGTCGTGGTCCTGCCCGCGAATCACGCCAAGGCCCGGTTCCTGGGTTCGGACGTCGCCGCGCCGACGGACAACGAACTGCTGCAAGAGATCCGGGATCTGCTCGCCCAGCAGAACAACTCCGGCGGCGGCAAGCACGAATTCTGAAGGCGCGCGGCACGCTCACCCGAAGGGCCGGATAGCCTGCCGCGCAACGTGAACGGGCCCGACGCGAAATGCGCCGGGCCCGTTGGTCTTACGTACGATCAGCCGTTACTTCTCAGCCGAGGCTGAAGGGCTGGCCCCAGAGGGTGACCCAGCTGATGACGTTGTCGGTCTCGACCTCGACGCTCACGAAGGAGCGCGCCTGGGCGTAGCCGCCACAGCCGCTGAGGCCGATGGTCTCATCGGCCCAGGTCACGGAGCCGCTGCCACCCTTGAAGGCGTTGCGGACCTTGTGGGTTTCGCTACCGAAGTCGTCGGCCTGCTCCAGGTCGAGCACGTAGAACGACTTGGCCTGGCCGGGGCCCAGGCTCAGGTTGCCACCGGTGGTCGCACCGGCGGACGGGGTGACGTTGCCCGAGCTGTCCCAGGACGCACCGCCGGAAACGCCGCCTTCGGCGCCGCCGCCGTTGAGCGTAACCTGGCAGCCCACAACGTAACCCGGGAAGATCTTGCCACCGGTGGCAGAGGTGTCACCGGAGATCTCGACCTGCGCCGAAGCGGAAACCCAGGCGTTGCGGTGCACAGGGGTGGCACCCATCGACGGGCTGATGTTGGCGGACTCGCCGACGAGCTTGACGGTCACGACCGTGCCGTCGGAGAGGGTCTTGGTGATTTCGCCGCCCGGCAGCGGCACGAAGGTATCGGCGTTGGCGGCGCCGGTGGAGAACAAGCCAAGGGCGGCAGTTGCGACGAAGCCGATACCGGCCACCCGCGCCACGGTCTTACGGATGTTCATATCTTTTGTCCCTCAGGGGTTGAATCGCTTGCGCGAGAGATGATTTGGCGGGTCAAGACCACATCAGCCGATGCTGAACGGCTGGCCGTAGAGGGTGGTCTTCGAGTAGTGATCGCCGATGACCTCGACGACGGTGTACGACCGCGCCTGGGCATAGCCCGCGCAACCCTGGATCTGGATCTCGGCATCCATGTACTCCACCGAGTAGGTACCCGGCTTCAGGATGTCCTTGTAGTCGATCTGCACGAACTTGACATCGCCCGGTCCGAGGTTGATTCCGAGCGAACCGCCCACGGAGGCATCGCTGAGCGAGACGCCCGCGGAGACGCCCGCGGAAATGGCGTCCTCACCGATGTTCACCTGGCAACCGACGATGTAACCGGTGCTCAGCTGCGACGCACCATGGGTGGACGAGTTGTTCGAACCGGGGCCGTTCGCGGCGCCGTTGTTCGGGCCGACCGTGCCTTCCGGTGTTTGAGTGACTTCAGCTACGGCATTACCGCTGACCCACACGACTCGACCCGCGCCATTGGCGGAGAGCGACGGCGACACGGTTGCGTGTTCGCCTGTGCGCGTGATGGTTACGGTTCCACTCGGAGCGACCTTCTGTCCGTCCGGCAACGGAACGAAGGTATCTGCATTTGCGGCACCTGTCGAAAACAGGCCGATGGCCACGGCCGCGGCCGCGCCGACACCCGCGAAACGGGCACCGCGACGCAGACCGATGGAGCGGTTCTCGCTCATACTTCCCCTCATCAGGTTTCTTGCGTTCAGCCCCGACCACCGGAGCCGAAATGGGTCTTGTCAAGCAAGCTCTCCGAGACCCAGGTAAGTGTGTCGCCACATTGTTGCCGCTGTGTTACTGCTAACAAATTCTTTATGTGATGCGACGTGGGGCACTTTACATCACAAGAGTGGTCCATGAGGCCGGAGAGAAGATGATCGATAGAGCTCGTACTCCTACCCGCAGGTAAGTGCCAATTGCCGTGGATAGCGAAAGGGGCCCGGCGCGAATAGCGCCGAGCCCCTTCGGGTTCTGTTCGGATCGAGCTGTCAGCCGAGGCTGAAGGGCTGTCCCCACAGGGTGACCGTGCTCATGACATTGTCGGTTTCCACCTGCACCGCGACGAACGCGCGGGCCTGAGCGTATCCACCGCAACCGGTCAGGCCGATGGTCTCGTCGGCCCATGTGACCGAGCCGTTGGAGCCCTGGAACTTGTTGCGGACGTAGTGCGTCTCGCTGCCGAAGTCATCGGCGGCTTCCTGATCCAGGACGTAGAACGCCTTGGACTGGCCGGGGCCCAGGGTCAGGTTGGCGCCGCTGGTCGCGCCGGTTCCGCCCTGATCGATCGCGCCCTGGTAGTCGGCGCCCGCGGTCGCACCCCCGGTGGCGCCGCCACCGGAGATGTTGACCTGGCAACCCACGACGTAACCCGGCACGATCTTGCCGCCGACGTTGTCGTTGGCTCCCGAGATCTGCACCTGCGCGCTGCCCGAGGCCCACGCGTTGCGGTGGACCGGGGTGGAGCCCAGCGACGGATTGATGTTGGCGGACTCGCCGACCAGGCGAACCGTTACCACGGTGCCGTCGGACAGCGTCTGGGTGATCTCGCCACCCGGCAGCGGCACGAAGGTATCGGCGTTGGCGGCGCCGGTGGAGAACAGGCCAAGGGCGGCGGTGGCGGCGAAGCCGACGCCGGCGGCGCGGGCCGCGGTCTTTCGGAAGTTCATCGTTGTTTCCCTCTGCGGTCGAATTCGCTTACGCGAGAAATGAATCGGGGTTGACCAACGTCAGCCGATGCTGAACGGCTGCCCGTAGAGGGTGGTCTTGGAGTAGTCGTCGCCGATGATCTCGACCACGGTGAAGGCCCGGGCCTGGGCGTAGCCCGCGCACCCCTGGACCTCGATCGGAACATCCTGGTATTCGACCGAGTACGTGCCGGCCTTCAGGATGTCCTTGCCGTTGAGGGCCACGAACTTGACCTCGCCCGGGCCGAGATTCAGGCCGACCGAGGCGCCCAGGCTGCCGCCCGAGAGGTTGACGCCGCCGGACACACCGGCCGAGATGGCGTTGTCGGCGATGTTCACCTGGCAACCGACGATGTAGCCGGTGGTCAGGCGCGAGGTGCCATGGGTGGAGGAGTTGTTGGAACCGGGTCCGTTGGCCGCGCCGTTCCAGGGGCCGACCTCGCCCTCGGGGGTGTTCGCGACGTCGGCGAAGACCTTGCCCGAGACCCACGCGGTGCGGCCCGCGCCATTGGCGGACAGCGACGGCGAGAGCACGGCGTGCTCGCCGACCCGGTTGATGGTGACGCCCGCCGGACTCGACTTCGAACCGTCCGGCAACGGTACGAAGGTGTCAGCGTTGGCGGCGCCGGTAGAAAACAGCCCGAAGGCCACGGACACAGCGGCTCCCGCGCCCGCGATTCGAGCCGCGTGACGCATTCCGCTGGTGCGGTTCTCCCTCATTCTTTCCCTCATCAGGTTGATGCGTACGGCTCCGACCACCGAAGCCGAAAAGAGGGTCACCACGGCGTCGAACGCCGCTCGAGCAAAGCTCGAGCGTGCTTACCAAAACTAATAGACCCGTAGGTTTGTTGACCCGACCGAGACCTTAGCCACAGCAGCAATTGATTGGCAACAGTGGGTCGCTCATGCGAAACGGACAATGTTTCCGCGCGACTGTGATTCGCGCCGCTGATCGGGAAGAAAGCCCGGGACACCACCGACGGGAATTAGAGAATGAGCACACTCAGCGCGATCGGCGTGATGTGCGAGATGCAACCGTGATAGGTCGAGATCCGACCGTGATAGCGGCTCAACCGTGGTGCGGGGGCACCTGGGAGCGCAGCCATTCGTCTCCGGACTGCCCGGAGTCCGGCTCGGGCGTCCGCTCGTCCTTGGTGGTGGACGGGAGATCGTCACCGAAGACGCGAGCCAGCCGGGCCCGCTCCTCGGGGGTCAGACGCGAGGACCCCGCCCGGCGCTGGGCCGGGCGGGGCTCGTGGGTGGAACGGTCCGGCTCGGAGGTCATTCCAGACCGGACAACTCGTCGATGACCTTGATAGCCAAGGGAGTCAGGGTGACCATGCCGTCGCGGATCGCGGCGCGCGAACCGGCCAGATTCACCACCAGGGTGCTGCCCGAGACGCCGGCCAGACCTCGGGACAGACCCGCGTCCAGCGAACCCGACGCCAGGCCGGACGCGCGCAGCGCCTCGCTGATGCCCAGAATCTCGCGATCGAGCACCTCCTCGGTGGCCTCGGGCGTGACATCGCGCGGTGAGGAGCCGGTGCCGCCGACGGAGATCACCAGATCGACGCCGCCGATGACCGCGGTGTTGAGCGCGTTGCGGATCTCCACCTCGTCGGCCTGGACCGACACCGAGGCGTCCACCAGGAAGCCGGCCTCGGTGAGTAGCTCGGTGACCAGCGGGCCCAGTGAATCCACGCCGCCGTGAGCGGTTCGATCGTCCACGACCACGACAAGAGCACGGCCCGCGACAGCGGCATCGATTTCCATGGTGCTCACCGTAGCGCCATTGTCCGACAACAGCTCCCAGCCCCCGTCCCGCGTGACGTGGATCGCCGGGATCGGCTCCCGTCCAGCTCCGCGATTCATCATCGGCCGCCCTCCACTACTGCCTCGCCGAGGGTGACCTCGACAGTTTTCTGGTTCTTGCCCTGATCGTCGGTGTAGGTCAGCTTGACCTTGTCACCCGGTCGGTGCGACCGCACGGCGGCGATGAGCGCGTTGCCCGAATCCACCACCTGGTCATCGAGTTTCGTGACGATGACGTTGTTCGGAACGCCCGCCTTGGCGGCCGGACCGTCGGCGGTCACCTCGAGCACGCGGGCGCCGTTCACGTCGTCCTGCGCCCGGACCTTCACGCCGATCTGCGCGTAGGTGGCCTTGCCGGTCTTGATCAGCTCATCGGCCACCCGGCGCGCGGTGTCGACCGGAATCGCGAAACCGAGGCCGATCGAACCGCTCTGCGAACCGGCCGCCTCGGCGGTGCCGAGCGTCGCGATGGCGGTGTTGATGCCGATCAGCTTGCCGTTCATATCGACCAGCGCACCACCGGAGTTGCCCGGGTTGATGGCGGCATCGGTCTGGATCGCGTCGATGACGGTGCCCTGCGCGCCCGGTTCACCGCTGGTGGACACCGGACGGTTGAGCGAGGAGACGATGCCGGTGGTCACGGTGCCGGCCAGGCCGAGCGGCGAACCGATCGCCACCACCGACTGCCCGACCTGCAGACCGCCCGAGGTACCGAGATCGACCGGGACCAGGCCCTGCTTGTCGGTGACCTTGATGACCGCCAGATCCGACACCGAATCCGCGCCGACCAGGGTGGCCGCGGCGGTGGTGCCGTCGCTGAAGGCCACCTCCATCTTGGCGTTCGGGCCCGCGCCGTTGACGACGTGATTGTTGGTGAGGATGAGCCCGTCGGTGGAGAGCACCACACCCGAGCCCTCCCCCTCGGCCCGGTTGCCCGCGACCCGGATCATGACCACGCTCGGGAGCACCTTCTGCGCCACCGACTGGACCGATCCCGCCGGGGCGTTGGCGACGTCCTTGCCCTTCACCGGGGCGTCGAGGGCATTGGTCACCGACGTGCCGCCGTTGTCGGAACGGGTGGCCAGCGAGCCCACCGCGCCGCCGATGCCGCCGCTGACCAGCGCCAGCGCCACCGCGCCCGCGACCAGTCCGGTGCTGAAGGACCGCTTCTTCGCCGGCGCGCCCGGTGCGCCCGCGTACGGTGCGCCCGGACCCCCGGGCTGTCCCGGACCGCTGCCCATGCCGAAGATCGGCTCGGTCGGGTTGTGCCCCGGTGCGGCCTGGCCGTACCCGGCCCCCGACGCCGGGTACGGCTGGCCGTACGCCTGATACTGGCCCGCGGGAATCTGCGCGGTGCCGGTGTGGTGCTGCCCGGCGCCGGACGGAAACTGTTGTGTCGCAGGATCACCCGAGGTCTGCGCGGCGCCGTAACCGGCCTGGCTCGCGCCGGGGCCGGACTGACCACCCCCGTACCCGGGCTGGGTCGCGCTGTAGCCGGGCTGGTTCGACTGGCTTGCGCTGTGGCCCGCCTGCGCGCCGTACGCAGCCTGTGCCGCGCCGAAACCCGCCGCGGCGCCGCCCTGACTCGCGGGCGTCGCGCTGTGCTGTTCCGGCGGCGTCGCGCTGTGCTGTTCGGGCGGCGTCGCGCTGTGCTCCGAGGGAGTCGCGCCGTACTGATGGGTGCCGGACTCCCCCGCGCCCGGGGCGGCGAAGCCGTCGAACGGCGACGCGGGTTCCTGAGCCTCGGCGCCGGGCTCTCGCCGTGCGAGGCGAGGAGTGTCCGGCTGCGCCTCGGACGGCGCGGGCTGCCGTGCCTGGGGCTGCTCGCCCTGCGGGTTGCCCTGCGGCTCGTCGGCGCCGGGGCCGTCGGTCTTCGAATCCTCGGTCATGTTCTCGCTTCTCCTCGAGTCTCGTGCCAAGCCTGGCGGTGACGACTGAGAGTGGACTGAGACCGTGCTTGCATTTCGCCGAGCTTTTTCCGTGCCGAGCACCCCTTGTGGGGTCGGCTCAGGTCCCAGGGACCGCCGGCGGTACACCTTCGCCAGGCAGAACGATACGGATCAGCGCGCCGCCGCGTTCGGAACCGTCGATCGTGATGGTGCCACCGTGCTTGGTCACCACCTGTTTCACGATGGCCAGGCCGAGGCCGGAACCGGGCATCGAGCGGGACACCGTGGTCCGATAGAAGCGCTCGAAGACCAGTTCGCGTTCGGCGGGCGGGATGCCGGGCCCGGCGTCGTCGACGGTGAACTCCAGCAGGCCGCGTCCGGACTCCTGCATGCGGACCGACACGATTCCGCCCGCAGGGCTCCATTTGGCGGCGTTGTCGAGCACGTTCAGGATGGCCCGCTCGAGTGCGGCCTCGTGTCCGTAGACGAACCACGGTCGCAATTGCGCCTCGAACTCGATGCCGGTGCGCCGGCGGCGAGCCCGCTCGAGCGCGCGCTCGGCCACCTCACCGATATCGACCTGCTCGTAGGTGGTGTCGGGTGCGTCCTCCCGCGCCAGATCCACCAGATCGCCCACCAGCGTGGACAATTCCTCGATCTGCGCCATCACGTCCGAGCGCAGTTCGGCCATGTCCTCGTCCGGGATGCGCGGTGCGCCCGGACGCGAGGAGGCGATGAGCAGTTCCATGTTCGTGCGCAACGAGGTGAGCGGCGTCTTGAGCTCATGACCCGCGTCGGCCACCAATCTTCGCTGCCGCTCCCGGGATTCGGCCAGCGCGCGCAGCATGGCGTTGAAACTCTCTGTGAGCCTGGCGAGTTCGTCGTCGCCGGTCACCGGAATGGGGGTCAGATCGTCGGTGCGGGCCACGCGTTCGGTGGCGGCGGTGAGCCGGGCGATCGGCCGCAAACCGGTGCGCCCCACCGCGGTTCCGGCCGCGGCGGCCAGCATGACGCCGCAGCCGCCGACCACGAACAGCAGCCACGCCAGCCGGTCGAGCACCTCCCGGGTGGGCTGCAGGCGCTGCGACACCACCAGGGTGGAACCGGAATGCGTGCGCCGGGCCAGCACCCGCTGATTGTCGACGGTGCGCAGCGAGGAATCGATCTCACCGCGCGCCACCGCCAATTCCTGTGTGCCCACAGGCGGATTCGTGGTCTGCGGCGGGACGTACGGCGACAGGTCCGGGAAGATCAGCGCGACGCCGACGTCGTTGGAGTACAGCCCCGCCAGCACGATCGACTGGAAGCCGAGACTGTCGAAGTTGTTGTCGATCATCAGCGACGCCCGCGCGCGCAATTGCGAATCCACATCCGCGTACAGCGAGCGCGCCACCATCGCGTAGGCGGCGATGGAGGTGAAGGCGACGGCCACCGCCACCACCGAGGCCGCCAGCAGCGTCACCCGCCAGCGCAGCGACACCGACCTGGTCAGCGGCATGGGCGGCCGGAGTTCGACCGCCTCGCCACGCTGTTGCGCGAGCCCGGCGACCACCGGACGTCGTGGAACGGTTCTACCCACGAGCCCGATCCCTACGGCGGGGTCTCGCGCAGCACGTAACCGACGCCGCGCACGGTGTGGATGAGCCGCGGTTCGCTCTCGGCCTCGGTCTTACGGCGCAGATAGCCGATGTACACCTCGAGGGCGTTGCCGGACGTGGGGAAGTCGTAGCCCCACACCTCCTCCAGGATGCGGCTGCGGGTGAGCACCCGGCGCGGATTGGCCATCAACATCTCCAGCAGCGAGAACTCGGTGCGGGTGAGGCTGATCTGCCGTTCGCCGCGCCAGATCTCGCGCGTGACCGGGTCCAACGACAGGTCCCCGAACGTCATGGTCTCCGACGATTCGGCGTTGTCGACGGTGGTGCGGCGCAGCAGGGCGCGCAACCGGGCCAGCAGTTCCTCCAGAGCGAAGGGCTTGGGCAGGTAGTCGTCGGCGCCCGCGTCCAGTCCGGCCACCCGCTCGGACACCGAATCCCGCGCCGTGAGTACCAGAATCGGCAGATCGTCGCCGGTGCTGCGCAGCCGACGGCACACCTCGAGGCCGTCCAGGCGGGGCATCATCACATCGAGAACCAGGGCATCAGGGCGCTGACCGGCGGTCTTCTCGAGGGCATCGAGACCGTCGACGGCGAGATCGACCGTGTACCCGTTGAAGGTCAGCGAACGACGCAGGGATTCGCGAACCGCCCTGTCGTCGTCGACTACCAGAATGCGCATGGCTTCCAGTCTGCCCACAGCGACTGAGAGGTGACTGAGAAGGGTCACTTCGACACGCCGAGTGACTTGGGCGGGTGACCTGCGTGTTTCACGGAGTCCTCCGGAAAGCCTTCGTGTGCGCACCTGTCGCTGTTCGAAACACGTTGTGGCAACGCCGCATTCGGAGTCTCTTACAACGAGTTGCTCGAATTGCCGTTACTCAGCTCACGCGGTATGTTGCAGGCCGTACAAAAAGACCTCTAGTTGGTTCCGCGCGGGTATCTGCCCCAAAGCCGTACAACCGCATAAGACCCGGGGGTCACTTCTTGAAAGCGGAGGCGACGGAAGCGGGATGGAAGCTGCCCCTCGGTCTTGGCAATTCAGCCTGTCCAACTGGCCCGTAACCCGCAAGGTCGGCATCGTGCTGGTCCTGCCGGTGCTCTTGGCCGCAACCTTCGCGGTTCTGCGAATCAACTCCGAGTTGCAGGTTCTCTCGAAGCTCGGTGCGGGTTCGGATCAGTCCGAAGTGCTGATGCCAATCGTTAATTTCATAACCACCACAGACGATCTCGCGGTCACCGCCATCTCGGACTGGGGCAGTCAAGACACCAGCCCCGCCATGGCCACCGCCACTACGAAGTTCGATCAGGCCGTCGCCAAACTGGAATCCCAGTTGCGGGTCACCAATCTCGATCCGGCGATCACCAAGCAGGTGAGCCAGGCCGTCACCAGCGCCCAGACCATGCGCAACGGTCTGCGCTCCAGTTCTCCCCAGGCGCTCGGGGATCAGGCGGCGGAAGTCTCGTCTCTGGTTCAGACCGCGCTCGCCAGTTCGCCCTCGATCGGCGATATGCGCGTGCAGCAGTCGTTCCTGCAGTTCGGTTCCGCGCTGGCCGCACGATCGACCCTGACGCAGGAACGCGTCATGCTCGCTATTCCGGACGGAAGCAAGAACCCCGTCCTGAGCACCAAACTGCTCACCACCATCGGCGCCGAGCTCACCATGATCGAGGTCTATCGCGGCCTGATCCCGGGCGACGCGGCCAACGCGGACGTGCTCAAGGACGCCGCGAGCACCCGCATCGGCATTCTGATGCAGGGCATCCCGGATCCGGGCCTGCTGCCCGTGATGCAGGATTCGCTGCGCAAGAGCGTCGACGCGTACACCGAAGAAGTCACGCGGGTCTCCGCCTCGATGGACGCCAAGCTGGGCGTGCTGACCACCGAGGCGCGCAACAACGTGCTCCGTGACACCTCGCTGGTGATCGGCGTGCTGCTCGCGGGTCTGGCCATCGCCCTCGTGGTGGCCCGCTCGCTGGTCGTCCCGGTTCGCCGCCTGCGGCGCGACGCGCTGCAGGTCGCGCACATCGACCTGCCGCAGGAGTTGGAACTCGTGCGCGCCGGTGGCGTCACGCCCGACATCACGCCGGTCGACGTGCACACCACCGAGGAAATCGGCCAGCTGGCCCGAGCCGTCGACGACATCCACGCCCAGGCGCTGCACCTCGCCGCCGATCAGGCGCGATTGCGCCTGCAGATCGGCAGCATGTTCGAGACCCTTTCCCGCCGTAGCCAATCGCTCGTCGAACAGCAGCTGACGCTGATCGAGGAACTGGAACGCGACGAGGACGACTCCGAACGCCTGCAGAGCCTGTTCCGTCTGGACCACCTCGCCACCCGCATGCGCCGTAACGGCGACAACCTGCTGGTGCTGGCCGGAACCGCGCTGCGCCGTGGCCATCTGGCGCCGGTGCCGCTGTCGGACATGCTCTGGTCCTCGGTCTCCCAGGTGGAGGACTACCAGCGCGTCGAGATCGGCACCGTGCCCGACGGCATCGTCGCCGGCGAACCGGCCGTCGATATCGAGCACCTGCTGGCCGAGCTGATCGACAACGCGCTGCGCTACTCCCCGCCCTCGACCCCGGTCGCGGTCTCGGTGGCACGCGCGGTGGACGGCGGCTATCTGATCGAGATCACCGACCGCGGCCTCGGCATGAACGCCGAAGACCTGCAGTCGATCAACGACCGGCTCGCCTCCGGTGGCGAGGTCAATGTCGAAACGGCCCGCCGCATGGGTCTCTTCGTCGTCGGCCGACTCGCCAAGCGGCACAACATCACCGTCAGCCTGCGCCGCACCTCGGCGATGGTGCAGCAGCCGGGCATCACCGCGAGCGTGCATCTGCCGGGCACCCTGGTCTCGCCCGCGCCGGATCGCGGCGGGGACAACACCGGGCAGTTCCCGGTCACCGCCGCACTGCCGATCTCGCCCAGCGTGGCGACCGCCGGAGCGGGAGCGGCCTCCGGACCGCAGCCCGCCATCACGCCGCCGCGGCTCATGCCGGTGCCGAACCTGCCGAACCAGCCCGAACCGGTTTCGGCCGGCGGTCCGAACACCGGACGCTTCGGCGTCACCAGTTCGGGACTGCCGCAACGCAAATCGCCGGGCGACACCGGTGAGCAGCCGGTGTACTCGGAGATCCGCAGCGAGAAGTTCGATCGCTTCTCCGACGGATTCACCGACGCGTTCAGCGACTCGACCGACACCAGCGTCTACAACATCGTCACCCCGCAGCCGGAAACGGCTGCGGCACAGCCGGAACCGCAGGTCGACTTCTGGGGCAACGGCGGACAGGCCGATCAGCGGCCCGACACCGTGCCTCCCGCCGGTGGCAACCGCGGCGGTAGCGAAGACGGCTACGGCAGCTCGTTCGAGAACGGCTACAGCGCGTTCGGCGGCGGAACACCGGTGAGCGCCGGGGCCGGGAGCAGCACCGGAAACGGCGGCACTCCCGCGAACGGTTCCTACGTCACCGGCTCGTTCCGTGGGGACAACGTCGATACCGGGAACGGTGGATTCGCCCCTGCCGGAAACGGCGGTGCCGCTCCCGCCGGAAACGGCAACGGCGCGAACAGCACTCGCGGTGACGCCGCCGCGCCCGCGGCGCAGCAGCGTCCCGGTGCACCGCAGCCCGGGCTGCGCCCGGTCGGCGAGGCGCCGACCCCGATCTATCAGCGAATGGTTTCCGAGTGGCTGGTGGAACCCGCGGCGGGTGGCCAGTCCGGCGCGGCCTGGTCGTCGTCCTCGGACGCCGGGTGGGCGGCGGCCGAGGAGGCCGCCAATCCGGCCACCACCGACCGCACCCAGGGTGGGCTTCCGATCCGCAGGCCGGGCGCGCAGCTCGTGCCGGGCGCGGTGACGCAGGAAGACGAAAGCGCCCCCCTGAATCCGGACGAGATCCGCAACAGCCTGACCAGGCATCTGAGCGGCGTCCGCTCCGGACGGGCCGACTCCCAGTACAACGACGGAGGGCATGCATGACCGACACTCAGCGCACCACGACAGATGAGAATCTGAACTGGCTGGTCACTCGATTCACCCGGGAGGTTCCGGGCGTCTCGCACGCTGTCCTGGTCTCGGCCGACGGTCTGCTACAGGCCACCAGCCCGCACCTACCGGCCGATCGCGGCGAGCAGCTGGCCGCGGTCACCGCCGGACTGGCCAGCCTGTCCGCGGGTGCGGCCCAGCTGTTCGAGGGCGGCAAGGTGATGCAGTCCATCGTCGAGATGCAACGCGGCTACCTACTGGTCATGACCGTCGGCAACGGCTCGCACCTCGCGGTGCTGGCCAACAAGCAGCACGACATCGGTCGGATCGGCTACGAGATGGCGTTGCTGGTCGACCGGGTCGGGTCTGTGGTTCAGGCCACCGCCCGCACTGCCTGATGAGGCGAACATGAGCACTCCCAATGGGGCGGGCGGTGGCCGGCCGCCGACACGCGTTCGCCCCTATGCCTTGACCTCCGGCCGCACCGAGCCGGCGGTCGAACTGCCGCTCGAGGCGGTCGTCGAAACCCTTTCCTACACCGCGCATTTCGACTGGCCCGCGGGTGACGTTCGCACCGAGATCCTGCGGATGGGCACCGCCCGGCTGTCGGTCGCGGAAATCGCGGCCCACCTGCAGCGTCCGCTCGGCATGATCCGGGTCGTCATCGGTGATCTCGTCGTCGCCGGAACCCTGCGTGTGCATTCAACTTTGAGCGACCAGGCAAGCGTCGACGAGCGCCGATCCCTGATGGAGAGGACTCTGCATGGACTCCGGGCCCTTTGACGGCGGGGGCTACAGCGGCGCGCCGGGCTACCCCGGCGGTGGCAACGCGATCGCACCGCAATACCCGCCGCGGCCGGGCGAAGAGGTCCGCGTGGCCTCGACCAAGATCGTGGTGGCCGGTGGCTTCGGCGCGGGCAAGACCACCTTCGTAGGCGCGGTCACCGAGATCGTGCCGCTGCGCACCGAGGCCATGGTCACCGGCATGTCGGACGGCGTCGACGACCTCGCCGCCACGCCCGGCAAGGAAACCACCACGGTGGCCATGGATTTCGGGCGCATCATCCTGCCGGGGAACCTGGTGCTGTACCTGTTCGGCACGCCCGGACAGCGCCGCTTCTGGTTCATGTGGGACGACCTGATCAAGGGCGCCATCGGCGCGGTGGTCCTGGTCGACACCCGGCGCATCGAGGACAGCTTCGCGGCCGTGGACTTCTTCGAGTCCAAGTCGCTGCCGTTCCTCATCGCGGTCAACCGCTTCCCGGACGCGCCCCGCTTCCCGGTCGCGGAACTGCGCGAGGCGCTCAGTGTCCGCGACACCGTGCCGATCGTGGACATCGACGCCCGTGATCCCGTCGAGGTGCGGAGGGCACTGGCGGCGGTCACCGAGTACGCGATCGAACGGCTGATGGCCGCGCAGCGCGAAACAGCCCGGCGCGGCTAGGAATTCGGCAGCTCGGGACGATGGACGCGTGAAGTAGGACGCACGCGCAAAGAAGGCAGGGGTTCTGGGTGATCTACTTCTCGATGGGCTACTGGGTCATCGGTCTGGCACTGATCGTCTCGGTGGCGGGGGCGTCCTGCGGGTTCGCCTGCATCCGCCAATCGACCAAATCGGTGACAGCCCGATTCCGGCTGGTCTGGGTGTTCGTCGCGGCCAGCTCCATCGGCGGCGTCGGGGTGGCCATGCCGGTGTTCATCACCATGCTCGGCTTCGAGATGCGCGGCGGGCAGTTGCGCTATGACACCGTGCTGACCACGGTGTTCACCGTGCTGTCCGGCGTCGCGGTGCTGGCCGCGCTGGTCATCGCGGGCAGGTCCGTGAACTGGATCCGGCTCGGCATCGGCGCGGTGGTGATGGCGGCCGGAATCGGCACCGCACACCTGCTGCTGCTGTCCGGAATTCAGGTGCAGGGCAGCACCGATCGCAGTGTGGTCTCGCTCGTCGCGGTGTACGTGATCGCACTCGCGCTCTCGGCCCTGATGCTGTGGTTCAGCCTCACGGCGCGCTCGGTGCCGATCCTGATGGCCGGCGCCGTCGCGTACGCGATCCTGGTGCTCGGCATGCACTACGCCGGGCTGACCGGACTCGAGGTCCACCTCAACGGCACCGCCGCGACACCGGAGGGCCAGGCGCTCTTCGACTTCTTCGTGCCGTTCTTCATCGTCGGCTCGATGGCGCTCACGATTCCGATCACCGCCATCCTGGTCGCCCCCGACCGGCGCGAGGCCCGGCAGGCGCCGGTCCTCGCCGATCCCGAAGCCACACACAGCCCTTCGCTGGCGGTGGCGTCGCAGAACGCGGCGGCACAGCAGGGCGCGCGGCCCGCACAATCAGTGCGCTGATCACCACTTCGGCACGCAGTGCGTGCCGTACCCCGGGCCGGGTCGCCATGGCGACCCGGCCCGAATCATGTGGCGGCGCAGAGCATGTCAGGACACCGCGCGGTGCTCAGACCTGTTTCGGCTCCAGCAGTGCGAACGGTTCGCCCTGCGGCGCGGCCAGGATCGCCATGCGGCCCCACGGACCGTCCTCGGCGGGCACGAGCACGGTCGCGCCGAGTTCGGCCGCCCGCGTGAGCCCCTCGTCGATGCCGTCGTACTGGAACCAGCTGAGCCAGTAGGGCGGTCCCGGGAGTTCGCCGTTCACGGTGTCGTCGCTGATGCCGCCGACCGCCTCGGACCGGCCGGGCGGCGTGAACGCCACGTAAGCCAGTGCCGGATCGTCGAATTCGGTGAAGGTGAAGTCGAACACCCTGGCGTAGAACGTCTTCGCCGCCTCGAAGTCGCCGGTGTGCAGATCGTTCCAGATGTACGCGCCGTGCTCGTTGTGCACCGCCGCGCCGTTGTGCGCCCGCGCCTCCCACACCGCGAAGGGCGCACCGGCCGGATCGGCGGCCACGAACATGCGCCCGAACTCCATGACGTCGAAGGGCGGCACCAGCATTCGCCCACCGGCCGCCGTGATCCGCTCGGCGCAGGCATCGGCGGCGTCGACCGCGAAGTAGGTGGTCCAGGCCGAGGGCGCGCCCGCCTCGGGTTTCGGGCCGATCCCCGCGGCGGCCTGGCCGTCGCGCAGGGCCATGAGATACAGCCCGTTCTCCTCGCCGCCGCCCCGGATGTCCCAGCCGAAGAGTTCCGAATAGAACTCACCCGCCTTGACCGGGTCGTCGACCTGGCAATCGATCCAGCACGGTGTGCCAGGGGGCCACGCGTCACCGCGTACCGGCATCGGTCCTCCTCGTCTCGTTCCGCCTCTCCGCGACTTCGGCACCGGCTCTGAGCCGGCCGCCACTCGTGCATGCCTGCGTCCGGTTGCGGCCGATCACATCTCGACCGTCCCGGTCGAACCACCCCGACCATGCGAAAAAGGTTGTCGCGGTCTCCTGTGGCGGCCAGTCAACCACGCTGGTACAGGTGCGAGAGGGCTTCGCCCAAGTTGAGGTCTTTCGGCAGGAATCGGACTTATCGATTGCCTCCCCGCCGCCGCGCCGGGCGAATTACAGTGGGTGTCATGCGTTTCGGGCTGGATTACGCCGCAGGCCGTCCCGCCGCGAGCGCGATCCGCGCGGCCGGTTTCGATTTCGTGGTGCGCTATCTGTCTTCGGGCGGGCCGAGCCTGCCGGGCAAACTCCTCACGCCCGCCGAGGCGGACGATTTACGCGCACACGGTGTTTCGATCGTGTCCAACTGGGAGACCACCGCGGCGCGCATGCTGGACGGCTTCGGCGCCGGCGTCACCGACGCGCGGGCCGCGCAGGCGCAGGTGCTGCGGTGCGGCGGCCGCACGGACCGCCCGATCTACTTCTCCGCCGATTTCGACGCCACCCCGCAGCAGCAGGGGCCGATCAACGCCTACCTCGACGGCGCCGCGACCGTGATCGGTCGCGCGAATGTCGGCATCTACGGCGGGTATTGGCCGTTGAGCCGGGCCTTGGACGCCGGCACCGCGACCTGGGCGTGGCAGACCATCGCCTGGTCCGGCGCGAATCTCGAGCCACGCCGGTCGATCCTGCAGACCGGCCGGCAGGTGTACGTGGACGGCGTCGAGTGCGACGTGAACGAGACCGATCGACTCGATTTCGGCCAGTGGGATTTCGAACAGGAGGAAGCAGACTTGACGCCCGAACAGGACGAAATTCTGCGCGACATTCAGACGCAGCTGCGCGGCCCGGGACTCTCGGGCTGGCCACAGCTCGGTGACGACGCGCAGGGCCACCATCGCACCGTGGTGGACGCGCTCGGCGCGGCGCTGACCCGCATCGACGAATTACGCACGGAGGTCAGCGACCTCGAGGCGACGACCGCCGAGCTGTCGGACGAGGTCGCACGTCTGTCCGGTCGGCACTGGCCGTTCCCCTTCTCGCTCATCGAGGGTCCGGCCACCGTGGTGGCCGAACAGTTGGCGAAGCTGGAACAGCTGCTTCCCGACCTGCCGCTGCCCGGCTGGGGCGAGGGCCCTAACGGACATTCCACCAAAGTCGCTCAAAGCGGACAGATTGCCGGATCGGACGACCGGATAGAGGTCTAGGACAGCCGTTTTGGTTGAAATGCCGGATTTAGTACGGCGCTGTCGCAAATGCCTTGTGCGCGAGGGATGTGCGAGCGGGATGTGCCGCCGCACGCGTCGGCGATGAGGTCGGTGAACCGCCCCCTGAAGTGGCGATGAGCGGGTTCTTCTGTATTCAGAAGAACCCGCCCTCAGTGCACGAGAATACCGTCGCAAGGGCACGAATTCACAACTTTGAGAAGACTTTTTCAAACCCTTCACATCACCGGGCGACCGGTTCACAGCCGACGCACAGACGAGCAACACATCGGCAGATCTATGGTGACGCAGCCACTTTCCCGCTATCGTCGGCCATGTCCCATCATGCTCTAACCCAGGAGGCATTCCGTGGCCGTCAGCGTGGTACTCGACAAGGCTCTCGACAAGGCCTATGAAGGCAAAGAACTCGCGGAGATTCTCGCCGCGCCGCCGTCGGCTCTGGCCGGCCTCACCGAGAAGCACGACACCCAACTGCTCGAGGCCCTCGGTGTGAAGACCATCGCCGACCTCGGCAAGAACAAATTCTTCCGGCTCGCGGCGACCCTGGTCGACCTCGAGACCAAGGCGGGCTGAGCCACTTCACGGGCTCGTCTCCCGGTCGGAGACGCGAGAGGCCCGGGGGCCGGACCCCCGAGCCTCTCGCACCGCGGCGGCCGCGCGCGATCAGATCCTGTCGAGGTCGATCAGACCGCTGCGCACCGCCCGCACCAGGCGGCGCGGAACCTGCCGCACCACACCGGCAACCGTGACCGGCACCAGATCCGGCGGGGTCGCCTTCCATTGCGAACGGCGGCTGCGGGTATTCGATCGCGACATCCGCCGCTTCGGGACAGCCATCTCTCAGTTCTCCTGTCGATCGGTCGAATTGTTACCGGCGCGTACGCGTTTGCCGTAGCGGCGTTCGAACTTCTCCACCCGTCCCGCGGTATCGAGCAGTCGCTGCGCGCCCGTCCAGAACGGATGCGAATCGGCGGTCACGTCGACCACGAGCAGCGGATAGGTATTGCCGTCCGACCATTCGACGGTTCGATCCGAGACCGCGGTCGATCGCGTGAGGAATTGCTTTCCGGTACTGCCGTCCTGGAAGACGACCGGATGGTAATCGGGGTGGATTCCTGGCTTCATCGCATCACCTTTCGTTCTTCCGGGTGTTGCCGTCACCGGACACCGGAGTCGATTTCGTTGTGTCGCACGGTTCCTCGTGCTGATCACCGAACGGGTCCTCCCACAGCGCGACCCGCTCGGGCGCGAACCGCACCTGGCGCAGTTCGTCCTCGTCCACCAGCGCCCAGTGCAGGGCGTGCCGGATCTCCTGGGCGTCGGCCTCGTGGACCAGCACCACCATCGAGGTGTGCCGATCGCCGAAGTGCTCGTGCCAGCGCAGCGCGGCCATGGTCCGGCGCTCCGGATCGACCTGCTCGAGTTCCTCGGAAGTCATGGCGGCCAGCCACTTTCCGGCCCCGCCGATCCGCATCCCCCCACCGGCGGACTCCAGCCACACCACTTCCCCGGGCTGGGTGGCCAGCCACACCCGCCCGCGCGCACTCACCACACCGTCCAGCAGGACGTCGATCGCCGAGTGCAGCCGCTCCGGATGGAACGGCCGATCGGTGGCGAATTCCAGCAGTGTGACACCACAATCCGGCTCCAGCGGGGGCATCCCGCGCAGCAGTGAGGCATGCGGATCGAAGCCCTCGCCGCGGCGCGCGTTCGCCGGAACGCGGCGGCACAGCCAGGTGAGATCGGCGGCGGTCAGGGTGCGCGGCTCGTCGGTCCAGGCGATCGGCGCCGCCGGCGCCAGGCGCGCGAGCACCGCGCCGGTCCGCATCCGCACCTCGGGATCGGCTCCGGAGTCGAAACCGATGAGTGCGTCGGCGAATTCGACCTGACCGACCGCCAGCTGCGCGATGGTCCGGTCGTCGTCGGTGGTGGCGTGCCCCCGTTCGGCGAGCGTCTCGTCACCGGTGGCGTCGGCCAGCCAGTCCCGGCCGTCGAGGCAGGCCAGCACCGATTCGATGCGCACGTTGTTCCCGGCCGGACCGTCGACCCGGCCGACGACACCGCTCACCACCACGTCGGCGATGGCCTGGCACACCGCGTCCGCCTCGAAGGCCGGATCCAGCGCCAGCACGATGCGGCGGACCGAATCACGTTGAGCCAGCAGGCACAGGAACGGCAGCAGGTCCTTGCGGAGTGTGCAGGACACGCAACCGTGCGCGAGCTCCAGGACCGAGATCGTTTCTCGGCCGTCGAGCCGCACGGTCCGGCGTACGACGCCTTCGCGCAGCTCCCGCAGGTCGTGGCGGACCACGACGGTGCCGGGCTCCTGGCTCAGCAGTTGCGCGGCGGCCTCGACGCCGTCGGCGGCGCGGCCGGGGAGTCCCGCGAGCACCAGCACGGGCGTGCGGCGATCGAACCCGGCCGCCGAGTCGGGCTGATGCGCCGGATGCGGCATGGGATGGGACATCACCGATCCCCCTTTCGACAACGATTTTCATTTACCGAGGGCTCAGCGTACATTGGAATTTCTTCGTTGTCGAAAACGATTGTCATATGCAGCAACACTGGAAGGAAGTGCCCCATGTCGGCTATCTGCCAGGTCACCGGCCGCAAGCCGGGCTTCGGCAAGTCCGTCTCACATTCGCACAAGCGAACCAACCGGCGCTGGGACCCCAACATCCAGCGCAAGACCTACTACCTGCCCGCCGAGGACCGCCGCATCACGCTGAGGGTCTCCGCCAAGGGCATCAAGACCATCGACCGCGACGGCATCGAAGCGGTCGTCGCGCGGCTGCGCGCCCGCGGCGAGAAGATCTGAAGGGGCCTCACATGGCATCGAAATCGACCGATATCCGCCCGATCATCAAGCTGAAGTCCACCGCCGGGACCGGGTACACCTACGTCACCCGCAAGAACCGGCGCAACGATCCGGACCGCTTGGTGCTGCGCAAGTACGACCCCGTCGTGCGCCGGCACGTCGACTTCCGCGAGGACCGCTGACATGGCCAAGAAGTCGAAGATCGTCAAGAACGACGAGCGCCGCGAGATCGTCGCGCGCTATGCCGAGCGACGTGCGGAACTGAAAGAGATCATCCGCAAACCCTCCAGTTCCGACGAGGCGCGGGTGGCGGCGCAGACCGCCCTGGCCCGGCTGCCGCGCGATGCCAGTCCGGTACGCTTGCGCAATCGGGACGCCGCGGACGGACGCCCGCGCGGTCACCTCCGGAAGTTCGGGCTCTCGCGAATACGCGTACGCGAGATGGCCCACCGGGGCGAATTGCCCGGTGTACACAAATCGAGTTGGTAGAAATCCACAGATCTGTGAGTAAGGAACCGCTGACATGGCAGTGAAGCGAGCACCGTCGAAGAAGGTCCGAGCCGAGCAGGCCCGTCGCCCCAAGAAGAATCCACTCATCGCGGCCGGCATCGAGACCGTCGACTACAAGGACGTGAACCTGCTGCGCACGTTCATCTCCGACCGCGGCAAGATCCGCAGCCGCCGAGTGACCGGCCTCACCCCGCAGCAGCAGCGACAGGTCGCCGTCGCGGTGAAGAACGCGCGCGAAATGGCGTTGCTGCCGTTCACGAGCCGGTAGGGCTCGTTCACTCGTGGAGTGAAAAACCATGGGCCCCAGATGTTTACACATCTGGGGCCCGATGCGTGCAGGTAGGAGAGAATCCCCCGAAGCTCGCGAAAGCGGGCGGGATCCCGGGCGGTGAATCGGGTGGTCCCGCTCGCGAGCCCGCCGCGCTGCAACCAGGCGGCACTGCGACCGGGCAATACTGCGACTGATCGGCACTGCCCCCGGACAACACTGCAACCGTCGGCACTGCCCCCGGACAACACTGCAACCGTCGGCACTGCCCCCGGACAACACTGCGACCGGAGGACACTGCTGACGCTGAGCACTGTTGAGCGATGCTTTCCCGCGAAGCACGAAGCGCCCCCGGTGTTTTCACACCGGGGGCGCTTCTGCTGACTTGTCCGGGGACGTGCCCCGAGCACGGTGGGCCTGAGCCCGGCGCTCAGATCACGGGATGGTGAGGACCTGGCCCGGGTTGATGAGATCCGGGTTGTCGATGCCGCTGGCGTTGGCGATCTCCTGGTAGCGGTTGCCGTCACCGTAGAAGCGCTCGGCGATCGCCCACAGGGTGTCGCCCGGCTCGACCGTGTAGGTCTGCGCGGCCGGAGCCGGGGGCGGCGGCGGGGGCGCGTCCTCGACGGCGGCGGCCTGGGTGACCGGCTCCTCCGGGGCCTCGAGCGGGTTGTCGGTGTTGGTGCCGGTGGACCAGACGGAGCTACCGTCGCCGGCGTACAGCACGACATTGCGGTCCGGCTGGACGACGAGGCGATCGGCGCCCTTGCCGTCGGTGCCGGTGGACCACTCGGCGCCGTCGTCCTTGTAGAGCACGAAATTGCCGTCAGCCTGCAGGGTCGCGCGCTTGACGCCCTTGCCATTGGTGCCGGAGGCCCACACGACATTGCCGCTGGGCTCGGACAACACGAGGTTGCCGTCATCTTGCAGAGTCAAAGAGTAAGCGCCGCCTTTGAGCGCCTCCCCGAGACCGAGTTCTTCGCCGACTTTCAACGAGTCGCCCACGGTGGGTCCTTTCCGAAGGGGAAAACTACAGGTAAGTCGATGGCACGGAACTGCATTCGCACATCTCGTTCGAGGCTACGTGCTCCTGCCCGGTCACCGCTGGGATTACGCGCCGTGAGATCGGATAATTTGGCTCACTGTCGCTGGATGTTCGCTATGGCGTCACAACTGCGCCGACCGGTCCGGCGGTTAGGGTGGTCGCCATGTACGCGAACAGTCGCCGCCGTCTACTCGCAGCCACCGCCATCGCATTTCTCAGCGTCTCCGTCGCGGCCTGCGGAAACTCGGATTCCAACGGCGACAAGTCGAAATCCTCCACCACGTCGGCCGGCGACACCACCGCCGCGGGCCCCACCGAGGCCACCGGCGGCAGCATCGGCCGGACCTTCACCGCCGACCCGAGCATCGTCAGCCCGCACCCCATCGTGTTCGACAGCTGGACTCGCGTAGCGCCCGACAAGATCTCGGTGAACTTCCAGACCGGATCGCCGGAATGCTATGGCGTGGACGCCACTACGACCGAAACCGACTCCACGGTGACCGTCGAACTGCGCGGCGGCACGCTGCCCAGCGCGGTGGGCAAGATGTGCACCATGATCGCCGTCTTCGGCAGCCTGGAGATCCCGCTGAAGGCCCCGCTGGGTGATCGTAAAGTCGTCAGCGCCAACTGATCTCGGCCACCGAGGAGCGAAAGTCCCACTCTCGGCGAAGAAGAAAGAGCCGGTGCGCACTCGCTCGCGCGAGCGCACACCGGCTCTTCGTTACTACCGATCAGGGCGAAATAGGTTCCCGCCCGGTATCACTCAGTGCGATCACTCAGTGTGCGAAGTGACGCGACCCGGTCAGGTACAGGGTGACGCCCGCCTCTTTGCAGAGTTCGATGGTGTCCTTGTCCCGGATCGAACCGCCCGGATGCACGATGGCGCGCACACCCGCGGCGACCAGAATCCCCGGACCGTCGGAGAAGGGGAAGAACGCGTCCGACGCGGCGACCGAGCCCTTGGCCCGCTCACCGGCCCGCTCGACCGCCAGCTTGCAGGAATCGACCCGGTTGACCTGCCCCATGCCGACGCCGACGGCAGCGCCCTCGTCGGCCAGCAGGATGGCGTTCGACTTCACCGCACGGCAGGCGCGCCAAGCGAATTCGAGATCGGCCAGGGTCCGCTCGTCGGCGGCCTCGCCGGCGGCGAGAGTCCAGTTCGCCGCGCTGTCGCCCTCGGCGTCGAGGACATCGCGCTGCTGCAGCAGCACGCCGCCGCTGACCGGGCGCAGTTCCGCGCCCTTGCGCTGCGCCGGCTGCGCGACGAGCACGCGCACATTCTTCTTGCGCTGCAACACTTCCACCGCACCGTTGGCGTAACCGGGCGCGACGATGACCTCGGTGAAGATCTCCGCGACCTGCTCGGCCATCTCGACGGACACCTCACGGTTGGCCGCGATCACGCCGCCGTACGCGCTGACCGGATCGGTCGCGTGCGCCCGGCGATGCGCCTCGGCGATATCCGCGCCGACCGCGATGCCACACGGGTTGGCGTGCTTGATGACGGCCACGGCGGGCTCGTCGAAGTCGTACGCGGCACGCCAGGCCGCATCGGCGTCGGTGTAGTTGTTGTACGACATCTCCTTGCCGTGCAACTGCGTCGCCTGCGCCAGGCCCGCGGGACCGGCCTCGCTGGTGTACAGCGCGGCGGCCTGATGCGGGTTCTCGCCGTAACGCAGCACCGAATCACGGTTCCAGGTCGCGCCGATCCACTCCGGGAACAGCTGCGCGCCTTCGCCTTCGGAGCTCTCCTCGACCCCGGCGGCGGGAACCGCGACGCTGGTCATCCAGCTGGCGACGGCCACGTCGTAGGTCGCGGTGTGCTGGAAAGCCTTGGCGGCCAACGCGGTCCGCTGCGGCAGGGTGAAACCACCGGCCTGCACGGACTCGAGCACCCGACCGTAGTCACCGCTCGAGACGACCACCGCGACGGACGGGTGGTTCTTGGCCGCGGCGCGCACCATGGACGGACCGCCGATGTCGATCTGCTCGACGCATTCATCGACGCTCGCGCCCGAGGCGACCGTCTCGGTGAACGGGTAGAGGTTCACCACGACCAGCTGGAATGCCTCGACACCGAGTTCGACGAGCTGATCGACGTGCTCCGCGCGGCGGGTGTCGGCCAGGATGCCGGCGTGCACGCGCGGGTGCAGCGTCTTGACCCGGCCGTCCAGGGTCTCCGGAAATCCGGTCAGGTCTTCGACTTTGGTGACCGGGATGCCCGCGTCGGCGATCTTGCCCGCGGTCGAACCGGTCGAGACCAACTCCACGCCCGCGGCGTGCAGGCCGGTGGCCAGCTCGATCAGGCCGGTCTTGTCGTAGACGCTGACCAGTGCCCGCTTGATCGGCTTGCGCTCACCCGGGACGGTGGTTCCTTCGCTGCGCTCACTCACCGGAGAACTCGCTCATCTGGGATAACTGCCTTTCGTCCATCGGAGACAATGCCTCGGTTCGCGACGGCCGCGACTACTTCCGCCAGCAGCCGACGCTCGACAACCTTGATGCGCTCGTGCAGCGCGGCCTCGTCGTCATCGGGCAGCACCGTGACCGCCTCCTGCGCGAGGATCGGCCCGGTATCGACGCCCGAATCCACCAGGTGCACGGTGGAACCGGTGACCCGCACGCCGTACGCGAGCGCGTCCCGCACCCCGTGCGCGCCCGGGAACGCGGGCAGCAGCGCGGGATGGGTATTGATGATCCGGCCGCCGAAACGCCCCAGGAAGGCGGGGCCGAGGATCTTCATGAACCCGGCCGACACCACCAGATCCGGCTGGAACATATCGACCATCTCGGTCAGCGCGACATCCCATTCGGCGCGGTTCGCGAAGTCACCGAGCGCGACCTCGAACGTCGAGACGTCGAAGGCGGCGGCATGGTCGGTGGCCGCGCATTCCCGATCGACCCCGACGGCGATGACCTGCGCGGGATAGCCGGGCGCACGGGTCGCCTCCAGCAGTGAGCGCAGCAGCGAACCGGTTCCGGAGGCGAGCACGACGACGGTCGCGGGGGCGGTCGGCGGCAGCAGCGGGGCGGGCGTGGGCGTCAGCGCTCTACTCCCTGTATGTCGGATCGGAAAAGAGGACGGCGGGTGATACCCACCGCCCTAGAGCCTAGCTTCCCCGCTTCACCGCGAATTCAGCGCCTTGTCCGGTCCGCGCGAACCCGGCGCTCACGAAATCAGTTGTCACCTTCGACGACTTCGGCGTCGAGGATCTCCGAATCATCCTCGGACGAGCGCGGCGACTGCGCGGACACCACGGGTTCGTCGTCCTGCTCGTCCAGGAGTTCGCCGTCGACCTCGACCTCGCCGTGCGGGCCGTCGTAGTCCTCGTCCTCGTACTCGACGTCCTCGTATTCGCCGTCTTCGTACTCGGTGTCCTCGTATTCGCCGTCCTCGTACTCCGCGTCGTCGTACTCGCCTTCCTCGTACTCGGCGGACTGCGCGAACCCGTCGTCTTCCTCGGCGTATTCGTCGTCGTAATCGTCGGTCTCGTACTCGTGGTCCTCATCGGCGTGCTTCGCGTACCCGACCGCGCCGGCGGCGGCCGCGGGCAGGAACCAGCGCCCGCCGAGCAGGCCCACATAACCGGCCACCGCCAGCCAGGCGAAGCCCAGACCCAACGACAGCACCACGTTCGGGCCGATCCAGCCGAAGGTGCCGAGGTCTCCCCCGGACGCCACGCCGAGCAGGGCCAGCAGCAGGGTCGCCGCGAAGGCGGAGACGAGCGTGGCCCAGGGCGCTCTCGCGTCGTCGTCGGTGGTGCGGGCGCAGTCCAGGCCACCGAGGACGCCGACCGCCGCCGGGACGAGCAGCAGCACGATCCACCACGCCGCGGCCGGGCCGGACGGGACCGCCGCGGCGAGCGGCACCGCGGGCACCGGCGCGCCCTCGATGTCGAACAGGCTCAGCGATCCCGCGCCGATGTGGGTCTCACCGCCGAGCAGCACGCTCGCCGCGTCCACGAGCACGTTCGGCAGGTAGGCCAGCGACAGCAGGGTCAGGCCGATCACGCCGACGAAGTTCCCGGCCGAGTGGAAGGTGTCGCCGATGCGCGCGAAGTGCACAAGGAACGAGATCAGGGCCACCGCACCCGCCGCTGCCAGTAGTCGGCCCACCGAGAGCAGACCCACTCGCAGCCCGGGAATCACCCAGCGCGGCAAGGGAATTGGCAGCAGATCGGTGAATTCGCGCCAGTGCTGTGAGCCGATGCCCACGGCCGCCGCGATCAGATGCAGGCAGATCACCCAGGCGAACGCGGACAGGGTGTTCGGCGGTTGCAGCGCCACCACCGAGGAGGCGTCGTCGGCCACCGCCAGACAGATCGCGGTGAGCAGCAGCGGCCCCGCCACCGCCGCGCCCGCGATCCAGCCGAGATCGGTTCGCGTGCAGTCCGGTTCGGCCGCGCGGGCACAGTCGCGCGCGACCAGCCACAGCAGCAGCGCGGTCGGCAGCAACGGCCACAGCCCGATCGACGTCTTGCCGATCACCAGCGGAACCTGGTGCACCGCAAGCCAGCTCCCGGCCACGGCCCCGGCCGCGCCGTCCATCCCGCTGCCCGCCGCGAAAAGCGTGCCGAACACCAGCGCGCAGATCACCAGCATGAGGATGCCCGCCGAACGGGTGGCGACGATCATCAGCACCCGGGCGCGCTCGGGACTCAGCGACCCGAATCCACCGCCCCCACCGCCGCCGCGACCGCCGCCCCCACCGCGACTCCCGCGCACCGGCCCCCGCGGCGCCCGATCGCGCGGATCGAGGTCGCTCAGGCGAGCCAGGGCAGTCTTCGGGGCACTCATGGACAACCAGCGTGGCAGCATCTCGGAAACCAAAGGGTCAGGCGCGCCGCGCGGAGGACGGGAGCAAAGGTCCCCGGCAGCGCGGTCACGCGTGTCGAATCGGGTCGGCGGCGCGCGATCGGGACCGGTGGCGGTCGAATCGCGCGGGAGCCGAGTCACGCGGCAAGGGCAGCGGACAGCGAATCCAGGTGTCCCGGAAAGGGAACGGCCCCCGGTGTCACACCGGGGGCCGTGCTCACATCGAGACGCGGGCGACCTACTTGTTGTCGTCCTGACCCGGCCGGAAGGCGCGGGTCGCGTCCTGGGCCGGATCCTGAGCCTGCTCGCCACCGAACGGCTGTGCCGGACGCTGAGCGGACGGGCTGCCGAAATGCTGGGTCGCGGCGTCGCCACCCTGCGGGGTGCCGTACGACTGCTGGCCGAAGCCACCCTGCTGCTGACCGTAGGACGGCTGCTGCTGACCGTAGGTCGGCTGCGAACCGGTGCCGTATCCGGCCGGCTGCTGCTGGCCGTAGCCCTGCTGCTGGTACTGCGAACCGGTGCCGTAGCCCTGCTGACCACCGGCCTGCTGGCCACCCTGCTGGGAGGGCTGGCCGAACGCGGGCGGCTGGCCCGGCTGGCCGTACTGGCTCGGCTGGCTGTAACCCTGCTGCGGGAACTGCGAACCGCTCTGACCGAACTGCTGGCCGTAACCGCTCTGTGCCGCAGCGGGCTTCGGCGCCGGCGCCTTGATGATGCCGGACTGGAACAGCACCGCCAGCACCGCGAGAACCGCCTGCACGAAGGAGAAGAACAGGATGATCCAGCCGCCCCACTTGAGCGAGTACAGATCATCGAGAGCGAAGGAGCCGAACAGGATTCCGAGGAATCCCGAGAGCGAGGCCGCGGCCGCGACTCCCAGCCAGTCCTGCTTCGGCAGCAGCGACAGACCCGCCAGCAGGCCCGCGAACAGCAGCAGCGAAACGACCGCGCCGCCGCCGGGGCCCGAGAACAGGCTCGAGGTGTGATCCGAACCGATCCCCTCGATGCCGACATAGGGCGCGAACCCCAGCAGGAAGGTGAGCACACCGAGGGCGGCGACGCCCACGGTGAGGAAGAAAGGCAGGCCCTTGCCCGCGGCCGTCGCACTCGACCCTGCAGCGGGACCGCCCGAAGGCTGCGAGCCGTAGCCGGATCCTGAAGAGGGTGTCGGCGCGGGCCCGTTGTATCCCGAGCCCCCGGTCGGGTATGACATGTCGTCGTCTCCTATCGAAGCGTTCACGAACTTCACACGACGCTACTGCACTTGACGGCCGGGGTCACCACGTGCCACCGACCGACGCCGGACCGCAATGCCTGTTTCGCACCCGGAACCCGAGCTCGCCGCGCGTTCGGAGGTACCCCTGGGAACCCGCTGTGAAACGGCGAAGGCCGCCTATCGAATTCGATAGGCGGCCTTCATTCTCGAATCAGGGAAAGCGACAACTGATTTCGTGAGATCCGGGTAACTCCCCGGGCACCCCCGAAATAGCTGCCGCTCCCACCCGCACCACGCGTTCCCCACGCCGACGGCTCTCAGCCGGGCGCTGAATATCCGGGGAGGCGCAACGGGTCAGGCGGTGATGCTGGCCTTCTCGAGGATCTCGCGCGCCAGGGCGGCGGTCTCGGACGGGGTCTTGCCGACCTTCACGCCCGCGGCCTCGAGGGCCTCCTTCTTGCCCTGCGCGGTGCCCGCGCCGTCGGAGACGATGGCGCCCGCGTGGCCCATGGTCTTGCCCTCGGGAGCGGTGAAGCCCGCGACGTAGCCGACGACCGGCTTGGTGACGTTGGCCTGGATGTAGGCCGCGGCCCGCTCCTCGGCGTCGCCACCGATCTCACCGATCATGACGATCAGCTTGGTCTCGGGGTCCTTCTCGAACGCCTCGATGGCGTCGATGTGGGTGGTGCCGATGATCGGGTCGCCGCCGATGCCGATGGCGGTGGAGAAACCGAAGTCCCGCAGCTCGAACATCATCTGGTAGGTCAGGGTGCCGGACTTGGAGACCAGTCCGATCGGGCCCTTGCCCGCGATGGTGGCGGGGGTGATGCCGACCAGCGATTCGCCCGGGGTGATGATGCCGGGGCAGTTCGGGCCGATGATGCGAGTCTTGTTGCCCTTCTCCACGTTGTAGGCCCACGCGTACGCGGAGTCCTGCACCGGGATGCCCTCGGTGATGACCACGAGCAGCGGGATCTCCGCGTCGATGGCCTCGATGATGGCGTCCTTGGAGAAGGCGGGCGGCACGAACGCGATCGAGGTGTCGGCACCGGTCTTCTCGATGGCCTCGGCGACGGACGCGAAGACGGGGAGCTCGACGGTGTTGCCGTCCTTGTCCACGTGCGACACGGTGGTGCCGGCCTTGCGGGCGTTCACGCCACCGACGACGTTGGTGCCGGCCTTCAGCATCAGCGCGGTGTGCTTGGTGCCCTCGCCGCCGGTGATGCCCTGGACGATGACCTTGTTGTCCTTGTTCAGGAAGATAGACATTGGTTCGTGTCCTTTACTTGGCCGCGAGCTCGGCGGCCTTGTCGGCGCCTTCGTCCATGGTCTGGGCGAGAGTCACCAGGGGATGGTTGAAATCGGCGAGGATCTTGCGACCCTCCTCGACCTTGTTGCCGTCGAGGCGCACGACCAGCGGCTTGTTGGCGTCGTCGCCCAGGGTGTTCAGCGCGCCGACGATGCCGTTCGCGACCGCGTCACAGGCGGTGATGCCACCGAAGACGTTCACGAACACGGACTTGACCTGGGCGTCGCCCAGGATGACGTCGAGACCGGCGGCCATGACGGCAGCCGAGGCGCCGCCACCGATGTCGAGGAAGTTGGCCGGCTTCACGCCGTTGTGGTTCTCGCCGGCGTAGGCGACGACGTCCAGGGTCGACATGACCAGACCCGCGCCGTTGCCGATGATGCCGACCTCACCGTCGAGCTTGACGTAGTTGAGGTCGTTCTCCTTGGCCTTGAGCTCGAGCGGGTCGGTCGCGTCGATGTCCGCGAAGGCGGCGTGATCGGCGTGCCGGAACTCGGCGTTCTCGTCCAGGGTGACCTTGCCGTCGAGAGCCAGGATCTCGTCGTTGGGGGTACGGACCAGCGGGTTGACCTCGACCAGGGTGGCGTCTTCCTGAATGAAGACCTCCCACAACTTCTGGATGGTCACCGCGGCCGCGTCCAGGATGTCGGCGGGCAGGTGGCCCTGCTCGGCGATCGAGCGGGCGAACGCCAGGTCGACACCCTTGACGGCGTCGACGGACACCTTGGCGAGGCGCTCGGGCTTGGTGGCCGCGACCTCTTCGATCTCCATGCCGCCCTCGACCGAGCACATGGCCAGGTACGTGCGGTTGGAGCGGTCCAGCAGGAAGGAGATGTAGTACTCGGAGGCGATGTCCTTGGCCTCGGCGACGAGCACCTTCTTGGTGATGTGGCCCTTGATGTCCAGGCCCAGGATGTTCTGAGCGTGGGTGAAGGCGTCATCCGGGGTGGCGGCGTACTTCACGCCACCGGCCTTGCCACGTCCACCGGCCTTGACCTGAGCCTTGACCATGACCGGCTTGCCGATTTCTTCCGCGATCGCACGCGCTTCCTCGGCCGTGTCGGTGACGCGGCCCTCCGACGAAGGCACTCCGTGCTTCACGAAGAGTTCCTTCGCCTGGTATTCGAAGAGATCCATGTACTCACCGTCTCGTTTGCGTTGTTGTGACAACGTCTGTGTTGGTGGCCCGTGGTCGGCCCGTAGCGACTGCTTGCAGGTCGCTCGGTGGGCCAGCGGGTCGGGTCGGACTCTAATCAGTCACACGGAGCCGAAATCAGCCGCATACAGCCTAAGTGGCGCAGGTCACGGTACCGTCTCCGCGCTCCCAAAACCCCTGCTCAATGCTACTCGCGAGTAGCTTGTTGGCGGCGAGCCAGGTAGACCACGCGAATCCCGCAGGGGGGCAATATCTACTACGAGCAGTAGTGGAAATAGCTCACTTGGTTACCCCGAGCACAGTGAGTAGATTCCCGTCGACAAGGTGATGAATGTCACAGGCGCGTGTCGAACCCCCTCCATCGCTTGCTGACCCGCAATCGTTTCGTTACCGTCGATGCGGTCGATGTCACAACCCGGTCACGACAGGAGGACGGCAGGCTTGACGCAGCACCACGCTCCGCAGGTAGAGAGCCGTTCCAGCCGAATTCTCGGCACGAACGGCGCGTCGGCTTCGCAGAACTCTCTGGACCAGCGCATATGAGTGACGATCTCTTCCCCTCGCGACACGGCGCTCGCCACGGCCATCGGTACCGCGAGGAATCCGAGAACCTCGGTGGCGCAACCAACTTCGACACCCCCCACGGCACCCGCTCGAACGTCGAGCACGGTGAGTGGGGCGCCCGTCAGTCCTGGGACCCCAACGCGCACGGCGCCGCGAGTCAGCCCGAATCGGGCTGGGGCTCCGCTGCGCCCGAGTGGAACGCGCAGCCCCAGTGGGACGCGAACGGCGACTGGAACAACCAGACCGCATGGGACGCACCCGAGTCCGGACAGTGCGCCCCCGAGGCCTGGAACGCCACACCCGCTTCCGATGGCTGGGCCGCACCGAATCCCGATCTCTGGGCCGGACAGTCGCGCTCCAATTGGGATCCCTCGGCCGACCCGTCTCCGTCCGGGGACTACCGCCCGGTCTACAGCTTTCGCAGCGCCAGCGGTGAGAAGCTCGAGTTCTCCGGTGACGGCGCTCGCGTGGATCGCCATGGGCGGGACCGTGATTCCGACACCGCCGACTCGTACTCGACCCGCTCGGGTGGCCGCCGCCGTGCGGGCGGCGCGCATCGCCTGCCCGCC
>NZ_BDBU01000030.1 GCF_001613145.1 Nocardia jejuensis NBRC 103114
CCTCGCCGGTCGCACCGGGGGACGAGGCTCGTCCGGTCGAGCAGGGGCCGCGGCACGTCGCTCCCAGCGCGCCCGCGGGCATGGAGTCGATGCAGCGGCAGCCGGAACCGCTGGCGAAACAACCGGAAATGGTTACGCGGCACAAGGACTCGCCGGCCGAATCCGGTGCGGGGCGGCCGCCGCAGGGCGCCGCCGATGCGGAGAACTCGGGCGAGACCCGGCGCATCTCGGCGGAGGAGACGGCGGGGCGGGGATCCTTCGGGGCTCCGGTCGCACAGGTTCCCGCGGCTCAGGGGCCCGGTGCTCCCGGGCCGGATGCGCAGGGGCAGGCCGCGCAAGGTCAAGCGCCGCAAGGGCAGACGACGCACGGTCACGGTCCGCAAGGGCAGGGCGCGCACGGCCAGGCTCCGCAGGGACACGCTGTGCCGCAGGGCCAGACGTCACAGGGCCAGACGTCACAGGGCCAGACGCCACAGGGGCAGCCGCCGCAGGGTCCGGCCGACCCGAGTACCGGTGAGACGCGTCGGGTTGGGGCGGAAGACGTTTCGTCGGCGCCGGTCGCCTCCCGGGGGCTGCCGCCGGGGCTCGCGGGTGTGGGTGGTCGGTTCACCCGGCCGCCGGGCACCCCGGCCGATGATCAGATGACGGCCGTGCTGGGTCGTGGGCCGCAGTCCGCGCCCGGTGATACCGGTGCGCACGGGGCGGATCCGGGATATCCGCAGGGGTCGCCGCAATCCGGCGGTGCCTACGGGCAGCCGGGTCAGCAGCCGGGTCAGGGTCAACAGGGGCCGGGTCAACAGGCCCCCGGTCAGCAGTATCCCGGGCAGCCGGGTCAGGGTGCGCAGGGCCCGAACACCGGGCAGTACGGCCCGGTTCAGGGTGCTCCGGCACACTACGGGCAACATGCGGCCGGGCGTGGTCCCGCGGCGCCGCAGGGTCAGCAGGGCGGCGGGTACGCACCCCAGGGGCCGTACGGAGCAGCGGGTTCCGCTCAGGGTGGTTACGGACCGCAGGGCGGCTACGGCCCCGGCGGATATGGGCCCGAGGGTGGTGCGCCCGGTTCTGCCGGACGCGGGGGTTTTGCCGGCGGGTCCGGAAACGCTGCTGGTCACGCCGGGGCGGGGTACGGTGGATCGATGCCGTCCAGTGGGTCGCGTCCATCGCATCCGCAATCGCCGGAAGATGCCGCCGGGCAACCGGATTCGGACTCCGGTGGCTCCCGCGAGGGCAAGCCGCGCAAGGGCAAACTGTGGAACAAGATGAGGGACCGCTTCGGTGCGCCGATCATCGTCGGCGCCGCGACGCTGGCGGCGCTCGGCGCGTACGGCGACGGTGATCCGGCGCAGCTCGCCGCGCTCGACGCGTGCGCGACGACACCGTTCGTGGTGTCCCCGCGCACCGGCGTCGCCGACGTCGGGGATCCGCAGCAGCTCGATTGCCTGCGTCTGAGCATCGACAACCTGCGCTACACGATCCCGGGACCGGTGCGCGGCGCCGACCCGGGCGCCCCGATGCAGATCTGATCGGTCTTCGAGCGCGGATCACGGCGGTTGTCGCACCGGCGGGATCCGAATATCGGCAGATGTGATCGGACCGATCCGAGTGCCGACCTCCGGTCGGCTCTCGCGCACCGAGTTCGGCCGCGGCGGTGGGTTTGCCGTCGCTCCTGGCGGTGGGCTATGGGCATCGATCTGTATCGGGCCGGTGATTCCGTCGGTGATGGATCCCGGTGCCCCTCCGACCGGAGTCGTGCGCCGGTCGGAGGGGCGAGCGGGCCCGTCATCCGACGAGATCTCGCTGGTCGGTGGTCTCGGCGGTCGCTGTCCGGACCGGTTTCAGGTAGGCGATACCTCGCTGGTATGGTGGCTCGTTGGCGTGCGGTACGGCCGGGTAATTCCGGTTGTCCCACGAGCCCCGGGTCTCCACCGGCCGCCGGGAACAGCTCGACCACACGCTTGTGCTGGCAAAACCTACGACAGACAGGGATGCACTGTGCCTACGTACAGCCCCAAGGGCGGTGACGTTACCCGCCAGTGGTACGTCATCGACGCCACTGACGTAGTGCTCGGCCGTCTCGCCGTGCAGGCTGCGAACATCCTGCGCGGTAAGAACAAGCCGACCTACGCTCCGAACTTCGATGGTGGCGACTTCGTCGTCATCATCAACGCCGACAAGGTTGCCGTCTCCGGCAACAAGAAGGCTGACAAGGTCCTCTGGACCCACTCCGGTTACCCGGGTGGCATCAAGGGCCGTACCGTGGGCCAGATCCTGGAGACCCGCCCCGACCGTCTGGTCGAGCGCGCGATCAAGGGCATGATCCCGAAGAACAAGCTTGGCAACAAGCTCGTGGGCAAGCTGAAGGTCTACGCAGGCCCGAACCACCCGCACACCGCTCAGCAGCCCATTCCGTTCGAGATCAAGCAGGTGGCCCAGTGACCGCTCCTGAGCAGGAATTCAACGACGACGCCGAGTACGTCGAGGACACCGCCGTCGAGGTCGTCGAGGAGGGTGACGGTTACGAGGCCGAGGAGTTCGTCGAGACCTTCGCCCCGGCTCTGATCGACCGCCCGGTTCAGACCGTCGGCCGCCGCAAGGAGGCCGTGGTCCGCGTGCGCATGGTGCCCGGCACCGGCAAGTTCGTGCTGAACGGCCGCACCATCGAGGATTACTTCCCGAACAAGGTGCACCAGCAGCTCGTCAAGTCGCCGCTGGTGCTGGTCGAGCGTGTCGAGAACTTCGACATCTACGCTCGCCTCGTCGGCGGAGGCCCCTCGGGTCAGGCCGGCGCGCTGCGTCTGGCCATCGCCCGTGCGCTCATCGTGGTCACCCTCGAGGATCGTCCTTCCCTCAAGAAGGCCGGCTTCCTGACTCGTGACCCGCGTGCCACCGAGCGTAAGAAGTACGGCCTGAAGAAGGCCCGTAAGGCGCCTCAGTACTCGAAGCGCTGATCTTGCTCGGTTCGGCTGTACCGTGCCCGGTTCCTTCGGGCGCCGGGCACGGTACGGTCGAACCGGCAACCTGTCGAGAGCAGGCTCCCTGCAGTGGGTTTCGCGGAACATCGCGGACCGCTCGGGTGCCTGCTCTCGTGCTGTATCCACCGACCAGGGGTTGAGTATGGGACGTTTGTTCGGCACCGACGGAGTCCGCGGACTCGCCAACGACTCGTTGAGTCCTGAGCTGGCGCTACGCGTTTCGGCCGCGGCTGCGCAGGTTCTGAGCCGGGGCAAGAAGCGCGCGCTCGCTGTCGTCGGGCGTGATCCGCGCGCCAGCGGTGAAATGCTGGAGGCCGCGGTCACCGCCGGCCTGACTTCCGCTGGGGTGGACGTACTTTCGGTGGGCGTACTGCCGACACCGGCCGTCGCCTATCTGACCGGCGTGTACGACGCCTGCCTGGGCGTGATGATCTCCGCCTCGCACAATCCCATGCCGGACAACGGCATCAAGATCTTCGCCGCGGGCGGGCACAAGCTCGACGACGCCGCCGAGGATCGCATCGAAGCGCTGGTCGCCGCGGGCGTGTTCACCCGCCCCACCGGTGGCGGCATCGGCCGGGTGCTCGGCAAGCCCGGTCAGGTGTTCCACGCCGACGATCGATACAGCCTCGAGGGCACCCATGAGCGCTACATCGAGCACCTGGTCGAGGCCACCGGCCGCGATCTGAGCGGGCTCACCGTGGTGGTGGACTGCGCGCACGGCGCGGCGTCGGAGGTCGGCCCGGCCGCCTACCGCGAGGCCGGTGCGACGGTGATCGCCATCAACGCCGACCCGGACGGGTTGAACATCAACGACAATTGCGGCTCGACGCATCTGGAGCACATCCAGCGCGCGGTCCGTGAGCACGGGGCGGATCTGGGCATCGCGCACGACGGCGACGCCGATCGCTGCCTGGCCGTGGACGCCGCCGGCGCCATCGTGGACGGCGACGCCATCATGGCGGTGCTCGCGCTGGCCATGGCCGACGCGGGCGAACTCGCCGAGAAGACCCTCGTCGCCACCGTCATGAGCAACCTCGGGCTGCATATCGCCATGCGCGAGGCCGGAATCGAGATGCGCACCACCGCGGTCGGTGATCGCTACGTGCTCGAGGAACTGCGCCGGGGCGGCTTCACCCTCGGCGGCGAGCAGTCCGGTCACGTGGTGTTCCCCAAGCACGGCACCACCGGCGACGGCGTGCTGACCGGGTTGCGCATCATGGCCCGGATGGCCGAAACCGGCCGCACCCTGGCCGATCTCGCGTCCGTCGTGCAGACGGTGCCGCAGGTGCTGCTGAACGTTCCGGTGTCCGACAAGGCCGCGGTGGCCGTGGCTCCGACGGTGCTGGAGGCCGTGACCGCCGCCGAGCGCGAGCTGGGTGAGACCGGCCGAGTTCTGCTGCGCCCCAGTGGAACCGAGCAGCTCGTGCGCGTCATGGTCGAAGCGACGGACCTGGACGCGGCGCACCGCCTCGCGGGGGATCTGGCGAAGCTGGTCGCCGCGGTCTGACCGCTCGGAGCGATCGACCGGGGTGCTACTGCGCCTCGGTCAACCGGCCGCCGTCGAGGTGCCACCGGCGGGTGGCTCGCACGTTGTCGAGCATGCGACGGTCGTGGGTGACGAGAAGAACTGTGCCCTCGAAGGATTCGACGGCTTCCTCGAGTTGTTCGATGGCGGCCAGGTCCAGGTGGTTGGTGGGCTCGTCCAGGACCAGCAGGTTGACGCCGCGGGCCTGGAGCAGGGCCAGTGCGGCGCGGGTGCGCTCACCGGGGGAGAGGGTGTCGTTGGGGCGCAGCACATGCGGGCCGCGCAGGCCGAACTTGGCCAGCAGGGTGCGGACCTCGGCCTCGGGCCAGTCGGGGATCTCGGCGCTGAAAGTGTCGGCGAGAGTGCCGGATCCGCGGAAGAGGCCGCGCGCCTGATCGACCTCGCCGATCGCGACCCCGGAGCCCAGCATGGCTGATCCGCTGTCCGGCTTCGTCTTTCCGAGCAGCAGGGACAGCAGCGTGGACTTGCCCGCGCCGTTGGCTCCGGTGAGCACGATCCGATCGCCGAAATCGATCTGGACCGTGACCGGGCCGAGGGTGAAGTCGCCGCGCGTGACGCTCGCGCCGCCGAGGGTCGCCACCACCGTGCCGCTGCGCGGTGCGACGGCGATGGACATCTTCAGTTCCCACTCCTTGCGCGGCTCCTCCACCGCGTCCAGGCGTTCGATGCGTTTGAGGGTCTGCTTGACCTTGGACGCCTGCTTCTCGGTGGCCTCGGCACGCGTCTTGCGGCCCATCTTGTCCGAATCGTTCTTGCCCTTGCGGCGGGCGTTGCGGACGCCGTGCTCCATCCAGTTGCGCTGCATGCCCGCTCGCGCTTCGAGTCCCGCCTTGGTGTCGGCGAATTCGTCGTAGGCCTCGCGGGCGTGGCGGCGGGCGATCTCGCGCTCGCTCAGGTACGACTCGTAGCCGCCGTCGTAACTGCCGACCTGCTGCTGCGCCAGATCGAGTTCCAGAATGCGATTCACGGTGCGCGCCAGGAACTCCCGATCGTGGCTGATCACCATGAGCGGTTCCCGCACGCCCGTCACGAACTGCTCCAGCCGGTCCAGGCCGTCCAGATCGAGATCGTTGGTGGGCTCGTCCAGCAGCAGAATGTCGAAGCGGGACAACAGAACCGATGCCAGACCGGCGCGGGCGGCCTGACCGCCGGACAGCACGGTCATGAGGGTGTCGAGGCCGTGCGGCAGGCTCGCGGTGAGTCCCAGATCGGCCGCCACCTCCTCGGCGCGCTGCTCCAGGTCCGCGCCGCCGAGCGCGAGCCAGCGCTCGAGTGCGGGGGAGTACTCGTCCTCGCCGCCGTCGGCCAGGCGTTCGGCGGCCTCGTCCATGGTGCGCTGCGCCTCGGCGACGGTGGTGCGGCGGCGCAGGAACTCCAGCACCGTCTCGCCTTCGACGCGTTCGGGCTCCTGGGCCAGGTAGCCGACCGTGGCATCGGGTGGGCTGAGGGTGATCTCGCCCTCCGGCGCGTCGCGGTCGGCGAGCATGCGCAGCAGGGTGGACTTCCCGGCTCCGTTCACGCCGACGAGGCCGATCACGTCCCCGGGTGCCAGGACGAGATCGAGGTCGGAGAACAGGGTTCGTTCGCCGTGTCCGGCGGCGAGTCCGCGCGCATGCAGAGTGGTGCTCACCAGGGCGATTCTGCCCTGCTCAGGGTTGCACCCTGACCCCGCCCCCGCCGAAGTTCAGGGTCGTAATGGGTCATGGGACCGATGTGCGGTGCGCGCGGACTCGGCACAGTGGAGATATGACAACACCGACCACCACCCGTCAGCTTCGTCGCTCCACCACCGACAAATGGTTCGCCGGCGTGTGCGGCGGTCTGGCCGAATACCTCGGCTGGAACGCCACTCTCGTGCGCCTGCTCTTCATCCTGTCGTGCCTGCTTCCGGGGCCGCAGTTCATCCTCTACATCGCGCTGTGGATCATCATTCCGAAGCGCTGAATATCCACACCGACAGAGTTATCCACAATCGGTATGAAGCGGCTGCGTGCTCCGCGCCGTGGTGACAGGATGAGAGCCACGTCACTGCGGAGGAGCGCACATGGCCATATCAGGTGATCTTTCGGGCAGCCTGGATTTGCCGAACCTCGACGCGCATTCGGAATTGGGTGCGCTGGGTGCCATCGAACTCGAGCACCCGACTCAGGACATCGACGGTGACGGGCTATTGGACACCGTGACCACCAGCAGCGATCACGCCATGCACGTGTGGACGGATCTCGATCACGACGGCTACGCCGATCATGTGACGGTCGTGGACACCGGCGGGGACTACGCGGCGTGGGAGTTCCACCATCATCCCGACGGCACCACCGAATGGGTGCGCACGGATGAGGGCCGCCTCGGCAAATAGCCGGGCATTCAGGTGGGGGCGTGCCGGCGAAACAGCCGCGTGCCAGGGGGATTCGAGGGGGACACATGAGTGGATCCACCATGCTCGGCGTCGATACCGATGCGCTGCGAGGTGCCGCCGTGACCCTGCGGGAATGCGCGGTCACGCTCGGCCTACAGGGTCGCCGGGTCGGCGATCGCGCATTCGGAAGCGGGAACGACGCCGGTTTCGACTATTCGCGACAGGGCCGCGCGGTACACGAGGGCCTCGAGCGAATCGCCGCCCGCCTGCGCGACTGGTCCGCCGCCGCCGAGGCCACCGCCACCGTATTCGCGCGCGCCGCAGCCGAATACGACCGCATCGACACCGAGCGTGCCCGCGCGGTATCGGAGGTGCGGCCGTGAGCGCCGAAGGCATGTCGATCGACGAGATCCTCGACCGCGGAGCCCCCGGCCTGCGGTACTGGGACGCCTTCCTGCCCCTCTACGAGAGGGCATTCGGCCACCCGGCCGCCACCCTCTCGGAGCTGCGGGCCGCCTACGACGAACAGCGCGGCACCGACCTCGCCGAACTCGACTCCGCTCGAACGGAATTGGATGGAGCGCTCACCGAGGCCGAATCCCAGTGGTCCACCTACCAGCAGCTGACCCGGGCCCTCCCCGGTCTCTGGCAGGGCGGCACGGGCGCCGAGGCGCTCACCGTCGTCGCCGGCCAACTCCGCACGGCCCGAGCCGATCTCGACCTGATCCGGGCCGCGGCCGCTGCCCTGTCGGACCTCCCGGACCGGCTTCGTGCGGCCGCCCACGCCAAGGCGCGAGACACCCTTGCCTTGCTCGGTCACCCGGGCGACACCTCACCCGATCCCGCGATAGACGGCCGTACCGCCGCCGACATCGAAGCCCTCCTGGACACCGATTCCCCCTGGCTCACCGACACGTTCAAACCCGAGATCGAGCACAGCCTCGCCCTGTTCGGCGCCACCTGCACCACCGCCGACCAGCTCTTCGAATCGCACTACGACACCCTCCTGACCACTCTCGGCCGCATCCCCGACACCCCCTACCCGCACCCCGGCGATCTCCCGGCCTCCGCCCCGCCCTCCGCCGAAAGCGCAGCACCGCACTCACTCTCACCTCCGCAGCCGGAATCGACCCGCCCGCAAGCCGTCGGCCCGCCGAACTCCTCGGGCCCGTCGGACTCCGCCGGACCGCCTCGGATTGCCGGTGTGCCTGAGGTATCCGGCTCGTCGCAGACCTGGGATCAGCCTCCGTCGATGCCGCAGGCTCGGCAGCCGTCGGCTCAGCCGGGGGAGTCTCAGCCGGGTGCTCCGGTGCGGTCATCGTCGCCGTCCGAACCGGGTTCTCCTGGAACGGTCCCGCAGTCGGCCTCATCCGGCGATTGCTGTGGGAAGGCACTGTCCGCGCAGGACTCTCCTGGAACGGTCCCGCAGTCCACCTCATCCGGTGATCGCTGTGGGACGTGCGCTGAATCATCGTCGCCGACATCGAGTGACCGGTCCGGCGCTGCTGGTCCGCACTCACGCGGGAGCGCCCAGCCGGATGCCTCCGCGAGCCCTGGATCGGGCGCCGGTGCCGACGCATTGCATGCCGAGGGGGCGGAATCCGCACAGCAGCAGGCACTCCTGGGCAGCGATGCCGCGCTGTCGGAACTGTCCACCGCCCTCACCGCCGGGCTGAGCGACCTTGTCCGCACAGTCATCACCGGGATCTCGACTATCGATTTCGAAGGGCTCGGTTCGCTGCTCGACCCGCTGCCGGACGAACCTTCGGAACCCTCTGGTACTACAGGCGATCCCGAGAATCCGGGCCCAGCCGATGGCCTCTCCACGACGGGCTCCTCGACCGGCGATGTTCCCTCGGTGCCCGAATCGCCGAGCGCCTCCGACCATCTCGCCGAGACGTCGCCGAACAGCCCGGCCGACCCTGCCACGGACCGAGCCGCCGAGCCTCGAGCGCCGGGCGATCCCGCGGTCCCTGACCACTCACCCGGATGCGCGGTCCCCTCCTCGCCCGGAGTGTCCTGTCCAGCGGATACCGGCCAGCTCCCCGCCGAGGGGAACCAACCCTCCTGTGCATCCACTGCGGTGTGCGGCTGCCGTTCGCCGAATTGTTCTGTACCCCTTGACGATTGCGATTCGCACCGCTCGTGCTGCGGGCCCGCGCCGACTACCGAGTGTGCCCAGCTGCCCTCGTCCGACGCGGTCCCACCGACGCACGAGGGCGCGAGACCGACTCCGCCGTCGGGGGACAGTGCCGGTGCGACTCCACCGTCGGAGGACGGTGTGGGTCCACCGTCGGATGACAATGCGGGTCCGGCCACTCCGCCGGAGGACGGCGCGGGCATGGCCCCACCGGCCGCCGACGGCACGTATCCGTTCCCGCCGATCGAGGGCGGCACGCCCACCGACGATTCCGGTCCGCCCACCGTGGAACCCATTCCACCCCTGGAAGATCCCGCCCCATCGGTAAGTCCCCACCCGTCCCTCGGTGAGGACCCCACGATCGAAATCCCGGACGGCGGAATCGAAATCCCCGGTGCGACGGCGTCCTGACCGGTGCGGACCTACTTGCGCAGGGCCTGGACCAGCTGCAGGAGGGGGAGCTTCGGCGGCTGTTCGGGTTCTTCGTCCACGGCGTAGGGGTCGATGATCCGGGTGTGGGGGATCTCGGCCTCGGGGTCGGCGAAGGGCTTGAATTTCTTGTCGCCGAGGACCTGGTAGTTGAGGTAGCCGACGAGCAGGGCTCGGGTGAGGCGCTCGGTTCGGGGTTCGTGCTTGCCCGCGCCCAGGGCGGCGAGGGCGCGGCGGCCCTCCACCATGCCGTTGTGGGAGGCGCGGTCCACCGAACGCAGGATGGTGCCCTCACCCCACGCGGCGGCGAGCGGGACGGCGTTGGAGTTGACCGTATCCACATCGGCGGCCCCGGCCAGGATCAGCGCGGACACGTCGATCTCGGGCGCGAGCGACTCGGCCGACGGCGCGGTGGGGGAGGGATAGAGGGCGGCCACAGCGGCCACGTCGCGCTGGGAGGCGGCGATGACTGCCGCGCCCGCACCCATGCCGTGCCCGGCCAGCACCAGCTTCTTCGGATCCACGCTGATCTCGCCGGAACCCAGGCGCACCCCGGCGCAGATGTCCAGGGTCGTGAGCAGATCGGTCGCGAGGTTCAGGTGCGAGGGAATCGGTCCGCGTTCGGTATCGGGCGCGGCGGCGACATAGCCCCACGACGCCAGATGCTCGAGCAGTCGCCGATAGTTTCCGGCACCGGTCAGCCAGCTGTGACCGAATGCCACCGCGGGCAGGTTCAGTCCCTTCTCCGGCGTGTAGACCACGCCGGGCTGCCCGGCGATGCCGAGGTTGCCGCGCAGCACCGCATGCGGGCCGCGGGCGGTCAGAATGCTCAGGAGCGATTTCACAGACGCCGACACGACGTAGAACCTATCCGATGCGGGAGCCCTTGGGGCGTTTCGCCCAGTCCTGTTCGCACTCGGATTCGCGCGCCTGTCGGGCACGGTTAGGCTGGTGACCCATGTGCGGAATCGTGGGGTATGTGGGGTACCGGGACGCCCTCGGGGTGGTCGTTGACGCGTTGCGCCGCATGGAATATCGAGGTTACGACTCTGCGGGCGTGGCCATTCTGGACGGCGCGGGCGGTCTGGCCGTGGAGCGCAAGGCCGGTCGCCTGTCGAATCTGGAAGCCGAACTGGGCGAGGCCGCGACGGCGCGTTTCGCCGGTAGCACCGGTATGGGACACACCCGCTGGGCGACCCACGGCGCGCCGACCGACCGCAATGCCCACCCGCACCGCGACCTCGACGGCCGGGTCGCGGTGGTGCACAACGGCATCATCGAGAACTTCGTCCCGCTCCGCCGCGAACTCGAGGACGCCGGGGTCGAACTCGGCAGCGATACCGACACCGAGGTGACGGTCCATCTGGTGTCGCGCGCGTACGCGTCCGGCGAGACCGCGGGGGACTTCGTCGGCTCCGCGCTCTCGGTGGTGCGGCGGCTCGAGGGTGCGTTCACCCTGCTGTTCACGCATGCCGACCATCCGGACACGATCATCGCCGCGCGCCGCTCCACGCCGCTCGTCGTCGGTGTCGGACAGGGCGAGATGTTCATCGCCTCGGACGTCACCGCGTTCATCGAACACACCCGGGAGGCGGTGGAACTGGGTCAGGACCAGGCCGTCGTCATCACCGCGGACAGCTACCGGGTGACCGACTTCCACGGTGCGACCGAGGGCGTGCAGACCCGGCCGTTCACCATCGATTGGGATCTGGCGGCCGCGGAGAAGGGCGGCCACGACTACTTCATGCTCAAGGAGATCGAGGAGCAGCCCGCCGGGGTCGCGGACACGCTCATCGGCCACTTCGCGGACGGCCGCATCGTTCTGGACGAGCAGCGGCTGGCCGATCAGGAGCTGCGCGAGTTCGACAAGGTGTTCGTGGTCGCCTGCGGCAGCTCGTATCACGCGGGCCTGCTCGCCAAGTACGCCATCGAACACTGGACCCGTCTGCCCGTCGAGGTCGAGCTGGCCAGCGAATTCCGTTACCGCGACCCGGTTCTGGACCGCTCCACCCTGGTCGTGGCCATCTCCCAATCCGGAGAGACGGCCGACACGCTGGAGGCCGTGCGACACGCCAAGGAGCAGAAGGCGCGAGTCCTGGCCATCTGCAACACCAATGGCGCGCAGATCCCCCGCGAATCGGATGCCGTGCTGTACACCCGCACCGGGCCCGAGATCGGCGTCGCCTCCACCAAGGCATTCCTCGCCCAGATCACCGCCAACTATCTGGTCGGCCTGGCGCTGGCCCAGGCGCGCGGCACCAAGTACCCCGACGAGGTCGCCCGCGAATTCGCCGAACTCGAGGCGATGCCGAAACTCGTAGCGCGCGTGCTCGAATCGGCGCCTCAGGTGCGGGCGATCGCGCGCTCGCTCGCCCACGTACCGACCGTGCTGTTCCTGGGCCGCCACGTCGGGTACCCCGTCGCACTCGAGGGTGCGCTCAAGCTCAAAGAGCTGGCCTACATGCACGCCGAGGGCTTCGCCGCGGGCGAGCTCAAGCACGGTCCCATCGCCCTCATCGAGCAGGGCCTGCCCGTCATCGTCGTCATGCCCTCGCCGAAGAGCCGTGCGGTCCTGCATTCCAAACTGCTGAGCAATATCCGCGAGATCCAGGCCCGTGGTGCGCGCACCATCGTCATCGCCGAGGAGGGCGACGAGACGGTCCGCCCCTTCGCCGACGACCTCATCGAAATCCCCTCGGCCCCAACGCTCTACCAGCCGCTGCTGTCCACCGTCCCGCTGCAGATCTTCGCGGCCGAGGTGGCCCAGGCCCGCGGCTACGACGTCGACAAGCCCCGCAACCTCGCCAAATCCGTGACGGTCGAGTGAGGCGCGATCACTCGACGGTGATGGTGCCCTTCATGTCCGGGTGCAGGGGGCAGAGGTAGCGGTAGGTGCCGGGGACGGTGAAGGTGTGGGACCACTCGCCCTGGCGCATGATCGGGCTGTTGATGCCCAGGGCGACGTCGCCGATGCCCTGGACGGCGTGCGGGACGGTGTCGTCGAACTTCCAGGCGACGGTGTCACCGGCCTTGATGGTCACCGCGGCCGGGGAGAACTTCATATCGGAGACGGCGACGGTGACCGAGGCGGGGGCGCGCGGGCCGGAGGTGGCGGACGCCGAGGTGGACGGCGCGGCGGTGGTGGATTTCGCCGCGGTCGAGGAGTTCGAACCGCAACCGCCGGCGATCAGCGCTCCGGCGACCACGATCACGAGGAACAGGGCACGCGCGGGAGAGAAGCGGCGGATCGACATGGCAGCCAGGGTAACCGGCGCTGGTAGCAGGCCATTCGCGGGCGTAGTCTGCTGTCGTCGCACGCAGGCGGGATCTGCTCCCGCGAGGACCGGTCGTGAGAGGCGGATGATGCACGCTTCGGAGGTACGCGGGTACTACACGGCAGACGAGGTGCGGACCGCGGAAGCGGAACTGTTCACCCGCGTCGCCGCCGGAATGCCGATGCGCCGGGCCGCGCACGGACTCGCGGACACGGTGGCGGCGGAGCTGCGCGACCGGACCGGAGGAGTGACCGGCCGCGCGGTGACACTGCTGGTGGGCTCCGGCGACAACGGCGGCGACGCGCTCTGGGCGGGGTCGTTTCTACGCCGCCGGGGCGTCGCGGTGCTGGCCGTGCTGCTCTCACCCGAACGCGCGCATGCTCAGGGGCTGGCGGCATTGCGGAAAGCCGGTGGGCGGGTGCGCACCGATATCGGCGACCCGGAGCAGGCGCTCGGTGATCCGGATCTGGTGGTCGACGGCATAGTCGGCATCTCGGGACGCGGGCCGCTGCGTCCCGATGCGGCGAAACTTGTTTCCGCCGTGCGGGTTCCGATCGTGGCGGCGGATCTTCCCAGCGGTGTGGACTCCGATACCGGAGCGGTCGAGGGGCCCGCGGTGCGAGCCGAGGTGACCGTCGCCTTCGGGGCGTACAAACCGGTGCACGCTCTGGCCGCTCCCCACTGCGGCCGAATCGACTTGGTGCCCATCGGATTACAGTTGCCGGAGCCGAATCTCGCTGCGCTGCGGCCGGAATCGATCGGTGCGGCATGGCCGGTGCCGGAGGCGTCCGACGACAAGTACTCCCAGGGCGTCACCGGAGTCTGCGCGGGCAGCGCCACCTATCCCGGCGCGGCCGTGCTGTGCACCGGCGGAGCGATCGCCGCCACCTCCGGCATGGTGCGCTACGTGGGCTCCGGCGCCGCCGAGGTGCTCACGCACCTCCCCGAAGTCATCGCCTCCCCGAGCATCTCGAAGACGGGCCGAGTGCAGGCCTGGGTGTTCGGCCCCGGCGCGGGCACCGACTCCGCCGCTCGCGACCGTCTCGCGGAAATCCTCGCCACCGACCTTCCGGTGGTCGTCGATGCCGATGGGCTCACCCTGTTGTCCGCGGATCCCGGTCTCGTCACCGCGCGGACCGCCCCCACCGTCCTCACCCCGCACGCCGGTGAGTTCGCGCGCCTCACCGGCTCCGACCCCGCGCCCGATCGTGTGGCCGCCGTTCGTGAACTCGCCGAATCCTGGCAGGTCACCGTCCTTCTCAAGGGGCGAGCGACCCTGATCGCGGCTCCCGGCCGTCCGGTCCTGGTCAACGAGGCCGGTGGCTCCTGGGCCGCCACCGCGGGCTCCGGCGACATCCTGTCCGGTGTCCTCGGCGCCCTCCTGGCAGCGGGCCGCGACCCAGCCTGGTCCGCCGCGGCCGCCGCCCGGGTCCACGCCCTGGCGGCCAACCTCGCCGCGCACGATCGAGCCCCCTCGGGAACCCCCATCTCCGCCTCTCCGCTCCTGGGCCACATCCGCGAGGCCATCGGAACCCTGCGCACGTTCGCGGCGACCTGACCTGGTCGCCGGCGGTTTCGGCGTCATCGCCGGTCCGGACTAGGTCAGGGTGGTCGCGGCGGTGTGGAGGGCGGCTCGGGCGGCGGTGATGACGGGGTGGCGGGCGGTGCCCCGGCGGTAGGCGAGGTGGGTGCGGCGATGGGTGGGCAGGGGAGTGAGGGTGACATTGGGGGGAACGGTGTGTGCCCCCAGCTCGGGGACCAGGGCGACGCCCTGACCGGCGGAGACCAGAGCCAGGACGGTGCTGAAGTCGTCGGCGTGGTGACGGATGCGCGGGGTGAATCCCGTTGCGAGACACGCTCGGACGGTCATGGTGTGGCAGAGGGTGCCGGGGGTGCTGGCGATCCAGGGGGAATCCGCGTGCGCCGCGACGACTTCCCGGCCGGATGTGGCCGTGTCCGGTCGCAGGTCGGTGGGCGGCTCGGAGGCGGGCGTCATGGTGGCGAGGTAGACGGTCTCCTCGAGCAGGGGCTCGGTGTCGAGGCCGGGGTCGGGGCCGACGGGGACGTAGTCGTATTCCTGCACCAGGGCGATATCGAGGGATTCCGCGCGCAGGGCGGCGGGCGCGCCCGCCGGGTCCAGTTCGGTGACCAGCAGTTCCAGGTGCGGGTGGTCGCGGCTGAGGGTGACCAGGGCGGGGGACAGGATGGAGCGGATGGCCGTGGGGAAGGCGCCGATGCGCAGGGTTCCGGTGAGTTCGGTTCTGGCGGTGGCCAATTCCGAGGATGCCTGCGCCAGCACGGCCAGGATCGACTCGGCGTGCTCGACCAGGCGCACGGCGGCGGGGGTGAGGGTGACGCTGCGCCCGGTGCGTTCCAGGAGCGGGACACCGGCCTCGCGCTCGAGCGCGGTCAGCTGCTGGGATACCGCGGACGGGGTATAGGCCAGGGCCTCGGCGACCGCGGCGATGGTCCCGCGACGCGCGAGTTCACGCAGTAGGCGGAGACGGCGCACATCGAGCATCAGCACAGCTTATGCTCGGATGCAGAAACGTGAAATAGACCTGAAGGCTCGCGGCGTTCAGGCTGGTGCCATGACCTTCGAAGGCTTGTACGTCCCGCTGATCACCCCGTTCGACGGCACCGGCGCGGTCGCGGAGACCGCCCTCGAACGACTCGCCCACGATGCCCTGGACGCGGGCGCGTCGGGCCTCGTCGCACTCGGCACCACCGGCGAACCGGCCACCCTCACCGTCGCCGAACGCCGCCGGGTGCTCGACATCTGTGCCGAGGTCTGCCGTGACCGCGGAGCCCAGCTGATCGCCGGGGCCGGATCCAATGCCACCGCCGACTCGATCCGCGACCTGATCGAACTCGACCCCCGGGCCGACGCCGCGCTGGCCGTGGTCCCCTACTACATCCGCCCCTCGGAAGCCGGTGTGGTGGAACACTTTCGGCAACTCGCCGCCGCCAGCCCGGTCCCGCTGTTCATCTATCACATTCCGTACCGCACCAGCCTGACCCTGAGCGCCGAAACCCTGTGCCGCCTGGCCGAATTGCCGAACGTCGCGGGCTTCAAATACACGGCGGGCGGCATCGACGACACCACGATCACGTTCCTGAGCCGCCTCCCCGCCCACACCGCGATCCTGGCCGGTGACGATCTGTACGCCGCGCCGCTGCTCGCGCTCGGCGCCGTCGGCGGAATCCTGGCCTGCGCCAACGTCGCCACCGCCGCCTACGTCGAACTCATCGACGCCTGGCGCTCCGGGGCGATCGAGCACGCCCGCCGACTCGGCAACCGGCTGACCCCGCTCGCCACGGCCCTGTTCAGCGAGCCGAACCCGACGATCGTGAAAGCGGTTCTGGCCGCTCAGGGCCGAATCCCGACCCCCTCGGTGCGCCTCCCGCTGCTGCCCGCCTCCGACGATGCGCTGCAGGCCGCGCTGAACACCCTCGATGCCATCGGCACACCGGCCCTGGTGCCCGCTCCCTGACGCCTTCGACCAGTCCCCGGCGCTGCCGGATCTCGCCCGGTACCGCTCGAAGCCACCGATTCCGTCGTGCGCGGACCCCGCCTCGGCGGTCGGAGGCTGACGACTCCGCCGATGCGCGGCACCGAACCTCCGTAGTCACCGGCCGCCGCGATCCGAAACCGGTATCCGGGCGGCCATCGGCCGACATCCGCTATCTGTTCGGTACCGCCCGCCGAGCGGGTGTGAGCGCGGTCGCCGCGCCTCGGATGGCAGGATCGGGCATTGTGAACACCGTGCCGCAGCTCGAAACCCTCATCGATCTGGATGCCATCGCGCACAACGTGCGCATCCTGACCGAACACGCGGGGGACGCCGCCGTCATGGTGGTCGTGAAGGCCGACGGCTACAACCACGGTGCGATCGAGGTCGCCAAGGCGGCACTGGCGGCGGGCGCGCGGGAACTGGGCGTGACCACCATCGCCGAGGCCGTGGCCCTGCGTGAATCCGGCATCGACGCGCCGATCCTGTGCTGGCTCAACAACTCCGACGCCGATTTCGGCAGTGCCATCGCCGCCGATATCGAGATCGCGGTGCCCTCGGTGGCGCACCTGGAGGGCGTTGCGGCGGCGGTCGATCGGCTCGGCCGTCCGGCGATCGTCTCGGTGAAGGTCGATACCGGGCTCAATCGCAACGGCGTGCCCGAGTCCGAATATCCACGCCTGCTGGAACTGCTGAAACAACTCGTCACCGAGGACAAGGTGCGCCTACGGGCGATCTTCTCCCATCTCGCGAACGCCGACGAGCCGCGGCACCCGAGCATCGACCTGCAACGGGACCGCTTCGGGGAGTTCATCGCCGTCGCCCGGGCGCACGGGCTGACACCCGAACTCGTGCACCTCGCCAATTCCGCTGCCGCGCTGACCCGTCCGGACCTCGCCTTCGACATGGTGCGTCCCGGCATCGCCGTCTACGGGCTGTCGCCGATCCCGGAGATCTCCGATTTCGGACTGCGCCCGGCCATGACCTTCCGCGCCCGCGTCGCCCTGGTGAAACGGGTCGCGGCGGGTGAGGGCGTGTCCTACGGGCACGAGTGGATCGCCGACCGCGACACCACCGTCGCCCTCATTCCCGCCGGTTACGCGGACGGCGTGCCGCGCACCCTCGGCGGCAAGTTCTCGGTGTGGCTCGGCGGCGCGCGCCGGCCCGGCATCGGCCGCATCTGCATGGATCAACTGGTGGTGAACCTCGGCGAGAACGAGACAGGGGTGCGCGAAGGTGACACCGCCGTCCTGTTCGGCGGCGAGCCCGGCGTCCCGCACCCGCAGGAGTGGGCGGACGCACTCGGCACCATCCACTACGAAGTGGTGTGCGCACCGCGCGGCCGTGCGGTGCGCGGATACCTCGGAGGCGATCGATGAGCGACAGCAACGGACACCGCCTGCTCCCGACCGTCGAGGACACCGAGGCGCTGGGACGCGAACTCGCCGAGCAACTCGAGCCCGGTGATCTGGTCATCCTGGACGGACCGCTCGGCGCCGGCAAGACCGCGCTCACCCGGGGCATCGCCGCGGGACTCGGCGTCCAAGGACGGGTCAGCTCACCGACTTTCATCATCGCGCGCCAGCATCGCGCCGGTAATCATCCGGGCGCGGTGGCACTCGTGCACGTGGACGCCTACCGGCTCGGCGGCGACCTCGACGAACTCGACGCGCTGGACCTCGACACCGATATCGACGACGCCGTCGTGGTTGTGGAATGGGGCACCGGAGTGGTCGAGCATCTGTCCGATCGGCACCTGCGAGTACAGCTACGCCGGGAACCCGAGTCGGACGTGCGCACCGCCGACTGGACCTGGCTCGCTACCAACTAGCAGGTAGGGCGCGGGCACAGGCGGTACGCGCGACGGTTGTGGCCGCTACCACCCGGTATCGTAAGGACAATCATGCTTATCCTGGCTGTCGACACCGCGACCCCCGCCGTTACGGCGGGACTGGTGGAATTGGAACCGGCGGACGACGGGTCGACCGCACCCCGGATCACCACGATCATCTCCAAGGTGACCGTGGACGCACGCGCGCACAACGAGGTGCTCACACCTCAAATTCTGGCCTGCCTCAGTGAATCCGGCCGGACCCGTGGCGAGATCGCCGCGGTCGTCACCGGAATCGGACCCGGGCCGTTCACCGGCCTGCGCGTCGGCATGGCCACCGCCGCCGCCTTCGGTGACGCGCTGGGGATCCCGGTGCACGGCGTGTGCAGCCTCGACGCCATCGCCGCCGACACCGAGAGCTATCTGCGGGATCAGGCCGAACCCATCGAGCTGCTGGTCGTCACCGATGCGCGCCGCCGCGAGGTGTACTGGGCCCGCTATCGCGCCGAAGGGCGTATCGAGGGACCCGAGGTCTGCAAGCCGGTCGATCTGGATCCGTCCGGCGCGACCGTGATCGCCGGGTCCGCCTCGCACGTCGACTATTTCGATCTGCCCGTGCTACCCGTCGAGACGCCGTCGCCCGCCGGGCTGGTGCGCGTCGCATCGCGCGACCTGCTCTCCGGGGCGACACCCGAACCGCTGGTGCCCCTCTATCTGCGCCGCCCCGACGCTGTCGAACGCAACTACGCGCAGGTGGGACGATGACCCTCCGCGTCGAACCGATGCGGCCGTCCGATGTCTCGCGATGCGCGGAACTCGAACAGCTGCTGTTCCCCGAGGACGACCCCTGGCACGAGGTGTCGTTCCTGTCCGAACTCTCGGGGCCGCACAACCGGTACATCACCGTGCGGGACGCCGAGGGCCGCATGATCGGCTACGCCGGTATCGCGCTGCTCGGGACGGCCGAACACCCCGAAGCCGAGATACACACCATCGGAGTGGATCCGGAGCTGCATCGCGGCGGCGTCGGCACGCAGTTGCTGCTCGCGCTGCTGGCCGAGGCCGGGCGGCGGGGCGGGCCGGTGTTCCTCGAGGTGCGCACCGACAACCTGCCCGCCATCGCGCTGTACGAGAAGCACGGGTTCCACATCATCGGCCTGCGCAAGAACTACTACCAGCCCAGCGGCGCGGACGCGTACACCATGCGCCGCCCCGCGCTGTCGGGGTTCCCGCAGCCCGATGACGGTGCGGGCGAACAGGATTCGGAGCAGGTCGGGGTCGTGTCGGATTCCGAGCCGCTCGCGGCTGTGCCTTCGGAGCCGCTCGCGGCTGTGCCCTCGGAGCCGCTCGCGGCTGTGCCCTCCGAGCCGCTCGCGGCTGTATCCCTGCCCGCCCAGCTCCCCCCAGAGGCCACGTCATGATCGTCATGGGTATCGAAAGCTCCTGCGATGAAACGGGAGTCGGCATCGTGCGGCATCTGCCGGACGGTAGCTGCGAACTGCTCGCCGACGAGGTCGCCTCCAGCGTGGATCAGCACGCCCGCTTCGGCGGCGTGGTGCCCGAGATCGCCTCTCGCGCACACCTCGAGGCCATCGTGCCCGCCATGCGCCGGGCCCTGGCCGCGGCCGATATCGACAAGCCGGACGCGCTCGCCGTCACCATCGGCCCGGGTCTGGCCGGTGCCCTGCTGGTCGGGGTCGCCGCGGCGAAAGCCTATGCGGCGGCCTGGGACATCCCGTTCTACGCGCTCAACCACCTCGGCGGACACGTCGCGGTCGACACCCTCGAGCACGGGCCGATGCCGCCCGCGGTCGCTCTGCTGGTCTCCGGTGGACACACCCACCTGCTGAAGGTCACCGACCTGGGGCAGCCGATCCAGGAGCTGGGCAGCACCGTCGACGATGCCGCCGGTGAAGCCTTCGACAAGGTCGCTCGGCTGCTGGGCCTGGGTTACCCGGGCGGTCCGGTGCTGGATTCCCTTGCCCGGGAAGGCGACCCGCACGCCATCGCGTTCCCGCGCGGCATGACCGGTCCCCGCGACGCCCGCTACGACTTCTCGTTCTCCGGCCTCAAGACCGCGGTGGCCCGCTATGTGGAATCGGCCCAGCGCGAAGGTCGCGAACTGCCGATTCCGGATATCGCCGCCTCCTTCCAGGAAGCGGTAGCGGACGTGCTCACCATGAAGGCCGTGCGCGCCGCGCAGGACCTCGACGTGGACACCATCGTGCTCGGCGGCGGCGCCACCGCCAATTCGCGCATCCGCTCCATGGCGCAGGAGCGCTGCACCGCGGCCGGCCTCACCCTGCGCGTTCCCACCCCACGCCTGTGCACCGACAACGGCGTCATGATCGCCACCCTCGGGGCCCACGTGATAGCCGGTGGCGCAAAACCTTCCGCCCTCACCGTCGCCACCGACCCCGGACTGCCCGTCTCCACCAGCAAACTCTGAACCCGACCGCCGCCCGAACCTCGCGGAACCACCGACGTAGCTCGGGCTCCGGGGGATCAGCGGGAGGGGTGGACCAGGGTGGTGGTCGCGCCGCCCGCCGAGCCGGAATTGCTTCGCGGCGTGGTGGTTCCGGGGATGGTCGAGCCCTGGGTGGTGGTCTCGGAACGGTTCGGGTCGAGCTCCGTGGACGGCAGGGTGGTGCCCAGGAGCGGGCCCAGGAGACGGGGTAGGTCGGAGGGGAAGGGGATCTGGGGCAGATCGGGGTCCGGGCGCAGCGGGGGCTGGGAGGTGAGGCTCGACTGGCTCGGGCTGCCGGTGGTCGTCGTGCTCGACTGGCCGCTGGTCGGGGGGATGACCGGAGCGGTGGTGACGTGATCGCGGCTCTGGTTCACCGTGGTGCCGGTCTGCGGGACGGTCGCCGGCGTGGGCGGGGTGACCGGCACCTGCGCGCCCGAGGTGGTGGGGGAGTAGTTGGTGCCCTGCGGCTCCGGGACCAGTTCCTTCACGCCGTAGCCGACGATGAGACCGACCACCACGATCGCCCCGGCCAGGGTGCCGGCGAGCTTGGTGAAGGTGCCGACCGGCGCGTCCGAACCCAGACTGATCACCGGGAAAGCGGCCGGTGTCGCCGAATCCGCGATCAGGGCAGCGCCTTTGGCGATCGCGGCCTCGGGCTCGGGCACGGTGAACACCGGGACGTCGAGCTGGCGTTCGAGCTTGGTCACCACGGCGGGCGTGTTCGCGCCGCCGCCGATCACCGCGACGGCCTCGGGGAACTTCGGGGCCCGGGCGAACACACCGCGGGCGAACAGCGCCAGTTCACGCAGCAGGTCCGCGATCAGCTCGTCGAAATCCACCCGGGTGAGCTTGAGCGGCTGACCGGCCACATGGTCGATGGTCACCGCGTGCGCGATGGACAGATGCTCCTTGGCGGCGCGGCTGCGGTTCATCAGCATGCCGCGGTTCGGGCGGGTGCCGCGCCGGGCCAGGTGACAGTCCAGCAGATGCTGCAGGATCAGCTCGTCGACGGAATTGCCGCTGATGGTGGTGGTGCGCTCGGACCGCAGCACGGTGTCGTCGGCGTGGTCGGCCACGGTGACCGTGGTGCCGGTGGCGCCGATGTCCAGCACCGCCACCGTCTGGTACCGGTCCAGCAGACCGGTGTGGCGCAGGTAGGACAGGGCCGCGGTGCTCTCGGGAATGAGGCGAACGTCGCGGCGTTGCCGGCCGATAGCCGACCGGATGATCTGGGCCTGTTCCCGATCGCGATAGGCGACCGCGATGTCGGCGGGCGGGGAGGGCTCGGCATCGCGGCGCGCGGAGGACAGCGCGACCGGATGCGCGCCGACGGGATGCACCGAGTCGCGCGGGATCTGGGTGGTCATCAACTGGATGGAGGACGCCACGAGGTCGCCGAGATCGGAGTGCGCCGTATCGGCGGTGACGACCCGATAGTCGAAGTGCTGGACGCCGTTGGGGGCGGTGGCGACCGTCGCCGAGCACACCACCTCGCTCCCGGCCGAAATACCGAGGGATGTTCGCATGTTCACCTCCCTTCGAGCGGATGGTCACGGTGTCGCCGACCATCTCGAACGGACTGCGGGGTCATCGCCGTATGGATGACGGCGGAGGCCCCCGAGCTACGGATCGGGCCGGGCCTTCGTCCGATGGGGCGTCGGGACCAGCCTCTGATCACTTTGCGGTAGTGCTCTCGTCTCATGCCTGCACGGACGATGCCGCACAGTTAGCGGGGTGAAGCAGGTGAAGCGGGCGGAACTGATGCGGTTGTGCTGTTGTCGGCGGCGCGCGTGACAGGCCCGTGGTGGGTCCACAGCGCGACCGTCGTCAATGGTGTCACAATCCGTTATCCGAACGTTACAGTTTTTCGTTTTTCTTTGGAAGACCTCAGATTTTCTGGCCGTTCACTCGGCGAGTCGCGTACCAGCACGGTTCACGATTCGTTCCGTTTCGATCACGGAACCCCGCCTGGACCGCTGGCACTCGCGTGTATAGAGTGCTAGGTGGCATTGGGGGTGTGCTCCGATGCCACCTACGACTACTGAGCAGGGGTCCCGGCACCCGCGACGACGGGGCTGTGCACAGTGTCGGCAACGTGACCGAAACCGTGAGTCCGGGGAACCGCCCCGGGCGCAGAAGATCCCCTGAAAGTGGAGGGCTCAACGTGGCGAGCGTGAACATCAAGCCGCTCGAGGACAAGATCCTCGTCCAGGCCAACGAGGCCGAAACCACCACCGCCTCCGGCCTGGTCATCCCCGATACGGCGAAGGAAAAGCCCCAGGAGGGCACCGTCATCGCCGTCGGCCCCGGCCGCTGGGACGAAGATGGCGAGAAGCGGATTCCGCTGGACGTCAAGGAAGGCGACGTCGTCATCTACAGCAAGTACGGCGGCACCGAGATCAAGTACGCCGGCTCGGACTACCTGATCCTGTCGGCGCGCGATCTGCTGGCAGTCGTCACCAAGTAGGCAACGCTTCAAGCTCTTCCGCCCCGGCGTCGCCGCTGCATGCTCAGCTACCGACCCGGGGCGGAGTGCGTTCGCCGCACCCCAACCTTCATTCAGGAGTAGGTAACCAATGCCAAAGCAGATCGAGTTCGACGAGAAGGCTCGCCGGGCACTGGAGCGCGGCGTCGACAAGCTCGCCGACGCCGTCAAGGTCACCCTGGGCCCGCGCGGCCGGCACGTGGTGCTGGCCAAGGCTTTCGGTGGCCCGACCGTCACCAACGACGGCGTGACCATCGCTCGCGACATCGACCTCGAGGATCCGTTCGAGAACCTCGGCGCGCAGCTCGTCAAGAGCGTCGCCACCAAGACCAACGATGTCGCCGGTGACGGCACCACCACCGCCACCGTGCTCGCCCAGGCCCTCATCAAGAACGGCCTGCGCAACATCGCCGCGGGTGCGAACCCGATGACCCTGGGCAAGGGCATGTCCCAGGCCGCCGACGCGGTCTCGGCCTACCTGCTCTCGGCCGCCACCCCGGTCAACGGTGAGAAGGCCATCGCTCAGGTCGCCACCGTGTCCTCGCGTGACGAGGAGATCGGTGAGCTGGTCGGCAAGGCGCTCACCACCGTCGGCAAGGACGGCGTGGTCACCATCGAGGAGTCCTCCTCGCTGCAGACCGAGCTCGAGATCACCGAGGGCGTGCAGTTCGACAAGGGCTACCTGTCGCCGTACTTCGTCACCGACCCGGAGACCCAGCAGGCCGTCTTCGAGGACGTGCTGATCCTGCTGAACCGCGAGAAGATCTCGGCCCTGGCCGATCTGCTCCCGCTGCTGGAGAAGATCGCCGAGTCGAACAAGCCGGTTCTGATCATCGCCGAGGATGTCGAGGGCGAGGCGCTGTCCACCCTCGTGGTCAACGCGATCCGCAAGACCCTCAAGGCCGTCGCGGTCAAGGCGCCGTTCTTCGGTGACCGCCGCAAGGCGTTCCTGGACGATCTGGCCATCGTCACCGGCGGTACCGTCGTCAACCCGGACCTGGGCATCACCCTGCGTGAGGCCGGCCTCGAGGTGCTGGGCAAGGCCCGCCGCGTCGTGGTCACCAAGGACGAGACCACCATCGTCGAGGGCGCCGGCACCCAGGACGCCATCGACACGCGAGTCGTGCAGCTGCGCAAGGAGATCGAGAACACCGACTCCGACTGGGACCGCGAGAAGCTCGAAGAGCGTCTGGCCAAGCTGGCCGGCGGCGTCGCCGTGATCAAGGTCGGCGCGGCCACCGAGACCGAGCTCAAGGAGCGCAAGTACCGCGTCGAGGACGCGGTCTCCTCCGCCAAGGCCGCGGTCGCCGAGGGCATCGTCCCCGGCGGCGGCACCGCGCTGGTGCAGGCCGCGGCTCAGCTGGTCGCCCTGCGCGAGACCCTGTCCGGCGACGAGGCCATCGGCGTCGACGTCGTGCGTCAGGCCCTGCTGGCCCCGCTGTTCTGGATCGCCAGCAATGCGGGCGTCGACGGCTCGGTCGTCGTCTCCAAGGTCACCGACGGCAAGGACGGCTTCAACGCCGCCACCCTCACCTACGGCGACCTGGTCGCCGAGGGCGTCATCGACCCGGTCAAGGTCACCCGCTCCGCGGTGGAGAACGCCATCTCCGTCGCGCGCATGGTCCTCACCACCGAGAGCGCCATCGTGGAGAAGCCGGCCGAAGAGCCCGAGCAGAGCCACCACGGCCACTCGCACTGAGCTGATCCGCCTCTGCGGGGTTCGCGCACGGCTGAGTGCCGTGGAGAATCCCGCACGCGGGGATCGGTCGGGTGCGGGCACTGTTTCGGGGGTATCCGGTGAGTTACCCGGATCTCGCGAAATCAGTTGTCGCGCTGGGATGAAGAACGGGCACGGCCCCCGGCGACATCGCCGGGGGCCCTGTCATATGCGGGCGAGCGTGGTCGGATCGCACGAGGGTCAGGCCATGCCCGCGCGGTGCAGGAAGTCCTCGGCCTGGGCGGGATCGAATTCGCGGATCAGCTCGACCGAGGCGTGCAGGGCCCCGTGGACCACCGGGTACACGGCGGCGGGGTTCCAGGCGAAAGTCGTGGTCGCGGGCCGCACCACCAGCATGGGGGAGTCGTCGAGGGTGGGTAGCTCGTCCGGGGAGGCCGAACCGGGGACGATCAGGCCACCGGGCCGGGTGAACGCGAAGCGGGCGTGGTCGCTGCGGACGTCCGCGTAATCGGACTGTGCCAGGCGGTGATTGCGCGCGTAGCGGACGGCGACAGGGTCGACGGGTTCGGCGTCGAGGTAGTCCGGGCCCGCGTGGCGCAGCAGGGCGTCCTGCAGCAGTGCGTAGCAGTGGTACAGGCGGTCGCGCACGCCGATCAGCCGGAACTGGTAGGCGCGGCGGTGATTCGGATCCAGCACGAGCAGGTCCACGTCGTCGTGCAGGGTGAAGACCTCGCGCAGGAAGAACGGCACCAGGTCGGCGCCCTCGAGCTCGTCCAGTCGGTGCATCACCTCCGGACGCCGACGCCAGCGCTTGCGGGTTTCCTTGGAGCGGCACAGCATCGCCATCGCGGCCGGGATCACCAGCCTGCTCGCCGCGGTCACCACCTCGTCGGGTTCGCCCGCGAGCGCGTCCAGCTGCCGTACGAGCAGGTCCATCGTGGCATCGATCGCAGCCCCGGCATCGGCACCCTGCTCGACGAGCGTGCCGCACAGCAGGGCCAGAACCGCCGTGTGGAACAGGTCCCCGCCCGGCCCGAGATTGCGCAGCGCCACGACGGACGCGTTCAGCTCCGCGGCGGTGCGCCCGGCCAGCAGTGCCGCCACGTCGTGCTGTGCCTCGGGCGACAGGTGCAACCCGCGCCCGGACGTGATCGATCCGATCTCCTCCGCCGTCGTCCTCCCCTGGACGAACTCGCGCAGCCCCCGCAACACCATGAATCCTCGTTCTCCCCGGCAACCGACGCCCCACAAGCCCCCTTGGCCCGGCGTCGCGCCACACGGTAGCAGCAGCCCCCGGCGTTCGGCACGCGAAATTTCGCGGGAGCGCGCGGACGGGGTTGCCGGACGAATCAGGCCCCCTGGACCGAAAATCTGTCCAGGGGGCCTGATTTCGATGAGACATCGATGTCGCCGGAATGACGCAGGCGATGATGACGCGAGAAGCGCGAGCGGGCGGAATGAACCGGACGGGCGACCGAAATCTCGGGCGCGCTGAAAGCCGCTCAGTCGCGGATTGCTCGGGAGCGGCCGTTTCCGGGGTGGATCATGTTGCGGCTGTGATGGATCGCTGTCGGCGGAGCCTGGTCTGTAGCTAGGGCTTCGAGTAGCCGATCGCGAAGAGCGGGCGGTGGCTGGACGGCCACCGTCGACGCTAACTCGGCGAGTGCTTCTCGGGTCTGCTGCACTTCCTGGGTGAAGTCCGCGCGCAGAACCGGATCCTCGGAATCCACTATGGCCTGCACTGCGCGCCGGTCTTCGTCGCCGATCGATCCGAGCGCCACAGTGTGCGCGAGATCGATCTGGCTTTCGTTCATCTCACGTCACTCCCAAACTTTTCTTGAGTCGTGTCAATCCGTCTCGTATACGAGACTTAACGGTAGGTAATCCTACGCCCAGATATGCCGCTACCTCGGCATATGTCCGTCCGCCGAAGTAGGCGAGCGAGATGGCTTCCCGTTGAGTCTCGGTCAAGGTGGCCAGACCCTGCCGAACAGCTTGCTGTTCGAGCCGCCGACCTACCTCTTCGGTCACCTCGTCGAACTCGTGACCGAGTGTGCTCGTGCCATACGCGACCTCGCGCAGCGCATGCGCCTGCTCGGCACGCACGCGATCGACCGCGCGCCGGTGGGCGAGCGTCATCAACCAGGTGACTGCCGACCCCTTGGCGGGGTCGAAATTGGCTGCCGTACGCCAGATCTGCAGGAAGACCTCCTGGGTGGTCTCCTCCGCGTATCCGGGGTCGTGCAGCACCCTCAGGACCAGGCCGAAGACTCGCGCGCTGGTGCGGTCGTACAGTTCCGCGAAAGCCTGCTCGTCCGCCCCTCCACAACGCTGGAGTAACGCGGCTAATTCGAGGCTTTCGGCTGCGCGTGCCGTCACCGCAGAGTCCACGCTGGGTGTTCCCACCCGCCCGTCCCTCGAACTCTGGAACGAGTTGCCCTCTGCGGCCGACGGCCGCGTTGTCACAACGCTCCGTTCTGTGTCATCGGCCACGAGGGTAGCCTGCCGCTATAACCTCCTCTCGGGTGGGGGTATCGGCAAAGTGACTGTCGCGCAAAGGTTTTCCGTTTTGTAGCGACTCGCCGGATTTGCGAACTTCCGGATGTATGCCGTGACGCGGTAGCCGCAACCGGACTCTGTCCGAACAGTGGCCGGTTGTTTGCTAGACATTCGGCACGCCGCGCCGCGCGGATGGGACGATTTCCGAACGGGATTCGGCGTCCTCGTAACAGCTTCACCGCTGGTAGACACCAGTCACGCAGGTGCACTGGCGACGCAACCGACGGTGATGCGGATCCCGGCGGTGCGGATCAGGCCACGGCCCGCCGGCGATTGCGGCGCGCGTGCATCTCCCGTTCGGTCTCGGACATTCCGCCCCAGATTCCGTAGGGCTCGCTCACCTTCAAGGCGTGCGAACGGCACTGCAGGAGTACGGGGCAGGCCCGGCAGACCTCTTTGGCGCGCATCTCGCGCTGGGCTCGCGCTCGGCCGCGCTCGCCGTCCGGGTGGAAGAAGACCGAAGAGTCCTGGCCGCGGCAGGAGCCCTGCATCTGCCAGTCCCAGACGTCGGCATTCGGACCAGGGAGGTGGGTCGGCATAGGCATGTGAACTCCTCATGGTGCGAGCTCGTCGGCGTTGTCGAGCGCTGCTGGTGGCAAACAGTGGGCCGATCGCCAGGTCGGCGATTGCACTCCGCCGATGCCGTGCAATTTCGCCCGGCACCAACGTCGGCGATGTCGTACGTTAGGTCCGACAACTAAATCGAGTCAATAGTTCGTCCCATAGCGATTCAAATACCGGCGCATTAAGGAATTAACATCATCGCTATTTACAAAGCGGGCGCTCTGTGGTGATACTGATCGGTTGCCCAGCACGAGTGAGCTGCTGCGATAGCCGTTCCGACTTGATGTAATGCCTGGTAGGGGCCGGTTTTTCGGCGCAAATCCGATCGGCCGCAGCTATGCCACCCCTCCGTTCGAAGTGATCTCAGCCATTGCGGTGAGCGCGGTGAGTAGGGTAGAGATGGCCGATTCGAGGCCGCCAGGTTAATAGCGCGAAACGCCATACGAATTTCTTGCGCGCGTGCTAGCCGATAGCGAGAACAGTTTTACGGAGCGGAAACACAAAGGCATCCGCGAATGCTGAAGAGTTGCTGACCATCTGTGCTATGGCGGTGACGAGTGATCGGGGTCGCACTGGTTACAGTGCGGCGGTGTCTGTGCTCGAAGTGAACTCCGTGCTCGCCGATGCTGCCTTCGGCGGCACTCCCGGCCGCGCTGCCGCCGGATTGCCGATCGCGGCCTCCGCCCCCGAGAATTGGCTCCGCGCGGTCGCTCTGGGAGGCGTCGGTCACTACGCCGCGGCGCGTGCCGAGCTCCACCGCACGCTGCGCTGGACCTCCGATCCGGTACTGCGCTCGCTCGCCCTCAGTACCGAAGGGTCGCTCCTGCGCCAGCTCGGATGGCATGTTCGCGCCGCCGCCCTGGACGGTCGCGCGGCCGCGCTGGTGCTGCGCCCCACCCCGGCCGCCGAGGCGCGCGATAGCCGACACGCAGAATTCGGACCCGGCGCGGCACGCGCCGAGGCGGTTTGCGACGCGTTGACGGGCCTTGCCGCCGATGCCCTCGGCACCGATCGCCCGGCTCTCGCGGCCCGGCTGCTGGGTCGTTGCCGAAGCGAACTAGATGTTCATCTCGGCGGCGTCGATTCCGCGTGGCGACAGCGTGTCCGGCTGCACTGGGTGTCTGCCGAAACTGCGCTGTGCGCGCCGGGCGCCGGATTGATCTCCGCGCCCGCCGCCGCCTCGGACACCGACCCGGCGACCGTCACCACCGACCCGGCGCTCGCGCACGCCGAGGCCGCGCTGCGACTGGCCGAGCAGGCCCCCTCCCTGCGGCATCGAGTGAAATCCCGGCTACTCGTCGCCGCCGCGTCGGCGGCGGCGGGCCGGCTCGACAGATCCCTCGCTCTCGCGAACGAGGTCGATCGCGAGTGCCGCGAACTCGAACTGCTGCCACTCCGCTGGGCCTGCGCGATGTTGCGGTCCGGTCTCGATCCGCGGGGAAACGCCGCGCGGGAAGCTGCCGTGTGCGCGGAATTGCTGGCCGCTCGCGGTGGGGGATTGCGTTAAGCCGCCGGACTTCTCGAATCACCCCGAGAGGTCTCGGGGACCTCCCTGAGACCTCCCCGAGAACGACCCCGTAAGCACTGGCCCGAATGTGATAGCCGCTATTGTTGGGACCGTTCCGCCCCTCCGCGGAAGCACCGGCCCTCCCGCCGCGGTGCCACTCGTAACGCCAGGAACAGCTCTGACGATGAACAACACGGGTGAGGAGTTGGATCCCGCTGTCGTCGCTGCCGCAGCGCAGGGCGACCGGTCTGCCCTAGCCCAGGTACTGGAGAGCATCCGCCCCTTGGTGGTGCGGTATTGCCGTGCGCGTATCGGATCCGCCGAGCGAGGTCAACTCTCTGCGGACGATGTGGCTCAGGAGGTATGTCTGGCCGTCATGACTGCCCTTCCTCGGTATCAGGACCAGGGCAGACCGTTCATGGCGTTCGTCTACGGAATCGCCTCCCACAAAGTCGCCGACGCTCATCGCAACGCCGCCCGTAACAAAGCGGACGCCATGGCCGAAGTACCGGATGTCATATCCACCGACCAGGGGCCGGAACAGCGGGCTCTCGAATCGGAAACGAGTCGGCAGATGAACTCTCTGCTGGCGACACTTCCGGAGAAGCATCGAGAGATCCTCATCCTGCGCTTGGTCATGGGTTTGTCAGCCGAAGAAACCGCAGTTGCCGTGGGCAGTACGGCAGGTGCTATACGAGTCGCCCAGCATCGGGCACTCGCGAAACTCAAGACTCAAGTGGCGAGGGCAGGTGAAATGTATGGCTAGGGATGGCGAGCGCGGTCGGGGCGACTGGAAGGCGCGATCTGGATCGCACAACAGCGGTCCCTACGCCGATGCGTCCGGTGGTGACACCGGTCCGGTCGACATAGCCGCGGTACGCCGCGACGATGCGCTGATCGATGCCATCGCAGGCGACGGCCCCGTGCAGACGGGGACATCCGATGAGTACCAGCTCGCGGCATTGCTCGCGAACTGGCGCGCGGAGATCGTCGCCGAGCCGATGCCGGCCGGTCCGGATCTGGATTCCATTGTCGCAGCGGTGAATCAAGAAATCGGCGCACGTCAGGCCAGGATCAGCGCGCAATCGGGCGGGCGACTACGGCTGGTACGGCCGTTGCTCGGCGCGGCGGCGGCACTCGCATTGGTCGTGGGTGGTCTGACGGCGTTCTCCTACAGCGCCGAGCCCGGCGATCCGCTCTGGCGGGTCAAAGAGGTCGTGTTCAGCGAGCAGGCACAGACCACGGTCGTCGCACGCGCCGACAGTGATCTGGCCGAAGCCGAACAGCTGATCAAGGACAAGAAGCCGGAGCAGGCCAAGGCTGTCATGGAGCGCGCCTCCAGCAATGCCAGCCAGGTGAACGACAGCACCAAGAAGGGCGATCTCGTCGATCGCTGGCAGGTGCTGCTCACTCAGCTCTCGGCGGTGGATCCGGAGATCGCCAAGTCGTTGGAACCTTCGGCACCGGTCACGACCACCCCCGGTAAGCCGTCCGTGACCACGGTGCCCACCACGGTTCTGCTGACTCCGGCACCGGGCACGCCTGACAGCACCAAGCCGACGGTCGATCCGCGGACGCTCGATACCACCGATCCCGGTGGCCCCGGTCCGTCGACCGGTGGCCCGGTGACGACGTTGCCCAATACGCCGCCGCCGGTCACCGAGCCGCCGACGACCGTCGATCCGGTCGAGCCTTCGACGGTTCCGGTCACCCCCACCGCGGGAAATCCGCAGACCGGAGGGCCGGGAACAAACCCCGGTAGCCAGGAACCGGTGACGCAGCCGCCGGCCGAGAAGCCGACAGCCGCGCCACCGGTGGTTCCTCCGACACAACAGAATTCGGTTCCGAACGGTGGAATCAGCATTCCGGTGCCGCCGCCGGCGGGACCCACGCACTAGACCGTTCGGCGTCCGCGCGATACGCATCGCGCAACCGGCGTCGAACACCGCACCTCGAGAACACAGCACCTCGAAAAAGGCCCGCATCCATTGGATGCGGGCCTTTTTCGTAGGTCGATTCGGTGAAGCCTGATTCCCGTGGGACCGGTTGCGCGCACGGCGGAAACCGGTGCCGAGCCGAGGAACGGCCGGGCGGGGAAAGAAAGATCAGACGTCGAACCCGTCGAACCCGTCGCCGTGCAGCGCCTCGTTCATCGAGGCGTCCGCGTAGCCACGGCAGTAATCCCAGGTGACGTACGCCTCGGGAGTCGGGTCGTAGGCGGGCTCGTGCGGGCGCACCGTACCGTCCACCAGTAGCTGGAGGAGGTTGGCGCGCAACATGTCCCAGTCGTGGTAGTGGTCCTGTCGACAGTCCTCGCAGCTGACAACCAGACCGCGGATACCGCGGTGGGCCAGCAGTGCCTCGTAAACCGCGAGGTCTGCGAGATCCTCTTCGACCGCTAGGCGCTCGTGAGGATCCAGCGGTTCCCCCGGCTCGATGGCATCGAGCGCGGCCGACGGGTCGGAGGGATCTCCGGCGAATGGATCCGGCGGCAAGCCAGGTGGTAGATGGTCACGCACAGTCCCACGGTACGCAGAACTAGGCCCTCTGCGCCAGCGCTGTGGTGTATTTGCCCCCACTTCGCTGGTGGTGCGGCACACAGTGATGTCGCGCATGCGAGCACACCTCGATGGGGCACGCCGTCGCACTGCCCTCGAGCAGGCAACCACAGTGCCGCCGCTCAGGCAACCGGAACACGGAGCGTCGAGGATGCGCCATGCTGTCGGGCGGGAACTCGACGCCGCCGAGGTCTGCTGTGTGGTGGCCGGGCGTGGCTGCGATCAGGAATTGAGCGACCGATACCATGGTTGACCAAAGGCCGGGTGGCAAACGCCGGCTTTGTTGTTTGGCAAGCGGTGCCGTTTCATCCACGCGTCCGCCGGGACCCGGCCCGGTGACGTAGCCGAAGCTCCAGGAGGGGTCGATCCGAATGAGCAGTCCCGTGACGGGCGAACGCAGTGATATCGCCGGACGCGCCGGCCGCCCCCATACGGGTGGAGACGATCCGAACAAGGTCGCGATGCTCGGCCTCACCTTCGACGACGTATTGCTGTTGCCTGCCGCCTCGGACCTGATTCCCAGTTCCGTCGACACCTCCAGCCGTCTGACCCGTGACATCTCGCTGCGCACGCCGCTGGTGAGCTCGGCCATGGACACCGTGACCGAGGCCCGCATGGCCATCGCGATGGCGCGGGCCGGCGGCATGGGTGTGCTGCACCGCAATCTCTCGGTCGCCGCGCAGGCGTCGCAGGCCGAGACGGTCAAGCGCTCGGAGGCGGGCATGGTGACCGACCCGGTCACCTGTCGTCCCACCGACACCCTCGCCGAGGTCGACGCCATGTGTGCGCGGTACCGGATCTCCGGCCTGCCGGTGGTCGACGAGACCGGCAATCTGGTCGGCATCATCACCAACCGCGATATGCGCTTCGAGGTCGACGAGAACCGCAAGGTCGCCGAGGTCATGACCAAGGCCCCGCTGATCACCGCCCAGGAGGGCGTCACCGCCGAGGCCGCGCTGGGCCTGCTGCGTCGCCACAAGGTGGAGAAGCTGCCGATCGTGGACGGCAGCGGCAAGCTGCGCGGCCTGATCACGGTCAAGGACTTCGTCAAGACCGAGCAGTATCCGAACGCCACCAAGGACCGGGACGGCCGCCTGCTGGTCGGCGCCGCGGTCGGTGTCGGCGAGGACGCCTGGACCCGTGCCATGACCCTGGCCGATGTCGGCGTCGACGTGCTGATCGTGGACACCGCGCACGGCCATCAGGCCGGCGTGCTGCAGATGGTCACCAAGATCAAGGCCGAGGTCGGCGATCGGGTGCAGATCATCGGCGGCAACGTGGCCACCCGCGCCGGCGCGCTCGCGCTGGCCGAGGCCGGTGCCGACGCGGTGAAGGTCGGTGTCGGCCCCGGCTCCATCTGCACCACCCGCGTGGTCGCCGGTGTCGGCGCGCCGCAGATCACCGCCATCATGGAGGCCAACGCGGCGTGCGCGCCCCTGGGTGTTCCGGTCATCGCCGACGGCGGCGTGCAGTACTCCGGTGATATCGCCAAGGCGATCGCCGCCGGCGCCTCCACCGTCATGCTCGGTTCGCTGCTGGCCGGAACCGCCGAATCGCCGGGCGAGCTGATCCTGGTGGGCGGCAAGCAGTTCAAGAGTTACCGCGGCATGGGTTCGCTGGGCGCGATGCAGGGACGCGGCGAGGCCAAGTCCTACTCCAAGGACCGCTACTTCCAGGACGACGTGCTCTCGGAGAAGAAGCTGGTGCCCGAGGGCATCGAGGGCCGGGTGCCGTTCCGCGGTCCGCTGGATCAGGTCATCCACCAGTTGGTGGGCGGTCTGCGTGCGGCCATGGGCTACACCGGTTCCCAGGGCATCACCGACCTGCAGGCGGCGCAGTTCGTGCAGATCACCGCGGCGGGCCTCAAGGAATCGCACCCGCACGACATCACAATGACGGTGGAAGCCCCCAACTACACCACCCGCTGACCCGACCACACCGCCCGCACGTCGGGCGGTGTGCCACCTATTTTGATGTGCCTCGCCCGCAGCAGGATTCGCGCGGCGTCCCCGGCATCTACTCGATGCCGCAGATCCGCCGCAGCGAAGCGGAGGCAGATCAAACACCGAAAGGACACAACTGACGATGCGCGACCTCGTCGAGATCGGCATGGGCCGGACTGCCCGGCGCACCTACGAGCTGGACGATATCGACATCGTTCCGTCGCGGCGGACCCGTTCCTCCCAGCAGGTGTCCGTGGCGTGGCAGTTGGACGCCTACCGGTTCGAGATCCCCTTCCTGGCTCATCCGACCGATGCGCTGGTGTCGCCGGCCTTCGCCATCGAGCTCGGCAAGGCCGGCGGTCTGGGCGTCATCAACGGTGAGGGCCTGTGGGCCCGGCACGCCGATGTCGAGGCCAAGATCCAGCAGCTGACCGAGGTCGCCGAGAAGGAGGGCACCGAGGCCGCGGTCGCACTGCTGCAGAAGCTGCACGCCGCGCCGATGCAGCCCGATCTGCTGGCCGCCGCGGTCAAGCAGGTCCGGGACGCAGGTGTGACCACCGCCGTGCGGGTGTCGCCGCAGAACGCGCGGGCGCTGACTCCGAGCCTGGTGCAGGCGGGCATCGATCTGCTGGTCGTGCACGGCACCATCATCTCCGCCGAGCACGTCGGGGACGGCGAGCCGCTGAACCTCAAGACCTTCATCGCCGAGCTGGACGTGCCGGTCGTCGCGGGTGGCGTGAGCGATCACCGCACCGCGCTGCACCTGATGCGCACCGGCGCGGCGGGCGTCATCGTCGGCTACGGCTCGCTGCAGGGCGCGACCACCACCAACGAGGTGCTCGGCATCGCGGTGCCGATGGCCACCGCCATCGCCGACGCCGCCGCCGCGCGCCGGGACTACCTGGACGAGACCGGTGGCCGCTACGTGCACGTCATCGCCGACGGTGAGGCGCTGACCTCGGGTCACATCGCCAAGGCCATCGCCTGCGGTGCGGACGCGGTCATGCTGGGCGTGCCGCTGACCATGGCCAAGGAGTCTCCCGGCGCGGGCTGGTACTGGCCCTCGGCCGCCGCGCATCCGTCGGTGCCGCGCGGTGCGGTGCTGCCGTACGCCATCGACGAGGAGCGCGTGCCGCTGGAGCAGGTCCTCAACGGTCCCTCCAACGATCCGTTCGGTTCGCTGAATCTGGTGGGCGGCCTGCGCCGTTCGATGGCCAAGTCCGGCTACTGCGATCTCAAGGAATTCCAGAAGGTCGGCCTGAACGTTCGCGGCTGAGTGGTTTTCACCAGCTCACGGCGTAGTTCTCGACAGCCCACGGTGCGCGAGGAGTCGCACTAGGGTCGTACAGTGGCCGTCTTCTCGATTTTTCACCTGCTGATCCTGGTGGTGATCGTGCTGATCATCGCCGGTGCGGTCTCGGCGATCATCATCGCGGTGACCAGGAAGTCTCGTGGCGGCGTGGCACCCGGGTGGTATCCCGACCCGGGTGGCGCGCCGCTGCTGCGTTATCACGATGGGCGCGAATGGACCTCGGCTACTCGGCCTTCGCGCTGACCGGCTCTCGCGGCGAGTCCGCTCGCCCGGGGCCCGGAGTGGGTTCGGGTGAGGGTGCGTGAAATCGCTTGGTCGCGAAGGAATTCGCGGATAGCGGTATTGACGGCTGCGGGGTGGGTCATGTTCGCGGTCTGTCGGGCGTTCTCGATCTCGAGGTAGCGGGCATCGGGTATGCGGGCGGCCAGGGTTCGCGCGTGCGCGCGGGGGACCGCGCTGCGGGTCGGGTGGATCACCAGTGTGGGGCAGGTGATTTCGGGTAGTCGCTCCAGCACCGAGTCGCGATTGTGCAGGGCGCCGGCGGCCACCTCGGTGGCGTGCGCGTCATGGGAGAGCCAATGTTTCACCCAGACGGCGCGATACCGGTCGTCCGGGCCGATGAGCCAGTGCGCGAGGTGCTCGGCCAGTGCCGGTCGGGTGCTGTCGTCATGCCATTTGTCCAGGAACCTGCGCGCGTTGACGAGTTCGCCGGTGGTGGGTTCGTGGGCGTCGGTGCTGATCAGGATCAGTGCCGCAACGCGTTCGGGGGCCAACAGGGCGGTGCGCAGCGCGATGAAGCCGCCCTGCGCGATGCCGCCCACCACGGCGCGTTCCACCCCTAGCTGGTCGAGCACGGTCAGGGCGTCGCGGGCACAGGTCCAGTAGGTGAACGGCAGCCGTTCGTCGCGAGTGCTGCCGTGCCCGCGCGCATCCCAGGTGACCAGTCGGAACTCCGGTGTCAGCGCCGCCTGCTGCGATGCGAACATCGTTCGGTCCATGAGGAATTCGTGCCCGAGCAGTACTACCGGTCCCGTGCCCCCGCTGTCCTGGTAATGGACCTCTGCATCTATCGCACGGGCGAATGGCACGAGGTAGAGGATAGCCAGGGTCTATGACAAGAATGTGAGCTTTGTTGCGCACCGGCACAGCATGTGTCGGTGTACCCGGGGCTCTCGGGCCGTAATGCCCCGGTCGCCGGAGGCGGAATGCCCTAACCGGAATCGCGGATTCGCCCCCTTCCGAACCCCCGCGCACGGCCCGGCTGCCCGGCGGAACGGCCGAGCCGCCCGGGGCGAAGGTGTCCTGTGTCTCTCACTAGACTGAGCAGGTGGCAGATACCCAGCGACCAGTCCTTGTTGTCGACTTCGGTGCGCAGTACGCGCAGTTGATCGCGCGCCGGGTGCGCGAGGCGAGCGTCTACTCCGAGGTGGTGCCGCACACCATCACGGTCGAGGAGATCGCCGAGAAGAAGCCGCTCGCCGTGATTCTCTCCGGCGGGCCCAGCAGCGTGTACGCGGAGGGCGCACCGCAGTTGGACGCGCGGCTCTTCGACATCGACGTACCGGTCTTCGGTATCTGCTATGGCTTCCAGGCCATGGCGCAGGCGCTCGGCGGCACGGTGGCGCACACCGGAACTCGTGAATACGGCCGCACCGAACTCAGTGTCGACGGCGGTGTGCTGCACGGCGGCCTGCCGATCCGGCAGCCGGTGTGGATGAGTCACGGTGACGCGGTCACCGACGCTCCCGCCGGGTTCGAGGTCACCGGCACGTCCACCGGTGCGCCGGTGGCGGCGTTCGAGAATCTGGAGCGCCGGCTCGCCGGTGTCCAGTACCACCCCGAGGTGCTGCACTCCCCGCACGGCCAGCAGGTGCTGAGCCGATTCCTGCACGAGATCGCCGGCATCCCCGCCGCGTGGACCGCCTCGAATATCGCCGAGGCCCTGATCACGCAGGTTCGTGAGCAGGTCGGGGACGCGCACGCCATCTGCGGTCTGTCCGGTGGCGTCGACTCCGCGGTGGCCGCGGCACTGGTGCAGCGTGCCATCGGCGACAAGCTGACCTGTGTGTTCGTCGATCACGGTCTGTTGCGGGCGGGTGAGCGCGAGCAGGTGCAGCGCGATTTCGTCGCCGCGACCGGCGCCAAACTGGTGACCGTCGACGCGGTGGACAAGTTCCAGAGCGAACTGAAGGGCGTCACCGACCCCGAGGAGAAGCGCAAGATCATCGGGCGCGAGTTCATCCGCTCGTTCGAGGACGCGGTCGCCGAGGTCGTCAAGGCCGAGGGCACCTCCGAGGACGGCTCCGCGCCGAAGGTCGAGTTCCTGGTGCAGGGCACGCTGTACCCGGATGTGGTCGAGTCCGGCGGCGGCACCGGCACCGCGAACATCAAGAGCCACCACAATGTCGGCGGCCTGCCCGACGATCTCGAGTTCGATCTGGTCGAACCGCTGCGGCTGCTGTTCAAGGACGAGGTCCGCGCGGTCGGCCGCGAGCTCGGCCTGCCCGAGGAAATCGTTGCCCGCCAGCCTTTCCCGGGGCCGGGTCTGGCCATTCGCATCGTCGGCGAGGTGACCTTCGAGCGTCTGGAGCTGCTGCGCCAGGCCGATGCCATCGCGCGCGAGGAGCTCACCGCCGCCGGTCTGGACAAGCAGATCTGGCAGTGCCCGGTCGTGCTGCTCGCCGACGTCCGCAGCGTGGGCGTGCAGGGTGACGGCCGCACCTACGGTCACCCGATCGTGCTGCGCCCGGTCTCCAGCGAGGACGCCATGACCGCCGACTGGACCCGCCTGCCGTACGAGGTCCTCGAGCGCATCTCCACCCGCATCACCAACGAGGTTCCGGACGTCAACCGCGTCGTGCTCGACGTGACGAGCAAGCCGCCGGGCACCATCGAATGGGAGTGAGCGGGTAGCTCACAGACGTAAGGGCCCTCGATCCGACTCGGATCGAGGGCCCTTTTCCGTTGTGCCGGAGGGCTATTCCTTGCGCTTGCGGGGAGAAAGGACCAGGACCACTCCGACGACGATGGCGGCGATCACCACGATCCAGCCGAGCGAGAGGCCGCCGGAGACGGGCCAGGAGTGCGGGCCGATGAAGGCCCAGACGCTCACCAGCAGGGCCAGTACTCCCGCCAGTAGCAGCGAGAACGACGGACGACGGTTCTTGTTCTCAGTCACGCTTCACCTCCGCGTTTCCCATTTGTACATCGACTTTCAGGTTCAGGACCGGGCCGGTGGCCGGGCCGGACATGCCGCTCACGCAGTTCGAGTCGCCCATCCGCACGTGGCAGGTGGTGTTCACCCGAAGGTCCGGGGGGAGAACGACTTTCGCTTCACCCATATTGACCGACACCGCGACCGCGTGATCCTCGGTCAGGGCGAGCCTGCTCAGATCGAGCGTGGCCGAGCCCATGGACACGTGGTAGTCCGGCTTCAGATCGGCGGCCGTGGCGGCGGACCAGGTCTGATCACCCATCGCGCCCTCGTCGAACTCGATCGGGCCGATCAGCGAGGCCAGGATGACGAACCCCGCCAGCGGGGCCAGGATCACCATGAGTCCGTACCCGCGACGCAGGAACGCGCCGAGGATCAGGCCGAAGGCGATCACCGCCAGGGCGGCCGCACCGATTCGGGCGGGAGTCATCCACTCGACTCCGGAGGCGGCCACCGAACCGGCCGCCGCGGCCACGAGCAGGGCCGTGCCGATGAACACCGGAGTGAAGCGGGAGCGCGGACGCTGCGGGGGAGCCTGCACCGGAAGTGCCGCGGAGGCAGTGGGTTCGGGCAGATCCCAGGCGAGCGGGGCGACGCCGAAGGGGTCCCAGCCGGGTGGGGTCGGGCCGAAGTCGGGGGAGATGGGGGCCGGGCCGTACCCGGTGTACGCGCGGTCGCCGCTGGGCGGAATGCGGTGCAGGGTACGAGGTTCGGGGGTCCGGGGAGCGTTCGCTTCGGGTGCGGGTGGGCCGTCTGCCTTGTCGAGCGCCGTGGTGTCGGCCGGCTTGTCCGGTGCGACAGGCTCTTTGCCGTCGATCGCGGCGAGTTCGGCGGTAGCGGGGTGCTGGTCCCCGGCGTCGTCCGGTGCGGTGCGGTTCTCTCCGGGGGCTTTGTCGAGTGAGACCGGACCTGCGGCGTTCCGAGTCGAGGCGACGTCGTCCTGTGCCGCCGTGGCTTCGCGCGGCACTGCGGTGTCGGCGGGTTCGGTCTTCAGTACCGCGGTATCGGATTCCGTTGCGGCGACCGGAGTTTCGAAGGCCTCCGTCGGTGCCTCGGCGAACTGCTGCTGCTGGGCCTGCACGCTCGGGTCCGGCTCGTAGTGATCGGGGAGCTTGGTGTGCGGACCGTAGGTGTCGAACGGGCCGGTGCCCGGGTATCCGGTCCAGAACGGGTTGCTCGGGCTCGGGTAGGCGCCCTCGAGCATGCCCTCCATCGAGGGGTCGAGGTATCCGGCGGGCGGTTCGGGCTGGCGCTGGTGCAGCAGCCACCATCCGGCCAGCATGAGCGCGAAGCTGATCGCGCCGGATCCACCGAGGCCGACCCCGACCGGACCCACCGTGCTCACCGCGATCCCCAGCGCCACCATGAGCACGATGGTCTTGGACGAACCCTGCGAGCTCTGGCCCTTGCCGAGCAGCGATTCCGCGGCCGAGCTCCGATCACCCTGCTGGGTGAACAGCAGCCACCCCAGCAGGTAGAGCACGAAGCCCGCGCCGCCGAACAGGGCCGAGACCACGAACGCGACCCGCACCACCACCGGGTCCACGTTGTAGCGACGCCCGAATCCGGCGGCGACGCCCGCGATCGGTCCGTGCTGAGGCAGTCGAACCGGCCGGGTTCGCCACATGTCGTGAATCTGATCCCCGAAGCCGGCACGGCCGGTGCCCCGGGACCAGTCGCTCGTTCTCGTCATGCCACTATCGTGCGTTCCCGGGCCGCTCACTCGCATCGGGGATCACCCTGAAACCGCACCTGACATTGGGTGAGACCCGGGTCAGAGGGTGATGGGGTCGCCGTAGACCGCGCCGGTGCCGCCGTCGCCGTCCGCCTTGGCGGTGATCAGGGTGTAGGGACGGAGGGTGAGCGGGCCGCCGCATCCGTTGACCATGAGATGGAAGTCCTGGTTCACCAGGTAGCCGAGCGTGCCGTTGCCCGGCAGGTCCTGCTCCCCGGCAACCACGTCGACGATCTTGCCGGGGGCGATGGTGGCCAGGATCCCGACGCCGCCGTAGACGGTGGGGCCGACGGACAGGTCGACACCCGCGTGCGGGCCGTACTCGTCGGCCCCCACGTGGAAGGTGGCCCCCGGGTTCGGGTCCAGCTCCGGATCGATGTTCAGCTTGGCGTCGATATCCACCTGGCACGCCACGTAGTACCCGGTCTTCAACTTGCCGGTGGCGCCGGCGGGTATCTGCCCGTAGGAGGTGTTGTCCAGGAACACTTCCCGATTGGTCGGCATCCCGTTCAACGACGGCACCGGTCGATAGTTCAGATCCCGGCTCCCCACCGTGAACGCGAAACCCGTTGGCGTCGAATAGGTCCTCTCGTGCGGCACCGCCGCCGCCCCGGCCTGCGCGGCCGTCAATACATACCCGACCGCCGCCATGACAGCGATCGGCACCCGTGTGCGAAACATCCTTCTCCCCGAATCCGGCCGTGCGTGCTGCGGCGCGCCCTGCGGCCGAAGTCGATCTTCGACGCCGAAACTTCGGGGCCGCTGCGGGTTTCCTGGGAGTTGACTGTGCGGTCGCGCGGCGTCGGCGGTTTCACTCGCACGGCGGCCGGTAGTCCACCTCTGGCAGATACCGCCGCCACAACTCGGGCGTCCACATCTTTCCGGTGATCGCGCAGATCCGATCGATCGCATGCTGTTCATCCAAGTCCCACAGGCGGATCATTCCGTCGGACCCGCCGCCGGCGAGGAGTCGACCGCTGGGATGAAACAGGACGGTCGAGCTCGCGCTTCCGGTCTCCTGGATCGCTCCGTCTTTTCGTTCGGGTCGAGTGCGATCGGAGAAGTCCCAGAGCTGCACCGCCCCATCGACACTCGATGTCAGCATGGTCTTTCCGTCCTGCGAGAAATCCACCGAGCCGACGGAGAGGTCGTGTGCGGTGATCGGGCTCCCGAGGGCTTCGGTCTTCCCTGGATCACTGATATCCCAGACTTCGATGTTCCCGTAGTTCGCGATGACCATGGTGCGTCGATCCGGAGTGAAGTAGGCGTTCATCTGCCCGGCCTCGTCGGAGTCGTTCCGTAGTACCTCACCTGTCCGTCGTGGATTGGTCGTATCGCTGATGTCCCAGCGGCTGACGACGAGACTTCCGGACTCGTCGCCGCCCCAGTTTCGCTGCTGGACAAGCAGTGTCGTGTCGTCTTTGCCGAAAGCCACCTGTGTCAATGTGGTCGGCTCTTTCGCGAAGCCGGGGCCGATGGGCCTCGGACGTGTGCGATCGGAGAGGTCCCAGAGTCGAATGGTCCGGTCTATGTCGAGTGTCGCGAGTATTCGCCAGTCCGAGCTGAAGCTCAGGCTTTGCGCCGGCCCGAGGCTCGGGGTCCAGTCGGCGAGAAGGTGTATGCGTGCGGGGTCCGACAGATCCAAGGCGAGCGTTGTCATCGATCCCGGCCATTCGTCGGTATCGGTGGTGGTGATCACCAAGGTGTTCCCGTCCGGAGACAGGTGCGCGCCGTAGAACAGCGGCGGCAGTCGGAACTCTCCTGTTCGGTTCGGCGATAGTCGGTTTCGGATATCCCAGACCGCGATCCTGCCGTCACCGGACACGGTCACCATCCGATTACCCGTGGCATCGAAAGTGGGCGCCGTGACATACCCGGCTTGTTTGGTGAGCACCGATGGTGGTGGCGACCAGGTTCGGATTTCGCCGCCGGCGCTGCCCTCGAGCAATGCGCGCCCATCAGAGGTGAACACGAAGTCCCCCATGCTTCCACCGCACGGAGTAGTGGCACGGCCGATGCGGCAGAGGGTCTTCCCCGAGGAGAGCTCGTTCGTCATAAGACCTGGACTCGACGGTTCTGTTACGTTCCACATCCCGATCCCGTCGGCCGTGGCGGCCGCGAGTATGCGGCTGTCCGGGCTGAATGCCAGAGAGCCTTGGACAAATCCGGCCTCCGACACCGTCCCGCTCCTGTGTGCGTGCACGGGGTCGGATATCTCCCACAATTGGACCATGGTTGTGCCGTTGAGCGAGCGAGCCGTTTCGTTCGCGGCGCCCACGGCTAGGGTCCTGCCATCAGGGCTGAAGGCGATACTGTTGATCGAGACCTCGGGAGTTTCGAGGCGATCCATGAGAACCGTGATCACAGAGCCGTCGCTCGCCAGGCGAAGCAACTGCACCGATTCCGTCACATGATCGGAATCGAGGCCGGCATCACGCGAGATCGCCAGGATCCGGCCGTCGGAGCTGACCGCGAGATGCGGTGGTGTGGTCATCTTTCGCGTACTCATGCCGGGATAGATCACGTATGGGGCGAGTGCTCTCGGAGCACCGAGGTCGCTCAGACTCCACGGGATGAGCCGGTCGATTTCCACGACAATGAGGGTCCGGCCGTCGCCCGCGAACTGGAGATCAAGTGCTTCGTCGCCGACGGTATGCGGCAGGCTCGTCAGCTGACGTGGGGTGGCCGGTACTCGCAGGTCCCAGATCCGGATATCGCCCCCGCCCGAACTTGTGGCCATCAGGTCACCTGTGGCGTTGATCGCTACTTTGGTAATACCGTTGATCGGGTCGCCCAGTTGGCGCGGGTGCAGTGCTTCGGCGACGTCCCACAGCTTCAGTTCCCGGTCCCAGCTGAGCGATGCCAGTAGGTCGCCTTTTCCGCGAGCCACCGCTCGTATCCCGTTGGAGTGGGCTGGATTGGCAGCTGCGAGAGGCATGTTCTGCGTCCGCAGCACCCGAGTGTTCGCGTCGGAATTCTCCGGACGCAGTTGGTGCGCGATGAGGTAGAGCTGCGCTGCCAGTGACGGGTTGCTGTGCGCTAGCCCGTCGGCTTCGGCGAGAACGGCGTTGAACCGGCTGTCGTCGCGTTGCCGGTCGGTGATCCGGACCTGGGAGTACACGGCGAACCCGAGCACGAGCAGTGCCACTCCCAGCAGCGCCAGCATCGCTTTGGCGCGTGATGAACGCCGCCGGGTGCGGTTTCTGGTGGTGGTAGAGGCCGTGAGGAACGCTGCGGCGAGCGGTCCGACCGGAGTCGACCTCGCATGTTCACGGGCGTTGCGTAGGCGTGTGCCGCGGTACAGCAGTGAGTGATCTCGTTCCTGGGCAGCCCATTCCGCCGCGTCGGCCTCCAGACGCTGGCGAACCAGGTAGCCGACCCTGTCCTCGTCGATCCAATGGCGCAGGCGCGGCCAGGCGGTGAGGACGACTTCGTGGGTGAGGCTGACGGTGTCGGCGTCGAGGGTGATCAGCCGGGTACGGGACAGCAGTTCCAGCGCGGCGTCGGCATCCTGGTGGTCCTCGACGCGTCCGAGCAGCTCGTGGCGCTGACCGGTGCGGCGGGTATCGCGGGCGTCCTGGCCCACCGTGACCAGGGCGAGCAGGATGACTTCGGCGGCCTGCTGCTGTGCGGAAGTCAGTTCGTTCCAGGCATATTCGGCGGTTTCGGCGACGGAGCCGACCACGCCTCCCGCCTTGCGGTAGCCCGCGGTGGTGAGTCGGCGGCCTTCGCGGTGCTGCCAGGTGGCGGACATGACGTGCGAGAGCAGGGGGAGGGCCCCCGGGTCGTAGCTGCGGCGGCCGTAATGGTCGCCCGCGCCGCAGAGTTCGGTGATGACCAGTTCTTCGAGGCCGGGCTCGAGCTCCAGGCCCGCCGCGCGGGCGGGTCCGGAGATCGCCTGTGCGAGTTCGTCCATGCGCATGGGGCCCAGCAGGTAGCTGCGCTGTTCGAGGGTGCGCTGCAGGACGAGGTAGTTGAGGCAGTGGGCGTAGAAGTCGGCGCGCAGGGCGATCACCACGGCGAGGGGATCGTCCGCGCGGGTGGCGCATCGGTCCAGGGTGGCGAGGAATTCTTCGCGCTCGTGCTCATCGGCGCAGGTGGTGAACAGTTCCTCGAACTGATCGATGATCAGTAATCGACGCCTGCCCTCGACACGCGGAGCCAGACCGTCGGCGATTCCAGCGCCCCGTGACGTGTCGTCGGCGGCCACGTCGTGTGCTGTTCGATCGTCCGGTCCTGTTCGACCATCGCATGCGGTTCGTTCTGCTCGATCGGGCTGCGAAAGGACATCCGGCGCTGATTCCGCTGTGGTGGAACGTGATCCGATGGCGGTGTGCAAGGCGGTGAGGGGATGGGCTCCCGGTGCGAAGGTGGTGATCTCCCAGTCGGGCAGGGCGGGGACGAGGCCCGCGGCCAAGAGGGACGACTTGCCCGCTCCGGAGGCTCCGATCACGGCGACCATGCCGGTGGCCTCGCGGAGAAGGGTGATGAGTTCGGTGGTGGAGCGGGTGCGGCCGAAGAAGAGCGCGTGGTTCTCGGGGCGGTAGGAGGTGAGACCCAGGTAGGGGCAGGCGGATTCGGTATCGTCCTCGGGGTTCCAGGTGGTGGCGGTGTGCCAGAGGCGTTGCCACTGCTTGGGGTCCGCGAGCGTGTGGGGGAGCGGGGCGCCCCTCTTGCGGGCCAGTTCCACCAGCGTGAGGACGACGGGGAGCAGGGATTCGAAGCGGGCCGGGACGTTTCGGCCCGCTTTCCAGTCGCTGATGCGCTGGGCGGAGGCGCCGCCGGGGCGGTTGCCCTGAGCGGCGCGCATTCGGGTGTCGGCGGCGGTGGCGACGCGGCGCAGGGTCGGATTGCCCGCCGCCTCATAGAGTTCGGCGAACCGTTGCGCGAAAAGCGCTCGCGGCGAACGAGTGTGATCGTCCGTGATGGTGTGTTCGGTCATCACAGAGTCCCCGACATGCGGTCTATCCCCCAGAGCATGTCGCAAATTTATCGGCCCGCCCTGTGAATTGCCGAAGCGGCGGCTGAACGAATCACTCAGCCGCCGCAGGACATCGGGCCGCCGGTCCGGACGGATCACAGGTTGATCGGGTCGCCGATGACCCAGCTCGCCGCGTCCGCCTCGGGTGAGGTGGCCTCGATGATGGTGTAGGCCTGCACCGTCAGCGGTCCGCCGCAGCCCTCCACGGTCAGGCGATAGTCGCTGCTGACCACGTAGCCGGTGCCGCCGGCGGGAATCTGCTTCTCGGCCAGGCTGATGTCCTTGATCTTGCCCGGTGCGATCGACAGATCGAAGCCGATGCTGCCGCCGATCGTCGGGCTGATATCGGCACTCGCGGTGGGGGTCACACCGAGCGACCCCACCCCGACGCCCACCGAGGCGCCGATGTCGATCCCGGCGCTGCCCTCGATGGTGAAGCTGACATCCAGGTCGACCGCGCACGCCACGAAGTACCCGGTCCTGATCGTGCCGGTGCCACCTGCCACCCGGCCGTAGGACGTGTTGTCCAGGTACACCTCTCGGCTCGTGGGCATGCCGTTCAAGGGAGCCACCGGCCGAAAGGCGTTGTCCTGGTGCCCGACCGTGACCGACATGCCGTTGGGTGCGACGGTCGTCTTCTCGTGCGGCGCCATCGCCCCGGCCTGTGCGGTGCTCGCCATCGGACCACCCAGCAGCAGGCCCGCGGCGGTGGCGGCGGCGGTGAACGCGGTCTTGATCATCATGTGGTTTCTCCCCGGAACTGAATGCGATCGCCGGTAGCGGTCGCGGTGTGGGCTGTTCGCCCTCCGAGCCGTTCCCCCGGCCCGGTTCGGACCCGATCACTGCAGGACCCGGTGCCCGGAGGCTCGATGGCCTCGAGAAGAAACGTAGGCAGCCGGACCGGTTGCGGCCGAGGAACTTTCGGTGCGGCCAGCGCGAAAGTCCAGGTCAACCAGGTCGGCGTGGTTTGCCGGTCCGGTCAGGCGGTCATGGACGATGCTGCGAGCCTCGTCCGGCCAGGACAAGGGATATGAGCACGACGAAGCCGAGCGACCGTGCTCCGATACTCGCGCCTGAATCGGCGACGACCAGCGAAATGCCTGATCTCTACCGGTTTTCTGTCCGGACCGGACAGCCGGGCAGTGGGTTCAGGCGCGGAATGACTTGGCGCGCAACCGTCGTGCGACCCGCGCCGCCATCAGCGTGGAGATCCCGGCCGGATCCTGGGGGTCGTATCCGGTGAGGTCGGTGATGCGGGAGAGCCGGTAGGTCACCGTGTTCCGGTGGATGAACAGTGCCCGCGCGACCGCGTTGTGGTTGAACTGACTGTCGATGTAGGCATCGAGAGTCTTGGTGAGCAGCGGCTGTTCGTCGATCGGGTCCAGCAGCGCGGCCAGGCTCGGCAGCGCTGTCTCGGCCGTGGCGATGGCGTACTCGAACATCATGTCGGTTCGGCCGCAGACGATTTCGGGGCGGCCGAGGCAGCGCGCCGTCTCGGCCACGATGCGCGCTTCGGCCCAGGCCTCCGGAATCGCGGCATGGGTCGGTGCGGGCGCGATGCCGATCCAGACCTGCGGATGCGGATCGGCCGGGCGCAGGGCGAGCCGGGAGGTCAGCGCGCGCACCGGATCGGCCTCGTCGCCGGGGCGCGGCGGGACCAGGGCGGTCCAGCCGCCGCTGTCACGATGCAGCAGCGCGCCGGGCAGGCCGGCCAGCCGGGTGCGCAGCGCGGTCAGGGTGCCGGGGGAGGGTTCACCCAGGCGCATGACCACGATCAGGAAGCTGTCGGCGACCGGAGTGTCGAGGTCGCGGGCCCAGCCCTCGGGATTGCGCCCGGCGAGCAGGTCCGCGGCGATCTCGCTCTGGCGCTCGAGCATGTCCCAGCGCGGCTGGCGGGCGTCCTCCACGAGCGCGATGGTGATCCGCACCAGCACCAGACTGGTGTAGTTGGTGACCCGGTGGCCGAAGTCCGGGATGAGTTCGAACTCGTCCGGCCCCAGATTGGGAATGAGCTGCGCCCAGAAGAACGAGATGCCGATGCGGTAGTTCGTGAGCACCTCCTCGATCGGCATCCCGTCGTCGACCAGGCGCACCGCGCGTTCGACGAGCGGCGCGGTGTCCTGCTCGGAGGGTTCGACGCCATCACCGGCGTAGCGGAAGAACAGTGCCAGGTTCAGTTCCGCACTCGGCACGAAGTCCGCGTCCCGCATGGAACGCGGCAGCGCGTCGTAGGGCGGCGCGTCCACGCTGAACCGACTCACCAGGGCCAGCGCCCCGGACCGCATGCGGTCGATCGCCCTGTGCCAGCGCTCATCGTGGGCGCGATCGATTCCGGTGAGGGAGATGTGCGTCATCGGACATCCGCCTTTCCTGCGACGTTGCAGCTCACCCTAGGTGAGAGTGACCCGACGGCAGGCGTGGTGCCGCCGTCGGGTGTCGAGATCAGCTGCCGGGGAATCCGGGCGGCAGCGGCTGGAAGTCGGCCTTGAACTTGGGTCCCGGGGGCAATCCGCGCAGCACCGCGCTGGTCCAGGCGACCGCGGGGAGCCAGCCGGTCACCGCGTTGGTGATGTGCTCGGGGACGGGCACGGTGTAGAACCGCAGGTCGGCGCCGCGTTCCCAGTACGAGTTCACCGTGGGGATGACGACGGCCGACGGCGGGATCAGCTCGTCCCACATGCCGTGCCACCACAGCAGCGGCGTATCCGGGATGTACTTGCCGAGGCTGTTGTCCCGCAGCACCCTCATCACCTCGGGTGAGCCTTCCAGCGACTTGCCGGGCTGGAAGTAGTCGCTGATCGGACGGTAGACGCCCGAGAGCGCGATGGTCGCGTAGCAGCGGTGTTCGAAGTCCTTCAGGAGCGTCTGACCCTCTTCGGTCAGCAGGTCTTCCGGCCGGAACACATCCGAGTATTCGCGTGCCAGCGCGGCCCAGCCGAGCCACATGGTGAAGCTGCTGGTGCCGGCCACGCCGGGTTGGGGCTGGGTGGCGTACTGGGCGATGGCGACCAGGTCGGCCGGGGCGCCGCCGAAGGAGGTGCCCAGCAGCCGGACGTCCGGGGCATAGGTCGCGCGCAGTTCGGCCGCGCGAATCGATCCGGAACCGCCGCCGGAGTAGCCGTACAGCGCGATCCCGGAATCGGTCAGGCCCAGGCCCGGATCGTTCTTCATCGCGCGCAGGCTGTCCAGCACCATCTTGCCTTCGGCATAGGTGTTGAAGGTGTTGAACTTGCCGTCGAAATCGGGCACGTTGATCGCGAAACCCTGTGTGAGCCAGTAGATCACGAGGGTGGATTCCTTCATGGTCCCGGTCTGCAGCGTGTGCGAGGGGTTGCACGAGGAATCGGTGGAGTCGATCGCCTCCTGGAAGGAGACGACCGGCCGGGCGCTGCCGCTCCACGGAATGCCGGGCACGATCACGGTCGTCGCGGTGACGATCGGATTGTCGTGCACGTCATTGGACCGGTACAGCAGCTGCTTGGTGTACACGGGGAACGGGATGCCCAGGACACGGGTCTGCACCTCGCGCGAGCGCACGATCTGGCCGGGAGCGTACGAGGCGATATCCGCCGGATCGTCGTACCAGGGATCCTCGTCCGGAACCGGGATCGGGAGCAGATCGTAGATCTGCGGTTCCGAGAACGGCAGCTGCGGCAGCTGGTTCTGATCGGGCGGGAAGGTGGGGTAGCCGGGGTCGGCCGACGCCACTCCCGCACTCACCGCCACCAGCGCGCAGATCGTCATCACGACGACTCGGCGCAAGCGCGAGTTGTTCACTTTCGTCCTCCAGCGTCATTGCTCGGGTAGCGCCGATCACACGGCTCGGGCACCATGGTTCAGCTCACAGGAAACAAGAGCCGGGCGCTATCGTCAGACCGCCGAGGGCGATGCCCAGCTTTAGTGCATATGCACTAAAGGTCTGCTCCGAGCGGCGCGAACCCGCCTGGGAGCCGGTGGGTCGCCTCAGGGCGGAATGGGGGTGTTTCCCGATGCCGCCGGTCGGTGCGGCGTGCCAGTATCGAGGGCATGTACCCGTCCCCACCTCTACTCGACCCTGCCCGCGGGGCGGTTCCCGTCGCGCGGACGCCGAAATTGGTGCGGCGGTCGGGTGGCCGGATCGTGGGCGGGGTGGCGGGCGGGCTCGCCGATCATCTCGGCATGGACGTGTTCAAGGTGCGGATGGCGTTCGTGCTGCTGTCCGCGCTGATGGGCGCGGGTCTGGTCGCCTACGGCATGCTGTGGATCTTCACCCCGGGCGGCGGCGACGCCGGACCACCCTCGGCGAAGGAGCGGCGTCAGGGTGTGGGGCTCGCGCTGCTGGGTCTGGCGCTGTCGGTGGCGATGGCGTGGTTGTTCAACGGCACAGCCGCGCATGTGGTCGGCCCGATCATCGTGGTGGCCATCGGCGCGGCGCTGGTGTGGCGCGAATTCGACGCGGACGGACCGAGATCCGTCATCGGACTGCCCGCCCGGCCGAACGTGGTCACCTGGGCGCGCATCGTCGGCGGTGCGACGCTGATCGTGATCGGCCTCGGCGTGGTGGTGCTGGCCCGCATCGATCTGAGTTCGCTGGGGTCGGCCATGCTCGCGGTGGCGGTGACGCTGGTCGGCGCGGGACTGCTCACCGTGCCGCTGTGGCTGCGCATGGTGCGGGCGCTGAATTCCGAACGCGCCGCGCGTATTCGCACCGAGGAGCGCGAGGAGATCGCCTCGCACCTGCACGATTCGGTCCTGCAGACGCTGGCTCTGATCCAGCGCCAGGCCGATGATCCGCAGGAGGTGGTGCGCCTGGCCCGCAGCCAGGAACGCGAACTGCGCAAGTGGCTGTTCGATGACGCCGGTCCGGCGCAGTCGAGTCTCGTTGTCGCACTGCGCACCATCGCGGGCGAGGTGGAGGATCAGCACGGTGTGAAGGTGACGCCGGTGACCGTCGGTGACGTCTCCATCGATGTCGACGACAGCGGTGTCGGCCTCGGCAAGGAACAGTTCACGGCGGTGCTCGGCGCGGCGCGGGAGGCGCTGGTCAACGCGGCCAAACACGCCGACGTGCCGTCGATCGACCTGTTCGCCGAGACCGAACCGCATCAGGTGAGCGTGTTCGTCCGCGACCGCGGCAAGGGTTTCGATCCGGATCTGGTGCCCTCGGACCGGCAGGGTCTGGCCAAATCCATCCACGCGCGGATCGAGCGCCGGGGCGGGCATGTGGAGATCCAGTCCACCCCCGGTCGCGGTACCGAGGTGCGAATCATCATGCCGCGCACCGACGGTGGCGAGGACCGGCTGGTGGTGCAGCCCACCGGGCCGTCGGTGGATCGGGAGGCCGAGAGCGACGGGCGCACACCCGATGACACCGGGGCGGGCCCCTCGGCGTGAGATCTTCGCGAAAGGTCGCCCCGGCATCGCCACGGCACGGGGATGGTCGATCGGGGTGCCGTGGCGAACAGTCCGTCTGGCTGCCCCGGCGGGCGAGCGGTGCGGTGGAGTCCGGCGTCGCACGTGCGTCGCTCGGGAAATGTGGTACCGATGTGGGTGAAATCGGCGTCAGGGTGAGGAGCCTCAGGTGAGTGTCCGGGTCTTTCTGGTGGACGACCATGCCGTGTTCCGGTCGGGGGTGCGGGCCGAACTGAGTCGTGAATCCGATATGGAGGTGGTCGGCGAGGCCGGCGGGGTGGCCGAGGCCATCGCCGGAATCAAGGCCGCCACACCGGATGTGGTGCTGCTGGATGTGCATATGCCCGACGGCGGCGGCGTCGCGGTGCTGCAGGGCATCGAGTCCGGCCCGGTGTGCCTGGCGCTGAGCGTCTCCGATGCCGCCGAGGACGTGATCGCGGTGATCCGGGCGGGCGCGCGCGGCTATGTCACCAAGACCATCTCGGGACCCGAACTGGCGGACGGCATTCGGCGCGTTTCGGGAGGGGACGCGGTGTTCAGCCCGCGCCTGGCGGGCTTCGTGCTGGACTCGTTCACCGGTCGATCGCCAGTGCCCGAGCCGCCGCTGGATCCGGAGCTGGACTCGCTCACCCCGCGTGAGCTCGAGGTGCTGCGGCTGCTGGCGCGCGGCTACACCTACCGCGAAATCGCCGAATCACTGTTCATCTCGGTGAAGACGGTGGAGACGCACGCGTCGAACGTGCTGCGAAAGACGCAGCAGTCGAACCGAAACGCCCTGACCCGCTGGGCTCATCGCCGCCGCATCGACTGATGAAGTCCCGGGGCGACGGTCAGAGCACCACCAGGATCAGGATGATGATCAACAGGCCGATGAGCAGCCCGATCGCCACCGCGAGCGGTCCCGCGTTGGGGCCGAGCTTGCTGAAGTCGATGCCCTTGGGCTTGCTGGTGCGTTGCGGCGCAGCGGGTGCCGCGGCCGGCTGACGCTGCGGCCGGGGCAGCGGGCTGGAGTTCGGGCTGCGCAGTCCGGCCGCCGAATTGCGGGCGGCCCAGGCCGGAATCGTGCCGTCCTCGGTGCGCACGGGCGCGCTGAGGATGTAGGGCGCGGTGCCGGGACCGAATGCGGCCGTGAGGATTTCGTTGCGCGCCTCGGTCATGGTGGGGCGGCGCTGCGGCGACGGCTCCATCATGTGCAGCAGCGCCTCGGTGAGCGGGCCGCTGCGCTCGGGCGGAATGATCTGCGCCATCGCGGCGCGTTCCACGATCACGTCGCTGTCCTCGTCGAAACCGTAGGGCGGGTGGCCCTCGATGGCGGTGTACAGCGTTGCGCCGAGCGAGAATACGTCACTGGCATTGGTCGGCCGCGCGCCGCGCGCCACCTCCGGCGGCAGGTAGGCGGGGGTGCCGGTGATGACGTCGCCGACCTCCTCGGCGTCGTTGGCGCCGCTGGAGATGCCGAAGTCGCTGAGCTTCACCATGCCGACCTCGTCGCCGCGATCGGCGACCAGGATATTGCCGGGCTTGATATCTCGATGCGTGATGCCCGCGGCGTGCGCGGTGGCCAGCGCGTCGGCGACCTGAGCGCCGATCTGCGCCACCTCGATCGGTGAGAGCCGCTCGACCAGGGCCAGCGCCTTGGCCACACTGCGGGAGGGCAGGTACTGCATGACGAGCCACGGCTCGCCCGCCTCGAGCACCACGTCGTACACCGCGATGGCGTGCTGGTGCGAGAGTTTCGCCGCGACGCGGCCCTCGTGCATGATCCGGCTGCGCACCTCGCGCGCCTCGTCCTCGCTGAGGCCGGCGGTGGAAAGCACCTGCTTGACGGCGACATCACGCTTGAGCAGGCGGTCGTGCGCCAGCCATACCGCGCCCATGCCACCGCCACCGAGCTTGGACTGCAGACGGTAACGACCGGCCACGAGGTAATCGGGGCCGACGATGGGATGGGCGCGTTCGGTCACGGGTGCAGGGTAGCGGAAAACCATCCTGACTGGCCTGGTTCGAAGCCCGAGGTTTGCGCCACTGCCGTGCGGGCGCTCGGCGCGGGTGCCGTGCGGTGTGGCCGGGGCGGCGGGTTGCCGAGGCTCTGATCACGGCATCCGGCCCCGATCGTTCGGGCTCATCGTCACCGATCAGCGTGTTGTCGGCAGGTTTGCCGGAGCGGTGCCCGGAGGCTGCCGGAGCGTGATCGGGACGGCGAAATCCTCTGTCCGATCGGACATCTCGCTGTACCCCGGTACGTTTGGACCCGGATTCCGCGTCTGTGCGGGCGATGTGAAGGGAGTTCCGTTCTGATGGATCTCGAGACGACGGCCGATCGCGATTCCGGACGAGGTGCGCTCTAGATGTTCGCGTGGTGGGGCGATGTGGTCTATCGCCTGCGGTTCGGAGTCATCGGCATCGCGGTGGCGGGTCTGCTCGCCTTGGGCGCGTACGGGTTCGGGCTCGAGGACCACCTCAGTTCCGGCGGTCTGGACGATCCGGGGTCGGAGTCCTCGCAGGCCGCGCGTCTGGCCGACGAGGCGTTCGGCCGCAATCACGATGTGGACGTCGCGGTGCTGTACACCGCGCCCGAGGGCAAGACCGTCGATGATCCCGCGTTCAGCCGCACCGTCATCGACAATCTGAACCGCCTCCCGCGCGAGCATCCGGATCAGATCTCCGGAATCAACCTCGCGTACTGGAAGACCGAGACCGGGAAGGCGAGCGGGCAGGCCGCGGCCACCAAGGATCGCAGGAGCGGCATCGCCCTGATCGCCATCCGGGGCGACAACGACACCGACATGGTGCGCAACTATCGAAAAGTCAAGGACGTCTTCTTCATTCCGGGCCTGGATGTTCAGGTCAGCGGCCTGCAGCCGATCGCGGGCACCCTCAACGACACCATGGCGGACGACCTGCGCCGCATGGAGGCCATCGCGCTGCCCGCGGTAGGGGTGTTGCTGTTCTTCATCTTCGGCGGTGTGGTGGCGGCCGCGCTGCCGCTGTCCATCGGCGGCCTGACCATGATCGGCGCGCTCGGAATCGTCCGCATACTCACCAATTTCGCGGAGGTGAACTCGTTCGTCTCCTCGGTGGTGACGATGATCGGCCTCGGTCTGGCGATCGACTACGGGTTGTTCATCGTGAGCCGATTCCGGGAGGAGGTCGCCGAGGGATACGACACCCGGGCCGCGGTGCGCCGCACGGTGATGACCGCCGGGCGCACCGTGGTGTTCTCCGCGACGATGATCATCGCGAGTGTCGGCGGCCTGCTGTTGTTTCCGCAGGGATTCCTCAAATCCATGGCCTACGGCGCGATCACGACCGTGGCGCTCGCGGCGCTGACCGCCATCACGATCCTGCCCGCCGCGCTCGGCATTCTGGGCAAGCGGGTGGATGCGCTGGGGCTCGAGCGATTCCGCAAGGCCAAGTCCGCCGAGGAGATCGAGAACGGCTTCTGGGGACGTTCGACGGTCTGGGTGATGAAGCATCCGGTGAAGATCAGTGTCTCGCTGTGCATCGCGCTGATCCTGTTGATCCTGCCGATGCAGAACCTGATCTTCGGCGGGCTCAGTGAGAAGTATCTGCCGCCGGACAACAAGGTGCGGTTGGCGAAAGAGCAGATGGATACGCTCTTTCCGGCGCGCAGCTCCGATCCGATCGAGCTGATCTTCATCTCGGGCGACAGCACCGCCGTCGGCAAGATCTGGAAGCAGGCCGACGAAGCACCCGGTCTGACAACACAATTCGAGGTTCCCGCGCGCTCCTCGGTGCTCTCGAACGTCTATCGCACCAAGGCGAGCGTGCAGGACGTCAACGCCGCGGGGGCGGCGGTCGAGTACCTGCGCTCGATCGAACTGCCCGACGGGGTGCAGATGATGGTCGGCGGCATCCCGGCCATCCAGAAGGACACCATCGACGCGCTGCTGATCCGGATTCCGCTGATGGTGGGGCTGGTGCTGCTCGTCACCACCATGCTGATGTTCCTGACCTTCGGATCGCTGGTGCTGCCGATCAAGGCCGCGCTGATGAGCGCGCTCGGGCTCGGCTCGACCCTCGGCATCCTGACCTGGATCTTCGTCGACGGGCACGGGTCGGGGCTGCTCAATTTCACGCCGCAGCCGATGCAGGCGAACGTGCTCGTGCTGATCATCGCGATCATCTACGGACTCTCCACCGACTACGAGGTCTTCCTGATGTCGCGCATGGTCGAGGCGCGCACGGCGGGCGCGTCCACCACCGAGGCGGTGCGGATCGGCACCGCGCACACCGGGCGGATCATCACCGCCGCCGCGCTCATCCTGCTCGTGGTGACCGGGGCGTTCGCGTTCTCGGATCTGGTGATGATGCAGTACATCGCGTACGGCATGATCGCGGCGCTGTTCATCGACGCCACCGTGCTGCGCATGCTGCTGGTGCCCGCGACCATGAAGCTGCTCGGGGACGATTGCTGGTGGGCTCCGGAGTGGATGAAGAAGATCCAGCGCCGGACCGGACTCGGCGAACCCGTTCTGGCACACGAACATCCGGGTGGTGAGGTCATCGATCTGGTGAAGACCACCCCGATCACCGATCCGGTCACCGAGGCGATCGGCGCGATCATCGTGGACAAGCCCATGCGCGGCTCGGCCGGGTCGGCGGGTGCGGGTCGTGTGCCCGGAGGCGCTCGTGCGCCGGGGCGGGTCGCCCGATGGGCCGGGCGCCGTGCGGCGGGACGGGCCGCTGATTCCGCCGCGGACTCCGGCGGTCCGGCGAGCGGTTCCGGCGCGGGTTCGGCGGCCGGACCGGTGGGCGATTCCGGTAGCGGGTCGATGGGCGGCACCGTCGCGGGTTCGGCTGACGCCGGGTCCGCGAGCGGTTCCGGTGTCGGGTCGCCCGATGGTTCCCGCGCCCCTGCGGCCGACGGTTCCGGCACCCGGACAGGGGTCGAGCCGGGTGGGCGCCCCCGCCCTCGGACGCCGCGTCCGCCGCGCACCGTGCGGGAGGAGAGCGCCGAGACCTGGACGCGGCCTCTTCGCAGGTAGCGGACTCGCACGGACCGTGCGAGGGAGAAACGCGAGGTGTACGCCACTGGTGCTTGACGCGTGCCCGGGCTCGAGTTCTACTGTGCATTGATCGAACGTATATTCGATTATGTCAGGTAGCTGGACCGGTGCTGGATTTCTCGAATCGCCCCTTTCGCGGAGTTCGGGAGCTTGTACCGGCCGGTCCCCATCGGTTGAGAGAGGTGGTCGATAGATGGGTTCGGCTGGGGAAGCGAAACAGCGGCAGCTCGCGGAGTTGCGCCGGCGGATGGCCGCGGTTCCCGCGCGCGGGGCGGAGGCGTCCACCCGGGTGCCGGTGGCGCGGGTCGGTCCGGAGGGGAACCCGCTGCGCGGGGAACCGCTGCCGGTGCCGCCCGCTCTCGAAAATCTGCTGCCCGAGGGCGGTGTGGTGAAGGGCTCGGTGGTGGCCTACGCCGGGGCGAGCTCGCTGCTGTCCGGTCTGCTGGCCGCGGTGACCGGCGCCGGCGGGTACGCGGCGGTCCTCGGCCTGCCCGGCCTCGGTCTGCTGGCCGCGGCCGAGATGGGCGCGCGCCTGGATCGCCTGGCCGTGGTCACCGACCCCGGCTCGGATCCGCTCGAGGTCGCCTCGGTGCTGCTCGACGGTCTCGACCTGGTCGTGCTGGGTCTGAACGGCGCCTCGGTGCCGCTCTCGCGCACCCGGGTCCTGAGCGCCCGCGCCCGCAGCAAGAGCTCCACCCTGATCGTCACCGGTGGCTCCTGGGCCGGTCCCGTCCTGCGCATCGACACCGAGGTGGCCGGTTACGGCGGGCTCGGTCGTGGCTGCGGCCGCCTGCGCACCGTGGGCCTGAACGTCTCCGTGCGCGGCCGGTCCGCCCAGCCCCGCACCGGTCGCCTGGATCTGTGCCCGCGCAACGGCCGCACCGAATGGATCGAAACCGAGCCCCTCGCCGCGACCCCCGCCCTCCCGCTCCGTCATGCCGTCTCCTGACGTTCGCCTGTCGGCAGCGTGATGGCGGGGTGGGTGTGACGGCGTCGCGTTCGCGGGTGCTGGCGGTGTGGTGCCTGGATTGGCCGGCGGTGGCGGCGGCAGCGGAAGCCGGCGCTCCGGTGACGCGGGCGGTGGCGGTGTTCTCGGCGAACCTGGTGGTCGCGTGTTCGGCGGTGGCCCGGGCCGAGGGGGTCCGGCGGGGACTGCGGCGACGGGAGGCGCAGGGCAGATGCCCGGATCTGCTTGTGGCGCACGATGATCCGGAACGCGACGCGCGGTTCTTCGAGCCTGTGGTCGCGGCGGTCGATGCCACGGTGCCCGGGGTCGAGGTGCTGCGGCCCGGGCTGCTGGTGCTGGCGGCGCGCGGCGCGGCGCGGTTCTTCGGGTCGGAGGAGGCGGCGGCGGAGCGGCTGATGGACGCGGTGGCGGCGGCCGGGGCGGAATGTCAGATAGGGATCGCGGACGAGCTCTCCACGGCGGTGCTCGCGGCACGCAGCTCCACCATCGTGCCGCCGGGCGGGGGCGCGCAATTCCTTGCGCCGCTGCCGGTTTCCGAGTTGGCGGTGGAACCCGCCCTGGCCGCGCCGCAGCGCGGTGAGCTGGTCGATCTGCTGCACCGCCTGGGATTGCGCCGGATCGGCGATTTCGCGGCGCTCACTCCGGCCGAGGTGTCCTCGCGCTTCGGCGCGGATGCCATTGCCGCACACCGCTGTGCGCGCGCCGTCCCGGAGCGCCCGCCCTCGGTGAGCACTCCCGCCCCCGACCTGATCGTGGACTACCGCTGCGATCCGCCGATCGACCGCATCGACGCCGCCGCCTTCGCGGGCCGCATGCTCGCCACCGAACTGCACGCCGTGCTGTCCGCGGCCTCGGTGGCGTGCACCCGCCTGTCCATCTACGCGGAAACCGAAGCGGGCGAACAACTCTCCCGCATCTGGCGCTGCGCGGAACCCCTGACCCCCGACAGCACCGCCGACCGCATCCGCTGGCAACTCGACGGCTGGCTGACCCGCCGCGCCCCGAGCACCCGCCGCCCGCCGGCCGGTCGCCCGTATCGGTCCGATACCCTTGGCGGGGAACGGGATTGGCGTGATCCGGATCCCGATCCCGCACTCGAGGCCGAATGGCTTCGCGGGGACGGGCCGACCGCGCCGATAACCCTGCTGCGACTGGAGCCGATCGAGGTCGTCTCGGCCGGGGCCTTGCAGTTGGGGCTGTGGGGCGGGGTCGGACAGGACGAGGAGCGGGCGCGGCGGGCGCTGATCCGGGTGCAGGGGCTGCTGGGCGGTGATGCGGTGCGGCTGGGTGTGCTCAGCGGCGGGCGCGGACCGGCCGAGCGGGTCACCATGGTCCCGCTGGGGGACGAGCCGGTGCCCGCGGCGGATCCGGCCCAGCCGTGGCCGGGCCGGCTGCCGGAACCCGCGCCGGCCGTGGTGCCGGCGCATCGGCCGCGGGTGCGGTTGCAGGACGCGGCCGGAGAGCCGGTGTGGGTGAGCGAGCGTGGTCTGTTCACGGCGGATCCGACGCTGCTGCGCTGGGGGAGCCGCAGCTGGAAACTGATCGGCTGGGCCGGGCCCTGGACGCTGGACGCCCACTGGTGGGCGCCCCGGGGCCGGCCCGGGTTCGCCGCCCGCGCCCAAGTCCTGCTCGAGGAGGACAACCGCGCCCTGCTGCTGCTCGGCTACGACGACGCCTGGCATGTGGAAGGGCTGTACGAGTGAGCGGCGCTGTGGGACGTCGCCGCCGCGCCCGGGTGGACCCGGAGTTCGCCGTCCCCTCGACAGTGCGGGGTCCGGTCCCCTGATCCGGAGGCCGGGCTATGGCGGTGCGCACACCCTGCGGCGGCGCTGTGGGCCGGTCCGTAGTCTGGTTGATCGTGGAGTTGACGGTCACCCGGGTCGAGTTCGACGACGTGCTGATCGCCTACCGGGATTCGGGGGCGGCGGCCGGTCATGCGCACAGCGATACCCCCGTGGTGCTGGTGCACGGTATGGGCGGCGACGGCCACACCTGGGACCGGTTCGCCGCGCAGCTGATGCGCCGGGGTCGCCGGGTGGTCATTCCCGACCTGCGCGGGCACGGTCACAGCGCGCACGCCGACTCCTACCTCTTCGAGGAGTTCGGGGCCGACATCCTGCGCCTGTGCGAGCGCCTGGACGTGGAGTCGGTGGACCTGATCGGCCACTCCCTCGGCGGCTTCGCGTCGTCCTGGGCGGCGATGCAACGCCCGGACCTGGTGCGCCGCTTGGTGATCGAGGAGCAGCCCCTGCCGCTGCGGTCGGGCGACGAACAGGTCCCCCTGACCCGCCGCCTGCCGTCGGTTGCCGAGCTCTGGCACGCCACCACCAGCCTGCTGCGCCATCCGCGCGCCGTGCTGGCCTTCGACCGTTCCATGACCACCTCGGCCCTGGAGCAGTTCCGCAAGCCCCACCCCGAATGGTGGGAGGGCCTGCGGGCCATCACCGCCCCCACCCTCTTTCTGCGCGGCGGTCCCACCGGCATGGTCGATCCCGACAAACTCGACCACCTGCGCACCGCGGTCCCGGACTGCACCGTCCAGCCCTTCGCCTGCGGCCACAGCATCCATCGCGACCGCTACCAGGCCTTCGAATCCGCGGTCTTACCTTTTCTGGGCCACTGAGGGCTGCCATTGAGGGCTACTGAGGGCCACTGACCCGCTCGAAGTCGGTCAAGTGCCCGTTCGACGGATGCGTACTCGTGCGTTCGCCTCGCCGGGGTGTGGGGCGCGCGTGGGCGGAATCTACAGTTGAGCCGTGTCCGCACTCGAGCGTCCTACGCTGTTCTTCGCTGATGAGCAGTCGTTTCGGCAGTGGTTGGCGGCCAACCACGCCGCGGTGGACGGTATCTGGATGAAGTTCGCCAAGAAGGGGTCGGGGATCGAGAGCCTCGACTATGACGGCGCGCTGCGGCAGGCCCTGTGTTTCGGCTGGATCGACGGGCAGTCGCGCCGCTTGGACGACGAGTTCTATCTGATCGGGTTCACGCCCCGGCGTCGGCGCAGTCCGTGGTCGCAGCGCAATGTGGGCATCGTGGCGGAGCTGATCGAGCAGGAGCTGATGCATCCGGCGGGGCAGTCGGAAATCGACCGCGCGAAGCAGGACGGCCGCTGGGACAGCGCCTACGGTCGCGAGTTGCCGCAGGACTTCCTGGACGAACTCGCCAAGTATCCGGAGGCGGAGGCGTTCTTCCAGACCCTGCCCGTGCAGGCGCGGGTCGCGGCGGGTCTGCAACTGGGCAGCGCGGTCCGTCCGGAGACGCGGGCCCGGCGGATGGATCAGATGATTCGCAAGCTCATCGACGGGCAGCCGCTGTGACCGAGTTCGCCGGCCTATCGTGTTCGGTTGCGGCACAGGAGATTCCACTACCCGGCAGTGCGACCCGGATCACCGGCTGGCTGTGCGTGGAACAGCCCGGGGCGTGGGGGCGCGATGTGATCGGGGACGCGGTGCTCGGACCGGAGATCACACCGGAACTGGGCGCTCGGACCAAGGCCGCACGGGTGCGGCCGACACTCATCCGCCGCCCCGGGCGCAGTGAATTCTCCGGCGTCCGAACGGTTCTCATCGCCAGCTCGCGTCCCGAGGGCTCCTGGTGCGAGCGCTTGGAGATCACCGATCCGAAGGAACTCCTGGATCTGGATCTGCATCTGCTCAACGGTCCCGCGCCCGGACTCGGCGCCGCGGTCACCGATCCGCTGACGCTGGTCTGTGCGCACGGCAAGCGCGATCGGTGCTGCGCTCTGCTGGGCCGCCCGATCGCCGCCGATCTGGCCGCGGAGTACCCCGACCAGGTGTGGGAGTGCTCGCACACCGGCGGTCACCGCTTCGCCCCGGCCGTGATCGTCCTGCCCACCGGCCTCACCTACGGCCGATTGACTCCGGCGCAGGCGCGCGCCACCGTGGCCGCCGCCCGGCGCGGTGAGATCTCACTGCCCGGCCTGCGCGGTCGCAGCTGCTACACCCCGGTCGAGCAGATCGCGGAAATCGCTGTGCGCCGACTGATCACGGACGAGTCGTCCACGCGAGCCTTCGATACGGTTGCGGACCGGGACGCGAATTCCGTCTCGCTGCGAGTGGAGCCTGCTGCCGAGGACGCTGAATTCCCGCGTGACCCAGCGGATTTCGCGGGCGCGGCCGTGGTCACCCACCCGGACGGCCGTCGCTGGCTCGTCACCACCCGCACCGTCGCCTACGCCCCGCGTCAGGCCAGTTGCGGCGCGTCCCCCAAGCCCGCGACCGCCGTGGTCGCGGATCGGGTGCACGCGCTCTCCTGATCGGCGCCCGCGCCGATCACCGCTCCGGGGTGCCGAAGACCGCCAGGGTGAATCGGTACAGCTGCGGAGCGAGTTCCATCAGCGGTTCGGATTCGAACAGCCGCAGCCGGTCCCGGATCCGGTCGTCGATCGCGCCGATCAGGGCGTCGAAGAACTCGGGGTCGATCTCGGCGGGGATATCGCCCGCCGCGCGGCCGATGATGAAGGCGGCGCGCATCCGGTCGGCGAAGACGCGTTTGAGCACGGTGCGCTGCCGGGCCACGCGCGGTCCGGCGGCGAGGGCCTCGATGTGCAGGGCGCGGGCGAATTCGCCGTGCTCGGTCAGCACCCGCAGATATTCCACGAGTGTGGTGTGAACCAGTGTGCGCCAGTCGGTCCGGGGCGCTGACGCGGTGGCGGCGTCCAGTGTCGCGATCACGTACGCGACGGCCTCGTCGTAGGCGGCGGCGAAGCAATCGTCGCGATCGGTGAAGAACTGGTAGAAGGTGCGGCGGGAAACTCCCGCGCGGGCAACGATATCGGCCACCGTGGTGGGGGCGTATCCACGCTCGGCGACCGATTCCAGTGCGCTGCGCATCAACCGGAAGCGCTGCGACTTCTCCACCGTCGTCCGGTCCAGCCCGTGTGTGCCGCGGGGAAGCCGGGCGCGGTCGACGGCGGGATCGAGACTCATATGTCAAGGGTATCGAGTCGGGCGTGAGCCGCTCGGTGCACGATGTGAGCGCTGGCGCATCGGTGCACGACGTGAGTGCTGGCGCATCGGTACATGACGTGAGCGCTCGGCGAATCGGTGCACGCGCGACGCGATTTCGATGTGGCGTCCACCATCATTGCGCACCGAGGTGGCGCCCGTTACAGTCACGACCCGTTGGGTACGGCAATGTTTCCAGGACGCGGCGGGGTCGGATGAATTTCGGAAAGCTCAGAGGACGCGTGCTCGGCACGCTCGCACTACTCACGGCGGCGGTGACCGTCGGCGCGCTGGCGACCCCCGCCGCGACAGCGGAACCCGATGCCGGCGCGCTCGGCGCGGCATGGACGGCGGCTCAGGATGCGGCGCCGCTGTATCCCGGTGTGCACATCGACTGGGATGTGCCGATCACCATGAGCGACGGAACCGTGTTGAAGGCCAACGTCTATCGGCCGATGGACGCGCAGGGCCGGATCGTGGACACCCCGCTGCCGACCATCGTGAACCTGACCCCGTACACCAAACTGGTGTCGATGATCGCCGACTCGGCGCTCTCGATCCCGGGGCTCAACGACGTGCTCAGCAGTTTCCTGCGCGGTTTCGACCTGTCCTCGGTCGGCCTCGGCGGACTCACCGAGCTCACCAAGGCGCTTCCGGGCGGGGCGGCTCGCCTGTTCACCGCCGACCGCACGCTGATCCAGAGCGGTTACACGCAGGTGGTCGCCGATGTGCGCGGCACCGGTTTCTCCGAGGGCGTCTGGCAGGTCTTCCAGGAGCGCGAGCAGCTCGACAATGTCGAGGTGATCGACTGGGCCAGCCGTCAGTCCTGGTCCGACGGCAAGGTCGGGATGAGCGGCATCTCGTACTCGGCGATCAACCAGATGCACGCCGCCGAGCATCATCCGGAGGCGCTCAAGGCCATCTTCCCGGTGGAGCCGGGCAGCGACCTGGTGCGTGACGTGCTCGCCACCGGTGGCGCACTGGGTTTCGGATTCATTCCGCCGTGGCTGCTCGCGGTCAACACGCTCAAACTGATGCCGGATCTGGCCTCGGTCTTCAGCGGGAACTTCGATTGGAAGTGGCTCGCGGACCGTTCGCAGAGCCCGATGACGTTCTTCGACTACATCATTCAGGCACTGACGGTGCAGAGCGTCCCGGAGATCCCCGACAATCTCAAGAGCATTCTGGAGACCGACAGCCCGCTGCGCAGCGGCTGGCTCGGACATCCGGAGCGGGTGCAGGTACCGACCTTCGTCTACGGCGGCTGGCACGACATCTTCACCTACTCCGAGCCGCGCATCTACAACGCGATTCCCTTGCCGCCCGGGCAGAAACAGCTCGTCATGGGCGATACCTACCACGCGAATCCGGGCAGCGGCATGGGCGAGCCCGGCACTCCGCCCCGCATGGACGTACTGCAGCGCGCGTGGTTCGACAAGTGGCTCAAGGGAATCGACAACGGCATCGACGGCTACGGCCCGGTGACGCTGTTCCAGCAGGGCGGGGGCTGGACCACCGCCGGTGAATTCCCGCGCAGCGAGGCCGAATACCGTCGCCTGTACCTGTCCGGCGCGCCCAGCGGCACCAGCGCCGGCAGCGTGCACGACGGCAGCCTGACCGCCGAACCCGGTGCGGCCGAGCGGCTTACCGTCTCGCCCGGCGTGATGAGCCTGTGCTCCAGGGATTCCGCGCAGATCACCGCGGGCATCACCGCCATTCTCGACCTGTGCGCCAAGGACGGCCGGGCGATGGAGATGAACGGCCTCACCTTCACCGGTGCGCCGGTGGCCGAGCCGACCATCATCTCCGGCCCGGTGAACCTGCACCTGAACACGGTGCTGGACGCCACCGACGGTTACTGGTCAGCGACGCTCAACGACGTTGCGCCGGACGGTAAGTCGACGGTACTGACCTCGGGCCAGATCACCGCCTCGCTGCGCGCCGTGGACGAGGCCAGATCGACCCGCTCGGCGAACGGCGACTACACCGACCCGTACCCGTTCCTCACCCTCGCCGACCGGCAACCGCTGGTGCCCGGTCAGCCCACCCAGGTGGATCTGGGCCTGACCGCCACCGACGCGGTCCTGCAACCGGGTCATCGCCTGCGCGTGGACGTCTTCGCGTTCAACTTCCCGCGCGGACTTCCGTTGCGCCCGTTGCTGAACGAGAGCGGCCTGCGCCCACAGCACATCGAACTCGATCCCGGCGCGCCCAGCTGGATCAACGTTCCGATCGGCGGCCGCCCCGGCTGGTGAGAGACGGAACGGTCGCACCGGCTTGCTCCGGTGCGACCGTTCGGCGTTCGGCGTGTGGTCTCAGCCCGCCATGCTCGAGTAGCTGACCAGCAGGTCCTGGCTCTCCTGCGAGAGCTTCCAGCTGCCGCCGATGTTCTTCCAGGTCACCGGGATCGGGAAGCAGGAGCCGCCCGCGCAGCTGTTGAGTGTTGCCGAGAGCACGTCGCCTTCGACGCTCACCGGGCCGATGACGTCCCAGCTGTAGCCGGGGATGCGGGCGATGATCTGGCCGACCTTGACGATCTGGCTGCCGTCGCCGGACTCCAGCTCCGCGCCGGAACCGTTGAGCGCGTTCTGCAGCTTGCCCTTCAGCTCACCGGTGGACGGTGTGGCGGGGGCGGCGACGGCGGCGGGGGCGGTGGCCACGATGGCTGCGGCGCCGACGGGCAGCAGCAGGCCGGCGGCAGCCATCGAGGTAGCGACGAACTTGCGGATCATGAGCACATCTCCTGAGCTAGGTTAGGCTAAGCATATTTCATGACCACTGGGCTGCTGTCCATACTCCGGTGGCGAAAAGAACTCGGCGCGACTCTCAGTTCCGCTGCGATAGCTCGAATCCGACCTCCGCACCGCCCTCGGGCCGATTCCGGGCGAAGACGGTGCCGTCGTGCGCGGTGACGATGTCGTGCACGATGGCCAGGCCGAGGCCCGATCCCGGGGTGGACCGGGTGCGCCCCGCCCGGTAGAAGCGGTCGAACACCGAGTCGATGTCGGCCGGGTCGATACCGGAACCGTTGTCGCGCACCGACAGTCGCGTTCGATGAATGTGCACGACGATCGGGGTGTCCTCCGGACTGTATTTGGTGGCATTGTTCAGCAGGTTGTCCACGCAGCGGGCCAGGCCCTGGGGCCGGGCGGTCACCGTGACCGGATCGTCGGCGGTGACGGTGATGGTGCGGCCGGTGCGACGACGGAAGCGCTGTGCGCAATCCTCGGCCAGGGCCGGAAGCTCCAGGGCCACGGCCGCTTCGGCGGTGTGCTGATCGGTGGCGAGGTCGACCAGCTCGCCGATCAGGGCATCGAGCGCTCTGGCCTCCTGGACCAGGGTGGTCAGCACCGTGGCCTCGTCCTCGGGGGTGAGCCGCCCGCGCGCCCGCTGCAGCAGCTCGGCGCTGCCGCGCACCGAGGTCAGCGGGGTGCGCAGTTCGTGGCTCGCGTCCTGCACCAGCCGATGCTGTTGTGCCCGGGAGAATCTCAGCGCCGAGAGCATGCTGTCGAAGCTGCGGGTGAGATCGCCCACCTCGCCGCCGCCCGGATCGGGCAGCGTGGCGGCGGACAGGTCCCCGGTGCTGGTGATGTGCTTGGTGGCCGCGGCAAGCCGGTGGATCGGCCGCAGGATCCGGCCGATGACCAGCCAGCTGAACAGGGCCGCCACCGCGACCGCGACGAGGGTGATCCAGGTTGTGCGCCAGAGGAATTGGTGATCGATGCGCTCGACCTCGGCCCAGTTCTGGCTCACCATCACCGCACCGCCGCCCGGGCGACCCTTGGTGAGCACGCCGTGGGTCTCCCCGTCGGCGACCACTTCGGTCTCGTTGGCGCCCTGGCCCGCACGGGCCACGGCGCGGTCGGCGTCGGTGACCGGCAACGGATCTCGGCCGGGCGTCAGCGGACGCACCGTGCCGTCGGGCAGCAGCAGCTGTTCGGTCACGTCCGGGCGCACCGGCGGGGTCGCGCCCGCGTCGAGAACGGCCAGCACGGTATCGGCGCGATCGGTGAGACCGCGATCGATCTGATCGGCCACCAGCGGTGACACCGCGCGGTAGGCGGTCACGATCGTCACCAGGATCGCCGCGACGATGGCGGTCACGGCGACCAGGGTCACCTTGGTGCGCAACATCATTGCTCCCGGATGGTGAAACCGACGTTGCGCACGGTGTGGATCAGCCGGGTCGCACCGTGCTGTTCGGTCTTACGCCGCAGATAGCCGATGTACACGTCCAGGGATCGTGATTCGGTGTCGAAGTCGAAACCCCAGATGTGCTCGTAGATCCGGCCTCTGGTGAGCACCACCCGCTGATTGCGCAGAAGTAGTTCCAGCACGTCGAACTCGGTGCGGGTGAGCTCCACCGGCATCTCGCCGCGACGTACCTCCCGGGTGGCCGGATCCAGCGTCAGATCGGCGATACCCAGAGTGCCGGAGGCGATATCGGGCTCGGGCGCGCCGCGCCGGAGCAGCGCGCGGATCCGGGCCAGCAGTTCCTCGGTGTCGAACGGCTTGGGCAGGTAGTCGTCGGCCCCGGCGTCCAGACCCGCGACTCGGTCGCCGACCTGGTGGCGGGCGGTCAGCACCAGGATCGGCAGCCGGTCCCCGCGCCGGCGCAGCAGGCGGCACAGCGACAGCCCGTCCAGCCGGGGCATGACCACGTCCACCACCGCCGCATCCGGCCGATCGCTCTCGAGCAGTTCCAGTGCGGCCTGGCCGTCCTGGGCCGTCAGCACCCGGTACCCCTCGAAGCGCAGCAGTTGCTCGAGGGTGCTGCGTACGTTCGGATCGTCCTCGACGATGAGCACCGAGGGCGCGGGCAGTGCCGGATTCGCGAAGGCCATGGACTCATTCTGGGTGGTGGTGGACGTTGTCACGGTGTGCGCCCGGTCAGTTCGTGACCGGGGTCACGGCGATGGGCGGGATGTTTGCCACACACGTGCTGGAGGGAGCGGCTCCGGTGCGCACGAACTCGGCGACGATCCCGGTGACACAGCCGCTGGGCTCCATGTCCGGCACGTGCCCGGTGTTCGGGACCGACAGGAAGGTGGCGTGCGGGAAGCGCGCCGCCGCCCGCTTGCCGTTGGCGTCCGGGGTGATCGCGTCGAGATCGCCCGACAGCACCAGTACCGGCACGTCCGGCATCGGCTCGGTCATCTGATCGGGCCGCTGGTGATTCGCGAGCGCGGGCCAGCCGATGCACGAGTCGCCGCCGTCCCGCTGGGCCGCGCCGAAGCCGGCGGCGCTGAACGCCCCCAGTCCGCCGGGTGCGGTGGCCAGCGCGTCGCGGTACTGCTGCTCACGTTGCGGGCGGTCCGCGGTGGCCGACCACAGCGGTGCGTAGTCGTTGCAGGTGACCGCGATGTAGGCGTCGATGTTCTCGTAGCCGGGCTCGGACGTTGTGGCGGTGACGAATTCACGCAGCGGGCCGTCGTCGCCGCGTACGGACGCACGCAGCGCGGCGGGCAGGGTGCCCAGTGGAGTCATCGAATCCGGTTGTGCGCCCACATTGCTGGTGGCGGCCTCGAATACGAGATTGCCCAGCATGCCCTCGGTGAGCAGGATCGGCTGCTCGCCGGGAACGGTGATCGGCTGTGCGCGCAGGCGTTCCGCGGTGACGCGCAGGTCCGCGACGGCGGTGTCACCGTCGCAGGCTCGGCTGCGTTCGCAGATGCGTTGCAGCGTCAGCGATACCGCTTCCGCGTTGGGGCGTTGCAACCGGTCGAAATCGGCGGGGTAGGCGCCGGTCAGGATCATCGACTGCACGTGCTCGGGGTGGCGCTGGGCGTAGATCGGCATCAGGTATGTGCCGTAGGAGATCCCGTACAGCACCAGCTTCGGGATCTCGAGCCGTTCGCGCACGGCGTCGAAGTCGTCGACCGTGGCCGCGGAGGTGTAGCCCGCGACCTTCGCTCCGAGCTCCTGCCCGCATCGCTCGGCCGCGCGCACCTGCTGCTCGCGGGTGCCCACCTGATAGTCCCGGTTGTCCGCGCCGCATTCCAGCGGGCTGGACAGGCCGGTGCCGCGCGGATCGATCAGCAGCAGATCGTGATCGTCCAGCATGGCCTGGGACAGGGCCGCGGCCTCGGCCGCGTGCGAGATCATCGGCACCCCCGGGCCGCCCGGATTCGGGGTGATGGTGCCCGCGGCGGGTACCGCGCCGTTGCTGTGCCGCACCAGCGCGTAACTGACGTCGATGGTGCCCAGGTCCGGCTGTCCGGTCACCAGGGGGCGTTGCAGCACACCGCAATCCACCGCGTGCCCCGTCACGGCCGGGCACCATTGCGGGCTCGCCGCCACCCGGGCGGCCGGCTCGCCGCCGCAGCCGAGGACCGCACCCGCGATCGCGGCCGCCGCCAGTGCCAGGCTCACCGAGCGCACTACTGAGCGCATCTGGAAACTCCTCTTCGTCGTCCACTGCTCCGGGTGATCACCGGGGCGTCGACAGCGATCCTGCGCGAGCGACGGCAAAGCGAAGTCAGGCCGACGGCAAAACCGTGTAAGAATCCGCGCGGTCCGGGAACGACGACGCCTTCCCGCTCATCGGAGAGCGGGAAGGCGTTGCACGACAATGAAGTTCGGCCCGGGGTCGGTTACCAGTGGGTGCCGGGGACCAGGCGCGCCGCGCGGCGCAGGGCGGTGCCGGTGATCCGGACCGCGGGCGGGACCGGACGGCGGCGGCGCTGAGGTTCGGCGATCTCCTGATCGTCGGTCTCGGTCTCGATCACCGTTTCGCCCTTGGCGGCGGCCGAATCCGGGTTGGCGCGGTAGTAGCGGTGCAGCACCCGCTCCTTGATGGCGGGCGCGACCAGGTTGCCGTATTCGGCGAGCGTGCCCAGTGGGACGTCGATGCGGCGCGGGCGTTCGCTGAGGGCGCGCACGACGAGCGCGGCGGCCCACTCCGCGGACTGGGTGGGCGCGCCCTGATCGCCGCTGGGCGTGATCATCGGCGTGCGCACCAGCGGCATGTGGATGGTGGTGAAAGTGACGTTGTCCGCGAGCATTTCGGCCGCGGTCACCTCGGTGAACTTGTCCAGCGCGGCCTTGCTGGCCAGGTACGCGGCGAAGCGCGGCGTGGCGACCTGCACGCCGGCGCTGGAAATGTTGACGATGTGACCGTCCTTGCGCTCACGCATCTGCGGCAGCAGGGCCAGCGTCATGCGGACCGCGCCGAAGTAGTTGACCGCCATGGTGCGCTCGAAGTCGTGCATGCGATCGGTGGAGCGGTGCACGGCCCGGCGGATGGAGCGCCCGGCATTGTTGACCAGCATGTCGACGTGACCGTGCGTGTCGAGGATGAGAGTGATCGCGCGATCGACGGATTCGGCGTCGGTGACGTCGCACTGGTAACCGTGGGCGGTGCCGCCGTCGGCGTTGATCTTCTCCACCTCGATGGCGAGTTCGTCGGCGCGGCGGGCGAGCAGGATCGCCACCGCCCCCTTCTGGGCGACGGCGTGCGCGGCGGACAGGCCGATGCCCGAGGAAGCGCCGGTGATGAGGACATGCTTGCCGGTCAGGTCGCGGCGTGCGCGCCGACGGGCCAGGTAACCGTTGGTGGTGTCGGTCATCGCTGCTCCCTTGCTGCGGATCGAATTGCCTAGAACTTACTCCAAAGTAAGTTCCACGGCCAGAGTGCCTCGCGCAACAGTCCGGCGCCGGTGGGCGGCGGCTCCGCGGACGCGGTGACGGTGGTGCGGTTGTGCCGCTCGAGCCCGGTGTGATTCGTGGGTTTCACCTCGGCGGGTCCCCGTAGAGACCGATCGGTTTCGAATGTATGTTCGACATCTGCGGTCGTCGCGAAAGGAGGTGCGTCATGGGCTGGCATCACGGACCACCCACGTGGTCGGAGTTGGAACGGGTGCTGTCCGGACGACCCGATCCGGCGCGGCCCGTTCCCGAGGGCGACGGCGGCGACAGCCCGGCCTGGTCGCGCAGACGGGAGAAATACGAGGCCGGGGGGCTGCTTCGGCCCGAAGGGCCGGTGGTGCCGTACGCCGAACTGCACACCCACTCCGCCTACAGCTTCCTCGACGGTGCGAGCCAGCCCGAGGAACTGGTGGAGGAGGCGGTGCGCCTCGGGCTCGAGGCGCTCGCGCTCACCGACCACGACGGGTTCTACGGGGTGGTGCGATTCGCGGAGGCGGCCCGGGAATGGGGGATGCCGACCGTGTTCGGTGCGGAGCTCTCGATCGGCACCGCTGCCCGGCCGGGTGCGCATCTGGCACCGCGCGGTGGGCGGCGGGGCCGCAAGCAGGCCCCCGCCGTGGGAGCGCTGCCGCTCGACGTCACCGACTCCGCCCCGCGCACCGGATCGCCCGATCCCACCGGTCCGCATCTGCTGGTGCTGGCGCGCGGACAGGAGGGCTACCGGCGGCTGTCCCGGGAGATGGCCGCCGCGCACATGGCGGCGGGGGAGAAGGGAATCCTGCGCTACGACCTGGACCGGCTCACCGAGGCGGCGGGCGGGCACTGGCATGTGCTCACCGGATGCCGGAAAGGGGCTGTGCGCCAGGCACTCACGCGCGGCGATGCCGCCGCCGAGGCCGCCCTGCTGGATCTGATGGAGCGATTCGGGCGCGAACACGTGAGCGTGGAGCTCACCCACCACGGCATCCCCGAGGACGACGAGCGCAATGCCCGGCTCGTCGCGATCGCCGATCGGGTGGGATTGCCCGTACTCGCCACTACCGGAGCGCATTTCGCGGGGCCGCCGCAGCGGCGGCGGGCCATGGCGCTGGCCGCCATCCGGGCTCGGCAGAGCCTGGACGAGATGGCCGGTTGGCTGGCCCCCACCGGTGGCGCGCATCTGCGCTCCGGCGCGGAGATGGCGCGGCTGTTCGCGCAGAGCCCGGAGGCGGTGGCCAATGCGGCCGCCCTGGCCCGGGAGTGCGCGTTCGATCTGCGTTTGATCGCGCCGCAGCTGCCGCCCTTCGACGTGCCGCCCGGGCACGACGAGAGTTCGTGGTTGCGGGAACTCACCATGATGGGCGCGGCCCGGCGCTACGGCCCGCGCGCGGGAAACGCGCGGGCGTACCGACAGCTCGAACACGAGCTGGCGGTGATCTCCGAGCTGAAGTTCCCGGGCTACTTCCTGGTGGTGCACGACATCGTGAGCTTCTGCAAGGACAACGACATCCTGTGTCAGGGAAGGGGTTCCGCGGCCAACTCGGCCGTCTGCTACGCCATCGGCATCACCAATGTGGATCCGGTCGAGAACAAACTGCTGTTCGAACGGTTCCTGGCGCCGGAGCGGGACGGGCCGCCCGATATCGACGTGGACATCGAATCCGATCGCCGGGAGGAGGCGATCCAGCACGTCTACGCCAAGTACGGGCGCGAGTACGCGGCGCAGGTGGCCAATGTGATCACCTATCGAGGGCGGTCCGCGGTGCGCGATGCCGCTCGCGCCCTGGGGTTTTCGCCCGGTCAGCAGGACGCGTGGAGCAAGCAGGTGAGCCGCTGGACCGGGGTGTCCGGGGAGGAGCACACCGACATTCCGGCGGACGTGCTCGGCCTTGCCGGTGAACTGGAGGGTCTGCCGAGGCATTTGGGCATTCACTCCGGTGGCATGGTGATCTGCGATCGGCCGATCGCGGACGTCTGCCCGACCGAATGGGCGCGCATGGCCAACCGCAGCGTCCTGCAGTGGGACAAGGACGACTGTGCCGCAGCGGGATTGGTAAAATTCGACCTGCTGGGCCTGGGCATGCTGTCGGCGCTGCACTACATGATCGACCTGGTGCGCGAGCACAAGGAGCAGACCGTCGAGCTGTTCCGGCTGGATCTGTCCGAGGCCGCGGTGTACGAGATGCTGTGCCGCGCCGACTCGGTGGGCGTGTTCCAGGTGGAATCGCGGGCGCAGATGGCGACCCTGCCGCGCTTGAAACCGCGCACCTTCTACGACCTGGTGGTGGAGGTGGCGCTCATTCGCCCCGGACCCATCCAGGGTGGTTCCGTGCACCCGTACATCCGCCGCCGCAACGGCCAGGAGAAGGTGGACTACGACCATCCGGCACTGGAGAATTCGCTGGAACGGACTCTGGGCATCCCGCTGTTCCAGGAGCAGCTCATGCAGATGGCCGTGGACGTCGCGGGATTCACCGCCGCCGAGGCGGATCAGCTGCGCCGCGCCATGGGCTCCAAGCGGTCCACCGACAAGATGGAGCGACTGCGCGAACGCTTCTACCAGGGCATGCGCGATCTGCACGGCATCACCGGCGAGAAGGCCGACCGCATCTACGAGAAGGTGTACGCCTTCGCGAATTTCGGTTTCCCCGAGAGCCATTCACAGAGCTTCGCCTCCCTGGTCTTCTATTCGTCCTGGTTCAAACTGCACCATCCGGCGGCCTTCTGCGCCGGACTGCTGCGTGCGCAGCCGATGGGTTTCTACTCCCCGCAGTCCCTGGTGGCCGACGCGCGCAGGCACGGCGTGGCGGTGCACGGTCCCGATATCAACCACAGTCTGGCCGAGGCCACCTTGGAGGCCCGGGGCATGCAGATCCGCCTGGGCCTGGCCGCGGTCCGCCACATCGGCACGGAATTGGCCGAGAAGATCGTCGAGGCCCGTGCGGACACCCCCTACGCCTCGTTCCTGGATCTCACCGGCCGCGTGGAACTGACTGTGCCCCAAGCTGAATCCCTGGCGACCGCGGGCGCGCTCGGCAGTCTCGGCATCACCCGCCGCCAGGCCCTCTGGGCCGCGGGCGCGGCCGCCGGGGAGCGCCCCGATCGCCTGCCCGGCACCGGCGCGGTCACCGACGCCCCCGCCCTGCCCGGCATGAGCGATCTGGAACTGGCGGCAGCCGATGTCTGGGCCACCGGCGTCTCCCCGGACAGCTATCCCACCGAATTCCTGCGCCCCCGGCTCGATGCCCTCGGCGTCGTCCCCGCCGCCCATCTGCTCGATATCCGGGACGGCACAAGGGTTCTCGTCGGCGGCGCGGTCACCCACCGCCAGCGCCCCGCCACCGCCGGCGGCGTCACCTTCCTCAATCTGGAGGACGAAACCGGCATGGTCAACGTCGTCTGCTCGGTCGGCCTGTGGGCTCGCTACCGCCGCCTGGCCCAATCCGCCCCCGCCCTGCTCATCCGAGGCCGAGTGCAGAACGCCGAAGGCGCGGTCACCGTCGTAGCCGACCATCTCCAACGCATGGACCTGCGCATAGAGGCCCGCTCCCGAGACTTCCGCTGAGACACGATGTCCCCGAACGAGAGCGCTCCCGGACCGCTCACCGCCGGGAACGACTTCCCCCGTCACACACCTACACCGCGCCGGGGAAGCCCAACTGGCGCCAGGCTTCGTAGACCGCGACGGCGGCGGCGTTGGAGAGGTTCATGGAGCGGCGGCCGGGGAGCATGGGGATGCGGAGGCGCTCGGTGATCCGGGGGTCCGACAGGACGTCCTCGGGGAGGCCGGTGGGTTCGGGGCCGAACAGCAGGGCGTCGCCGTCGCGGTAGGCGATGTCGGTGTTGCGGGTGGTGGCGGCCGCGGTGAAGGCGAAGACGCGCTCGGGGGCGATGGCCTCCCAGGCGGCGGGCAGGTTCGGGTGGACCGTGACAGCGGCCAGATCGTGGTAGTCCAGGCCCGCGCGGCGCAGTTTCGGCTCGGACAGGTCGAAGCCGAGGGGTTCGATCAGGTGCAGGTGGCAGCCGGTACCGGCGGCCAGGCGAATGGCGTTGCCGGTATTGGGCGGGATGCGCGGTTCGAAGAACACCAGATGGAACACGCGCTCCAGCATCTCAGATTTGACCGGCTGGACCGGGAGGGGACCCCTGGTCCAGGTCGGTAGTTACACTCGGCGCGTGAGCCCAGCCCATGCCGCGCCCGAAAGCCGCAACAGTCGCACCGGCGCGTTCGTCCGGGACAATCTGCCGATGCTGCTGGTCGCCGTGGTGATGGTGGTGGCGGTGGTGTTCCTGGCCTGGGACAGATGGCGGCGCGGAACGTTCTTCTTCGGTGGTGCGACGCTGCTGGCGGCGGCATTGCGGATGCTGCTGCCGGCCGATCGAGTGGGCCTGCTCGCGGTGCGCGGCAAGGTCTTCGATGTGGTGTGGATGACCGTGCTCGGTGTCGCGATCATCGTGTTGGCGTGGACCATCAGCAGCCTCGGCGTCACTTAGACCGTCAGGCGGCGGCCGAGTTCGCGGCGCAACACCTCCTGTGCGGGGAGTCGTTCGAGCACCCGCAGCACGGCGGGGCGTAGCTCGCGCTGTTCGTCTTCCGACAGCAGTCCGACGAGGTCTCGTAGTTCCATGTCATCGAATGGTGACGTCATGGGAAACACTGTACGTAGCCGCGTTTCGCACGTTGTTAATTCCCGCGATCGGTTACGGAGGTGTCACCCCGATGAAACCGTCAGTGGGTCAGGACAATTCGTACGAAACAGGCCGGACATCCAGCGGTGTTGCAGTGCTACTGGAAGACCGTCCGGCCTGTTCTTAACGAGATTCACTCAGCGTCTTTACGGGATCCGTTCAGGGTCCCCGTGGGATTCGCTCAGGGAGGCCGAAATCAGGGCCGGGCCGCGCGCGTCGCGCGGGCCAGATCCATCGTCTCGATCATGAGCTTGCCGACCTGTTCGGTCTCGGTGAGGAACCCGTCGTGCCCGTCGCGCGAGCGAACGATCTCGAGGCCCTTGCACCCGGGCAGCAGCTCCGCGAGCTCCGCCTGGGTCCGCAGCGGATACAGGCGATCGGAATCCACGCCGCCGATCACGCAGGGCACCTCGGTGCGCGCGAGCGCCGCCTCGACGCCGCCGCGCCCGCGGCCGACGTCGTGCCGGTTCATGGCTTCGGTCAGCAGCACGTAGGTGGCCGGATCGAAGCGCGAGATCAACTTGTCCGCCTGGTACTCCAGATAGGACTGCACCGCGTAACGCCCACCGTCCCAGGGGTTCTCCTCACCCTGGCCGTGGTTCTCGAAGCGATGGTCGAGTTCGAACTCGGTCCGATAGGTCAGGTGCGCGATGCGGCGGGCGATGCCCATGCCGGTCATCGGCGCCCGGCCGGAACCGTGGTAGTTGCCGCCCTGCCAGTCCGGATCGGACCGGATGGCGGCCATCTGGGTGGTCTGGGTGCCGATCTGATCGGCGGTGGCGCGTGCGCCGACCGCGAGAACCAGTGCTGCGCCGACCTTCTCGGGATGCCCGATCATCCACTCGAGCACGCGCATGCCGCCCATCGAGCCGCCGACCACCGCCGCGAGCCGGTCGATGCCGAGCAGGTCGACCAGCTTCACCTCGGCCGTCACCTGATCGCGAATGGAGATCTCGGGAAACCGTGCGCCCCAAGGCTTTCCATCCGCCGCCAGCGACGCCGGCCCGGTGCTGCCCTTGCAGCCGCCGAACACGTTGGTGGCGATGACGCACCACTCGCGGGTGTCGATCGCCGCGCCCTCGCCGACGATGCCGTCCCACCAGCCGGGCTGCGCGTGATGCACGTCGACCGAACCGACCACGTGCGAATCACCGGTCAGCGCGTGCTCGACGAGCACGATGTTGTCCGCATTAGCCGAGGGTTCGCCCCAGCGCTGTACCGCCAGCGTCACGTCGGGGACGACGACCCCGCTCTCGAGCTCGACGTCCCCGATCGCGATGCTGCCGAGCGTCCCGTCCGGCGGCGGAAGCCGAAGTTCCGCCGCTGAACGAGAGGTGCTCGATTCGATGTTCACGGTCAACTCGTGGCCGCCGTCAGTCCGGCGCGGAGATCGGCCAGGATGTCCTCGATACCCTCGATGCCCACGGCCAGACGCACCAGACCAGGCGTGACGCCGGAAGCGAGCTGCTCCTCGGGCGTCAGCTGCGAATGCGTGGTGGAGGCCGGGTGGATCACGAGCGAGCGCACATCCCCGATGTTAGCGACATGGCTGTGCAGCACCAGTGCGTCCACGAACTTCTTGCCCGCGTCGACGCCGCCGGCCAGTTCGAAGGACACGATCGCGCCGACACCCTTCGGGGCCAGTTGTTTGCCACGCTCGAACCAGGGCGAGCCGGGCAGTCCGGCGTAGAACACCTTCTCCACCCCGGGCTGCTCGGCCAGGAACTCCGCGACGGCCTGCGCGTTGGACACGTGCCGCTCCACCCGCAGGCTCAGCGTTTCGATGCCCTGGCTGATCAGGAAGGCGTTGAACGGTGAGACGGCCGCGCCGAGGTCGCGCAGCAGTTGCACGCGCGCCTTGAGCGCATAGGCCGGAGCGCCCAGATCGGCGAACACCACACCGTGGTAGCTGGGATCCGCGGTGGTGAAGCCGGGGAAGCGGGACTTGCCCTCGGCGTCGGTCACGGTCCAGTCGAAGGCGCCGCCGTCCACGATCACGCCCGCGACGGCCGAACCGTGCCCGCCCAGGTACTTGGTGGCCGAGTGCACGACGATGTCGGCGCCCTGCTTCAGCGGCTGGATCAGGTACGGGGTGGCGACCGTGTTGTCCACGATCAGCGGGATGCCCGCCGCGTGCGCCACATCCGAGATGCCCGGGATGTCGAAGATGGAGCTGCTCGGGTTGGCGACGGTCTCGCCGTAGAACGCCTTGGTGTTGGGCCGGATGGCGGCCTTCCACTGCTCCAGGTCGTCCGGATCCTCGACGAAGCTGACCTCGATGCCCAGCTTGGGCAGCGAGTAGTGGAAGAGGTTGTAGGTGCCGCCGTACAGGTGCGGGCTGGACACGATGTGGTCCCCGGCCTGCGCCAGGTTCAGGATCGCGTAGGTCTCCGCGGCCTGTCCCGAGGCCAGCAGCAGCGCCGCCACGCCACCCTCGAGGGCGGCCACGCGCTGCTCCACCGCGTCCTGGGTGGGGTTCATGATGCGGGTGTAGATATTGCCCGGCTCGGCGAGACCGAACAGCGCGGCGGCGTGATCGGTGTCGCGGAAGGCGTACGAGGTCGTCTGGTAGATCGGCAGGGCGCGGGCGCCGGTGCTGGCGTCGGGGGCCTGGCCGACGTGGACCTGCTTGGTCTCGAAGGACCAGTCGGCAGGGTCTGCGGACAGGGCAGCGGGCGCGTTCGAGTCACTCATGTCATGCTCCAGGAATACGAGGTCGCCGATTGGCGGAGTGGATGGCTATCGGAAGGCGAATTGGCTTCGACAACAACACATCTCGGTGCCTCCTACAGTGCGCTTGCGCTCGGCCTTCGAACGCCCGGTCTTCACCCGGAGCACCCCACCGCAGCTGGAGGGTTGCCGATCAGCGAGCCGGGGCTTGGCGCTGATGCTCTTGACCTGTTTCGGGATTCTAACGGTGCGAGGAGTCGGCCGCCGCGACGGGGAGGGCACAACTCTTCGCGAACTCTTCGTACGCGCCGATGACGTTGTTCACAAGGGTTTGAACCGAGGTTGTGGAGGAGCAGTCCGGGAATTCCGAGTCGGAGTCGAACTCGCATTCCATGCCGACGCGCACGATGCCGTGCCAGGTGGCCGCGATCAGCCGGACCGGCATGGCGTCGACCGAGGTGCGCAGGCGCTCGGCCAGCACGAGGGTCATGGCCCGGGTCTTGGTGTCGGCGGCTTCGAGACTCTGCGCGCGGACGGTGGGACTGCCGCGGGTGATGCGCTGCATTTGCTGGAACCAGCGGAACGGCACCGGGTTGTCACCCTCGATGACCTGGTCCACCACGGCCAGGAACGAATCGAGCAGCGCCTGCAGCTCGTTGCCGGTGACCGGCTGCGCGCGCAGCTGATCGGCGACCGCGGCGCCCCAATCCTCGACGGGGGCGATGACGATCGCCTCCTTGTTGTCGAAGTACCGGTTCACGGTGCGCGGTGAGACGTCCGCGGCGTCGGCGATCTGCTCGACGGTGGTGGCCTCGAATCCCTGGGAATCGCACAGCGCGAGGGCCACGTCGATGATTCGCGTCCGGGTCTGCTGCTTCTTGCGTTCGCGCAGGCCCGGCTTCTGACGCTCCAGCACGGCGGCGTGCGCTGAGGACTCGGACATACCGCAATCATATCCCGACCCGCGCTGATTGTGACTTGAACCGCCAACTGTCTGACTGCGACATTTTTCTCTTGACGCCAAATGTCGGACGGTGCCACGATGGGTCCCGGGTGTTCGGAGAGTCCACGAGGAGAAGACATGACCGCCGGGACAGCAACTCTCGTTCCCGAGAAATCGACGGAACGGCGCGGATCAGCGCGCTGGTGGGCCCTGGGCGTGATCGCCCTGGCCCAGCTGATGGTGGTGCTGGACGCCACCATCGTCACGATCTCGCTGCCGTTCGCTCAGCAGGACCTGGGCATCAGCGACGGCAACAAACAGTGGGTGCTGACCGCCTACACGCTCATCTTCGGCGGACTGCTGCTGCTCGGCGGCCGGCTCGCCGACTATCTCGGCCGCCGCCGCGTCTTCCTGATCGGCCTGGTCGGCTTCGCGGGAGCCTCGGCGCTGGCCGGGCTCGCGCAGAACGCCGCCGAGCTTTTCGCGGGACGTGGTCTGCAGGGCGCGTTCGGCGCACTGCTGGCTCCGGCCGCGCTGTCCCTGGTGTCGGTGACCTTCACCGAGGCCAAGGAGCGCGCCCGGGCGTTCGGCGTGTTCGCCGGCGTCTCGGCGGGTGGCGCGGCCATCGGCCTGATCGCGGGCGGCGCGCTCACCGAGTACGCCAACTGGCGCTGGTGCCTGCTGGTCAACACGCCCATCGCGCTGCTGGCCTTCCTGGGTGCGATGGCCTTCGTCATCAAGGACGTTCCGGCGCCGCGCACCGGCGGCTACGACCTGCCCGGCGCGATCACCGCGACCGCCGGTCTGATCTCGGTCGTCTACGGCTTCAGCCGCGCGGCCGAGGACGGCTGGGGCGCGGCGACCACGCTGGGCCTGATCATCGGCGGCGTCGCGCTGCTGGTGGCCTTCGTGTTCATCGAGTCGCGAACGGCGAATCCGCTACTGCCACTGCGTATTCCGGGTGAGATCAATCGCGGCGGCTCGTTCCTGGTGGCGCTGCTGGTGCCGATCGCCATGTTCGCGATGTTCCTGAACCTGAGCTACTACCTGCAGATCACCCTCGGGTACTCGGCCATGAAGGCGGGCGTGTCCTTCCTTCCCTTCCCGGTGGGCATCGTCATCTCGGCTGGTGTGGCCAGTGCGCTGCTGCCGAAGATCGGACCGCGTCCGATCATGCTGGCGGGCGCGGGCCTGGGCATGGCGGGCCTGCTCTACCTGGCGCAACTCGAATTCGGCGACAGCTACGCCTCCAGCGTGCTGCCCGCCATCGCGTTGATCGCGCTGGGCATGGGCGGGGTGTTCGTCTCCATGCAGACCACCGCGCTGCATCAGGTGGAGGAGAAGGATTCGGGTGTGGCCAGTGCGCTGCTCAATGCCGCGCAGCAGGTCGGCGGTTCCATCGGCACCGCGTTGCTGACCACCATCTCGGTGCAGGCCGCGGATCGCTACGTCACCAATCACCCGACCATCGACAATGTGGTGGCGCGCGCGTCCATTCACAGTTACGACATCGCGTTCTATCTCGGCGCCGGATTCTTCGCGCTGAGCATTCCGATCATCTGGTTCATGATCCGGGACAAGCCGGAGAACCTGCTCGAGGGTTCCGAGCATGTCGTACATGCCGGAGTGTGAGGCGCTGAGAGGCACTCTCGAATTGGCACGGAGAGGCACTCTCGAACTGGCACCGAGAGGCACTCTCGAATCGACGCTGAGAGGCACTCTCGAATCGATACCGAGAGGCACTCTCGAACTACTGTGAGCGAGGGCCCGCGGGCCGCATCCGAGGGGTGCGGCCCGCGGGCTTTTCATCGTCCGCGGCAGTGGCCGAGATCACCCGCGAACCTACTTATGAGTAACCGTCCGCGAATCCCGCACAGCGGGGGCTGCCCGCGCGGTGAGGTTCATAGCAGCAGTACGCTTGTCTTGCTTGGCGCCACAACGCACGTCGACTTGGTACCACAGGTCCCGTGGAAATCGCCGAGCGTATACGTTGTCTGTTGAGCAGTCGGGGTCCACTCACAAGTGTGCTCACCTGGCCGTGCAATGGGAGCACCACCTTCCTAGGAGGACACGAAGATCCATGTCCAAGATCAAGGTTGAAGGGACCGTCGTCGAACTGGACGGCGACGAGATGACCCGGATCATCTGGCAGTTCATCAAGGACAAGCTGATCCACCCGTACCTCGATGTGAACCTCGAGTACTACGACCTGGGCATCGAATACCGCGACAAGACCGATGACCAGGTCACGATCGACGCCGCCAACGCCATCAAGCAGCACGGCGTCGGCGTGAAATGCGCGACGATCACCCCGGACGAGGCCCGCGTCAAGGAATTCGGGCTCAAGAAGATGTGGCGGTCGCCCAACGGCACCATCCGCAACATTCTGGGTGGCACCATCTTCCGCGCGCCGATCATCATCTCCAACGTTCCGCGTCTGGTTCCGGGGTGGACCAAGCCGATCATCATCGGCCGTCACGCCTTCGGCGATCAGTACCGCGCCACCGATTTCAAGGTGTACGAGGCCGGTACGGTCACCCTCACCTTCACCCCCGAGGACGGCTCCGAGCCGATCATCCACGAGGTCGTGAAGATGCCCGAAGAGGGCGGCGTCGTGATGGGTATGTACAACTTCAAGGAGTCCATCCGGGACTTCGCGCGGGCCTCGCTGAACTACGGCCTGCAGCAGAACTACCCGGTGTACCTCTCCACGAAGAACACCATCCTCAAGGCGTACGACGGCATGTTCAAGGACACCTTCGAAGAGGTGTACGAGAGCGAGTTCAAGGCCGAGTTCGACGCGGCCGGGCTGACCTACGAGCACCGCCTCATCGACGACATGGTGGCCTCCTCCATGAAGTGGGAGGGCGGTTACGTCTGGGCCTGCAAGAACTACGACGGCGACGTGCAGTCCGACACGGTGGCACAGGGCTTCGGCTCGCTGGGTCTGATGACCTCGGTGCTGCTGACCCCGGACGGCAAGACCTGTGAGGCGGAGGCCGCGCACGGCACCGTCACCCGGCACTACCGTCAGCACCAGCAGGGCAAGCCGACCTCGACGAACCCGATCGCGTCGATCTTCGCCTGGACCCGTGGCCTGGAGCATCGCGGCAAGCTGGACAACACCCCCGAGGTGATCCGGTTCGCCCAGCAGCTCGAGGACGTCGTCATCAAGACCGTCGAGAGCGGCCAGATGACCAAGGATCTGTCGCTGCTCGTCGGCGGCGATCAGGGCTACCTGAGCACCGAGGAATTCCTCGGCGTCCTGGATGCCAATCTGGCTCGCGAACTGCGATAGATCGCCAACTCTCGGGATTCGCCAACTCTCGGGATTCTCTGAACAGCGCGCCGCGGCGAACGATGGCGGCCGGGACCACAGTCCCGGCCGGGACCATCGCGCCGCACACATGCCGGGCACCTGCCCCCGCCGACACCGGCGGGCCGCGGGTGCCCGAACTGTTCGCGGGTGCTGCGACGCCGTCGCGCCGGGTGCGCCGATTCTCTCGGCCGGGGTGCCGCGACGCCGGTCGATGAAGCGCCGAATCCGGCGACCTCGGCCGCGGTCGAAGCGGTCGTCGAATCCGGTCGGCGTGGGCGCGAATCGGCCGGGGCGAGTCGGTGATTCGGGCTGCTGACCTGCGGGGTCGTGAGTGAGATCACCGCGTGCGGGGGTATCGAGGCGGTTCGCTGGTGTGTTGCGCTTGTTCGTGCCCGAAATCTCTGCCATGCCTGCCGACACGCCGACCACCATCGATCTCGGTGATGGGGCGATCGAACCGCGCCGGACGTGGAACATCCCGGCCATGCTGGCGCTGGCGCTGGGCGGCTTCGGGATCGGCACCACCGAATTCGTGACCATGGGCCTGCTGCCCGATATCGCGGGCGCGGTGCACGTGACCGAACCTGTTGCGGGACATGTGGTCTCGGCCTACGCGCTGGGCGTCGTGGTGGGCGCGCCGGTGATCGCGGCGCTGTGCGCGCGAGTGCCCCGCAAGCGATTGCTGATGGCCCTGATGGTCGCGTTCACGATCGGCAACGCCGCGACCGTGCTCGCCCCCTCCTACTCGACGCTGATGGCGGCGCGATTCCTCTCGGGGCTGCCGCACGGGGCGTATTTCGGCGTGGCGTCGTTGGCCGCGGCCTCGCTCGCACCGGTGGGCCAGCGCGCCAAGGCGGTTGCCGCGGTTATGCTCGGATTGAGCGCCGCCAATGTTGTCGGCGTTCCCTCGGCCACCTGGCTGGGCCAGCATCTGGGCTGGCGGGATGCTTTCGCGGTGGTCGTGGTCATCGGCATCGCCACGGTGGTGGCCATCTGGCGCTTCGTGCCCGAGCTGCACGGCATTCGCCTCACCGATCCCCGGACCGAACTGGGCGCGCTGCGCCGCCCGCAGGTGTTGCTGACCCTGCTCGTCGGCGCGGTCGGCTTCGGCGGCATGTTCGCCGTCTACACCTACATCACCACGACCCTCACCGATGTGGCGGGCATGAGCCTGGGCCTCGTGCCGATCGTGCTCATGCTGTTCGGCCTCGGCATGGTGGCGGGCAATATCCTCGGCGGCATTCTCACCGACCGCGGCGTCACGCGCGCGGTGTTCGCGGCGCTGATCTCGATGGTGGTGATCCTCGCGATCTTCATTGCGGCGGCGCACAATCCGTACACGGCGGCGATCGGCGCCTTCTTCGTCGGGGCGTCCGGTGCGGCGCTGGGTCCGGCGCTGCAGACCAGGCTCATGGACGTGGCGCACGACGCGCAAACCCTGGCCGCCGCGCTCAACCACGCGGCCCTGAACCTGGCCAACGCCGCGGGCGCGTGGCTCGGCGGCCTGGTGATCGCGGCCGGCCTCGGTTACACCGCTCCCGCCGTGGTCGGCACCGGTCTGGCCGTGCTGGGTGTGCTGCTCTTCGCGCTCACCGTCGCGGTGGCGCGCCGTTCGGATCGGGCGTGAGCCAGAATCTCGCCGATTACATACACGCGTGTATGTAAGTGTAGAATCCGCGACATGACCAGGACCGAAGCCGCGTCGAAGCAACCGCGCCGCACTCAGGAGCAGCGTAGTACCGAGATGCGCATCCGGTTGCTGGACGCCACCATCGATTGTCTGGTCGAGTACGGGTACGCCGGGACCACCACGCCCCGCGTCGCGGAACTGGCCGGGGTGACCCGGGGTGCGCAGGTGCATCATTTCGGCTCGAAGACCGATCTCGTGGTCGCGGCCATCAGTCATCTGGCGCAGCGGCGCACCGAGGCCGCCATGCAGGAGGTCGGGCGAATCAAGGCGGGCCCGGATCCCATCGCCACCGTGCTGGATTTCCTGTGGGAGCTGCATCAGGGTCCGCTGTTCATCGCCGCCATGGAGCTGTGGGTGGCCGGGCGCACCGATCCGGTGCTGGCCGCGGAGATGGGCAAGGTGGAACCGTTCGTCAACAATGCCGTGCTGATCGCGCTGAACCGGTACGTCCCGGACGAGGTGCGCCGCAAGGACGCGCGCGATTTCGTCTACACCGCCATGGACGCGATCCGGGGCATCCTGGTCTCGAGCTTCATCGCCTCGGATCCCGAACGGGCACACCGGCGTTGGCTGCGCGCCTCGGCACATCTACGGGAGGCGGCGCGGGTCGCGGTCCCGGGCATTCTCGTCGCGGACTGAGCCGGTCCCCGGACGGTGAATCCGTCACCGGTTGTGGGGCAGCAGGTGAATGCCGTCCCGGTCGGTCGAGAGCGCCAGTGAGCTGATGTACTGGATCTCGCCCTCGGGTCCGGGGATCGCGGAGGCGATCATGTCCGGCCGCTCGAACTCCATGCCGGTGGCGACGCAGGTCAGCGTCTCGCCGGACGGGTTGCCGTGCTCGTCGAACATCGGCAGTTCGATGCCGTCGTCGGTGCGGCGCAGGTAGTACCGGCCCTTGGTGAGAATGGCGGTCAGCGGCGTGGCGAGGAAGGCGACGAGGACCGCGACCAGCGGCGAGTACGGCTTCAGGAGTTCACCGAAGAGGCCGAAGAAGGTCATGATCGACAGCGCCGCGGACAGCCCGAACCCGACCAGGCCCACCGGATTCCAGTCGTACAGCATGCCGCGACGGAACTCCGGCACCTTGGGCGAGATCTTCAGCACGTACTTGTTGATCGCGATATCCGTTGCGACGGTGACGATCCAGGCGATGCCGCAGTTGGCGTAGAAGCCCAGGATGTTGTTGAGGAAGTCGAACATGTTGGCTTCCATCAGGACCAGCGCGATGCCCAGGTTCACCACCAGGAACACCAGCCGGCCCGGGTAGGTCTTGGTGACGCGGGTGTAGGAGTTGGTCCAGGCCAGCGAGCCCGAGTAGGCATTGGTCACGTTGATCTTGATCTGGCTGATGACGACCAGCACCACGGCCAGCGTCATGGCCAGCCAGCCCGGCACCATATCGCGGTAGATCTCCAGGAACTGGTGCACCGGCTGATTCGCGATGCCCTGTGCGGCAGGCAGATTCGCGATCAGGTAGACCGCCAGGAACAGGCCAACGACCTGCTTGGCCGCGCCGAACAGCACCCATCCGGGCCCGGCCAGCAGCATCCAGCCCCACCACTTGCGCGCGTTCTCGGGCGTACGCGGCGGCATGAAGCGCAGGTAGTCGATCTGCTCGGCGATCTGGGCGATCAGCGAGAGACAGACGCCCGCGGCCAGCAGCGTGCCGGAAAGGCTTACGCCCGAACCGTTCTCGCCGCCGTAGGCGAAGAACCCCGACACCGAGTCGGGGTGGCGCACCAGCAGGAACCCGAACGGCAGCACCATCAGCAGCAGCCACAGCGGAGTGGTCCACACCTGCAACTTGGCCAGGGTGTTCATGCCGTATTTGACCAGCGGGAAGATGATGAGCGTGGAGAGCAGATAGCCGATCCACACCGGGATGCCGAGCCCTAATTTCAAGCCCTGCGCCATGATCGAGCCTTCGAGCGCGAAGAAGATGAAGGTGAAGGACGCGAACACCACATTGGTGATGATCGAGCCGTAGTAGCCGAATCCGCTACCGCGCGTGATGAGGTCCAGGTCGATGTTGTAGCGGGCCGCGTAATACGCGAGCGGGAAACCGGTCAGCATCACCACCATCGCGAAGAGGCCGATGCCGAGCAGCGCGTTGCCGGTGCCGTACGAGATGCCGATATTCGCGCCGATGGCGAAGTCGGCCAGGTAGGCGATGCCACCCAGGGCCGAGATGCCGACGACGGCCGGACTCCATTTGCGATAGCTGCGCGGTGCGAATCGGAGGGTGTAGTCCTCCAGAGTCTCCTTCGCGGCGGCCAGTCCGTCGGAGTTCGCCGATCGGGTGTCGACATCGACCACGTTCATCTCCCTCGTTCACCTTCACCGCGTCCACGGCGACGATTTGTACGTTCGTCCAGGGATGTGCCCGGGGAATTGCCGAACCATTACACGGCTGTTACTTCACCCTCCGGGTGGCGCGGGTCACGCACATCGAGCCTCCAGGTACATACACAAACTGCTGTATGTATCTGTCCAGCTGCGGTTCTGTCCCTGAGAATCGATCTTGAAGAGCCAGTGGATGCCGCAGTCTTGCGACCTTACATACATCTCTGTATGTTTGTTTGCAGTCCGATCCGGCTGGATCGACTGCGGCCCGCGGGATGCGGGCGGCCCTGATCTGAGGAGTTCGATGGCGAACAAGGTCTACGTCGTCGGCGTCGGCATGACGAAGTTCGAAAAGCCGGGGCGGCGCAAGAACGAAGACGGCAGCGACTGGGACTACCCGGACATGGCGCGGGAGTCGGGCACCAAGGCCCTCGCGGACGCCGGGATCGACTACCGCGAAGTCCAGGAGGCGTACGTCGGTTACGTCTACGGCGAATCCACCTCGGGCCAGCGCGCGGTGTACGAGCTGGGCATGACCGGTATCCCCGTGGTCAACGTCAACAACAACTGCTCCACCGGATCGACCGCGCTCTACCTTGCGGCACAGTCGATTCGGGGCGGCCTCGCGGACTGCACCCTGGCGCTCGGCTTCGAGAAGATGCAGCCGGGTTCGCTCGGTTCCACCTGGGACGACCGCGAACAGCCGATGGCGCGGCACATCATGGCGCTGGCGGAGATCTCCGAAGTGCTCTTCCCGGTGGCGCCGTGGATGTTCGGCGCGGCCGGCCGTGAGCACATGGAGAAGTACGGCACCACCCGCGAGCACTTCGCCAAGATCGGCTACAAGAACCACAAGCATTCGGTGAACAACCCGTATTCGCAGTTCCAGGACGAGTATTCGCTCGACGACATCCTGGGCTCGCGGATGATCTACGACCCGCTCACCAAGCTGCAGTGCTCGCCGACCTCCGACGGTTCCGGCGCGGTCATCCTGGCCTCGGAGGACTTCGTGGATCGCCACGACCTCTCGCGTCAGGCCGTGGAGATCGTCGGTCAGGTCATGACCACCGACTATCAGTCCACCTTCGACGGCACCGCCAAGAACCTCATCGGCTACGACATGAATGTCCAAGCGGCCGAGAAGGTGTACGCGCAGGCCGGGCTCGGCCCGGAGGACTTCCAGGTCATCGAGCTGCACGATTGCTTCTCCGCCAACGAGCTGCTGCTGTACGAGGCGCTCGGGCTGGCCAAGGAGGGCGAGGCCGGACTGCTCATCGACGCCGGGCAGACCACCTACGGCGGCAAGTGGGTCGTGAACCCCTCGGGCGGGCTCATCTCCAAGGGGCACCCCCTGGGCGCGACGGGCCTGGCCCAGTGCAGCGAGCTCACCTGGCAGCTGCGCGGCACCGCCGACAAGCGTCAGGTGGACAACGTCACCGCCGCGCTGCAGCACAACATCGGTCTCGGCGGCGCGGCGGTCATCGCGGCCTACCAGCGCGCAGACCGCTGAATCTGTTCCCACTCAACATTTTTCGCCGCTGCGGCGGTAACCCTGCTTTCGGAAAGAGAAGATCATGGGACACATCGAAGCCTCCCGCGCCCTGAACGCCACCCCCGAGGCCCTCTGGGCCGTGGTCTCGGATCCGCAGACCTGGGACAAGTGGTTCTCCATCCACGAGCGCTGGATGGAGGAGCCGCCGGCCGTGCTGGCGCCGGGCGCGAAGCTGGTCGCCAAGATCCTCATGCTCGGTATGGCCAACAAGATCGAATGGGTCGTCGAGAGCGTCGACGCCCCGAATCGCCTGGTGCTGGGCGGTACCGGAATGGCCGGTGTGAAGGTGAAGTTCTCCTTCGACATCGTGCCCGAGGGCGAAGGCAGCACGTTCTCGGTCTCGGGTGACTTCGAGGGCGCGCTGATCAAGGGCGCGCTGGGCAAGGCGGTCGAGAAGGACGGCCTGAATCAGCTGGACAAGACCCTCACCGCCCTCGACTCGCTGGCCACGGCGGCCTGAGATGGCCGACGCCACAGTCGTATTCGACGAGACCGGGCTCGGCACCTGGTGCGACGAGGAGCGGTTCGAGGTCACCCGGGAGCGGATCGCCGAATACGCGGCCGCGACCAACGATCCCATCGCCGAGCACCTGAAAGGTGATGTCGCACCACCGGTCTTCGCCATCGTGCCGGTCTTCGAGGCCATGATGATGCCCGTCATCGACGTCGCCCCGATGGACATCTTCGGCCGGGTCGTGCACGGGGAGCAGGACTTCCACTTCCACCGCCCGATCCGTCCCGGCGACCGGCTGGTCTCCCGCGCCAAGGCCATCGGCTTCGAGGGCAAGGAGAACGGCACCACCATCACCATCCTCATCGAATGCCGCGCGCAGGACGGGGAACTGGTCAACGAGCAGTACCTGACCGCCTTCTTCCGGAACATCGATGTGGGCAAGCGGGTCGGCGACGCCGCGCCCGCGCACCGGTTCGATCAGTCGCTGCTGGACCAGCCGCCGCTGGCCACCGCGACGGCGCACGTGGACGAGGATCAGACGTTCCGGTACTCGCCGGCATCGGGTGATCCGGTCCCGCTGCACCTGGACGAACAGGTGGCCAAGGACGCCGGTCTGCCCGGCATCATCGCGCACGGGCTGTGCACGATGGCCATGTCCTCCTGGGGTGTGCTCACGGAGCTGGCCGGCTCGGATGTGGCTCGGCTGCAACGCTTCGCGGTCCGCTTCTCCAAGCTGGTGTTCCCGGGCGACGACCTGCAGACCCAGATCTGGAAGGTCGGCTCGGAGAACGGGGTCACCACCTACGCCTTCCGCACGGTGCGCGGCGACGACGTCGTCCTGGGTGACGGCGTCGCGGAAATCAAGGACTGACATGTCTTTCCGCGAGGGTGCGCCGAAGCCGACGCGCCCTCGCGGCCATATCTTTTCGATTGGAGAGTTCGATGGGTGCACTCGAGGGACGGGTTGCCGTCATCACGGGAGCCGGACGCGGCATCGGCCGTGAGCACGCACTGCTGTTCGCCCGGGAGGGCGCCCTGATCGTGGTGAACGATCTGGGCGGCAGCAATGCCGGAGAGGGCGTCGATTCCGGGCCCGCGCACGAGGTCGCGCAGGAGATCATCGCCGCAGGGGGGCGGGCGATCGCCAACACCGACAACGTCGCCGACTGGCAGGGCGCGAAGAACCTGATCGATCAGGCGGTGTCGGAGTTCGGGCGGCTCGATGTCGTGGTGAACAACGCCGGCATCCTGCGCGACGCGTTCGTCGCGGGAATGGATGAGGCGCAGTGGGATTCGGTCATCGCGGTGCACCTCAAGGGGCACGCGGCGGTGCTGCGGCACGCGGCCGGGTACTGGAAGGACCAGTCCAAGGCGGGCAATCAGCCGAACGCGGCCGTGATCAACACCGCCTCGGCCTCGGGCGTCACCGTGCCCAACGCGGGGCAGGGCAATTACGGCGCGGCCAAGGCGGGGATCGCCGCGCTCACCCTGGTCGCGGCCGATGAGCTGGGCCGATACGGTGTCCGTGTCAATGCCATCGCGCCCATCGCGCGCACCCGTCTGACCCTGGCCACGCCGGGTATGGGCGAGATGATGGCCGCGGAGGCCGCGTCCCTGGAAGAGGGCGAGTTCGATGCCTTCAGTCCGGCCAATATCTCCCCGGTGGTGGCGTACCTCGCCACCGAGAAGTGCCCGATCACCGGCAAGGTGTTCGCGGTGCAGGGCGGAGCCATCTCCGAACTGGCCGGGTGGCACGACGTGAAGACCATCGAGACCGAGGGGCCGTGGTCGATCGACGACATCGGCTCGCGGCTGCCCTAGCAGGCTGTTTCGGCACGGCTGCTCGAGGACTACTGCCCCGACAAGGAAGGCGAACGACGATGTTCGAATGGTCCGAGACCGATGTGATGATCCGCGACGCGGTGCGCGGTTTCATCGACAAGGAGATCCGCCCCCATCTGGACGAGCTGGACAGCGGCGAGATGTCGCCGTATCCGATCATCCGGAAGCTGTTCTCCGAGTTCGGGATCGATGCTCTCGGCGAAGACGCGATCACCAAACTGCTTGCGCGCCAGCGCAAGCGTGAGGAGGCGCTCGCCGCCGGGGAGCCGCTGCCGGAGAAGAAGGAGAAGTCCGGCGGATCCGGCGGCGGGCCGTTCGACGGTCAGGAATCGCTGATGGCGGTGCTGGTCGGTGAATTGTCCGGCGTCTGCATGGGTCTGGTCACCGCCATGGGCGTGAGCATCGGGCTCGGCGCGACCACCATCATGTCGCGCGGCACCCTGGCCCAGAAAGAACGCTGGCTGACCGACATCGTGACCATGAAAAAGGTTGCGGCATGGGCGATCACCGAACCGGACTCCGGCTCGGACGCCTTCGGCGGCATGAAGACCTACGTGCGCCGCGACGGTGAGGACTACATCCTCAACGGGCAGAAGACCTTCATCACCAACGGTCCGTACGCCGACACCGTGGTGGTCTACGCCAAGCTCGACGAGGGCGACGGCGCCGACAAGCGGGACCGCAAGGTGCTGACCTTCGTGCTGGACAAGGGCATGGAGGGCTTCGCGCAGGGCAAGCCGTTCCGCAAGATGGGCCTGCACGCCTCGCCGACCGGTGAACTGTTCTTCGACAATGTCCGCCTCGGTCGCGACCGGCTGCTGGGGGAGACCGAGGAGCACAAGGGCGGTGACGGACGCGAAAGCGCCCGTTCGTCTTTCACCGCCGAGCGGATCGGCGTCGCGTTCATGGCGCTGGGCATCATCAACGAATGCCACCGGCTGTGCCTGGATTACGCGAAGAACCGCAAGCTGTGGGGTCAGGAGATCGGCCGCTTCCAGCTGGTGCAACTCAAGCTCGCCAAGATCGAGATCGCGCGAATCAATGTGCAGAACATGGTGTTCAACGCCCTGGAACGCTCCCGCGCGGGCAAGCCGCCGACCCTGGCGGAGGCCTCGGCCATGAAGCTGTACAGCTCCGAGGCCGCCACCGATGTGGCCATGGAGGCGGTACAGCTGTTCGGCGGCAACGGATACATGACCGAGTACCGCGTGGAGCAACTCGCTCGCGACGCCAAGTCGCTGATGATCTACGCCGGCAGCAACGAGATCCAGGTGACCCACGTCGCCAAGGGTCTGCTCGGCTGAGCGCAGACGCCGGTGCCGTGCGGGGACCGCACGGCACCGGAACTCACATCCCCGCGGTTCGATCGTGCGAAAGCCGCATGCTGCGAACACCTCTCGCAGCAACCATGCCCTCTGTCCCAGCGGCCGCATCGATCGTCGGGGTGTGCGGTGTGGTCGGTCGTGCCGAATCGGGTGCCGCGACAGGCGGACAGCCCATCGAGGAGTAGTCGTGACAATGTCGTCACCCCCTGCGAGAGCCGAAATTCTGGAGCGCCCAGCGCATTACGCGGGCGTCAGCACCCGCGAACTGGTGACGCGGGGCGAGGGGCCGTCGATAGTGCTGCTGCACGGGTTCGCCGACACCGCCGAGACCTGGCGCGGAGTCCTGGGAAGGCTGCCCGGGCGGAACGCGCGGGCGGTGGACGTGCTCGGATTCGGCGTGGCCGATGCGTTCGCGCCCGGACCGCTGCTGCCGCAACTGGATCGATTCGTCGACGGGGTGCTGGCCGAGACCGGTCCCGCGGTGCTGGTCGGCAATTCGCTCGGGGTCGCGGAGTCGATCCGGGCGGCGCAACGCACTCCGCATCTGGTGCTCGGCATCGTGGCGCTGGACGAGCCGACCCTGTCCGCGAACTGGCTGGCCAGGTTCTCGCGCACCGCGTTCGCGCCGAGATTGGCCCGAGTCCTGCACCGGGTGCGCATGCCCGCACGGCCCACCCGGTGGCTGGTGGAGAACGGCCTGCGCGTGCTGCTCTACGGCAGCCCGCGCCGGGCCGATCGACACCTCATGCGGCTGTGGGGAGACCGCTACGGCACCACCACGGGCCTCGCCTGGATGGCCGAGCACGCAGTGCGTTTCGCCCACGAGTCGGTGTCGGGCTACACCCCCGACCCGGTGCACTGCCCCGTTCTGGTCGTGCACGGCCGCCGGGACCGCATCATTCCGGTGCAGTCCGGCCGCGCTCTGCACGCCATGGTTCCGGGCAGTTCCCTGATCGTCCTGCCCGATGCCGGGCACTGCCCACAACTCGACGACCCTGCCGGAACCGCCGTGCTGATAACAGATTTCATCGATCGGCGGCTGTCCGCGCGGCACGGAGAGGTCGGCTGAACGACCATCGAGGAACAGCCGAGGCGCGAGCATCCGGACGCGCCCCGGCACCCGGCCGAGTGCACCCGATCCCGCCGGACTCGCGTTCGGGCGACGACCTCGTTTGCCGAATCGCTCACGCGGAGTGCGGCATTCGTGAACCCGTCGCTCGGGCGCCTGTGGCCCACCGGTGCGCGTTCGGACACGCCGTGGATCGCGTCGGACGGGTCAGACCGCGCGCAGGCGGGTGCGGCTGGCGTAGACGTGCTCGGCGATCAGGGTGGCGATGCGGTCCGGCGCCTCGAGCATCGGGACGTGGCCGACGTCGTGGACCAGGATGCGGTCGGCGGATTCGGGCAGTTCCTGCAGGAAGCGACGGGCGTACGCGCGGTAGGGGATCACCCGGTCGTTCTCGCACATGAGCAGGCGCACCGGCGTGTCGAGAGTCGACATATCGGGTAGCTCCGAGGCGCGGATGCCGCCGGCCAGCATGGGCAGCATGGCGCTGCAGTGCATCGCCGAGGTGATGGCGGCCTCGATGGCGCGGCGCGGGGCCGAGGCGGTGTTCTTGCTCAGGATCATCGCCACGGCCTGGCGGATGGGCGCGCTGAAGGCGATGGCGTGCGGAAGATGTTTGCCGAGCTCCACCACCGGGACCAGGGACAGGAACTTGAGGCCGACCCGAATCTGCAGGGGGGACAGCGTTTGCCAGCCACCCGCCGGGGCGATTGCGGTGAGGGTGCGGGCTCGGCCGCGGCGCGCCAGTTCGAAGCCCACCCAGCCGCCGAGCGAATTGCCCGCGATATGGCAGGTGCGCCAACCCAGCTCGTCGAGCTGATTCTCGACTCGATCGGCAAGGGCACTGACATCCAGGTACCAGCCGTCGAAATCGGGGCCGCCCCAATGGCCGGTGAAGGCCGGAGCGAACACCTCGCAATGACTCGACATGCGCTGTGCCACCTGTTCCCAGCAGTGCGGCGACATCATGAAGCCGTGCAGCAGGAGCAGGGGATCACCGGAACCGGTGTGAAGGGCGCGCATGGGCGCGAGCGGGGTGGCGGGCGTGGGAGTGCCTGACGTCATCGTCATCACCCCTTCCTGGACCTCGATGTCCGCGGAGAAGGTTGTATGTCCCGCATTGTACGGTCGTACGGTGGCCTACATCATCTCTACAGTCAACGTGAATGGTGTGCGTGCGGCGGCGGGCAAGGGATTGCTCGCCTGGCTGGCGGATACCGAAACCGACATCGTATGCCTGCAGGAGACGCGGGCGACCGACGAGCAAACCCGTAGCGTGCTGGCTCCCGCGCTGGACGCGGGCTGGTATCTGAGCAATGCCGAACCGGGCGTCAAGGGCCGGGCCGGGGTCGCGATCCTGTCCCGGCGCGAACCCGACGCGGTGCGGATCGGCGTGGGGGTGGACGAGGCCGGAACCTGGTCCGCCGTCGAGGAATTCGCCCCGCTCGGCCGCTACATCGAGGCCGATTTCGACGACCTCACCGTTGCCAGTGTGTACGTGCACACCGGCGAGGCCGACACCCCGATGCAGGACGAGAAGTACCGGTTCCTCGATGCCATCGGCGCGCGGATGACCGCCATCGCACGTGACTTCGTGATCATGGGCGACTGGAACGTCGCGCACACCGAGCTGGATATCAAGAACTGGAAGGGCAACGTCAAGAACTCGGGGTTCCTGCCGCAGGAACGCGCCTGGGTGACCTCGATGCTCGCCGCCGGATATCGGGACGTGGTGCGGGACCTGCATCCCGGCGTGCCCGGACCGTACAGCTGGCACTCCTACCGCGGTCGCGCCTACGACAACGACGCCGGCTGGCGCATCGACTACCAGCTCGCGCGCGGCGAAATCGCCTCTCGCGCCAAGCAGGCCGTGGTGGAGCGCGCCGCGACCTACGCCGAGCGCTGGTCCGACCACGCGCCCGTCACGGTGCAATACCGATGAAGGTGTCGCCCAAGGTGCGCGCCTGGCTGCTGCTGGGAGTGGCTCTCGCACTGGTGCTGGTCGCCGTGGTCGCCTCGCGCGGCGGCGACGACCGGAGCGGGGAAACCGGCGCCAAGGCGGCGGCCACCTCGACCGCGAGCAAGAGCACCGCGCCCAAGCCCGGTGGAAGAACGCAGGCCCCCGATGCCGCCGAGCAGAGCGTCCTCGCGCCGTCCCGGGTCGCGGGCGTTCCGGGCAAGGCCTACGACACCCTCGTCGAGATCGACGCGGGGCGCTGGCCGGGTTCGGCGAACGCGCCCGGCACCAAGGGCGGGGACACCTGGATGAACCGCGGCCGCGATCTCCCCACTCAGGATTCGAGCGGTAAGCGAATCACCTACCAGGAGTGGGACGTCAACCCCAAACGCCGCGGCCAGGATCGCGACGCGGAGCGCATCGTCACCGGCAGTGACGGCTCCGCCTGGTACACCGGCGACCACTACTCGACCTTCACGAGGATGCGCTGATGAGCGAAACCGTCACGTTGTCGCAGTTCCTCTCGGCGCCGGTGGGTTCCGGCGTGCGGGGCGAAGCGCGCGCCGCCGGATCGGGCGCGCGGATCCCGGTGGTCGGGGTGCTGCCCGTGGGTGCGGCCGAATTCTCCTCCGTCCGAGGCGCGATCCCCGCGGGCTATCTCGCGCGCGAACTCCGCGGCCGCAAGATGCGCACCGTCGCGGACCTTTTCGACGAGTTCGCCGCCGCGTTCCAATTCCCCTACTACTTCGGCCAGAACAAGGACGCCTTCGACGAATGCCTCCGCGATCTGGACGACTTCGTCGGTCCCGCCGACGGGTACGTGGTGGTGATCCGCAACGCCGCCCTCCTGCTCGCCGACCAGCCCGGGGAACGAGCCTGGTTCGCCGAGGCCGTCACCGACGCCGCCACGGTCTGGTCCACCCGCGACACCGCCTTCCGGGTGGTCCTGCAGGATGCGGCCCCCGCCGGTCTCCCCGCGACAACCCTTGCCCTGGAACCGGATTCGGCCACAGAGTCCTGATCCCGTGCGTCCCGGCTGCCCGACCGCGAACTCACGCGGCCGGGCAGCCGCCGTTTCGCGTCGATACCGACGCTGCGCCGGAACCCGCATATCCCTTCGCGGGGAGGTCCCAGCTGCTCGAGCGATCGCCGCCGGGCCACGGTGCGCGCGAACCGAGGGGTAGTCCGGGCCGGAGCGGGCTCAGTTGTCGTTCGACGCTGTCTCGGCGGTGTGTGGAATGTCCCGCGGCGCGGGCGAATCGGTGTCGGCGGCCTGGGCGCGGGAGAGGCGAACCGCGCCGATGCCCATCACCAGGACCGCGACCAGGACGAAGACGGTGCCGACGGGACCGCTGCGCAGGCGCTCGTCCAGGACGGTGAGGCCGAGGAAGGCCGCGCCGAGGGGTTCGGCGACGGTGAAGGCGGGCAGGGAGGCCGAGAGTGGGCCGACCTGGTAACCGCGCTGCTGCAGGTAGAGGCCGATCACGCCACCCGCGGCCATGGCGTAGAGCTCCCAGCTGGTCAGGGCTGCGGTGATGCTCTCGCCGAACAGCTCGGTGACGTGCGTGGTGAGGGCGGCGGACGCGCCGAACAGCAGGCCCGCCGAGGTGCCGAGCAGAAGAGCTTGCAGCGTAGGGGCTTTCACCGTCGAACCCGCGACGACACCCGCCACGACCACCGCGATCAGCAGGCCGAGCGGCCCGGCCCACCGCTGCCACGACGCATTCGTGATGCCCTCCGTCGGATCGCCGACCACCAGGAACACGGCCAGCGCCAGTGACAGCGCCGCCGCGTACCCCCACATCACCGGTGTCACCCGCAGCCCGCTGTAGTGCGCCGCCAGCGGCAACGCGAAAACCAGCGCCGTCACCAGGATCGGCTGCACCACCAGCACCGAACCCAAAGCCAGTGCCGCCACCTGGAATCCGAACCCGCCCAGATCTCCGAACAGCCCCGCCCACCACCGCGGACTCCGGATCAGCGAGGCCATCAACGCCTCACCCTCACCCACGTCGGCGGCGGCCCGCTGCTGCGCCACCGCCCCCACCGCGAACATCACCGCCCCGATGAACGCGCACACCACCGCCGCAACCGGATGACCAGACATCGCCCCAGTCTGCCCCGCCTACGCCCGCTCACCCCGCGCGCCCCGGCTCCCGCTCCGAAGCGATCGCACGGCGTCCCGAGCCGGAAGTGGACGCGTCACGGATCGGACCGAACGAATCGGACAGGTTCGGCGGTTACTTCGAGGCCCAGGGGCCGATGCCGCCGACCTTGTCGATGCGGATGCGGGTGAGGTAGCCGGGCGGGGAGTCCGGCGGCGGGAAGGTGGCGTCCGGGCCGACGATGGCTTTGGCGAGACGGGTCAGCACCTCGGGCGCACCGCCCTCGGTGATCCGCGCCGTGCCGTTGATCGCGATGTACGGGCGCATCACCCCGCCCTGCTCGGGCGAGAGGATGGTCACCGCGACCCGCCCGTCCCGCCGCACGTTCCGAATCTTCTGGTAGACGCCGAAGTGCCCGGCCACCAATTCGTCGTCGCCCTCGGGCGTGGTCTGCAATTCCACCCACACCACACTGATCTGCGGACTCCCGTCCGGATTCAGCGTGACGATCGTGGCATCGGCCCCCGCGCCGATGAGTTCGCGAGCTGCGTCATCGAGTTTCATGCTGTGTACCAACCTTTCGCCGTGCCATTCATTCCGGCGCTTCGGAGATGAAAATGCGGCACTGCGGTCGGATCGACATCGGGTGGCGGCGGGTCAGTCGGCGCGGAGTTGCCCGGCGAGATCTTCGGCGAGCAGGACGAAGACGTCGGTGGTTTGGGCGATGAGTTCGTCCCGGGTCATGGGCAGGTCGCCCTGCAGCCAGGAGGTGAGGGTTTGGACGAGGCCGCCCACCAGGTAGGTGGCGCGGAAATTGATTGCGGGGGCGGGGTTTTCGTCGGTGAGGCCGTAGAAGTCGATGCCTTCGGCGGCGACCAGGTGCGCGAAGGCCCGGATGGTGTGGGTGGTGCGGGTGCGCAGCTCGGGGGTGGAGGAGCTGACCAGCAGGGCCACATGGGCTTTGCGGGGGTCGTCGGTGAGGACGCCGATGCCGGCGGTGATGGCGGCGTGGGCCTTGTCGCGGGTGCCGGTGGGGGAGGTCTGCACCGCGCGCAGCAGGGCGGTGGCGAGTTCCTCGGCGATGGTGTCGAACAGCGCGCCCAGCACGGCGTCGCGGCTGTCGAAGTTCTCGTAGTAGTAGCGCTCGTTGAGCCCGGCGCGGGTGCACAGCGCGGAGACGGTGAGCTTGTCCACGCCCTGGTCGCCGAGGATGTCGAGGGCGGCGTCGAGCAGGGCCGCGCGGCGCTGGGCGCGGCGTTCTTCCGCGGAGATGCCGCCGTACGTCCGTTGCCCGGTCACGGTTCGATTCTGGCACGAGGGCAATTCTGGTAGCAGGCCTTGCCAGAATTCGTGATCCGAGAGACGCTGTACCCAGATGTGGTGCGCGGCACACACCCTGTTCGAGGAGGCAACGATGCCTGCACGTCCGGAACCCGGATATTTCTCCGACGACTCCATGATTCGGCGGGTCATGCGCAAGCGAGCCGTTGGGCTCACCTACGGCCAGCGCGCCCTGGTCGTCGGCGCGATCAACCCGCTGCTCTACGTCGGCACGGCCGAGAACACCGAGCACCGCACCACCCCGTACACGCGACTCGCCTTGACCGGCAGGCTCTTCGAAGCCGTGTCCCTGGGCAGCAAGGCCGAAGCCGACCGCGCCCGGGCCTTCACCGACAAGAAGCACGCCAAGGTCAGCGGCGCGCTCCCGGAGGACGCGGGCGCACACCATCCGGCCGGCACCCGCTACTCCGCACACGATCCGCACCTGATGTTCATGACCATGGCCTTCACCTTCGACTCCGCCGAGGCCATGCACGATCTGCTGGTCCGCCGACTCACCGACGGTGAGCGCGAGGGCCTCTATCAGGACTACGTGCGCTGGGGTGAGCTGTTCGGCATGCCGCGCAGCGCCGCGCCGGAGACCTACGCGCGATTCCGCCGCGACTTCGACGCCTACCTCGCCTCGGACGAACTGTTCCTCACCGAGGAGGCGAAACTCGTCGGCGCGTATCTGATGGGCCAGCGCATCGCCTATCCGCTCTCGATGCCCGTGCAGCAGGCGCTCGGCGGCTTCAACCTGCTCGTGCAGGGCAGCCTGCCCGACCGCATCCGCCGGATCTACGGTCTGGACTGGGGCATTCGCGAGGAACTGGCCTGCCGCACGCTGGCCCGGGCCGTTCGCGCCGCGCACTTCACCCCGCCGCTGGCCCCCCGGTTGCTGCGCGGTTCGCTGACCGGGCCGAGCTACCCGCTCTACAAGATCGCGACACGCCGCGAACAGGAGCTCGTGCACGCTGGTCGGCCCAGTATGCCGGGGGTGGATCCACGGAACTGGGTGGCGCGAAATTCGGCTTGATGGGCATGGGAAGATCGGAGCATGTCCAGTCCTGAACCAGCCGCCGAGCCCAAGCAGCGGGTCCTGTCCGGGATCCAGCCGACCAGCGATTCGTTCCATCTCGGGAACTACCTTGGCGCGGTGCAGTATTGGGTGCGGCTCCAGGACGAATTCGACGCCTTCTACTTCATCCCGGACCTGCACGCCATCACGGTGCCGCAGGATCCCAAGGAGCTGCGCAAGCGCACCAAGCAGTCCGCGGCGCAGCTGCTGGCCCTGGGCGTGGACCCGAAGAAGTCCACCATGTTCGTGCAGAGCCAGGTCCCCGAGCACGCCGAGCTGACCTGGGTGCTGAACTGCATCACCGGTTTCGGCGAGGCCAGCCGGATGACCCAGTTCAAGGACAAGTCGGTCAAGCAGGGTGCGGAGAACGCGACCGTCGGCCTGTTCACCTATCCGGTGCTGATGGCCGCGGACATCCTGCTCTACCGCCCGCACCTGGTGCCGGTCGGCGAGGATCAGCGCCAGCACATGGAGCTGACCCGAAACCTGGCGCAGCGCTTCAACACTCGCTTCAAGAAGACCTTCGTGGTGCCGGAGCCGTACATCATCTCCGGCACCGCGAAAATCTACGACCTGCAGGATCCGACCGCGAAGATGAGCAAGTCGGCCACCTCCGACGCCGGTCTGATCAGCCTGCTCGACGATCCGAAGGTCACCGCCAAGAAGATCCGCTCGGCGGTCACCGACACCGAACGCGAGATCCGCTACGACCCGGAGGCCAAACCGGGCATCAGCAACCTGCTGGTGATCCTGAGCTCCATCACCGACACTCCGATCGTGAGCCTGGAGCAGCAGTACGAGGGCAAGGGGTACGGCGACCTCAAGTCCGATACCGCCGACGCGCTGGTCGAATTTGTCACCCCGCTGCGGGCGAAGGTGACAGAGTATATGTCTGATCAGGGCGAACTCGACCGCATTCTCGCCATCGGCGCGGAACGCGCACGGGAGATCGCCGGTAAGACACTCGCGCAGGTGTACGACCGGGTCGGGCTGCTGCCACGCTGATCGGCGTGCGGTTCCATCCGGTCGGCACCCGCGCGCCGAGCGTTGCGGAGGTATGCGGTGTTCGGCAAGATCCAGGCATGGATCGAACGTGAGATCCAGAAGCGGCACTGGCTCGACCATCTGGTGCGCGCGGGCGGACGCTATCAGCGCCAGCGTGGTGACTACTACGCCGCGGGCATCACGTATTTCACTGTGCTGTCGCTGTTTCCGCTGCTGATGGTCGGTTTCGCGGCGGCGGGCTTCGTGCTGTCGCGCAATCCGGACCTGCTCGTCGAGATGCAGGACAAGATCGTCGAGAACATTCCGGGCTCGGCCGGTGATCAGGTCAACGATCTGATCGATCAGGCCGTGAAATCGCGCACCGGGGTCGGACTGATCGGTCTGGCGACCGGCGCGTACGCCGGACTCGGCTGGATCGGGAACCTGCGCGCCGCGCTCACCGAGCAGTGGGACCAGCCCAGCGAACCGGGCAATTGGGCGGTGACCAAGCTGTCGGACCTGGCCGCGCTGGTCGGGTTGTTCGTGGCCATCGCGATCTCGCTCGGCCTGTCGATCCTGGCCTCGAGCGGCCTGATCTCGACCCTGCTGCGGCACTGGGGAATGCAGGACGCGCCCTGGGCGACGGTGCTGCTCACCGTGCTGTCGCTGCTGCTGGCGGTCGCGGCGAACTGGGCGGTGTTCGTGTGGATCATCGCGCGCATGCCGCGGCACGCGGTCACACTGCGCAGCGCGGCCCGGGCCGCCCTGTTCGCGGCGGTGGCGTTCGAGCTGTTCAAGCAGCTCGCGTCGATCATTCTGCGGTCGGTGGTGTCCGGTCCGGCCGGTGTCACCTTCGGCCCGATCATCTCGCTGATGGTCTTCGCCTACATCACCGCGCGAATCATTCTGTTCGCCACCGCCTGGGCGGCGACGGCCTCGGAGAACCAAGTGCCGGAGGATATTCCGGCGCCCGCCCCGGCCATCATCGAGACCAGGGCGATCCGTCCGGGCCTGTCCGCGGGCGCGGGCGCGGCGCTGTTCGGCGCGGGAGCCGCTGTGGCGGCGCTGCTTTCGTCGCGGCGCAAGCGCTGAGGCTCCGCGTCGTCCGGTCGGGCCGGATCGCGGTCAGCGCCGACGGCGAGCGAGCCTGGCCGCGGCTCCCAGCAGTGCCGCGACGACGATCAATCCGCCGATGAGGAGAACCGTGCGCACCCCGCGGTGCTCGGACCCGGAATCATCGGCAGAGACCTCGTCGGTCGGCGGACTGGCGAGCACCACGGACGAGTCGGGGGAGTTCCCGGCCTTCACCGTGTTGTCGGGCAGGCTGCCCACGCTCGCCCCGGACGGCAGCGCGAACGCGTAGTCCAGCAGTTTCGCGGCCTGTTCCCAGGGCCGGAACGGCAGCACGTCCGCCTTGAGCAGCGTCACCACCAGCCGGTGCCCGTTGCGCTGCGCGGCCGCCACGAAGGTCTGCCGCGCATCATCGGTGAAACCGGTCTTTCCGCCGATCGCGCCGTCGTACTCGTACAGCAGGTGGTTGTCGTTGGCGATCGGGAAGCCCGGGTGATCCTTGTCCTCGGGGTCTTTCGGATCGGCGGGGAACCCGGGGAAGTCGACCTGCTCGGTGTGGATGAACTCGGCGAACAGCGGCAGCGTCATCGCGTCGCGGAAGATCAGCGACAGATCGTAGGCCGAGGTGCTCATACCGGGACCGTCCAGCCCGGACGGCGTCGCCGCGCGAGTGTCCAAGGCGTGCAGCTCCTTCGCGCGGTCGTTCATCTTCGCCACCGCGGCCTTGTCGCCACCGAGCTGCGCGGCGATCGCGTGCGCCGCGTCATTGCCCGAGGCCATGATGAGCCCCTGGAACAGTTGACGATTCGTGTACTTGCCGCCGGGTCCGATGCCGACCCGGGTGCCGTCGGCGTTGGCGTCGTCCTGGGTGCCGGTGATCACCTTCGTCTGATCCAGCACGCGCAGCGCCACATCGGCGAGCAGCACCTTGATGGTGGAGGCCGGCCGGTATCGCCCGTGTGGATCCTTGGTCGCGAGCACCGCGCCGGTGTCGAGGTCCGACACCATCCAGGCCGTGGCCGAAATGCCCTCCGGCACCGCCCCCGCGCCGCTGGGCACGACGAGACCGCAACTGCCGAGCTTGCTTCCGCCGATCGCGGAATCCGGGATCGGCAGCGCGCTCGGTGTCGTCTCACCCGGCTCCGGCACCTCGGAGGTGTCGATGGGCGAGGGGGGAGTGGTCTTGTTCGGGCAGCCCTCGGTGTTCGGCGTCGTGAAAGGCGTTGTGCTGGTTGTCGGTTGGGCTGCGGCGATACCGGGTGACGGGGCGTAGAGGACGCCCGCGAAGGCGGTGAGCCCCGCCGTCAGCGCGGCGGCCACGAGGACCGGAACGCGAGGTGAGCGGGCCCGGTCGCGAAGGCGCGGACGGTGTCCCGCGGAACTGTGGTCATGGCGCGAATGCCTGCGGATACTCATCGCGCCCGAGAATATCGCCGAACCCGCTCGCTCGGCGCGGCGACGCCCGGTCCGCGGCGTGACCGCGAGGATCCCCCGACCCTCAGGGCTGTGCGATCGGGGGACGACGGTGCGGAATCCGCGCTGCCTGTGTGGCGTCAGTTCGCCGACTTGGTGACCGGGCAGCCGTGCGCCAGCGGGCCGAGCAGCTTGTTGTTGTCGTAGAAGTGCTCGAGTTCGACGATGCGCAGGTCATCGGCGACCTTGGCGATGGTGATGCCGGTCATCTCGATGAGCTCGCCGGTGGGCTGATGGCCCTTGTATTCGCCGGTGTACCGGCCCCAGTGCCGCCACTTGAAGGTGACCGTCGGCGGGCCGGACAGCACCTCGAGCACCTCCCAGAAGAAGCCGCCCGGGAAGGCGGTGTGGAAGACGTGGTGCGAGGACTCGAACGTCTCGTTGTCGACGTCGTAGAAGGGGTTCTCGCCGATCAGGATGTTGTAGGAGCCGATCGTGGCGAACTCCTGGGCGTCCTGCCACTTGCCGCCGTTGACGCGGCCGCGGTAGTGCTCGGCCACCAGCGAGACCCACTTGGCCGGATCGGCCTTGTGCGAGACCTCCATTTCGAAGACCTTGACCAGCTCTTCGACGATGAACTCGAGTGAATCGGGGGCGTGCTGGGTGGTGCGCTCGACCGGCATCACCTGGTGGCTGAGGTGATAGTCGGGAGCCCCGTCCCGCCAGTCTTCCGGGGCCGCGGCGGCGATAACCGCTTCGCGCCCTTGCAGATGCAAGGGGGTCTCGACGGGTTCGGTTGTTTCAACAGTCATTTCGAGCCTTAGAGATTCAGACCCGTTGCGGGGTCTGCCAATTGAAAACGGACCGAACGAAGGTAGCAGCCCCCTACGCCGCTGTCGCATCGAGAGATGGACAGGTGTCCGTAAACGAGAGGCGGGTCGATGACACGACAAGCTTTGACAGTTGCAATCAAATGAGAGACGCTCTCATTATCTAGTTGAAGCCAAATGATTGGATCTGTCATGAAGGAACCCGGCGTGCGCCGCTGGTTGGCGCTCGGCGCCCTGGCCGTCGCCATGCTGACCATCGGCCTCGACGTCACCGTCCTGACCGTCGCCCTGCCCACCCTCGCCGTCGACCTGCACGCCGACACCGCCGCACTGCAGTGGTTCAGTGGCGCGTACACCCTGGCCCTGGCCGCGTTCATGCTCCCGGCGGGCGCGCTCGGCGACCGCTACGGACGCAAGAAGTTCCTGCTCGGGGCCCTGCTGCTGTTCGGCGTCGCCTCGGTGGCGTGCGCCCTGGCCGTGTCCTCCGGGCAGTTGATCGCCGCCCGCGTGGTGCTCGGCGTCGCGGCGGCCGCCATGATGCCGCTGTCGATGTCGGTGCTGCCCGGGCTGTTCCCCGAGCCGGCGCAACGCCAGCGCGCCCTCACCATCTGGATCACCTCCACCGCCATCGGCCTGCCGCTGGGTCCGATCGTCGGCGGCTGGCTGCTGCAGCACTTCTGGTGGGGCTCGGTGTTCCTGCTCAACGTGCCCATGGTCGCGGTCGGCGCGACCGCCGTCGCGCTGCTGGTGCCGGAGTCGAGTTCCGACACCAAGTTCCGGCTCGATCTGCCGGGTGTCGGACTGTCGATCCTCGGAATGCTCGGTCTCACTTACGGTTTCATTCGCTGCGGCCAGGAAGGCTGGGGCGACGGGCTCGCGTGGGCGGCCATCGTCGCCGGAGTCCTGGTTCTGGGCGCGTTCGTGCTCTGGCAGCGGCGCGCGACCTACCCGCTGATCGATCTCGGACTGTTCGGCGCCCGCGGATTCCGTTGGGGCACCGTCTATATGGTCCTGGTGAACTTCGCCATGTTCGGCATCTTCTTCACCATGCCGCAGTACTTCCAGTCGGTGCTCGGCACCGACACGCTCGGCAGCGGGCTTCGACTGCTGCCGCTGATCGGCGGCCTCGCGGTCGGCAGCCGGGTGGTGGACAAGGTGCTGCCCAAGGCCGGATTGCGCGTGGTGCTCACCGTCGGATTCGCCCTGCTCGCAGCCGGACTCGCGATGGGTGCGCTGCTCACCGTGGACAGCGGATACGGGCTCGCGGCGACCGCACTCGCGCTGCTCGGGTTCGGAATGGGGCTGGTCATGCCCGCCGCCATGGGTCTGGCCATGGACGATCTCACCCCCGAGCGCGCGGGCTCCGGCTCGGCGCTGCTGCAGGCGCTGCGTCAGGCGGCGGGCACCATCGGTGTCGCTGTTCTGGGCACCGTGCTGTCCACGCAGTACCGCGCGAGTCTGGGCGAGCTCAACCACGACCCGGTCTCCGACGGCGTCAATGCCGGCGTCGGAGTCGCGCGCACGCTCGGGGATCCGGCCGTGCTCACCCACGTGCAGACAGCCTTCATGGACGGCATGAGCCTCATGCTCTGGGTGTGCGCCGCGATCTGCCTGGCCGCCACCGTGCTCGCCGCCGTATCGACCCGGCGACCGGCACAACCACAGAATCCCGAGAGCCATGTTGCACAATCGGTGCATGCCGGCTGAGCCCACCACCACGTCCCCGGACCCGCAGCTTCGGCCCAAGCCGTCGCTGCGGGAGCGGAAGAAGGAACGCACTCGGCGCACGATTCGCACCGAGGCGTTCCGTCTTTTTCGTGAGCAGGGCTACACCGAGACCACCGTCGAGCACATCGCGGAGGCCGCGGACATCTCGCCCAGCACCTTCTTCCGGTACTTCCCCTCGAAGGAACAGGTGGTGCTCGCCGACGATCTGGACCCGGTCCTGATCGAGGCGTTCGAACGCCAGCCCGCCGATCGGTCGCTGCTCGCGGCCTTCCGTCAGGCCACCATCGAATCCTTCGAGGGGATGTCCGCGGAGGACTACGCGTTCGAGCGGGAGCGCACCGATCTGGTGTTCTCGGTGCCGGAACTGCGCGGGGTCATAGCTCGTGAATTCGACCGCAATATCGAGATGATGGTCGAACTCTCGGCGGCGCGAACCGGGCGCGACACCGACGATTTCGAGATCCGCGCGCTGGCCGGAGCGCTCACCGGCGCGATGCTGGCGCAGATGGGGCGCCACTCGTTCGATCTCGAGAAAATTCTGCGCGTCATCGATTTCCTGGAAGCCGGAATGCCGATCTAGACCGGCTGCACACCGGTCAGGGCGGCGACCGCGTCGTCACTGGCGGTCGCGAAGAAACCGCCCACCACGTCCTCGATCTCGTCGATCGACTCGGCGCAGAACAGCACCGGTTGATAGTGCGTGATGTCGTAGACCGCCGTGCCCATCTCGCGAATGTTCAACGGCCGCAGATCCGCCTGCCGGAACTCCTCGATCTCGCCGAACGAGGACAGCAGACCCGCTCCGTAGCAACGGACTTCGCCCGCCTCGCGGACCACGCCGAATTCCATCGAGAACCAGAAGACGTCGGCGAGGAATTTCAGCGCCGCTTCGCCGGTGATCCGGGCGACCGCCGCGCCCACCTCGGCGTAGATCGCGGCGAAGCGCGGGCTCGCCAATTGGTTGGCGTGGCCCAGGATCTCGTGCACCGCGTCGGGCTCGGGGGTGTACAGCGGCGCGGAATGGTGGCGAATGTACTGGGTGGAGTGGAAGGTGCGGTCGGCGAACGCCCCGAAGAACTCCCGCAGCGGCACCAGTCCGGCGGCGGGCGCGTACCGGAAACCGGTGAGCGGCACCAGTTTCGACGTCACCTCGTCCAGCTGTGGAATGTGATCGGTCGGCAAGCCCAGGCGCTCGGCGGCCTCGATCACCTCGACGGAGGCATAGCGCTCTCGCTTGCGGGCGAGCTCCGCGGAGACTATCCGCCAGACCCGCTGCTCCTCGCCGGTGTAATCGATGCGAGGGGTCCGGCTCCCGGGCCGGTGGCTCAGCGCCAGCGCCGCGATCGCATTGCGGCGGGCGCGGTACTCCGGATCGCGCACCCCCGGATGCTCATCGCTCAGGTGCACGGTCACATCTCCGTCGACGCTCGTGGTGACGGGCGAATAGAGCTGGGCCTCGGTGAACATGCCATGAATGCAATCACTGTGCGACCCGGGCGACAACGAAAGCCCGGACAGCTGAACAGATTGCCAAGTTCGGGGAGCGCGGTCTCCGCTCAGGCGCGCAGTCGTACGCGAAGACCCTTACAACCAGCGCACCGGGTGATGTGCTGACCCCGGGCTCGTGCTCGGGCCTTCCCGTTCAACTCGGTGAGTCATCGGCTGCCGATCGCGCGGCACCAGAGGTTGCGACTGCCCATCGGGGGCGGTCGGGCGGGCGACGCCGGGACGGGGCCGTCGGCCGCCCGGCCGCGGCGGTGTCGGGCGCGGCCGCGTGAGAGGAACACCGAAGGCCGCCTTGCTCGAAAGAGCAAGGCGGCCTTGGGTGTTCGAGCCGAGGCCGGGTGTTGCAGCACCCGGACGGCGGTGGGTCAGCGCGGGGCGTTGGCCGGGTCGACCAGGGTCGGGGTGCGACCCTCCTTGCGGGCGCGGCGGGCGTCCTCGAAGAACTCGCGGCTGAAAAGCGCCGACAGCACGGCGATTCCGGCGCGGTGGACGCGGAACTCGCCGGACTTGACCGAACCGGTGAGCCGGATGACACGGCCCGCGGCATCGGAGGGCCGCGCGAAGTCCTTCACGCGGCCGCGGCCGGTCCACCGCAGCTCGCTCTGGTCGATGACGGCGTCGTCCGGGACGAGGAGCTTGACCATGCCGTGGTCGATGTCGGCGTGGATCTCGATGGGTTGATCGCCCTCGATCAGCGGCGAGCGCAGGTCGATGACCATGCTGCCGTAGCGGGCCTTGATGTCGAACCGGTCGGCGCTGGTCCAGTCGCCGAGGCGCTTGGTGGTGTCGTGGTCGGTGTGGATGCGAACGGGGGTGGTGGTGCTCATGATCTCGGTCCTTGTCGGGAGTAGTTGTCGAGTTCGCCTGCTCCTCAATAGTTGCATGAGAACTAGTATCTTGGCAACTAGTTTCCGAGAAACTAGTAACCGGGCATCTAGTACGATGGGGACATGACGGCATCGGCGCAGTTCAAGCGGACCCCCCTGGCCATGGCGCTGCTCGGGATCCTGCACCTGGAGCCGATGCACCCCTACGCCATCCAGCGCCGCATCAAGGAGTGGGGCAAGGACAAGGTCGTCAATGTCGGCCAGCGCGCTGGCCTCTACAAGACCATTGCCCGGCTGCAGGAGGCCGGACTCGTCGCGGTCCGCGAAACCGGCCGCGATCAGCAGTATCCCGAGCGCACCGTCTACGAGATCACCGAGGCGGGTCGCGCCGCCTGCGCGACCTGGCTCGCCGACATGGTCGCGGTCCCGCGCAACGAATTCCCGGAATTCCCCGCGGCCCTGTCGTTCCTGATGCTGCTCGGCCCCGACGGCGCGCGCGAGGAACTCACCCGCCGCGCCGATACCCTCCAGAGCATCCTCACCGAAATGGGCGAGGACGCCGTCCAGGCCGCGAGCATGCACCTGCCACGTGTGGTCATGCTCGAAGACGAATACCTGCGCGCCATGACCGAAGCCGAATTGCGCTGGGTCCGAAGCGTTATCGCCGACCTCGTCGCCGGGACCCTCACCTGGTCCTGGGAATCCCTTGCCCCGCACCAGGAAACCTCGCCCGCCACCGGAAGTTGACGCCGTAGGGGTGCTGTCAGAGGTCGCGTTGGCGGTCAGGCGGCGGGGCAGTGCAGATTCTCCGGAGGGGTCAGCACGGTGAGGTACTGGGCAACCGCGTCGTCGATGCAGGCGGAGCCGACACCGACCACGCCGTGGCGGTAGTCCTGGTAGGTGATCAGCGCCGCGTCCAGTTCGCGTGCGAGGGCGACGCCGCCGTCGTAGGGGGCTACGGGATCCCCGGTGGCGGCGATCACGACCACCTTGGGCAGGTGGGTGACGGCGGGGGAGTGGGGGAGCCACGCCGGGGGGAGTGGCCAGAAGGCGCAGGCGTCGAGGGGGACCTGACCGGTGGCGCGTCCGTCGTCGAAAGCCGGTGCGGCCGAACGGGTCTTGCGATCCAGGTCGGCGGCGACGGCACGGTCCGCGGTGGTGTGTTCCTCGCGGCAGAGCACCGCCTTCTGCAGATCGCGATCCACGGTGCTGGTGGCGGCGAAATCGGCCCAGAACAACAGGGTGTCCCCGCGCCCCCTGGTCAGCTCGGTCAGGCCGGTGCTGATGCTCTGCCAGGAGACGGGGCTGTAGAGCAGGATGTTCACCGCCGCCACCGCGTCCTTGTATCCGAGGGTGCGCTGCACGTCGGTGGCGGCGGGGCGATCGTGCAGCGGATTCACCAGTGCGCGAAAGGTTTCCGTGGCCTTGGCGGGATCGCTGCCGAGCGGGCAGTTCGCGGATCTCGTGCACCAGGCGGCGTAGGCGTCGAAGGCTCGCTGCAGTGCCGCCGGGCGGTTGACCGCGTCGGCGATGTCCGCCTTCGCGTCGATCCCGCCGTCCAGCACCATGGCTCGCACCCGATCGGGGAACATCTCGGCGAAGGTCGAGCCGATCCGGGTGCCGTAGGAGGAACCGAAGTAGGTGAGTTTCCTGTCCCCGAGCGCGGACCGGATCACGTCCATATCCCACGCGGACTCACGGGTGCCGACATGGGAGAGCACGTCGATTCCGGTGCGCTGCACACACTTCGCGACGAAGTCCTTGCGCCGCTGCTCGGTGGCGGCGATCCCGGCCGGTGAGTAGTCGAGGTCGGCGTCGTTGCGTTCGGCCGCGAACTCCTCGGCGGTGCGGCACGCCACCTTCGGCGTGGAGGCGCCCAGCCCCCGCACGTCGATCCCGATCACGTCGAACTGTTCGGACAGCGGCGAATTCGTGAGCATCAGCGACCGGGTGAGACCCGCGCCGCCGGGGCCGCCGGGATTGGTCAGGAGCGAACCGATCCGCTTCCCGCGCGCCGGTAGTCGTGAGATCGCGATCTCGGCGGTCTCGCCGCCGGGATGGTCGTAATCCAGCGGGACCCTCACGCGCGAACACTGAGTTCCCCAGTCCACCAACTCTTTCGCGCCCGGATACCCCGCGCACGAGCCCCACTCGACATGCTGCTCGTAGAACCGGTCCAGCGCCGATTCCGAAGCGCCGCCGAGGGTTCCGCAGCCCGCGGTGAGCAGCACGCCGACCAGGAGCAGCCGGGACAGCCTGCCGTGAGACGGCCGTGTCGGCCCGGACAGATGCCGCCGCGTCGGCCCGGACAGATGCCGCCGCGTCGGCCCGGACAGACGCCGCGCGATCGCCGACAAACGGCCCGGCGTACGCGCGCGGAACCCGGTGCTGTGCCCGTACATCATCGACGCCCCCTCGAACCCACGTCCGAACCATAGCGCTCCGAACCGGCGAATCGAGGCGACCGTTCTGGATTTTGTGAAGGAAAACAGCCGCCGGAACGCCCGGGCAGGACAACGCGAAGGCCGCCCCCATCCGGAGATGAGAGCGGCCTCGGGGTACGACTGCGAAATCCCTAGCGCGCGAAGAGCAGAGCGCGCTTGACCTCCTGGATCGCCTTGGTGACCTCGATGCCACGGGGGCACGCGTCGGTGCAGTTGAAGGTGGTGCGGCAGCGCCACACACCCTCGACGTCGTTGAGGATGTCCAGGCGCTCACGCGCCGCCTCGTCACGGCTGTCGAAGATGAAGCGGTGCGCGTTCACGATCGCGGCCGGGCCGAAGTAGCTGCCGTCGCTCCAGTACACGGGGCAGGAGGTGGTGCAGCAGGCGCACAGGATGCACTTGGTGGTGTCGTCGAAGCGGGCCCGGTCGTGCTGGGACTGGATGCGCTCGCGGGTCGGCTCGTTACCGGAGGTGATCAGGTACGGCTTCACCGCCTTGAACGCGTCGAAGAACGGCTCCATGTCGACGATGAGGTCCTTCTCCACCGGCAGGCCGCGGATCGGCTCGACGGTCATGGAGAGCTGCTTGCCGCCCTTGGGCAGCAGGTCCTTCATCAGCACCTTGCACGCCAGCCGGTTCACGCCGTTGATGCGCATGGCGTCCGAACCACAGACGCCGTGGGCACACGAGCGACGGAAGGTGAGCGTGCCGTCCAGGTAGGACTTGATGTAGATCAGCACGTTGAGGAAGCGGTCGGTCGGCAGCACCGGCACCTGGAACTCGTCCCAGTGATTGCCCAGCCCGTCCTCCGGGTTGAAACGGGCGATCTTGACCGTGACCATGGTCGACCCGTCCGGCACCGGAGCCGGGGTCTGCGGAACCGCCTTGTCGAGTGTGGCAGTCATCAGTACTTACGCTCCATCGGCTCGTAACGGGTCTGCACCACCGGCTTGTAGTCGAGCCGGATGTCGGAGATCAGCTCCGGGCTCTCCTTGTAGGCCATGGTGTGGCGCATGTAGTTGGTGTCGTCCCGGTCCGGGTAGTCCTCGCGGGCATGGCCGCCGCGCGATTCCTTGCGGTTCAGCGCGCCGACGACCGTGACCTCGGCCAGCTCCAGCAGGAAGCCGAGCTCGACGGCCTCGAGCAGGTCGCTGTTGTAGCGACGGCCCTTGTCGGTGACCGTGATTCGCGTGTAGCGCTCCTTGAAGCCGTGGATGTCCGTGAGCACCTTCTTGAGGGTGTCCTCGGTGCGGAACACGCCCGCGTTGGCATCCATGGTCGCCTGCAGCTCGGTGCGGATGTCCGCGACGCGCTCGTTGCCGTGATCGGACAGGATCAGCGCCAGCCAGTCCTGCACCATCTGCGCCGGGTTCTCCGGCATCTCCACGAACTCGCTGCGCGCGGCGTACTCGGCGGCGGCGATGCCCGCGCGCCGGCCGAACACGTTGATGTCCAGCAGCGAGTTGGTGCCCAGGCGGTTCGCGCCGTGCACGGACACGCACGCGCACTCACCGGCCGCGTACAGACCCGGGACGACGTCGGTGTTGTTGCGCAGCACCTCGCCGCGGATCTTGGTCGGGATGCCACCCATCACGTAGTGACAGGTCGGCATGACCGGCACCGGCTCCTGCACCGGGTCCACGCCCAGGTAGGTGCGGGCGAACTCGGTGATGTCGGGGAGCTTCTCCTCGAGCACGTCCGCGCCCAGGTGGGTGACGTCGATGTAGACGTAGTCCTTGTTCGGGCCGCCACCGCGCCCCTCGGCCACCTCGAGCACCATCGAGCGGGCGACGATGTCGCGCGGCGCGAGGTCCTTGATGGTGGGGGCGTAGCGCTCCATGAACCGCTCACCCGAGGAGTTGCGCAGGATGCCGCCCTCGCCTCGGACCGCCTCGGAGATGAGGATGCCCAGGCCCGCGAGGCCTGTCGGATGGAACTGGTGGAACTCCATGTCCTCCAGCGGGAGTCCCTTGCGGAACACGATCGCCATGCCGTCACCGGTGAGGGTGTGGGCGTTGGAGGTGGTCTTGTACATGCGACCCGAGCCGCCGGTCGCGAAGATGATCGACTTCGCGTGGAAGATGTGCAGCTCGCCGGTGGACAGCTCGTAGGCCACCACGCCGGTCGCGATCGAACCGCCGGGGCCGTCGGTCATGATCAGGTCGAGCACGTAGAACTCGTTGTAGAACTCCACGTCGTGCTTGACGCAGTTCTGGTACAGCGTCTGCAGGATCATGTGGCCGGTGCGGTCGGCGGCGTAGCACGCGCGGCGAACCGGGGCCTTGCCGTGGTCACGGGTGTGGCCACCGAAACGGCGCTGGTCGATCTTGCCCTCGGGAGTGCGGTTGAACGGCAGACCCATCTTCTCCAGGTCCATCACGGCATCGATGGCCTCCTTGGCCATGATCTCCGCGGCGTCCTGGTCGACCAGGTAGTCACCACCCTTGACGGTGTCGAAGGTGTGCCACTCCCAGTTGTCCTCTTCCACGTTCGCGAGGGCGGCGCACATGCCGCCCTGCGCCGCGCCGGTGTGGCTGCGGGTCGGGTAGAGCTTGGTCAGCACCGCGGTGCGGACCCGGGGACCGGACTCGATGGCCGCGCGCATGCCCGCGCCACCGGCACCGACGATCACGACGTCGTAGCGGTGCTCCTGAACAGGACGAGATTCAGCGGTGTTGATTCGTTCGCTGTGCTCACTCATTCGAGGTGGCCTGTTCCTAACTGATGTTGGGGTCGAAGGTGAAGATGACGTACGTGCCCGTGGCCATGACCAGGATCATGGAGACGACCAGTGCGGCCTTCAGCCAGAAGCGGGTGGAGTCCTTGCGGGCGTAGTCGTCGATGACCGTGCGCAGGCCGTTGCCGCCGTGCAGCTGGGCCAGCCACAGCATGGTCAGGTCCCAGATCTGCCAGAACGGGCTGGCCCAGCGGCCGGCCACGAAGGCGAAGTTCAGCCGGTGCACGCCGCCGTCGATCATCAGCATGATCGTCATGTGGCCGATGACCAGGACGACCAGGAGCAGGCCGGAGGCACGCATGAACAGCCACGCGTACTTCTCGAAGTTGTTGCCGGAGGTGCGGCGGGGGGCGCGGGGAGCATCGAGGCTCGCGGGGCGGTCGTAGGACTTGCCCAGGACAGGTGCGGTCATGTCAGCGGCTCAATTCGTCAGCAGGTAGAAGAACTGGCGGCCGACGCCTGCGCCCGCGACCAGAATCCAGATGGCCAGGACTACCCACAGCATCTGACGCTGGTAACGGGGGCCCTTCGACCAGAAGTCCACGAGGATGACCCGGATGCCGTTGAATGCGTGGAACAGCACGCAGACGACGAGGCCCATCTCCATGAGTGCGACGAGGGGATTCTTGTAGGTCTCGATCGCGCGGTCATAGGTGTCCGGACTGACGCGCACCAGCGCGGTATCGAGCACGTGGACGAACAGGAAGAAGAAGATCGTCACACCGGTGATTCGATGCATTGCCCAGGACCACATGCCGGGGTCGCCTCGGTACAGGGTCCGCTTCGGCTTGGCCGGAGCTTCTAGCGTGGTCATAGAGTGCGGTGCCTCCAACGTCGTTGATGGACCCGGTCAGATCCGGCCGCGGAGCCTTCGGACTGTCGATAACACCTGCTCAGGAGAGGAATGAACATCCGTAGGCAGTGCTGCAGGCCCGCATTCGGGATCCTGAACCGATCTGTCGTGAACTCTAATCCGTGGGTGTTGACGGAACTAATTCGGCGTGCCGCTCGTTGGCCCGAATTGTTGCAAGTTAGGTTTGCCTTTCCTGATTTTCCGGGTGGTCTCGGAAGGCTTCCGGACGGGCCCCCGCATGGGCGTGAGAGGATGGTCCGATATGTCTGATATTGACTGGAAAACCTTGCGCCACAGGGCATCTGAAGTCATGCGGAATGCCTATGCGCCCTACTCCAGATTCCCCGTCGGGGCGGCTGCTCTCACCGCGGACGGCCGAATTGTGAGCGGGTGCAATGTGGAAAATATCTCATACGGATTGGGGCTCTGCGCCGAATGTGTACTGGTCGGTAACTTGATTTCGTCCGGCGGAGGGCGCTTGCGGGCGGTCTCCGTGTGCGACTCGAGGGGCGAAATCCTGATGCCCTGCGGTCGTTGCCGGCAGGTGCTCTACGAGCACGGCGGCGCCGAACTTCTGATCGACCATCGCGGCGAGGTGGTGACGCTGGGCGCCCTGCTGCCCGACGCCTTCGGGCCCGGCGACCTCGAAGCCGGGCAGCAGTAGCTCCCGCGGCCATAGCTGTCCGCTACCGCCGGGCATTCGGCCGCCGGAAAGGCGGTGCGGCACGCGGCTTTCGATACCGGCGCCGGGGGCCTTCCGCGTGAGCTGCGGAGACGAGCCGGGGTGTACGAGGTTCGGTGCGCCGGCGTGCCGGGCGTGCCAGGGTAGGAGGCGTGACTGTGCATTCGGCGGTGTCGGTGATTACTGCGAAGCGAGACGGTGGGGAACTCAGCGACGCGCAGATCGACTGGGTTCTGGACGCGTTCACCCGCGGTGAGGTGGCCGACGAACAGATGTCCGCGCTGGCCATGGCGATCGTGTTGCGCGGCATGACCCGCCGCGAGACCGCGCGCTGGACCCAGGCGATGATCGAGTCCGGTCGGCGGATGGACTTCCGGGACCTGCCCCGGCCCACCGTCGACAAGCACTCCACCGGCGGCGTGGGCGACAAGATCACGCTGCCGCTCGCGCCGCTGGTCGCGGCGTGCGGGGCCGCCGTGCCACAGCTGTCCGGACGCGGATTGGGCCACACCGGAGGCACTCTCGACAAGCTGGAGGCGATTCCCGGCTGGCAGGCCGACATCTCGGCCGCGCGCATGCGCGAGATCCTCGCCGACCCGTCCATCGGCGCGGTCGTCTGCGCCGCCGGGGCCGATCTCGCCCCCGCCGACAAACGGCTCTACGCGCTGCGTGACGTCACCGGGACCGTCGAGTCCATCCCCCTGATCGCCAGTTCCATCATGAGCAAGAAGATCGCCGAGGGCACCGGGGCCCTGGTGCTGGACGTCAAGGTCGGGCGCGGAGCATTCCTGAAGCAACTCGACCAGGCCCGCGAACTGGCCACCGCCATGGTCGAACTCGGCACCGACGCGGGCGTGCGCACGGTCGCGCTGCTGACCGCCATGGATACGCCGCTGGGCTGTACGGCGGGCAACTCGCTGGAGGTGGCCGAGTCGCTCGATGTGCTCGCGGGCGGTGGACCCGCCGACGTCGTCGACCTCACCCTCGCCCTCGCCCGGGAGATGCTCGCCCAGGCCGGCCTCGACGGCATCGATCCCGCCGACGCCCTCGCCGACGGCCGGGCCATGGATCACTGGCGCGCGATGATCTCCGCGCAGGGCGGAGATCCCGACGCCCAGCTCCCGTCCGCCCGCCACACCGAAACCCTGCTCGCCACCGCCTCGGGCACCGTCACCCACCTCGACGCCCTCGACATCGGCCTCGCCACCTGGCGACTGGGCGCGGGCCGCGCTCGCCAGGGCGATCCCGTGCAACACGGTGCGGGCATCGAGATGCACGTCAAACCGGGCGACGAGATCACCGAGGGGCAACCGATCCTGACCCTGCACACCGACACGCCAGAGGCGATTCCCGTCGCGACGGACCTGCTGCGCGACGCGTGCACCATCGGGGCCGCCGAGGACGTCCACACCCAGCCCTTGATCCTCGGCCGTGTGACCGCCTGATTCACGTCCAGACCGAGCCGCTGATCCTCGGCCGTGTCACCCGCCTGACCCACGTCCACACTCGGCCCCGATCGTCGGCCGCGTGAGCCCCCTGACCCACCGGAACCGACTCGGGGCCGGACGGCTCGGATCGCGCGACGGCGACGGCCACGGGGCCTGGCCCGGGCCGCCGGTCGCGGATGGATACGCGGAGGTGAACTACCAGGCGGGATGTGGCTGGGGTGCGTGCGCCGCCCGGTGCGGGGCACCGTTTCGGTGTGGCGGGCGGACGCAGCTGCGCGTCGGGATCTCCGCCCTGGACGCGGCGTCGGCCGATCGAGTTCGGTGGCGGAGCCTGCGCGAACCGTCACGCGGTCCTGAACTGGGGTTCGGCGCGGAGCTCCGGGTCGGCCTAGCCTGGGAAAGGTGATGCGCAGAGCTGATTTCCGAGTACGGACGATGAGATGGGTGGGAGCGGTGGCGGTCGGTGTCGCGCTGCCGCTGACCGCGATTCACGCGGGTGTGGCGGGCGCGGAACCGCGAATCGATCCGGCCCCGCCGGCGACGCCCAAATCCGAGCCGTACCCGTTCTATACCAACTGCACCCAGGTGCTGTCCCAAGGCAAGGGACCGCTGCTCGCCGGGCAGCCGGGCTACCGCCGCCAGCTCGATCCCGACGGTGACGGCATCGCCTGCGGCTGATTTCGCGGCAGCGGCTCGACACGATCGTCCGGCGGCATCCGGGTCCGCGCTCGTGCGGGCGATGATGGCGACCGCCACCATCGATCCCCGGGTTTTCGAGGCCCGGTTTCGGTGTCCGCGCGGTGACGATCGCGATAAGTCCAGCAATGGGTGGGCAACGACACGCCTACGAGTGGGTGGACACAGCTCAACTGCCATGCCGCAGAACGGGAATGCGGCTACCGTTTGAACATGACTGGACCGACGCCCCTCACTCTCGCTTCGATCCGCCAGGCGCCGAAGGCGGTCCTGCACGATCACCTGGACGGCGGCCTGCGCCCCGCCACGGTGCTGGAGCTCGCCCGCGACTGCGGCTACGACCAGTTACCGGCAGGCGACGCGGAAACCCTGGGCAACTGGTTCCGCGACGCGGCCGACAGCGGATCCCTCGAGCGGTACCTGGAAACCTTCGCGCACACCGTCGCGGTCATGCAGACCCCCGAGGGCCTGCGCCGGGTGGCGCGCGAATGCGCCGAGGATCTCGCGGCGGACGGCGTCGTCTACGCGGAGTCGCGATTCGCGCCCGAACAACACCTCGAGGGCGGGCTCACCCTCGACGAGGTCGTCGAGCACACCCTGGCCGGATTCCGCGAGGGCGAGGCGAACGCCGCGGCGGCGGGCACCCCCATCCGGGTGATCTGTCTGCTCACCGCCATGCGCCATGCCGCCCGCTCGCGCGAGATCGCCGAGCTGACCATCCGCTGGCGCGACCGCGGCGTCGGCGGCTTCGATATCGCGGGCGCGGAAGCCGGGTACCCTCCCACCCGCCATCTGGATGCCTTCGAATATCTGCGATCCAACAACGCGCACTTCACGATTCACGCCGGCGAAGCGTTCGGTCTGCCGTCCATCCACGAGGCCCTGGCCTTCTGCGGCTGCGACCGCCTCGGGCACGGCGTGCGGATCACCGACGACATCACCGACTCCGCCGACGGCCCGGTGCTCGGGCGCGTCGCGAACTACGTGCGCGACATGCGAATTCCGCTCGAGCTGTGCCCGTCCTCCAACGTGCAGACCGGCGCGGTGCCCTCGCTCGACAAGCACCCCTTCGATCTGTTGGCGCGCTTGCGATTTCGCGTCACGGTCAACACCGACAACCGGCTCATGAGCGACACCTCCATGAGCGAGGAGATGCACAAACTCGCGCAGACCTTCGGCTACGGCTGGAGCGATCTGGAACGCTTCACCATCAATGCCATGAAGTCCGCCTTCATCCCGTTCCCCGAACGCCTCCGGCTGATCGACGAGATCATCAAGCCCGGCTACGCCGTCCTGATCGGCTGACCCTGGGCGCAATGCCGTCCTGATCGATTGACCCTGGGCGCAATGCAATTCGGGCCGCACCCTAGGGTGCGGCCCGAATTGCATTGCGTGGCTTCAGCTGTTACCGCTCATACCTCGGTGAGCGTGCCGCTCACTCCTTGGTGAGGCGCGCCGCTCACTCTTTGGTGAGGCGCGCCTCGAAGGCCACCTCGAGTGCCTTCCACTGCTCCGCCTCGGCGGCGAACGGGGGGTTCGGGGCGAGGCGGGTGGGGTCGGGGTTGAGCAGGTACGAGACGTACCAGCCGAGCGGGGTGGAGACCGCGAGCGCGGACTCGACCGAGTCGTCGTCGGCGTAATCGGCCGCGTCGGTGAACAATTCGACCGCCAGGTCGAGCTGATCGGTGTCCACCGCCTTCGGGCCGCTGCCGAGGTCGTCGGCCAGGCCGGGCAGCACGTAGACGTTCTCCTCGTCCACCTCGACCTCGAGCGAGCCGTCCACCGCCGCGGTCTGCACCTCGGAGTAGGTGCTGACCCGCACCAGATCGTGCTCGTGATCGTCGGCCAGGTAGCGGGCCAGGGTGCGCTCGGACGGGAAGACCGTGATCGACCCCTCGGTGCCGAGGAAGATCGGCTCGTCGTCCACGTAGCAGCGCAGCGTGAAGAGGGTGCCCTCGGAGGTGACGATCTTGACCGGGTCGATGCCGACCTCGTGCCAGAACGAGAGCTCCTCGTCCTCCTCGTCGTCCTCGTCCAGATCGACGGTCTCGATCTCGTCGTCGCCCTCGGCGACGTCCTCCGCGTCGACGATGTTCTCCTCGGCGGCAAGCAGTTCCGCCTCGGCGACCGCGACCGCGTCGGCGTCCACCTCGGGGATGCTCACCACCGAGTCGATGGCATCGAGCACCGCGTCCCAGTCCTTGGCGATGGCCGCGCCGATCTGGTCCCAGAGTTCCTCGCCCTCGGTGCCCGCGAAGGCGCTCACGCCGCCGGGCAGCGCGCCCAGCACCGGATGCGAGCCGAAGAACTTGGTGACGGTGTCGAGCTCGCACACGTCGCCGATATTGCGGACCATCTCGAGAGTCTCCTCGAGCTCGGACACGATCTCCGGGTCCGGATCGTCGGCGGCCAGCTCGGGCACGCCGACCAGATCGAAGACGTACTGCTCCTCCGGCTCCAGCTCAGCGGCCGAAAGCCCGGCGATGATCTTCCACGCCGGGTGGTCCACGAGATCGTTCTCGGCATTGGTCCGAATGAAAGCAGCGAGCTCCGCGACCGACTCGAAGCCGTACAGGTCTTCCTCGTGGCCGAGGTATGCCTGCCACTCATCGTCGCCGTCTCGCCAGCGCGGTGCCCACAGGGTGACGAGATCGCCTTTGGTCAGGCCGAGCGCGATCGGGACGATGTCTCCAGAAGCCATGACCGGAAGCCTATCTAGTGGCCGCGTCAGGCACTATCCGGGTCGGCCCCAACATTTTCCGCCATGCCCCGGCCGGTCGCGCGGCAGGCCGATTCGGGCGCGCCGTTCGCCCGCAGGCAGGTTCGGGTTCACCCCATGGACGTGTTCAAGCGCGCGAGAACCGCGGCCCGCCGGGTGGTGGCCTCGGCCGCGGCCTGCCCGCACGCCCACAGGATCAGCGTCGCGACCTCGGCGGGAGGGCGCGAGGTCACGGACTCGGCCAGCCACAGTTCCGTGAGGGCGCCGCCGCCGTCGACCTCGGCGGTGACCGAGCGGTCCTCGGTGGTGAAGCGGCCGCGCACCTCCGCGAGGCCGTGCAGGGTCGCCTCCAGGGCCTCGAGCCGGGTGCTCGCCGCCTCGACCAGGGCATCCATTTCCGCGCTCATACGTTCCTCGTCCAGCTCGTCGGACCGGTGTCGGCGTCGTCCAGCCGGTCGAGCTCCTGGACGGCGGATCGGCGGGTGGGTAGACCGAGCTTGTCGAGCAGGTCCTGCGGCATGCCCGCCTCGGCCAGCTGTTCTCTGCGCCGGGATTTGGCGACCAGCGCCGAACGCCGGGTGAGCCGCAGGATCTCCGCCGCCAGAGCCTGTGCCCCGTAACGGTATTCGCCGCGCTCGAAGCTGATCTCCACCGGTAGTCCCTGATCGGTGGCCCGCACGATCACCGTGCCCGCTCGATTGGCGCTCGACGCCACGGTCACCTTCGGCACCGGATCGCCGGTCATGCCCGCTCCTGGGAAGGCGCGCCCCGCCGGTCGGCGCGAGGGTTCGGCGGTGCGCCGGGCACACGGGTGCGGCGGCGGCCTGCGGGCGCTGCGGCGCGGGCCGCTGTCCGAGGCGCGCTCATGCTGTCGGCCGGTAGAACCCGAGGAAACCCATGCCGCTGTTCTCCGTTCGAATCGGTCCGATCTGCACCGGGTTGCCGGCCTCCACCAGCTGGCCGTTCCCGATCACCATGGCCACGTGCCCGTCCCACACCGCCAGATCACCGGGCATCAAGTCCCCTGGACCGATCTGCGGGTGGCCATAGCCCTGTTCCTGTGCCAAACGCGGCAGCGAGACCCCGGCCTGCGCGTACGCCCACTGCGTCAAACCGCTGCAGTCGAGGCCGACGCCCGGTGTGGTGCCGCCCCAGAGATAGGGCGTCCCGAGCTCGCTCAACGCGTTGCGCACCGCATCCGCCGCCTGCTGGTTCGGGGCGACCACGGTACTGCCGTCCGGCAGCGTGAGCGTCACCCCGCCCGATGACGCCCGGGTCGAGAGCGCCGCATCCGTCCGATGCGCGCGGGCTCGCGCACCGGACCCGCCCGCCGAGGCGGGCATCGTCGCGGCCATCGTCGACAGCGGGTTGCTCGTTGTTCCCGAGCCCGTCTCCATCGCGCGGCCGGAGCCCGCGCTCCACGATGGCGTGCCGCCACCCGAGGAGCTCACCGACGCCGGAATCACGTCCGCACCGCCCGAGGCGAGTCCGCCGGACCCGTTCGAGCCGAGTCCACCGAGGGCATCCGAGCCGAGCCCGCCGAGGGCATCCGAGCCGAGCGCCGCGGGCGCACCGGGAGCCGAAATCGGTGTCGGCGAGCTCAACTCGGCCAGCGCCGCGGTCTGCTCCGCGAGTTCCGTGCGCACCCGTTCGACCACCCGTAGCGCGCGCCCCAGATGATCCAGCGCCGACTCCACGATCAAGGCCATCACGCTCGGCGTCGGCCCCGACGCCTCGAGGCTCTCGACCTCGCTCCGGAACGACCGCAGAATCTCCTCGATCTCGCGCCGCCCCGCCGCTGTGTCCGCCTCGGCCCGATCCACCACGTCCGCCAGGGCCCGCCCCCGATCGGAAACCGTTGCCGCCGAGGTCTGTACCCGCAGCGCCGCGTCCATCGCCGCATCCCCGCCCCGTCCCCGCCACGCCGCGTAGACCCCATCGATCCCGGTACTCCCGACCCCGTACACCTCGTCGAGGACCCCCGACGCGTCCCGCAACCCCCGCCCCGCCTCCCCGAGCCCCCGATCCACCCCGAGGCTCGCCCCCAACTCCACGATCGGCCGAGCCAACCCCTCCACATCCACCCCCGCACCCATCACCCCACCTCCCCTTCGCTCGGATACGTCGGCGACCTGCGACCTCCGGTACCACCGCCGGTCGTGCTCATGCGGTGGGCTCCTCGTCCGGCGGGAGCCCGGTGCGTAGCGCGGTGGCGAAGGCGGCGTCGGTGGCGGTGTAGGTGGCGGCCGCGTCGGTGGTCGAGGTGGAGACGCTGGACCAGGCTGTGCTCAGGGCGCCGAGGGAGGTCAGGTGGGTGGTGTGGGCGGCGGTGTAGGCGGCGAGGAAATCGGTGGCGACGACGCCCAGGGTGGGGGTCAGTAGCTCGGGTGCGGCGGTGGCGGCGCGGGCGGTGGCCGCGGTGAGGTCGGTGGCCATGACGGCCGTGGTCGTGGAATAGGCCGTGAGGCCGTCCGGATCGATCGACATCCTGTGCATGAAAGCCCCCTTCATGCCGGTCGCTGGGTGGTTACGTCCTGTAGGAGGTTGGACGCGGGACACGGCGATCGGGTTCCGCCGGGGAGGAAATTGCGGCGGGCGGGAAACTCCGAACGGCGAGCTGACCTATCGTTTTCCCATGCGCACTCACATCGTGGACCATCCGCTCGCTGCTGCCTTGCTGACCACCATGCGGGATGTCGCCACAACGAATCCGACATTCCGGGCGGCTCTGCGCGACCTCACCGGACTGCTGGTCTACGAGGCGCTGCGCGAGGTGCCGGTCGTGCGATTCCCGATCGCGACTCCGGTCGCGGCGGCCGAGGGCACGCGCCTGGCGGCCCCGCCGTTGCTGGTCCCGGTGCTGCGTGCGGGGCTGGGCATGGTCGAGACGGCGGAGAATCTGATCCCGGACGCGCGCATCGGTTTCGTCGGAGTGGCGCGCAACGAGGACACCCATCAGCCGATCTCGTACATGGAGTCGCTGCCCGAGGATCTGTCCGATACGCCGGTGATCGTGCTGGATCCGATGCTCGCCACCGGCGGTTCCATGGTCTACACGCTGGACCTGCTGGCCACCCGCAATGCCCGCGACATCACCGTGATCTGCGTCGTCGCCGCACCGGAAGGCATTGCCGCCCTGGAGAAGTCGGGCCACCCCGTGCGCCTGGTGGTGGCGTCGGTGGACCGCGGCCTCAATTCCAACGCCTACATCGTCCCCGGCCTCGGCGACGCGGGCGACCGCCAATTCGGCCCCCGCTGAACAACTTTTGGCCTCAGATGCGGACCACGGCCCCCGATTCGCGAAGCCGTCGACGATCGATCGCGCGCCTGCGGACTCGGCCCATCGCCCCGGGCGCGATTCACAGCCCGGGTCCGGGACGAATCCACGCCCCGGGAGACCAGGGCATGATCGACCCGGCACTTGCTCCGGCGGCCCCGGAACCAGAAGAACCGACGGTTGCCCTCAGAGCCCTTCGCAGAACTTCCTGAGCTCGGACAGTCGCTGTGCGGCATCGGCTTTCGCGGATTTCAGGGCGGTGCGCTCCGGGACCGGCGTCACGGTCTCCAGGTAGCACTTGAGTTTCGGCTCGGTGCCGGAGGGGCGGACCACCAGTCGTAGCGAGGGGCCCTCGAAGACCAGGGCGTCGGTGCGCAGCGCGCCGCGCACCCGGGACATGTCGGTGCAGGTGACCGTTTCGCCCGCGATCCGAGTGGGAGGGGTGTCGCGCAGCCGCTCCACCACCGCGGCGGCCTCCGCCGCATCGGCGAGGCGCAGCGATACCTGCGCGCCGGTGTGCAGGCCGAATTCGAGTGCGTAATCATCGAGTACGTCGTCGAGGCCGCGACCCGCGGCCTTCGTCCGCGCCACCAGTTCGGCCGCGAGCACCGCCGCCGAGATCCCGTCCTTGTCGCGGACGAAGGACGGATCGACGCAGTGCCCGATGGCTTCCTCGTAGGCGTAGACCAGGCCGTCACCCGCGCGCGCCAGCCATTTGAATCCGGTCAGTGTCTCGGCGTACCGCGCTCCGCGCGCCGAGGCCAGCTTGCCGAGCAGTCGCGAGGACACGATGGTGGTCGCCACCAGCGAATCCGCCGCAGCCGTCCGCAGCACGAAATCGCCGAGCAGCACACCGGTTTCGTCGCCCCGCAGCATGCGCCAGCCCTCCGGACCGGGCACCCCCACCGCGCAGCGATCGGCATCGGGATCCAGTGCGATCGCCACGTCCGCCCCCATCCGCGCGGCGAGATCGAGCAGCAGATCCGATGCCCCCGGCTCCTCCGGATTCGGGAACGCCACGGTCGGAAAATCCGGATTCGGCGCGAACTGCTCGGACACCACCAGCACGTCGTCGAACCCGGCGGCGCGCAGCGCGGCCACCCCCAATTCGCCACCGACACCGTGCATCGCGGTCAGGACGATCCGAATATCCTTGCGCAGTGCCAGGTTTCGCGCGTCGTAACCCAGCTCACCGGCCTCCGCCGCCCGCGCCGGTGCGTCGCTGTCGCCGCCGATCAGATCGGGGAGAGAGCCGACGCGCGCGAGGTAGCGGCGCACGATCTCCTTGCTCATCTCCTCGAGCGTGGCTCCGGGTGCGAGGCCGACGATGTCGGGTCCGGGCGCGGATTTCGCGGCGGGGGAGCGAGGGATCTTTCCGTAGACCGCCTCGATGAACTTCTCGATCTCGGCGTCGGCGGGCGGCACGAGTTGCGAGCCGCCGTCGAGGTAGAGCTTGTAGCCGTTGTCGGTCGCGGGATTGTGCGACGCGGTGATCTGCACACCCGCCACCGCGCCCAGCGCGCGCACCGCGTACGCCACCACCGGTGTGGGCAGCGGGCGGTGCAGGGCCAGCACCGAGAATCCCGCCGCGGCGAACACCTCCTCGGTGGCCAGGGCGAATTCGGCCGAGCCGTGCCGGGCGTCGCGCCCGACGATGACCAGTCCGCCGCCGAGGCAGCGATCCCGCAGCCACGCCGCGATGCCCGCGCTCGCGCGCTCGACGGTGTCCACGTTCATGCCGTCCGGGCCGTCCTGCAGTGGACCGCGCAGCCCGGCGGTGCCGAAGCGCAACATGCGCGCCTCCTAAACTCGTTCGAGCACGCCGCGCAGCAGTTTGCCCAATCGTGGTGCGGCCGCGTGACCTTCGGCGAGCACCTCCGCATGGGACAGATGCTCACCGGTCACGCCGGCCGCCAGATTCGTGACCAGCGAAATTCCGAGGACCCGGGCTCCTGCCGCGCGGCAGGCGATGGCTTCCAACACGGTGGACATACCCACGAGATCCGCGCCCATCGTGCGGAGCATGCGAATTTCCGCCGGGGTCTCGTACTGCGGTCCGGTCAGGCCCGCGTACACGCCTTCGGTCAGGCTCGGGTCGATCTCCTGTGCCAGCGCACGCAATTCGGGGTCCCAGGTGTCGACCAGGTCGACGAAGTTCGCGCCCTCGATGGGCGTGCGCCCGGTGAGGTTGAGGTGATCGCTGATCAGCACGGGTTCGCCGACGGACAGTCCGTCGCGGATTCCGCCCGCGGCATTGGTCAGCAGGATGGTCTGCGCGCCCGCCGCGACGGCGGTGCGGATGTTGTGCACGACCTGCGCGGGCTCATGGCCCTCGTACAGATGCTGACGTCCCATCAGCAGCAGTACGGGTGCGTCGTTCACCACGACGGAGTGGATGGTGCCCTGATGTCCCTGCGCGGTGGGCGATCCGAACCCGGGCACCTCGGCCATCGGCAGCGAGGCGGCCGGTTCGCCGATTTCCGCGGCGGCCTCCTGCCAGCCCGATCCGAGAATCACCGCGACCCGGTGATGCTCGGCTCCCGTACGTTCGGCAATCGCCTTCGCGGCCTGCTCGGCTAGCATGTCGCCCACCCTAGTACTCGGTGATCTCGCGTGCGCGATGGCCGCCCCGACCTGCCGGTTCAATCCCTTTGCCGGTTCTCTCGGCGGTCGCAACGCCACGGCTACCCGTCGGTAGGTAACCGGATCCGCCCCCGCTACGCTGCATCCATGCCGTTTTTGAAGCGTGATGGGGACGTGTTCGTGCTGTACCTCGGTGCCGAGGGCCAGAACATCGACAGCGAGAACCGTTTCCACCCCGACTGGATCACCGAGGTCCACTCGCTGCTCGACGAGGTCGAGGCGTCCGAGGGCCCGGCCGCGCTGGTCGTCACCAGCAATGGCAAGTTCTTCAGCAATGGGCTCGACACCGACTGGCTGTTCGGCAATTTCGACAAGAACTGCTGGTACCTGGACCGGGTGCACTCGCTCTACACCCGCCTGCTGACCTTCCCGACCCCGACCGTCGCCGCGGTGAACGGCCACGCCTTCGGCGCCGGCGCCATGCTCGCCACCTCTTGCGACTTCCGCGTCATGCGCGCGGACCGCGGTTTCTGGTGCCTGCCCGAGGTGCACCTGGGCATGCCCTTCACCGTCGCGATGAACTCGCTGCTGACCAACCGCCTGATCAATCAGGTCGCGGTCGAGGCCATGACCACCGGCCGCCGCTACGGCGCGGACGACGCCATCGCCGCAGGCATCGTGGACGCCAAGGCGGATGCGGAGTCGTTGCTGTCGGTGGCCGTCGCGCGTGCGGACCTGCTCAAGGGCAACCGCAAGCCGAACCTTCAGGTCATCAAGCGCGCCCTGCACGAGCGTGCGCTGGCCGGGTTGGCCGTCGAGACCACCCCGGAGAATCTGGGCTTCAGCCCCAGCTGAGCTGGACATTCATTCGATTCGTGATCCCCGGCCGGGCTTCCGGCCGGGGATCACGTTGTCTGCGTGTCCTATTCGTCGGGTTCGGTAACCCGTCTCATAGATTTGTTCCGGGTGATTCCCGGGTTGCGCCCCCGAAATTTTCCTGGTTACCGGCGCGTCGAAGGAGATTTCGGGCTCACCTGCTGCGACACCTCAGCATGCGAGTGCAAGACTGTGTGCCATGCCACCATCGCGCCACGGCGATGACCGGAGCCTTCGAATACCGATCAGTCGGCACGACTCGACCATGTCGTCGCCGGCTGCTGCCGTGTCGCCGGGCGGCCCGGCCTCGGCCGTGGCGGCCGGCACGGCCCTGATCCCGAAGCCCGATCCGGCGCTGATCGCGAAGTCCGACGCGGCGGTGGCCGCCGCCCGCGCCGAGTTGCTCGCGCTGTCGCACAGCATTCACGCCGAGCCGGAACTCGCCTTCGAGGAATTCCGCAGCGTCGCGAAGACGATCGAACCGTTGCGCGAGCACGGTTTCCGGATCGACTCGGGCGTGGCCGACCTGCCGACCGCCTTCACCGCCGAGTACGGCAGTGGGGATCTGGTGGTCGGCGTCTTCGCCGAATACGACGCGCTGCCGGAGATCGGACATGCCTGCGGGCACAACATCATCGCCGCGTCCGCCGTCGGCGCCGCACTGGGATTGGCCGCGGTGGCCGACGCCTGCGGCATCACGGTGAAGGTGTTCGGCACGCCCGCCGAGGAGAGCGGCGGCGGCAAGGTGCTCATGCTCGAGCGCGGCGTCTTCGACGATCTGGCGATGGCGCTCATGGTGCATCCGGGTCCGGTCGATATCGCCGGTGCGCATTCGCTCGCGCTCGCGGATCTCTCGGTGGTCTACCGTGGCCGCGAATCGCATGCCAGCGCCGCGCCCGAACACGGACGAAACGCCCTCGACGCCGTCACCGTCGCTCAAGTTGCCTTGGGTTTGCTCCGGCAACATCTCCTTCCCGGACAGCAACTCCACGGTATAGTCGCCTCGGGCGGCGTGGCCCCCAATATCGTGCCCGGACACGCGGAACTGCTGTATTACCTACGGGCAGTCGACTCCGCGACCCTCGACGATCTGATGCAACGCGCATCGGCCTGTTTCGAGGCAGGCGCCCTGGCGACCGGATGTACACATGAAATCCGGAAGCTCGCGCCGACATATACCGAGCTCACTCCCGATAGCGCACTACTGTGTGCCTATCGCGAGCAGATCCGCGAACTCGGACGTGAGCCCATTGCCCCGGAACTCGAGGCGCAGCGGCCGCTCGGCAGCACCGATATGGGCAACGTCACCAACGTCATCGCGGGGATTCATCCGGTGATCGGCATCGACGCCGGTGGTGCGGTGACGCACCAGCCTGCCTTCGCGGCAGCGGCTGTGAACGCCTCGGCCGACCGCGCCGTCCTGGACGGGGCAACGGCTTTGGCTCGTACTGCGATAACCATCGCAGGCGACGAGTCGCACAGGGACAGGTTGTCGGAACGCGTCATACAACGGCAGTTTCAGCGACAGGAGGACATTCGGTGAGCACAACCGGCCGGTCCATGGCGGGAGCATCAAGCCTGGAGACGGCAGCTCGCGCAACCGTGGAAGGCCATGCGAGCGCTCTGACAGGCACAGCGCGCAGTATCGGACCGAAAGCGGTGTGCGTGAACACGCAGGCCGCGGGGAGCGTCGCCATGGGACCGGCATCTGGACACGAAGTGGTCGACTCCTGGCTTTCGGAGCACATGGACGATCTGATTTCGTGGCGCCGTCACATCCACGCCAACCCGGAACTCTCCCGCACCGAGTTCGGGACCACGGAGTTCGTGGCGTCCTGGCTGGTGAAGGCGGGACTCGAGCCGCGCAAGCTACCGGGCTCGACCGGCATCATCTGTGACATCGGCCCGGACACCCCGCGCATCGGCCTGCGCGCCGACATGGACGCGCTGCCGATGCAGGAGTACACGGGTCTCCCGTTCGCCTCCACCGTGCCGGGCGTCTCGCACGCCTGCGGGCACGACGCGCACACGGCCATCCTGCTCGGCACGGCCATGGCGCTCGCCGAGGTTCCGGAGCTGCCGGTGGGTGTGCGGCTGGTGTTCCAGCCCGCCGAGGAGGTCATGCCCGGCGGTGCGATCGACATGGTCGCCGCGGGCGCGATGGAGGACGTGTCGCGGATGTTCGCGGTGCACTGCGATCCGCGCCTGGAGGTCGGACAGGTCGGCATTCGCGTCGGCGCGATCACCTCGGCCGCCGACACGGTGGAACTCGTGCTCGACTCCCCGGGCGGCCACACCTCGCGCCCGCATCTCACCAGTGATCTCGTGTACGCCATCGGCACCGTCATCACCGGTCTGCCGGGCCTGCTGAGCCGCCGGATCGATCCGCGCACCAGCACCGTCATGGTGTGGGGCGCGGTGTCGGCGGGCAAGGCGCCCAACGCGATTCCGCAGACCGGCATGCTCACCGGCACCGTCCGCACCGGCGATCACGCCACCTGGTCGCTGCTCGAGCCGATGGTGCGCGAGATCGTCGAGGGCCTGCTCGCCCCGACCGGCGTGCGCTACCAGCTCAACTACAAGCGCGGCGTGCCCCCGGTCGTGAACGACGAGACCGCGGTCCGCATGTTCGAGGAGGCCATTCGCGGCCTCGGCCCGGACGCGCTCGCGGACACCCAGCAGTCCGGCGGCGGCGAGGACTTCTCCTGGTACCTGGAAGAGGTTCCGGGCGCGATGGCGCGCCTGGGCGTCTGGTCCGGTCAGGGTGAACAGCTCGATCTGCACCAGCCGACCTTCGACATCGACGAGCGCGCGTTGGCCGCCGGTGTCCGGGTCATGACGAATATCGTGCTCAACGCGCGCTGACGCGTCCGAAAGGCCGGGCCCGCACCCTGTGACAGGGTGCGGGCCCGGCCTTTTCCCGGCTTCTGTGAAACAGACCGGGCCGCACCCAGCAGGGTGCGGCCCGGTATCGGATGTATCAGGGAATCGAAGCTACGGACCGAAGGTGCCCGGCCCCACGTTCTTGCTGTTGCGGGTGCGCAGAGCGAGCACGTAATCGGCTGGGGCGCCTGCTTTTTCGGCGGCATCGGAGATCACGCCGATATAGCGGGCCGAGGGTAGACCGCCCTCGTAGGAATCGAGCACGTACAGCCAGGCCAGCACCGGATCGGATCCGGTGCCCTGGTTGGCGGTGACGCGAAGCCGGATCTTCTTGTGGATGCCGAAGTCGGAGCCCTCCCAGCGATCCAGACTCGACTCGTCCTCACTCGGGACGTCGTAGAGCACTACGAAGACGCGTGAGCCCGGCTCCTCGACCACCGTCGCGAGCGGTCCCTCCCAGCCGATGTCGTCCCCGGCGAAGGTGAGGCGCCACCCCTCCAGCCAGCCGGTTCCGTACACAGGGGAGTGCGGACAGCGCTTGAGCATCTGCTCGGGATCCATGTTGGATCCATAGGCGGCGTAAATCGGCACGGTAGAAGCCTATCGAACAATCCGGCCCAACCATCCCGGATCCCTATCAATGGCGGTTCGCACCGGCTCAGCAACCGCTCGGTTCGTGACTCCGAGACGAGGTGGGACCCCGTGCGGCAGCCCGGGTGGCCGGACCGAAATTGTGACGAAGATGTCTTCAGACGTGGTCGGACCTGTACGAACGTGAACCGATAACGTGGTAGACCGGCACCGGAGATCCCGGGGCCGAGGCAGAAGCGAGGGACAATGACCCGCATTGCGATCATCGGAGGCGGCCCCGCCGGTTACGAAGCGGCGTTGGTGGCCGCACAGCACGGGGCGCCGGTCACGTTGATCGACTGCGACGGTATCGGCGGTGCGTGTGTGCTGTGGGACTGTGTGCCGTCGAAGACTTTCATCGCGTCCACGGGCGTGCGCACCGATCTGCGCCGCGCCCGCGATCTCGGAATCACCGTGCATCCCTCGCAGGCGCAGGTCCGCCTGGCCGAGGTGAACTCGCGCGTGAAGGCGCTCGCGCAGGCGCAGTCCTCCGACATCAAGGTGAAGCTGCAGACTGCCGGCGTCGAGGTGCTGCCCGGGCGGGGCGAAATCATCGACCAGGCCCCGGGTCTGGCCACCCATCTGGTGAAGGCCACGCTCGCCGACGGCAGCCAGCGGCTCATCGAGGCCGAGGTGGTGCTGCTGGCCACCGGCGCCAGCCCGCGCGTGCTCGAGGGCGCCGAGCCCGACGGTGAGCGAATCCTGAACTGGCGCCAGCTCTATGACCTGAAGGAACTGCCCGAGACCCTGGTGGTCGTCGGTTCCGGTGTCACCGGCGCCGAATTCGTTTCCGCCTACACCGAAATGGGCGTGAAGGTGCGGCTGGTGTCCAGCCGGGACCGCGTGCTGCCCGGCGAGGACGCCGACGCCGCGCTGGTGCTCGAGGACGCGCTCGCCGAGCGCGGTGTGGAACTGGTCAAGCACGCGCGCGCCGACGCCGTGGAGCGCACCGCCGACGGCATCGTGGTGAAGCTGTCCGACGGCCGCACGGTCACCGGCTCGCACGCCCTCATGACCGTCGGCTCGGTGCCGAACACGCAGGGACTGGGTCTCGCGCGCATCGGCGTCGAACTCGACAAGGGCGGATACCTGCGCGTGGACCGGGTTTCGCGGACCACCGCGCCCGGCGTGTACGCCGCGGGCGACTGCACCGGCCTGCTGCCGCTGGCCTCGGTGGCCGCCATGCAGGGCCGGATCGCGATGTACCACGCGCTCGGTGAGGGCGTGCAGCCGATTCGCCTCAAGACCGTGGCGTCGGCGGTGTTCACCCGTCCGGAGATCGCGACCGTCGGCGTCAGCCAGACCTCGATCGACAACGGCGAGACCCCGGCCCGCACGGTCATGCTGCCGCTCAACACCAACCCGCGCGCCAAGATGCTGGGTCTGCGACGGGGTTTCGTGAAGATCTTCTGCCGTCCGGCCACCGGTGTGGTGATCGGCGGTGTCGTGGTCGCGCCGATCGCCTCGGAGCTGATCCAGCCGATCGCCCTTGCGGTGCAGAACAATCTGACGGTCAACGACCTGGCGCAGACCTTCTCGGTGTACCCCTCGCTGACCGGATCGGTCACCGAGGCGGCGCGTCAGCTGATGCGCCACGACGATCTGGACTGAGCCCGAATCGATTCGGCGCGCGGCGCAGGGGTTTTCGGCAGCGCTGTGAAAGCCCAGGTGACCGTCCTCGCCTTGCTGCCTTGTCGCCCTTGTGATTCAATCCGCGACGGAAGCGATCGGCAGGGCGGTCGCTGAGTGTGACGTAGCGGGGATGCTCCATACGCCCGGGACGCGGCTCCTTCTCGCCCTCCCTTTCCGATCGTGCCGACGAGGGACGAAGGAATAGAGCGAAAAGTGAAGCATCGCAAGCCGAGTCGGATCAAGGCCAGCACCTCCCTGACGCTGGCCGGGGCGGCCGCCGTGATGAGCCTGCTGGGTTCGCCCGCGAACGCCGCGCCCGCTGATCCCGGTGCGGTACCGGCCGCGCCCGGCCAACAGCCAGGGACCACCGACGAGAACGTCATCCCCGAGAATCAGAAAGCCGAAGTCGTTCCCGGCGCGAAGCCGGACACGAGCAAGCCCGAGAAGAACCAGCAGCAGCCGAGTCAGCCGGGCGTGACCACGCCGGGCTCGCCGTCGCCGGACACCACCACGCCCAAGACCGACGAGAAGAAGCCGGACGCGACGCAGCCGAACGGCGGTCAGCCCGCCGGTGACACTCCGAAGGCGGACGGTGGCGAGGCGCAGCCCGCCGTCGTCACTCCGCAGGCGCCGACGCAGCCGAAGAACTCGCGCCCGACCCAGCCCGGTGTGACGGTGCCCCGCGTGGCCCCGCTGCCGGTGCCCGGCCAGGACACGGTGCCGGCCGTTCCGGCCGTGGTGACCCCGGGTCAGCCCAATGCCGAGACCAAGCCGACCGTGCCGGGCGCGCAGCCGAACCAGCAGACCGTGCCGGGCGCCACCGGCGGCGGCGCGCAGGACCCCGATCGCAGCACTCTCACGGGCCAGGAGACGGTCCCGCAGCCGCGTTGGCAGTCTCCGGCCGTCGAAGCGGCCCCGGCGGCTCCTGTGGTCGAAATGACGGGTCCGCACACCGAGATCGGCGCCAACATCGACGGCGGCGGCGCGCTCCCCGGTTTCGCGGCCAACACGCACCACTTCAGCAACCTGGACGGCTACGTCGGGACCATCGGCTACACCACCCCGGGTGGTGTCGGCGAGGCCGGCATGTCGCTGGACTTCACGCAGGTCAACCGGATCAAGGTGACCGCGTTCGCGACCGCCGGTGGCGGCGACGACCGCAAGCTGGAGTTCATTCTGGACAGCACCGTGGCCAACGCGGCCAAGGCCGATGTCGAGAACTGGGTGCGCCTGATGCCCGGCGGTGCCACCATCCTGGACGCGGCCGGTCAGATTGGTAAGCTCCCGCAGGGTGATATTCCCGGACAGTCTGTCGACGTCGGCGGCCTGACCACGCAGTTGGGTGGTTCGGTCCAGTACTGAGCAAGGCCCGGCACGCACCGCACCGGCACCGGTGCGGCACGCTGCCGGTGGGAACAGAGTCGTCGCGTGGGGCGGTCGTCAACGACCGCCCCACGCGTGTGTGGCGAAAGGACGGGTGATGGCATCCGGCAAGGATGAGTCCGCGGACGGACCGGATCCCCAGCAGGGGTCGGAGTCCGAGTTCGGGCCGTCGCTGTCCGAGTTCGGGCCGTCCCTCACGGGTTTCGGCCCCGCGCCCGAGCCGGGTGCGCAGGGCTGGACGCCCGCGCCGCCGCCCGCGCAGATTCCCGATCTCGCCTGGCGTCCGGCCGATGCCGCGCCGCCGATTCCGGCCCCGCCCCCGGAGTACCGCGCACCTGAATCCTGGACGCCGCCGGCGACCGGGCAGTTCCCGGTCGTCGGTCCGGAATCAGGGGTCGATCCGACCGAGGAGACGGTGCGACTCGGCGCCCAGGAGCGCCCCGTGTCCAACGGCTGGGCCCGGGCCGGTGGCATCAAGCCGGTCGCGGGACGGCCGTCGGTGGTGGGGCAGTCCCGGCCACCCGCCGCGAAACCCGCCGGTGCTCCGCAGGGGGAGTCGCTGGACTGGGCGGATGATCCGATCGGTCAGTGGCTCGCGCCGAAGGGGGCTGCGAAGCCCAAAACCGCTCCGCCGCAAGAAGAATCGGAACGGTCCTGGAAGAAGTTCGCGATGATCGGCGGTGCCGCGGCGGTCGTGCTCGTGGCGATCGGCGCCGGTGTCGTGGCGATGACCGGCGGCGACTCCGATCCCGAGCCGGAGGTGGCGCTGCCGCTGGGCACCACGTCCACCGCCTCCCGGTCCGTGTCGGCCTCGCCCTCGACCACGGCCGCGCTGAGCTGTCCGGCTCGGCGCGAGGGCAACCTCAGCATCGGCAACGGTCCGGGTGGGACCGCCAGCGGCGTCGAGGCGATTCTCGGGTTCCAGCACGCGTTCTACGCCGACCGCAACGGGGCGAAGGCGCGCTCGTTCGTCGCGCCGGACGCGGCCAATGTGTCCACGGCCGAGGTGATCCAGAAGGACGGCATCGATCCGACTCCGGCCGGGACCAGCTACTGCCTGCGGATCGTGGAGCTGGCTCCGGAGTCCTACGACGCGGACCTGACCGTGCATCGCCCGGACGGCACGACGTCGGTGTATCAGCAGCACGTGACCACCGTGGACCGTGACGGCAAACACCTCATCTTCGCCATCGACGAGCGCTGATTCGCAGGTCGCACGGTAGAACGGCGGCAATCGAGGGACGGTCCAGTGTGCGAGTTGTGGACCTTGATTTCCAATATGTGGGAATCGAGTTTCATATCCTGGTAACCGTGTGACATGGTGGTTTTTCGTATACCCCGGCGTCCCCTCGGAGGTGTTTCATGCGCGCGACCACCCCGCCGCTGTCCCGGCGTCTGGACGGACTGCAGAGCTCGGCCATTCGCGACCTGCTCAAGTTGACCGCCCGCGCCGACATCATCAGCCTGGCCGGCGGGCTGCCCGACGCCGAACTCATGCCGCGCGACCGCATCGCCGCCGCCGCGGATGCGGCGCTGTCGAGCCGAGGGGTGTTGCAGTACACCGAGTCTCCGGGCTGGGGTCCGTTGCGCGAGGTGCTCCGCACTCGCGAATCCGCTCGCACCGGCCGTCCGGTGTCGATCGAGGAGATCTTCGTGACGCACGGCTCGCAGCAGGCGCTGTCCCTGCTGGCGGAGGTGCTACTGGATCCGGGCGCGCTGGTGATCGTCGAGGATCCCGCGTATGTCGGTGCGCTGCAGGTGTTCCGCGCCGCCGGGGCGCGCATCGTGGCCGTGCCGCTGGATGCCGAGGGCATGCGCGTGGACGTGCTGCGCGAGCTGCTCGCGCGCGGTGAGCGGCCCGCGTTCGTGCACACCGTGAGCAACTTCCACAATCCCGGCGGCGTCACCATGAGCACCGCCCGGCGTCGCGAACTCGCGGAACTGGCCGACGCGCACGGGTTCTGGGTCATCGAGGACGATCCCTACGGCGAGCTGTGGTTCGACGCTCCCGCTCCCGCGCCGGTGGCGACCTACTCGCCCAACGTGATTCGGCTGTCCAGCGCCTCCAAGATTCTCGCGCCCACGCTGCGGGTCGGCTGGATGATCGCTCCGGACCGCGTCTGCCGTGCCGTGGAGCTGTTGAAGCAGGGCGCCGACCTCTGCGGATCCGCGCTCACCCAGCAGATCGCCGCGGACCTGCTGTCCGACACCGAATGGCTTGCCGCGCACATCGATTCGGTGCGCACGCGCTACGGGCAGCGTGCACATGCCCTCGTCGAGGCCGTCCGGGCGCGCTTCGGCGATCGCATCGTGACCACCGACGCCGCGGGCGGCATGTTCCTCTGGGCCGACTTCACCGACGGCACCGATACCCGGGCACTGCTCCCGCACGCCCTGGACGCGGGCGTCGCCTACGTTCCGGGCTCGGCGTTCGCGGTCTCCACCGACTACGCCCACTCCATGCGACTGTGCTTCACGACCTCGGATGCCACGGTGTTGACGACCGCGGTGGATCGCCTGGCGGCGGCCCACACGGCGGTGTCGGAAGGCGCCCGCGCTCAGGCCCAGTTGTAGGTGCGCTCCACGGCCTTGTCCCACTCGTGTACGAGGTGGTCGCGGTCGGCCGGATCCATGGTGGGGTTCCAGCGCTTGTCCTCGGCCCAGTTGGCCCGGATCTCGTCGGTGCTTTGCCAGAAGCCGACCGCCAGACCCGCGGCGTAGGCCGCGCCGAGGGCGGTGGTCTCGGTGACCACGGGGCGCACGACGGTGGCGGCGAGGATGTCGGACTGGAACTGCATGAGCAGTTCGTTCACCACCATGCCGCCGTCCACCTTGAGCGTCACCCGCTCCACGTCCAGGCGCTGGGTCTCGGCGTCGGCCCGCATGGCCTCGATGACCTCGCGGGTCTGGAAAGCGGTGGCCTCCAGGACCGCTCGCGCGATGTGCCCGCGATTGACGAACCGGGTCAGGCCGGCGAAGACGCCGCGCGCGTCCGGTCGCCAGCGCGGTGCGAAGAGGCCGGAGAAGGCCGGGACGATGTAGCACCCGCCGTTGTCTTCGACGGTGCGGGCCAGCGGTTCGATCTCCTCGGCGGAGTCGATCATGCCGAGGTTGTCGCGCAGCCACTGCACCAGCGAACCGGTGACCGCGATCGAGCCCTCGAGCGCGTACACGGCGGGCTGGTCGCCGAGCCGGTAGCAGACGGTGGTGAGCAGGCCGTGCTGGCTGAAGACCGGTGTGGTTCCGGTGTTCATGAGCATGAAATTGCCTGTGCCGTAGGTGTTCTTGGTGTCACCCGGCGACAGGCACGCCTGCCCGAAGGTGGCGGCCTGCTGATCGCCCAGGATTCCCGCGACCGGAACCCCCTGCAGCGCACCGGAGGTGATGTCCGCGTACACCTCCGAGGAGCTGCGGATCTGCGGCAGCATGGCCATCGGCACGCCGAATTCCGCGCAGATCTGCGGATCCCACTGCAGGGTGCGCAGATCCATCAGCATGGTGCGTGAGGCATTGGTGACGTCGGTGATGTGCTCACCGGTGAGGTTCCACAGGATCCAGCTGTCCATGGTGCCGAAGCACAGCTCCCCGGCTTCGCCGCGCGCCCGCGCGCCCGGCACGCGATCCAGGATCCAGCGCAGCTTGGGGCCGGCGAAATAGGTGGACAGCGGCAGCCCGGTGCGGTCCGCGTACCGGTTCGCGCCCTCGGAACCGGCCAGTTCCACGGTCAGGTCCGCGGTGCGGGTGTCCTGCCAGACGATGGCGTGGTGAATGGGTTTGCCGGTCGATCGCTCCCATACCACGGTGGTCTCGCGCTGATTGGTGACGCCGGCCGCCGCGATGTCCGAGGCGACCAGGCCGCACTTGTCGAGCGCCTCGGCGATCACGGCGTCGGTATTGCGCCAGATGGTCTCGGCGTCGTGCTCGACCCAGCCGGGCTGAGGGAAGATCTGTTCGTGTTCGCGCTGTGCGACCCCGAATATCCGCCCCCTGTGGTCGAAGACGATGCACCGACTCGAGGTCGTGCCCTGGTCGATGGCGGCCACATAGCGAGACATTTCTGCAGGCTACTCGACCCCCGCGCGTGGGTGTCGATATGACACCGGTGCCATGCGGATCACGTGGTGGAGGATCATCCTGGGCTACGGTTGCTTGCGGGTAGCCAGAGCGTCATCTACACGAGCGCCGCGCCGGTCTCGCGGTGCAGGCTGGAGGAGTCGAGCATGACGAAGCATCCGCAGTCGCAGTTCCTCGGTCCCGAGCAGCGCGAAGCCGCCTGGGCCAGGCTCGGCAAGGACACCTTCGACGTCATCGTGATCGGCGCGGGCGTGGTCGGAGCGGGCATCGCCCTCGACGCCGCCACCCGCGGGCTCGAGGTCGCGCTGGTGGAGGCCCGGGACCTGGCGTCCGGCACCTCGAGCCGCTCCTCGAAGATGTTCCACGGCGGCCTGCGCTACCTGGAGATGATGGAATTCGGGCTGGTGCGCGAGGCGCTCAAGGAGCGCGAACTCGCGCTCTCCTCGCTGGCTCCGCATCTGGTGAAGCCGCTCAAGTTCCTCTATCCGCTGAGCCACTACGTCTGGGAGCGGCCGTACGTGGCCGCCGGGCTCACCTTGTACGACACCATGGGCGGCGCGAAATCCGTTCCGGGACAGCATCATCTGACCAAGTCCGCGGCGCTGCGGCTGGCGCCCGGCCTGAAGGACGACGCGCTCACCGGCGGGCTCACCTACTACGACACGGTGGTCGACGACGCGCGGCACACCATGACGGTGGCGCGGACCGCCGCCCACTACGGCGCGGTCATCCGCACCTCCACGCAGGTGGTGGGCTTCCTGCGCGAGGCCGATCGGGTGATCGGGGTGAAGGTGCACGACAGCGAGGACGGTCGCACCACCGAGGTGCGCGGCAGTGTCGTCATCAACGCCACCGGGGTGTGGACGGACGAATTGCAGGCTCTCGCGCATCAGCGTGGTCGATTCCATGTGCGAGCGTCCAAGGGTGTGCACATCGTGGTCCCGCGTGATCGCATCGCGAGTGACACCTCGATCATCCTGCGCACCGAGAAGAGCGTGCTGTTCGTCATCTCGTGGGGAACCGATCACTGGATCATCGGCACCACCGACACCGACTGGAACCTGGATCTCGCGCATCCGGCCGCCACCAAATCCGATATCGACTATCTGCTCGAGCATGTCAACAAGGTGCTGGTCACGCCGCTCACCCACGACGACATCACCGGGGTGTACGCGGGCCTGCGGCCGCTGCTGGCCGGTGAGAGCGAGCAGTCCTCCAAGCTGTCCCGCGAGCACGCCGTCGCGCGGATCGCTCCCGGCCTGGTCGCCATCGCGGGCGGCAAGTACACCACCTACCGGGTCATGGCCTACGACGCCGTGGACGAAGCGGCACAGGACATTCCGCGTCGCGTACCGCCCACCATCACCGAGAAGGTGCCGCTGCTCGGCGCGGACGGCTACCACGCGCTGATGAACCAGACCCCGCACCTGGCCGAGAAGTACGGCGTGCACCCGTACCGAATCCAGCACCTGCTCAACAGGTACGGCTCGCTCATCGACGAGGTGCTCGGCCTCGCCGACGGCAAACCCGAACTGCTGCAGCCGATCACCGCCGCTCCCGGCTACCTCCAGGTCGAAGCCGTCTACGCCGCGGCCGCCGAAGCGGCCCTGCACCTGGAGGACATCCTGGCCCGCCGCACCCGCATCTCCATCGAATACGCACACCGCGGCGTGGAGTGCGCCGACCAGGTGGCCCGCCTCGTCGCCCCCGTCCTGGGCTGGGACGAATCCGAGATCACCCGCGAGGTGGATACCTACAACGCCCGCGTCACCGCCGAAATCGAATCCCAGACCCGCCCCGACGACACCTCCGCCGACGCCCTCCGCGCCGCCGCTCCCGAACCCCGGCCCAAGATCCTCGAGCCGGTCCCGATCGAGAAGTGAGCCGGGCCCGCGAGGCTCTGGCATCGACTTCACGTGGATCGGGCGCCGGGCAGGTCGGAGTCCGGTTCGCTCAGAGGGCATGCGGTGCAGAGCCTTTCGCGTCATGGTCGCAAACCTCCTGTGCCGTGAAGGGGTGGGCGGGATTGTTGGTGAGGGAAAAAGACAAAAGATGCCTGGAAGAGAAGGGAAGAAGAGCCCGCGCAACCGGCGGTTTCCAGGTCTGCCGGATGTCGGGTGTGGAGGCCTTCTCCTGGAGGGGGTGCGGGGCACTCGTGCCAGTAGGGCACGTGGGCTACTAAGGGCATGCGGGTCGGTAGGGCACGTGGGCTAGTAAGGGCATGCGGGTCGGTAGGGCATGTGGGTGGTGGTCGTGTTGTTCTCGAGTGGTGACCACAGCCATCCAGCCAGGCCGGGACGAGAGATGACGGCTCCTGGCTGGGGAGCCCAGGTCGGGTACGGCAGGCGAAGTGACCAGCACTGCCATCTTTTCCGCAGCAACCCCACAGGGGTGTACGAGTGCGGGTGCGGAACCAGCGTCGGCTCTTGTGCAGTGAGATGAGTGCGTGAGAGCGGCAGGCGCAGTGTCTTTCCGGTCGCGCGCGGACCCGGGGCGGGGACCTGTCGCGGGGTGTGGATGTCCCCGGCGCACGGAGCGTGTCGTAGGCGTACCAGGGTGCGCCCAGGCGCAGCGCGAACTGGCACAGCAGATAGCCGACGACGGATTTCGGGTTCGGGAGGACGGGCTTGTCGCGGGTGTGGATGGCACCGGTGCGGGAACGGGTTCGGTGCCAAGGGCTTTCGTGGATGCTGACTCCCGGCAGATATGGGCCCGCAGTAAGTAGGGGCCTCGGTACGAGACTGGTGAAAGCCTGCATCGCAGGAGAAACAGGTCAGCACCGCTGCTGGAAGCGGGGTCCGGTGTTTCTGGGTGCGGCGGGTGTGGTTCGGTCACTGGCGCAATCCCTTTCATCTCCGTGTCCGAGTGTGTGTGAGGCGTCGCGTGATCGCGTGCGGGCGCCCAGGCTTGCACCCGGCGAACCAGGACAGCACCGGTCCCCGAAAGGAGCCGGTGTTACCTGGTGTAGTGGGTGTGGTTCAGCTTCGATCGACCGGAGAATCACGGTGATCGAGGAACTCACGATGACGAGCCCGCTCTCGTCGTTCTCGGGCACGCAGTCGTGCTTGGGCGGCGGCGAGCATCTCACCGGGATGGTGACGGTGATTCACCCTCGGGGTGCGCGTGGGGTCGATATGGATCGGCGCTATCCATCCGGTACGGCCGGGGAATTCTGAATTCTTGCCCATCACAATCGTTTTCCAGCCACCGGGGCCGTCGTGCACGAGTGCGTGGCAGGCGTCGCACGCCAGGGTGAGGTTCTCGATGTCGGTGGGTCCGCCTTTGCTGTGTTCGGTGATGTGATGCACCGCAGTCAATGTCGCGGGAGCATTGCACCCCGGGCGGGTGCAGCCACGCTCGGCGGCGATCAACACCCTGCGTTGCGCGGGACTGGCCAAACGCTCTCCGTGTCCGAGGTGCAAGGGCATCCCGGTGTGGTCGAACAAAGCCAAGAACGGCTTGGACCGCTCCGCGAGTTTGAGGGCTTCGGGGATAGACACCGTGCCCCCGGAAGCGGTGGTGGCCACACCGGCAGCGTCTTCGAGTTCGGACAGGGTCATGGTGACGATCGCTTCCACCGGCAGCCCACGATGAGATCCGAGCTTGCCGGGCCCTATTTCCGGGCGCAGGAATGCCAGCAGCGCATCATGATTGCGTTGCGCGGCCGAACGCGAGTCCCGTTGCGCGGCGGCGTCGAGGATCTCCCGGGTCACATGCTCGGTGTCAGCGAACGGGCTGTCGGGATCGTCGGGGTTGCACATGCCGGGGCGGGCCAGTTTCGCCAGGACCGGTTCCAGCAGCGCCCGCAACGCGGGTGTGATCTCGCCTTTGAGCAAGCTCATGCCGTCGAGGCGTTGGTCGCACAGCACGATCCCGCGCATACGGGCGCGGTCGGTGTCGTCGGTGAGGGTGCCGTCGGGGTCCAGGTGCGCGGACAGGGAATTGCCGATCCGGGGCAGGTCATCGGGAGACCCACACCGCGCGTGCTCAGCCATGACCTGTTCGGCGGCTTCCCGGTCTGCACGCGAGATCGCGTGCGGGAGTCGGTGCATGATGTTGCCGATCGTGCGGGCGTGTTCGGCCGAGATTTCCCCGGCGGCTTGGGCTTTCGCGGTGTACGCCAGCATGGGTTCGAGGTCTTGTCCGGTGATGTCGTGCCAGATCCCGAGTTGTTGGGCGGCTTTCATGCGCCCGAATGCTTCCCGGTGAGACAAGCGCAATGCTTGTTCCAGGAACCGCACTACGTCTCGGACTCCTGCGCGTTGCGGGATGGACCGTTCCACGACTTCGATCACCAACCGGTGCTCGAGGGCAGCGAGGCGTCGTTTGCTGGTTTCGACCGAGCGCATGAGTTCGGTGATCCCGTCATCGGTCAAGGGCGCGAGGTTCGCATCGAGCAGGGTGTCGACTGCGGTGGCCAGGTCGGCCCCCGCAGTGTCTCCGATCCCCATCTCGTTCGAACGCATGTGCTAATTCTACCGTGTGAGATCACGGATGGGAACAGAAAACCCTATCTGAACTGCACGTATTCAGACCTACCCGCGATTCGGTTCTTATGGGCCTCGGTTGGCCGAGCCTCTGAGCGTCGCCGACCAGAACCGCGTCAAGATTCCGGACATGCCGGATCAAGAGCGGTCGAACTCTTCGCTGACGACGCCGGCGGTGAAGGTGTCCCACTCGCTCGGCGTGAAGACCAGCGCCCCGCCGCCGGGGTTCTTCGAGTCACGCACACCGACGCCGCCGCTCTCGAAAAACGCGACCTCGACGCAGTCCTGGCCTCCTGAACTGTGGCTGGACTTGAACCATCTTTCCCGGCTCGGATCAACGTTCACTGTCGTGCTCCCTTGCTATCTCGCGGATCAGATCTCTGCTCGGGCGGGCGTCCAAGGTCGCGTGCTGCACCTTGTTGAAGGCCTCGCGGTACATTCCTACCTCGGTTGGGCGCTCAAAATACATTGCACCAGCGAAACTTTCAGCGAATACAACCGTGGGTTCCGTCAGCTTTCCGCGCGGGTCCTTCCCGAACTGAAAGATGATGAACGGCGGAAGTGGCATACCCAGCGGGAATCCCGCTCGGAACGGCATGAGTCTTATCTCGATATTTTCCCGGGTGCTCAGATCTGCGATGTGCCGCAGCTGGGCGGCCATTGCACGACGACTGCCGACGACGGTGTGTAGAACCGCTTCATGCAGAACTATCAGCGCTTCCGCGGGGCGCCGCTGTCGCAGGATCACGTGCTGGCGTTGGGTCCGGAGCTCTATGCGCCGGTCCAGCTCCGATTCGGTGTCTGCGGGAAAGTAGGTCCGATCGAGTGCGCGTGCGTAGTCGGCCGTCTGCAACAGTCCGGGGACAATCAGCGGCTGGAATATGGTCAAAACCTTTGCACCAGCTTCCAATCCGACGAAGAGGTTGGAATGTGCCGGAATCAGATCGGCGTATGCATGCCACCAAGATTTGGCTGGTGTCTGCTCGGCGAGGGATTTCGCGGCGGCAGTCTTCTTGTCATCGAGGCCGTATGCGTCACATAGACTTAAAACGTCTCGGACTCTTACCTTTTCGGTCAGCCCACGCTCGAGCCGGCTGAGAGTGGACTTGTTCCACTCCATGACTGTGGCGGCCTGTTCCACGGTCAGCCCGGCACCTTCTCGGGCCTCCCTGAGAAATCGGCCAAGTTGCCTGCGGGGCAGGGTGCTCCCGGTCTCCGTCGGTTCGTCCCCATCTGTCACGCTCGCTCGCCTCCGTTGCAGTGCGCGGTCGAGAGTTGTTGCAGAATGCACCATCGTAAGTCGTGTTGCACAACGCGAACTGGGGTTTCGTGCAACTTTTACCCAGTTCACGCGGTGGCGCATTCCGGAAATAGCCCGGGCGCATCCTCGGTGCATGACGTTCACTGACCGGCTCGACCAAGCGCAGGTTGCGGTTCTGGACTCCCTCGCACCCGGCGGGATTCTCTGTGTGGAGTCGATTGCGCGGTCTGCGCAGTTGACCCTGTGGCGCACCCGGGGTGCGGTCTCGAAACTGACTTCGCGGGGGCTGATCGTCGGTCGGCACCGTGGTGGGCGCGGCATGTGGCAGATCGCCGATCGTGGCCGGCGCACCCTTGCCGCGCGCGGTCGCTACTACCGATAGCGCCGAATCATGTTGCGCAACACGGAGAGCGGTGAAGTGTCGGCCGCTTGGCGGATTGTCGGCTATCGGATCGCGATGGAGATGTTGATCGATCGTGCGGCGACTCATCGGTGTGCGTATCGAATCTCGGCCGACGGCACGGTGTACCCGAACTCCGAAGGTGACAGGGGCACAGTCTTTTTCGGTGTCGACGGCGAGCGGCCGGATCTCGTCCAGGTGCGCGAGTGGTTCCCGAAGCACGGCGCGCTGTGGGACGCGGTCCGCGCGCAGTACTGGGATGTGATTCTGCCGCTGGATCATCCACGTTTCGTGTGGCCGGGGAACCCGCCGCCACGCTCTACCGACGGTGACGGGAGTATCCGAATGACGCCGCTTCAGCTCGTGCTCGTCCTGCTGTGGTGCGCTGCCGTCGTGGCGTTCGCGTACTGGGGGATTTCCGCTGACCGATCGCAGACCTCATCCGTTCCGGATAGCGGATGGTTGATCGCGGGCGGTTGTGAGTTTCATCGAGTGCCCGTCCACAACCGTCATCGCCTGCATGGGCGGCACCGTGCGTGATCCCCGCACAGCGCGCATCGCACCGGCAGCGGCGATGGTCGCGCACGCGTTTCCGCTCGCCTCGCCTACGAAGATCAGAGCCTCGGGCGGCACACAGTGCGTAATCCCGCCTGGGCGGGAACGGATTTCGCCGTCGGGACGGGCAACTCGCCCGGCCGAACGAAGCCCTGGTCGCTCGGGTTCGCGCCGTGGCCCAACTAGTCAGGGTGTGACCGGTTGGCAGCGGGGGCAGAAGTAGATGCCTCGGTCGGATCGGGTCGGGTTGTCGGGGTCGGGGAGGAGGTGCACGAGCATGTTGGTGCCGCAGCGGCGGCAGGGGCGGCGGTGGCGGCCGTAAGCCAGTGCGCGCCACGGGGGATGGTGGGCGGCGCGCATCAGGACGCGGTGGGCCTCGTCCGCCAGAGCGGGGAGGTCCTCGATGTCGCCGACCGGGGTGGCGGGGTGGACGCGGCGCAGGAAACAGATCTCGCTGCGGTAGATGTTGCCGATTCCGGCGAGGTTTCGCTGATCCAGCAGGGCCAGGCCGATGGGGAGTTCGGGACGCTCCCGCAACCGGCGCACCGCCTCGGCCGGATCCCAGTTGGGGCCGAGCAGATCGGGCCCGAGATGGTCTGTGGCGGTGTGCTCTTCGGCCAGGGGGAGCACCTCCACCAGTCCGAGTGAGAACCCCACCGCCTCCGCGTCCGCCGCGGCGAGCACCAGTCGCGCCGTGAAACCCGGTTTGGTCCAGCGCTGTCCGGGCGCGTACACGCGCCACACGCCTTCCATCTTCAAGTGCGTATGGATGCTGACCGTGGGAGTACGCACGAACAGGTGTTTTCCGTACGACCCAACGCTCACGACCTCCTGCCCGCTCAAATCCAGCGTCGCATACCTCGGCACCCGAAAGTCGCTGCGCGTCAGCGTCTTCCCTTCCAGTCCACGCCGCAGCCGGGCAGCGGCGAAGAACACGGTGTCGCCCTCAGGCATCGCCACCCGCCGATCGACGCGAGCCCAGGGCCCGGATCGCACGGGCCTGCGCCAGGCGCACGGTGATTGTCGGCAGGGGATTGCGACTACGGCACACCTCGGTCGGCGAGTGATCGCGACCACCGCACATCTTGATCCGACTGCCTCGATGCTCACGATGCATGTCGTCGGCTCTCGCGCGGTCCACCGGCGGTTGCACCGGGAGATGCGAAAGGTCCACGGCTTGCTTTGGAGGCGGAGACTTTTCGGTGTCGGGGTGAAGTCCGTTTCGGCGCGTACGAGGTGTTTCGTCGGCTCTCGCGCGGTCTACCGGCGGTTGCGCTGGGAGGTGAGAAGTGCTCACGGCTTGCTCTGGAGTCGGAAGCTTCTCGGTGTCGGGGTGAAGTCCGCTTCGGCGCGTACGAGGTGTTTCGTCGGCTCTCGCGCGGTCCACCGGCGGTTGCGCCGGGAGGTGAGAAGTGCTCACGGCTTGCTCCGGAGGCGGAAGCCCTTCGGCGTCGCGGCGAAGCCCGCCTGGGCGAGGAAGGTGGCGAAGGTGTTGCCGTGCACCGATTCTCCGTCCACGCGGTCGATGACCAGGGAATCCACGCGTCGGCCGGTGACCAGGGCGGCCAGGGCCGCTGCCCCGGCGGTTCGGGTGTCCGCGTCCTCGGTGAAGGTGAGCAGGGTTTTGCCGCCGCGTTCGAGGTAGAGCGTGAGCTCGCCGCCCACCAGGACCACCAGCGCTCCCGCCTTGCGCCCGGGACGATGCCCGGCGCCCTCGGCGGCGGCCTTGGGCCACGGTAGCGCTGCGCCGTAGGGATTGGCCGGATCGCAGGCCGCGAGCACCAGTGCCTGTCCGCTCGCGTCGCGGCCGGTCTCACCGGAGGTGCGGTCGGTGTCGAAGGAGCGCAGTCGATCCACCACATCGGTGGTCGAGAACTGCGCCCCGCCCAGCGAATCCACGAAATACCCGCGACGGCACCGCCCGCGATCCTCGAATTCGGTGAGTACCCGGTACATCAACGCGAACCCGCCCGGTACGCCCTCGCTCTGCACCGATCCGCGAGTCAGCACGCCGTACCGCTCCAGCAGCACATCCGCCGTGGCGTGCGCGCGCACCGTGTTGTCCGTCATCCGCTCCGGCAGCAGCGACCACCGCCCCGCCACGCTCGGCGGACTGCTGCACACCGGAACCCCGCTGCGCGGCAGATACATCCGACCTCGGGGCGCGCGCCGAGGAGTCCGATGCGCGGTGGTGGTGCGGGTGGTCCCGGACAGCAGCGCCCGCACCGGGGCGAAGGTATCGCCCGCCACGTACCCCGCCCACACCAGCTCCCACAGCGCCGCCACCACGGCACTCTCGATCTCGGTGTCGGCCGCTTCCACCAGTTGCCGGAAGAAGTACGCCCCGCCTCCGGACATGTCCACGACCTGGTACCCGGAACCCGCCACTCCCGCGGTCGATCCGCGCGCATCGGTGTCGACAGCCTCACTCGCCGGAGCGGAGTCACCGGCGAAACCTTCGGTGAGAGCGCCGGTCTCGGCGATTGTCGAAGGGGCGGGGACGGCATCGCCGTTCGCACCGGCCGGATCCGGGACGGCGTCGGCGCTCTCGGCTTTCCCGCGCTTCCCGGAACCCGATGCTGCGCCGGAACCGGCGCTCCCGCCCGCAACCTCGGACGCCGTCGTCCCGCCTGCCGATCCGGCCCTGCCTGATCCGGCACCGCCCGACTCAGCCCTGCCCGACTCAGCCCTGCCCGATCCAGCCCTGCCCGATCCAGCCCTACCCGATCCAGCTCTGCCCGAAGCGGAGCGAGCACTGGTTCGCTCGGGGGTCGTGGGACCGACAACCGTTGCGCCCATGGACATCAGGAGGCTGATCTGGATCTCGCTGAGATCGATGTCGTCGGGCGGTAGCAGGGTGAGCGGGGCTTGGTCGGCGGGGTGCAGGGCGACCCAGCCGTCCTTGGCGGTGATGGAGCCGTGACCGGACCACAGCACCTCGCCGGTGGCCAGGAGTTCGTCGAGCATGGCGGGGGAGTAGTCCCGGACTCGGGAGGGCAGAATCAGCGATTCCCAGGCCGAAGCCGGAATCGGCACGCCCGCAAGCTGTTCCACGACCGCCGCGACGCCGTCGACGCCACGCAGTTCGTTGGTGCCGATGTGCTGCCAGGCGGGAAGGAAACGACCCAGGGCGGCGGTGGGCACCGGCTCCACTTCCTTGCGGGCGGCGGCCAGTGACCGTCGGCGCAGGCGGCGCAGCACTTCGCTGTCGCACCATTCGGCGCCGACCGCACCGGGCGTGAATTCACCCTCCACGACTCGCTTTTCGAGCCCGAGTCGATGCAGCGCGGTGGCGGCGACGGCGGTACCCAGCCCGAATCGATGGGCGACCGCGCCGAGGGTGAAGGGACCGTGGGTGCGGGCGTAGCGCGCCACGAGGTCGCCGAGCGGGTCGGCGACCGGCTCGATGAAGGCGGCCGGTACGCCGATCGGCAACGGCACGCCCAGGGCGTCCCGCAGCCGCGCGGAATCCTCGATCGCGACCCACCATTGCGAGCCCGCGAACGACACCGACAGCGCCCGTCGGCTTTTGACGAGTTCGTCGAACCACGGCCGAGGATCCTCGGTGCACCGCTCGGTCGCCTCGGCCACGGTGACGGGACCGAGCAGCCGCAGCAGATCTGCCAGCCCCTCCATGTCCCGGGCGTGCCGCTCCGGAGTGAGCCGCTGCAATTCCAGCTCGGTCTGCTCCAGCACCGCGGCATCGAGCAGCTCCCGAAGCTCCACTCGCCCCAGCAGTTCCGCCAGCAGACTCGAATCCAGCGACAGCGCCGCCGCCCGCCGCTCGGCGAGCGGACTGTCGCCCTCGTACATGAACTGCCCGACGTAATCGAAAAGCAGCGAGTTCGCGAACGGTGAGGGCGCGGCCGTCTCGACCTCCACCAGCCGCACCTGCCGCCGCGCCACCTGCCCGAGCAGGTCCCGCAGGGATGGCAGGTCGTACACGTCCTGCAGGCATTCACGCACGGTTTCGAGCAGCATCGGAAAGTCCGGGAACTTGCGCGCCACATCCAGCAGCTGCGCCGAGCGCTGGCGCTGCTGCCACAGCGGCGCGCGCTTGCCGGGATCGCGACGCGGCAGCAACAGCGCCCGCGCCGAACACTCCCGGAACCGCGACGCGAAAAGCGCCGAGCCGCCGACCTGTTCGGTCACGATCTCGTCGATCTCGTCGGTCTCGAACACGAACAGCTCGCCGCCGGGCGGATCGTCCGTGGTGTCCGGCAGTCGCACCACGATCCCGTCATCGGACGGTGTCGGCGCGGCATCGACCCCGAACCGCTCGCGCAGCCGAGCCCCCACCGCCAGCGCCCACGGCGCGTGCACCGCCAGTCCGTACGGCGAATGCAACACCACCCGCCAATCACCCAGCTCGTCCCGGAACCGCTCCACCAGCAGCGTCCGATCCGTCGGCAACTGACCGGTGGCCTCGCGCTGCTCCTGTAGCAGCGACACCAGATTCGCCGTCGCGTTCCCGTCCAGCCCCGCCGCGACCGCGATCCGCTGCATCGGGGATTCCGTTGCCTCGGTGGTGCTTTCGCCTGTCTTGCGGGCCCGGCCGCGTCCTGCGGTTCCGGCCGAGGGCTTCCCGGCCTCGGATGTCGCCTTCCGGGCAGTGCTTCCCTGTCGACCACCGCCTGTTCCAGGGGAGTCGAGCGGCGTCTCAGCGTCCGCATCGGCACCGCCCTCGCCCGATGAGGCGATGTCGCGCGCGAATTCGTCCAGCGCGGCGCGTAATTCGACCGGTGCTTTCCCGTTCGCGGGCGGTGTGCCCTTCGCGCGCGACCGGGGGAGTTCCCGCGACTGCTCGACCGCCTGCCCCGTGGTGCGGATGAATTCGCCCAGGGCCCGGCCCAGTTCGGCGGGGCGGCCGAGGCCGTCGCCGTGCCAGAACGGGAGGCGGCCGGGCAGGCCGAAGGCGGGGGTGACCAGAACCCGGTCGAAGGTGATCTCCTCGATCCGCCAGCTGGTCGCGCCGAGCGCGAAGACGTCGCCTACCCGCGACTCGTAGACCATCTCCTCGTCGAGTTCACCCACCCGCGAGGCCTTTTCGCCGACCATGAAGACGGGAAACAGGCCGCGATCGGGGATGGCGCCACCGGAGGTGACGGCCAGGCGCTGGGCACCGGGCCGCCCGGTGAGGGTGCCCGCGTCGCGATCCCAGACGATGCGCGGGCGCAGTTCGGCGAACTCGTCCGAGGGGTAGCGCCCGGACAGCAGATCGAGCACCGACTCGTACGCCGAGCGCGGCAGCGCCGCGTAACTGCCGGTGGCGCGGACCGTTTCGAACCAGGCGTCGGCGTCGATCGGCTCCAGCGCGCAGGCGGCCACGGTCTGCTGGGCGAGAATGTCCAGCGGGTGCGTGGGCACCTTCAGTTCCTCGATCTGCCCGGCGGTCATCCGCAGGGAGGCCACCGCGCAATGGATCACATCGGTCCGATGCTTGGGGAAGATGACGCCCCGGGAGATCTCGCCCACCTGATGTCCGGCGCGCCCGACCCGCTGCAGCCCGCTGGCCACCGACGGCGGCGCCTCGACCTGCACCACCAGATCCACCGCACCCATATCGATGCCGAGTTCGAGGCTGCTGGTGGCCACCACGCACCGCAGCCGCCCGCTCTTGAGGTCGTCCTCGATGAGCGCGCGCTGTTCCTTGCTCACCGACCCGTGATGTGCCCGCGCCAAAAGCGGTGCGGCGCCGTGGATCACCTCGGTCGAGGGCCCCAGCGTTGCGGGCGGCGCGTGCTCGGTCTCCACCGCATCGCCGACACGGGCGGCGTACGACTCGTTCAACCGCGCGGTCAGCCGCTCCGAGAGCCGCCGCGAATTCGCGAAGACGATGGACGACCGATGCTCGAGCACCAGATCCACGATGGCCTCGTCCACGTGCGGCCAGATGGACCCGGGCTGGTCCGAATCCTCGTTCCCGGCATCGGGTTCGGTCATATCCGCGACCGGCACCCGCACCGACAGATCGAAGGTCTTGGGCGCGGGCGGCGACACGATGGTGATGGGCGCGCTTCCCACCAGGAACCGGCCCACCTCCTGGGGTGGCCGCACCGTCGCCGAGAGCCCGATACGCTGCGCCGGGCGCGCGGACGGTTCGGCCTCGGCTCGCAGCAGATCCAGCCGGGCCAGCGAAAGCGCCAGGTGCGCACCGCGTTTGGAGCCCGCGATGGCATGCACCTCGTCCACGATCACCGTGTCGACCTCGCTGAGCGTCTCGCGCGCGGCGGAGGTCAGCATCAGGAACAGCGATTCGGGAGTGGTGATCAGGATGTCCGGCGGCGTGCGCTGCATGCCGCGCCGATCGGCCGCGCTGGTATCGCCGGAGCGCACCCCCACCCGGATCTCCGGCGCGTCCAGCCCGAGCCGCTTGGCGGTCTGCGTGATGCCCACCAGCGGAGCCCGCAGGTTCCGCTCGACATCGACCGCGAGGGCCTTGAGCGGAGAGATGTACAGCACCGAGGTCTTGCGCTTGTCGCGCGGTTCGCGGGTGGCCAGCCTGTCGATCGCCCACAGGAAGGCCGAGAGCGTCTTGCCCGATCCGGTCGGCGCGACGACGAGGGTGTGGTTCCCGGCGGCGATCGATTCCCACGCCCCGAGCTGTGCGGGTGTCGGCGCGGGGAACGCGCCGTCGAACCACTGCCGGGTAGCGGGGGAGAACCGTTCCATTGCCCCAGTCTGCACCCGGGCACCGACAGCCCAGGTCACAGACCATCCGGTACGTATCGGACCCCGGTCGTGACCTCGCGAACCGCCCGGCGGACCAAGATCGGCCTCTGGCCTGGAGGTGAGCGAAGGGCGGGCAATCGAATCACGCCCATCGACCCCGCGCGTAAGGTTCCATTCGTGCAGAAGGTGCTCCGACTCGACTTGGTCAGTCACGGAATGACCGAGGCGATGCGAAAGGCACGATTTCCGGTCGACGAACCACTGACCGAGGCCGGCCGCCGCGCCGTGTCCGCCTGCGGACGGCTGCAGGAAGCGCGGGTCCTGACCGCCCCCGAACGCCGCACCACCGAGACCGCCGCCCTCATGGGACTCATGGGCGAGGAGGACGACCGGCTACGCGACCTCGACGCCGGAGCGTGGCGCGGCGGCGAACTCATGTCGGTGCCCAAGGAGGAGCTGTACTCCTGGCTCACCGATCCCGGCTATCGCGGGCACGGCGGCGAATCCGTGGTGGATGTGGTCGAGCGCACGGGTGAGTGGATGGCCGATATCGCCGTCGAGGGCGAACCCATCATCGCCATCACGCATCCGGCGGTGATCCGCGCCGCACTGCTGGTGACCCTCGACGCTCCCGCGAAGTCCTTCTGGCGCATAGACGTTCCGCCGGTGAGCGTCACTCGTCTGCACTACCGCGGTGAATGGACGCTGCACTTCCGGCCGTGAGCGCCGCGTCCGCTCAGATCGCGACGACCCCGCGCAGCATGGCCCGCAGGGCATCGGTGATCAGCCGGGCGGACAGGCTCGGGTCGATGGCCCGCTGAATGCCGAGCCCGAGTCCCAGGCTCAGCACGGCGGTGGCCGCGTCCTCGGCGGGCAGCGGCAGTTCCAGGGCCATGGAATCGGCCAGCTCCTGCAACTGGGCGGCGACGGTTCCGCGCACGATCCCCAGCCCCGAGATCAGCGCGGCCTGCAGGTCCGCGTCGTCCCGCGCGACGATGGCGAACTCGAATTCGAGCATGGTCCAGCCGACGTCGCCGAGGGTCCGCTCGGCCCAGGTCTGGAACCGCTCCAGCCGCTCGTCCAGGCCGTCGCTGCCCGCGAGCAGTTCGCTGACCTCCTCGAACTTGGTCTCGTGGATCAGGGTCAGCACCTCGAGACACAGTGCCGACTTGGTGCGGAAGTTGGAGTAGACCGCGCCCTTGGAGTATCCGGCCTCCTCGGCGACCCGCTCGAGGCTGGTTTTGGCGTACCCGTCGGTCAGGAACAGGTCACGCGCGGTCGCGATCAGATCCGCGCGGGTGCGGGCCTGGCTCTCGGTGCGGGTGAGGCGTGGCATGGGGATATCTTACGTACCAGAAGTTTCGGGATACCGCGGGTATTTGAAACCTGTTAGTCTTTGAAACCATGAGTAACAGGAACGGGTCACGACGACGTGGCCTGGCCATCGGATGCGGCGGCACGGTCGGCGCGGCGTGGATCGTGGCGGCGCTGGCCTCCGTCCGCGATGCGCTGAACTGGGATCCGCGCGAGGCCGACGTCATGATCGGCACGTCCGCGGGCGCGGAGATGCTGACCATGCTCGGGAGCGGCATCGGCGTGGACGACCTGGTCGCCATGCAGCGCGGCACCACGACCGATCCGGTCTTGGCCGCCCATATGCGCAGCGAGCCGGGCCGCTTCCCGCCCCTGCCGCGTCCGCTCCTCGGCGCGCCGAGGAGCGCGGTGAAGTCGCTGCTCGCCGGACCCGGCAACGGTCACGCCCTGCTCACCGCCGGAAGTGGACTGCTGCCGCGGGGCAGCGGCGATCCGGCGTGGCTGCAGCGACTGGCCGAGCGACTGAACCCCGGCCGCGACTGGGTCGAGCATCCGGCGACCTGGCTGGTCGGCATGGACCAGGCGACCGGTGAACGCGTGGCCTTCGGCTCGGCGTCCGCCCCCGACGCGACTCTCGGTGCGGCACTGCGGGCTTCGTGGGGCGTGCCCGGCTGGTTCCCCGCCGTGGAGATCGCGGGCCGCCGGTTCGTCGACGGCGGGGCGGCCTCCACCGCCTCGGCCGATCTGCTGATTCCGGCGCGACTCGACGAGGTCGTCGTCATCGCGCCGATGGCCTCCACCGGTCGCATCCCCGCCACCAGCGCGGGGCACTTCCTCGAGCGTCAGATGCGAAACCGGATGAGCGAGAAGCTCGATGCCGAGATCGCGCTGCTGCGCGCGAGCGGCACCAAGGTGCTGCGCCTGGACGCCACCGCCGAAGATCTCGCGGTGATGGGCCCCAACTTCATGGACGGCCGCCGCCGCCTGGACACCTTCGAACACAGCCTGATCAGTACCCGCAAGGCCGTCGAGCGCGAAGTCTTCGCGTGAGGGTCCGAATCCGGACGCATTCCCCGACCCGAATCACGCAGGGCCCCGGTCGTGCGCGAAAGGACACACCATGAGCATTCTCGGAAAGAACTACCCCGCAATCGATCTCGACGGAGCGCGGGTGCTGGTCACCGGCGGTGGCCGCGGCATCGGCCAGGCGACCGCGGAACTGTTCCGCGCCAAGGGCGCCGAGATCGCCATCGCCGACGTGGACACCGCCGCGGGTGAGGCCGCCGCCGCCGCGCTCGGCGGCCGCGCCTTCGAACTCGACGTGCGCCGACGCGATCAGTGGGACAAGATCGTCGCCGACTTCGGCCGGATCGACATCCTGGTGAACAACGCCGGCGTGATGCCCGCGGGCGCGTTCCTCGACGAGCCGGACGCGGTGGGCCACACCGCGATGGACGTGAACGTCTGGGGTCTCATCCACGGCATGCGCGCGGTCGTCCCCGGCATGATCGATCGCGGTAAGGGGCACGTGGTGAACGTCGCCTCGCTGGCGGGCAAGATCCCGATCGCGGGCCTGGCCGTCTACAACGCCAGCAAGTTCGCCGCCGTCGGCCTCTCCGCCGCAACGCGTCTGGAGTTCGAGCCGCAGGGCATCAGCGTCAGCTGCGTGATGCCCTCGGCGGTGCGCACCCGCCTGTCCTCGGGCCTGGCCCTGGGCAACGGCATGCCCACCGTCGATCCCGAGGACGTGGCGGCCGCCATCGTCGCCACCGTCCGCACCCGCAGGGCCGAGGTCGCCGTCCCGAACTTCCTGGGCCCCATCGACGTAGCCCTCGCCGCCGCGCCCGAGCCCGCCGTCCGCCTGGTCCGCCGCCTCTTCAACGGCGACCGCGCCCTGCACCCCTCCGACGAGTCGACCCGCGCCGCCTACGAGGAGCAGATCCGCGCCATCAGCAAGGACTGACGCGGCGGTCGATCACATCCGACCGGCGCTGGGGGCCGGCCGGATGCGTGCCCGGCCCCGACCGAAAATCGGTTGGGGCCGTGAGGGCGGGCCGTCGCCGACTTCGATCTCGGGGTGCTCGCGTGTGTCCCTACTCGAAGCGAATGCCCTGGGCCAGTGGCAGTTCCGTCGAGTAGTTGACGGTGTTGGTGGCTCGGCGCATATAGGCCTTCCAGGAGTCCGAGCCGGATTCGCGCCCGCCGCCGGTTTCCTTCTCGCCGCCGAACGCGCCGCCGATCTCCGCGCCCGAGGTGCCGATATTGACATTGGCGATGCCGCAGTCGGATCCGTCGGCGGCCAGGAATCGTTCGGCCTCGCGCTGGTTCCGGGTGAAGACCGCCGACGAAAGGCCCTGGGGGACGGCGTTGTGCAGCTCGACGGCCGTGTCGAAGTCGCTGTAGGTCATGACGTAGAGGATCGGCGCGAAGGTCTCCTCGCGGACCACCTCGGTCTGGGCGGGCATGCGGACCAGCGCGGGCCGCACGTAGTAGGCGTCCTCGCCGAAGTCGTCGACTCGTTCACCGCCGCAGATCAATTCGCCGCCGTCGGCCTGAGCGCGCTCGACGGCATCGCACATCACGGCGTAGGAACCGCCGTTGATCAGCGGACCGACGAGCACGCCCTCCTCGAGCGGATTGCCCACGCGCAGTGAGCGATACGCGGATTCGATGCGCTCGAGCAGCGGCTCCGCCACGTCCTCGTGCACGATGAGCCGGCGCAGCGTGGTGCACCGCTGACCGGCGGTCCCGGCCGCGGCGAACACGATTCCCCGGGCCGCCAGGTCCAGATCCGCCGACGGTGTCACCAGCGCACCGTTGTTGCCGCCCAACTCGAGCAGGCAGCGCCCGAACCGCGCCGCCACCCTCGGGGCCACCGTGCGCCCCATTCGCACCGAGCCGGTCGCGCTCACCAGCGCGACCCGCTCGTCGTCCACGAGCCGCGCGCCGATCTCGCCGCCGCCCTGAATCAGTTGGTGCACCTCGGGATCCGCGCCCACGTCGGCGGCGGCCCGGCGCAGCAGCGCGTGACAGGCCAGTGCGGTCAGCGGCGTCGCGTCCGACGGCTTCCACACCACCGTGTCGCCGCACACCAGGGCGAGCGCGGTATTCCAGGCCCACACCGCGACAGGGAAATTGAACGCCGAGATCACCCCGACGACGCCGAGTGGATGCCAGGTCTCCATCAGCCGGTGCCCGGGACGCTCGGACGGCATTGTGCGCCCGTACAACTGGCGCGAGAGCCCGATGGCGAACTCGCAGATGTCGATCATCTCCTGGACTTCGCCGCGCGCCTCCGCGCCGATCTTGCCCGCCTCCAGCGTGACCAGATCTCCCAGTTCGTCCTTGTGCGCGGTGAGCAGTTCCGCGAGCCTGCGCACCACGGCCGCGCGTTGCGGTGCGGGCACCGTGCGCCAGGTGCGGAACGCGGCGGCGGCGCGATCGACGGCCGCGTCCACCTCCGCGACCGAACTCGGCCGGAGAGTGGCGAGTTCGCCACCGGTGATCGGAGTGCGCACCGAGAGGTCCCCGGGTTCGGGCAACTCCGCGCCGAGCGCGCGCAACAGCGACTCGGTGCGGGTGCGCAGTTCCGCGGTGCTTCGATCGGTCGATACAGAGGTCATATGCGGCTCCATGCTGAGGGGTTTCCGGCCACGAGTTCAGTTCCCTGAGTTAGCCTTCGCTGATGGCGGATACACCGGCGAAGCCCCCACTCGACGACATCGATCGACTCCTGATTCGTGAGCTGATCGCCGATGGTCGCGCCACGCTGTCCAATCTGGCCGAGAAGGCCAATCTTTCGGTCTCCGCGGTGCAGTCGCGGGTACGACGACTCGAGGCTCGGGGCGTGATTCGCGGATACACCGCGAACGTCGATCCCGAGGCCCTGGGGCAGATGCTGTCGGCGTTCGTCGCCATCACTCCTCTCGACCCGTCGCAACCCGATGACGCACCGGCACTGCTGCAGCACATCCCGGGCATCGAAGCTTGCCATTCGGTGGCCGGGGACGAGAGCTACATGCTGCTGGTGCGCGTGGCGTCGCCCAGGCACCTGGAGCAGTTGCTGCAGGAGATTCGCGCGACGGCCAACGTCAGGACTCGAAGCACCATCATTCTGCAGACATTCTATGACAAGTAGCCTTCTCTCGTAATTAGTTCGGAAATTGCGGGTCTAGCCGTAAAAATTCATTTACGCTGGGGTGGTGACCCTCGAAATGGATCGGCTCGGGGCGGTTGCCGACAACACATTGGTCACCCCCGCCCGGGTGCATGACATCCTGTCCGCGAGCATCCTCGCGGACGGCTTCGATCTAGTGCTCGACCTGCGAAAATCACGCGGTCGCCGGCTCGTCGACGCGCGCGACGGCACGGCATACCTGGACATGTTCGGGTTCTTCGCGTCCTCGACGCTGGGTATGAACCATCCGGCCCTGCTCGGTGACAAGCGATTCCTGGCGAGCCTCACCGCCGCTGCGCTGAACAAGCCGAGCAACTCCGACATCTACACCGTCGAGATGGCCCGTTTCGTGGGCACTTTCGCGCGGGTGCTGGGCGATCCGCGGCTACCGCACCTGTTCTTCATCGACGGCGGCGGGCTCGCGGTGGAGAACGCCCTCAAGGCCGCCTTCGACTGGAAGTCCCGGCACAACGAAATGCGCGGGCGCGCAGCGGAACTCGGCACCAAGGTGCTGCACCTCACCGGTGCGTTCCACGGCCGCACCGGCTACACGCTGTCGCTGACCAACACCGATCCGGTCAAGACCGCCCGATTCCCCAAGTTCGACTGGCCGCGCATCGACACCCCCTATATCGGTCCGGACCATCCCGACATCGAGGCCGCCGAGCGGCACGCGCTGGCGCAGGCCGCTCACGCCTTCGCCGAAAACCCGCACGACATAGCGTGTTTCATCGCCGAGCCGATCCAGGGCGAGGGTGGTGACCGGCACCTGCGGCCGGAGTTCCTGCTCGCGATGCAGCGCCTGTGCCACGAGAACGACGCCCTGTTCATCCTCGACGAGGTGCAAACCGGCGTCGGGATGACCGGCAGCACCTGGGCCTACCAGCAACTCGGCCTGGAACCGGACGTGGTCGCCTTCGGCAAGAAGACCCAGGTCTGCGGCATCATGGCCGGCGGCCGGATCGACGAGGTGCCGGACAATGTCTTCGCCGTCAGCTCCCGGCTCAATTCCACCTGGGGCGGCAACCTCACCGATATGGTGCGGGCCCGGCGCGTGCTCGAGGTGCTCGATCACGACAGGCTGGTGGACCGGGCGCGTGAACTCGGCGCGCATCTGCTGGACCGGCTCACCGAAATCGCCTCTGCCCACCCGGAAGTCGGCGATCCGCGCGGTCGCGGGCTGATGTGCGCCCTCACGCTGGAATCGGCGCAACTGCGCGACGAGGTGGTGACCCGGCTTCGGGAACGCGAGCGCGTGCTGCTGCTGGGAACGGGGGAGCGCGGCATCCGCTTCCGTCCACCGCTCACGGTCACCGTGACGGAACTGGACGAAGCGGTGGACGCCCTGGACCGCGTGTTGTCCTGAGCCTCGAGAGCGCGCGCCCGACCCCTGGACGCGCGCTCTCGAGGACGCCCACCCGGATGCGCCGGAAGTTGCCACTTCGGGCGAATCGCGGGGGCCGCGGCCGGGCGCTCCCGTGCCGGTCACGCCGGAGTCATGCGGTGAACCCGGATCCGCACGCGGGAGTCGTTCGAGGCCCGGCGTTTCCGGTTCACCGACGGCAACGTGTCGCTCTCGGCCCGGGATCGGGAGCATCACCGTCGAGATTATTTTTCGGATCGTTTCGGGGTTACACTTCCGGAATAACCCCATCTACCAGGGGATATCTACTGGCGGGTAGCCAATAACCATACTGATGAGTAGGAATTCCGGGATTACCGGAGACCACTGCTACTGGTTACACTGCCGGGCATGACGAGTGTCCAGCAGCAGCCTTCGCCGGGGTCGGCGGACTCCCCAGATATCCACACCACCGCCGGCAAGCTGGCGGACCTGCGCAATCGGCTGGAAGAAGCCAAGCACCCGATGGGTGAGGCCGCGGTCGACAAGGTGCACGCCAAGGGCAAGATGACCGCGCGCGAGCGCATCCTCGCCCTGGTCGACGAGGGTTCCTTCGTGGAACTCGACGCCCTGGCCCGGCACCGCAGCGTGAACTTCGGCCTGGCCGACAACCGTCCGCTCGGCGACGGCGTCGTGACCGGCTACGGCACCATCGACGGCCGTGACGTGTGCCTGTTCTCCCAGGACGTCACCGTCTTCGGCGGCTCGCTCGGCGAGGTCTACGGCGAGAAGATCGTCAAGGTCATGGACCTGGCGCTCAAGACCGGCCGTCCGCTCGTCGGCATCAACGAGGGCGCGGGCGCGCGCATCCAGGAGGGCGTCGTCTCCCTGGGCCTCTACGGCGAGATCTTCCACCGCAACATCCAGGCCTCCGGCGTGATCCCGCAGATCTCGCTGATCATGGGCCCGGCCGCTGGCGGCCACGTGTACTCCCCGGCGCTGACCGACTTCGTGGTGATGGTCGATCAGACCTCCCAGATGTTCGTGACCGGCCCGGACGTCATCAAGACCGTCACCGGTGAAGAGGTCACCATGGAGGAGCTGGGCGGCGCCCAGACCCACATGGTCAAGTCCGGCGTCGCGCACTACGTCGCCTCCGGCGAGCAGGACGCCCTCGACTACGTCAAGGACCTGCTGTCCTACCTGCCGAGCAACAACCGGGCCGAGGCCCCGCGCGGCGAGATCACCGATCCGATCGACGGCGCGATCGAGGAGAACCTCACCGCCGAAGACCTCGAGCTGGACACCATCGTCCCGGACTCGCCGAACCAGCCGTACGACATGCACGAGGTCATCAAGCGGCTGCTCGACGACGACGAGTTCCTCGAGGTGCAGGCCGAGCGCGCGCCGAACATCATCATCGGTTTCGGCCGGGTGGACGGCCGCAGCGTCGGCATCGTGGCCAACCAGCCGACCCAGTTCGCGGGCTGCCTCGACATCGACGCCTCGGAGAAGGCCGCGCGCTTCGTGCGCACCTGCGACGCCTTCAACGTTCCGATCATCACCCTCGTGGACGTCCCGGGCTTCCTGCCCGGCACCGGCCAGGAATACAACGGCATCATCCGCCGTGGCGCCAAGCTGCTCTATGCCTACGGCGAGGCCACTGTGGGAAAGATCACAATCATCACCCGCAAGGCCTACGGCGGCGCCTACGACGTCATGGGTTCCAAGCACATGGGCGCCGATGTGAACCTGGCGTGGCCGACCGCTCAGATCGCCGTCATGGGCGCCTCGGGCGCGGTCGGCTTCGTCTACCGCAAGCAGCTGCAGCAGGCCGCCGCCGAGGGCAACGATGTCGACGCTCTGCGCCTCGAGCTGCAGAACGAGTACGAGGACACCCTGGTGAACCCGTACGTCGCGGCCGAGCGCGGCTATGTCGACGCGGTCATTCCGCCGTCGCACACCCGCGGCCAGATCGTGTCGGCGCTGCGTCTGCTGGAGCGCAAGATGGTCTCGCTGCCGCCCAAGAAGCACGGCAACATTCCGCTCTGATTCGACGATATGCGCGGTATGAGGCGCACACTGAATCCCTGTGGACAGTGGACTCGTACCGCGCATGATCGCCTCATCCGAGCAAAGATGGAATGGCATGACCCTCACACGAGAGGGCCGTACCGATTACCGTTTGCGCACCCGGAGATCCTTCCGGAGCGAACAAAGTCGCGCTCACCGCGTGGCGATTGGACAGGAGGACTGGCGCTGTGACGACCATGGCTGATGAAGAAGTACTGCGCGCCGCCGAACTGGATCTGGCAGTCCGTGACGATCTGGCGAACGCCGCCGAACTCGACGCAGCTGTAACCGAGGTCGAGACGAGTACCGAGCCGGTCATCCGGGTGCTCAAGGGCAACCCGACCGATCTGGAACTCGCCGCACTGGTGTCCGTGTTCGCCGCCGCGTCGGCGAGCGCCTCCGTTGCCCCCAACGGCAACCACGGCCCCGCCGACATGTGGGGTCGCCCGACCCTGCTGCACCGCGGCTCGGCGCCCTTCTCGCCCTATGCCTTTCCGGCGCTGTCGCATAATCGCGACTGACGGGCTGTGACAGTCTTCGTACTGGCGTCCCAGTCCCCGGCCCGGCTCGGAGTGCTCCGCAACGCGGGCATCGAGCCGGTGGTCCGGGTGTCGCACGTGGACGAGGACGCGGTCGCCGCGGCACTACCCGCGGACACCGCCCCCGATCGAGTGGTGATCGAACTGGCCCGGGCCAAGGCGCTCGAGGTCGCCGGTCAGCTCGCCGCCGAATTCCCGGATTCGGTTGTCGTGGGCTGTGATTCGATGCTGCTGGTGGATGGCGAACTGCAGGGCAAACCACTCACCTCCGAGGTGGCGCGGGCGCGCTGGACCGAAATGGCCGGGCGCAGTGCGGATCTGCTCACCGGCCACGCCGTGCTGCGGATCCTGGGCGGGGAGATCGTCGGCGAATCCGCCGATTGCAGTTCCACCACAGTGCATTTCGCCAAGCCCGAGCCCGAGCAGCTGGACGCGTACATCGCGACCGGCGAGCCGTTGCAGGTGGCCGGTTCCTTCACCCTGGACGGCCTCGGCGGCTGGTTCGTGGAGCGGATCGAGGGTGATCCGTCGAGCGTGATCGGTATCGGGCTGCCGCTGGTGCGGCGGCTGCTCACCGAGGTCGGCGTCGACATCACGAGTCTCTGGGTCTGAGCGGCGCGTCTCGCCCCGGTTCATCGGCGGACCCACCCCGGCTGCGTTCGCAGCCGAGGTTCCCGATCAGCGCAGCTGAGTATCCGATCCGCGGAATTGCGGTTCCGTCCCGCGCAGCTGCTGCGGATCCGGTGTGCGCAATTGCGGGGCCATTCGGCCGGTCGCGGTCGCGAGCCGGGGTTCGCCGTTCTCGCTCGCCGAGGCCATGGATTCACCGCCGGGCTTGATGTCCGGCGGCCGGACCCCGAGCAGTTCCAAACGCGCGACGCACAATTCGGGCTCGACGAACGGGTGCAGTCGCACACCGACCGCGTCGTGGGCGCCGTTGCGGTCGAGCACTTCGCGCATGAGGCCCAGATGCACCCCGCACACCACTTCGGAGTGGGTGCGCGCGAGTTCGCGCAGCGGGCACGCGGTGAGCCGGATGAGCGCGCTCTCCTCGGTCTCGCTCGCGTGATCGCGCTCGGGCGCGAAACCGAGTTCGGACATGACGGTCACCGTCAGGTCCTTGGCGTCCTCGAGCGTTTCGATCGGCTGGTCCACGGCTTCGAGTTTCGAGCCCCACGCGCGGCCCGCGGAGATGGCCGCGTCCGAGCGCCGGCGCGGATCGCTGCCCAGCTGGTCGGCTAGAACCTGTGCCAATTCCTGATAACCGACGGATCGCTGAACTGCGGTGTAACCGATTCGGGGGCGCCCGCGCCCGCGTGGCGGCTGTTGGAATTGCCGCACCAGCGACTCACGAGTGAGCACATCCAAATGGAAACGTACCGTTGTCACATGCTGGCCGGTGACGCGCGCGAGTTCTTGCGCGTCGAGAGGCTCGCTGGCGCCACGTAGGATCGCGAGCAGTCGTCGTCGCGGCCAAGAATCGGACATAGCTCACCCCTCCTCCCTGGAGACTTTATCGGATGAAGCTGCGCTTAATTCGCTCAATCATCCGATTCGTGATCTGAAACGAGTTTCGTTACCGCCAGTTGCCTACGATCGGTGCAGAGATTCGAACCGTCACTATCTAACCCACCACGCGTGAAGGACCACACCGTGCCCGTCGCCCCGGATCCGCATCACTCGTTCGGCTCCTACGCACATCCTCACCGACTAGTAACCACAGAATGGCTGTCGGCAAACATCGGCGCGCCGGGACTCAAGATCATCGAGTCCAACGAAGACATATTGCTATACGACATCGGCCATGTGCCCGGCGCCATCAAGATCGACTGGCGGAACGAGTTGATAGATCCTCGCACCCGGGACGTGGTCGACGGCGCTGCCTTCGCCGAACTCATGCGAATCAAGGGCGTCACCCGTGATGACACCGTAGTCATCTACGGCGACAAGGCCAACGGCACCGCGGCAGCCACCCTGTGGGCGTTCGGGCTCTTCGGGCACGAGGACGTGCGCCTGCTGGACGGCGGCCGCGACGCCTGGATCAACGAGGGCCGCGACACCACCTTCGATGTGCCGTCCGCCGGTTTCGGCGAATATCCGGTCGTGGACCGTGACGACAAGACCAGCCGCGCCTTCCGCGCCGACGTCCTCGCGCACCTGGGCGGACCGCTGGTCGATTCGCGGGTCTTCGACGAGTACACCGGCGAGCTGGTGGTGCTGGACCGTCCGGAGGAGCAGGCGCTGCGCGCGGGCCACATCCCGACCGCCGTCAATATCCCCTGGACCTCCTCGGTCGGTGCGGATGCTCGATTCCGCCCGCGCGCCGAGCTGGAAGTGATCTACGGTGGGGTCGCCGAGGGGAGTGCGCCGCTGGTGTACTCCCGCATCGGGGAACGCTCCGCCCTCACCTGGTTCGTCCTGACCTACCTGCTGGGAGTGGACGGGGTGCGTAACTATGACGGCTCCTGGACCGAATGGTCTAATGCGGTCGGGGCTCCGATCGTCTTCGGCTCCGAGCCGGGTCCGGTCCCCAAGGACATCGTGCGGTAGTTGGTATCTGTCACCTACTGCTCGGTAGCCCTAGCCCCGTTCGGTAGTTGTTGGCAGACTGCCTACACTGCCCAAGACTAAGTTTTCACAGCACAGGAGGCTCAGTGCCCAGCCATGCCAACGCGCAGATCACAAAGGTCCTCGTAGCCAATCGAGGCGAGATCGCCGTGCGCGTGATCCGGGCCGCCAAGGACGCCGGAATCGCCAGCGTCGCGGTGTATGCCGAACCGGACGCGGATGCCCCGTTCGTGAAGCTCGCCGATGAAGCCTTCGCGCTCGGCGGCCAGACCTCGGCCGAGTCGTACCTGGTGTTCGACAAGATCCTCGACGCCGCCGCCAAGGCCGGCGCGGACGCGATCCACCCCGGTTACGGTTTCCTTTCCGAGAACGCCGACTTCGCCCAGGCTGTGATCGACGCCGGTCTGATCTGGATCGGCCCGTCCCCGCAGTCCATTCGCGACCTGGGTGACAAGGTCACCGCGCGGCACATCGCCGAGCGCGCGAAGGCTCCGATGGCCGCGGGTACCAAGGACCCGGTCAAGAACGCCGACGAGGTCGTCGCGTTCGCCAAGGAATTCGGCGTGCCCGTCGCCATCAAGGCCGCCTTCGGCGGTGGTGGCCGCGGCATGAAGGTCGCCCAGACCATCGAGGAGATCCCGGAGCTTTTCGAGTCCGCCACCCGTGAGGCCATCGCCGCCTTCGGTCGCGGTGAATGCTTCGTGGAGCAGTACCTGGACAAGGCGCGCCACGTCGAGGCGCAGGTGATCGCGGATCAGCACGGCAACGTGGTGGTCGCGGGCACCCGTGACTGCTCGCTGCAGCGTCGTTTCCAGAAGCTGGTCGAGGAGGCGCCCGCGCCGTTCCTGTCCGATGAGGTGCGCGGCAAGATCCACGCTTCGGCCAAGGCCATCTGCCGCGAGGCCGGCTACTACGGCGCGGGCACCGTGGAGTACCTGGTGCAGGGCGAGACGGTGTCGTTCCTCGAGGTCAACACCCGCCTGCAGGTCGAGCACCCGGTGACCGAGGAGACCGCGGGAATCGACCTGGTGCGTCAGCAGTTCCGCATCGCCGAGGGCCACGAGCTCTCGATCAAGGAGGACCCGACTCCGCGTGGGCACTCCTTCGAGTTCCGCATCAACGGTGAGGACGCGGGTCGCGGCTTCATGCCCGCCCCCGGCCCGGTCGTCGTCTACTCCGAGCCCTCGGGCCCGGGCGTGCGCGTCGATTCCGGTGTGGTCGCGGGTTCGGTCATCGGTGGCCAGTTCGACTCCATGCTCTCGAAGCTGATCGTCACCGGCGAGAACCGCGAGCAGGCGCTGCAGCGTGCCGCCCGCGCGCTGGCCGAGTACCACATCGAGGGCCTGGCGACGGTCATCCCGTTCCACCGCCACATCGTGGAGAACCCGGCGTTCATCGGTGACGGCACCAAGTTCGACGTCTACACCAAGTGGATCGAGAACGAGTGGACCAATGTCATCGAGCCGTACACCGGTGGTGCCGCGATCGAGGACGAGGACGAGGCTCCGCGTCAGAAGGTGGTCGTCGAGGTCGGCGGTCGTCGTCTCGAGGTGTCGCTTCCGGGTCAGTTCTCGGTCAACGCCGCGGCCGCCGGTAACGGTGCCGCGGGTGCGATCCGCAAGAAGCCCAAGGCGCGCAAGCGCGGCGGTGCGGCCGGTGGCGCTGCCTCCGGTGACGCGGTGACCGCTCCGATGCAGGGCACCGTCGTGAAGGTCGCGGTCGAAGAGGGCCAGACCGTCGAGGCCGGGGATCTGGTCGTGGTGCTCGAGGCCATGAAGATGGAGAACCCGGTCACCGCGCACAAGGCCGGTGTGATCACGGGTCTGTCCGTCGAGGCCGGCGCCGCCATCACGCAGGGCACCGTGCTCGCCGAGATCAAGTAGGACCGAATCCCGGGGGCCTCGCCTCCGAATGCCGGACGGCACATGTCCGGCAACAGGTTTCCCGAACGGGCCGCTCGCCCACGCGAGCGGCCCGTTCGCGTTCCTCCCAGGCAGTTCACAGACCCACCGCGCTAAGGTCGACACATGGCTGAACCACCGGACATTCGCATCGGGACGCAGGAGCGTGAGGACGCCCTGAAGCGGCTGTCCGATCACTTCGCGGCGGGCCGGCTCAGCGTGGCCGAATTCGACGAGCGCAGCGGGATCGTCGCGGCCGCGGTGGTGCGCGGGGATCTGGAGCGGGTGTTCACCGATCTCCCCGAACCGGTGATCGCGAAACCGGTTCCGGCGAAACAGGAGTCGCGGTTCGGATCGAACTGGCCCGCGCGGGTCATGCCGGTGGTGCCGATCCTCGCGGTGATCCTGTTCTTCGTCTTCCATCAGTGGTGGGTGTTCCTGTTGATTCCACTGGCCGGCGCCCTGCTGGTCGGGGAGAGCGGCCGGGATCGCCGCGGCGACCGCCGTGACCGTCGTGACCGGAGGCGTGAGCGCTAGTGGAACCCATCGAGATCAACGCGGGCAACTGGTACCTGCGGGCCCTGCGCGCGGACGAGCGCATCGACGATCGTCCCGCGCTCGCGGACGGCGGCATCACCGAACCCGGCTACGTCGAGCGCCGGAACGCGGAATGGGCTGACGAGACGCACTTCTCGTGGGCGGTGTGCGTCCCCACGACAGCGGAGTTGGTCGCGGAGATCGGCGTCACCCCCGCGTCGGACGGCACGGCGACGGTGGTCGGCTGGGCCAGAGCGGGCTACGACGAGGCACTGGCGGACGGGCTGAGTTCGGTGCGCCGTTTCACCGCCGGAGCCCTCGGCTTGGAACCCCGCGACGCCTCCTGAGTCCGAGCTCGTGCGGCACTCCCGGGACCGCGAATCCATCCGGTCCGGAAGACTTTTCGCGCCGGATTATCCGCCTGTGAGCGGGTGTTTCGATGCCCTTCCGGCAATTAATCATTCGTGCTCATCCACTCGATGATGGACCCTGAGAAGGCATCCGAAGCCGGCGAAGGGGAGACGGTCATGTGGGGCTGGAGCAGACATCAATTCGACAGAGCGCAAGCCGCGGCGTTCACCAGCGGGCGGGTCCGGGACCCGAAGCCGACCGTGACCGATCCCGATTTCCGCACCGATCGCCCCGGGGGCGAGGACGGCGCGCCCGCCGATGACGGCGGGCGCGCCACCGCGCGCTACACCCGTGAGCTCGACGAATCCGCGTCCATGCCCACCGGGTCGGGGGACCCCGATGGAGTAGCCTGCGGGCATGAACCGGGCACCCCTGGATGTGGCGCGACTGCGGCACCTCGTCGTCGAATCGCCGGAGTCGAAGTTCTTCACCGAGGTCGAGGTGGTGACCTCGACCGGGTCGACGAATGCCGATCTGGTTGCGCGGGCGGCGGATTCGTCGGCCGATCGGCTGGTCTTGATCGCGGAGGAACAGCAGCGCGGACGCGGCCGGCACGAGCGTCAATGGGTGAGTCCACCGCGCGCGCAGCTGGCGATGTCGCTGCTGGTGCGCGTGCGCGGGATCGATCCGGCGGTACTGGGGTGGCTCCCGCTGTTGACCGGAGTCGCGGTCGTTGACGCGGTGCGCGCCGACACCGGTGTGAAGGCGATCTTGAAGTGGCCCAACGATGTTCTGGTCGAGGGGCGTAAGTTGGCCGGAATTCTGGCCGAGATCGCCGCCGTCGGACCGGATCCGGCCGTCGTGGTCGGCATCGGCCTGAACGTGAGTCTCACCGAGGCGGAACTGCCTGTCCCGCACGCCACGTCGCTCGAGCTGTCGGGCGCGGCCGCGGCGGATCGCACCGAATTGGCCGCCGCGATTCTCCGCGAGTTCGCCCGGCGTTTCGCCGCCTGGGAGGCCGCGCGCTGGAGCATCACCGATCTCGCGGCGGCCTATCGCGAGCGCTGCTCGACCATCGGCGCGCACGTGCGGGCCGAGCTGCCGGGCGGCGACGTGCTCACCGGAGTCGCGACCGGCGTGGACGAGCACGGCCGGCTGCTGATCGGCGAGCGTTCGGTCTCGGCGGGCGACGTCACCCACCTGCGCGCGGAGTACTGAGCGACTGCCGCGCGCCGCACGGACCGTGCGGCGCGCCCAGCGCGAAATCCCGGCGTGCGCCGGAATGAGCGGATTCCGCGAGTGAGGCGCGGTCCCGGTCATCCCGGCGCACGCCGGGATTCGAAACGTATCGAGTTCGGTCGATCGGCGAAAAGCGTTCAGGCGGGCTGGAGTTGGCCGCGCGAGGCCTCCCGGGCGAGGAGTCGATCGCGCTGCTCCTCGAACTTGAGCACATCGACCTCGAGCTTCTCCACGTAGGCGGCGAGGGTTTCCCGTGCCTGCTCGCCGCGCGCGCCGAAGTCGGTGCGCTCGAAGATGTTCCAGTTCTTGAGCACCGGCTGTACGACCTCCTCCAGATGCTGGCGCAGATCGTAGATGCCGTGCTTGGCCATGATGACGCCGTTGCGCCGGAAGTTCGGCATGCCCGCCCCCGGCATCACGAAGTTGGTGAGCACCTTGGTGATCGCCGCGACCGCCTGGTCCGGGACCAGGTCCAGGCCCGCGCCGCACAGGGTGCGGTAGAAGATCATGTGCAGGTTCTCGTCCGCCGCGATGCGCTGGAGCATGCGATCGGCGACGGCGTCGTTGCAGACGCGGCCGGTGTTGCGGTGTGAGACGCGGGTGGCCAGTTCCTGGAAGGTCACGTAGGCGACGTTCTCGAGGAATCCGCCCCAGTCGTCGGGAGACTGTGCGCCGGTGGTCATGTGGATCATCCGGGCTTCCTCGAGCGCGACGGGGTCCACGCCGCGGGTGACCACGAGGTAGTCGCGCAGCACGATGCCGTGCCGGTTCTCCTCGGCGGTCCAGCGTCCGACCCAGGTGCCCCAGGCGCCGTCCTGGGAGAAGTTCTCGGCGATCTCGCGGTGGTAGGAGGGCAGGTTGTCCTCGGTGAGCAGGTTGGTGACCATGGCGATCTTGGCGACTTCGGACAGGGTGGACTGGGAGGGGTCCCAGTCCTGTCCGCCCATGGCGGCGAAGTTGCGGCCCTGGTCCCACGGCACGTAGTCGTGGGGGTGCCATTCCTTGGCCATGGACAGGTGCCGGTTGAGGTTCTGCTCGGCCACCGGCTCCAGTTCGTGGAGAATCTGATGCTGGGTCAACTCTCGGGTCACACACGTCTCCTGTGAAGTGCGCCGCGAAGGCGTCCGGGATGGGTGTAGCGCTGGAAAGCGAAGGGTGAAGCTCGAAAAGCTCGGCAATCGGTTACGCGAGATAACGAGATAAGGCAGATCGTGGACGCAGATGCTACGCGGTGCGTGATGATTCCGCGCCTGCCCGATCGTTCGGCGTGAAGCATTCTGACATCTCTTCGCGCTAATGTTCCAGCATGGGTTATCCGGAGGACGCGCTCGCACCGGAGGAGCGGCTGCTGCTGCATCGGCATCCGCATTGGAAGATGTTGTTCTGGCCCGCTGTCACTTTCATCCTGATCACCGCTTTGGCCGGGTTCGGTGCGGGGGTCGCGGTGCACAACACCGAGGGCACCCTGCGCACCGGTCTGTTGATCGCGATTCTGGTGGCGTGGACGGCAATCGTGGTGTGGCGGTGCATCGCTCCGCTGATGCGGTGGAAGTCGACGCATTTCATCATCACCGATCGCCGGGTGCTGATCCGGCAGGGCGTGCTGACGCACACCGGCATCGACATTCCGATGAACCGGATCTCGAATGTGCAGTTCCGCCATGGACTGTTCGACCGAATGCTGGGCACCGGAACGCTGATCGTCGGATCCGCGTCGGAGGACCCGCTGGAGTACGACGACATTCCGGAGGTGCAGAAGGTGCACGCGCTGCTCTATCACCAGGTCTTCGATGTGGTGCAGAACAACCAGAATGGCGGCTCCTACGGATCCGACCCGTCGTACCCGTAGTCTTGTCCCGTGACCGCCGTACTGCTGGCCGAAGACGACGAGGCTATCGCTGCGCCGCTGTCGCGAGCGCTGGGGCGCGAAGGATATGCGGTGACCGTCGAGAGTTACGGTCCCGCCGTTCTGGAGCGAGCCCTCGAGGGTGGCCATGACCTGCTGATCCTGGATCTGGGGTTGCCCGGCATGGATGGGCTCGAGGTGTGCCGCCAGGTGCGGGCGCGCGGGGCCGATCTGGCCGTGCTCATGCTCACCGCGCGCACCGACGAAGTGGATTTCGTGGTCGGTCTCGATGCCGGCGCGGACGACTACGTGGGTAAGCCCTTCCGGCTCGCGGAGTTGCTGGCCCGGGTGCGAGCGCTGTTGCGCCGCAGCGGAATCGGTGACGAGGCGGTGGAGGTCGGCGGGATCCGGCTCGAGCCGGCCGCGCGCCGGGTGCTGGTGAACGGCGCCGAGGTGAATCTCGCCAACAAGGAGTACGAGCTGCTCAAGGTGCTCATCGACCGTGCCGGACAGGTGGTCTCGCGCGAGACCATCCTGCGCGAGGTCTGGGGTGACGCCGATTTGCGTGGTTCCAAGACCTTGGATATGCATATGTCGTGGTTGCGTCGCAAGATCGGCGACGAGGGTCCGGTGGCCGAACGGCGAATCGTGACGGTGCGCGGCGTAGGGTTCCGCTTCAATACCGACTAGCGGTGCGCGGTAGGCGAATCCAGTTCTCTCCGGAAAGTGCCGGCATTCCCGAAAGCCCAGCGAAGCGAGGCATCTCGACGATGAGGCGCAGGATCCTGCTGTCCATGGTGGCCGCGCTGACCCTGACCACGCTCGTGCTCGGGGTGCCGCTGGCCTTCACCGCCTGGCAGTGGGTCGAGGACATCACCCGCAACGAACTGCGCAATCGGCTGGACCGCATCGCGGTGGAGGTGGTGGCGCAGGAGAAGGACGACGGGCTGGTGCACGGCACCCTCGATCTGCGCTCGGCCGCGCCGCTGATTCCGGAGGGCGGCCGCTTGACCATCGTCTATCCGACGCCCTCGGACAATGCCTCGCGCATCGACGTGGGCGTGGAGTCGGTGCAGGATCCGCTGGTCGAGTCGCTCGCCATGGGTACCTCGGGTTCGTTGCGGCTGGAAACGCCTGCGGCGCCGATGCATTCGATGCAGCGCCAAGCGCTGGGCGCGGTGGCCGGGCTGGTGCTGATCTCGCTCGGTGCGGGCATCGCGGTGGCGGTGGTGACCGCGCGGCGGGTGGCCGATCCGCTGCGCGACGTGGCGGGGCGCGCCGCGCGCTTGGCCATGGGTGATTTCCGCGCGGATCCGCGCCGGCACGGCATCACCGAACTCGATCGCGTCTCGGACGTGCTCGATTCGGCGACCGTGGAGATAGCGGGTCGTTTGCAGCGCGAGCACGCATTGGTCGCGGATGTCTCGCATCAGCTGCGCAGCCGATTGACGGCCGTGCGCCTGCGCCTGGACGAACTGTCCACCCACGACGATCCGGCGGTCGTGCACGAGGCCGAGGAGGCCATGGCGCAGGTGGATCGCCTCACCGACGCGATCGACGATCTGGTTCGCGCCTCCCGCGACGAGGGCGCCGCCGAGCGCGATCCGGTGCCGGTGGTCGCGGAACTGCGTGGCGTGGTGGCCGAATGGCGCCATCCGTTCGCGGAGGCGGGCCGCAAACTCGTCCTGCTCGGCGATCCGACCCTCAAGGCTCCGGTGACCGGATCCCGCCTGCGCGAGGCGGTCGCGGTGCTGGTCGACAATGCCCTCATGCACGGGGCCGGGACCTGCACCGTGTCGGTGCGCACGGTGACCGGCGTGCGCGACGACCGGGAACCGCTGGTGGTGGTGGAGATCGCCGACGAGGGCGACGGCGTGCGCGACGAACTCGCCCCGCACATCTTCGACCGCGGTTTCTCCGCCGCCGGATCCACCGGTGTGGGCCTGGCGCTGGCGCGTGCGCTCATCGAGGCCGATGGCGGTCGTCTCGAACTGCAGCGTCGCCGCCCGGCGCTGTTCGCGGTGTTCCTGGGCTCGTCCGGGGTGGCCCGGATTCCGAACGGTCCGATCACCGAGCCGCGCTGAGGCGGCTCTCCGCCGGGTTTTCCGGTGGCGAATCGAGTTCTATCGATTCCCTAACCATTCGCTAGCCGAGCCTGAGAAAACGCTTCATACCTTCGGAATCGTTCACCGACACCGGCGAGAGATCGCCGGCGACCTGAAGGAGAAGGTATGCAGAAGACCACGATTCGCCGCGGCGTCATCGTCGGCGGAATCGCCGGGGCCGCCGTGTTCGGCGCGCTGATCGTGCCCGGCATCGCGAATGCCGCCCCGGTCTCGCCGAGCACCACCATCGACGTCACCCAGAATCCGGACGGCAGCTTCACCGTGGTGAACCCGGATACGGGTCAGCCGGAGGCCGTGCAGGTGCAGCCCGCGCATCCGCTCGACGATCGCGCGATCCCGGCGGATCCCGCCCAGCCGGCCGACCGTGGTCCGGTGATCGTGCAGCGCGGGCCGGACCGCGACGGCGACACGGTGATCATCCAGCGCGACGGCGATCACGCGATCGTCCAGCGCGCGCGACCGGGCGCCGACACGCTCCCGGCGCTCCCGATCCAGCCCGCGCGCCCCTCGACGGGCAGCGGTTCCTGATCCGGTCGGCGCCGGTCCGTGCCTCGCATCCGGAAGCGACACCCTGCGTCGGGACCGGCCCGCTGTGATGTTTGCCTGACGGTGACCACTCCCGCGGATCAGTATCGTCGGTGCGGTGAGTAGTCCCCGAATTCTGGTTGTGGACGACGACGTCAGGGTGCTGGCCTCGGTGGCGCGGGGGCTGCGCCTGTCCGGTTTCGATGTCGAGACCGCGACGGACGGAGCCGCCGCCCTGCAGCGCATCACCGCGAGCGCGCCGCAGGCCATGGTGCTGGATCTGAACATGCCGATGCTGGACGGAGTGCAGGTGGTCACGGCACTGCGCTCGTTCGGCAACGACATCCCGATCTGCGTGCTCAGCGCGCGGTCGGAGGTCACCGACCGGATCGGGGCGCTCGAGGCCGGCGCCGACGACTATCTGACCAAGCCGTTCGATCTCGGCGAACTGGTGGCCCGGCTGCGGGCCATGCTGCGCCGAGCCCCCGCCCCCGACCATGGTTCCGACCGAGTATCGGTGGGCCCCTTGACCATTCACCCCAGTGCCCGCCGCGCCTACGCCAACGACGCCCTGCTGGACCTCACCAAGCGCGAGTTCGACCTCCTGGCCGCGCTGTCCTCGGCCCCCGGCCAGGTCTTCACCCGCGCCCAGCTGCTGGATCGAGTGTGGGGCTACGACTTCGAAACCCAGACCAAGGTGGTCGATGTGTTCGTCTCCTATGTACGCCGCAAGATCGAGGACACCGGCTGCCCCCGGTTGGTCCACACGGTCCGCGGCGTCGGCTTCGTCCTACGGACCGACGCATGAGGCTTGTGCCCTCGAGCCTTCGCGATCACCTGCGAAACTGCCACGGCGGCAGAGGTTCTGCCGCCGTGGCAGTGGGGCGGCCGATCTCGCTGCGTACGCGAGTCGCGCTCGCCAGCGCGGTGACCGCCGCGGTCGTGGTGGGCGGTATGAGCGCGGTGCTCTTCGCGGTCGCGCCCACCGATGCCAGGACGCAGGTCGGGACGGTGGTCAGCGCCCTGGCGATCCAGCGCGCCGAACCGCTCAGCACCGAGCCCCCGGCCGACGGCCCGGCCGACGCGCGGACGCCGCAGCGGGTCATCACGGTGAACCCCGGAACACCCTTTCCCGGAACGGATTCCGATGCGTCCGCCCTGCCGCCGCTGCCCGCGGAATTCGCCCGCACCGTTCCGGTGGACGGGCAGACGGTGATGTTGACCGTTCCGCAGAACGTGGCCTCGGATTCGGTTGCCAAGCAACGGGTTCGGATCATCGCGGTGGGTCTGGCCGGGATCGCGCTGGCCGCGCTGCTCGGCTGGTACTTCGCCTCCCGCGCGGTGGCTCCGCTGCGCCGGCTCACGGCGGCGACGGCCGGGCTGGGAACTCGCCCGGACGCCCCCGATCATCTCGCCCTGGCCACCTCGAACCGATCGGTCGCGAGCGAGACCGCCGAACTGACCGAGGCGATGAACACCATGCTCGGCCGTATTTCGGCCGAACGCCGCCACACCGACGAAGCCCTGGTCACCGCACGGGATTTCGCCGCGACCGCCGCGCACGAGCTGCGCACCCCGCTCACCGCCATGCGGACGGATCTGCAAGTGCTGCAATCCATGCCGCTGTCCGAGGCCGAACGCGCGGAGATCATCGGTGAGGTCCTGGCCAGCCAGCACACCGTCGAATCCACCCTCGCCGCCCTGGAACGCCTGGCCGTGGGCGACTTGACCACCGAATCCGACTGGGAGGAGGTCGATCTCGGCCAACTGGTCGACCAGGTGGTGGAGGACGCCCGCCGCGCCCACCCCGCGGTCACCATCGACACCGACGGCGTGGACCCGATCCGCCTGCGCGGCTTGGCCGCGGGCCTGCGCTCGGTCATCGACAACGCCGTCACCAACGCGGTCCGCCACGGCGCGGCCACCCGCATCGACATCGCCGCCCACCACGTTCCCCGCTCATCCCCGGCCACGGACGACTCCGGGGACCAGCCCGGCCGGGCGGATGCACGCGGCCGGGCGCATTCGAGCGGCCCCGAGGCTCCCGCGGTCCCACACTCCCCGGATTCCGGCGCGGTGATCCTGACCATCGACGACAACGGCACCGGCATCCCCGCCGCCGATCGCGAACGCGTCTTCGACCGCTTCCACCGCGCCGCCACCACCCCCGGACTCGGCCTGGGGCTGGCGCTGGTGGCTCAGCAGGCCCGCCTGCACGGCGGTGACGCGACCATCGAGAACAGCCCGCTCGGCGGCGTCCGGCTCATCGTCACCCTCGTCCCGGACCGAGCGCACGCATCGGGGCAATTCCGCCCCGCCGCGCCGAGCGCCCCGGCGGCATCGAGCTGAACTTCGGCGCGTGGAAACGAACGCGGCCCGGAACCGTCAGGTTCCGGGCCGCGACGCTGTCGTCAGACAAGAGCGAGGGGTTTGCCTTGAGCGCCCCAGGGCAGTGCCCTCAGCTATGTCCGAGTTGTTCCTCGTTCATGAGGTCTTCGAACTCCTCCTGGAGTTCTTCCATTTCGTTCGGGAACACCCACCGCTTCATCGACCAGAACCGGAAAACCATCTGCAACAGGTTGCCGATGATGAACGCGCTGAAGAAGTCGGCGATGTTCTCGACCGTGAAACTCACGTTCGGCTGCCGCAGGTCGAACACGTAGCTGGAGATGTACAGCGGCACCGCGGCCAAGAGCACGCCCACGCCGCTGACGAGGAAGAACAGCAGCGCCTCGTGGTGCTTCTCGCGCCCGCCGCGCTTGTCGAAGGTCCATTCCCGGTTCAGGATGTACGACACGATGACCGCGACCGTGCCCGAGAGGATTCGGGCGATTGTCGGTTTCGTATCGAGTACGGTCCATTTCAGGAGATAGAAGATGCCCAGGTCGATGACGAACGTGGTCGCGCCGACAATCGCGAACTTCAGCAGTTCGGAATGACGGTCCGCGAGGTCCCGCAGCGGTTTGGGCAGGCGGTTCGCCACCTCGTCGACAAATGACACCCCGCGAGTCTACGTCTCTCGTCGATGCCGTGAGCAACCCGCAGTAAGGGACCCGGTGGGTGCCATGACAACATTGTCGAACGTGAGCGCCCGTAGCTTCGATTCCTCCGCGATGCCCACCGTCACCATGATCGGTGGCGGCCAGTTGGCGCGCATGACCCATCAGGCGGCCATCGCGCTGGGCCAGCGCCTGCGCGTGCTGGCCGAGCACCTCGACGATCCGGCCGCCCAGGTCACCCCGGACGTGGTCTTCGGCAGCCACAACGATCTGATGGCGCTGCGCAAGGCCGCGATCGGCTCGCACGCGGTGACCTTCGATCACGAGGGCGTGCCCACCGAGCACCTCGAGGCCCTGATCGCCGAGGGCGTGAACGTACAGCCGCCGCCGAGCGCGCTCATCTTCGCCCAGGACAAGCTCTTCATGCGCCGCAAGCTCGCGGAGCTGGGGCTGCCGATTCCGGCGTTCGTCGAGGTGACATCGGTCACGGACGCGGTGTCCTTCGGTGACGAGCACGGCTGGCCGTTCGTCCTCAAGGCCGTGCGCGGCGGATACGACGGCCGCGGCGTGTGGATGCCCGCCGACGCCGCCGAGGCCGAACTCCTGGTCACCGACCAGCTGGCGCACGGCGTGTCGCTGCTGGCCGAAACCAAGGTCGATCTCGAGCGTGAGCTGTCCGCGATGGTGGCGCGCTCTCCGTTCGGTCAGGCCGCGGCCTGGCCGGTGGTGGAGACCGTGCAGCGCAACGGTCAGTGCGCGGTGGTCATCGCCCCGGCCCCCGATCTGTCCGAGGAGCGTGCCACCGAGGCAGGGGCCCTGGCGCTGCGCCTGGCCGCCGAACTCGGAGTCACCGGCGTGATGGCCGTGGAGCTGTTCGAGACGCGTTCGGGTGAGTTGCTGATCAACGAGCTCGCGATGCGCCCGCACAATTCCGGCCACTGGGGTATGGACGGCGCCTGCACCGGCCAGTTCGAGCAGCATCTGCGCGCGGTCCTGGACTACCCGCTCGGCTCGACCCGCCCGCTGGCTCCGGTCACGGTGATGGCGAACATCCTGGGCGCCGCGCAGGCTCCCGAGATGTCGATGGACGAACGCCTGCACCATCTTTCGGCGCGGCTGCCCGAGGCCAAGGTGCATCTGTACGGCAAGGGTGAGCGCCCCGATCGCAAGATCGGTCACATCAACATCCTCGGCGACGACGTCGCCGTCACACGCGAGAAGGCCGAGCGCGCGGCCCACTGGATGTCGCACGCGATTTGGACCGACGGATGGGACCCGCATCATGACTGACACCACCACCGCCCAGGTCGGCCTGATCATGGGCAGTGATTCGGACTGGCCCACCATGGTCGCCGCCGCGGAGGCCCTGGCCGAGTTCGGCGTCCGCTTCGAGGTCGGCGTGGTCTCCGCGCACCGCACCCCGCAGCGCATGCTCGACTACGCGAAAGAGGCTGCGGGCCGCGGCATTTCGGTCATCATCGCGGGCGCGGGCGGTGCGGCCCACCTCCCGGGCATGGTCGCCTCCGCGACCCCGCTGCCCGTGATCGGTGTCCCCGTCCCCCTCAAGCACCTCGACGGCATGGACTCCCTCCTGTCCATCGTCCAGATGCCCGCCGGCGTCCCGGTGGCCACCGTCTCGATCGGCGGAGCGCGCAATGCCGGCCTGCTGGCCGTCCGCATCCTCGCCGCCACCGACCCCGAACTCCGTTCCCGCATGGAGCAGTTCCAGGCCGACCTGGAGAAAATGGTCCTCGAGAAGGACGCCGGCCTGCGCGCCCAGCTCCTGGGCTGAGGGATCGCGGGACCCTCTCGCCGTTTGCGTTGTCCGAGTCGGATTCCTTGCGGCTCAACGACTGTGGGGCCGAGGAGTCCGGACGTCGGCGCGCGAATGCGCCGATGTCCGGCGAGCGTGGAAACCGGTCGGCTCGCGTTCGATCACCCCGGCGGCATGCGCGGGCCGCGCGGCGTCGGTGACCATCGCGGCGCTCCGATCCGCGTCGCGCTGTACGAGGGCGCGCGTGCGCATCGCTACGGTTGACGGGTGACCGGTGACCAACTTCCTCGTGCCCGCGTCGACGCGGATCCGACCGAGCGGCGTCTGAACGTCGTCGATCAGGCGTTGCGGCTGTTCGCCGAGAAGGGGTTCGAGGCGACGACGGTCGACGAGATCGCGGAGGCCGCGGGGATCTCGCGACGGACGTTCTTCCGTCAGTTCCGGTCCAAGGAAGATGTGGTCTTCGCCGATCACGAGTCGCAGCTGGCGCAGGCGCGCGCGTATCTCGATGCGGCGGAAGGGGATCCGTGGGATGCGGTGGCCCAGGCGGTCGTGGAGGTGTTCGAGCGGTTCACCCAGTGGCGGGAGTTGGCGGCGCGGCGGTATCGGGTGGTGCGGCAGGAGCCCGCGCTGCGCGAGCGCGAGATCGTGACGGTGTTCCGCTACGAGCGGTTGTTCACCGACTATCTGCGCGGCCGGTTGCGGGGTGAGTCGGATCTGGCGCTGGTGCAGTTCACGGCGGCGGTGACGGCCACGCACAACTACCTGCTGCGCCGGATGGTGCGCGGTGAGTCCGATGCGAGTGCCGCGGATCTGCGGGCGGCGCTGGCGGCGATTCCGCGTGGCTCCGGCGCGGGGGAGGGCCGGGCGGAGGAGGTGGTGGTCGCGGTGTTTCCCCGCGACATGCCGCCTCGGCAGGTCGCCGATCTTCTGGCGCGTCGGCTCGATACGCTGTGAACCGTCGGCGGTGATCGTCACGGCACCGTCTGATGACACTGCGTGCCACACAACTGTGAGTAAATACGCGCACGTGGCTGCGTTGTTGCGGCGTATACTCGGCTGTGATTGGCACTGAGTGCCGAGGCGATCCGATCCGAACTACCAGGAGACGAACCCCATGGCGGGCAACCCCGATTTCGATCTGTTCAAGCTCGAGGACTTCCACGATGAGCTGCGTGCGGCCATTCGCGCCCTGTCCGAGAAGGAGATCGCGCCCTACGCGAAGGACGTCGACGGCAACGCCCGCTTCCCCGAGGAGGCGCTGACCGCCCTCAATGCCGCCGGCTTCAACGCCGTGCACGTGCCCGAGGCCTACGGTGGCCAGGGTGCGGACTCGGTCGCGACCTGCATCGTGATCGAAGAGGTCGCCCGTGTCTGCGGTTCCTCCTCGCTGATCCCCGCGGTCAACAAGCTCGGCACCATGGGCCTGATCCTGAAGGGTTCCGAGGAGCTCAAGACCAAGGTGCTCGCCGATATCGTCGACGGCAAGATGGCCTCGTATGCGCTGTCCGAGCGTGAGGCCGGCTCCGACGCCGCCTCCATGCGCACCCGCGCCAAGGCGGACGGCGACGGCTGGATCCTCAACGGCTCCAAGTGCTGGATCACCAACGGCGGCAAGTCCGATTGGTACACCGTCATGGCCGTCACCGACGCCGACAAGGGCGCTAACGGCATCTCCTCGTTCATGGTCCACAAGGACGACGAGGGCTTCGTGGTCGGCCCGCTCGAGCACAAGCTGGGCATCAAGGGTTCCCCGACCGCCGAGCTGTACTTCGAGAACTGCAAGGTCCCCGGCGACCGCATCGTCGGCGAGCCCGGCACCGGTTTCAAGACCGCGCTGGCCACCCTGGACCACACCCGCCCGACCATCGGCGCGCAGGCGGTCGGCATCGCGCAGGGCGCGCTGGACGCCGCGATCGCGTACACCAAGGATCGCAAGCAGTTCGGCAAGACCATCGCCTCGTTCCAGAACACCGAGTTCATGCTGGCGGACATGGCGATGAAGATCGAGGCCGCCCGCCTCATGGTCTACACCTCCGCCGCCCGCGCCGAGCGTGGCGAGAAGAACCTCGGCTTCATCTCCGCCGCCGCCAAGTGCTTCGCCTCCGACGTGGCCATGGAGGTCACCACCAACGCCGTCCAGCTCTTCGGCGGCGCCGGCTACACCACCGATTTCCCGGTCGAGCGCATGATGCGCGACGCCAAGATCACCCAGATCTACGAGGGCACCAACCAGATCCAGCGCGTCGTCATGTCGCGCCAGATCCTGCGCTGAGGTTTTCCCGAAAACCTCGCTGATCGAGACCCCTGGAGGCGGCGCTGAGTTCATCTCAGGCCGCCTCCAGGCCGTCATCGGGATTGCCGTCCGGCTCATGCCAGCCGAACACCTCATCGACCGCAGCGCGCGCCCGCTCGTGACTGGACGACACCAGATGCGTGTACACCCGCAGAGTGAAGTCGGGGTCCGAGTGCCCGAGGTACGCCGCGAGCTCCTTCACCGATACGCCGCGCGCCAGCAGCATCGAGGCATAGAAGTGCCGTAGCGCGTGCATCCCGTCGGCCCGTTTGCGGTAGACGAGATCTGCCGAACGAAACGTGGCCTGCCACACCACCTTCGTGAACAGGTCCCTGGTGTACATCCGCCCGTCCTCGCCCGTCACGATCAGCCGCACCGCCACCGGATCGCTATCCACGCGTGCCCACGGCAAGGCCACCTCCACCGGCGGGTACATGCGCGTGCGCGCCGAGGCAGTGTCGTTCCTTGGCTTGGGAATGCCCACGATTCCATGGCGACGCTGTGAACGCGTCCCCCGCGCGGCATCCCGATTCTCGTGGACCTACGATTTCAAGCAGCGAACTTTGCCCTCGTTCGGCGGCCACGATCAGCCGTCCGCTCGACTACCCATCCATTCCTCTCAGATCAAGCTGAAGTCATTTCGGTAACCCATGCAGAAGCAGTTTCGCGGTGATGATCAGCCAGCGCCGAGATGTATGGACCAGGCGCGACCGATTTGCCTTGCAGCGCTTGGTAGTCCGAGAACCGAGCCAACTTGGGCGCCACTACGACGGTCATGGTCTTTGGGTCCACCGCGACGAGGCCGCGGTCGAACAGGCGGTGGATATCTGCCCGTAGGAACACGCCTTCGTCGGGATTATGGGTGGCATGCACTGCGAAGGCACGCAGATGCGCGGCCTCCAGCACGTCCTCAGGGCACGACCCAGTGATCAGACAGTTCCATCCGTAACGTCGGCGTAGTTCTTCGCGGAACCCTGCCTGGCCGTTGCGGACTCGGACCAGTGCCTCGCGATGGCCGCCGACCAAGCGCGGGCGATCAAGGTTCGGCTCAGTCACGATGCACACGTGCTCGCGCTCCAAGAGGAGCTTCAAGCCGTCGATCTTGCATCCGCGGATCGCGTTCTGCTTCGAGCCGGACAACAAGGGCTCAAGGTCATCGACAGAGATCTCGTCTCCGAGAACGCGCCACGAAGCCCCGTAGTTCGCTGTGTACTGCATAACCCGTTCCTCGGACCTGATCGAGGCATCGAACAGATGCCGGCAAGAGCGACACAGATAGGTCGGCTTTTCCACCTTCCGTTCGACGAAATCGGTCCGCTGGCACTGAGGGCAGCGGAATCGGACCTTGATGCCTTCGGCCTTGTCGATGGCGTCGATCCTCGACACCCCGTAGATCGTGCGTGAGGAACGGACGACCACCAGGTCCCCGGCGGCAACCCGCAGATGATTCGCTACACCGCTGTCATAGGCGTAGTGAAACCCCAGCGAGTCCGGGTAGCCCTCGTTGCTCGCGTAGAAACGATCCTCCATATTGCTGAGTAGCGACCACGCGTGCATTCGAACCCCTTACCCGCCAGACAGTTTCGAGACAATCTGCGGGAAGCCTACTGATGCCCACCGACATCACAGTGAAGGTCATTGCCCAATTTGCCTATATAGGTTCAAGGCGCGCCGCGCGGGCGACGGTGCTACGCGCCGCTGCCACGCAGCGACGCGCAACGGGGCTGATGTAGCGTCGCCCCGGCCCGTAGGGCGCGTCGGCAGCACGTAACGCCGAAAACCCGCGCGGCACGCACGGAACCCATGGGCACTTCACCATCGGCACCGAGTCGAGCATCGAGCAGGCCCGAGCCGATTCGATCGGCTGTCCTGCACTCGGCACCGATTCGGTCGGCACTCTCCGCACCGATCGGCTGGTCTGCGATTCGCCGCGGTTGCCGAACGGTGCTGCCGCACGAACTCCGTTCGCTTGCCCCTGAGAACCCCGCTGTCGCAGTCGATCCGATGGTCACCCCGTTCCACCGTTCCGGCGCCGCATCACTTCTCGGTGTTGGTCGCCTGGTCGGGTCTGTCGGTGGTCGTGGTCGTCAGGTAGTCGCTGGCGTTCGGGTGTCCTTCCCTGGGGCGGATCGATCTGCCGAAGGCATACCACTGCCCGGGAGCACTCCCAAGGGCGCTTCGCGTCACTGCGTGATGGGCATGCCCACCCTTGTCCGTGCCCACGGGCAGTGGTACGGGCTGTGCCCAGATCGATCGCCCCAGGGAAGGACGCCCACCATGACCGCCACCGCCCCCACCACCTGCGAGTACGGCCACTGCACCGAGCCCGCTACCGATGTCGTCCAGGCCTTGAATTTCTGCCCCACCCACGCCCAGAAGGAACGCGACCAGAGCCACCCGATCGACTACTTCGGCCGGGACTGACCAGCTGGGGGCTTCGGCCCCCTCTCCCTTCTCGGCCACCGGCAACGACGCCGGACAGCGAGTCGCCACCGACGCCGACTCCAGGCCGCACTACCTCCCCGGTCTGATCGCCGGGGAAGGCTCGCCCCCGGTGCGGATGTCCTTCCCTCCGCATCGGGGAGCGGGCACCAATCCCGATTGCCGAACGACTAAGGCGCGGTGGGTAATCCCCGCCTCCTCATCGGCCTAATGGTTTCGCTCCGGGAGACCGAGTAAAGGACCACCTGCCGGTGTCCGCTACGCGGTGGCTGCGCCATCCTTGACACGCCCTCCCTCCGCAGAGGATGGCCTGTATGAGGAAGCAGGGAGAAGAGCAGTTGGCGGATGGGTCCACGCGGATCGCTGACTTGCACCGAAAAGCGCAGGCGAGATCGAAAGTTCAGTGAAAGACTGGCTCTCGTGACCAACGAGGCGCGGGCGTTTATCTGCCCTGTATGTGGTGTGCCATCGAAGAGCGATGTCCACGGCACGGTAGTTCAGTACGACCCTGAAAATGGACCTCCCGCAGAGTTCGCGTTCCTGCAATGCACACATGGCAAGTGCCAGGCTCCGATCGTGCAGGTCCGTGAGGACTACGGAGATGGGTTCGAAGATGACGCACCCGGGATCTTCTACCCGTCCAAGCGCCGCCTAAATTTCGCAGTCCCTCGCGAGCTTCGCGACGAGTTCGAAGAAGCGCTGACATGTTTTGAGGCGAAGGCGTATCGAGCGACCCTCGTCATGGTCCGTCGCACGCTGGAAGGCACTTGCAAGGATCAAGGCGCAGGCAAACGGACGCTGGCCGAAAATCTGCGGGAGCTCCAGACCCAGGGCAAGATCGATGGACTCCTGGCCGATTGGGCTGATCTTCTTCGGGTAGTGGGCAACAAGGGAGCTCACTTCACCGGCGAGGCGGTCTCAGCGCAGGATGCGAAGGACGCCTTGGACTTCGCCGAAGCGTTTCTCGATCATTTGTACGTTTTGCGTGCACGGTTCGATGAATTCAAGTCACGGCAGAGTAAAAAGGCAAATCCGTGACGCCCAATCTTGCGCGCCGTCAGCAGATGAGTCAGGCCGTCCACAGGCCGTCACGAGCTCCAAACACCGCAGAATCGGGCAGAACTCAGCAGATCTCCCTACCGAGCTTAGAGCTGCAATTGCAGGGGTTTCCGGATGTGCGCGGAACCGGTCGCGAGATCACCCAGATCTACGAGGGCACCAACCAGATCCAGCGCGTCGTCATGTCGCGCCAGATCCTGCGCTGAGGTTTTCCGAACCTCGCTGAAAGCGACTATCCCGGAGGCGGTTCCGAGTTCAACTCGGACCGCCTTCGGGCGTTTCCGGGGCAGGGTCGTTCTCCTACCGGCTCATCGCCGCGGCCGTTTCGGACCGCCGCTGCCGGTTACCTCGCGGCTCGGGTGCCCCCGGAATTCGGGGCAGTCCGTGTTTATGAAACTTCATCATTTCACTCTCTTGGAGGGCTAGCTTTCATCGAACCGACCAAGTGAGAAAGAGGTCTCCGATGACTGCGACCACCGGCGCTCGGCGTCGAATCAGCTGGGCTGCAACAGTTTCCGTGGTGGGAGCGGCCCTGGCGGTCATGGCTGTCCCGTCCGCGTCGGCCCAGGGCCCGCACATCTCCGCGGCCTCGACCGGATCGTCGGCGGGCTCATCGAGCGAATACGACCACTTCGAGATCAGCGGTGGCGTCCAGGATTACTTCGTGGGAAAGACCTACAACCTCAATGCGGTGATGGGCGCGTCGAACATGTACGACACCCCCACGATCAGCTTCTACGACAACGGCAAATGCCTCAGCAGTACCTACCTGGTCCCGACCGGCAACCAGTTTCCCCGTTTCACCAGAATGCCCTGGGTCCCCACCACCGCAGGCTCCCACACCCTCGTGGCGAGATCCGGCTTCGCCTCCAAGCAATTGGTGGTGACAATCCAATCCGCCCCCGCCGGAACGACTCCCGACCCCCAACCCACCTACGACGCGTGCGAAGGCCTCGGTTCGGGCAGCGCGGGATAACTCGACCGGCGACTCGTCACACCGGTCGGTGCGCGGTCAATTGCAGCCAGCGGGTCGGGGCTTCGAAGGGTTCCGATCCGTAGCGGTCGCGCAGTCCGGCGGCGGCGATGGCGGTCGCGGAGGGGAGATCGAGGGTCGGATGGCGTTCGATCTCGCCGCGCAGCGGGGTGCCCCGGCAGAAGGCCGTTGCGCCGGTTTCGGCTGTGGTGCGGCTCGTTCCCCAGATGTACTCGCCGGTTGTTCGCTCGAATCCCGCCGCCGCGAGTTCGCCTGTGATGCGGTCGATGTCGAAGTAGCCGTGGGGCGTTCGCTTGACGAACTCGAGCGGATGATCGGGGGTGGCCGCGCACAGTGCCCGGGTGATCACGTCGGCGACGGCGTTGTTCTCGACCCGGTCCCAGACGTTGAAGGCGAGCAGTCCGCCGGGTCGCAGTACCCGCAGCGCCTCGCTGTATCCCCGAATCTTGTCCGGCAGGAACATGACCCCGAACTGGCACACCACCACATCGAACGACTGATCCGGAAACGGCAGATCCTGAGCGTCGGCCACCTGCCACCGCACCCGTTCGGACCGCACCCGTTCCGCGGCAGCCTCCAGCATGGGCGCGTTCAGATCCGTCGCCACGATCTCGAAACGTCCTGCCTCCGCGAGCATTCGGGTCAGCACCCCGGTCCCGGCGGCAGTCTCGAGAACGTCGACGCCGCCCGCCCCCGCCACCACGTCCGCGAGTATCCGAGCCGGTTCCTCGAAGATCATCGGCACCATCAACGAGCCGTAGATCTCCGCGATCGACCCGGTGAACGATGCGTCCCCGCGCCCACCCGTACTCATGTGCTCGCTTCCGGATCGCGACTCACGGTGGTGATTTTACTCCCGATCGCAGGCCGTGTGCTCGCGGTTTTGCGGCCTCGAACCGTGACTGAACAGCACTGACGCGTCCGCGCCCCATCTCGGCTCGATCCGAGATCCCGTGCCCGCTCTGTCAGCGGCAGCATCGGCCCAACTCTGCCGACACCGCCGACGGAGTCGCGCGCACGCGTCCCTCAGTTGGTCGCGGTCAGCGCCATTCCGGCACCGACTCCGATGATCATCAGCCCCCCGGTGCTTCCGACGGTTTCGAGACGGCGCGGTGAGCGCACGAACCACGACCGAGCCGTCGCCGCCATCAGCACCCAGGTGCCGTCCGAAATCGCTTGCACAGCAAGGAATATGACACCCAGGATCAGCAATTGCGCCGGTAGCGCTCCCTGGCCCGCCACCGTGAACTGCGGAAGCACGGCCCCGAAGAACACGATCGTCTTCGGATTGGTGGCGCCGACGATGAACCCCTGCCGGAACACCCGGCCGCCCTCGACACCCGGAGTGTTCTCCGCCAATGCCGCAGCCAGCCCCTTGCGCTGCCTGATCGTCGAGATACCCAGCCAGATCAGATAAGCGGCCCCGACCACCTTCACGACCAGAAACAACGCAGCCGACGCCATCAACACCGACCCCAGCCCAACCGACACCGCCACCAGCGGCACCAGCGACCCGCTCACCCCACCCGCAACCGACAGCACCGCCGACCGCCTCCCCAACGCCAACGCCCGCCCGATCGCGAACAACACATTCGGCCCCGGAATGACGATGATGATCGAGGCGGCAACAGCGAACGCCGCAGCATGCGAGAGCGACACCATCTCCCGAACGCTAGCCGTCGCGCAGCATCCTCAGTGCGGAATCGCATACGTCCGAACGTCGCTGTCGCACTGCGTGATCGTCTTCGGGTGAGCGCCGGAGCCCGAGTGTTGGAGAGCATTCCGCGCACGGGCTCGATGCGATGGTCCTCAGCATCGGGACCTCTATCTGGAGATCATCAGCCGGTACTGACGACAACCGGGTGGCTCCGTTCCTCCCCCCTTCGGAGGAACGGAGCCTCGTCGGTCAGCTCAGGAATCGCACGGCGTGCTCCACTACCCGTGCGGGTTGCTCGGTGGCTGGGAAGTGTCCGACGTCGGGCATGACCGCCACTCGGAGATCTGTTGCTCGCGAACCGAATTCGGCCAGTGCGCTGATCGGGAACAGGGGGTCGCGGTCACCGGCGAGCACGAGTGTCGGGACGGTCAGCCGGGACCACCGGTATTGTCCGGCGAGCAGTCGCGGGATCTCGCGCAGCAGGAGGTTGCGGTAGTAGCTGACGGTGGCTCGCGCGCGGGCGGGTTCCTCGAACTGCACGCTGAAGATCTGCCGGTCAGTCGACGTCATCGTCGCCGATCGGTATGTCCAGTGCCGCAGAGCCCATTTCGGCATCGCCGAGGAGGCGATCCGCGGACCCAGGACGGGTGCCGCGTTGGCCACTATGTGCCACAGTCGTGGCCCGCCTGCCAGGACCCGTGCGGTCGGACGGAGAAATGGGCTGGCGGTGTTGAGGGCTATATAGCGCTGGACTCGATGCGGATACCGCAGTGCGAGTAGGTATCCGATCAACCCGCCCCAATCGTGCCCGAGGACGTGGAACCGCTCGACCCCGAGCCGATCGAGCAGTCCGATCACGTCATCGGCCATGGTGCCCGGGATGTATCCGTGTGACGGCGCATCGGTCCACCCGAGTCCGCGCAGATCGGGGCAGATCACCCGATAGTGCTGGGACAGTGGGCCGATGACGTGGCGCCACTGCCACCAGTGCTGCGGCCAGCCGTGCAGCAGCACCAGTGGCTCGCCTGCCCCGGCAAGGGCCACATGCATCCGCAGTCCGTCGACATCGACGTACCGATGCTCGACACCATCCGCTATCGGCATTTCGCGCACGACCATCACTCGGCTCCGGCGGCGAACGCGACGATGGCGTCCGCGAGCGCCGCGGGCTCGTCCTCGGGTGACAGCGTGCGCGCGCCGGGGATCCAGTGGATCCGGGCATCGGGATAATCGGCGGCCATCCGATGGGCGTGCTGGGTGGGGAAGAACCGATCGTCCTCGGACCACGCGAGCAGCACAGGTCGATCGAAATCAGCGAAAGTCTCTGCCGTGGAACGCGTATGCCGCTTGTCGAGTCCACGAAGCACGCGACGCAGGTCGTCGCGGATATCGCGGGTCACCGCGACCGGAAGCGCGTAGGAGTCGCTCGCTCGCCGGTCGATCCGGACGCGGCTCAGCCAGCCGTAGGCGATCGGGAGCGCTCGAATCGCCGGAAAACGCAGTGCCGCAGCGAGTATCGCCATGCCCGCGGGTACCCGGGCCGCGAGTTTGAGGTAGGCGAACGTCTTCGGCGGAAAGTTGTCGTAGGCGTCGCACGAAGTGAGCACCATTCGGGCGACCAGATCCGGCCGTCGTGCGGCAACCAATTGGCAGACGACGCCGCCGCTGTCGTTCCCGACGAGTGTCACCGGACCGAGATCCATCGCCTCGATGGTCTCGATGACCAGGCCGGCCAGACCGGGCGGATCCACCGGGGTGCCGGGCATCGAGATTCGGTGGGACCCGAACGGCAAATCTATTGTCACGCAGCGAAATGCGTGTGCCAGCTCGGGAACGACTGCTCGCCAGAGGTTGGCGTTGACCACCAGGCCGTGGATCAGCAGGATCGGATCGCCGCTGCCACGATCGAACACGTGCAATGAACCCGAGGGCAACCGGAGTTCTCGTTCCGTGCCGAGGCTGCTGTCGCGCCAGACGGCGCGGATATCGGTTGAGATGGTCGTCATCTGATAACTCCCCTGAGTCAGTGACAAGTAGGTACCGCTTCAAATTAACAAACAGGCTGCCTGTTTTCAATGGGTCTGGCTACGATGCTCGAACGAGCGACGAGGGGTGACGATGGGTAAGCAGGCCGAACGGTCGGAGTCGACGCGCGCCGGCTTGGTGGCCGCAGCGCGCGCGTTGTTCGCCGAGCGCGGATACGCGGCCGTCGGCACGCCCGAGGTGGTCGAGCGCGCAGGCAGTTCCCGGGGTGCCCTCTATCACCAGTTCAAGGACAAGCGCGATCTCTTCCGTGCTGTCTACGAGCAGATTCAGCAGGAAATCGTCGAGGCTGTGGCCGAGACGCTCGCCGCCGAACGCGCGGGAGATCCGCTGGCGGCGCTGCAAGCGGGGCTCCGAACCTTCCTCGCATCGTGTGTCGAGCCCGAGCGTGTCCGGATCATGCTGGTCGACGCCCCCGCGGTTCTCGGTTGGCAGGACTGGCGTGCCCTGGACGAGAAATACGGCCTCGGGCTGGTGATCTCCGGTTTGCAAGCCGGCATGGACGCGGGTGTCCTGCGCCGCGACCTCTCCACCCGCCCGGTCGCCTTGATGGTCCTGTCCGCACTGGGGGAGGCCGCATTGTTCATCGCCAACGCGGCGGATCCGGATGCCGCGCGCGCCGAAACGGAACCTGCCGTACTCGCCCTGCTCGACGGCTTGCGCGTGTGACGGTATCTGCTCGAAACGCCTGCGCCACAGCGGTTCTCACTCGGTTACGGGAGGCGCACGGCAATGCCGCTCCTGCCGGTGACCACCTCGCACCACGAGCTGTCGGCCATCGGCCGTCCCTGCCCCGCCGGGCAACCCTGTCTGGTCGGATCCGTCAAATCCACTCTCGGCCATCACGAAGCCGCTGGTGGCCTGACCGGATCGATCGAACTGCTTTCGCGCTCAAGCATCGCCACGTCCCGGCGACCCCGCACCGCGACGAACCGACCCCTGCGGAGATCGGCAAGGCCCTCTCGCACCAGGCGGGAGGGCCTTGCCGTGCTGCGGAGCAGCGGTTCGGTGCCGGAGGCTGATGCGGTCCCCTCCACAGCACCAACCCCTGCCGGGTGCGCTCGGAGGTGTCCGGGCGCGCAGGTTCCAGCACTTGGTCAACCCTCTTTTCAGTTCATGAGAAAGTCAATGCGGTCAGGTCGCACCACCGGTGAGACATGACCGCGATTCCGGTATGACTCGCACGACTTCGATGTGCGACAGGTATGACAGAGCAGGGTAGAGCTGGATGGCCAAGGGACAACTCGCGGTGTTCGTGCGGGCGCGACGCGCTGCGCTCGGTATCACGCAGGCACAGTTGGCGGCCTCGACCGGGTGGTCGAAGTCGGCGATCGAGAAGGTCGAGGCGGGCACGCTGACGCCGAGCCTGGAGTTCGTGGGGGCGCTGTTCGACGCGCTGCAGATCTCGTATGTCTATCGCGAGCGCATCATCGAGACGCTGTATCCGGGCACGCTGGACCGCATTCTCGGACCGTCGCGGGATCTGCCGGATGCGGAGGCGCTGGCCGATCTCGAAGACCTGCCGTACCCGTCCGCGTACGTCGCGCTGCCCGAATTCGATGTGCTGGGCGCGAATACGGCGTGGACCGGGATCTTCCCGCAGTTGAGTGCCGGGTCGAGCTTCTTCACCTATCTGTTCGCCGAGCCGGCCTCCCAGTCGGTGCTGGTGGATTGGGAGTGGGCGGCGACCGCCATGGCCTATGTGCTGCGCATGCTGGGGCCGATCTCGCTGCCCGAGGCGGCGATCGCCTCGATCGTCGAACGTTGTTCGGTACACCCGGATTTCGCGCGCATGTACTCCACGGACACCGTCGTCCCCACCGAGCACGATCCGCACCTGCGGGTGGCCGATCCGGAGACCGGGCAGGTTCGGACCTTCCGGATGAAGATCGACAAACCGCATATCCCGCTCAGCTCCTGGGTGACCTATCGGCTGGTGCCGAAGCGCGATCAGCCCGCGTCGTGAGCCGAACGGCCCGCACCGAGAGCCGACTCGGCCCGGGCCGCGGGTGAGGTCCTCACGCGCCCAATACCGGAACTCCCGGCCCCTCGAGATCCGCCAGCACCGCTCGCCGCCCGTAGACGACCAGGCACAGGGACAGCGCGGTGCCGCGGACCTCCGGCCCGTCACCGATGGACAGATCCGTGTCCGTCGCCCGCAGCCGCACCCCGGCCGTCAACTCCTTGGCTCCGCCGAAGAACGCGGGCGTGCCCGCCTGCAGGCGCAGCGCCCGCACCACCGCCTCCTGCGGATAGGTGTGCGCGATTCCCAGCGGGCGCCGAATGTCCTCACCGTGCACGACCTCCTCGGCGAGTCTGCTGTCGCGCGGCGCGGGCGGCGCGGACGTCCGCGAAGCCACCTGCCGCAGCCGAGCCAGGGTCTCCCGCGGTGACGCACCGCGATCGCGTGCCACCGCGCGCACGTTCTGCTCGTCGAAGTCGAACCCCGCCCGCGCCAGCCCGGCCACGAACCCGACCTTCGTCGAGCGCGCCACGCCGATCAGATGCGCGGCCACATCGTGCACCGTCCATCCCTCACACAGCGACTGCTGTTCCCACTGCCAGTCCTCGAGCCGCGTCAGATCCTCGATCAGCGCCGCTCGCTCCGCGTGCACCATCGGCCAGACGTCGTTCTTCACGGGTTCTCCTTCGCTCGGCGACCTGCTCGTTGTGACGCGGTCCGCGAGGAAAACTCATCGGTCGGCTCGCGCCTCATCCGCCGTGCAGCCAGCGATCCTTCAGCGCCCAGTGGTGGTCCCACCACGCCTGGACCACGGCGGGATCCGAATCCGCGGGCGGCGGCGGGGATTCACCGGGGAAGAGCCAATTGCCGTCCGGCGCACCGACTGTGGTCGGGGTTCCGGGCGTGTCGGAGGCGGTCGTCTCGGGCGGGGCCGCCTCGGTGGTGGCGGGCGCCGACGTGGGCGGCACGGTGGTGGGGGCGGCGGCGGTGGGACGGCGCGGGCGTTGCGGAGTGGTC
>NZ_BDBU01000031.1 GCF_001613145.1 Nocardia jejuensis NBRC 103114
TACGCGGCGCTGGACGACGCGCGGGCGGGTCTGCCGGTGCTGCTCGGGCACACCCTCGACGATCAGGCCGAGACCGTGCTGCTGGGGTTGGCGCGCGGCTCGGGCGGACGCTCGATCCAGGGCATGACCGCGTACGCGGACCCCTGGGGTCGACCGCTGCTCGGGGTGCGGCGCGAGGTGACCCGGCAGTTGTGCGCGGACCTCGGGCTGACCCCGTACGAGGATCCGCACAACAGCTCCCCGGAGTTCACCCGGGTGCGGCTGCGGACCGAGGTGCTGCCGCTGCTGGAGGAGGTGCTCGGCGGCGGAGCGGCCGCGGCGCTGGCCCGGACCGCCGAGCAACTGCGCGAGGACGGAACCCTGCTCGATTCGCTCGCCGAAAGTTTGCTGGAGCGGTCTCGTGATGGCGAGGGGCTCTCGATCGAGACGCTCGCCACTGCGGATTCGGCGCTGCGCCGACGAGCCATTCGCGCCTGGTTGCTCGAGCACGGCGCAAAATCATTGACGGACAGCAATTTACGAGCCGTGGACGCGCTGGTCACGCAGTGGCGTGGACAGGGCGGGGTCGCGGTGGGCGGTTCGATCAGCGGGACCAGGTTGGTTGCCGCGCGTGAACATGGCACCCTCATACTTGGCTCGGACCATGTCGAACTCGACCGGGCTCGACATCATCGTTGAAGGGAAACCAGCGCACGTGTACGGGGATGACATCGCGTCGGTGCTGATCAGCGAAGACGAGATCGCGGAAAAGATCGACGAGCTCGCGGCCCTGGTCGCCAAGCGATACCCGGCCGACTCCCCGGAGGGGGATCTGCTGCTGGTCGGAGTGCTCAAGGGAGCCATCTTCTTCATGACCGACCTGGCGAAGAAGCTCACCGTGCCGACGCAGATGGAGTTCATGGCCGTCTCCTCGTACGGGTCCTCGACCTCGTCGTCGGGCGTCGTGCGGATCATGAAGGACCTGGACAAGGACATCGCCGGGCGCAACGTGCTGATCGTCGAGGACATCATCGACTCCGGTCTCACGCTGTCGTGGCTGCTGCGCAACCTGTCCAGCCGCAATCCGGCCTCGCTGGAGGTCGTGACCCTGCTGCGCAAGCCGGACGCGCTGCGCACCCAGGTGGACGTGATGGCGGTCGGTTTCGACATCCCGAACGAGTTCGTGGTGGGTTACGGCCTGGACTACGCCGAGCGCTACCGCGATCTGCCGTACATCGGCACCCTCGATCCGAAGGTCTACGGCGGGTAGGCAACTCTCGGGGTGCGCCGCCGAACGCCGGGAGCGTCCAGGACCGTGCACCCGCGTCCTCGAACTCCCGGGACGACCCGCGGGCTTCACCCCTGAGTTCGCGGAGCGCTCGACTTCGAGCGCTCGACTGCCGAGGCGTCGCCTCTGAACGGCGCTACTGCGACTCGTGTCTCAAATGTGCCCGCGGTATCGCGTGGGACTGTTTTCATCGCTGATGTGATGAAACTCACTCACCCTGTTCGGTGGTTGTGAAGCTGTCGACCGGCGGTCGTAGCTGGGCGGCGGCGGGGGCGGACGGCCGGTGGCGGCAGGGGTCCGGGGTGGCGTGGGTTACGGCTGGTCAAATGTCCGCATGGCCGGGAGGGGGTGATTCGTCCGTGAATGGCCAGGAGTTCGCGGTGCCGGTTACCGGAATGTTTCCGGCTGGTCCTATGCTGTCTGTAACAAACCTGATGGCTGTTTTCCGAGTCGATTGCAAACTTTCGGGTCGGATACGGCTGGTAATTCAAGACCGATTCTGATAGCAAGGGGCTATGGACCCGCATTTGCGCGACCTGCGGTATTTCGTCGCCGTCGCTGAGGAACTTCACTTCACCAACGCAGCCCAACGGCTGCACATCGCTCAACCCACCCTCTCCCGGCAGATTCGTCAGCTGGAGCGTCAGCTCGATGTGGTCCTGTTCGACCGTAATCAGCGCAGTGTGGCCCTGACCGTCGCCGGTAAGGAACTGCTCGAGGGTGCCCGCAAGATCCTGGAACTCTGGGAGGTCACCAACGTGGCCCTGCAGGAGGCGGGCGAGGTGCTGCGCGTCGGCATCCAGTCCTCCATCGGGCGCGGGCTGATCACCGACCTGGAGAGCGCCAGCGGCCATCGGCTCGCCCTGCACTCCGCGTCCTGGACGGACCCGTCCAGCGGCCTGGCCGGGCGCCAGGCGGACCTGGCGCTGATGTGGCTGCCGGTACCCGACTCCAGCCGCTACCGGTGGCAGGTGCTGCGTACCGAGCCGCGCTGGGTGCTGCTGCCGGAGAACCACGCCCTCGCCGGTCACGAGACCATCGAGTTCGCCGACCTGCTCGACGAGCCCTTCATCGCGATGCCCGCCGAAGCCGGCGCCGCGCGCGACTTCTGGCTCGGCGCGGACGCCCGCAACGGGCGCCAGGCCAAGATCGGCGCCGAGGCCGCCACGGCCGAGGAGCGGCTCGAGGCCGTCAGCCTGGGTCTGGGCGTATGCCTGCTGGCCGAGAACAATGTCCCGATGTACCGCTGGCCCGGCCTGACCGCCCGCCCCGTCTCCGGCCTCGCCCCCTGCGAGCTGGCCGTCGCGTGGCGTGCCGACGACGATCGTCCGACCATCCTCGAATTCGCGGCGCGCGTGCTGGACGGCGGCTTCGCCGAACGGGAGCCGGTCGTGGCGGCGCCCGCGTAACCGCGTGACCCCGCGGCAGTGATCCCGGATCGGCGGCGGCAATGAGTCGGAGGCAGTGCCGCCGCTCGCCCGGGAGACGGGCCGAAGTACGAATCGGCCGGTGCACGAAAGAGCCGTCCTGCCACTGGCAGGACGGCTCTCGTCGTTTCTTCTTCTCGGCGGTTAGCTGTCGAAATCGGTGGAATCGTTGTCGCCCGGAGTCAGCTCCGGGCGTCCGGGGCGACACGCTGCCAGGGATGCGCGGCCTCGAGCTGGGCGGCCAGGCGTAACAGCGTCGATTCGCTTCCGGGCGGCCCGGCCAGCTGCGCCGCCACCGGTGTCCCCGTGCGGGGGTGTAGCCCCATCGGCACCGATACGGCCGGCCAGCCCACCAGATTCCACAGCGGCGTGAACGGCGAGTACCGCACGTTCGCAACCACATTCGACAGCCACGGGCGCGCGTGCCAGCGACCGGCGCGCGGCGGGGGAGCCGCCAGCGTCGGGGTGATCACCACGCCGTAGCTGTCGAAGTAGTCCAGCAGCCGGGCCTCGATCCGGTCCACCTGCGCGGAACGCATCAGCCCGCTCTTGAGCACCAACTTGCCCAGCGCCACATGGGTGCGCGTGCGCCGCTGCAGCCGCTCCGGATGCGCGACGGTCGCGGCATCCTTGGCGGCGTTCGCGAGCCAGCGCAGTGCCAGTGCGAAAGTGGCTCCCTGATAAGGCAATTCGGCGACACCCACGGTGTGCCCGGCCGCGACGGCGGCGGCCGCGGCCAGATCGGCGGCGGCCGTCCAGGCGCGATCGACCCGCACCAATGGCGCGGGCGAGGCGGTGGCCAGGCCGATGCGCAGGGCCGGAGGCGATTCCAGATCGGCCAGATCCGGGCGATCCGCGAGCACCGAGAGCACCAGCGCCGCATCGGCGACAGTCGTTGCGAGCACACCGTTTTCGGTCATGCCGCCCCAGGAGTCGATCCCGACCTGTGAGGGCACCAGCGCGCGCCCCGGCTTGATGCCGACCACGCCGCAGCAGGCGGCCGGAATGCGGACCGAACCGAGTCCGTCGTTGCCGTGCGCCACCGGGACCAGGCCCGCGCCGACCGCGGCGCCGGATCCACCCGAGGACCCACCCGCGCTGAAGCGCTGGTTCCACGGACTGCGGGTGATGCGTTCGGGGGTGTCGGTGACGCCCCACAATCCGAATTCGGGAACCGCGGTGAGGCCGACGATGACCGCGCCGGCCGACCGTAGTCGGCGCACGACCGGGTGATCGTACTGAGCCGGATTGTCGGACCCGGCCCGCGATCCACCCCGGGTCACCTCGCCGGTGACGTCGATATTGTTCTTCACCGCGATCGGGACACCGGCCAGGGGGAGTACGTCCAGCTCCGGCCGATCCGCCATCGCGCGGGCTTCGGCGCGGGCCGCCTCCTCGCGAATCAGGCTGAACGCGTGCACTTTTCGATCACGGGCCCGGATCCGCTCGAGTACGGTGTCCAGTGCCTGCTCGGGGGTCAGCGCGCCGCTCTGCACAGCTGCCGCGATACCGGTCGCGGTGGTGGTGTCCACGGGTGGCTGGGGTTCGGATGGGGTCTGTGAATCGGTTGCGATGTTCGCCATCGCCACCTCCTCGGAGGTCTCTCCGGCTCGCGCGATCGCCTGCGCCCGGCCGTCCTTGATCGTCGAACTGTCCGCTAGCGCCGTGCCCTCTTCGTACATGCTGGTGTTCCCCCGTCGCCTCGAGTTCGAAATCGGGTGATCCGCTGTTGAGCCGCAAGTTATCATTCCGGCAATTGGTCGGGGATGATGGTGTCGGGTGTGGCGGATTTTATCCGCCGCGGACGATCGACGACAGCGTGGATGCGGCGTTTCGGCGGACGGATCCACAGCGAACCAGGCGGGTGCGGTATGACATCTGGTTCCGATCACCGCTCCGGGCGTTATTCGGCCGGAACGGAATTCGGCGCGGTGGCGGCCTTCGCCGCGGCCTGGGACGCGGGTTCCGCGCCACCGGTGATCGCCGAGTTCCTGCCCGATGCCGGCACGCTGCGACGCGATGCGCTGCTCGAACTCATCCGGGTCGATATGCGGCATCGCTGGCTGCGCCGCCGGGGCGCGGACGGCGGGGACACGCCGCCGCGACCGCCCAAACGGCTGACCGAATACTGTTCGGAGTTCCCGGAACTCGATACGAGCGACCTGCCCGCCGGACTGGTGTACGAGGAATTCGTCATCCGCCGGCACAGCGGCGAGCGCGTCGATCCCCGCGACTGCCTGCGCGAATATCCGGAACAGGCGACCGAGCTGCGAGAACTGCTCAATGCCGACGACGAGGATCAGAGCACCCGGCGCGCGGCGCTGCAGGACTCCACCCGGGCCCGCTCTCCGCTCGACGAGTCGACCCGGGCGGGTTTCGGTAATTCCGCGCTCGTCCCGGAGCCCGGGGATGCGACCCAGGCGGCTTTCACATTCGGTGACTCCACCCGGATGGGATCGGGGCCCGAGGACTCCACCCGCGCCGGGTTCTCCCTCGACGAATCGACCAACGCGCCCACCGGCGACTCCACGCGGCGTCCGGTCCTGGACGGCGACTCCACGCGCGTGCCCGATCCGTCCGAGCGCACCATGCACGCGGACCCGTCCGAGCTCACCGGAATGGCGACCGACTCGACCCACGCCACCACCGGCGGGCTGAGCGCGCCGGAGACCGGGGAACTGCTCGATCGCATCGAAATCGGCCAGCGCATAGACGATTTCGATCTGCTCACCAGTCTCGGCAGCGGCGCCTTCGCGCGGGTGTTCCTGGCCCGGCAGCGCTCCCTGCAGCGTCTCGTGGCGGTGAAGATCTCCGCCGATCACGGCACCGAACCACAGACCCTGGCGCAGCTGGACCACGACTACATCGTGCGCGTGTTCGATCAGCGGTTGATGGCGGGCACCCGCACCGAATCCGGACGCCGGTTGCGGCTGCTGTACATGCAGTTCCTGCCCGGCGGGACGCTGCTGAGCGTGCTGCGCTGGGTCCGCGCCACCCCGGCCGCCGAACGCAGCGGCCGGCTGCTGCTGGACGCCGTGGACGCCGCGATGGAGGAGAAGGGCGAGATCCGGCCGACCGATTCCAGCGTGCGCGCCGAGATCGCCGAGCTGAGCTGGCCGGAAACCGTCGCCTGGCTCGGCAGCCGGGTCGCCGAGGCCCTCGACTACGCCGACGGGCACGGCGTGCTGCACCGCGACGTGAAACCCGCGAACATCCTGCTCACCGCGGAGGGCGTGCCGAAGCTGGCCGACTTCAACATCAGTTTCAGCCGCAATCTCGACAACGACAGTCCAGTCGCCTATTTCGGCGGCTCGCTCTCGTACATGTCGCCGGAGCAACTCGAGGCCTGCCATCCCGGACAGGCCGTCACCGCGGCGGACCTGGACACCCGCGCCGACATCTTCTCCCTCGGCGTGGTGCTGTGGGAATTGCTCACCGGCGCAAAGCCTTTCGACGACAGCACCGCCGGTCCCGGCGATCACGGTGACCGCACCACCCTCGAGGCCATGCTCGCGCGCCGCCGCGGCGGGCCCGACATCGCGGCCCTGGACCGCGTGCCGCCGGACTGCCCGGCCGCGCTGCTGCGGGTGCTGCTCACGTGCCTGGCCCCTGATCGGGACGAGCGCTGGAGCTCGGGGGTCGTGCTGGCTCGGCAGCTGGAGATGTGCCAGGACGAGCGCGCCAGAGACCTGGTGGACCCGCCGCCGCACAGCTGGCGGCGGCGGTTGCGCACCTGGTTGATTCCGATCGTCACCCTGTCGGTCGGGGTGCCGAACGTGCTGGCCTCGATCTACAACATCGCGCACAACAACTCGCTGATCGTCAGCCGGCTGTCCGGCGAGGCCATGAATGCCTTCACCCTCATCACGGCGGCGGTGAACGCGCTGTTCTTCCCGCTCGGGATGCTGGCCATCGTCTATCTGTGCCGCCGGGTGATCCTGGTCCCGCGCGGCCTGCGCAAGGGCCGCCTCTACGACGCGGAGACGCTGCGCCGGGCTCGTGCTGATGTGTTGCTGGCAGGGGAACGAATATCGCTGGTCGTGTTCTCACTGTGGACTGTTTCGGGCGTCACCTTCCCGATCGTGCTGCGCCTGGTCGCAGACGACCTGCCCGTCAGCGGCATGGTGCACTTCGTGGTCTCGCTGGTGGTGTGCGGCGCGATCGCGGTCGCCTACCCCTTCTTCCTGGTGACGTTCTACCTGGTCAGATGCATCTATCCGATGTTCCTGCGGCACGGTGACATCAGCCCCGAGGATGCGATCTGGCTGCACCGCCTGTCCCGCCGCTGCACCACATATTTGGCGGTTGCGGCCTCGATCCCACTGCTGGCGGTGGCCGGGGTGACCTTCCTTCCGCCCGCCGACATTCCCACGGTGATCGTTGCCGTGCGAGTGCTGAGTGTTGGTGGGATCCTTGCTTTCGTGGCTGTCTATGTGATGTTCCGTGCGCTCGAGGCGGATCTGCAGGCGCTGGAACGTGTCGTATCCCCCGGACATCCCGTGCGTGACACCGGGGAACCCGCCGGTATCGACTCGTGAACGCCGGTATCGACTCGTGAGCGATCGTCCGGCGCACGCCGTCGCGCGCTTCGTCGCGGACTGGGAATCCACGCTGCGCGGCGACCGCGACGAGCCGCCACACCTGCCCGGCTATGTGCCCGACGGCGAGGATATCCGCCTGTCCGTGCTGGCCGATCTGGTGCGCGTGGACATGAGCCAGCGCTGGCGGCGGGCCGGTCTGGAGAAGCGGATCACCGAGTACCGCAGGGAATTCCCCGAGGTGGTCGCCAGCCCGCAATTCGCCGATCTGGTCTGCGACGAATATCTGGTGCGGAGCCGCCACCGGCCCGTGGACGTCGACGCCTTCGCCGCCGAATACCCCGAGGTCGCCGAGGAGGTGCGCCGCCGATTCGCCGCCGGCGGCCCTCTCCCCGCTCCGCCGCCCGATCTGCCCGCCGGTATCGAAACCGGCCGTCGCCTGGACGATTTCGACCTGCTCACCGATCTCGGCGGCGACAGTCACCACCGCATGTTCCTGGCCCGGCAGCGCTCCATGCAGCGCCTGGTCGCGGTCCGGGTGGAGGCCGGTCCGGACAGCGACATCCCCACCGTCGCGCAGCTCGATCACCACCACATCGTCCGGGTCTTCGATCAGCGCCTGATCCGGGAGCAGACCACCGGGAACCCGTTGCGGCTGCTCTACATGCAGTATCTGCCGGGCGGCACCGCGGCCGACCTTTTCGCGCGCCTGCGCGCACCCGGCGTGTTCGGCGGTACTGCCGAGTCGGTATCGGGCGGCACCGCTGCATCTCGAGCGAGTGGCACGGCCGCGTGGTCCTCGGGCGGCACCGCCGCAATGTCGTCGGGCGGCACGGCCGCATCGTCGTCGGGCGGCACGGCCGCATCGTCATCGGGCGGCACCGCCCCATCGTCATCGGGCGGCACCGCCGCCGAGCCGGGTGCTGCTCCGATACCGACCGATCCACTCACACCCGTGGATGCGCTCCCGGTCGCGGAGGTCCCCGCTGGTTCGGCCGTCCTCGCGCGTCCCGCTCCCGATGCGCCGTTGGCGCACCCGTTCCGGGACCGGCTCAGTGGCGTGCGCGCGCACCGTGGTTCGTCGAACGGCAGTGGGTTGCACGGCGGTTCGCTGCTGCGCGCCGTCGACGCCGCCATGGAGGCGAAGGGCGAGATCCGCCCCGTCGATTCCAGCGTGCGGGCCGAGATCGAGGAACTGAGCTGGCCCGAAACCGTTGCGTGGGTGGGACGTCGACTGGCCGCCGCGCTGGATTACGCGGAGCGGCAAGGGGTGTCGCATCACGACATCCGGCCCGGGAACGTGATATTCACCGCCGAGGGCGTGCCGAAACTCGCGGATTTCGCGCTGGGACCGGTGTATTGGAGCGGCGTGCTGAGTGGGCGCGGCAGCGCGGGGGAGAGGCCGGAGGTCCTGCGGTACCGCTCACCCGAGGCATTGACGGCCATGCTCGATCCGACCGCACCCGCCCCCGGGAATCGCAGTGACATCTATTCGCTCGGGTTGGTGCTGTGGGAAATGCTCACCGGCACAATCCCGTTCGACGATGACTCCGACCCGGTGCTGGAGTCCACAGAACCGGCAGTGGCCGAGTCTGCGACACGGCAACCTGCGGTCCTCGAAGTCGAGGTGCCCGAGTCTGCCGGGGCCGGGTCGTCGGTGCCGGAATCCGCGGCCCACGAGTCGTCGGTGCCCAAACCCGCAGTCGCTGAGTCCTCGGGGCCGGAATCCGCGGTCCTCGAGTCGGTGCGCGAACCGGCCGTGGCTGAATTTTCGGTGCTCGAGTCCGCGACACTCGAGTCGGCGGTAGCCGGGTTCGTGGAGCCGAGCGCCGATGTGCGGGACGGCTCACCGACGACACCGGAGAGCCGTCTGGTCACCGCGATGGTCGCGCGGCGGCTGGCCGGTGTCCCCGAATCCGCGCTTGCCGCACTGCCTTCGGACACTCCCGCCACCCTGCGCCGGGTGCTGCTGGAATGCCTGAGCCCGGAACCGGAACAGCGCTGGCAGAGCGGCTCAGACCTCGCCGGGCAGCTGGACCTGTGCCTGGACGCCCGCGCCCGCGACCTGGTGGATCCGCCCCCGAGCAGCTGGCGGTCCCGGCTGCGCGGCTGGCCGGTGCCGATCGCGGCGCTGTGCGTCGGCCTGCCCAACGCGGTCGCCAGCCTCTACAACATCCGGCTCAATCAGAGCCTGATCGTGGACCGGCTGACCGCCGCGGATCAGGACCGGTTCGCCACGGTCGCGGTGGTGAACAATGCCGTCGCGTTCCCGATCGCGGCCCTGCTCATGGTGTGGATGGCGCGGCGGCCCCTGATGGTGACCTATCGGCTCGCGCGCGGGCACCTGTACTCGGTCGGGGAACTGGCCCGCGCTCGCGCCGACACCCTGCACATGGGGGAGTGGACGGTGTGGATTCCGTTCGGCATGTGGATCCTGGCGGGGGTGGCCTGGCCCCTCGGCCTGCAAAGCCTGGGCACCAGTCTGCCGCCCGGTTCCTTCGCGCACTTCTTCGCCGCGCAACTGGTGTGCGCGGCGATCGCGCTGGCCTACCCGTTCTTTCCGATCACGGTGTTCGCGGTGCGCTCGCTGTATCCGCAGCTGCTGGCGCGCGGCGCGGTCGGGGCCGCGGACAGAGGGCAACTGCTGGCGTTGGCGCGGCGCAGCAATTTCTATCTGGCGGCCGCCGCGTCGGTGCCGTTGCTCGGAGTGGCGACCGCGACGTTCGTCTCCACCGAGGATCTGGAATTGGTCATCGTCCCGGTGCGATGGCTCAGTGCCGGTGGAATTCTGGCGTTCTTCCTGACCTATCGGTTGTTCCGGATGCTGGAAGCGGATCTACTGGCCCTGGCGCGGGCCATTCCGCAGGGCGCGAAGTAGTAGTCACCCCGAGCGGGCGAGGTAGTTGTCACCGAGCGTGCGAGGTAGTTGTCACCGAGCGGCCGATGTTTCTGGCGAGCCGGTAATGAATTCGGGTGCTGTTCCGTAGGGTTGTAGCGATGACTCGCGGCAGTGTCGAAACCTCGCTCGCGGAGCTGGCGGCGCGCGTGCGGCGGCGGGCGCAGGAGAAGTCCGGGCGGTTCGTGCTGGGTATCGCGGGACCGCCGGGGGCCGGGAAATCCACTCTCGCGCGCGGGGTGCGCGACGAGCTGAACATCGCGGCCGGGTACCCCATCGCCGAGGTCGCTCCGATGGACGGATTCCATCTCAGCACCGCGCAATTGCGGGCGGCGGGTGATCTCGCGCGCAAGGGCGAGCCCGACACCTTCGACGCGGCCGGGTACGCCGCCCTGCTGCGCAGGGTGCGCGAGACGCCGCTCGCGGAGCCGGTCCCCTGGCCGACCTACTCGCGGGAATTACACGAACCCGTCTCCGGTGGAGTGGTTTTCGACCGTCAGACGATCATCGTCACCGAGGGGAACTATCTGCTGCTGGACGATCCGGCCCATCCCGACTGGGCCGCGGTGCGCCCGCTGCTGGACGAGACGTGGTATCTCGACGTCCCGCGCCCGATCATCGAGAAGCGACTGATCCGCAGGCATATGCGCGGTGGGCGGACGCTCGAGGCGGCGAAACTCAAGGTGGCCGAGAGCGATCTGCTCAATGCCCGGCTGGTCGAGCACACCCGGCCCGGAGCCGATCTCACCCTGCGCAAATACGGCCGGGCCTACCGCATCGCCTGAGGCGGATGATGGCGCATCCACTCCCTTGTTCCCAGGTGATGACATGAGGCAGTGGCGATTTCGGCCGCCCGCCGCAGCGCCAGCGGGAAGGATTCGCCCCGGGTGTGGAAGTGGCAGAACGCGCCGTGCAGGATATCGCCCGCGCCGAGGGTGTCCACGGCCCGGCCGCGCCGGACCGGGACCGTGCCGCGATTACCGGCGATCGAATAGTCGATGGGGCCCGCGCCGTGGGTGATCGCGGCCAAACGCGGCCCGGCCGCGTGCAGGTGATCGAATACCGACCGCGTCGAATCGGCTTGTGCCCCGGGAGGAACGAACGACGACGAGCAGATGACGATATCGATCAGCGGAAGCAGGTCGGTGTGCACCGGACGCCAGCGCCCGGCGTCGAGCACGACCGTGACCCCCGCCGCCCGAGCGGCCTCGGCCAGTCGCAGCGAGGGCTCGGCGTAGTGCCCGTCCACGAGAACGATTGTCGCGCCGTCGATATGGTCGGACGCGGCATCATCGAACGGCACCCGTGCGCGAGAACCGTCCAGCGACACGATGGTTCGAGTCGCCGCGTCCGTGGCGACGATGATCGAGGACACCGGCGGCTGCACCACGCTGTCCGGTGTCAGATCGACCGGCGTCACCCGGTGCTGTTCGAGATCACCGCGAATCGGTTCCACCAGTGGATGTTTCCCGAGCGCGGTGATCAGTCGCGTGTTCCGGCGCGAGAGGAACGCGTACGTCACGGCCGCGTTCGCGGCCGGTCCGCCCGCACCGAGGAACATGTCCGACGCCTGAGTCTTGCTGTCCTCGTCGGGGTAGTGGTCGACGGCATAGGACAGATCGAGCGTCGCGAGTCCGACGAAGACCGCGCCCCGGGAAATCATGCCGCCGACCATATCCAGCGACCCGGGATTATTCGCGCACCCGATTCTCGTACGCCTTGCGGGCGTCGTCGTCCACGTCGTCCAGGAACGCGCTCTGTGCTCCCAGCGCCCGGCCCAGCGCGTCGCCCAGGGACTCCGGCAGCAGCCCGACGAACTGCGAGATGAGGCCGGCCACAGTCGTGACGCGCACCTTCGAGCGCGGCGACACGATCAGCTTCACGATCGCGTCGGCGATCTCCTCCGGCTCGGCCGGGCGCAGCACCTTGGGCGCGGTCACGCCCGATCCCAGCTCGGTCTTGGTGAGCGTCGGCAGCACCGAGGAGAAGTGCAGACCGGTGCCGTGGTACTCCTCGCGCAGGGTGTCGGTGAACCCGAGCACCGCGTGCTTGCTGGCGTTGTAGGTGGCCAGACCGGGGATGTGCGTCTCACCCGCCAGCGAGGCGATATTGATGACGTGCCCGCGTCCGCGCGGAAGCATCCGTGCCAGAGCGAGTTTCGATCCCAGGATCACGCCGTACACATTGATGTCGAGGATGCGGTGCGTGATGGCGTCCGGCTCGTCGACCACCCGGCCGGTGGGCATGATCCCGGCATTGTTGATCAGCACGTCGATCGGTCCGAGGCGGGACTCCACCTCGTCCAGGAACGCGCCGAACGACTGCTGATCGGTGACGTCCAGCTTGCCGTACACCTCGAAACCCCGTGCGACACCGGACTCTTTGCAGGTCGTCTCGTCGATGTCGCCGATCGCGATCTTCGCGCCCAGTGCCTGCAGCGCAGTCGCGGTGGCCAGGCCGATTCCGCGCGCGCCACCGGTGATGACGACCACCTTGCCGGCGATCGATCCGAAGTCGGTCATCTACTTACCCCTGACAGTCTTGAGAACGGCGAGCAGATCGACTCGCCGCAGGCCGCGTGTACCGGCCGCGCGCATGGCGCCCATCGCGATCGACAGCTTGACCGGCGAATACGGGAACCACAGCGGTTCCTTGGTCTGAGTGGGCAGGATCGGCCGGGTGATGGCCTGCTGCTTGCAGTACTTGCGCACGCCGTTCGCCCCGCCCCAACGCGCCCCGGTGCCGGACTGTCCCCAGCCGCCCATGGGCAGCGCGAAGCTGAACATGTTCGCGAACACATCGTTGATGTTCACCGCGCCCGCGTTCAGCTGCCGCGCAACACGTTCCGCGCGATCCTTGTCGGCGCTCCACACCGACGCGGACAGCCCGTAGATCGAATCATTGGCCAGCGCAATGGCTTCGGCCTCGTTCGCCACCTTCATGACCGGCAGCGTCGGGCCGAAGGTCTCCTCGGTCATGCACGACATGGTGTGGTCCACATCGGCCAGCACGGTCGGCTGGAACAGCGTGCCGACCCCGGTCCGCTCACCGCCGGTGAGCACCCGCGCGCCCGCCTTCACGGCCTCGTCCACGTGCCGCGCGACGATGCTCACCTGGTTCTCGTTGGCCAGAGCGCCCATGTCGTACTTGGGTTCCCGGCCGTCGACGCCCTGGCGCAGCTCCTTGACGGCGGCGGTCAGCTTCCGCAGGAACTCGTCGTAGACCGGCGCCTCCACGTACACGCGCTCCACCGAGATGCACACCTGACCGGCATTGAACATGCCGCCGAAGGCGATGCCGTGCGCGGCACGTTCCAGATCCGCGTCAGCGAGCACGATCGCCGGATCCTTGCCGCCCAGCTCCAGGCTGAACGGGATCATCCGCTCGGTGGCCGCGGCCGCGATCTTGCGGCCGGTGGCGGTGGAGCCGGTGAACTGGATGTAGTCGGCATTGCCGACCACGGCGGCGCCGGTCGCACCCGCGCCGGTCACCACCTCGAGCACCGGCGGCGCGCCGATCTCACGCCAGCCGCGCGCCAGCTCCAGCGCCGAGAGCGGAGTCACCTCGGACGGTTTCAGGATGACGGCGGCGCCGGCCGCGAGCGCCGGGATCACATCGATCACCGGCATGGCCAGCGGGAAGTTCCACGGCGTGATCACACCGACCACCGGGTACGGGCGGAACACCGTGGTCAGCGCCTTCACCCGGGCCAGCGGGCTGTGCGGCGAAGGGTGTTCGTCCGCAAGGAATTTCGCGGCGCGCCGCGCGTAGTAGCCGGTGAGGTCGATCGAGAAGGCCGGATCGATGAGCGAGTCGACGCGCGCCTTGCCGGTCTCGGACTGCAGCACGTCCGCGAGCCGATCGGTGTTGTCCACCAACCAGTCCTGCAGTTTTAGCAGCCATTGCTTGCGCCCCTCCGGGCCGATCGCCTCCCAGGCCGGCTGCTGCGCCCGCAGCTCGCGGACCTTGGCCGCCACCGTCTCGGCGGAGTCGATGGGCACGGTGCCCGCCAGTTCGCCGGTCGCCGGATTGCGAATCTCGATCTCGGTCGGCGCGACCTCG
>NZ_BDBU01000032.1 GCF_001613145.1 Nocardia jejuensis NBRC 103114
CTTGCGCGTCCCGGTCTTGCGGGTGGTCCCGGTGGCTCGTTCGGTATTTGTCACGTTGTGCTCTCCCACGTGCGCGGCGTCGTTGCCTTGGTGCAGGGCCCTACGGTCGTGCTGTTCCATGCGGTGCGCTGACCCAGAGGCAAGTGCGGGCGTGCAGTGCCCCCGAATGGCAGGCAGTGCGAACAGCGAGCTGTGCGACAGCTCACTGGACTATGATCGTGACACAATTTCGGCCGGACATTCTTGGCTCATCGGGTCAATTATTCGGTTCGGTTTTGTGCTTTGGATACAAAATTGGAGGCCGACTGGTGGCGATGACCGCGCCCAGCGCCGAGATTCGGCAGTGGATCGCCGACTTCGTCGCCGAGACCCTGCACGCCGAGGCGCTCGAACAGGTCGTGACCCGGCTCGACACCGCGATCATCGCCCGCGTCCCGGAACTGCGTGACCCGGACATCCGCCGCGACCTCGCCGCCAGCAGCCGCGCGCACGCCCTGGAAGTGCTCAGCGGCCTCACCCAGGACCGGATCGACTATCCGGTCCCCGCCGAAGCCCACGCCTTCGCCCGCACCCTCGCCCGGCGCGGTCACGACCTCCGGCTGCTGCTGCGCGTCTATCACTTCGGGCAGGAGGCGGTCATCGACTACATGACCGACATCCTCGAGGAGCGCCGACTGCCGCACGACATCGAACGGGCGGTGCTGCTGCGCCTGTTCGAGCGCACCACCCGCTGGGTCGGCACCTCGGTCGAGGCCCTCACCGACACCTACACCGAGGAGCGCGAACGCGGTCTGCGCGCGGCCCTGACCCAGCGCGCGGAGGTGGTGCGCAGCCTGCTCGACGATGTGGACCTGGACCTCGAACAGGCCTCGACCCGGCTCGGATACCGCCTGGCGCAACGACATCTGGCCCTGCTGCTGTGGACCGACGAGGACGCCGCACCGGCGCCGCCGGGCGGCAACGGCGACGCGGCCGGTCTGCTGGAGCGGATCGCCACCCGCTTCGCCCTGTCCCTCGGCAACGGCAGCGTCCTGACGATGCCGTCCGGCGCCACCGCGCTGTGGGCGTGGATCGGTGTGGACGATGGGCTGCCGGAGCCGTCAGAGGCCGCCTGGGCGGTCGAAACGCCTGTCCGGGTGGCGGTCGGAATCCCGGCCACGCACCTCGCCGGGTTCCGGGGCAGTCACCGGGAGGCCGTCGCGGCGCGGCACGTCGCCGAACGCGCGCGGCCCGGACGGCCCCGCGTCGTGCACTACCGGGATGTGGAGGTCGCCTACCTCGCGGGCGCCGACGAGATCGCCATGCGGGCCTTGATCGACAGGGAACTGGGGGCGCTCGCCGCGAACGACGCACACTCGGCGCGATTACGCGACACGCTGCACGCTTATCTGCGCGCCCGGCGCAGCCCGGACGCCGCCGCCAAAGCGCTCGGGGTGCACAAGAACACGGTGCGCTATCGGATCCAGCGCATAGAGGAACTCCTGGGTCACTCCATCGACCAGCGAGGATCGCGACTCGAGATCGCGCTCGACTGCGTGGCCGTCTACGGCGTCTGAACGCTCGCGGAACTCAGCTCGCGTCCTCGGCGACCGCCTCCCGGCCCCGTCGCGCCGGCGGCTCGTCCGGCACCGGCAAACCCCGCTCCGGCAGTTCCGCCAGCAGTGCGGTGGTGGCCGCCGCGATCGTCGCCACCGCCTTGTCGACCGCCGTCTTCGTCGCCGTCGTCAATCCCGATACTCCGCCGACCTTGCGCACGAACTCCTGTGCCGCCGCGTAGATCTCCTGCTCGGTGGCCGGTGGTTCCAGCCCTCGCAAGAGGGTGATATTCCTGCTCATGCCCCAGAGGCTAGTGCCCGATTTCCTTGTGTGACAGGGCAAGAATCAGACACGTGCGCAGGAGAGCCGCCACACGCGATCGGCGAATACTCGGCCACCCCAAGATCGATGAGACACAATCGAGGGTATGCCCGCCCGCGACGTGCCCACGCTGACGACCTTCCCCTACCCGGAGCTCGACCAGCGCGAGGACGACCACTGGTCCGGCGCGCAGGTCGCGGACGACGAATTGCGCGCCCTGGCGCTCGGCGGTTTCTACTCCGCCCGGTGGGACGCCTTCCACGACGCCCTGCTGCTCGGCCCCGAGCGCGAGCATCCGCTCGGCGATCGCCGCGAACTCGCCATCGACACGCTGACCGGAGCGTGGGGCATCACGGACGGCACCGAGGCCATGGCATCCATGGAGCAACTACTGGAAGGCATGCACTCACCGCTCTACGCACTCGTGCACCCACTGGTGCAGGCCGCCCTCGATTCCCCCGAGCGCGACCGCTTCGGCGAGCGCGCCGACCGGCACCGCGCCTTCCTGCGTCAGGTCGGCTCGTTCCGCGGCATGGAGAATCCCGAAGCGCTGGTTCGCGATTACGACATCTGGTCCCAGGCCATCAAGCTCGGCCTCACCGACCATCTGGTGCGCCCGCTGCCCACCGACATCCAGGCCTGGGATCTGGCCCGGGTGGTCGCCGTCGCGCGAATGGCGTACACCGCCGGATACCTGGACGCCGAGGTCGCCTGGGACTACCTGCTGCGCGCCCTGCCGCTGGCGCAGCGCAAGTACCGCAACTGGCGGCAATTCGGCGACGCCTACCTGGCCGGCTGGACCTACTGGCAGGCGTGCGAGGACCTCGCCGAACTCAAGTCCGGCGGCGTGGACCGGCGCATGGAACTGCTGCGGCTGTGGATGCGTCCGACCAGCCCCTGGCGGCGCATCACGCTGCAGCCCGAGGAACAGCAGCCCGCTCCGAGCGAATAGCGGCACGCGCACCTGCCCGGCTCCGGATCGCTCCGGCCGGGCAGAAATCCAGCGGGCCGGAAATCCAGCGGGCGGAGCGAAGTCGGATCGACCGATCTTTTCCGGAGAGCCGGGTGGTGCTCAGTCGGGTAGCGACCGCAGAATTCCGCGACCGTAACGCTGGAATTGCGCGTCGTCGACCATGCCGAGCGAATGCCGCTCGACGAGCAATTCCCATTCGGAATACAGCTTCGAGACGCCGGGGTCCGCGGGCCCGGCCGCACCATCGGCGACCTCGCGCTGAATCGCGAAATTCAGTGCGCCCGTTACCCTTTCGGTATCGGCGCGATCCGTTCCGATGAAATGCCAGGTCTGATTGCCGTCATTGACCTCGACACCGTATTCGCCCGGCGCGACGCCCGAGGTTCCGGAATCGTCGGTGGTGCGAGCCCACAGCAGCGCGGCGATCGGCAGTTCGTGCGCGAAGCGCTTGGTTGCACCGAGTGAAACGAAGATCAGCCGGGTGGTGGTGACGGCGAGCAGGCCGGTGCCGCGCGCGGTGGGCGGCTGCGCCGAGACGATCGCACTCTCGAGCACGAATTCGTCGGGCGTGACGTAGCGGTGCAGCGCGGCGACGGCCGGTTTGGCATCGCGCCTGGGAACCATGCGGCGGACCGCGCGATCCACATCGGCACGAGCCGGCCCGGTACGACCCCAGGACGGCGTGGGCGGGGTCAGGTCGGGGGAGGCGACATCCAGACGCTGGGTGGCCAGAATCTGATTGTTGATCCGCTCGACGATGACCGTGGCGGTGGGCACGTCGTGTTCGGCGATGAGCACCGGCAGGGGAGTCCGGTCGGCGGGAACGCCGGTGAGCACGGGGGTGGGGTATCGCAGATAGATCTCGATGACGACGGCGTCATCCGCGCGCCGGTTCAACCGAACCTTGAGAAGTTCGGCGACCGGCACGTCGAGCACGCGCTCGCCGTCGGTTCCGGGTCGCAGCACCGTCAAACGCCCGTTGCCATGACGCACAATCGCTGTGGGTGTCCGTAGCTCGACTATGTCCATACCCCCTGCGCTCTGTTGTGTCGTCGATCGTTGTGTCGTCGATCACGATAAGACGACCATGCCATCATTGTGACCACTCGGTCCGACACCAGGGGGTGCTCGCTCCGAAGTGTTGCCGCAGATGATCGGGGAACCACCTGCGTTCTTCAGCCGTTTACCTGTTGAACTGCACCAGCTGCCGAACTGCGCGATGTAACGACTAGACCGTACGCGGTAACGTGGCATGTCCGCATCCGTTCGCCGGAACGGGCGCGCCCCGCCCCTCGAACTCATAACGACAAGCATCGCAGGCAACCGGATACACCCCCCGGAAAGGATTGGCCGCCGGCCGACGCTCTATGACCCGCAAGAATGTGTTCCGCAACCTGGCCATAGTCGCGGGCTTTCTGCTCGTGATCTACCTGGTCAGCATCTTCAGTGACAACACGCGCGGCTGGAAGAGCGTCGACACGTCGGTGGCGCTCTCCCAGCTGCAAGACAAAGGCAATATCGACACCGTCCAGATCGACGACAAAGAACAGCAGATTCGCATCACGCTGAAAAACGGCAACGATGCGACGGGCAACGAGAAGAAGATCATCGCCAAGTACCCCGGCGGTGGTGAGGTGTCGCAGCAGGTCTTCAAGGCCGCGCAGGACACCGGCGCGAAGGTGAACACCAGCGTCAAGCAGGACAGCTGGCTCAGCCAGATCCTGCTCTTCATGCTGCCCATGCTGATTCTGCTGGGCCTGTTCATCTTCGTGATGTCCCGCATGCAGGGCGGTGGCCGCGGCGGCATGATGGGCTTCGGTAAATCGAAGGCCAAGCAGCTGTCCAAGGACATGCCCAAGACCACGTTCGCGGACGTGGCCGGTGCCGACGAGGCCGTCGAAGAGCTGTACGAGATCAAGGACTTCCTGCAGAACCCGACGCGCTACCAGGCGCTGGGCGCGAAGATCCCGAAGGGCGTGCTGCTGTACGGCCCGCCCGGTACCGGTAAGACGCTGCTCGCCCGCGCTGTCGCGGGTGAGGCCGGAGTGCCGTTCTTCACGATCTCCGGCTCGGACTTCGTGGAGATGTTCGTCGGCGTCGGCGCGTCCCGCGTGCGCGATCTGTTCGATCAGGCCAAGCAGAACAGCCCCTGCATCATCTTCGTCGACGAGATCGACGCGGTCGGCCGCCAGCGCGGCGCCGGCCTCGGCGGTGGCCACGACGAACGTGAGCAGACGCTGAACCAGCTGCTGGTCGAGATGGACGGCTTCGGTGAGCGCACCGGCGTCATCATCATCGCGGCCACCAACCGGCCCGACATCCTCGATCCCGCGCTGCTGCGCCCGGGCCGCTTCGACCGGCAGATTCCGGTCAGCAATCCGGACCTGGCCGGTCGTCGCTCGATCCTGCGGGTGCACTCGCAGGGCAAGCCGATCGCGCCCGACGCGGACCTCGAGGGTCTGGCCAAGCGGACCGTCGGCATGTCCGGCGCCGACCTGGCCAACGTGATCAACGAGGCCGCCCTGCTCACCGCCCGTGAGCACGGCACGGTCATCACCGGCGCCTCGCTCGAGGAATCGGTGGATCGCGTGATCGGCGGCCCGCGCCGCAAGTCCCGCATCATCAGCGAGGAAGAGAAGAAGATCACCGCGTACCACGAGGCCGGGCACACCCTGGCCGCGTGGGCGATGCCGGACATCGAACCCGTCTACAAGGTCACCATCCTGGCTCGCGGCCGCACCGGCGGCCATGCCATGACGGTGCCCGAGGACGACAAGGGCCTGATGACCCGCTCGGAGATGATCGCCCGCCTGGTCATGGCCATGGGTGGTCGCGCGGCCGAGGAACTGGTGTTCCACGAGCCGACGACGGGCGCGTCCTCCGATATCGACCAGGCCACCAAGATCGCCCGGGCCATGGTCACCGAGTACGGCATGAGCGCTCGCCTGGGTGCGGTGCGCTACGGCCAGGAACAGGGCGACCCGTTCCTGGGCCGCTCGATGGGCACCGCGTCGGATTACTCGCACGAGGTCGCCCGCGAGATCGACGAGGAGGTGCGCAACCTCATCGAGGCCGCGCACACCGAGGCCTGGTCGGTGCTCAACGAGTACCGCGACGAACTCGACGCCCTGGCCACCGCCCTGCTCGAGCGGGAGACCCTGCACCGCAAGGATCTCGAGGTCGTGCTCGCCACCATCGACAAGCGCCCGCGCATCACGGCGTTCAACGATTTCGGCGGCCGCACTCCCTCGGATCGCCCGCCGGTGAAGACCCCGCGCGAGCTGGCCACCGAACGCGGTGAGCCGTGGCCCGAGGAGCCGGTGCGCCAGGAGCGTCCGGTCACCGCCGGAGCCCCGGCCAACGGTGGGTACGCCGATCCGGCGTACGGCGCGCCGCAGCCGCAGTACGGCTACCCCGCGCCGGCCGGTTACCCGGCGCCGCCGCAGCAGCAGCCCGCGTACCCGCGGCACGGCAGCGGCACGCACGGCTCGCGTCCGGACTACGGCGCTCCGGCCGGGTGGTCCGCTCCGGGCTGGCCGCCGCAGGAGGATCAGCCGCAGACTCCGGCCCGTCCCGCGTACGGCGGCTGGGCGCCCGCCGGTGGGCAGCGTTACCAGCAGCCGCCCGAGTACGGGCAGCAGCCGGGAGCGCAAGCGCCGCAACCGGAGTACCCGCAACCGGGTTACGGCCAGGCTCCGGACCGTGAATCCCCGCAGCCCCCGGCCTCCGGGAATGACGAGGACGACAACAACGGTTGGGACGGACCGAACGGTCGTCGCTGACCGGGGCCCGGATATTCTCTACATGTTCGTGGCCCGGCTCGGGTCTGCTCGACCGGAGGGGTGACGCCCGCCGCCGGCCACACAGGTCGGCGGACCGGCGGGCAGCCCGAGCCGTCTTGGCGTCACGAACACGCCGCCCCTCACGGGCGCGGCATTTCACACAGGAGGTGTCGATTGTCGGCAAACAGCCGTGTCGTCTCCGGCCCGATCGCGCTCGACACCGGTCGGCCGTTCGATCAGGCGCGCGCGGAAGCCGCCGTGCGGGAGCTGCTGATCGCGGTCGGCGAGAACCCGGATCGTCCCGGGCTCGCCGATACCCCGGCCCGGGTGGCCCGGGCCTATCGCGAAATGTTCGCGGGACTTTTCACCGACCCGTCCGAGGTGCTCAACACCACCTTCGACGAGGGGCATCAGGAATTGGTGCTGGTGCGCGACATTCCCATGTACTCGACCTGTGAGCACCATCTGGTGTCCTTCCACGGGGTCGCGCACGTCGGGTACATCCCCGGCCCGCACGGCCGTGTGACGGGTTTGTCCAAGCTGGCCCGCGTGGTGGATCTGTACGCCAAGCGCCCGCAGGTGCAGGAGCGCCTCACCAGCCAGATCGCCGACGCGGTCATGAAGAAGCTGGATCCGCGGGGCGCCATCGTGGTGGTCGAGGCCGAGCATCTATGCATGGCGATGCGCGGTATTCGCAAGCCGGGCGCCAGCACCACCACCTCGGCGGTACGCGGGCTGCTGCAATCCAACGCCGCCTCGCGTTCCGAGGCGCTGGACCTCATTCTGCGAAAGTGAGCGCCCCGACCATGACGCAGAGCGGAGCGCGGGGGGCGGGACTGATCGTTCCTCGCGCGGGCCGCTCGTGTGTGGTGATTGGCGTCGTGAACGTCACCAGCGACTCGTTCTCCGATGGTGGCCGCTACCTGGATCAGAGCCTGGCGGTGGCGCACGGTCTGGAGCTGTACGACATGGGTGCGGACATCGTCGATGTCGGCGGTGAGTCGACCCGTCCCGGCGCGCACCGCATCGATCCGGAAACCGAAGCGGCGCGGGTGGTTCCGGTGATCCGGGAACTCGTCGCGGCGGGTGTTCCGACCAGTGTGGACACCATGCGGGCCTCGGTCGCGGAGGCCGCCATCGCGGCGGGCGCGTCGGTGGTCAACGACGTGTCCGGCGGTCGCGCCGACGTCGATATGGTGAAAGTCGTCGCGGCGGCGCATGTTCCGTGGATTCTCATGCACTGGCGGTCCGAGGCCGACTACGTGCACACCGGTGCGGCCGATCACTACGACGATGTCGTGGCCGAGGTGTGGCGGGAGTTGCGCGCCCAGGTCGATCTGGCCATCGCGGGCGGGGTCGACTTCGGCAATCTGATTCTCGATCCGGGACTGGGGTTCGCCAAGAACGCCGGGCACAACTGGGAATTGCTGGGCGGCATCGACGAATTCGTCGACAGCGGGCTGCCGATCCTGATCGGCGCGTCCCGCAAACGCTTCCTCGGGTCGCTGCTGGCCGATGGTGAGACCCCGCGTCCGCCGAGCGGCCGCGAGGTCGCCACGGCGACCATTTCCGCGCTGGCGGCCGAGCACGGGGCCTGGGGCGTGCGCGTGCACGATGTGCGCGGTTCCGTGGATGCCATCACCGTCAGCGATGCCTGGCGGCGGGCCTCCGGGCGCTCGCAGCGCCATTCGCAGAGGGAGAACCGGTGAGCACCGACCGTAGGGAGACTTCGGGGGCTGACCGTAGGGAGACTTCGGGCACCGACCGGAGGGAGACTTCGGGCGCTGACCGAGGGGAGACTTCGGGCGCTGACCACCGCGACGCCTGGGGTGCCGACCGCATCGAGCTGCGCGGGCTGCGCGTGTTCGGCCATCACGGGGTGTTCGATTTCGAGAAGCGCGACGGCCAGGAGTTCGTGGTCGACGTGACGGTCTGGACCGATTTCACCGCCGCGGCGAAGTCCGACCATATCGGCGACACCATCCACTACGGCGAACTGGCCGATCGGGTGGTCGCCATCGTGTCCGGTGAGGCGCGCGATCTGATCGAGACGGTGGTCTCCGAGGTCGCGGATCAGGTGCTGGTGTTCGATCCGCGGATCGCGGCCGTGGAAGTGGTGCTGCACAAGCCTTCCGCGCCGATTCCGCACACTTTCGAGGACGTCCGGGTGGTCACCTCCCGGCGTCGCGAGGCAGGGGAGTAGCCGGTGAGCCGTGTCGTCCTGTCGATCGGATCCAATCTCGGGGATCGGCTCTCGCACCTGCGCAGCGTCGTCGACGCCCTGCGTCCGCGCCTGCTGGCCGTGTCCTCGGTGTACTCGACTCCGCCGTGGGGCGGCGTGCCGCAGCAGGACTACCTCAATGCCGTTGTGGTGGCCGAGGATCCGGCCCTGGAGCCCAGCGATTGGCTGCGGCTGGGCCAAGAGCTCGAACAGGCCGCCGAGCGTGTCCGCGAAGTGCGCTGGGGCGCACGCACTCTCGATGTGGACGTGGTCTGGGCCGCCCAGCTGCGCCGCGACGTCCAGGTCGAATTCCGCAGTACCGATCCGACTCTCACCCTCCCGCATCCCCAGGCCCACAATCGCGCCTTCGTGCTGATCCCGTGGCTGGAGGTCGAGCCCGCCGCGGTCCTGGACGCCACCGGCACCCCGCGTCCGGTCCACGAGTGGCTCACCGCCCTGCCCGCCGACGAGCGGGTCGGGGTGCGCCGCACCGAACTGTCCCTGGGCTGGAATTCGTGACTTCTCGCTCGCGGTCGACGCACGGTTGGGTGCGAGATGACCGCACGTCGGCCCTGCGCCGGTGTGGGTGTCACGCGGCCGTCGGCGGCGAGTCCGGTGCCGCGGGGAAAATCCGGCGGCGCGGAGTCGGTGCCGTACGGCACTCTGGTGGAGTGTGGGCGAATGGTGACGGTGTGCGGGTGAGGTCGGTGCGGTGAGGCCGACCCGGGTGTGGGATCTGTGTGCGAACGTGGCGCTGGCGGCGGTGATCGCCTGGCTCGCGACCAATCTCGCGTATTCGAGCTTTCCGCCGATCTCGGTGTTCTCCGGCGCTTCGCTGCTGCCGGTGGCGGTGCTGGAGGTGGTGCTGGCGTTCATGATTCGCCAGCGCGTGGAGAACCGGGGGATCGGCGACGGGTCGCGGCAGTTGCATCCGATCACGGCGGCGCGGGCGATGGCGCTGGCGAAGGCGTCGGCTCAGGTGGGTTCGCTGGTGGGCGGCATCTGGCTGGGGTTCGTGATCTGGCTGCTGCCGCAGTATTCGGCCCTGCGTGCGGCGTCCGCGGATATGCCCGGAGCCGTGGTGGGTCTGGTGGCCGGAATCGCCTTGGTGGCGGCCGCGCTGTGGCTGGAGTATTGCTGCCGTGCACCGATAGATCCGCCCGATGAGGCAGCTACCTCGTAGCTAACGGATTGGTTGTGAAGACCACCAAGGTAGGAGCCGTTGTCGGAAGATCACGCTACGCTGGCTGACATGGTTTCACCCTCCCGTAGCAGTGCTTCCCGTCGTCGGCGGGACGACGCGGGAAAATTCTTCACCGGCCTGCTGCTGCTCCTCGGTCTGGTTGCCAGTATTTTCCTGGTCTTCAGCGAGAACGTCCACATGGTCCGGATCGGGCTCGTCGCGGCGCTCTGGGCGGCCGCCATCGGAGCCCTCGCCGCGACCCGTTTTCGCAGGGAATCGGCCATCGACAAGGCCAAAGTGGGTGATCTACAGAAGGTCTACACACTGCAGCTGGAGCGCGAGGTTGCTGCCCGCCGCGAATACGAGCACTCGGTCGAGGCACGGGTCCGCGGCGAGGTCGGCGCCGACGCCGAGGAGATGGCCGCGCTGCGCACCGAACTGACCGTCCTGCGTGAGAGTCTGCAGCGCCTTTTCGACGGCGACCTGCTCTTCGAGCGGCCCGCACTCCATGCCGAGGCCGTCCGAGTCCAGGAACTCCCGCGCCGGGCGAGCACGGCGGACTCCGATGCGGCGAACGATAACTGGGACGATGCGGAGCCGTGGGACCCCTGGTCCGCTCCCGATGATTCCGACGCGCGCAGCCGCATCACGCCCGTCTTCGAGCCCGATCACCCCGAGCCGCCCGCCTTCGCCACCCCCTTCGACGACCCCGTCACCGCCGAGACGTCGGTGGTCACCGAGTCGATGCGCCTGGACTACGAGCGGGCCGAAGCCCTCAAGGCGGAGGGTCTCCGCAAAACCGCCGAGCCCACCCGCCCGACCCCCAAGCCCGACCGCGAGTCGACCCCGGCGTCCGCCTCGGCAGGCGCGACTGCACCGGGTGCGGCCACCGACCCGGCGGACACGAGTACCTCGGCAGGCACGCCCGCCTCGGACAGCGTTCCCGCCCCGGCCTCCGCCTCCGCCTCCGCCTCGGCGTCGTCCCACCCCGCGAACTCCTCCGACGCGCTCTCCTCGACCGAGTCGAAGTCCACCCGCCGCACCGAGCCGATCCCGGTGAACCGCGACAACCTCCAAGAGGTCCCGTGGTTCGAAACCGATCTCTCCCCGGCCGGCAACGCCTCCCTCACCAACCTCGGTGCCGCATCGAACGACGCCGGCGAACCCAAGCAGACCACCGGCAACTCCACCGGCGCCCCCGCGGCCCGCAACGGCGCCCCCGAATCCACCGGCAAATCCAACCCCCCGGTCCCGCGCCTGGCCCCCCAACCCGAACCCGCCGCCCCCATCGGCACAGCCAGCGCCCGCCGCCGGCGCCGAGCCGACGAAGACAACCCCACCACCGGCCCGCGCCTCTCGGTAGCGGAGATCATGGCCAACCTCCGCTCCGAAAAAAGCGAGCCCTGACCGTCTCGACCAATTCGAGTCCGGCCGCGGGACTCGGCGAGCAGGTCGAAGCCTCGGATTCGGCGGGGTCCGGGGCGGAGTCCCGAGTCTCGAGGGGGTGCGGGGGCGAAGCCCCTGAGAGCCACGAGAGTTGTTTATCCCACAGTCGATGGCCTCGGCGAATCGTCGGCGATATTCTCGGGCGGTAACGTCCGGTACCCGCAGCGCGGGACTGGAACGACTTTTCGAGAGGACAAGGGTGACCTCGGACAAGGATGTCTGCGGAACCGATCTTGCGCCTGCACGGTTGACGGTGGGAATCGTCTCGGCGGGACGCGTCGGGTCCGCTCTGGGTGTGGCGCTCGAGCGCGCCGGTCATGTCGTCTTCGGTGTTTCCGCGATTTCGGATGCGTCGTTGCGGCGGGCCGAGTCGCGGCTTCCCGATTCGCGGGTGTTGCCCGCGGAAGAGGTGGCAGCGCGCAGCGAGCTGCTGATTCTCGCGGTGCCGGACAGTGAATTGGCCGGTCTGGTTTCGGGTTTGGCGGCCGCGGGTGTGGTGCGGCCGGGCACGATCGTGGTGCACACCTCGGGTGCGAACGGTGTCGGAATTCTGGCTCCGCTGACCGAATCGGGTGTGCTGCCGCTGGCGATTCATCCGGCCATGACGTTCACCGGTCACGACGAGGACATCGCCCGGTTGGGCAATGCCTGCTTCGGGGTGACCGCCGCGGACGACATCGGCTATGCCATCGCGCAGTCGCTGGTGATCGAAATGGGTGGTGAGCCGGTCCGGGTGGAGGAGGCGAACCGCCCGCTCTATCACGCGGCGCTGGCGCACGGCAGCAATCACTTGGTGACCTTGATCGTGGATGCGGTCGAGGCCCTGCGCGCCGCACTGGCCGGCCCCGGCCTGCTGGGCCAGCAGCTGATCGACGATCAGCCGAACGGCCTGGCCGAACGCATGCTGGCCCCGCTGGCCTCGGCCGCTCTGGACAATGCGCTGCGTCGCGGCCAGGCCGCGTTGACCGGTCCGGTGGCGCGCGGTGACGTGGCCGCGGTGGCCGCGCACCTGACCGCGCTGGACCAGGTGGATCCGCGCCTGAGCGCCGGTTACCGCGCACTCTCGTTGCGCACGGCCGAGCGTGCCCGGACCAATCCCGCCTTGATCGATCTGTTGGAAGGACGCTGATGGACGCGACTTTGCGCGGAACCTACCGCCGAGGTGAGTTGACCGTGCTGCACGATCCCGCGATCGTGCAGAAGGTCGTCGGCGCGCTGCGTTCGGTCGGCCGCACGGTAGCGCTGGTTCCGACGATGGGGGCCCTGCACGAGGGTCATCTGGAATTGGTGCGCCGCGCCAAACGCACCAACCAGGTCGTCGTCGTCTCGATCTTCGTGAATCCCTTGCAGTTCGGCGCGGGCGAGGATCTGGACAAGTACCCGCGCACCCTGGACGCGGATGTGGAACTGCTGCGCGGCGAGGGCGTGGAACTCGTCTTCGCCCCGAGCGCCGCCGATATGTACCCCGACGGACCGCGTACCACGGTGCACCCCGGCCCGCTCGGTGACGAGCTCGAAGGGGCAACGCGCCCAGGGCATTTCGCGGGCGTGCTGACGGTGGTGGCGAAGCTGTTCCAGGCCTGCCGACCGAACGAGGCGTTCTTCGGCGAGAAGGACTACCAGCAGCTGACCATGATCCGCCAGATGGTCCGCGACCTGAACTTCGATCTGAAGGTCATCGCGGTCCCGACCGTCCGCGAGCACGACGGGCTGGCCCTGTCCTCACGCAATCGGTTCCTCGACGCCGAGCAGCGCGAACTCGCCACGGCCCTGTCCGCGGCGCTGATCGCCGGTCGGCACGTCGCCGGTTTCGGTGCGGACGCCGTGCTCGAGGCCGCGCGTTCGGTGCTGAGCACCGCGCCCGCGATCGAACTCGACTACCTGGAGCTTCGCGGCTCCGATCTCGGCGCGGTGCAGGCCAGCGGTAATGCCCGCCTGCTGGTGGCGGCCCGCGTGGGCAGCACCCGCCTGATCGACAACATGCCCGTCACCATCGGCATCACGATGGACGGGCACCCGACCACTCCCGCTGCGCCGGCCTCGGCGAATCTCTAGGAAGGCGACGACGATGTTGCGCACCATGATGAAGTCGAAGATCCACCGCGCCGTGGTCACCCACGCCGACCTGCACTACGTCGGTTCGGTGACGGTCGATCAGGACCTGCTCGACGCCGCCGATCTGCTCGAGGGCGAGCAGGTCTGCATCGTCGATATCACCAACGGCGCCCGCCTCGAGACCTATGTGATCGCGGGTGAGCGTGGTTCCGGCGTGATCGGAATCAACGGCGCCGCAGCACATCTCGTGCACCCGGGCGATCTGGTGATCCTGATCGCCTACGGCATGATGGACGAGGCGGAGCTGAAGGAATACGCCCCGCGCGTGGTCTTCGTGGACGACCGCAACCGTCAGGTGGAGCTGGGTTCGGATCCGGCGCACGCGCCCGAGGGCTCGGGTCTGACCTCGCCGCGTTCGCTGACCTTCGCCGGCTGAGCGGCGGCGGGCACAGCCATGCTGCTGACCATCGACGTCCGCAACACCAGTATCGAGCTGGGCCTGTTCTCCGGCAGCGGTGAGCACGCGAAGCTGGTGCGGCAGTGGCGGACTCACACCAACCCATTGCTCACCGCCGATGAGTTCGCCATGCAGGTGCGCGGCCTGATCGGCGCGGATGCCGAACAGGTGGTGGGCGTTTCGGCATTGTCGACGGTGCCGCCGGTATTGCGCGAGCTACGCGAGATGCTGTCGCGCTATTGGGGTCATGTCCCGAATGTGGTGGTGGAACCCGGTGTGCGCACCGGTATTCCGCTGCTGGTGGACAATCCCAAAGAGGTCGGCGCGGACCGCATCGTGAATTGTCTTGCGGCATATCACCGTTATCAGTCGCCGTCGATCGTGGTGGATTTCGGCACGGCGATCTGTGTGGATCTGGTGTCGGCGAAGGGGGAGTTCGTCGGCGGCGTCATCGCTCCGGGCGTGGAGATCTCCACCGAGGCGCTCGTGGAGCGCAGCGCACTGCGTCGCGCGGAATTGGCGCGCCCGCGTTCGGTGGTCGGCAAGAACAGCATGGAGTGCATGCAGTCCGGCGCGGTATTCGGTTTCGCCGGCATGGTGGACGGTCTGATCGACCGCATCCGGGACGAATTCGACGCCTTCGCCGGCGACGACGTGGCAATCGTGGCGACCGGCGCGACGGCCCCGCTGATCGTCCCGGAGTCCGAGACCATCGAGCACCACGAACCCCATCTCACCCTGGACGGCCTGCGCCTGGTCTACGAGCGCAACCAACAGCGTCGCCGCCCGTGAGGCGTCGGAGGGGACGGGTCGCAAGAACATGCCGGTTGGTCGGAATGTGATGCGGTCGGTGTTTGCCAGGCCGCGAACCGCTGTTAGACTCCCTCTCGTGTATTCCAGCGTGACCACCCAGGAGTGTTGTCGAGGCTAATTCGCCTCGGCTCGTCGAGGCATGAATTTTTCTGCCCCGACCGCTGACACACTCTTTGGAGTTTCGCTGATGCGTTCCTCTTTACTTTCCCTGTCCGGCCGCACGCCGTCCTCGCGTCTTTTGCCCGAGGTGACCGAGCGCGCGACCGCTTCCGCACTTCCCACCCGGTTGCGTCCGGCCGATCTGTTGCGCCTGACCGATGAGGGCGCCGAGGACGTGCTGGCCGGCCGCTACGATCACCTGCTGCCCGAGGGTGGCCTGTGGCCCACCGAAAAGCGCTGGGCCGCAAGGCTTATCGCCGATGACGAGGTGGACCTGTGGTTGATTTCCTGGGTCGGTGAGAAGTCCACCGAACTGCACGACCATGCCGGTTCGCTCGGCGCATTGACCGTATTGTCCGGTGCGCTCTCGGAATTCCGCTGGAACGGCTCGGAACTGCGCCGTCGCGTTCTTTCCGCGGGCGATCAGGCGTCTTTTCCACTCGGCTGGGTGCACGACGTCGTGCGTGCCCCTGATTCCGAGGCCGGAATTTCCGGCCCACTCGATCCGACTTTGAGCGTGCACGCCTATTCGCCACCGCTGACGGCCATGTCCTATTACGAGGTCACCGGTCACGGCACCCTGCGGCGCACTCGTTCCGTCCTCACCGACCAGCCCGAAGGTGAACTCGAATGACCTACTTGACCATCGACGGCATGCTCGCCGAGGCGCGGCAGCGGTTGCGACGTGTCCTGCCGATCGAATTGCCGCAGGCCCTCGCGCGCGGCGCAATTCTGGTCGATATTCGCCCGCAGGCGCAGCGCCTGCGCGAAGGCACGCTCCCGGGCGCGCTGGTGATCGAGCGCAATGTCTTGGAATGGCGTCTGGACCCGACCAGTTCGGCGCGTCTGGCGCTGGCCGTGGATCACGACGTGGAATGGATCATCGCCTGCTCGGAGGGCTACACCTCGAGCCTCGCGGCGGCGTCGCTGCAGCAGTTGGGGTTGCGTCGCGCCACCGATCTCGAGGGCGGTTATCAGGGTTTGAAAGCGGCCGGACTGCTGACCGTAGCCGCGAGCGCGGCGCACTTCGAGCGTGAGGTCGCGACGCTCGCCTGGTTGTAATCCTGGTTTGCCGGGCGGCGGAAAAAACCGATTCCGCCGCAGGATAGGCTTGGACTCCGTGAGCACCCCCACCCCCTCTTCTCCCGTCGGCGCCAAGGTTTCCGCAGGGCAAACCGGTTCGGCGGCCGCCGCTGTCGATCACGATGTTCCCGAGCAGATGCGGATTCGCCAGGAGAAGCGCGAGCGGTTGCTGGAGTCGGGTCGCGAGGCCTACCCGGTTGTGGTGCCGCGCACGCACAGCCTCGGCGAAATTCGCGCCGCGTACCCGGATCTGGAAGCCGATACCCAGACCGGTCTGGTCGTGGGTGTCGCGGGCCGCGTCATTTTCGTCCGTAATACCGGCAAGCTGTGTTTCGCCACGCTGCAGGAGGGCGACGGCACCAAGTTGCAGGCGATGATCAGCCTCAACGGTGTCGGCGCGGACGCGCTGGCGGCCTGGAAGTCGGATGTGGATCTCGGTGACTTCGTTTTCGTGCACGGTGAGGTGATCTCCTCGCGCACGGGCGAATTGAGCGTCATGGCCGACGAGTGGGAGATGGCGGCCAAGTCGCTGCGCCCGCTGCCGGTGGCGCACAAGGAGATGAACGAGGAGTCCCGCGTCCGTCAGCGGTACGTGGACCTGATCATCCGCCCGGAGGCGCGCGAGAACGCCCGCACCCGGGTGGCGGCCGTGCGCGCGCTGCGTAATGCGTTGGAGCGCAGGGGTTTCCTCGAGGTCGAGACGCCGATGCTGCAGACCATCCACGGTGGTGCGGCCGCGCGTCCGTTCATCACGCACTCCAATGCGCTGGATCTGGAGCTGTTCCTGCGGATCGCACCGGAGCTGTTCCTCAAGCGCTGTGTGGTCGGCGGCATCGAGAAGGTTTTCGAGATCAACCGGAACTTCCGCAACGAGGGTGCGGACTCCACGCATTCCCCGGAGTTCGCAATGCTGGAAACCTACGAGGCGTACGGCACCTACGACGATTCCGCGCGGATGATGCGGGAATTGATCCAGGAAGTCGCACAGGAGGTGTACGGAACGCTGGTGGTGACGCTCGCGGACGGCACCGAATACGATCTGTCGGGCGAGTGGACGTCGGTCGAGATGTACCCGTCGCTGTCCGAGCACATCGGTGTGGAGGTCACGCCGGAAACTTCTGTCGAGGAATTGCTGGCACTCGCCGAACGCGAAGGTCTGGAAATTCCGCAGGACAAGGGCTACGGTCACGGGAAACTGGTCGAGGAACTCTGGGAGCACGTGTACGGCGACAAGCTGTACGCGCCGACTTTTGTCCGCGACTTCCCGGTCGAGACCTCCCCGCTGACCCGCCAGCATCGGAGCAAGCCCGGGGTTACCGAGAAGTGGGACCTCTACGTGCGTGGTTTCGAACTCGCCACCGGCTATTCGGAACTCGTCGATCCGGTGATCCAGCGGGAACGGTTCGTGGACCAGGCGCGTTTGGCCGCCGCCGGTGATGACGAAGCCATGCGCCTGGACGAGGACTTCCTTGCCGCGATGGAGCACGGTATGCCGCCGACGACCGGAACAGGTATGGGAATCGACCGGTTGCTGATGGCCCTGACTGGCTTGGGAATCCGGGAAACGATACTCTTTCCAATTGTGCGTCCGGCTGCTCGTTAGAGTTCGTGGGATTGCATTTCCGAGGCCCGTTCTGGGACTATCGGAATTAGCGGTATTCTGGCGTCGGGTAATCGGCCTGACTATGCGGGTCGCACGATTTCGAGAGGACGTTCATCTCATGGCAAAGAAGGTCACCGTTAGCTTGATCGACGATGTCGACGGTGAGTCCATCGCGGACGAGACCATCGAGTTCGCAATCGATGGCGTCTCGTACGAGATCGACCTGTCGACGGCAAATGCGGCCAAGCTGCGGGACGGGTTGGAGACCTGGGTCTCCGCCGCTCGCCGGGTGAGCGGCCGTCGGCGCACCAAGGTCGCCGCCACGGCGACCGCGGGCCCGAAGAACCGGGTGTCGATCGATCGCGAGCAGAGTGCGGCCATTCGTGAATGGGCGCGCCGAAATGGACACAAGGTGTCGGCGCGGGGGCGTATCTCCGCGGACATCACCGAGGCTTACAACAAGGCTGCTGTCAAGAACTAGTCGCCGATTTCGACTGCCGCTCGGGCGTTTCACTCCCGGGCGGCAGTGGTTTATTCATACACTTTGCACATAACTCTCATAGGTGACCACTGCCTATCTTCGGGGTACGATCTTGCTCGCGCCGGGGTGGGCCGGGCACCATTGAATCCGTGCGGACGATGTCACTGGCTGTGGGGAGAGACGAGGTATCGGCGCAGTGACCGCATTCCATGGTTCACTCTTGCGATTCAAGGATCACGAGGGGCGTCAGCACGATCTGATGCTGTCCCCGGACCTGCCGCGCATCACCATCGGCCGCTCACCGCAGGCCGATCTGTCGCTGTCCTGGGACGCCGAGGTGTCCCGGCTGCACGCGACCGCGGAGTACCTGGGCTCGCACTGGACGATCGTGGACGACGGGCTCTCGCGCAACGGCACCTTCGTCAACGGTGATCGCCTGGTCGGGCGGCATCGGTTGCAACCCGGCGATGTGATCCGGATGGGCACCTCGCGCATCACCTTCCATGATTTCCGCGCTGTCGCGGGCGATGTCACGCAGACCTCCACCGGCGGCCTGCCCACGCTGCGCTCGCTGACCGAGACCCAGCGTTCGGTGCTGGTCGCGCTGTGCCGCCCGTTGCGCGGCAGCGACGGTTTCGCCTCACCCGCCTCGAATCAGCAGATCGCGGCGGAGCTGTTCCTGAGCGTGGACGCGATCAAGACGCATCTGCGCGCGCTGTTCTCGAAGTTCGGCGTGGAGGACCTGCCGCAGAACCAGAAGCGGGTTCGCCTCGCGAGTCTGGCCATGCAGAGCGGCGTCATCTCCGAACGCGATCTCTGAATCCGTTTTCCCGTTGTCGCGTCTCCGATTTCCGTGGTCCGGTGGACGCTCGCTGATGTGTGCGAGCTTCTCGACGATGGAGGCTCGCGCTCGGGAACGGTTGACTGTTGGTAGTTGATCGCCCGGGAAGCATGCGGGTGGCAGACCCAGTCAGGAGAGAACGATGTTCGCACTTCGCATGGCAGCCCTGGTGGCGGCGACACTGTCGTCCGGCCTGATCGCCGGCCTTTTCTACGGCTACGCGAATTCGGTTATGCCGGCGCTGAATCAGAGCGACGATCGCACCATCGTCGATGTGATGCAGCGCATCAACGTGGTGATCATCAACCCGTGGTTCATGATCGGCTTCATGGGCACGGTCGGCTTCTCGATCCTGGCCGCGGCGCTGCATCTGGGCAAGGACGTGCGCACCACATTGATCTGGATCAGCGTGGGCCTGGTGCTCAATCTGATCGCCTTCATGGTGACCTCGGGCCTGAACGTGCCGCTCAACAATCAGCTGGCCGCGGCCGGTGACGTCGGGCAGATCGGTGATCTGGCGGCGGTCCGGGCGCAGTTCGAAACCTCTTGGGTGCGTTGGAACATCGTTCGGGCGGTCCTGCACACCCTGGCCTTCCTGGCGCTGATCGGCGCGCTGTTCGTGGCCGGCGTGCAGCACGGCCGGGCGGACGCCTCGGGTGCGGCGGCCGGTGCGGGCCACGCGCTCGCCGGGCAGTCGGGATTCCGGGCGCTGGGGAACTACTCCGCGCCGATCGTGGCTCGTCAGCAGTACGTCGCTCCGGCCGGGCAGCAGGCGTATTTCCAGGCTCCGCGAACGGGTTTCGCACCCGGTCAGCGGTGATCCGATAGCAGGTGGGACCGGCGCGGGCCGGAATCCTCGGTGCGGCAACACAAGCCGCTCGGGGGTTCCGGCCCGCGCCGTATGTCGCTGGGTGGGGCGGATTTTCGGTGGTCGGGGTGGTTTCCGGCGGGTGTGCCGCGTCCCCACGGGCGATAACGAGTTCCAGAAACCTACTCGCCGGTAAGCCATCTCTCGTGCTTGTTTTCCGTTTACGTTATCGGAACACGTTCTATTTCTGGGAGGGATCATGTCCACCACCGGACAGGCCGGACGGCGCGTTCCGTTACGCCGCTCACTGCTCTCGCTAGTGGTGCTGGCGGTGACCGCGATGCTGTCGATCAGCATGAGCGGCACCGCGAGCGCGGACTATCGGGTCGACTACAACTTCTTCGCCGGCATCCCTTTCGAGCTCACGAATCCCGGTGGCTCGCTGCCCGGTTCGAACGATTGGTCCTGCAAGCCCAGCGCCGCCCACCCCGACCCCGTGGTGCTGCTGCACGGCACCGCGGGCAGTCGCCAGACCAATTGGGGCCTGTACGCCCCGCTGCTGGCCAACGAGGGCTACTGCGTGTACGCCCTCACCTACGGGCAGTTGGACGTGCCGTGGCCGCTCTCGGAGCTGGCCGGCATGCGCACGATCCAGAGCAGCGCCGCGGAGGTGGCGACGTTCGTCGACCGGGTGCTGGCCTCGACCGGGGCGGCGAAGGTGGATCTGGTCGGCCATTCGCAGGGCAATGTGGTCGGCCAGTATTTCGTCAAGCGACTCGGCGGCGCGGATGTGGTGAACCGGTTCGTCGGGATCGCCGCGCCCTGGGAAGGCACGTACGCCGATCAGATGAGCGTGATTCGAACCATGGGCAAAGCCCTCGGCGTCCAGAACGTGGATCCGCTGCTGAGCCTCGGCGTCTGTCAGGCGTGCGGTCAGATGCTCGGCGGCGGGGAATTCATGACGGCGCTGACCGCCGACGGCGTCTACGCCCCGAACGTCACCTACACCGGCATCGGTACCGTGTACGACGAGCTGGTGGTGCCGGTGACCATCGGCCTGGTCCCGGCCCCGAACGCGACGAACTTCCTGATGCAGGACGGTTGCCCGATCGACTTCTCCGATCACCTCGGCATCGCGGGCAGCCCGCGCGTGGCCGCCATCGTGCTGAACGCGCTCGACCCCGATCACCAGCGCCCGGTGCCGTGTCAGTTCGTGGCGCCCTTCACCGGCTGATCCCTCGAGTGTTCGCTGTGGGCGTAGCCGAGATGGAAACGTTCCCGGCTATGCCCCCGTTATGAGGGAATGGGTCGTGTTGTCGCCGGTTCGCAATAGGGTGGACGGGCGACGTGCGACACCCCCGCCAACTACAGTGGAGGCGGGGGATGCAACCCCAGGGCTTCATGGCAGGCTGGCGACCAGAAGGGCAGCACAGGGTCTGAAGCGCCGGATGCCTTTGATGGCGGAGCAGGAAGTGAGGGAGCGATGTTCGAGAGGTTCACCGACCGTGCGCGGCGGGTCGTTGTCCTGGCCCAAGAAGAGGCCAGGATGCTCAACCACAACTACATCGGAACCGAGCACATCCTGCTGGGTCTGATCCACGAGGGTGAGGGCGTCGCGGCGAAGTCGCTGGAGTCCCTTGGGATTTCACTCGAGGGTGTGCGTTCGCAGGTCGAGGAGATCATCGGTCAGGGCCAGCAGGCGCCGTCCGGTCACATCCCCTTCACCCCGCGGGCCAAGAAGGTCTTGGAGCTGTCACTGCGCGAAGCGCTGCAGCTCGGCCACAACTACATCGGCACCGAGCACATTCTGCTCGGCCTGATTCGTGAGGGCGAGGGCGTCGCGGCCCAGGTCCTGGTGAAGCTGGGCGCCGATCTCAACCGTGTGCGTCAGCAGGTCATTCAGCTGCTGTCGGGCTACCAGGGCAAGGAGCCGGTCGGTGAGTCCGGCACTCGCGGTGAGGCGGGTACCCCGTCCACGTCGCTGGTGCTCGACCAGTTCGGCCGCAACCTGACCCAGGCCGCCCTCGAGGGCAAGCTGGACCCGGTCATCGGTCGCGCGAAGGAAATCGAGCGCGTCATGCAGGTGCTGTCTCGCCGCACCAAGAACAACCCGGTCCTGATCGGTGAGCCCGGCGTCGGTAAGACCGCCGTCGTGGAGGGTCTCGCTCAGGCCATCGTCAACGGCGAGGTGCCCGAGACGCTCAAGGACAAGCAGCTGTACACCCTCGACCTGGGTTCCCTGGTCGCGGGCAGCCGCTACCGCGGTGATTTCGAGGAGCGCCTCAAGAAGGTGCTCAAGGAGATCAACACCCGCGGCGACATCATCCTGTTCATCGACGAGCTGCACACCCTGGTGGGTGCGGGCGCGGCCGAGGGCGCCATCGACGCGGCCTCGATCCTCAAGCCCAAGCTGGCTCGCGGTGAGCTGCAGACCATCGGCGCGACGACTCTCGACGAGTACCGCAAGTACATCGAGAAGGACGCCGCACTCGAGCGCCGGTTCCAGCCGGTGCAGGTCGGCGAGCCGACCGTCGAGCACACCATCAACATCCTCAAGGGCCTGCGGGACCGGTACGAGGCGCATCACCGCGTCTCGATCACCGACTCCGCGCTGGTGGCCGCGGCGACGCTGGCCGACCGGTACATCAACGACCGGTTCCTGCCGGACAAGGCGATCGACCTCATCGACGAGGCGGGCGCGCGCATGCGCATCCGCCGGATGACCGCACCGCCGGACCTGCGCGAATTCGACGACAAGATCGCCGATGCTCGTCGCGAGAAGGAAAGCGCCATCGACGCGCAGGACTTCGAGAAGGCCGCTCGCCTTCGCGACAAGGAGAAGCAGCTCGTCGCCAAGCGGGCCGAGCGTGAAAAGCAGTGGCGTTCGGGCGATCTGGACGTCGTGGCCGAGGTCGACGACGAGCAGATCGCGGAGGTGCTGGCCAACTGGACCGGTATCCCCGTCTTCAAGCTCACCGAGGAGGAGACCACCCGTCTGCTCCGCATGGAGGACGAGCTGCACAAGCGGATCATCGGCCAGGAGGATGCCGTCAAGGCGGTCTCCAAGGCGATCCGCCGCACTCGTGCCGGCCTGAAGGATCCCAAGCGTCCCTCGGGCTCGTTCATCTTCGCCGGCCCGTCCGGTGTCGGTAAGACCGAGCTCTCCAAGGCGCTGGCGAACTTCCTGTTCGGCGACGACGACGCGCTCATCCAGATCGACATGGGCGAGTTCCACGACCGCTTCACCGCCTCGCGGCTCTTCGGTGCCCCTCCGGGCTACGTGGGCTACGAAGAGGGCGGCCAGCTCACCGAGAAGGTGCGCCGCAAGCCGTTCTCGGTCGTGCTGTTCGACGAGATCGAGAAGGCACACCAGGAGATCTACAACACCCTGTTGCAGGTCCTCGAGGATGGTCGCCTGACCGACGGTCAGGGTCGCACGGTCGACTTCAAGAACACCGTGCTGATCTTCACCTCGAATCTGGGGACATCCGACATCTCGAAGGCAGTCGGCCTCGGCTTCGCCCAGAGCAACGCCGAGGGCTCGAACTACGAGCGGATGAAGCTCAAGGTCAACGACGAGCTGAAGAAGCACTTCCGCCCCGAGTTCCTCAACCGCATCGACGACGTGATCGTGTTCCACCAGCTGACTCAGGATCAGATCATCCAGATGGTGGACCTGATGATCGCTCGCGTCGCCAAGCAGCTGAAGAACAAGGACATGGAGATCGAGATCTCCGAGCAGGCCAAGAGCCTGCTGGCCAAGCGCGGATTCGATCCGGTGCTCGGTGCGCGCCCGCTGCGTCGCACCATCCAGCGCGAGATCGAGGATCAGCTCTCGGAGAAGATCCTCTTCGGCGAGCTCGGCGCCGGTCAGGTCGTCGTGGTCGATGTCGAAGGCTGGGACGGCGAAGGCCAGGGCGACAAGGCGAAGTTCACCTTCACCGCCAAGGCCAAGCTCACCAAGAAGGACGCTCCGGAAGAGGACAAGCCGGTCGTCGCCCTCGCGGGTGACGCGGCTGCCGCCTCCGGCGAGTAAGTCGTAAGACAGGAAAGCCCCGCATCCATTCCGGATGCGGGGCTTTCCTGTGTACCCAGGGCTGTGGATGCCTGTGGATGAATTCGCGAGAACGGTTTTGTCGCAGCTGACCGAGAGCGTGCCGCCCGGAAATTCGATGGCGCGCCGGGGCAGGCATCGGTCATTGTCGATGTCGCCCGCTGGTGCGACGGAAGGACCGCATGCTCACCGATGCTCAGGTGCAAGGTTTCATCGCCGACGGCTTCGTGAAGGTCGAAGGGGCCTTCCCGCGCGAACTGGCTGATGCCTGCCGCGAGATCCTGTGGCGCGAATCCGGTTGCGACCCCGACGATCCAGGCACCTGGACCAGACCGGTGATCCGCCTCGGCGAGCACGGCGAGGAGCCCTTCGCGCGCGCCGTGAACACCCCCGTCCTGCACGCCGCCTTCGACCGCCTGGTCGGCGCGGGTCGCTGGTTCCCTCGAAACAGCCTCGGCAGCTTCCCCGTTCGCTTTCCCGCCACCGAATCCCCGGGCGACGACGGCTGGCACCTGGACGTCAGTTTCCCCGGCGACGACCCCACCGACTACTTCACCTGGCGCGTCAACCTCCACTCCCGAGGCCGTGCCCTCCTGATGCTCTTCCTGTTCTCCGACGTCACCGACGACGACGCCCCCACCCGCATCAGCTCGGGTTCGCATCTCCGCATCGCCCGGCAACTACGTCATTTCGACGACGACGGCGCCACCCTCGGCCACCTGGACTTCCCCGCCGCCATCGCCGACCTCCCGGTAACCCTGGCCACCGGCCACCCCGGCGACGTCTACCTCTGTCACCCCTTCCTCGTCCACGCCGCCCAACCCCACCGCGGCCACACCCCCCGCTTCCTGGCCCAACCACCCCTGATCCTCCGCACCCCCTGCGTCCTCGACCGCGCCGACGGCGACCATTCCCCGCTCGAGCAAGCGATCAACCTGGGCCTCGACACCTAGCGACACCGCACCGAATCCTCGCGAACCCCACCGCCGGTGATCATTGCCAGCCGGGGCGGACGAGGCCGGATTCGTAGGCCAGGACTACCAGTTGGGTGCGGTCTCGGGCGTTGAGTTTGAGCAGGATTCGGCTCACGTGGGTTCTGGCGGTGGCGGGGCTCATGTAGAGGCGCTGGGCTATTTCGGCGTTGGTGAGGCCCTCGGCGACGTGGGTCATGACCTCGCGTTCGCGGTCGGTGAGGTCGGCCAGGGGGGTGGCGGCGGGGGCGGGTTTGGCGTGGGTGGCGAATTCGGCGACGAGGCGGCGGGTGACGCTGGGGGACAGCAGGGCATCACCGTCGGCGACCACGCGGACGGCCTTGACCAGATCGGCGGGTTCGGTGTGTTTGACGAGGAAACCCGTCGCGCCCGCGCGCATCGCCTCGAAGACGTACTCGTCCAGTTCGAAGGTGGTCAGGACGACCACCCGCACGGTGGAGAGGTCGGGGTCGGCGGCGATCGCGCGGGTGGCGGCGAGACCGTCCAGCACCGGCATGCGGATATCCATCAGGACGACGTCGGGTGCGAGTTCGCGGGCCTTGCGCACGGCCTCCTCGCCGTCCGCGGCCTCGCCGATCACCTCGATATCGTCCTGCGCGTCCAGTAGAGCGGCGAAGCCGCCGCGAACCAGCGCCTGGTCATCGGCGATCAGCACTCGGATCGTCATCGGATCTCCTGTCTCCGCCGGAATATCGTTCGTGGGCAACACATGTCGAGTCTTTCGGGCAGCGTGCGCTCCCACCTCGTGGCCACGCGGTCAGCCGAGCTGTCGAGCTGCGTGATCACGCAATCGGTCGGGGCGCTTTCGGACCCATACGCCACGCAATCTTTGGCCCCGAGCCCGATGCCGTCGAATCTCACGGCTACACAACCGGTTCCGGTAGTGAGAGGTGGGTGGGGAGTCGGGCTTTGACGCGGAATCCGCCGTCCGCCTTGGGCTCGGCGGACAGTTGTCCGCCGAGGGCTTGGGCGCGCTCGGTCATGCCGGTGATGCCGTGTCCGCCGGGGGCCGCCAGGGTCGGGGGTTGACCCGGGGGAGTGTTGTCGACGGTCAACTGCAGCCTGTCCTTCGCATAGTGCAGGGTGACAAGCACATTCGCGCCGGGGGCGTGCCGCACCACATTGGTGAGCGACTCGCGCACGATCCGCGCCGCCGCCACATCCACGACGGCGGGCAGCCGCTGCTGCCGCCCCGTCACCATGGTGTGCACGACCACGCCCGCCGCCCGGGCCGGGGCGGTGAGCCCGTCCAGATCGCTGATGCCGATGGTCGGTGCGACGGGGGCGGCGACGGTCGCGGTCCCGCCGCGAATCGAGCGCAGCAGCGCGTGCACCTCACCGAGCGCGTCCTTGCTGGCGGACTTGATGGCGGCCAGCGCGGTCGCGGCCTGCTCCGGCTTGCGGTCGATGAGTTCCAGTGCGACCGAGGACTGCACATTGATCATCGAGAGACTGTGCGCGAGAACATCATGCAGCTCGCGCGCGATCTCGAGCCGTTCCTCGCTGGCCCGCTGCTCACGCTGAGCGAGCTCCCGCGCCCGGTCGGCGTGATCGCGCTCGCGCTGCGCCTGCTCCCCGCGTCGCGCGGACTCCTCTTTCTGCCGCCGTGCCTGCGCGGCCGCTCGCCGCTGCCGGATGCCCTCGGCGATGGCGACCAGCACGACCAGCCAGGCCAGCAGTCCGAACTGCTGCCAGGTGTTCTGCTCGTAGTCCCGCCAGCCCGGCACCGGCCACACCATCAGCAGATACCCGATAACCACGAAAGGGTAGCTGTACCAGCGTGATCCGACGATTCCGGCGCCCAGGAAACCGGCGATCAGCGACAGGAAGATCGGCCCGTAGCCGTAGCCCGTCACGATGAACGCGGCGGCGGCCGCGAGCGTCACATAGAACACCGCGTGCGGGTACCGCCCGCGCATCAGCAGCGCCACCGGCCCGGCCGCGAGCAATAGGTATCCGAGCAGGTCCAGCCCCCGCATCCCGGTCTGATGCTCGTTGGCCAGGGTCCCCACACCGAGTTGAATCGTGGCGATCACCAGCGCGAGCAGCACATCCCACCATCGTGCCGCACTACTTCCCATAGCTGCACGGTAGCGCCGCAACACCCTTCTCGGCACTGTCCGACGCGGAAATACGTCCAGATACGTACACCGGAACGCGCTGCTCGGCGGATGTTTCCCCGTCGGTCGGAGCGGATCGTTGACCTCATGAACCAAGCAGGGATCCACGGCCGCGAAACAGCCGTCGCCGCGCCGGATGCCGCTGCGGCCGAGCCGGATACGGTCGTCCGCACCACCGGGCTGACCAAGCGCTACGGCTCCCATACCGCCGTGGACGCCGTGGGCATGAGCGTCCGTCGCGGCGAGATCTACGGTTTCCTCGGCCCCAACGGCGCGGGCAAGACCACCACGCTGCGCATGCTGGTGGGCCTGATCCGCCCGACCGCCGGTACCGCGACGGTCCTGGGACATCCTCCAGGTGACCGGAAAGCTCTGCGCCGCATCGGCATTCTCATCGAGGGCCCCGGTTTCTATCCGTACCTGTCCGGCCGGGACAACCTGCGCGTGCTGGCCCGCTACCGGGGCGTCGGCCGCGAGGAGGTGGAGCGCGCCCTGAACCGTGTCGCGCTCGGTTCGCGCGGCGAGGACAGGTTCCGCACCTACTCCCTCGGTATGAAGCAGCGCCTGGGTGTCGCCGCCGCCCTGCTCGGCGGGCCAGACCTGCTGATTCTCGACGAGCCCACGAACGGCCTGGACCCGGCGGGCATGGCCGAGATGCGCGAGCTCATCACCGGACTCGCCGCCGACGGGCACACCGTCGTGCTGTCCAGTCACCTGCTCAGCGAAGTGCAGGAGATCTGTGATCGCGTCGGCGTCATCTCCGCGGGAGCGCTGCTGACCGAGTCCACCGTGCGCGAATTGCGCGGCGCGGCCGCGTTGTTCGTTCGCGCCGATCCGCTGGAACCGGCCTTCCGGGCGGTGTGCGGGGTGGTCGGCGATCGGTCCGCGCAGCTCACCGCCACCGGCATCAGAGTCGATGCCGGTGTGGCGAAGGCGCCTGCGGTGGCTCGCGCGGTGATCGAGTCGGGTGCGGACCTGCTGGAGCTGCGCAGCGACGAAAAGTCCCTGGAGGAAGTCTTTTTCGAGATGACGGAGCAACCGACATGACCGACCTGATCGCCAGTACCCGCGCCGAACTGCTGCGCCTGCGCAAGTGGCCGGCGTTCTGGATCGTGCTCGGGACGTGGATCCTGTTGAATCTCACGTTCGCCTACCTGTTCAACTATCTGGCCTATTCGACCGGCAGCAGTTCGCGAATGTCGAACGGACTGCCGCGCGAGGCCCTGCTGCGGCAGATGCTCCCGGCGGCGGTCCCGGAGGTCTTCACCCAGGGCATGGCCATGTTCGGCGGTGCGCTCATGCTGGTGCTCGGCGCGCTCGCGGTGGGCAGCGGGTACGGCTGGGGAACCTGGAAAACCGTTCTCACCCAGGGTCCTTCGCGCACGGCGGCGATCGGTGCGGTGGTGCTGAGCCTCGCGGTGACCGTATTCGCCCTGGTGGTGGTCGCCTTCACGGTCGACACCGGCGTGGCGGCCCTCATAGGCGGAACCCAAGGACAATCCCTGGCGCTGCCGTCGATGAATCGCATTCTGCTCGGAATACTCTCGGGCACAGCCATTCTGGGTATGTGGACCTTGGCGGGCGCACTGATCGGCGCGCTCGCCAGGGGCCCGGCCCTCGCGGTCGGATTGGGTGTGGTCTGGGTGCTGGTGGTGGAGAACCTGCTGCGCGGGGTGGCCGGAATCTTCTCGCCCATCCAGGCGATCACCGACCACCTGCCCGGCACGGCGGCCGGATCGCTGGCAGGGTCCCTGCGCACCGTGGACGGTCCGGCCACGCCCGGAGTGCTGACCATCCTCGGGCGCGGCGAATCCCTGCTGGTCCTGGCCGTCTATCTCGCGGTATTCGCGGGCGGCACGGTGTGGCTGATCCGGCGCAGGGACATGATCTGAGAATCCCGCCGGTCGAGCGCCGATCGTCGACAGATTTCTGTTGCGGTCGGCGCTCGAGGGTGCAGGAGACGGATCGCTCGGGAGCCGGTAACGCAGGCGGCTATCGGAGTCCGCGAGTGGTCAGGACTCGCGTCCCGGTCCCAGCATCCGATGCGCGAGCCTGGCAAGCCCGCCGGTGATCGCGTCCGGGGTCAGCCCGCGCTCCCGTTGACGCAGATACACCTCGGCGGCCAACGGCGCCAGCAGCGTGTCCACCAGTGAATCCGGTTCCGGCACAGCGGCTTCGGTCAGCAGCGACCGCACATGCACCGCCCAGAACTGATACGCCCCGGTGCGGAACCGGGTGCCCCCGGTTTCGGCTCCGAGCACCAGATGCGCGTGGGTGTCGAGAAGTTCGATCATGGCGGCGTAGAACGCGGCGAGCCGCTCGGCGGGTGGTGCGCCGGGACCCAGCGGCGGTTGCCCGCCCAGCAGCTTCTCCTGCAGCGCCCGCTCGTGTTCGTCCAGCAGCGCGACCGCGATGGACGCGACATCCGGGTACCGGCGATACAGCGTCCCGCGCCCGACGCCCGCGGCCTTGGCGACATCGTCCATGGTGATCGCGCGCGGATCTCGCCCGGCGAACAACTCCGCCGCCGCCGCGAGCACCTTGGCTCGATTGCGCGCCGCGTCCGCCCGCTCGGACGGTGCGCCGCTCGCTGATCCGGCGTCCGGGGCCGCCGAGTCGAACAGGGGTCGGCCGACAAGATCCATGCAGCTCACTGTAGTCACCGGACGGTAAGTGGACAAACTGTCCGTTTACCTCGTACCGTGGAACCGTCAAACGGACACACTGTCCACTTGAATGGAGACTCGCTCATGACCGCCCTGCTGCACCTCGACGCCAGTGCCCGCCGTAACTCCGTCAGCCGCGAACTCGGCGCCGCCTTCGCCGAGTCCTGGCGCGCCCAGCACCCCGGCGGCGCCTACGCGCACCTGGACCTGTCGGCCGATCCGATCCCGTTCATCGGCGAGGGCTGGACACAACTGTGCGATCGAGTGCTCGCTCACGGCAGCACCGATCTCGATCACCTCGCCGAACTGGCGAATTCACCTGAGCAGCAGCGGGCCTGGGCCGTCGTGGAACCGCTGCTGGCCGAGGTTCGCGCCGCCGACGTCGTCCTGATCGGCACCCCGATGTACAACTACTCGATCCCCGCATCCCTCAAGGCCTGGCTGGACCAGATCACCTTCCCGCGAATGTCGCTGGCGCCCAGGCGATTCGTGGTCGTCACCGCGCGCGGCGGTTCCTACGCCCCGGGTGCGCCGAAGGCTGCCTACGACTACCAGGAGCGCTTCCTGCGGGACTTCTTCGCCGGCCACTTCGCGGTCCAGGACTCGGTGTTCGTCAATGCGGAACTGGTGAACTCCCGCCACGATCCCGTTCTCGCGCACCTGCGCGAGCGGCATGAACAGTCCTACGCCGCCGCACTCGCGCAGGCCCGCCGACTCGGTAAGGAGTACTGAGATGGCCTGGCTGATACTGATTTTGGCCGGTGCGGTGGAGATCGCCTGGTCGCAGTCCATCAAACCGACGGAGGGTTTCACCAAGCCGCTGGCGACGCTCGTGTGCTTCGCGCTGGCCGCCGTGGCGGTGTACCTGCTCTCGTATTCGATGAAGACCCTGCCCGTCGGCACCGCCTACGCGGTGTTCACGGGTATCGGCGCGGTGGGCGCGATCGGCCTGGGCGTGGCGGTGCAGAAGGATCCGATGAGCGTGGGCCGCGCGCTGGCGCTGGCGCTGATCGTCGGCGGCATCGTGCTGGCGCGGGTCACCGATCCGGAGTGATTCGGGACGAGTATCGTGCTCGCGCATGGACGTAGCGCCGATCCGGCCTCCCGACCTCTCCACGCGGCCATTCTCGCTGGTCGCCGAGCGCATCATGACCGCCTCGCCCGATGAGCTCTACCTCATGTGCACCCGCCAGCTCGGCCGCTGGTTCGCCGATCCCGGCTCGGTGCTGTCCCGCCCCGCGGTGAACGAGCCCTTCTTCTTCACCGCGGGCGGCGGCCACCCCCATTACGGCCGCTTCCTGCGCCTGATCCCCGACCGCCTGGTCGAACTGACCTGGGTCACCGGCGAAGGCGGCACCGAGGGCGCGGAAACCGTACTCACCGTGCGACTCTCACAGCACGGCGCGGGCACCGCCCTCGTGCTCACCCACGCCGGTTTCGCGACCGCGGCGGCTCGCGACCGCCACGAGGAATCCTGGCCCACCATCCTCGAGCAACTCGATCTGCGCGCCACCACCCTCGTCTGACCCCGGCCCGCCTCGAATCGGAGGGCGGGGCCCGAGAACTTTCCCGGAGGTTCGGGGCGAAGCCCGGGAGAGTCCGGCGAGTTCGACTACCTTCGGGCGGGTAAGTCTTTCGATCCCTTGAAAGGACAGTGATGCCTACACGTACCGCGCGCACCGCTTGGACCGGCGGCCTGCAGGACGGCTCCGGTCAGGTCGAGCTGGTCAGCTCCGGTGTCGGCAAGTACGACGTGTCGTTCCCCAAGCGGGCGGCCGACAATGCGGACGGCACCACCAGCCCGGAAGAGCTGATCGCCGCCGCGCACTCCTCCTGCTACGCCATGGCGCTCTCGGCCGAGGTGGCCCGGCTCGGCGGTACCCCGCAGAGCCTGGACGTCAACGCCGATGTGACGTTGAGCCCCGATCCGGCCGGCGGCTTCCGCATCGCCAAGATCAAGCTGACCGTCGTCGGCCGCGCCGCGGGCATCGATGCCGACGGCTTCGCCGAGGCCGCCGCCGCGGCGAAGGCGGGCTGCCCGATCTCCAAGGCGCTCACCGGTGTCGACACCATCGAGTTGGACGCCACCTTCGAGGCCTGAGTTCGAAACGGAAAATGGGCGGTGCCGAAATTCGGCACCGCCCATTCCCCGTCTTGCGTGGTTACGCCCTCATCAGCCGCAATCACGCGTCGGCCGCGATTACGCCTTGGCCGGTTCGACCGCCCGCGTTGTGCGCGAGGCGAATTCGGTCAGCGCCGCGAAACCGAGTCCGAGCGCCAGCCACAGCGTGCCGGTCTCGGCCAGCGAGGTCGCCCGGAACTGCCACAGCAGGGTCGCGGGGAAGTCGGCCTTCACCTCGTTGATGCCCGGCAGCAGGATGTACCCGGCGGCCGCGATGATCAGGAATACCGCGACTCCGCCGATCAGGCGAATCGTGTCCAGCTGACCGCGCAGCGCCTTGTAGACGTACACGCCCGCGCCCACGGCCGCGAAGCCGAGCAGTACGGCCGCGACCCACAACCAGGTGCGCTCGTTGATGGTGTCCGGTTCGCCCACCGCCGGTGGGTTGGCCGGATATTTGAAGAACGGCACCGCGACGATGGCGAGCCAGCCTCCGGCCGCGAGTCCCAGCGCCAGCTTGGGTCCCGAGAGCGTGGTGTACCGGCGCGCGACATTGAGTGCGGTGGCGAAGATGGCTCCGATGGCCAGGCCGTACAGGCCCAGTGCCAGGAATTGACCGGCCTTCTGGCCGTCGCGGCTCACGAGGGGTGCTTCCTCGTCGCCGTGCGAATGCCCGCCCGCGGCGGGAGCTTCCGCGGCCTCGGCCGCCTGGCTGTTCGCTTCCTCGATCGAGATCGCGGCATCGATCTTGGGTTCACCGATGAAGAAGCCCACCGACGCGGCCAGCAGACCGGCGATGAGGCCGGCCAGCAGGCCACGTAGGAGGAGCGTCTTCAGCGAACCCGTCAGAGAAGGGGATTCGCTCAGTGGCATGGGACACCCAGCAGGTGACGTCCGTCGTGCATGAGCTCGTGCATGTACATGCCGCTGCGCGAGATCGCGCCCTGATCGAAGCCGACCAGGTACAGCGTGAGCAATGCCAGAAGTACGACACCGGCGGAGATGAGCAGCGCGGTCAGCGCGCTGTCGGTCCCACTGGGGTTGTGAACGATGGCCATGGAAGCCTCCTAGGGATTTCGCGTCCCCGTCGAAACGGATCGCGACGGTGCCGGTGTCTGGCTCTCCCGGCACTGGGCCCGCAGGCTCGGTGCATGGAAACAGTGGCGCGACCGCCCCGGACTCTCACCGGGTTACCGCGTCACCGTCGCTACTTGCATCTCGAACTGTGACATCCCCGTCGGCCGCTCGTCAACCGGGGGTGATCAGGCGTTCTTGCCCTGAACGTCCAGGACGACCTCGAATTCGAGCAGGGACGCACCGGTGGAGACGGGCTTGCGCGCCTCGCCGCCCTCTCCCGCGTGGGCGGCCCGTGCCGGCCCGTCCCGCCAGGCCTCGAAGGATTCCTCCGAATCCCACTGTGTGACAACGAAGTACCGCTTGTCACCGGCGACCGGGCGCAGCAGCTGGAAACCCAGGAACCCGGGGGAGTTCTCCACGGCGTGTGCCCGCGCGGCGAAGCGCTTCTCCAGTTCGGGGCCCGCTGCCTCGGGGACCTCGATTGCATTGATCTTGACGACTGCCATGCGGACGAGGCTACGCCGCGGTGGAGCGGGGGCATCGTCCGAATGTGGGCTTCGCACCCATACATTGGGGGTGTGTTGTACGACGAAGGCGGCAGCGGAGTCCCGATCCTGCTGCTGCACGGTTTGATGGGCAGTGCGCGCACCTGGCGATCCCAGCTGGACTGGCTGCGCGAGTTCGGGCACGTGTACACCTTCGACGCCGCGGGCCACGGCCGCCCGCTGCCGGAGCATTGGCGCACCGATTCCCCCGGCGCCGCGCCGTACCGTTTCAGCACCGAGGACTTCGTCGCGGACCTGCACGGGCAGATCCGGACGGTGATCGACGAGCCGATGGTGGTGATCGGGCACTCCATGGGCGGCCTGCACGGGCTGACGCTCACCGCCGCGCATCCGGAACTGGTGCGTGCGCTCGTGGTCGAGGACATCGCCCCGGACTTTCGCGGCCGGACGGCCGACGACTGGGCCGCGGTGATTTCCGCGTGGCCGCAGCCGTTCCCGGACGAGGCCGCCGTGCTGGAGTTCTTCGGACCGGTGGCGGGACGCTACTTCCTCGATTCCTTCGTGCACGGCCCCGACGGCTATCGGCTGCACGGTGAGGTCGAGATCTTCCGGCTGATCTCCGAGGAGTGGGGCTCCCGTGATTTCTGGGACGAGTGGAAGGTCGTGACCGTGCCCGCGCTGCTGCTGGAAGGCGAGTACACCATCACCCCGCCGGGCCAGATGGCAGAGATGGCACGTGTGCACCCGATGGCCCGGCATGTGGTGATCTCCGGGGCCGGACACCTCGTGCACGATGACCAACCGGCCGCCTACCGGGCCGAAGTCGAGGATTTCCTGCGCCGCGTCCTCGTTTGATGGCGGGTGCCTTCAGTCCCGGCGGGCGGTCGTCGTATGCTCGGCACGCACGCCCTCCGGAATGATTGGTGACCACCGATGATCGACTTTTCGATTCCCGCCGAACTCGCCGCCGAACGTGATCGGGTCCGCCAGTTCGTCATCGACAAGATCGTCCCCTTCGAGCGTGACCCGCGGCTGACCGCGCACGGCCCGAACGACGAAATGCGCCAGGAAATGGTCGAATTGGCGCGCGCGGAGAAGCTGCTGACCATCCAGGCTCCCGTGGAGCTGGGCGGACGCGGGCTGACCCACGTCGAGCAGGCCGTGCTGTACGAGGCCGCCGGCTGGTCCACCCTCGGCCCGGTCGCGATGAACTGCGCCGCCCCCGACGAGGGCAATATGTTCCTGCTCTCCAAGGTCGCGAACCAGGAGCAGGCCGAGCGCTACCTGCAGCCGCTGATCGACGGCCACCAGCGTTCGGTGTTCGCCATGACCGAGCCGAACGGCGCGGGCTCGGACCCGAACCAGCTCGCCACCGAGGCCACCTTCGACGGCGAGAACTTCACCATCAGCGGCCGCAAATGGCTGATCACCGGCGCGGACGGCGCGAAGGTGTGGATCATCATGGCCCGTCTGACCGACAACCCGCACCTGCCCTCGGGCCCGACGCTGTTCCTCACCGACGGCGATCAGCCCGGCATCGTCATCGAGCGCATCATGAACACGATGGACCGCAATTACGTCGGCGGCCATGCGGTGGTGAACTTCGAGAACCTGGTGCTGCCCAAGGAGTCCGTGCTCGGCGAGACCGGTCAGGCCCTGCGGTACGCGCAGCTGCGACTGGCCCCGGCCCGCCTCACCCACTGCATGCGCTGGCTGGGCGCGGGCGAGCGCGTGCAGTCCATCGCGATCGACTACGCCAAGACCCGCACCGCCTTCGGCAAGCCGATCGGCGAGCACGAGGGCGTGTCGTTCATGTTGGCGGACAACGAGATCGCGCTGCACCAGTGCCGCCTCACCATCTGGCACGCCTGCTGGCTGATGGATCAGGGCGAGAAGGCGCGGCACGAGAGCTCGATCGCCAAGTCCTTCGTCTCGGAGGAACTGTTCAAGGTCACCGACCGCGCCGTGCAGGTGCTGGGCGGCATCGGCATCAGCGACGAGACCGTGGTGGAGATGATCTTCCGCGATATGCGCGCCTTCCGGCTCTACGACGGACCCACCGAGGTGCACAAGTACGCCATCGGCCGCAAGATCCTGCGCTGACGAGCAACTTTTATTCGCCGAACGAACAGGCATTCGGGCACGGCGTCCCCGGGTTGACTAGGATTCGTGCGCATGAGTTCGGAATTGCAGGTCGACGTTTCCGGTGGGGTCGCGGTGCTCACGCTCAACCGGCCCGCCCAGCAGAATGCGCTCACTCCGGCGATGGCGTCGGAACTCGGTGCGGCGCTACGCCGCTGCGATACCGACGACGCCATCGGCGCGGTCGTCATCACCGGCACCCCGCCCGCGTTCTGCGCGGGCGCGGACCTGTCGATGAAGGTGGGCGAGGTGAACGGGCTCATCGATCCTGCGCCGTTCAAGATTCGTAAGCCGGTCATCGCGGCGGTGAACGGGCATGCGGTCGGCATCGGCCTGGAGATCGCGCTGCAGTGCGATCTGCGCTATGTGGCGCGCGATGCGGTGTACGCGCTCAACCAGGTGCGCCGCGGCGCCCTCGCGGACGGGTACGCGCACTGGACGCTGCCCCGCCTGATCGGCAGCGCCAATGCCGCCGACCTCCTGCTCACCGGCCGCACCTTCGATGGTGACGAGGCCAAGTCGCTCGGCATCGCCAATGCCTGCCTCTACGCGAGCGAGGTGCTCCCGACCGCGCTGGAGGTCGCGCACGACATCGCGCAGGGCTCCGCGCCGCTGCCGGTGGCGCTGTCCAAGCGCCTGCTGTGGGAGGCGCCCACCATGTCCCCGGAAACCGTCGGGCGCCTGGAAACCGAGCTCAACGACTACGTCGCCAAGAGTTCCGACGGTGGTGAGGGAGTCGCCGCGCTGAAGGACCGCCGCTCGCCCAAGTGGAGCGGCAGCGTCAGCACCGAGTGGCCGGCCTGGGACGCGGTCACCGAGGGCGAACGCCGCCCCGGACTCGACTGAGCTAGCCGCCGCTGATCATCAGGAACACGGCCAGGATCGCCATGCAGATCATCAGGATCGTGCCGACGATTCCGAGCCCGTAGCCGACCACGGCCTGCACCCGGCCGCCGTAGGCGCCGCCGGACGCGTCGATCTCGTTGAGGGCTCGCCGGCCCAGCACCCAGGCCACCGGCCCCAGAATGCCGCAGCAGAACACGCTCAGCGCCCCGAGTAGCAGCACCGCCGTCGCATGCTCGTGCTCGACGGGGGAGCCGATGGGCTGCTCAGGGATGACCACCGCTCGATTTTACGTTCGAAACGTCCCCGTCGGCAGGCTGACGCGCGGACTCCGGGCGCGCCGTCTCGTGCGCCACGGTCGAAATGGTCGCTCTACCTGCGCTATCGCCCGGCATTGCGCGCCCGAAAACACGAAACGCGCCGACGCTGTCGGATAGCGTTGGCGCGCAATCGCATTCGAACTCGTGATGTGGTGGCGTCGCTTCGGAACGGCAACGCCCGCAATGCTTCTCGACCGCGGGGTGCGGGCACCAGCCCGGACCGCCGCCGATCGTTCGATCGGCGCGCGTATCGGGTCCCGCTCAGCCGCGCCGCTGGCGGGCGACCTCGGCCAGCACCACACCCGCCGCGACCGAGGCGTTCAGCGACTCGACCGGTCCCGCCATCGGGATGCTCAGGATGCTGTCGCAGGTTTCGCGCACCAGGCGCGAGAGGCCCTTGCCCTCGGAGCCCACCACGATGACAGTCGGTGTGCTGCCGTCGAATTCGTCGAGGGTGGTGTCCCCGCCCGCGTCGAGGCCGATGATCTGGTAGCCCTTGGCGGCCCAATCCTTCAGCGTGCGAGTCAGATTGGTGGCACGGGCGACGGGCAGTCGAGCCGCCGCACCCGCGCTGGTGCGCCATGCGACCGCGGTGATGCTGGCGCTGCGGCGCTGCGGGATGACCACGCCGTGCCCGCCGAACGCCGCCACCGAGCGCACGACCGCGCCCAGGTTGCGAGGATCGGTGATGTTGTCGAGCGCGACCAGCAACGCCGGCTCGGATGCGGCGCGCGCCCGCTCGACCAGATCGTCCGGATGCGCGTAGCGGTACGCGGGCACCTGCAGGGCCAGGCCCTGGTGCATGCCGTTGCTGCTCATCTTGTCCAGGTCGGTGCGCGGCAGTTCGAGGATGGAGATGCCGGTGTCGGCGGCGATCTTCACGGCCTCGGTGAGCCGTTCGTCGTTCTCGGTGCCGACGGCGACGTACAGCGCGGTCGCCGGAACCCCGGCGCGCAGGCACTCCACGACCGGGTTGCGACCGAGCACCAACTCCGGACCGTCGCCGTCCTTGCGCCCGGCGATCGGACGCCCGGCATTGCGCGAACGTGTGGTGGCGGCGGCGTTCTCGGCCTTCGCCTTGGCCCGGGCCTTCTTGGCCGCCGGGTGGTAGCTGCGCTCCGAGGCGGGCGGGGTGGCGCCCTTGGCCTCGAGCCCGCGCCTGCGCACACCGCCGGAACCGACGGTCTGCCCCTTCTTGGTGCCCGTCTTGCGCGTCGCGCCGCGGCGCTGCGAATTGCCTGCCATTACTTCGCCTTCCGTGTCATGAGAGGACCCAGCACCCGTCCGGCCGCGTGGATCTCATGCGGCCGGGCGATCATGCGGGACGCCCGCATCCGGTCGGCGCAGCGAACGGCTGCGCCTGAGTTGCCCCTGCTCTCGTCGGGGACGCTCACCGTTTTTCCTTGGTGAGCGACCATTCCGGTCCATTGGGAGTATCTGTGACTTCGACGCCGGCAGCCTTGAGCCGGTCGCGTACCGCGTCGGCCCCGGCCCAGTCCTTGGCGGCCCGGGCTTCCTGGCGGCGCTGCAGTTCCGCGTTGATGAGCACGTCCAGCGCGTCCATCGCGGAGGAGGAGTCGGCGGGCGCGGCCCAGCGCGGATCGAGCGGGTCGACCCCGAGGATGGCGAGCATGGCCCGTACCTGACCGGCCAGCGTGCGCGCGCCCTCCAGATCGCCGGACTCCACGGCCTTGTTGCCCTCGTGCACGAGCCGGTGAATCTCGGCCAGCGCCTTGGGAACTCCGAGATCGTCGTTCAGCGCGGCCGCGAAGCCCTCGGTCCACTCGCCGACCGGGATCTCGCCCGCCCGCTCGGCCACGCGCAGCAGGAATCCCTCGAGCCGCTGGTACGAGGCGGCGGCCTCGGTGAGCGCCTGATCGGAGTACTCGAGCATCGAGCGGTAGTGCGCGCTGCCCAGGTAGAAGCGCAGCTCGACGGCGCGCACCCCGACCCGTTCGAGCACGTTCGGGATCGAGAGCACATTGCCCAGCGATTTGGACATCTTCTCGCCGGCCATGGTCACCCAGCCGTTGTGCAGCCAGTAGCGGGCGAACCCGTCTCCGGCCGCACGCGATTGCGCGATCTCGTTCTCGTGGTGCGGGAAGATCAGATCCATTCCGCCGCAATGGATATCGAAATCGGGTCCGAGATAGTACTCGGCCATGGCGGAGCATTCCAGATGCCAGCCCGGACGGCCCGGACCCCACGGCGACGGCCAGCTGGGCTCGCCCGGCTTGGCGGCCTTCCACATGGTGAAGTCGAGCGGGTCCTTCTTGCCCATCCCGGCGGTCTCGCCCTGGTGCACGTCATCGAGCTTGTGCCCGGACAGCTTGCCGTAGTCGGGGTAGCTGCGGACGTCGAAGTAGACGTTGCCCTCGGAGGGGTACGCGTGCCCGCGGTCGATGAGTCGCTGCATCATCTCGACCATCTGCGTGATGGTTCCGGTGGCGCGCGGCTCGTACGAGGGCGGCAGCACCCCGAGCGTCTCGTAGGCGCGATCGAAGGCGCGCTCGTGCGTGAGCGCCCACTCCCACCACGGCCGGCCGGCGTCGGCGGCCTTGTTCAGAATCTTGTCGTCGATATCGGTGACATTGCGAATGAAGGCCACGTCGAATCCATTGGCGCCGAGCCAGCGTCGCAGCACGTCGAAGGCCACGCCGCTGCGCACGTGTCCGATGTGGGGTTCGCCCTGCACCGTCGCGCCACACAGGTACACCGATGCATGGCCGGGGACCAGCGGAGTGAAATCACGCAGGGTCCGCGTCTCGGTGTCGAAAAGGCGCAGAGTCACGACCAGCCATCCTAGCTGTTGGTTTGTGGCGGATTACGGGCGGATACGGCCTGCGGTCCGGCCGTACGACAGGTAATCGTGCGCGAGCCGTGTTCGTGTCGCGGATTCAGCCCCGGCGGTGCGGATTCAGTCCCGACAACACGGGCGATTCACCGCACGTGTCTTCAGGAACGACAACACAGCAGCGCGGAGGCGATCGCCGCCACGCCTTCACCGCGGCCGGTGAGTCCCAGCCCGTCGGTGGTGGTACCGGATACCGAAATCGGTGCGCCGAGGATTTCTCCGAGCGTGTTTTGCGCTTCGGCGCGTCGGGGACCGATCTTGGGCCGATTACCGATTACTTGTACAGCCGCATTGACAATCTGGAAGCCCGCGTCGTCCAGCAGACGGCGAACCTCCTTCAACATGGCCGCCCCCGACACGCCTTCCCACTCCGGACGGCCGGTGCCGAAGACCGCGCCCACATCGCCGAGACCGGCGGCGGACAGCAGCGCGTCGCACAGCGCGTGGGCGGCGACGTCGCCGTCCGAGTGGCCCGCGCACCCGCTCTCACCCTCGAACGAAAGGCCCGCCATCCAGCATGGACGTCCGGGTTCGATGGGGTGGACATCGCTGCCGATGCCGGTGCGCAGGGCGGTCGGGTCGATCATGCGCGCACCGACTCCTGCGGGTCCATGAGCGCTTCGGCGAGCATCAGATCGAGCGGAGTGGTGATCTTGAAAGCCAGGGGAGAGCCGGGCAGCGTCTTGACGGCCGTGCCCATGAGTTCCACCAGGCTCGCGTCGTCGGTCGCCTCGATGCCGATGGCATAGGCGTCGCGAAGCAGGTCGGCGTCGAAACCCTGCGGTGTCTGCACAGCGCGCAGGGTCGAGCGGATCAGGGTGCCGGTCACCGTGCCCGCGTCGTTCACGGACTTGATGGTGTCGGTCACCGGCAGTGCGGGCACCACGGCTTTCACGCCGGAGCGCAGCTCGGCGACGACCCGGGAGACGAGCGACGGCGGCGTCAGGGCACGAGCCGCGTCGTGGACGAGGATGAAGGAGGCGTCGCGGGCGGCGCGAAGGCCGGCCCGGACCGAGTCGGTGCGCTCTGCTCCACCGGGTACGACGGTGACGGGGACATCGGTCCCGTCCAGAAGATCGCGGGTCTCGTCGACGAGCTCGGCGGGCACCATAACCACAACCTCGTCGACCGCCCCGGAGGCGATCAGTCCGTCCACAGCCAGTACGAGCATGGGACTGCCGCCAACCGGGACGAAAGCCTTCGGCATGTTTTCACCGAGACGTACGCCCTGGCCGGCGGCAGGCACCAGCGCAACGACACGGCCTTCGCCGTGCGAATTATTCACTGTCAGGAAGCCGCTGCGAGAACCTCGTCGAGCAGGGTGTCGGCCCGAACATCGTCGGTACCCTCCGCGAGCGCGAGCTCGCCGACGAGGATCTGACGTGCCTTGGCGAGCATGCGCTTCTCGCCGGCGGACAGGCCGCGGTCCTGCTCACGGCGCCAGAGGTCACGAACAACCTCGGCCACCTTGTTGACGTCTCCCGAAGCGAGCTTTTCCAGGTTCGCCTTGTAGCGGCGAGACCAGTTGGTCGGCTCCTCGGTGTGGGGAGCGCGGAGTACCTGGAAGACTTTGTCCAAGCCCTCCTGGCCGACGACGTCGCGGACGCCGACATACTCTGCGTTCTCTGCGGGAACTCGAACGGTCAGGTCGCCTTGTGCAACCTTCAGGACCAGATACTCCTTTTGCACACCCTTGATGGTGCGGTTTTCGATAGCTTCGATCAACGCCGCTCCGTGGTGGGGGTAAACGACGGTGTCTCCGACCTTAAAAATCATGTGTCCCGTGCCCCTTTCGATGTTCACAGTTTAACATGCGACTCGGTAACGGCGCGATCAACGACGCAGGTCAGGGCCACAACGAGGCGGCGGCGGGGGTTGACAGAACGCGAATCGTGTGCATCTTGTTGTGGCATAACGGGATACCGCGCAGTGTCGTCCGAACGCATATGCCAACGCGCAGATGACATACGCGAGTGCGCGCCCCCGTGAATTCGGCAATGGGGCAATGAGAAGAACTCGCGAATCTCTGTCGCGGATGACCTTGAAACACCCCTCGCGCGACACGGCGTCACTTGCGCACATGAGATCGTTTCACTCGAACGCGCCGGAACGAGTCACTCGAGTACTCCGCGGCCACTCCCGCATCGTGGCGGCGGCCCGCTTCGTCGCGGTGTCGCTCGCCCGCTTCGCCGTCGTGACACTCGCCCGTCCGACCGTGCCCGCGTGTGTGGCGCGCGGAGGGAAGCATTACTCTTCTTGACTACTACTCTCCATAGTGGAGTTGAGCCGGTCGACATGGAGGACCCCGTGACTGCCCTGAAAGCCACCACAGCGTCGAAGGCGCGACGGCGTGCCGTGACAGTTGCTGCTCTCGCCGCGGGCGCGGTGCTGGCCCTGTCGGGATGCGGCGCCGGTCAGATCTCGCAGACCGCCGCGCAGACCGCGGCGGTCAACGGAAACCATGCCGACGTCGGCAAGATCGCGCTGCGCGACGTGCGCTTCCTGCTGCCCCAGGGCGAGGAGTACAACAACGCCAAGGGCGGCAAGGCCGTGCTGGCCTTCAGCGCCGCGAATCTCGGTGAAGCCAAGGCGGACAACCTGGTCGGCATCACCACCGATCTGGGCCAGGTGAAGATCGACGGCAAGGCCGAGATCAAGCCGCAGTCCACCCTGGTCGCCGATCTGAGCACCAAGAGCGCCGCCAAGACCGACGAGCACGGCGCGTCGGCGGCCCCGGACGCGCACGGCGCGCCCGCCGAGGCGGCCTCGGACAAGGTCACCGATCCCGATGCCAAGCCGCTGCTGGTCGAGGTCACCGGCCTGACCAAGGACGTCACCCCGGGCCTGACCTACCAGGTCACCTTCATCTTCAAGGACAACGGCACCGTCGCGGTCAACGTCCCGGTCGACGCCGGGCCGGACAACCCGCGCCCCGAGCCGGTCAACAACGAGGAGAAGAAGTCCGGCCACTGAACCGGCTTCACCCCGAACACCGAAACGCCGCACCCCCTTCGCAATTCGAGGCGGGTGCGGCGTTCTTCGTACCCGGTCCGGGTGCGGCCGCGGTCGAGTCGCGAGGGTAGAGCCAGGCGGGCTAGCTGCTCGGCGGCGTAGCGCGCCGGAGGGCCCACATGCCCGAGGTGCCCGATCCCTGCGAAGGCGATCGCACCGTCCGGAAGGGGCGGGGAAGAGGGGGCGCGCGGGTGAGCCGCAGGGCGCGCGGAGCGGCCCGGTGCGGGCCCGGCGGCGCGGGTTGCGAGCCCTGTCGGCCCCGCTGACTAGGCTGCCCGCGTGGCCAAGGTGAAATCGATGTATCGCTGCGCGGACTGCGCATACGAGGTCGCCAAGTGGGTGGGCCGCTGCCCCTCGTGCTCGGGCTGGGGGACCATCGCGGAGGCCGCCATGGCCTCGCCCGTCGCGGCGACCGGGCGGCGCGCCATGCTGCCGAGCACGGCGGCGACGCCGATCTCCAGCGTGGACGCCAACTTCACGCAGTCCCGCTCGACCGGCGTCTCGGAGCTCGACCGGGTGCTGGGCGGGGGCATCATCCCGGGGTCGGTCGTGTTGCTGTCCGGCGAGCCCGGGGTCGGCAAATCGACCCTGCTGCTCGAGGTCGCGCACCGCTGGGCGCGCTCGCGCGACGAGATCGCGCTGTACGTGACCGCCGAGGAATCCGCGGGCCAGGTGCGCCTGCGCGCGGACCGGACCGGCGCGGTGCACGAAAAGGTCTATCTCGCGGCCGAATCCGATCTCGCCACCATCCTCGGCCATGTCGAACAGGTGCGCCCGACCCTGCTGGTGGTCGACTCGGTGCAGACCATGCTGGCCGGCGATGTGGACGGCGTGATCGGCGGCGTCACCCAGGTGCGCTCGGTGACCGCGGCGCTCACCACGCTCGCCAAGTCCAGCGGGATCGCGGTGCTGCTGGTCGGACACGTCACCAAGGACGGCGCGGTGGCCGGTCCGCGCACACTCGAGCACCTGGTGGACGTGGTGCTGCACTTCGAGGGCGACAAGCACACCTCCCTGCGCATGGTGCGCGGCGTCAAGAACCGGTTCGGCAGCACCGACGAGGTGGGCTGCTTCGAGATGCGCGAGGCCGGGATCCACTGCGTGGACGACCCGTCCGGCCTGTTTCTGCATCACCGCGACAGCGCGGTGCCCGGCACCGCTGTCACCGTCGCCATGGACGGCAAGCGGCCGATGCTGGGCGAGGTGCAGGGTCTGACCGTGGACACCTCGGTGCCCGCGCCGCGGCGTGCGGTGAGCGGTCTGGACTACAACCGCGTTTCCATGGTCCTGGCCGTGCTGCAGAGCCGCTGCGGGGTCTATGTGGGCAAGCAGGACGTCTACGCCGCCACGGTGGGCGGCATGCGCCTCATCGAGCCGGCGGCGGATCTGGCTGTGGCCCTTGCCATCGCGAGCGCCAGTCAGGACCGGGCCCTGCCCAGTCGCATGGTGGTGCTCGGTGAGGTCGGCCTGGCGGGGGAGGTGCGCCAGGTCACGGGGCTCTCGCGCCGGCTCGCGGAGGCGGAGCGGCTCGGCTTCACCGAGGCGCTGGTGCCCCCGGGTGTGGAGCGCGTGAGCCGCGGTATGAAGCTGCGCGAGGTCTCCGATCTCGGTGCGGCCCTGGCGATCACCGGTCTGCGTCCCCGGCGCCGGGACCGCGCGGCGGCGGGCGAGTGATGGCGGCGCGCGGACAGCGCGAGAAATGGCTGGGCCGGATCGGCCGTTCCGGAGTGGTCGCCGGGCGCGATCTCGATATCGGCGATTCCGAAATCGTCGGGGCGCAGGACAATTCACCGAATCCGGTGCCGGAGGTGATCGCGCGGCTGGTGCCCGGAACGCAATTGCGGGACGGAATCGATCGCATTCTGCGTGCGGGCAGTGGCGGTCTGGTGGTGCTCGGTTACGACGAACGAGTGGAACGACTGTGCGACGGCGGATTCGAATTGGATGTCGAATTCTCACCGACCCGGTTGCGTGAATTGTCGAAAATGGATGGGGCCGTGGTTCTTTCCACCGACGGTTCCCGAATCGTGCGCGCCAATGTGCATCTGGTTCCCGATCCGGGATTGCCGACGGTGGAATCGGGGACGCGGCACAAGGCGGCCGAACGCACCGCCCGGCAAACCGGTTATCCGATCGTTTCGGTGAGCAGTTCCACCGGTCTGGTCACCGTGTACGTGAACGGTGAGCGGTATCCGGTGCAGGATTCCTCGGCCATCCTCTCGCGGGCGAATCAGGCCATGGCGACGTTGCAGCGCTATCGATTCCGGCTCGACGAGCTGACCCGCCGCCTGTCCGGGCTGGAGATCGAGGACTTCGCGACGCTGCGCGACGTGCTCACGGTGATGCACTGCCTGGAGCTCATGCGGCGCACCGCGGGCGGGATCGAGCGGGATGTGCTGGAACTGGGGGTGGACGGCCGTCAGATCGCCCTGCAGCTGACCGAACAGGTGGTGGACACCGACAATCTGCGCCGACTGCTGGTGCGCGACTACGTGGTCGGTGAGGTGGTGGGGGAGGCGCAGGTGGATCGGGCGCTGGCCCGGCTGGACGCGCTCGCGGACAACGATCTGCTCGAACTGGCGAATCTCGCTCCCGCGCTGGGCCGTCCGGCCACCCTGGAGTCGCTGGACACCGCGGTCGGCCCGCGCGGCTATCGCCTGCTGGCCCAGATCCCGCGGGTGCCGTTCCGGAAGGTGGAACCCCTGATCGACGCCTTCGGCACGCTCCGGGCGCTGCTGGGGGCCGAGCAGACCGAACTGGAGGCGGTCGAGGGGATGAATGCCCAACTGGCGGGCCGGATCCGCGAGGGGCTGGCGCGGATCGGCGAGCACGGCTACGCCTGAACCCCTCGGGGCGCGGCCGAACCGGGCCCCCTGCGACCGGACAGGGCCGGGGCACAGGTAGTGTGCCCCGGCCCCGCACGTATCGCGAGTGCTGGAATCAGGCGGGTGTCGAACTGCCTGGATCAGGCGGTGTCGAAACAGCCTGGATCAGGCGGTGTCGAACGAGCCTGGATCAGGCGGTGTCGAACGAGCCTGGATCAGGCGGTGTCGAACAGCCCGGATCAGGCGATGTTGAACGGCTCCGGGGCGCTGCGCACCGAACCGAGTTGAGCGACAACGGTGTACGGCCCCGCGGGCACCGCCACCCGGTCACCGGCGCACTGGGGCTGCGAGGTGGCCCCGGACCAGGTCACGGTGAACGCGGCCTGCTGGCCCGGATTCAGTGCGCGGACATCGGGTGTGCCGTCCGGGTAGCAGTCGGTGCTGGACCAGAGCCGGCGCTGCCCGTCGAGGGATTGCACCGAGACCAGCTGCAGCCCCGAGCCCATGTCGCGCTCGCAGGTAGAGCTGGAGATATTGGTGATGACGATGCCGAACACCGGCTGCTCACCGGTCTTGTAGGTGGGCTGTCCGACGTTCACCTTCACGGCCAGGGACTGGTCGGGGCATTGGCCCTGTGCGGCCGCGGGCGCGGCGCTGCCGCCCGAGGCGGACGGCTTGGCCGACGCCGACGCCGAGTCCGGTGCGCCGGAGGAACTTCCGGAGGGTTTGGTGGTCGCGGACGTGGAGGTGGCGCCCTTGGCGTCGGCCTTGGGATCGTCACCGCCTCCGCGCAGCAGCGCGAAGCCCACCCACAGCACTATCGCGAGCGCGACCACGATCGCGCCGATCGCGAGCGCGCGACGGCGCCAGTAGATTTCCGGCGGCAGCGGTCCATTCGGTTCCAGCACGCCCCAACGGTAAGGGCACCGTCTCTCGCATCCCCGGCAGGGTCTCGGCGTGTCGGCGGTGAAACGGCATACGAGGCAGGTAGATTTCGCCGCTTCTCGAACCCGCCCAGCTCAGCGCCGAGAACCCTGGTCACCGGGATGTGCTCGCGGTCAGGCCACTTCGCCGATATTGCCGATGACCCGCTTGAGCCGGATCTCGCCCTCGCCCAGGTTGTAGGTGACGCAGGCGATGGCGCACTCGCCGGTCGCCACGGCCTGGGAAATGATCATGGAACGCTGCATGAGCAGGCGCGCGGTCTCCTCGACGTGCCGGGCTTCGAGCTCGTCGACCGAGCTGAGACCCTCGCGGCGGCCGAGCAGAATGGACGGGGTGACGCGTTCGACGACGCTGCGGATGAAGCCGCCGGGCACATTGCCGTTGTCGAGCGCGTCGATGGTGGCCGAGACCGCGCCGCAGGAGTCGTGGCCGAGCACCACGATCAGCGGAACCTTCAGCACGTGCACGCCGTACTCGATGGAGCCCAGCACCGAGCTGTCCACGACGTGACCGGCGGTGCGGACCACGAACATCTCGCCCAGGCCCTGGTCGAAGATGATCTCGGCGGCCACGCGCGAGTCGCCGCAGCCGAAGAGAATGGCGTGCGGCTGCTGCCCGCCGACGAGCTTCGCGCGGTCGGCGATTCCCTGGCTAGGGTGCTGCAATGCGCCGTTGACGAAGCGCTCGTTGCCCTCACGCAGGGCTTTCCATGCACTGATCGGGTTGGAATGCGGCATGTGTCCCATTTTCCATAGCCCTTCGGTTACCGGCGAGTCCATAAAGTTACGGTCGGGCAAAGACGATCTGGCGACAGGGCGTCGCGGGCGGTGAGAGTGCTCGCGTGCGGGTGCGCCGATGCCTTGCCCGAGCGTGCGTCGTGCTGCGGACGGTGGTGCCGTGCGGATGGTGTCGATCCGAGGATGGCCCGCCCGTCGGCTGTTGTCCCGACAATCGGGGAGGGTCGTCCTGCGAACGGGTTGTCGATGCGTGGACGGGGTTTCGGGCGGCCTCGCACCAATAGCGTTCGGGTATGTCGGCGCGACTCGATAGCATCGCGCGTGATGCCGGTGGATGTTCCGGCGTTCGGGCCGGGAGAAGGGTCGAAGTGGACAGCGACGTGCTGATCGAATGGTACCGGGAGACCGCCCGGGACCTGCCGTGGCGACGACCGGGCGTGAGCGCCTGGCAGATCCTCATGAGCGAGATCATGCTGCAGCAGACGCCCGTGGTGCGGGTCGAGCCCATCTGGCGCGAGTGGGTGGCGCGCTGGCCGGTGCCCTCGGCCATGGCCGCCGCGCCGCAGGGTGAGGTGCTGCGCGCGTGGGGCAAGCTCGGCTATCCGCGCCGTGCGCTGCGCCTGCACGAGTGCGCGCAGGTGCTGGCGCGCGAGCACGGCGACGAGGTTCCCGCCGATGTCGATGTGCTGCTCGGTCTTCCGGGCATCGGCGCGTACACCGCGCGCGCCGTAGCGTGTTTCGCCTACGGCCAGCGAGTTCCCGTGGTGGACACCAATGTTCGCCGGGTCGTGGCGCGCGCCGTGCACGGCCGTGCCGAAGCGGGTAACCCCGCCACCCGCGATCTCGGCGAGACCGAGGCCCTGCTGCCCGCGCACATCGCCCGCGCGGCCACCTTCTCCGCCGCCCTGATGGAGCTCGGCGCGACCATCTGCACGGCCCGGAACCCCGCCTGCGACAACTGCCCGCTTCCGAGCTGCGCGTGGATCTCCGCCGGCCGCCCCGCCTCCGACGTGGTCCGCCGCGTCCAGAAATTCGAGGGCACCGACCGCCAGGCCCGCGGCCGCCTGCTCGATGTCCTGCGGGATTCGACGGGGCCGGTCGAACGCGTCCGCCTGGATCTGGCCTGGACCAGAGACCCGGGCCAGCGGGACCGGGCACTGGATTCGCTATTGCTCGACGGCCTGATCGAACAGACCTCCGACGGCCTCTTCGCGCTGGCGGGAGAGGGCTCCCGCTGAGCTGATACGCCGTCGCCCTCTCGAAGGCACCGTCTCGAAGGCGCCCTCTCGGAGCGGGACGAGGGGTGTCGCTCCGAGAGGGCGCCCGGGCACGATCTGCCGCCTCTCATACGGCAGATCGAGTGCGGGGAGCGCCGGAAGGTTCAGGCGGCTGTCAGGGCTCGGCGCCGATTGCGGGTGCGCGAGCCGATGAGGCGGCAGATCAGGTACGTCGCGAACGAGATGGTCGTGACGAAGGTGGAGACCGGAACACCGGGGGCGAGGGACAGCAGAATGCCTCCGACAGCGGCGATCTCGGCGAACACGATCGCGAGGATCGTCGCGCGCACCGGACTCGCGGTGAGCTGACCGGCCGCGGCGGCGGGGGTGATCAGCAGCGACAGCACCAGCAGCGCGCCCACGATCTGCACGCCGAACGCGGCGGTGACGCCCAGCAGCACCGCGAACACGATGGACAGCGCACGCACCGGAACCCCGCGTGCCACAGCCACTTCCGGATCGGTGCTGGCGAACAGCAGCGGCCGGTAGATGGCGGCCAGCACGATCAGCACCGCGGCGGTGCAGGTGGCCAGCAGTGAGAGCCCGCTGTAGCCGACGCTCACCACCTGCCCGGTGAGCAGCGAGAACTTCGATCCCGCGCGTTCGGGTCCGAGCCACAGGAACAGCACCGACAGGCCGAGTCCGAAGGACAGCACCACGGCGATGACCGAATCCCGTTCGCGGGCACGTGAACCCAGCACTCCGAACAGCACGGCCGCCACCACCGACCCGAAGATCGCGCCGATTCCGACGCCGACTCCGGCCAGCAGCGCCGCCGCCGCACCGGTCAGCGACAGCTCGCTGGTGCCGTGCACCGCGAACGACATCTGCCGGCTGATGATCAGCGGCCCGATGGCACCGGCCAGCAGCCCGAGCAGCGCGGCGGCCAGCACCGCCTGCTGCACGAAGTCGTATCCGAGCAGGTGCGCGGTGGTCGAGAAGTCGAACATCTGCGAAAACACCGTGGACAGTTTGTCGATCATGCTCGCGCCCCGTTCATGTCATCGCCGGCTCCGGCGCCGCTGCGCGATCCGACGGCGCCGGCGGAGGAGCCACGGTCGGGCTCCGCGTCGTCCACGCGCGCAGCGCCGCCCGCCTTCGGGTTCTGCCCGTGGCAGTGCTGTGCGCTGTCCGCGCCGAGCGCGTCCATGGCGTCGCCGGTGCCGACGACGACCAGCCGGCCCCGCACTCGCAGTACATCGACCTCGGTCCGATACAGCTGCGAGAGCACCTCGGAGGTCATCACCTCGTCGGGGGTGCCGATCCGGAACTTCCCGTCCACCAGGTACAGCACCCGATCCACCAGCGGCAGAATCGGATTGATCTCGTGCGTCACGAAGAGCACGGCGGTGTCGTGTGTGCGCCGCCGCCGGTCGATGAGCTCGGACACCAGCCGCTGATTCGCCAGATCCAGTGACAGCAGGGGTTCATCGCACAGCAGCACCTTGGGATCCCCGACCAGCGCCTGCGCCACCCGGAGTCGTTGCTGCTCACCGCCGGAGAGCACGTCCAGCGGCGCGTAGGCGAACTTCTCCGCCCCCACATCCGTGATGGCCTGTGTCACCTTGCGTTTGCGCTCCTTGCGATCGCGGAAGCCGATTCCCCACCGATGCCCGTCCACGCCGAGCCCGACCAGGTCGACTCCGCGCAGTTGCGCACCGCCGTCGATCGTCTTCTGCTGCGGCACATACCCGATATCCGGATTGCCGACCCGCGCCGGGGCGCCGGAGATCTCGGCCGTTCCCGCCGACAGGGCCAACTGCCCCAGCAGCATTCGCAGCATCGAGGTCTTCCCGGACCCGTTGGGGCCGAGCACCGCGATGAATTCACCGGGCTGGATCTCCAGATCCAGCCCGTCCCACAGGGTCCGCGCTCCGAACGACAATCGCGCACCGGTGAGCCGCACCGCGGGGGCCGTGCCCGAAACCCCGCCGCCGACTACGGCATCTCGCGTCTGTCCCTGGGCGGCAACGCTTCCCGCCGAGGAATCGACGGTTGCGCCGTGTGCCGAGGCATCGAGATCCGCGCGCGCCGCGTCGGGCTCGGGTGTCGTCGTGGCGGGAGTCGCGCCGTCGGTGCGCAGGGCATGGTCGGCGGTACCGGCCGCTTGATCCGCCGGAGTGGATCCGCCGCGGCCCGTGGCCGGGCAACCGGCATCGGGTGCGGTGGCGCGATTGTCCACGGCGAGATCGGGTTCGGTGTCCATGGCGGCGCTCCCGGTGTCGGCGGCTGGGGCGGTCCGGGTGGTGGCGGGGGCTGTCGAGCCGGCGTCGCGGGATGCGGCGGAACGGGTTTCGCGCGCGAGCGAACCGCCGGGCGCGGATGCGCTCGACGGTTGCGGGAGGACCCGTTCTGTGGGCTCGGTCAGCGCGACTCCCTCACTCGACGCGAAGGTGGAAGACATGGCGGCGGAGCTCAGGCGAGCGCCGCGGCGAGTGCCGAGACGTTGCCGGTCATCCATTTTACGTAATCCAGCCCGGCGGGGAGCGTTTCGGTCACCTCGACGACGGTCACGCCGGCCTTCTCGGCGGAGGCCCGCACATCCTCGGTGGTCTTGTCCTCGGTCTGCTTGTTGTAGACCAGTGCGCGAACCTGCTTGCCGGACAGCAGATCACGGACCGTGGCGACGTCGGCGGGTGAGGGATCGGTACCCTGCTCGACGGCCTCCTGGAACGCGTGCGGGGTGCGGTCCTGCGCCTTGGCCGCGGTCAGCAGGTAGTACGCGAGCGGCTCGGTCTGCAGGACCGGCTGATTCGGGTGCTCGGCGGCGGTCTTGGCGCTGACGGCCTCGATGCCCGCGAGTTGCGCACGGAACGCGGTGGCGCGGTCGAGGTAGGCCTGCTTGTGCTCGGGGTCGAGTGCGCCGAGTCCGTCCGCGATCAGCCCGGCCACCTTGTCGACGCCCGGCAGGTCGTACCAGACGTGCTCGTTCGCGTGCTCGTGTCCGTCATCGTGCCCGCCGCTCTCGCCGGTGATGCTCTCGTAGGCGTTCACGGCGCGCTTGTTCTTGCCGGAAATGGCCTTGTCGATGAACTCGTCGTACCCGCCGCCGTTGTAGACGATCAGGTCGGCGTCGCTGACCTTGGCCGCCTGCACGGGGGAGAAGTCGAACGAGTGCGGGTCCACGGTCGGATCGCTGATCAGCGACTCCACCGTGACGTCGGGCCCGGCGATGGCCTGGGTGATATCTCCCCACACATTGGTGGAGGCGAGCACGGTCAGCCCGTCCGAGCCGTCTTTCGCGTTTCCGCAGGCGGTCAGGGTGGCCACGGCGGCGAGGCTCGCGGCGAACGCGGCGAATCCTTTGGCGAAGCTTCTTCTCACGCGGATACTCCTGAGCCTGCTTAACAATAACGAAAACGATTGCCAATAAAATGTAGCGCACCTGTCCACCCCCACCCGAATCGCGGCGTGCAGATGTGTTGCTGAACACGTCCCCGCCGGACGACCGCGGCCCCCACGAATGGATATTCGTGGGGGCCGCGGCGAAGGAGCGGTGCCAGCCGATTTCGTGACGGCGGGGTGACCCGCCGGGCACGTCCGGAACTCGAGTGGTGCCCGACCGCCGTTGCGCGAATCGGACGGTATGGGCTCCTAGCTGTGCGCTGAAGTCACGGAGTGGCGGGGGAGACTCAACAGCTGCGCGCAGCGCAGGAGGCCGAGGTGGCTGTACGCCTGCGGATGGTTGCCGAGGGATCGTTCGGCGACCGGGTCGTATTCCTCGGAGAGGAGGCCGGTCGGGCCTGCCACGTCTACGAGTTGGGCGAAGAGCGCCTCGGCGTCCTCGCGCTTGCCGATCAGGAGGTAGGCCTCGACGAGCCAGGCGGCGCAGAGGTGGAAGCCGCCCTCACCTCCGGGGAGGCCGTCGTCGTGGTGGTAGCGGTAGACGGTGGAACCGCTGCGGAGTTCGGCTTCGGTCGCCACGACGGTGGCGGCGAAGCGCGGATCGGACGGGTCGATGAGCCCGCTGAGCCCGATGTGCAGGGTGGCCGCGTCGAGGTCGGTGCCCTCGTAGGCGGCGGTGTAGGACTGGACCTCTTCGTTCCAGCCCTGGTCCTTGACCTCGTCGGAAATGGTGTCGCGCAACACTTCCCACTCGGGATCGACCGTGCGGTCGAACTGCCGGGCCAGGGTGATGGCGCGATCGGCGGTCAGCCAGCCCATGACCTTGGAGTACACGTGGTGCCGCGGGTTGCCGCGGATCTCCCAGATGCCGTGGTCGGGTTCCCGCCAGCGCCGCTGCACGGCGGACACCATGGCGTGCACGAGCTCCCAATCCGCGTCCGGCAGAGCCTTCTTCGGATCGTTGATGCCCTTGCGCTCGCGAGCGTGCGCGAGCTGCGAGATCAGGTCCACGATCGGCCCGAACACGTCCAGCTGCACCTGCATGTTCGCCGCGTTGCCGACGCGCACCGGCCGCGACCCGGCGTACCCGGGCAGCTGATCGATGACGGCCTCGGGCGGCAGCGTCTCGCCGTAGAGCGTGTACAGCGGGTGCAGTCGCTCGGGTCCGGGCAGCGTCTCGAGCACCCGGTGCGTCCACGCCAGCAGCTCCTCGGCCTCGCCGAGCGAGCCGAGCGATACCAGGGCGGCCGCGGTCAGCGACGCGTCGCGCAGCCAGCAGTACCGGTAGTCCCAGTTGCGCACGCCGCCGATGTCCTCGGGCAGCGAGGTCGTCGCCGCCGCGAGGATGGAGCCGGAGGGCGCGTGCACGAGTCCGCGCAGGGTGAGCGCGGACCGCTTCATGAGATCCGGCTTGAGCGGCGGCAATTCGAGCGTGGTCGCCCAATCCGCCCAGTACCGTTCGGCTTCCCGGCGACGGTCCGCCTCGGGAGTCATGCACGGAGCGAGATCCGAAGTGCCGCAGCGCATTTCCAGCACAACGGGGCCCTTGGAGGGGTCGACCACGGCGCGGGCGGTGTGGTGATTGCCCTCGTCGATGATCTCCCAGTCGACGCCGGGGGAGCGCAGCACCATCGGATCGTTGGTGCCCTGCACCCGAAGTCCGCCCGCGGCGGGCACGATCCGCACCGGCACCTGACCGAATTCCGGTCGCGGCGCGAAGGTCACGATGGCCTTGGTGTCGCCGGTGATGACCCGGGTCAGGTCGGTGCGCTCGGACACCACGTCGTGCGGCATGTAGTCCACGACGGACAAACTGGCCCAACGGGTTTCGACGGTCATGGTGCCGTCGAGGTATCGCTGCGAGAGCGGCAGTCCGGCCCGCTCGGGATGAATGGTGAAGTGTCCGGCCCCGGGACCGCCCAGCAGGTGCGCGAACACCGCCGCCGAATCCGGTTCCGGATGGCACAGCCAGGTGATGGTGCCGTCCGGGGTGACGAGCGATTTGGATCGCGGGCTGGCCATCATGGTCAGCCGCTCGATCCGGGGTGCGCTCGCTCCGGCCAGCCAGGTGCGGCGTTCCTCGAGCAGGAAGGCCAGTGCCTTGGAGACCTCTTCGGTGCTGGCGACCCGGTACTTGGCGAGGCTCTCGCCGTCGCCGACCTTGATCCCGACGTCCGGCCCGGAAAGGCGGGTGAACGCCTTCTCGTCGGTCACGTCGTCGCCGATGAACAGCGCGGCCGAGGCGCCCTGCTGGTGCCGGACGATATCGAGCGCCGCGCCCTTGTCGGTCTCGACGACCGCGAGTTCGATGACTTCCTTGCCCTCGGTGACCTGAACACCGACCCAGCTGGCCGGCCCCTGACGGACCGCGACCAGTGCCCGGCGGCCGATCTCGGGGCTGGCGTTGCGGACGTGCAGGGCAACGCTGGCGGGTTTGATCTCGACGGATGCGCCCGGATTGTCCTGAGCGATCTGGGTCAGTGTGTTGGTTACCTCTTGCAGTAACTGTTTGGCGTCGTTGTCGATCGCGTGCACGAAGCCGACGTCGAATTCCGAACCGTGGCTTCCGATCAGCTGGACCTCGACGGGCAGCCTGGACAGGGCCGCGAGATCACGCAGGGCACGCCCCGAGATCACTGCGGCGGTGGTGCCGGTGAGTCCGGCGAGCGCGCGCAGCGCATTCACCGACTCCCGATGGGGATAGGCCTTCGCCGGGTCCGAGACGATGGGCGCGATGGTCCCGTCGTAGTCGGAGGCGACCAATAGCCGTGGCACGCGGGCAATGGCCGCCAACGCACGGCGAAGTTCGAGTGACAAATCCTGTGCGCTCACGCATCCAACCTAGTGATAGGAGGAGATTTTTCAGGGCGCGAGTGATGCTACTGGTTGTGGATTACCCGCTTGTTCTGGTGGTGATACATAGCGTTTACAAGACGCTTTCCCGCCGTTCACCAGGTGTCCGATTTTCGCTGGTGGAGTTGGGGTTCCGGCCTGTTGACCAGTAGCGATGCCATACAACGCAGCGGGGCTGCGCACCCTCCGGGGGTGCGCAGCCCCGCTGCGGTTCTCCTGCGAACGCCCGGGATGCGTTCGCGCACTGTGCGAAATCTCTCCGTGCCACGTTCGCCCGATATCGGGGCCGAGGCGCCGGAAAAACGCCTACTTGTCGCCGATGAGCAGATCGACGGTCAGCTCGAGGCGCTCGGTGACGTCGGTCGCGGAAGCCCTGCGGGTCAGCCAGGCAACCAGATTCGAGAGCCACACATCGCTGATGACGCGGGCGATGGCGAGCTGGCGATCGGTCGGATTGTCGTCGGCGAGCGCACGGGCGAAGAAGCGGTCCATCACCTTGCCGACGCGATCGACCTCGGCGGCCGCGGAGGCGTCGGCGAACATGAACGCTCGCGTCATGGCCTCGGTCAACAGCGGATCGCGCTGCATGGCCCGGGTGATCTGGGTCAGCATCAGGTGCATGCGTTCACGCGGGTCGCCGCCGGCGAGCGGCTTGCGCCGGCCCTCCAGCTGTTCGAATTCACGGGCGAGCGCGGACACCAGCAGGTGCACCTTGGACGGGAAATACCGGTAGAGCGTGCCGACCGCGACATCGGCGCGTTCGGCGACGGCTCGCATCTGAACCGCGTCGTAGCCGCCCTTGGAGGCCAGTGCCAGGGTCGCATCGAGAATGCGTTTGCGGCGGTCGCGCTGGGCAGCCGAGCTCAGGTCGTCTTCGCTCAGGGTGGTGACGGGCGCGGTGCGCCCGGTCGCCGGCGCACTGGGCGCAGCGGCTACCCCGTCGGCGGCCTGCGATCGGGAGGGACTGGCCATCTGTTGAAAGTCCTTTCCTACGCGAATCGTTTTGTACCGCGACCGGACGGCGCTTGACTTCCGCCCGACCGGAACATTAGAACATGTTCTAGGGATGGAAGTCACGCCGGAAAGGCGGTATGGAGTGTGACCATAGCCACCACTGACGAGCATAAAGCCGTCCAAGAGTCGATGCGCGGATGGGCCGCAGCGGTGCGCCCAATTGCAACAATGCGAACGGGTGCAACCGATTACTGGCGCGAATACTGGTCGCGCCTGGCCGACCTCGGAATCTTCCGAGTGGCGGTCGCGGAAGAATCCGGTGGAGCGGGCGGGTCCGTCGCGGATCTGGCCGTTCTGGTGGAGCAGGCGGCGCATGATCTGGTCGGCGGGCCGGTGCTCTCGACGGCGCTGGCGGGACTCGTTGCCGCCGAGATGCTCGACGAGAATACGCCCTGCGGCGTCGCCCTCGAGGGCGAAATCGCGATATCGGTGGACGGCTCCGGGGCCGTCGTGTCCGGTGAGTGGGACTCGGTTCTGGGCGCGGCACCCGGCACCGCGGTGTTGCTCCCGGTACGCGAGGGCGAGCGGCACCTCTGGTGTCTGATCGACGCCGATACGGCGGGGGTGCGGGTGGAGCCGCTGAACCCGCTGGACCTCACCTCGCCGCTGGCACGGGTGGTGTGCACGGAAGTTGCTGTGCCGCAGGACCATCTGTTCGAGCCGTCGCAGAACGTGCTCGATCTGGCCGCCGTGCTGATCTCCGCCGAGGCCGCCGGTATCGCCGGCTGGTGCTTGGAGACCGCGACCGAATACGCCAAGGTGCGTGAACAATTCGGCCGCAGGATCGGCGAATTCCAAGCGGTGAAACACATTTGCGCGTGGATGCTGTGCCGGGCGGAACAGATTCGCTCCGTTGCCGCCGACGCGGCCGCCGCGGTGGATTCCGGGAGTGCGGAACTGCAGTTGGCCGCGGCCATCTCGCTGACCGTGTCGCTGGACGCCGCCGTGGAGACCGCCAAGGACTGCATTCAGGTCCTGGGCGGAATCGGTTTCACCTGGGAGCACGACGCGCACCTGTACCTGCGCCGGGCGACCGCGCTGCGACAGCTGCTCGGTGGCAGCGCGCGCTGGCGCGCCCGGGTCACCGAACTGACCCGGGCCGGTCAGCGCCGCACGGTCGGACTCGACCTGGGTGCGCTCGGGTTGACCGAGGATGCGCCGGAAGCCGTTGCCGCCGAGGGCGACTCGATCTGGGACGTGGTCGGGATGGACGCGGCCGAGGCCGCGGTGCTGGCCGCCGACCTGGCGAAGATCGCCGCGCTGCCGCTCGCGCAGCAGCGCACCGCGCTGGCCGAGGCGGGCCTGCTGGCCTCGCACTGGCCCGCGCCCTACGGCCGGGGCGCGAGCCCGATCACGCGTTCCTGGTTGGACGACCAGGTGCGTCGGGCGGGCATCGACCTGCCGGAGCTGGCCATCGCGAACTGGGCGATTCCCACACTTCTGCAGTGGGGTACGCCCGAGCAGATCGAGCGCTTCGCGCTGCCGACCCTGACCGGGGAGGTGGTGTGGTGCCAGCTGTTCTCCGAGCCCGGAGCGGGTTCGGATCTGGCGGCGCTGCGCACCGTGGCCGAGCGGGTCGAGGGCGGCTGGAAGCTGCGCGGGCAGAAGGTGTGGACCTCGCTCGCGGATCAGGCCACGCACGGTATCTGCCTGGCGCGCACCGATACCGCCGCGCCGAAGCACAAGGGCATCAGCTACTTCGTGGTGGACATGAACAGCGCCGGACTCGACATTCGCCCGCTGGTGGAGATCACCGGTGAGGCGCGATTCAACGAGGTCTTCCTCGACGATGTCTTCGTCCCGGACGAAGGCTTGGTCGGCGAGCTGGAGAACGGCTGGAAGATCGCCCGCTCCACCTTGACCGCGGAGCGGGTCGCCATGGGCGGCAAGGGGATCGGGGCGGAGTTGGAGGCGTTGATCGCCGCCGCGCCCGTCTCGGGCCCGGGCGTCGAAGTGGTGGCCGATCGACTGGGCGGGCTCATCGCCGAATCGGTTGCTGGAACGTTGCTAGAAGCTCGCGCCGCGCAGAAGCTGCTGTCCGGCGGGGACCCCGCCGCGCAGAGCAGTGTGCGCAAACTGGTCGGTGTGCGACACCGTCAGGCGGTGGCCGAATTTGCCGTCGAAGTGTCCGGAGCGGCGGGTGCTCTCGATACCGATGTGGTGAAAGAATTCCTGCTCACACGCTGTTTGTCGATCGCAGGCGGTACCGAGCAGATTCTGTTGACCGTCGCCGGTGAACGGATCCTCGGGCTGCCGCGCGACTCGCACGGCTAGCCCACTAGCTCACACCTCTTACCGGGAGCACGAAATTGGACTTCACCAGGGACGAGAGCCAGGACGCTGTCGCCGAGGTTGTCGTAAGTTTGCTGGAACATGAAAGTGCACGCGATATAGCGCTGTGGCCGGTCCTGACCGGCAGTGGGTTGTTGGCCGTGCCCCTACCCGAGCGCTTCGGCGGCGACGACATGGGCCTGCTCGAGGTCTCGGCTATGCTCACCGAGCTGGCCACCGACGCCGTGCAGATCCCCGCGCTCACCACACTCGGCTTCGGCGTACTGCCGCTGCTGGCGATCGGCGTGCCGGACATCTTGGCGGAGAAGGTATTTCCCGCCGTGGCGGAAGGCGCTGTGCTGACCGCGGCGCTGCACGAAGTCGGTTCTCCGTTCACGACCAAGCCCGAGACCACGGCCGTGCCCGACGGTATGACCGTGCGGATCAGCGGGCAGAAGGTGGCGGTGCCGTACGCCGACACCGCTCGCTGGATTCTGGTGCCCACCGACGGCGGCGTCGCGGTCGTGGACGGAGACGCCCCCGGCATCACCCGGACCGCGAGCCCGACTTCCGATGGCGTGCCCGAGTTTTCGCTGACATTCGACTCGGTGCAGATTCCGGCCGAGCAGCTGCTGCCGGACGGCATCGCCGATCTGCACCGGCAGGCGCTGGCCTGTATGGGCTCGGTCGCCGACGGTCTTCTCAAAGGCGTGCTCGCCCTGACGGCCGAACATGTGCGCACCCGTGAGCAATTCGGCCGCCCGCTGGCCGAGTTCCAGGCGGTGGCGCAACAGATCGCCGATGTCTACGTGGTCTCGCGGACCCTGCATGCCGCGGCGGTCTCGGCGAATTGGGCACTGGCACAGGATGATGCGTCGGCTCAGCATCGTGAGCGCACTGACGACGATCTCGACGTACTGGCGTACACGGTCGCCTCGGAACTGCCCGCGGCCCTGCAGAAGTGTCATCACCTGCACGGCGGCATCGGCGTCGACGTGACCCATCCGCTGCACCGCTACTACTCACAGGCCAAGGACATCGCGCGCTGGTTGGGCGGCGAATCGTTCCGGCTGGACCGTTTGGGAGCCAGATGTTCATCGACCTAACCCCGGAACAGCGGACGCTGCGAGACGAATTGCGTTCGTACTTCACCAATCTCGTCACCCCCGACGAAGAAGCCGAAATGCTGGTGAACCGCCACGGCGACGCCTACCGTGCGGTGGTGCGCCGGATGGGCCGGGACGGCTGGCTCGGCGTCGGCTGGCCCAAGGAGTACGGCGGCCAGGGCTTCGGCCCGGTGGAACAGCAGATCTTCTACAACGAGGCGGTCCGGGCGGACGTGCCCGTGCCACTGGTGACGCTGCTGACCGTCGGCCCGGCCCTGCAGTCGTACGGCACCGATGAGCAGAAGCGGAAGTTCCTGCGCGGAATCCTCGCCGGCGACGTGCATTTCGCGATCGGCTACTCCGAGCCGTCGGCGGGCACCGATCTCGCGGCGCTGCGCACCAGTGCGGTCAAGGACGCCAACGGCGACTGGATCGTCAACGGGCAGAAGATCTTCACCACGGGCGCGCACGAGGCCGACTACGTCTGGATGGCGGTGCGCACCGGGTCGGTGGAGTCCCGGCACCGCGGCATCACGATCTTGATCGTGGACACCAAGGACCCCGGCTACTCGTGGACGCCGATCATCACCGCGGACGGCGCGCATCACACCAACGCCACCTATTTCGACAATGTGCGCGTTCCCGCGGACATGATCGTCGGCGAGGAGAACGGCGGCTGGAAGCTCATCACCACCCAGCTCAACCACGAGCGGGTGAGCCTGGGACCGTCGGGCAAGATCGAGCAGCTCTACAACCGGGTGCACGAGTGGGCGCAGCGCCAGGGTGTGCTCGGTGACGCCGATGTGCGGCGTTCCCTCGGCCGGCTGCACGCCATGGTGCGGCTCAACGAGCTGCTGAACTGGCAGGTCGCCTCGAACATGGAACGTCCCGACGCGGCCCCCGCGGACGTGATCGCGGACGCGTCGGCGACCAAGGTGTTCTCCACCGAGGCCCTGCAGGAGGCGGGCCGGCTGGCCGAGGAGATCGTCGGCCGCTTCGGCGATCCGGCCGACCCGAAGACCGCCGAACTGCTGGTGTGGCTGGACAAGCGCACCAAGCAGAACCTGGTGGTCACCTTCGGCGGCGGCGTCAACGAGGTCATGCGCGAACTGATCGCTCAAATGGGCCTGCGGCTCCCGCGCGTCCCCAGATAGGAGTCACCCTGTGACGCAGAGCTTTACGGCCGACGAGATCCGCGCGGCCGGTGAGAAGATCAAGGACGCCGGTCAGTGCGACCCGCGTCTGGCGCGGGACCCGGTCAACCAGCCCATGATCAACAACTGGGTGGAGGGGATCGGGGACGCCAACCCGATCTACGTCGACGAGGCGGCCGCCCGCGCCGCCGGACATCCCGGGATCGTCGCACCGCCCGCCATGGCGCAGGTGTGGACCATGCTGGGGCTCAACGGCGCCCGCGCGGCGGACGATCCGATGACGGTCACCAACGAGCTGCTGGACGCGGCCGGTTTCACCTCGGTCATCGCCACCAATTGCGAGCAGACCTACCACCGCTATCTGCGGATCGGTGAGCAGGTGACGGTGCGCTCGAGCCTGGACTCGCTGGTCGGTCCGAAGCGGACCGGACTCGGTGAGGGGTGGTTCGCCACCTATCGCACCAGCTGGTACGTCGAGGACGAGCTCGTCACCGAAATGCTCTTCCGCATACTGAAGTTCGCGCCGGGGACGGGGGCGCCCAAGCCGGACCCGGCCGAGGACCTCAGCAAGCGGGTGCGTCCGGTGGTCTCCCAGGACACCGAATTCTTCTGGGCCGGAACAAAAGCCGGTGAACTGCGGGTGCAGCGCAAGCCCGACGGCACGCTGGCGCATCCGCCGGTGCCCGCCATCTGGCAGGACAAGTCCAAGGAGACCGACTACGTCGTGGCCTCCGGCCGCGGCACCGTCTTCAGCTTCGTCGTGCACCACGCGCCCAAGGTGCCGGGCCGGGCGCTGCCGTTCGTGGTCGCCCTGGTGGAGCTCGAGGAGGGCGTCCGCATGCTCGGTGAGCTGCGCGGCATCGATCCCGCCGCGGTGGAGATCGGGCAGGCGGTCGAGGTCGGTTTCGAAGCCCTCGACGAGGACAACACCGTGCCGTACTGGAAGGCAGTTCTGTGACCGCATTCGTCGAACCCGCCTCGATCCAGGTCGGAACCGTGCTGCCGGAGTTGGTGATCGAGGCCGATCCGACCTTCGTGATCAGCTCCGCGCTGGCCACCCGCGATTTCCAGGACGTGCACCACGATCCGGACAAGGCCGTGCAGCGCGGATCGAAGACCATCTTCGTCAACATCCTCACCGACACCGGTCTGGTGCAGCGCTTCGTCACCGATTGGGCGGGTCCCCGCGCCATCGTGAAGTCGATCTCGCTGCGTCTGGGCGTCCCGCTGTACGCGGGGGACACCCTGACGCTGTCCGGCACGGTGACCGCCGTCGCGGGCGACGATATCGCCATCGACGTGGTCGGCAAGGACAGTCTCGGCGACCACATCACGGCGAAAGCCGTTATCTCCCTGCAGGAGGCACCGCAGTGACCGGCTTGAGCCGTAAGGCCGCAATCGTCGGCATCGGCGCGACGGATTTCTCCAAGGACTCCGGGCGCAGCGAACTGCGCCTGGCCGCCGAGGCGGTCACCGCCGCACTCGCGGACGCGGGCCTGACTCCGGCGGACGTGGACGGTCTGACCACCTTCACGATGGACACCAACACCCAGTCCGCCGTGGCCCGGGCCGCCGGTATCCCGAGTCTGAAGTTCTTCTCCAACATCCCCTTCGGTGGTGGCGCGGCCGCCGCGACCGTGCAGCAGGCCGCGATGGCGGTGGCCACCGGTGTCGCGGATGTCGTTGTGGCGTACCGGGCTTTCAACGAGCGCTCCGGGCACCGCTTCGGCCAGTTCTCCACGCAGCTGGCGGGCAACGCGACTTCCTCCGGTGTGGACAACGCGTTCTCCTACACCCACGGCCTCGGCACCCCGGCCGCCCAGGTGGCCATGGTCGCGCGCCGCTACATGCACGTATACGGCGCGCGCAGTGAGGATTTCGGCCGGATCGCGGTCGCCGATCGCAAGCACGCCGCGGTCAATCCCGCCGCGCACTTCTACGGCAAGCCGATCACCTTGCAGGAGCATCAGGCGTCCCGCTTCATCGCCGAGCCCCTGCACCTGCTGGACTGCTGTCAGGAAACGGACGGCGGCGTCGCGATCGTCGTGACCAGCGCCGAGCGGGCCAGGGATCTCCCCAACAAGCCGGCCGTGATCGCCGGTGCCGCACAGGGTTCCGGCGCCGACCAGTACGTGATGACCAGTTACTACCGCGACGCCATGACCGGTCTCCCGGAAATGGGCCTGGTGGGCGACCAGCTCTGGTCACAGTCGGGCCTGCGCCCCGAGGACATGCAGGCCGCCATCCTCTACGACCACTTCACCCCGTTCGTCCTCATGCAGCTCGAGGAACTGGGCTTCTGTGGACGCGGCGAGGCCAAGGACTTCATCAAGGACGGCGCCATCGAACTGGGCGGGCGCCTGCCCTTGAACACCCACGGCGGCCAACTCGGCGAGGCCTACATCCACGGCATGAACGGCATCGCCGAAGGAGTCCGCCAGATCCGCGGCACCTCGGTGAACCAGGTCCAAGCCCTGGAGAACATCGTCGTCACCGCCGGCACCGGCGTCCCCACCTCCGGCCTGGTCCTCACCACCAACTGAACCCGGCCACCGGACAACAACAGTCGCCCAGCGCAATTCACCCCGGACCGCGAGCATCTGCTCGCGGTCCGGGGTTTTTCATCGGTGCTGCGGCGTAGATTGGGGACTTCGGGCCACGGGGAAGAGGTTCAGGATGACCACTGTGCGGGAACAGGTCGAGAAAGCCGTGGCATTGGGGGCCGACGCTGTGTACAGCGCGCCCTACGAGACCGCGGACGGCACGACGATCGTGACGGCGTACAGCGCCGGAGGGTGGTTCGGGGGGCCTCGGGTGATCGGGGTGTTCGCGGTGAAGGACGGGCAGGTTCGGTACGAGGCCGCCATCGATGGGTCGCGGATCGCGACCATCGGCGTGCTGACGGGGTTGGTGGCGGCGGCGCTCTCGACGCTGGCGGTGCTGCGGCGGCCGCCGTGGCCGGACCTGAGGATCACACAGAACCTGTGAGGTGAACGGCCAGGACCCTCGCCAGCTGGTCGACGCTGGCGGGTGTGCCGGGGGTGAGTGCTGTTCTGGCGCCCGCGAATCGGTCGAAGATCAGGCCTTCTATGACGGCGATGAAGTCGGCCGCCCGGGTCTCGGGATCGGTGGATCCGAGCGAGCGGAACAGGCTGGTCGCGTGCCGGTGTGAGAACAGGCAGCCGGTGAGCCGTTCGTGCAGGGTTGGGTCGCCGAGCAGGTCGATGATGAGGGCGTGGCGGGTGATCAGATGGGTACGGCGGTGTGCCAGTAGTTGATCGAGCCAGGTCGCGATGTTCCGGGCCGGGATGTCCGCATCTGTCCGGGCGGGCGGATCGTGGGGGACGGCCGATTCGACGAGCGCGGCCGGTTCCCCGGGCGGGTCCGGTTCACCCAGGATGGCTGGGTCGTTGGGATCGGCCGGTTCGCCGGGGCCGCCCGGGGGCGGGCGCAGGGTGTTCGCCGCGGCGAAATCGATGCGTGAGCGCAGCGCGATCCGCTCGACGACGGCCTCGATCAGCCTGCGCTTGGTGCGGAAGTAGTAGGAGGTCGAGCCCGGGGGCAGGTCGAGTGCCGTATCCAGGGCGCGGTGGGTCAGAGCCCGGAGTCCCTGTGCCGCAATGAGATCGATGGCGCAATCCACGATCAGTGTGCGGCGTTCGGGTGTGGAAGTGATCACTGTGGGCCCTCCGCGGTCGCTCGATCCTCTACAACTATAGAGGAGGCTCTACGGATGTAGAGACGGGCAGGGAGGCCGCCATGGATACCCCGGAGATCGTTCTGGACCGCGATCAGCTGATCGCCGCCGACCGCCTCGACGCCGTCGCGGCCCGCGTCGGCAGGCGGTTCCGCCGTCCCCGCGGGCTGTACCTGTACGGCGGGCCGGGACGCGGCAAGACCATGCTGATGGACCGGTTCTTCGCCTCGGTGCGCACCGAGCGCAAGCGGCGCTTGCACTTTCACGGCTTCTTCGCCCAACTGAACGCGGCCATCCACGAATACGGTTCGGTCGACGCCGCGTCCGACGCGCTGCTCGGTGACGCCGATCTGATCTGCTTCGACGAATTCCACGTGCACGATACCGGCGACGCCCGGCTCGTCGCCCGGCTGCTGGAGCGGCTCTTCGACCGGCGCATCACCCTCGTGGTGACCTCGAACTACCCACCGGAACAGCTCCTGCCCAACCCGATCGCGCATCCGATGTTCGAGCCGACCATCGAGCGGATCCTCGAGCACCTCGACGTGCTGTCGGTCAACGGCCCACAGGATTACCGCCGCCTCGGTGGCCGGCGCACGGGGTTCGCGGCCGGGCACTATGTGATCGGCCCGTGCGCGGTGATCGGCCCGTGTGGAACCGCAGGCGCTGCCGAGGTGCCGATCGCGCATCGGCTCCTGCATGCCCGCCGGGCCGAGAGCGGCACGCTGACGGTCGATTTCGCGCAGCTGTGCGGTATCCCTGTGTCTGCGGCCGATTTCCTGGAGCTGGCCCGCCGGTATCAGCGCTGGACCCTCTGCGAGGTGCCCGCGATGGACGCCGTGCCCCCGGAGTGGGTGATGCGGTTCGTGAACCTGGTGGATGTGCTCTACGACGCCGATCTCGAGCTCTCGATCCACGCTCGGGTCCCGCTGGAACGGCTGAGCGCGGAGGTCGAGCGGGTTCCCGACCTCTATCGCACCGTCAGCCGCCTCGGTGAACTCGCTGTTCAGGAGGCTGCGGTCCGGGTGTAGTCGCCCGTACCGGTCGCCCGCGCGTCGGGAGGGCAACGCACCGGTGAACGCGCCGACTCGATCGACAGGCACGGTTCACGTGCCGTCAACGCGGAGGGGGTCTGGCGTTGCGGGCGGCTTCCTACCGTGCTTGCAGGAGGCAGCACCGAACCGGAGGGGACCGATGCGAATCCGCGAGCAGGCAAGGGGTTCCGAGCCACGGAATCCGAGTATCCCGGGCGGCCGGCTGCGAGTGCTGGTTGTCGCCGAGTCCTTCCTTCCCCAGGTCAACGGCGTCACCAATTCGGTTCGGCGAGTGCTGGATCATCTCGCGGCCAAGGGCCACGAAGCAGTGCTGGTCGCGCCCACCGGGCCGGCCGAGTACGCCGGGTTCCGCGTGCACGTGGTGCGCGGGGCCCGGCTGCCGTTCTATCGGGACTTCCGGATCGGCCTGGAGACCCGCCGTCGATTGCGCCGAGTCATCAGGGAATTCGAGCCGGATGTCGTACACATCGCGTCGCCGGCCACGCTCGGCTATCAGGCGGCCAGGGTGGCGAAGGAACTCGATGTTCCGACCGTCGCCATTTACCAGACCGATCTGGTGGGTTTCGCCGAGCGCTACGACCTTCCGGGTGGCGTCCGGACCATGGCCGCCCTCACCCGGCGGATCCACCTGCAGGTGAATCGCACTCTCGCGCCCTCGAGCGCCAGTCTGCGTCAGCTCGAACTGCTGGGGATTCCCAACCTCTCCCGGTGGCCGCGCGGCGTCGATCTGGAGCAGTTCGGCCCGTTCCGGCGGTCCGAGGAATTGCGAAAGCGCCTGGCCCCCAACGGCGAAGCCCTGGTCGGCTACATCGGCCGCCTCGCCCCCGAGAAGGAGCTCGAACTGCTGGCGCACCTGCGCCCGCTGCCGGGCGTGCGCCTGGTCATCGTCGGCGGTGGCCCGGAGGAGAAGCGGCTGCGCAAATTGCTGCCCGGCGCGGCCTTCCTCGGCGTGCTGCACGGCGAGGAACTCGGCGCGGCGTACGCCTCCCTCGACGTCTTCGTGCACACCGGCAGACACGAAACCTATTGCCAGGCAGCGCAGGAGGCACTGGCCTCCGGTGTCCCGGTGGTCGCGCCCCGCTCGGGCGGCCCGATCGACGTGGTCGAACCGGGCGCCGGATTCCTCTACCCGCCCGGTGACGCCACCGCCATGACCGAGCTGGTCCAGCGGCTGGTGCAGGACCGGGACCTGCACGCGCGCACCGCGTCCGCCGCCTGCCGCAGTGTCCGGAACCGCTCCTGGTCCGCCGTCAACGATCTGCTCGTCCGCCACTATCGCGAAGTGATCGCGGAGGCGCTGATGCCCGACTCGGCTCAGACCGACCTCTGCGGCCCGCTCTCCAAGGAGGCCTCCTGATGCTCCGCATCTCCGTCATCGGCACCGGCTATCTGGGCGCCACGCATGCCGCGGGCATGGCCGAACTCGGCTTCGAGGTGCTCGGCGTGGACAACAATCCGGCCAAGGCGGACGCGCTGTCCGCGGGCCGGGTGCCGTTCCACGAGCCGGGTCTGCCCGAATTGCTCTCCGGGCACGTCGCGTCCGGCCGTCTGCGCTTCGGCACCTCGCTGCTCGCCGCCGCGCGTTTCGCGGATGTCCACTTCCTCTGTGTGGGAACGCCTCCCGGACCGAACGGCGCGGCCGATCTCTCCCAGCTGTACGCCGCCCTGGACGGTCTGGTCCCGAACCTGACCCGCAATTGCCTGATCGTGGGCAAGTCAACGGTTCCGGTGGGCACCGCCGAGGCCCTCACCGCGCATATCGCCGAACTAGTGCCTCCGGGCATCTCGGTGGATCTGGCCTGGAACCCGGAGTTCCTGCGCGAGGGCCACGCGGTGTTCGACACCCTGCACCCGAACCGCCTGGTCTTCGGCGTCACGACGCCGGACGCGGAATGGGCGCTGCGCCAGGTCTATGCGACTCCGATCGCGGCGGGCTCCCCGGTCGTGATCACCAATCTCCCGACGGCCGAGCTGATCAAGGTCTCGGCCAATGCCTTTCTGGCCACGAAGATCTCGTTCATCAACGCGATGGCCGAGCTGTGTGAGATCGCGGGGGCCGATGTGACCCTGCTGGCCGACGCGCTCGGTCACGACGATCGCATCGGCCGCAAGTTCCTCGGCGCGGGGCTGGGTTACGGCGGCGGCTGCCTGCCCAAGGACGTGCGCGCTCTGATCGCCCGCGCCACCGAACTGGGCGCGGGTGAAGCGGTCGATTTCCTGCGTGACGTCGACGCCGTGAACGTGCGCCGCCGCGAACGCGTGGTGCGCGACACCCTGGAACTGCTGCGCGACCGAGGAATCGAAGACAGTTGCCGCGTAGGCATTCTCGGCGCGGCCTTCAAGCCGCTGTCGGACGACGTCCGTGATTCCCCGGCCCTGGACGTCGCCACCAGCCTGCATGCCGCCGGTGTCGAGGTGACCGTATTCGACCCCGCCGCAACGAGTACCGCGCGTGCCGTCGCGCCCCAGCTGGTCTACGCCGCCACCGCCGCTGCCGCCCTGCACCAGGCCGACGTGGTCCTGCATCTCACCGAGTGGAGCGAATTCCGGGACCTGGACCCGGTTTTCCTGCGCACGGTCGCGCGCGGGGGAGTGATCATCGACGCTCGCAACACCCTCGATCCGGAGCCCTGGCTGGCCGCGGGCTGGGACTTCCGCTCCCTCGGCCGACTCGTCGAGCACCGCTCGGCGCCGGTCCGGGTCGAGCCGCTGCCGGCGCCCGCCCACTCCCAGCCGTCCCGGCACCAGCCTCGCGTTCTCCCCGATCCGTCACGCGCACTGTCCGATTCGCCCCTGAACCGGCTGCGCGCCAGAGTGCGCCGCATCGCGTAGAAGTCCGCACACTCCGCGAGGACCCGGTCGCATCGCGCATCGAGCTTCCTCGCACACAGGGATTCGACGATGCGCCCGCGCCCGTCCAAGGTGCGGAGCCGGGCCGTAGGCAGGCGGCGAGTTCCGCTCACTGCCAGTCGATCTCGGCTCACCGACCGAATCGGCGACCGGGTTCGCGTGAATCTCCACGCCCGCCGCCCTGACCGGATGTGCCAGTGGGCCTCGCCCGCGTCACCATGGCAAACCCTTGTCACCCCCGCCTGACAGTCGCCGATTTGCCGGGGTGGTGAATGAACGACCCACTCGGGCGGAAGCCATCGTGCGACCGGTATCCCCGTGCTTGCTGGGCAGATAGCCGACATACCTCTCGAACCGTCCGGTCCTATTTAGGTCGGATTTGCATGTAACCCGTGTTCGCCGTTTCCCTCCAGAGAAACCGCTTGGCATGTAACTATGTGCCTGATTTTGCAGGACTCCGGTTAGGGGGTGTGGTGACTGGAGCGGGGTCGGTGGCAACGCGCGCGATCGGACTGATCGCGCTGCTGGCGCTTGCCGTGGTCGCCCTGCGCGGATACCTGCCGGGCACCGGCGGACCCGATGCCCCGCATGCTTCCTCGGCGGTCACCATCGCCCTGATGCCGGTGCTGCTGCTGGTTTCGATCGTCATCCTGGCAGCCGGAGTGATCAACAGTCAGCACCGGTTGCCACTGGCCATGCCGGAACCCGATCACGATCGGGACCGTCCGACCGTGCGGCTGAACCGGGTCGCGCTACTGGCCCTGATCGGGGCGGCGGCCGTCGCGCTGCTGCTCACCGCGGCGGTGTCGGTCTACCTGGTCGGACCCGGCCGGGACGACTCCTCCGAGACGGCGCCGACCCAGTCTCCGGGCGCGACCGCGGACGCTCCCGTGCAAACCCTTTCGCCGCCGCCGGAATCCATCTCCTCGCCGCCGCTCACCGGAACCGCGCTGCTGCTGGTCGGCATCGGCGCGGCGGCTCTGGTTGGGGTGGCCATGGCGGGGCTGGTCGTGGTCGCGGTGAGTTCGTCCCGGCGTCCGGCCCGGCAACCCGGCACCGCCGTTCCGGTCACTCCCGTCGAGGCGGTCTCGCTGGCGAAGGTCGCGGAGATGGGTCTGGCGGCCATGATCGCGCCGGGCCAGGATCCCCGCACGGCCATCATCGCCTGCTACGTGGCCATGGAGTACGGCCTGACCCAGGCGCGGGAGGTGGCGCCGCTGATCTCCGACACCCCCTCGGAGGTGTTGGCGCGCGCCTTCGATCGCGGATTCCTGCACGACGCGTCCGCGCGCGAGCTGGTCGCGCTGTTCGAGGAGGCCCGTTTCAGCCCGCACTCCATGCTGGAGTGGCAGCGGATGCGGGCCGAGCAGTTGCTGCGTATCGTGTTGGCTGATCTGCAGCGGCAGGCCGCATGAAACTTGTTGTGGCAGTGACGCCTGCCGTTCGGGACGGAACGGGGGGTCCCTCATGAACCGCATCGCGATCGTCGTCGGCGCGGTGGCGCTGGTCGGCCTGTTCGAGGTGCTGACCCTGAGCGATCAACGCGAGTCGCTGCTGCCGATCGCCGCGATCCCGGTGGCCGGAGCACTCTGGTTGCTGGTCTGGTCGCTGGTGCAACGCTCACGGCGGCCCGCCCCGGCCGGGCCCGAGGAACACGAAATCGACAACGGTCCAGCCGAAATGCTGCAACGCTGGCAGGCCAGGGCGCAGATGCTCGCGGACCGCGCCGACGGCTCCCGGGCAGACTGGGACCGGCACCTGCGGCCCCTGCTGGCCAAGGAGTTCGAGCTGACCAGCGGCCACCGCTCGGCCAAGAACCGGCGCGCCACCGAGGCCGCCGGCCTGCTGCAGTTCGGACCGGACCTGTGGCGCTGGGTGGATCCGGCCAATTCCGCCCCGCGCGATCAGGTCAATCGCGCGCCCGGGCCCGCGGCGCTGGACGAGATCCTGCGCCGCCTGCAGAACATGTGAACCGATTTAGCGAGAGCTGTGCCGAAATTGCTTGGAGTGAGATGACATCCCCGATGGACGTGACGGTCAAGCGCACCGATGCCGTGCTGCGCGAAATCTCCCGGGTCGTGGTCGGCAAGCGGGACGAACTGCAGCTGATCATGATCGCGGTGCTCGCCGGCGGACACATCCTGATCGAGGATCTTCCCGGACTGGGCAAGACCCTCATCGCGCGCTCGTTCGCGACGGCGCTGGGCCTGGACTTCACCCGCGTGCAGTTCACCCCGGACCTGTTGCCCGCCGACCTGATCGGCTCGACCATCTACGACATGCATTCGGGCCGCTTCAGTTTCCGCCGCGGCCCGGTGTTCACGAACATGCTGCTCGCCGACGAGATCAACCGCACTCCGCCCAAGACCCAGGCGGCGCTGCTGGAGGCGATGGGCGAGGGACAGGTCTCCATCGACGGTGAAACCTTCCCGCTGCCCGACCCTTTCATCGTCATAGCCACCGACAACCCGATCGAATACGAGGGCACCTATCCGTTGCCCGAGGCGCAGCTGGACCGCTTCGCCATGCAACTGCGGCTCGGCTACCTGTCCGAGGCCGACGAGATGAGCATGATCCGCCGCCGCCTCGAGCGCGGCTCGCAACCGGCTCAGATCGGCCAGGTGGTGGATGCCCTGGGCCTGATCGAGATGCGTCAGAGCGTCGAATTCGTGACCGTGCACCCCGATGTGGTCGGCTACGTGGTCTCGCTCGCCGCCGCCACCCGCGGCCATCCACAGGTGGAGGTGGGCGCCAGCCCGCGCGCGGAACTCGACCTGGTGCAGATGGCGCGCGCCCGCGCCCTGCTCAGCGGCCGCGACTACGTGGTGCCCGAAGACGTGAAGGCGCTGGCCGTCACGGCCATGGCGCACCGCATCACCCTGCGTCCCGAGATGTGGGTGCGCCGCATCCGCGGTGAGGACGTGATCTCCGAACTACTGCGCCGCCTGCCGGTGCCGCGCGCGACACCCGCATGAGGCATCGCGACACCAGTACCTCGACCGAGGCCGAATTGCGGTGGCGGCCCGCGCCTCTGGTGTTCATGCTGGCCGCGGTGTCGGGCCCGGCGCTGGTGCTGGCGATCGTGTTCGGGCAGTGGCAGCCGCTGGTCTTCGCCGCGCCCATGCTCGGTGTGCTCGCCAGTGCGCCGCTGCAGCAGTCCCGCACCCGCATCCAGGTGGACGGCGCGGGGGTGCAGCGCTGCTTCGAGACCGAGGAGGTGGTGCTGACCGCCGCCGCCTTCGTGGAGAGCGGGCACGCGCTGCTGCGACTGCACCCGGAATCCATCGGCGGCATGGAGTTGCGCGTGGAGGAGTCGGTCGACTCGGGCGCGGCCCCGGCCGGTCTGCGGCTGGCGCTGTCCGCGCCACGCTGGGGCCGCTATCTGGTGCCGATGCGGGTCACCGCGCTGAGTCCGGCCGGCCTGTCGGTGGCCTCGGTGCAACTGCCCGCCGGTGAGGTCTACGTGTATCCCATCGCGGACCCGCAGCGAATGCGACTGCCGCGCACCGAACTTCCCGAACGCATGGGCACGCACCTGACCCGGCGGCACGGCCCCGGCGTCGAATACGCCGATATTCGCGCCTACACCCCCGGTGATCAGCTGCGCACCGTCAACTGGCCGGTGAGCGCGCAGCGCGGGCAGCTGTTCGTCACCGAGCGCTTCACCCACCGCGCGGCCGATGTGGTCGTCCTGGTGGACACCTCGATGCAGGCTCCCGGCCCCGCCTCGGACTCGCTGGAGCTGTCCGTGCGCGGCGCGGCCCAGGTGGCCCAGTCCGCGCTGCAGGCGGGGGACCGCACCGCCGTGGTCTGTCTCGGCCGCGAGCCGCGCTGGCTGCGACCCGACATCGGCCGCCGCCAGTTCTATCGGATCGTGGACAGCGTGCTCGGTGTCGGCGATGAGCACATCGCGACCTCCGGCACGCTCGCTCCGCACGCCGCGGTGCCGATCGGAGCGATCGTGGTGGCCTTCTCGACCCTGCTCGACACGCAGTTCGCGTTGTCGCTCATCGATCTTCGCAAGCGCGGGCACGTGGTCGTGGTGGTGGACGTGCTGCGCGGCCCGCCCTTCCACGGCGGCCTGGATTCCACCCTGGCCCGCATGTGGCAGCTGGAGCGCACCTCGATGTATCGCGATATGGGCACCGTCGGGGTGGACATCGTCTCCTGGCCCGAGGGCACCCGGCTCGATCAGGTCATGCGCCTGATCCCCGAACACCGTCGCACCGTGCGGGTGCGCCGATGACCAGATTCCTCGCCGTCCTGTCCGGCCTGCTGCTCACGCTCGCGGTGGGTCTGGTGGAGCCCTTCGCGGCGGCCCCGGTGCTGGCGCTGGTCATCGCGGGCTGGCGCTGGCGGGTGGCCGCGGTCGGCGCGGCGCTGGTCGCGCTCGGGGTGCTCACCTTCGCCGACACCGGTGCGTTGATCGCGGGCGCAACGGGTTTGGTGGCCACCACCTACCTGTTGAACACCGCCACGGTGCGTGCGCCGGTCGGCGTGGTTCCCACGACCATCCCGTCGGTGACCGGCGCCATCGTGTTCACGGTGGCGGCCGGTGCGGCTACCCTGCTGCCGACCGGTGTCGCGTGGCTGCCGATCGCCGCGCCTGTCGCGGTGATCCTGTTGTACGCCTTGCTCGTTCGAGGTCTGAGCACCGACCCTCGCGCCCGCGAGCCTGTCGCGGCGGAACCCGCGGCCTCGGACTGAGCGGCGGTCGACCAGGACTGAGCGGCGGTCGCCGATTCCCCGTGCCCACGAAAAGCACTATCGGTGTCGCCGTCCGACCTGCTTCACTTTTCGCATGAACGATGCACAGCTGATCACAACCTCGAAGCGGCTGTCGTATCACCTGCGGCACGCGCCGGAGAAGATCGGTCTCGAACCCGACGCGGCCGGTTGGGTGGAGGTCGCCGCGTTGCTGGCGGGGCTGGGCGGCGCCGGGCGGGCGGTCAGCCGGGCCGAGCTGGACGAAGTGGTGGCACGAAACGACAAGCGCCGCTTCGAGTTCGACGAGTCGGGAACCCGCATCCGGGCGAGCCAGGGGCATTCCATCGACGTGGAGCTCGACTATCCGCGCAGCACACCGCCGGATCTGCTGTTCCACGGGACGGTCGCCGCGGCGCTGCCGAGCATTCGGATCGAGGGCCTGAAACCCATGCGCCGCCACGATGTTCATCTCTCGGCGCTGCACGATACGGCGGTGAGGGTCGGGTCCAGACGCGGCAAACCCGTGGTGCTGACGGTGGATTCGGCCGCCATGCAGCGCGACGGCTACGAATTCAGGGTCAGCACCAACGGGGTGTGGTTGGTTGCCGGGGTCCCGCCGGACTATCTGTCCGGGCTCTGAGCGCTTCCGGGCAGGGAGCGCCGCGTGCGAGCGTGGAGCGGGTGCCCGATCCAGGTGGGCGCCGGACCTACTGGAGCGCGGGTGGCATGTGGGTCGGCTTGATCCGCCCGGCATCGATGAGGACTCGGAACGCGGCGGCCTTGCGTCCGCATTCGGCCACCACGCACCGGCGGTGCTGCTGCATGGTCCGGTGCGCTTCCTGCACGCCCAGTGGTTCATCGGGCGCGACGTGGGACCATGCGGAGGGGGCGAGGCTCAGAACGGTGGATGCGGTGTGCTCGTTGCTGATTCGCTCGCGGATCCGGTCCACCGAAAGTCTGTCCGGATCGCGATGGGGGTGGTGCAGGCTCAGAACCGTGACGGTCATGAGAGCCAGCATTACAAGGGTGGCCGTGAACACCTGCCAGGCGGCCATTGGTTCACCTTCTCCATGTCTATCGGGTGTAAGTTCGCTAGATATTCACTGTAAGTCTCGCGACGCTACTTCTTCCAGCGCGAGATGGGTCAGGAACAAGCGATTTTCGGCCTATTTCAGCAACTTACCTGCTGGTTCCGAGGTTTCGTACGCCGAAAGTTTGCGACCATTCAGTGGTGACCGACGGTCAGGCACAACTGCGCTCCATCACCAGTGCGGCACTGCTGGTCGAATTCGCCGCCGGACGCGGCCTCGAGACCCCTGCGCTCTTGCGCGACACCGGCATTCGGGACAGAGATCTGCTCGATTCGGCGGCCGAGATCACCCTCGGCCAAGAATTGGCCCTGATGCGCAATGTCGTGGCCGGAGTGGGGGACGAACCCGGAATGGGCCTGATGGCCGGGTTGCTCTGTCATCCACCGAGTCTCGGCGTGCTCGGGTTCGCGCTGATGAGCTGCCCGACCGTGCGCGACGCGGTGGATCTGGCCCTGCGCTACGCCGATCTGTCGTTCACCGTGGCGCGGCACCACCTGGTGATGACCGAGACGGAAGTGTCCATCGTGCGGGATGATTCGGGTATTCCACCGGAATTGCGCAGGTTCGCCGTGGAGCGCGACGTGGCCGCCATCTGGTCCATCCAGCAGGACGTCATGCCGATGCGCCCGCCCATCATCCGGGTCGCGGTCGCCTTCCCACCGCATCCGGTCTACGAGATGTTCGGTGCGATGCTGGGGGTCGAGGAGGTCGTGTTCGACGCCGCGTGCTCGGTGGTGACCGGCCCGTCGGGTCTGCAGTATCTGCAACTCCCGCAGGCGAACGCGGCCACGGCGCGCTTCTACGAGCAGCAGTGCGCCGATCTCGTGCAGCGGCGCAGGAGCAGGCAGGGGATCAGCGGTCAGGTGCGGCAGCTGCTCATCTCCCGCGGCGGCATCACCGATCAGGCCGGGATCGCGGCCGAGCTCGATGTCAGCGTCCGCACCCTGCGCCGCCGGCTCGCGGATGAGGGCACCACGTTCCGCGAACTCACCACCGAGACCGTCGGATTGCTCGCAGAGGAACTGCTGGTGGCCGGAATGACGGTGGAACAGGCCGCAATTCGACTCGGCTACAGCAGCGTGTCGGCCTTCACGTCGGCGTTTCGCGCCTGGAAGGGACAGGCACCCGGACAATTCGCCCGCGAGAACCGTGGCCGGGTGTCCTCGAAGATCTGATACCGGCCGCGCCCGGACCGACGAGTCTCGTGAAAGCAAATGGGCCGCGACCGGTTTCCCGGTCGCGGCCCATTCACTCGAAGGGCTCTACCCGTGCGCGCACAGCACGGTGAATCAGGCGTTCGCCTTCTCCCGCTGCAGTTCCAGCGCGATATCGATGAGCTGGTCCTCCTGGCCGCCGACCAGCTTGCGCTTGCCCGCGCGCACCAGCATCTCCGCGGCGGAGACGCCGTAGCGCTCGGCCTGACGCTCGGCATGGCGCAGGAACGAGGAGTAGACGCCCGCGTAACCCATCATCAGGGCCTGGCGGTCCAGCAGGCATTCGGACGGCATGGCCGGTCGCACAACGTCTTCCGCGGCATCGGTGACGGCGAAGAAGTCCACGCCCGTCTTGATGCCCAGCTTGTCGCAGACGCCGATGAAGGCCTCGACCGGCAGGTTGCCCGCGCCCGCGCCGAAGCGCCGCGCCGAACCGTCGATCTGGGTGGCGCCCGCGCGCACCGCGTACACGGAGTTGGCCACGGCCAGGCCCAGGTTCTCGTGGCCGTGGAAACCGACCTGCGCGTCGCTGCCCAGTTCGGCGACCAGAGCGGACACCCGATCCGAGACCTGCTCCAGCACAAGCGCGCCGGCCGAGTCGACCACGTAGACGCACTGGCAGCCCGCGTCGGCCATGATGCGGGCCTGCTTGGCCAGCAGCTCCGGCGTGGTGCTGTGCGCCATCATCAGGAAGCCGACGGTCTCGAGGCCCAGATCCCGCGCGTAGCCGAAGTGCTGGATGGACACATCGGCCTCGGTGCAGTGCGTGGCGATGCGGCAGATGGACGCGCCGTTGTCCTGCGAGATCTTGATGTCCTCCTTGATGCCCACGCCCGGCAGCATCAGGAAGGCGATCTTGGCCTGCTTGGCGGTCTCGGCCGCGGCCTTGATCAGTTCCTGCTCAGGGGTTTTGGAGAACCCGTAGTTGAACGAGGAGCCGGCCAGGCCGTCGCCGTGGGTCACCTCGATCACCGGCACGCCGGAGTTGTCCAGGGCGGCGACGATATCGCGCACCTCGGTGACGGTGAACTGGTGACGCTTGTGATGCGAGCCGTCACGCAGCGAGGTGTCGGTGACACGCACATCGAGTTCGCCCGAGAAGGGCGTCAGCACATTGTTCATGGTCGAATCTCCTTACACCCGAGCCGAGATGATCTGATCGGCGATCACGTCACCCACGCGGGTGGCCGCGGCGGTCATGATGTCCAAGTTGCCGGCGTACGGCGGCAGGAAGTCGCCCGCACCCTCGACCTCGACGAAGATCGACACCTTCGCCAGGCCGCCGGACACCAGCGACGGGTCGTCGAACTGCGGTTCGTTCAGCAGCCGGTAGCCGGGCACGTACTCCTGGATCGCCTTCTCCATCTCGTGGATCGAGGCCGTGATCGCGTCACGGTCGGCATCCTCGGGGATCGCGCAGAAGATGGTGTCGCGCATGATCATCGGCGGCTCGGCCGGATTCAGAATGATGATGGCCTTGCCGCGCTGCGCACCGCCGATCGTCTCCACGCCCGCGGAGGTGGTCTTGGTGAATTCGTCGATATTGGCGCGGGTTCCGGGTCCGGCCGAGACCGACGACACCGACGCCACGATCTCGGCGTACGCCACCGGAACGACCCGCGACACTGCGGCTACCATCGGGATGGTCGCCTGACCACCACAGGTGATCATGTTGACGTTCGGTGCGTCCCGCAGCGAATCGAGGTTCACCGGCGGGATCACGGCCGGGCCGACGGCAGCGGGGGTGAGGTCAACGGCGCGGATTCCCGCCGCCTCGTACTTGGGTGCGTACGCGCGGTGCACGTACGCCGAGGTGGCCTCGAACAGCAGATCGGGCTTCTCATCCAGTGCCAGAAGCCAATCCGCGCCTTCGGCGGAGGTCTCCAGGCCCAGTCCGCGCGCCCGCTTGAGGCCCTCGGAATCGGGATCGATGCCGATCATCCAGCGCGGCTCGATCTTCTCCGAACGCAGCAGCTTGTACAGCAGATCGGTGCTGATATTGCCGGACCCGACGATCGCGGCGGTGACTTTGCTTGCAGTCACGGCTTTCTCCTACTCGGTGAACTCGGTATCAGCGTCAGCTGAAACGCAGGCGGACGGAGCCGAGTCCGGTGAACTCGGCGGTGAAGTCGTCGCCCGGGCGGGCGTCGATGGCGCGGGTGCAGGAACCGGGCAGCACGATGTCGCCCTTCTTCAGGCGCACGCCGAACTGGGCGACCTTGCGCGCCAGCCACGCCACGCCGATGGTCGGATCGCCGAGCACCGCATCGCTGCGGCCCTCCGCGACGACCTCGCCGTTACGCGTCAGCACCGCGTCGATCTTCTTGATATCCAGCTCGTTCGGGGCGACCCGTTCGGGGCCGAGCACCCAGCCCGCCGAGGAAGCGTTGTCGGCGATGGTGTCGCACAGACCGATCTTCCAGTCCTTGATGCGGGTGTCGATGAGCTCGATGGCCGGCGCGTAGGCGACGGTCGCGGCGAGCACATCCTCCTCGGTGCAGTCCTCGCCGGGCAGATCCGCGCCCAGGACGAAGCCGACCTCGACCTCGACCCGCGGGTACAGGAATGCCGAGGTGTCCACCGGGACGTTCTCGAACACCTCCATCTCGCCGAGCAGGTGCCCGTAGTCGGGTTCGTCGACGCCCATCATCTGCTGCATGGCCTTCGAGGACAGGCCCACCTTGTGCCCGATGATGCGGGATCCGGCCGCGACCCGCCGCCGGATATTGATCAGCTGGATCTCGTAGGCATCGACCACATCGATGCCCGGATGCCGTGCGACCAGCGGGTCGAGCGGAACGCGGTCCCGCTCTGCGAGGGCGAGCTCTTCCGCCAGTTCAGTCCGAAGCGCGTCGGTCAGCACGCTGATTCCTTCCATTGCGGGGGGACGGCCGGTGGCCAGTCGGTTACGAGCCTAGAAACTGAAACGAGTTTTTGTGAAGAAGATCGCTTCAGCAGTCCCATCTGCCAGACCAACATAGACCAAACCAGGATTGATTCTATAACGTGTTCTACATGACTGATCGGGATTACGACGTGGTGGTGGTCGGCAGCGGTGCCGCCGGTATGACCGCCGCTCTCACCGCCGCCCACAACGGGCTGAAAGTGGTGCTCATCGAGAAGGCCGCGCACTTCGGCGGCTCGACCGCACGCTCCGGCGGTGGCGTCTGGATTCCCGGAAACAAGGCGCTGAAGGCGTCCGGGCGGCCCGACGACCGCGAAGAGGCTCGCACCTACCTGCACAGCATCATCGGCGATGTCGGTGTGCCCAAGGAGAAGATCGACACCTACATCGACCGGGGCGCGGAGGCATTCGACTTCGTGCTGGACCACTCGCCGCTGAAGATGAAGTGGGTTCCGGGTTACTCCGACTACTACCCCGAAGCACCGGGCGGCAAGGCGGACGGCCGCTCGTGCGAGCCCAAGCCGTTCAACACCAAGAAGCTCGGCGCGGAGCGTGCCCATCTGGAGCCGCCGTACAGCAAGGCCCCGCTCGACGTGGTCATCCTGCAGGCCGACTACAAGAAGCTGAACCTGTTGCGCCGCCACCCGATCGGGTTCGTCACCGTGCTGCGCGTCGGCTCGCGCTGGGCGTGGGGCAAGGTCACCGGCAAGAAGCTGGTCGGCATGGGCCAGGCCATCATCGCCGGTATGCGCACGGGTCTGCTGGACGCGAATGTGCCTGTGCTGCTGAACACTCCGCTCAGCGGGCTGGTGATCGAGAACGGTGTGGTCACCGGCGTCGAGGCCGAGCAGAACGGCGAGACGGTCCGGTTCAACGCCAAATACGGCGTGGTGCTGGCCGCGGGCGGTTTCGAGCACAACGCCGACATGCGGCACAAATACCAGCGTGAGCCCATCACCACCGAGTGGACGACGGGCGCCGCCGCCAACACCGGCGACGCCATTCGAGCGGGCATCGACGCGGGCGCGGCCATCGACTTCATGGAAGACGCGTGGTGGGGTCCGACGACGCTCAAGGGCGAGGGCAAGCCGTGGTTCGCCCTGGCCGAGCGCAACCTGCCCGGCTGCATCATCGTCAACCAGGACGGCAAGCGATTCGGTAATGAGTCCGCTCCTTACGTCGAGGCTGTGCACACCATGTACGGCGGCGAATACGGGCAGGGTGAAGGCCCCGGCGAGAACGTGCCGTCCTGGCTGGTTTTCGACCAGCGCTACCGGAGTCGCTACATCTTCGCTGGTCTGCAGCCCGGACAGCGTTTTCCGTCCCGCTGGATGGAAAACGACAACATCGTCGTGGCTCCGACCCTGGCCGAACTCGCCGAGAAGCTGGGCGTCCCCGCGGACACCCTGGCGAGCACCGTCGAGCGGTTCAACGGCTTCGCCGAGACCGGCAAGGACGAGGACTTCAACCGCGGCGACAGCGCCTACGACCGCTACTACGGCGATCCGACCATCAAGCCGAATCCGTGCTTGAACAAGCTCGAGGTCGGGCCGTTCTACGGCGTGCGCATGGTGCCGGGCGACCTCGGCACCAAGGGCGGTCTGGTCACCGACGTCAACGGCCGCGTCCAGCGCGAGGACGGCACCGTGATCGAGGGTCTGTACGCGGCGGGCAACACCTCCTCGCCGGTCATGGGCCATACCTACGCCGGACCCGGCGCGACCATCGGACCCGCGATCACCTGGGGTTACCTGTCCGTTCTCGACATCGTGGCGCGGGCGAGGAACGGCGCGCCCGTCGTCGCCGACAGCAAGTCCTGAACGCTGAGCCTCATCCAACGCAGAGCCTCATCCAACGCTGAGCCTCATCCAACGCAGAGCCCTGTTCAACGCAGAGCCCTATCCAACGCAGAGACCTCCTGAACCGTCCCAACCCGGTTCAGGACGGGCCGATCGCGAGTCCGAGTCACGTCGGACCCGCGGTCGGCCCACCCCGCCCGGCCGCGCCGATCCCGGAACCCCCTGCCCGGGGTCGGCGTGGGCGGGTACGACAAGCGGTACCGCGACACCGCACGGCAATCGCGACATCGCACGGCAGTACGGCATGCGGTACACCGCATGGCATTGCACGGCAGTTCCGCGATGCCGCACAGCGCGGCATCGCGGCACATGGCGATCCCGGCGAGCGGGCTCGCGTCTTGCGACCGCAGTAGGTTGCATCGCAGGATCGGACCCGAGTGGGGCCGCCTCGGGCGGATACGTCCGCGGTTACCCCGGGTGCGGGCTGCCCGCGCGCCACGAGCGCCGTCCGGCGGCCGGCCGAGCAGGGACCGCGGACCGACGATCGCCCGTGGGTGAGTGCCCACAGATCTCACGAGGAGAGAACTTCATGCCCATCGATCCGACTATCGCCCTCGGCGCGCAGCTGCCGAGTATCGAATTCAGCTGGACGCCAACCGATGTGCAGCACTACAACCTGGCGCTGGGCGCGGGTTCGCGGTGGACCGATCCGGCCGAGCTGCGCTATCTCGACGACCGCGCTCCCCAGGTGCTCCCGACCTTCGCCGCCGTGGCGCCCTTCTTCCACGACACCGATCCGCCGAAGGTGCAGTTCCCCGGCATCGACATCGACCTCGCGAAGGTCGTGCACGGCAGCCAGGAGATCGTGGTGCACCGCCCGATCCCGGCATCCGGCAAGGCCACCTTCGAGCGCCGGATCAGCGAGATCTGGGACAAGGGCTCGGCCGCTGTCATCTGGCAGGAGCACACCGCCATCAGCTCGGACGGCGAACAGCTCTGGACCGCGCGCTCCTCCATCTTCGCCAAGGGCGAGGGCGGTTTCGGCGGCGAGCGCGGCCCCAGTTCCAAGACCGAACTCCCGGACCGCGCACCCGATTTCGAGATCCTGACCCCCACCCTCCCGCAGCAGGCCCTGCTCTACCGCATGTGCGGCGACCGCAACCCCCTGCACTCGGATCCCGAATTCGCCCGCGCCGCAGGCTTCCCCAACCCGATCATGCACGGCCTCGGCACCTACGGCCTGGTCTGCAAGGCGGCCACCGACGGCGTCCTGAACTCCGACGCCTCGCGCGTAACCGGCATCCGCACCCGCTTCGCCGGAGTCCTCTACCCCGGCGAAACCCTCCGCAGCCGAATCTGGCAGCAGGACAACGAACTCCACATCGCGGTCACCGTCGTGGAACGAGAAGACGCCCCCGTCCTGGCCGACGTGGTCCTCACCTACATCCCCTGAGATACGTCCCGAGATAGTCGAAAGAGGCGGGGCTGCTACCGAATTCGGTAGCAGCCCCGCCTCTTTCGTCAGGCTCGGGCTCGCCTGTGAATCGCTCGCCGAACTGCGGAGTCCAGGGGTTGCGGGTCAGCGGGCGGGAGCGAGAGTGGCGCTCTGCCAGGGCGGGGCGGGGTGGGGTACCGGCGGGCGGCGCGGAGGTCTTCGGAGTGAGGCTGGGGGAGTCGGTGAGGAATTCCCCGGGGGGTGATGCCCGCGGAGAGTTCGTCAGTCAGCCGTTCCAGGGGGTCAGCGGATGCCTCGGCTGGCGGGCGCGCGGGGGCAGGATGAAGTGAGACGTGCGGATAAAATCTGGAGACTTCGAGGCATTCAGAGTCTCGTTGCGGCTGCCTAGTGTTGCTGATGTTCGGTTCGACGGAACAGCCGGAGGACGAGCGTCAGAGCAATGGAGAAGATGATGCGTGCGGTGATCCAGAAGGCGTTCGGCGGTCCCGAGGTGCTGGAAGTGGTGGAGCTGGACAAGCCGGAACTGCGCTCGGGTGAGGTGCTGGTGCGGGTGCGCGCCAGCGGTGTGAACCCGGTGGACGTCGCGGTGCGATCGGGGGCCTTCCCGCTGCTGGGCGAGCCGCCGTACGGCGTCGGCTGGGACATCTCCGGCGTGGTCGAGGAGGCCGGGCCGGGTGCGCGCTACGAGATCGGCGAGGAAGTGTTCGGGATGCCGTTCTTCCCCCGCGCCGCCACCGGATACGCGGAGTACGTCGCGACGCCGTCGCGGCAGGTCGCCCGCAAGCCCGCGAGCCTCACCCATGTGGAAGCCGCGGCCCTGCCGCTGGCCGCCCTGACCGCCTGGCAGGGCCTGGTGGACCGGGCCGGAGTGCGGGAAGGCGACCGTGTGCTGATCCACCGCGCCGCCGGCGGCGTCGGACATCTGGCCGTGCAGATCGCCAAGGCGCGCGGCGCGTATGTGATCGCGCTGGCCTCGGCCGCCAAGCACGATTTCGTGCGCGGCCTCGGCGCGGACGAGGTGATCGACTACCGCACAACCGATTTCACCGAGGCGGTGCGCGATATCGACGTGGTGTTCGACTCCGTCGCCGACGGCGAACGCTCATTGAGCGTGCTGAAGCCGGGCGGTGTGCTGGTGAGCATTCTGGAACACCCGAACCAGGAGCTGGCGGCCACCGTGAAGGCCGCGGGCCGCCGTTTCGCCGGTGTCTCGGTGGAGCCGGATTACGCCGCGCTGGAAGCGATCGCGGAATTGGTGGAGGCGGGAAAGCTGCGTCCCACCGTCGCGGAGACCCTGCCGCTCGCCGAGGTGAGCAAGGCCCACGAGGTCGTCGCCTCGGGACAGACGGTCGGCAAGGTCGTACTGACGGTCGACCCCGCCCGATAGGTTGTACGGTTTCGACGCAGAGGCAGGGAGAGCCGAATGGATGTCCTGAGCGAGGCGCTGGCCTCGATGCGTACCGGCGCACCCCACTCGGTGCGCACCGACGGCCGCGCCCCGTGGGGACTTCGGCTGCCCGAGACCGCGGGCGCGGGCTTTCACGTTGTCCTGCACGGCGATTGCTGGATCTACCCGTGCGCGGACAGTTCGGATCCGATCGCGCTGGGCCCCGGCGACGTGATCTTCGTCCGGGACGGTTCCGGCCATGTCCTGGCCGACCACCCGGACACTCCCGCCGCCCCGGCCCGGCCGGACCAATACGTCTTCTGTCCGCCGGTGGGCTCGGTGCGGCTGGGCGGGGACGGCCCGGCCACCAGCCTGCTCTGCGGCAACTATCACCTGGACGGGCAGCGCCCGCATCCGCTGCTGCGGCAGTTGCCCGAGGTGATCCACCTGCCCGCCGGTCCGGATCGCAGTCCCGAACTCTCCGCCGCGATCACGCTGCTGTGTGCGGAACTGGACAACCCGCGCATCGGCTCGCACGGCATCGTGCCCGCACTCATCGACTCGCTGCTGCTCTACATCCTGCGCGACTGGGTGGAGGGACAGCCTCGCGCAGCGGCCACGGGTTGGGCTGCGGCGCTTCGTGATCCGGTGGTCGCACCGGCCCTGACCGCCATGCACGACGACCCGTCCGCGGGCTGGACCGTGCAGTCGCTGGCCGATCACGCCGGCCTGTCCCGCGCCGCCTTCGCCCGCAAGTTCACCGCCATGGTCGGCGAACCCCCGCTCGCGTACCTGACCCGCTGGCGACTGACCACCGCCGCCCGCCTGCTCCGCGAGGACGACCTGTCCATGGACACGGTCGCCGCCCGCGCGGGCTACAGCTCCGAATTCGCCTTCGGCAAGGCCTTCAAACGCGAATACGGGCTGGCCCCCGGACAATATCGCCGTCAGTCCAGAGCCGCCGCCTGAGGAGGCGACCCGTCGCGGGCGTGCACAGGCGGGCGCTCGTCGTGGCGGACGCGGGGACCGGTGTCCCCACATTTGTCCACAGATCCCCACACATGTGAAGTGCCCCTGTGGATAAATCCACAGGGGCACTTCGTCTATCGCCAGGGTCCAGGAGGAACCCGCCTCACAACCACGTGTCGAGCGTCGTGGTGGTGAGGAAGTGCTCGAGGTCTGCCCGCCACGGAGCGGGCGTCGACTTCTCGGGCTCTATCGCGGTGTACTGCCCGCGGTAGAAGAGCAGGGGCCTGCCGGAATCCGAGGATTCCGACAGGGCCTGTACTCGGCCGATCACGATGTAGTGATCGCCGCCGTCGACGACCCTGTCCACGGTGCACTGGATAGTGGCCAGGGCGTCGTCGAGGACCGGAACGCCGAACTCGGAGGTATTCCAGCCGATTCCGGCGAACTTGTCGGGTTCACGCGAGCCGAAGCGGGCGCAGACGGGCTGCTGTTCCTCGGCGAGCATGTTGACGCAGAACTTGCCGTTCAGTTCGATCGCCGCCCAGGAACGTGACTCCTTGGTGGGACAGAACAGAACCAGCGGGGGATCGAGGGAGAGTGCGGCGAACGACTGGCAGGCGAAGCCGATCGGTTCGCCCGCCACGTCGAGTGTCGTGATGACGGTGATACCGGTGCAGAAGGAGCCCAGCACATTACGGAACTGACGTGCGTCGATCACGGGATCCGTCGTGGTCATGAGTTCGCCGCCCTCGCTACTTGAATCCGATGGTGAAGTCGTGGCCCCACAGGCTGACCGCCGTGGACTCGCGTGCGATCCACGACTCGTCCTCGACTTCCAAACCCTCGCAGCCGAATTCGATGTCGAATCCACCGGGCGTCTTCATGTAGAAGGAGAGCATCTTGTCGTTGATGTGCCGCCCGAGGGAGGCCGACATCTTCACCTTCTTGCGCATCGCGCGATCCAGGCAGAGGCCGACGTCGTCGGAGTTCTCCACCTCGACCATGAGATGCACGATGCCGGTCGGGTTGGGCAGCGGCAGGAACGCCAGCGCGTGGTGGCGCGGGTTGCAGCCGTAGAACCGCAGCCAGGCCGGATCGCCGTCGGCGGGCCGCCCGACCATCTGCGGCGGCAGCCGCATCGAGTCACGCAGCCGGAAGCCGAGCACATCCTGGTAGAACGCCTGTGCCGCGGCATCATCGGAGCAGGTGAGCACGACGTGACCCAGACCCTGCTCGGCGGTGACGAACTTGTGGCCGTAGGGGCTGACGAACCGGCGGCCCAGGTACTGCGCGCCGTAGAACGCCTCGAGCGTATTGCCCGAGGGATCCTCGAAGCGGATCATGCCCTCGACGCGACGCTCGGCGAGCTCGTCCTTCTCGCCCTCGACATAGGCGACGCCCGCCTTGCCGAGGGTCTCCCGAAGCTGCTGCAGCCCTTTGGCATCGGTGACTTCCCAGCCCGAGACCAGCAGCCGGTCCCGCTCGCCCGGCACGATCACCAGGCGCGCGGCGAAATCGTCCATGCGCAGGTAGAGGGCGTCCGGATTGTTGCCCGTGCCCTCCATCATGCCGAGCACCTTGAGCCCGTACTCGCGCCAGGCCGCCATATCGGTGGCCTCGATGCGCATGTAGCCGAGCGCCTTGATACTCATGCTCACTTCTCCTTGACGCCGAGCAGGAAGTCGCTTGCCAGACGGTTGAATTCGTCGAACTTCTCCAGCTGAGCCCAGTGGCCGCAGCCGCCGAACACGTGCAGCTGAACACGCGGCACCATCTTCAGTGCTACCAGCGCGCCGTCGATCGGGTTCACCCGGTCCTCACGGCCCCAGATGAGCAGCACCGGCTGGCGCAGCTTGAACGCGTCACGCCAGATCATGCCCTTGGCGAAATCCGCTCCGGCGAAGGACTTCCCCATCGCGCGGGTGGCCGCCAGCGATTCGGGCTGGCTGGCCGAGGCGAAGCGATCCTCGATCAGTTCCGGCGTGATCATCTTCTGGTCGAAGACCATGATCCGCAGGAACGCCTCGAGGTTCTCGCGCGTCGGCTCGTAGTTGAACTTCGAGAGCAGCTTGACGCCCTCGGTCGGGTCCGGCGCGAAGAGGTTGGTGCTCAGCCCGCCCGGGCCCATCAGCACCAGCTTGCCGGCGCGGTCCGGGTAGTCCAGCGCGAATCGGGTGGCCGCGCCGCCGCCGAGCGAATTGCCCAGCAGGTGAACACGATCGGTGATGCCGAGGGTGTCGAGCAGATCCTTCAGCGCGGAGGACGAGTGCACGAAGTACTGCGGGTGATCCACCGGCTTGTCGGACAGTCCGAAGCCGGGCTGATCGACCGCCAGCACGTGGAACTCACGCGCCAGCACCGGAATGTTCTTGGCGAAGTTCGACCACGAGGACGCGCCGGGGCCGCCGCCGTGCAGCAGCACGATGGTGGGACCGTTGCCCACGCCCGCCTCGTGGTAATGCAGCTTCAGATCCGGCCGCACCTGCGCGTAGCGCGAGGTCGACTCGAAGGTGATTTCCTCCACAGTGGTCATGGGCTACACCATCGTGTCGGTGATCGGGAGCCCGAACGCGTGGGTGCCGTACATCACGTAGGCGCGCTCGGCATCGTTCGCGGCGTGCACCCGGCCGGCGTGCGCGTCACGCCAGAAGCGCTGCAGCGGAGTGCCGTTGGCGAGCGCGGTCGCGCCCGAGGCCTCGAAGAGGCGGTCGATCGAGGCGATCGCGCGGCCGGTGGCGCGCACCTGATCGCGGCGAGCGCTGGCGCGCAGCGCGAACGGAACGTCCTGCCCCGCCACCAGCAGTGCGTACTCGTCCGCGACATTGCCGGACAGCTGACGCCAGGCGGCGTCGATGTCACTGGCGGCCTCGGCGATGCGCACCTTGCCGAACGGATCGTCCTTGGCGTTCTCGCCGGCGTAGGCCGCGCGCACGCGCTTGCCCTGGTGCTCGACGTGAGCCTCGTACGCGCCGTACGCCATTCCCACGATCGGGGTGGAGATGGTGGTGGGATGGATTGTGCCCCAAGGCATCTTGTACACCGGATCGGTGTTCTGCTCCAGGCCCGGCGACTTCAGCTCACCCATGGTGCGGAAGCTGAGGAAGCGGTGCTTGGGCACGAACACGTTCTCCACGACGACCGTGTTGGAGCCGGTGCCGCGCAGGCCGACCACGTTCCACACGTCATCGACGCGGTAATCGGTGCGCGGGATGAGGAACGAGCCGAAATCGACCGGCTTGCCGTTCTTGATCACCGGGCCGCCGACGACCACCCAGGAGGCGTGATCCGAGCCCGAGGACCAGGCCCACTTGCCGCTCACGGTGTAACCGTCGCCGTCTTCGGTCACCACGCCCGCGCCCATGGGGGCATAGGACGAGGAGATGCGCACGTCGGTGTCCTCGCCCCACACCTCTTCCTGCGCACGCTGATCGAACAGCGCCAGGTGCCAGTTGTGGACGCCGATGATGCCCGCGACCCAGCCGGTCGAACCGCAGGCGCTGGCGATCTTGCGGACCGTGTCGTAGAAGACGACCGGGTCGGCGGCGTAGCCGCCCCACTGGCGCGGCTGCAGCAGTTTGAAGAACCCGGTCTCCTGCAGGTCCTTGACGGACTCCTCGGGAAGGCGGCGCAGATCCTCGGCCTCCTGCGCGCGTTCGCGCAGCGTGGGCAGCAACGCCTCGACCCGCTCGACTACTTCTTGGCTCATCTCGCCAGTTGCTCCTGCCTGGTGCGATTCCCTATGAGAACGCGCCGGCCCGCGAATCCGGGAAGCGGTTCTCGTGTGTCCCTGAGAGTAGAACACGTTCCTATTCCTGTCGAGAACCGTGTTCAAGCGCGGCTGAGACCGGCCTCATCCTGCTAGTTGGGCGTATCGCTGGCGCCGGGGCTCGCAATTTTGTAACGTGTTCTAGTACTTCCAAGGAGGATGAACGATGGCGACAACCCCCCAAGGGCCCCGCGGGAAGGTCCGCGAGATCGACGTGGGCTCGATGCCCACCCGCTATGCCCGGGGCTGGCATTGCCTCGGCTTGACCAGCACGTTCCGTGACGGCAAGCCGCACTCGGTCAATGCGTTCGGCACCAAGCTGGTCGTCTTCGCGGACAGCAAGGGTGAACTCAAGGTGCTCGACGGCTACTGCCGGCACCTCGGCGGCGACCTGTCGATGGGCGAGGTCAAGGGCGATTCGATCGCCTGCCCGTTCCACGACTGGCGCTGGGGCGGCGATGGCAAGTGCACGGGCATCCCGTATGCCCGTCGCGTGCCGCCGCTGGCTCGCACCCGCTCGTGGGTCACGCTGGAGCGTAACGATCAGCTCTTCGTGTGGCACGACCACGAGGGCAGCAAGCCCACCGACGAGGTCACCATCCCTTATATCGAGGGACCGTTCACCGAAGCCGGCGGCAAGGGCCTGGAGACGCTGTCCGACGAGTGGACACCGTGGACCTGGCACTCGCTGCTGATCGAGGGCGCCAACTGCCGCGAGATCATCGACAACGTCGTGGACATGGCGCACTTCTTCTATATCCACTACGCGTTCCCGACGTTCTTCAAGAACGTGCTCGAGGGTCATATCGCGACCCAGTACCTCGAGACCCGGGGCCGGCCCGATATCGGCCAGGCGGCCGAGTCCGGCGTCGACGTGCTGCTCAAGTCCGAGGCGTCGTACTTCGGCCCCTCGTACATGATCAACCCGCTGGTCAATATCTACAGCGGCTACGAGGTCAAGACCGTTCTGATCAACTGCCACTACCCGGTCACGCAGAACTCGTTCATGCTGCAGTGGGGTGTGACGCTGCAGAAGCCGAAGGGACTGCCCGAAGAGCAGGCCCAGTCCTTCGCGGCGCGGATGACCGAGGGAGTCAGCGAAGGCTTCCTGCAGGACGTCGAGATCTGGAAGCACAAGTCCAAGATCGAGAATCCGCTCCTCACCGAGGAGGACGGCCCGGTCTACCAGCTGCGCCGGTGGTACGACCAGTTCTATGTGGACGTGGCCGACATCGACCCCAAGTCGACCCAGCGCTTCGAGTTCGAGGTCGATACCACCAAGGCCAATGAGGCCTGGGCGGTCGAGGTCGAGGAGAATCTGGCCAAGAAGCGTGAGGCCAAGGAAGCCGCCGAGGCCACAGCCGCTTCCGAGGAGGCGAACGTCTGATGACCACCTGGGCGAAAGCACCCGACTTCGCGGACCGTCCGGAGCGACGGGCGCAGGTGCGCGCCCAGACGGTCTTGGACAAAGAGCACTACATGGAGTCCGGTCTGACGCCGATCGCGTGTCAGACCTGCGGCACCGAGGTGCTGGTGCGCAAGCACAGCAGCAACCAGAAGACGGTGCAGTGGACGGTCAATCCGGCCGATCACTGCCCGGTGTTCGGCAAGATGGCCGAGGCCGGACCGATCTTCGGCAAGCCGGACTCCTGCCCCAACCTCGAGAAGACCATCGACCACGCGACCGCCGAGGGTCTGCTCGAAATCGACGACTGACACCGTCGCACAGCATCATTCGCGCCCGCCGCGGTTCCGCGGCGGGCGCGAATGTGCCCCGGCTCAGTCGAGCCGGAAGTCGGCGAAGTCGAAACCCGGTGCGACGACACAGCTCACCAGTGTGTACTCCGCTCCCGCCGGGCGGGCGGCCTGGCTCACCCCACCGGGGACCACCGCCTGGGGCCGCTGCCCCTGCTCGACATCGGGACCGAGGACGATCTCCTCGCCCCCGATGTTCAGCAGCAGCGGGCCGCCCCGATGCCACATCCAGATCTCGTCCGAGCGCACCGTGTGCGGTGCGGATTTCTCGCCGGGCAGCAGCAGGAAGTAGATCGCGGTCGCGCTCGCGCGCGGGCCGTCGTAGCCCTCGGGGGCGAATTCGACCCCGCTGCGCCAGGTTTCGCGAAACCAGCCGCCTTCGGGATGTGGTTGGAGATCGAGTTCTGCGGCCAGTTCCGGGCGGTCATCGCTCATGCCGACACTGTATTTCCCTCGAGACGGGGGCGTCGTCGTGCGTACCCGGCGTGTGAACGTCGGTGCCGTACTTGATGAGACCGGGCATTCACCTGGCGATATCGATGTCTGAAACACTCGATCGCCGAGCGGTATGGTGTCCATGTGGACATTCTCAGCGAAACCATCGCGGCCATCCGGACCGGTAATCCGGCGTCCGGAATGTTCGTCAGGCACGCGCCGTGGGGGCGGCGGTATCCGGTCGTGCCGGGCGCGGGATTCCATGTGATGCTGCAGGGTTCGTGCTGGATGGTGCCGCCCGAGGGGGAGTCGATCGCACTGGGTCCGGGGGATGTGCTGTTCATGCCGCGCGGCGCGAACCATGTTCTCGTGGACAGTCTGGACACGCCGATCACGGAGGTCGCGCGCCCGGGCGAGCCACGCGAGATCACCGGACCCGGCGTGCGTGCGGCGCTGGTCTGCGGGGCCTACGAGCTCGGGCGGTCGCGCAGTCATCCGCTGCTCGACGAGCTGCCCGAATTCATTCATCTGCCCGCCCGGCCCGGACGGCATCCGGCGCTGCGGGCCGCGGTGGATCTGCTCGCCGCCGAGATCGCCGAACCGCGCCCGGGAACCGATGCCGCGATTCCGGCACTGCTGGACACCCTGCTGCTGTTCATGCTGCGTGCCTGGTTCGACGAGCAGGCCGAGGTCGAGCGCGAATCGCCCGGGTGGGCGGGTGCGTTCACCGATCCGGCCGTGGCGGCCGCCCTGCACGCCATTCACGGTGAGCCCGAAAGATCATGGACCGTACCGGAATTGGGAGTCATCGCCGGAGTTTCGCGGGCGACGCTGGCCAGGCGATTCACCGCGACGGTGGGGGAGCCGCCGCTGTCGTATGTCACGCGGTGGCGCATGCTTTCCGCCGCACGGCTGTTGCGCGAGACCGATATCCCGCTGGCGAGCGTCGCCCGAAAAGTCGGCTATCAAAGCGAATTCGCGTTCGCCAAGGCATTCAAACGCGAATACGGGCAGGCGCCGGGGCAATACCGTCGGGCGGAGGACAAACCGTCCGTCATCGCGGTCTGACGCGATCGTCGGCATGAGTCGCCTGGTCTACCTGTGCTTTTCGGAGCCGCTGCCCGATGTCGCGAGGAAAAGTCCTGGCCGCCGACACCGGATCGGCATACGCTGAAGCGAATGACGGATTGGCGTACGCGCAAAGGTCCGATCGGGGTGCTCACCGGGGCGGGCATCTCCACCGATTCGGGCATCCCGGATTTTCGCGGGCCACGCGGAGTGTGGACCAGCGACCCCATCGCGGAATTGCTTTCCACGTACCAGAACTACGTGTCGGATCCGGAATTGCGGGTGCGGTCCTGGGTGGCGCGCCGCGACAATCCCGCCTGGCGCGCGACACCGAATTCGGCGCATCAGGCGCTGGTGCGGCTGGCTTCGGCGGGGCGTGAGGTCGCGATCATCACCCAGAACATCGACCGGCTGCATCAGCGCGCGGGCTCGGAGTCGGTGGTCGAGATCCACGGCAATATGTTCGAGGTGGTCTGCATCGACTGCGGGTACACCGCGTCGATGGCCGACACGCTCGAACGGGTCGCCGCGGGTGATCCGGATCCGGCCTGTCCCGACTGCGACGGCATCCTGAAGGCGGCCGTTGTCATGTTCGGTCAGCACCTGGATCCGGTCGCCATTCGCTCGGCCGTGCAGATCGCCGAGACCAGCGAACTGTTCCTGGCGGTCGGCACCTCCCTGCAGGTGGAACCGGCCGCCTCGATGTGCGCGGTCGCCGTGGACTCCGGGGCGCAGCTGGTCATCGTGAACGCCGAGCCGACCCCGTACGACGTCTACGCCGCCGAGATCGTGCGCGAGCCGATCGGGGCGGCGCTGCCCCGACTGGTGTCGGAGCTGCTGGGGGACTGAGGTTTTCGGCGCCTCAGCTGAACTTGCTCACCGGGCGGGGCTGTAGTTCGCCGTCGATCCAGATGTCGAGCTTCTCGTTGTAGAAACAGGCGAGGCCGGCGATCTTCTGGCTCTCCGGCAGTGGCGTGCGGTAGATCCAGACCAGGTCGGGGTGGTCGGTGTCGCCGAGCCGGATCGAGAAGTACGCGGCGGTGCCCTTGTACGGGCAGCGGGTCTGGGTGCCGGAGGGGCGCAGCAGTTCCATGCGCACATCGGTGAGCGGCAGGTAGTAGCGCGCGGGCAGGCCGGTCTCGAACAGAATGCGGGGCGAGTGCGAGTCCGCGAGGGTCTCACCGTTCAACTCCACGCGGATGTGCCGGGAGCTGGCCAGAATGTCCACCCGGGTGTACGGGTCGCGCGGGTGCACATAGATCGGCTCGTCCTCCTCGAACCATTCGTCCATGGCCTCGAAGTCGACCCGGACCAGGCCGCGCAATTCCTCGACGGGGGAGTCGGGATAGGACACGGCCGCGCCGGGGGCGGTCACATCCTCGGTGACCAGATCGAACTCGATGCCGTCGCCGCGCTCGCGCGAATGGTGGGTCTTGCCGGTCGGCTCCAGCTTGCCTCGCACGTCGGCGGCGGGCAGGTAGTAGGTGGGGTAGTAGGGGTGTTCCCACACCAGCCGGGGTTGGACGCTGTCGACGGCGAGATGGCCGCCCAGATAGGCGCGCACCCGCTTGGCACACGGTTCGACGCGTACCTGCCCGTTGTTCGGTTCGGTCATCTTTTCGACGTTACTCCCGAGCCGAAGGGGCAGCCGTGGAACGCAATTCGCTCATCTCCGGCGTCGACCGTCAAAGTTGCCCGTACCTGCGATTCTGTTCGGCTGACCAGCCTCGATAGGGTGGGTCGGCAACATCGGGGCAACAGGATCGAGGCGGAGAAATGTCGGAACCGAGCAGCACCGGCGCGTTGGACGAGACGCGGCAGCCGGGACTGCGGACCGGCCTGCGCCGCCGCCACATGACGATGCTGGCGATCGGCGGCGCGATCGGCGCGGGCTTGTTCGTGGGCAGCGGCTCGGTGATCGGGACCGCCGGACCGGCCGCCATCGTGTCCTACGGCGCCGCCGGGCTGCTGGTGCTGTGCGTCATGCGGGCGCTGGGGGAAATGGTGGTGGCCCGACCGGTCGCGGGCTCGCTGGCCGAGTACTCGCGCATGGCGCTGGGGCCGTTCGCGGGCTTCACCATCGGCTGGCTGTACTGGTATCTGTACGTCATCCTGGTCGGCGCGGAGGCCGTTGCGGGCGCGGCGATCCTGGCCAACTGGATCGAGCTGCCGCAGTGGACGCTCTCGGCCGGGCTGCTGGTGGTGATGACCTCGGTCAATCTGGTGTCGGTGCGGTCGTTCGGCGAGTTCGAATTCTGGTTCGCCTCGATCAAGGTCGTGGCGATCGTGGTCTTCCTGGCCATGGGCGCGGCCTGGGTGTTCGGGCTCTGGCCCGATGCCGAGAGCGGGTTCGGAAACCTCACCGGGCACGGCGGATTCGCGCCCAACGGTGTCGCCGGCATCTTCTCCGCGATCGTGGTGGTGATGTTCGCCTTCGGCGGCACCGAGATCGTGACGGTCGCCGCGGCCGAATCCCGTGAACCCGGGCAGGCCGTCGCCCGCGCCACCAACAATGTGCTGTGGCGGGTGGGCCTGTTCTACGTGGCGTCCATCTTCCTGGTGGTGACGATCCTGCCGTGGAACGACGCCGAGGTGCTGCGGAGTCCGTTCGTCAGCGCCCTCGATCACATGGGCGTGCCCGCCGCGGCGACGATCATGCAGGTGGTCATCCTCACGGCGGTCCTGTCCGTCCTGAACTCCGCCATCTACGTCTCCTCCCGCATGCTCTACGTCCTGACCCGCGACGGCGACGCACCCGCGGCCCTGGTCAAGGTCAACAAGCGCGGCGTTCCCGCCCGCGCGGTCCTGCTCGGCACCGTCGCGGCCTGGGGCGCGGTCGTCGCCTCCTACGTTTCCCCCGACCAGGTCTTCACGTTCCTGGTCAACTCCATCGGCGTCGTGCTGGCATTCGTGTACGTGGCAATCATGTTCTCCCAGTTGCGACTCCGAGCCCGCCTGCGCCGCGAAGACCCGTCGGCCCTCACCTACCGCATGTGGGGCTACCCCTACATCAGCTGGCTCGTCATCCTCGCCATCGCCGCCGTCTTCATCGCCATGGCCCGCAACCCCGACCAACGCCCCCAACTCCTGGCCTCCACCGCCAGCCTCGCATTCGTAGCCGCCCTCTACCCCCTCCGAGTCAAGTTCGCCCGCAAACCCCCCGTCCGCGAAGTCGAAGTTCTCCACCCCTGACCAACCCTCTTGCGGCTCACCGAATCGCGCAGAGATTCAGGCACTTCGGTCAGGGGATGTGGTCGCGGCCGTATTCGCGGCTGGGAGAGTGAAATGGGAACGGCGTCCGTGGTGCCGGACGCCGTGCTCGGATCAGATGGGGCTGGGCTCAGTCGTCGCCGAGGGCGATGGCTTGGGCCTCTGCCGGGGTGTGGGTGGCGGGGGCGCGGTCGTCCATGTGGGACAGCAGCTTTCGGCCCGAGAGTAGGACTGCCACGGCGGCTGCCGTGCAGGCCGCGCCGACCCAGAAGGGGAGGGCCATGTGGTGTTCGCCGAGTTTGCCCGCCAGGTAGGGGGCGGCCGCACCACCGGCGAAGCGGACGAAGCTGTAGGCGGCCGAGGCGGTGGCGCGCTCGACGGGGGCCGATTCCATGACGGCCTCGGTGATGAGGGTGTTGTTGACGCCGAGGAACAGTCCGGACAGGACGGTGCCGATGATCAGCACGGGCTTGTGCTCGGCGAAGGCGGCCATGACGCCGAGGTCGGCGGCGAACAACCCGAGTGCGATCGCCATCATTCGCACCGTGCCGAAGGCGCGCTGCAACCGGGGAGCCAGGAACACCGAGGAGAACGCCAGCAGCAGACCCCAGCCGAAGAAGATGAACCCGATCGCGTAGGTGCCCATGTTCAGCGGGAACGGGGTGTAGGCGAGCAGGGTGAAGAAGCCGTAGTTGTAGAGCAGCGCGGTGACGCTCACCAGCAGCAGCCCGGGATAGGTCAGGGCCTTGAACGGCGCCGTGATCGAGGTGGCGTGCGCGGGTTTGGGGGCCTCGGGCAGCAGCACGATCAGACCGACGAAGGCGATCGCCATCAGCACCGAAACACCGAAGAACGGTGCGCGCCAGCTGAAGTGGCCGAGGAATCCGCCCACCAGTGGCCCGGCAGCGATGCCGATGCCCAGCGCCGCCTCGTACAGGATGATGGCGCGGGCGACCCCGCCGCTGGCCGCGCCGACGATGGTGGCCAGCGCCGTCGCGATGAACAGCGCGTTGCCCAGCCCCCATCCCGCGCGGAAGCCGACGATCTCGCCCACGGTGCCGGAACTGCCTGCGAGAGCGGCGAATACGATGATGATGCCGAGGCCTGCGAGCAGTGTCCTCTTGGCGCCGAACCGGCTGGAGATCACGCCCGTGATCAGCATGGCCACGCCCGTCACCAGCATGTAACTGGTGAACAGCAGCGTCACCTGCGAGGGCGAGGCGTGCAACTGCTCGCCGATCGGCTTGAGAATGGGGTCGACCAGGCCGATCCCCATGAACGCGATCACCGATGCGAACGCGACGGCCCACACGGCCTTGGGTTGTGTGCTTGCTGCGGGTTCGGCGGCTACCGGCCGCGCGACCGACAAGGTGCTCATGCGTGTGTCCTCATCTACGAGACGTGCTGTGTCCCAGCTGTTGTCGATAGATGTCGGGGTCCTGCTCAGGCGTCAGGCGTCTTCAGGGCTTCGACGAGTGCGTGCAGTTCGCGGTCCAGGCGCGCCAGCCGTTCCGGATCGAAATCCGTGAGCCGTCGCGTCAGGGCGGTTCCGAAGCGTTCCCGGGTGGTGGCCAGCCGGTCCCGGCCCGCGGGCGTCAGTTCGGCGACCACGGCTCTGGAGTCGTCGGGATCTTTCGTCCGCGTGGCCAGACCGGCCTCGGCCAGCCGTCCGAGCAGCGCCGTTGCTGCCGGCTGAGAGCATCGGTCGATCCGTGCGAATTCGCTGATCCGCATCGCGCCGTATTCGTCGAGGGTCGAGAGGGCCCGCAGAACGGCACGGGGCAGATCATCGCCGCCGATGGCTCCGGTGAGGCGGGTGAGCCGCGCCGCGGCGACCACTACGTCGACCAGTCGGTCCTCGGTGGAGGTGGGCTCGGTTGCCTGCTTCAGCTGCACTCAACGATTGTTGCATAAGCTAACTATGTATTTACATAGGCTAACGATATTTACCTCGTGAAATAAGACACAGGCCGGGGACCAGGGATGATCCCGGTCCCCGGCCTGTGGAGGCAGAGTCTTGTGGGCAATCCCCGAAGGGAAGAACACGGCCCACCCGAGGTGGGGCCCAGCGCCCGCTCGCGGAGGGCGAGCCCCACTGTTGCGCCCGGCCGCCGGCCGGGCGTGCGGTCAGGCCGGGCGGGGGAGCGGGCGGCTCGGCGCCCCGAAGAGCTGGGCGTCGCCGTGGGCGCGCTTGAAGAACAGGTGGGCGTCGTGCTCCCAGGTGATGGCGATGCCGCCGTGCATCTGGACGGTTTCCGAGACCACGGAGTTGAGTGCGGTGACGGCATGCAGGCGGGCAGCCGCGACATCGACGGGTTCGGCGGTGCCGTCGGCGAGGCCCGCGATCGCCAGGTAGACGATCGAGCGGGTGGACTCGACCAGCACGTACATATCGGCCATGCGGTGCTTGAGAGCCTGGAAGCTGCCGATCGGGCGGCCGAACTGCACGCGGGACTTGCTGTACTCGACCGTCAGGTCCAGGCACTGCTCCGCCGCGCCGAGCTGCTCGGCAGCGACTGCCGCCCAGCCGATTTCGCGCAGACGAGCCAGATCGAGGTCGCCGAGCCGTCGGGCCGGGACGGCATCGAACTCGATCGTGGTGAGGCGACGGGTCGGGTCCATGGCCGGCACCACCGTGCGGGTGATGCCGGTGGCCGAACCGTCCACCTCGTGCAGGCCGTCGGCGGTCACCACCAGCAGGGTGTCCGCGCTGCCGTCGAGCACGTAATGGGCAGTGCCGGAGACGGTGTCGCCGTCGGAACGGACCCCGAAGGAGTCCCAGCCACTCGCGCCCGCCCAGCACACCGCGAGAGTGCGCGCACCCTCGGCCACCCCGGGCAGCAGCCGTTCGTTGGCCTCGGCGTCGCCCGCGAGCAGCAGCGCCTGCACCCCGAGCACGGCCGAACCGAGCATCGGCGGCGCGGCCAGCGTGCGCCCGAGTTCCTCGACAACCAGCAACGATTCGACCAGTCCGACGCCGACGCCGCCGAATTCCTCCGGAATCGCCAGCGCCGCGACGCCGACCTGCTCGCACAGCAGCGTCCAGAGCGCCGCGTCGTACCCGTTCTCGCCGTCGAGCCCGCGCCGCATGGCCGCGCTGGTGCCGTGCTTGCTCAGCACCGCACGCACGGTGGTCGCGAGTTCCTGCTGTTCGGCCGTGATGCTCATGCATTCACTCCCATCGTGTCGAGGTACCGGGCGGGGTGCGCATCGGCCGACGCGCACCCGTGGTCATGCTGCGGCGCAACCGCTTTCACGCAGGCGCTCCGGCGGTCTCCGCGCGCAGGGCGGCGGCGATGCGCGCGCGGTGCAGATCCGGCGTGCCCCAGGCCGAGCGCAGTGCGGTGACCTTGGTCAGCCAGAGCGAGAGGTCGAACTCGGCGGTGTAGCCGATCGCGCCGTGCACCTGGAGCCCGATGCGCGCGGCCTGGTACGCCGCTTCGCCGCAGGCGAGCTTGGCCGCGGAGACATCCCGAGCGCGGACTGCGGGATCGGTCTCGTCCTGCAGGGTCAGCGCGGCCCGGTAGAGCAGCGGTTGCGCCATCTCCAGTCCGATCGACACATTGGCCAGGTGATGCTTGATCGACTGGTACTGCCCGATCGGCTTGCCGAACTGCTTGCGCTGCTTCACATAGTCGACGCTCGTCTCCAGCAGCGCGCGCCCCGCACCGAGCAGCTGCGCCGCCGTCGCGAGAGCCGCTGTGTCGAAGGCCTTTTCGACGGCTTCGCGCACGCCCTCACCCTCGGCCAGCACCTCGCTGGGCTGCAGCGGGAACAGGCGGCGCGCGGCATCGATCGAGGTGACCGGCTCGCCCGCGGTGGCGACCGAAACCCGATCACCCTCCGCGATCAGCACCAGGCCCGCGATGTCGGCATCCAGGGCGAGGGGAGCGCCGCCGGCCGCGGTACCGCCGCTCGCGGCGACCCCGGTTCCGGTCGCGACGGCCAGCGCGAGGGTCCCCAGCGTGGCTCCCTCGGCGAACTCCGGCAGCCACCGCGCGGCGAGCGCGCCGTCCGGAAGCGCCTGCAGCAGTGCGGGAATCGCGGCGGCGGTCTCCACCAGCGGCCCGGGCACGGCGGCCCGGCCGATCTCGGTGAACGCCACGATCAACTCCAGCGCACCCGCGCCGAATCCGCCGTTGTCCTCGGTGATGGTGAGTCCCAGCGTGCCCGCCTCGGCGAGCTGGCGGATCAGCGCCAGCCCGGTGGCGGATTCGCCCTCGCCCCAGGCGCGCACGACGCCGGGGGTCTTGGCCGCCTCGCCCATCTTGCGCAGGCTGGCGGCGAAATCGATCTGTTCTTCGGTCAGTGCGAAGCGCATGTCGTCCTCTTCTTTCGGCGCGAGGGTCTCAGCGCGGCAGGCCGAGCAGGCGTTCGGCGATGATGTTGCGTTGAATCTCGTTGGTGCCCGCGTAGATCGGGCCCGCCAGCGAGAAGAGATAACCGTCGGTCCACGCCGATTCCTGTTCGGCGGCGGCACCGTGCAGATCCAGCGCGGTCTCGTGCATGGCGATATCCAGTTCGGACCAGAACACCTTGTTCACCGAGGATTCCGCGCCGAGCTGCCCGCCGTCGGCGAGACGGGTGACGGTGGCCCAGGTATTGAGCCGGTAGGCCTCGGCCCCGACCCAGGCCTCCACCACGCGGTCGCGCAGGGCGGTGTCGGTCTCGGCGGCAGTGGCGCGCCACAGATCGATCAGCTTGGCGGCGGTGGCATTGAACCGGCCGGGGCTGCGCAGCGACAGGCCGCGCTCGTTGCTCGAGGTCGCCATCGCGACCTTCCAGCCGTTGTTCGCCTCACCGATCACGTCGGAGTCCGGCACGAACACGTTGTCCAGGAAGATCTCCGCGAACCCGGGCTCGCCGTCCAGCTGGGCGATCGGGCGCACGGTGACGCCCTCGGCCGTGAGCGGGAACATCAGGTAGGTGAGCCCGCGATGGCGCTCGGCCTCCGGATCGCTGCGGAACAGGCCGAAGCCCCAATCCGCGTACGAGGCACGGGAACTCCAGGTCTTCTGGCCGTTGAGAATCCAGCCGCCCTCGCCGCGCGTCGCGGTGGAGCGGATGCCGGCCAGATCGCTACCGGCCTCCGGCTCGGACCACGCCTGTGCCCAGATATCGTCGGCGCGAGCCATTCTCGGCAGAATGCGGGCCAGCTGCTCGGGGGAGCCGTGCTCGAAGAGCGTCGGCGCGAGCAGGAAGATGCCGTTCTGCGAGACGCGGCCGGGCGCACCGGCGGCGTAGTACTCCTCCTCGAAGATGACCCATTCGGTCAGCGAGGCATCCCGGCCGCCGTATTCGGCGGGCCAGGCCACACAGGAGAGCCGGGCGTCGGCGAGCTTCGCCTCCCACGCGCGGTGGGCCTCGAAGCCCTCCTCGGTGTCCATCGACGGCAGGGGAGCGGCGGGAGCGTTGGCGGCCAGGAACTCCCGGACCTCCCGCCGGAATTCCTCTGTCTTGGCGTCGAATTCGAGATCCACTTATTTCGCCCCGTTCGTCTTGGTGCCTGCGGCGGTATCGGTGTCGGCGCCGGTGTGGGTGTCGGCGCCGGTGTCGGCGCTGCGGGATTCCGCAGTCGCCGCCGCTGCCTTCATGGCCTTGATGTTCATGCCGCCCAGCGAATCCGCGTCGACCTCGGCATTGTGTGCGTGTGCGAAATGGTGCAGGCCGAACACCGAGTCCATGCCCGACCGCATACCCATGAGGTCCTCGCACTGATTGACCGCGCGCTTGGCCAGCGCCAACCCGAACTGCGGCATCTGCGAGATCTTCCCGGCGAGCGCGAAGGTCTCGATCTCGAGCTCCTCCCGCGCCACGACCCGGTTCACCATGCCCCAGTCATAGGCCTGCGCGGCGCTGAACTGCTCACCGGTGAACAGGATCTCCTTGGCCCGGCGCGGCCCGATCATCCACGGGTGCGCGAAGTACTCGACCCCCGGAATGCCCATCCGCACAACAGGATCGGAGAAGAACGCATCCTCGGAAGCCACGATCATGTCGCACGACCAGGCCAACATGAGCGCCCCCGCGATGCACGCGCCCTGCACCATCGCGATGGTCGGCTTGGGCAGCTCGCGCCACCGGCGGCACATGCCCAGGTAGACCTCGGACTCGCGCGCGAAGCGCTGGTCGCCGCCGGGTCGGCCGACATGGTCCCACCAGGTGACGGCCTTGTTCTCGTAGCTGATGTGATGATCGCGCCCCGGCGTGCCGAGATCGTGTCCGGCGCTGAAATGCTTTCCGGCGCCCGCCAGTACGATCACCTTGACCTCGGCGTCCTCGACGGCCCGGGTGAAGGCGGCATCGAGCGCGTAGGTCATGACCGAGTTCTGCGCGTTGCGGTAGTCCGGTCGATTCAGGGTGACGACGGCGATCGGCCCGCGCTTCTCGTAGAGCACGACCTCACCCTCGTCGGGGACGGGCCCCGGGGTTGCCTGCTCGAGCGCGCTCACGCCTTCTCCTCACGTAGTTCTCGCTTGAGGACCTTGCCGGCCGCGCTGTACGGCAGCTGATCGCGGAACTCGACGAACCGCGGCACCTTGAAGTTGGCCAGCAGTTGCTTGGCGTGCGCGACAACGTCATCGACGCTCAGCTCCGCGCCGGGCTTGCGCACCACGAAGGCCTTGCCGACCTCGCCCATGCGCTCGTCCGCCACCCCGATGACCGCGGTCTCGGCGACCCCGTCCAGCCGGGCCAGGGCCTGCTCGACCTCGGCGGGATACACATTGAACCCGCCGGAGATGTACAGATCCTTGAGCCGATCGGTGATCTTCAGGTATCCGCGCTCGTCGATGACGGCGACGTCACCGGTGTGCAGCCAGCCATCGGTGTCGATGGTGTCCGCGGTGGCCTGTGGATCGTCCAGGTATCCGAGCATCACCTGCGAGCCGCGGATCAGCAGTTCGCCGTTGTCGGCCAGCTTGATCTCGAAGTCGCCGATGGCGCGTCCGCAGGTGTTGGCCACGGTCTCCGCGGAGTCCTCGGGTCGGCACATGGTGCCGAATCCGCCGGACTCGGACAGCCCATAGGCGGTCAGCACGACCTCGAATTGCAGTGCGCTGCGCATTCTCTCGATGAGCACGACCGGAACGGTGGCCGCACCGGTGACCGCGACCCGCAGTGTCGAGAGATCGGCGTCGTGGCGGGCGGGATGCTCGAGAATGGTCTGGTAGATGGTCGGCGGCCCGGTGAGCACGGTGATGCGCTCGTCGTGCACCAGTCGCATGGTCTCGGGAACGTCGAACACGGCCTGCGGCACGATGGCCGCGCCGGTCACAAGGCAGGCGAGAATGCCTGCCTTGTAACCGAAGTTGTGGAAGAACGGCGGCACCACCAGATACCGGTCGGAGCTGTTCAGCGTCGAGCACTCGGTCCAGGCCCGCGCGCCCGCGAGCGCTTGGCGGTGCGCGATCAGCGTGCCCTTGCTGCGCCCGGTGGTGCCGGAGGTGAACAGGATGTCGGAAAGGTCGTCCGGCGAGACGGATTCGGCCCGCGCGATCACGTCCTCGAGGCTCACGGCCTCGGCGAGCTTCGGCAGGTCGGACCAGACGATGGCGTCGGCGACCGGTTCCTCGCGCTCGGAGGGGATCACGATGACGGTGTCGATCGCCAGTTGCGGTGCGGCGGCGCGCAGTTCGGCCAGCCGGTCGCGGCCGAGGAAGGCGCCCGCGATGAACAGCGCCTTGGCATCGACGCGGTCGAGCACGTCGGCGGCCTCGTCGGCGACGTACCGGGTATTCAAGGGAACGATGGCCGCGCCCACGTAGTGGGTGGCCAGTACCGCGGTCACCCAGTGATGGGTGTTGGGAGCCCAGATGCCGATCCGGTCGCCACGCCGCACGCCGCGCGCGATCAGCACGCGGGCGGTCTCGCGGACCGAGTCGAGCAGTTGCGTCCAACTCAGGCGCACGGCACCGTCGGCGACGGCGGGCGCCGAGCCGAAGACGCTGGCCGCCTCGTGCAGGGCGAGCGGTGTGGTCTGTGGCGGGGATGTCACAGGGGTCCTCCGGCGTCTGGGATCGGTCTAACAAGCAAGTGCTTGGTAGGTTACTCTACGGGGGTGAGCATGATCCAGACCCCCGAACCGGCCAGCGGGACAACCTCCGAGGCGGATATCGCTTTCCGCTCCGAAGTGCGGGAATGGCTCGCCGAAGCCCTGAACGGACAGTTCAGCCACCTGCGCGGACTCGGTGGCCCCGGCCGCGAGCACGAAGCCTTCGAGGAGCGACTCGAGTGGGACCGCGCCCTCGCCGCCGCGGGCCTCACCTGCCTCGGCTGGCCGAAAGAGTGGGGCGGCCGCGACGCCACCCTCGCACAGCAGGTCATCTTCCACGAGGAATACGCGAAGGCCGATGCGCCCAGCCGCGTCTCGCACCTCGGTGAGGAACTGCTCGGCCCGACCGTGCTCGCCTTCGGGACGCAGGAGCAGAAGCAGCGCTTCCTGCCCGGCATCCGCAATGTCACCGAGCTGTGGTGCCAGGGCTATTCCGAACCCGGCGCGGGCTCGGATCTCGCCGCGGTCTCCACCTCGGCGTACCTGGACGGCGACGAATGGTCGATCACCGGCCAGAAGGTCTGGACCTCGCTCGCGCACCTGTCGGACTGGTGCTTCGTCGTCGCGCGCACGGAGAAGGGATCGAGCCGGCACCACGGTCTCTCCTATCTCCTGGTGCCGATGAAGCAGCCCGGCGTCGAGGTGCGGCCGATCATCCAGCTCACCGGGACCGCGGAATTCAACGAGGTCTACTTCGACAATGCCCGCACCGCAGCCGATCTCGTGGTCGGTCAGCCCGGAGACGGGTGGAAGGTCGCGATGGGCACGCTCACCTTCGAGCGTGGCATCTCCACCGTCGGTCAGCAGATCCGCTACGCGCGTGAGCTCGCGGACCTGGAGGCGGTCGCCCGCAAGAACGGCGCCATCGACGACGCGGTGGTCGCGGATCGCTTCGACAAGGCGTGGGTGGGCCTGCGCGTGCTGCGCGCCCATGTGCTGCGCACCCTCGAATCCGGACACGACGGCGCATCCGTCGACGCCCGCACCGCGGCCGGTCAGGCCTCGGTCACCAAGCTGCTGTGGGCCAACTGGCACCGCGATCTGGGCGAGCTGGCCATGGACGTGCTCGGCGCGCCCGGCCTGATCGCCGACGCCGAGGGCGATGATCTCAACGCCTGGCAGCGCATGTTCCTCTTCACTCGTGCGGACACCATCTACGGCGGGTCCAACGAAGTGCAGCGCAATATCATCTCCGAGCGGGTGCTCGGACTTCCCCGAGAGGCTCGTCCATGAGTGAGCGCAGCGAACGCCCAGCCGGCGCCGTTGATCTGTCCGTCGCCCCCGAGATCGTCACGGGGCACAACCTGCTCGCGGGCAAGACCGCGGTCGTCACCGCGGCGGCGGGTACCGGCATCGGTTCCGCGACCGCGCGCCGCCTGCTCTCCGAGGGCGCGGATGTCGTCGTGTCGGACTGGCACGAGCGTCGGCTCAAGGAGACCGAAGAGGCGCTGAAGGCCGAATTCCCGGACCGCAGAATCGCTTCCGTGGTCTGCGACGTGAGCAGCACCGAACAGGTGGATCAGTTGATCACCGCGGCCGTGCGGGCGCTGGGCCGGATCGACATCATGGTCAACAACGCCGGCCTGGGCGGTGAGACGCCGGTCGTGGACATGACCGACGAGCAGTGGGACAAGGTCCTGGACATCACCTTGAACGGGACCTTCCGCGCCACCCGCGCGGTGCTGCGGTACTTCCGCGAGGCCGGGCACGGCGGCGTCGTGGTCAACAACGCCAGCGTGCTGGGTTGGCGCGCGCAGCACGGCCAGGCGCATTACGCCGCGGCCAAGGCGGGCGTCATGGCGCTGACCCGATGCAGCGCCGTCGAGGCCGCCGAGTACGGCGTGCGGATCAATGCCGTGGCCCCGAGCATCGCGCGGCACGCGTTCCTGGACAAGGTGTCCTCGAGCGATCTGCTGGATCGCTTGGCCGCCGGTGAGGCGTTCGGTCGCGCGGCCGAGCCGTGGGAGGTCGCGGCGACCATCGCCATGCTGGCGAGTGATTACACCTCGTACCTGACGGGTGAGGTGGTTTCCATCTCCAGTCAGCGCGCCTGAGTGCTGTCCGTTTAGTCCGTATTTACCTGTGGCCCCGCCCGATTACCGGGTGGGGCCACAGCTCTTTCGCCGCGATTGCCGATAGCGGAGCTGATTACCGCTCCGCGCAATCGAATTCGTGCATTCGCCCGATGTGGAAAGCCGTGCCCACGGGTCGCAGTTTTTCTCACCGAGCGTGCCGAAGGCCGCGGCGGAGCGCTTTTTATTCGCGGCGGGCCCTTCTGGGGAAAAAGGCTGGCGCGCTATCGGTGTCCCTGTGCAATCCTGGGATAGGCCGGTTCCGCACAGTCGAAGGGCACGACCCATGGGTCCGGATCGCCGTTACGAAGCAACCCACGAACAAGCCCGCGAGGAATTGGAACTCGAGCTCGTCCGCGAGGTGGTCCTCGCGCGCCGCAGGCTCGACAACGTAGTTCTGGCCGCACTGACATTGGGTGCGGAATTGCTCGAACACGACTCCGAGCGGGCCACCGCGATGCGGGCCGCGCAGATCCTGGAGCAGCACGCCGTCGACGAGAGCGATATCGCTCGCGATCCTCGCGGCGCCCTGAACCGGGACATGATGCGAGACCGCCGGCGCGCCTATCGGATCGGCCTCGCGCGTGAGGCGGGCCATGGAGATTCCGAAGCCGAGCAGCGGCGCCGAAGACAGACGGCGCTCCTGCGGGAAGTGCGCTCCGACCTACTCGAGGTGGTGCGCGACTGCGGCAGGCTCAGCGTCGATCACGTCGCTTTCACCGATGTCATCGCGCAGGGATTATGCGCCGCCACCGATAAACTGGTCATCGGCGCGGATATGGAGACATACCGAGCCTGGCAACGCGGAATGATTCTCAAGATCACCGAAGAACCCAGCCCCGACGGCGGTCCACCCCGCGTCATGGCAACGGTCGATGCCGGCCCCGGCCGCGGTCTCCTCACCGTCGAATGGGACAGCCAGGAACGACGCCTGGCGCTCGTGGCAAGAATGGCCCGAGCCGGAATTTCCCCGGTAATAATCTGCGACCGCCTACTCGCCGACTTATCCGTATCGTCCCCGCTGCGCTACTCGGTGCGCTGAGACCCGAACCGGGTCCCGGGCGAAGGTCTGCGTGCGGTCCGAAGGTTGGTGCGGTCGGCGTGAAGCCTCGAAAGGGTCCGGGCGGAGCCTGAACGGGGTCCGGGGCGAAGCCCCGAACGCTCACCCCGGGGGTTCGGGGGCGGAGCCCCCCCCTGAGAGCTACGAGAGTCGGACTCCCCTCGACCAAGCAAATGCTTGGTTGTATATTGGGGCGGTGACCCCACCATCAGACCCGTCCAAATCGGCGCGACGCAACGAACTGCTCGGCCTGGCAGCCGGTCTGTTCGCCGAGCGTGGCCTACGCGCCACCACGGTCCGCGACATTGCGGACGCGGCGGGAATTCTATCGGGGAGTCTCTACCACCACTTCGATTCCAAGGAAGCGATGGTGGACGAAATTCTGCGCAGCTTCCTGGACGACCTGTTCGGACACTACCGGGAGATCGTCGGCTCGGGCCTGCCGGCCCGCGACACCCTCGAGGCCCTGGTGATCGCCTCCTACGAATCGTTCGACCGTTCGCACGCCGCCGTGGCCATCTACCAGGCCGAAGCCAAACGTCTCAGCGGCACACCGCGATTCGGCTACATCGACGAGTACAACAAGGAGTTCCGCGAGCTGTGGCACCAGGTGCTGACCACCGGCGTCGCCGACGGCAGTTTCCGCGCGGAACTCGATATCGAACTGGCCTACCGGTTCCTGCGCGACACCGTGTGGGTGTCGGTGCGCTGGTACCAGCCCGGCGGCCGGATCACCGTCGACAGCCTGGCCAAGCAGTACCTGACCATCGTCCTGGACGGGCTCACCGCGCCCGATCAGCGCAGCAGCTAGCTCAACACAGCCCGGAAGCTTTCAGCAGTAGGAGTTTCACATGTCAGCACCGTCCCGCCGTCAGTACTCGCCCGTGCGTGAGGCGTATGTCATCGACGCCGTGCGCACGCCGGTCGGCAAGCGCGGCGGTTCGCTCGCCGGCGTGCACCCGGCCGATCTGGGTGCGGCGGCGCTGAAGGGACTCATGGGCCGCAGCACGCTGGACCCGAGGTTCGTCGACGACGTGGTCTTCGGTTGCTGCGACACCATCGGCCCGCAGGCCGGAAACATCGCTCGCTCTTCGTGGTTGGCGGCCGGTTACCCGGAATCGGTGCCGGGCGTGACGGTGGACCGCCAGTGCGGATCCTCGCAGCAGGCGATCTCCTTCGGCGCGCAGGCCATCATGTCCGGCACCGCCGAGGTGATCGTCGCGGGCGGCATCCAGAACATGAGCGCCATCCCGATCTCCTCGGCCATGCTGGCTGGGCAGCAGTACGGCTTCGAGGGCCCGTTCGTGGGCGCGCACGGCTGGGACCACCGCTACGGCACCGGTGAAGTGTCGCAGTTCAATTCGGCGAACATGATCGCCGAGAAGTGGGACATCTCGCGCACCGATATGGAGGAGTGGGCGTTGCGCAGCAACGAGCGCGCCCGCAAGGCCATCGTCGACGGCAAGTTCGATCGCGAGATCGTCGCGGTCGGTGATTTCTGGATCGACGAGTGCCCGCGCGAGACCACCATGGAGAAGATGGCCGGGCTCAAGCCGCTGGCCGAGGGCAGCCGCATCACCGCCGCGGTCGCCAGCCAGATCTCCGACGGATCCGCGGCCACCCTGCTCGCCTCGGAGTGGGCGGTGCAGGAATACGGCCTCACCCCGCGCGCTCGTATCCACCACGTGAGCGCACGCGGCGCGGACCCGATCATGATGCTCACCGCGCCGATCCCGGCCACCAAGTGGGCGCTGGAGAAGACCGGCCTGAGCATCGACGACATGGATGTCATCGAGATCAACGAGGCCTTCGCCTCGGTGGTGCTGGCCTGGCTGAAGGACACCGGCGCGAATCCGGACAAGGTCAACGTCAACGGCGGCGCGATCGCGCTGGGCCACCCCCTGGGCGCCACCGGCGCGAAGCTCTTCGCCTCGCTGCTCAACGAGCTGGAGCGGGTGAACGGTCGCTACGGCATGCTCACCATCTGTGAGGGCGGCGGCACGGCCAACGTCACCATCATCGAGCGCCTCGGCTGAAACCCGCTGCGCCGGTAGGCATTCGGAGCCGCACACCGTGAACGGTGTGCGGCTCCTGCTTTTTCGGTCACCGCATCCGCCCGGATACCTTCCGGGCGGCCCGATCAGGGGGCGCGTCGTCCGCCCGAGGCCGCGACTCCGTCGGCCGTGCCCCACCGCCGTAGTCCCGTCCGCGACGAGAGCCCGGGCCGGGACTGCGGTGTCCGGGCGTTTGCCGGGATTACGATTGCCGGGATTGTCCCCATCCGAGGAGAAAGCGGGCGGCGAAATGGATCTGGGTGTCCGCTGGAAACTGCACGGTGGGGACGGGCGTACGCCCGCGCCGGGCGCGGTGGTCGCGCCGGACGAGCGGTTGACGTGGCCGCGCACGCTCGGGCTCGGCGCGCAGCACGTGGTCGCCATGTTCGGGGCCAGTTTCGTGGCGCCCGTGCTGATGGGGCTGGACCCCAATCTGGCGATCATGATGTCCGGCGTCGCGACGATCGTGTTCCTGCTCGCCACCCGCGGCCGGGTGCCGAGCTATCTCGGTTGTTCGCTGTCGTTCGTCGGTGTGGCGGCGGTGATCCGGGCACAGGGCGGCGATAGCGCGACGGTTACCGGGGCCTGTCTGGCCGTGGGCGCGGTGCTGTTCCTGATCGGCCTGGCCGTGCAGAAGTTCGGGGCGCGAATCATTCACGCCGCCATGCCGCCGGTGGTGACCGGTGCGGTGGTGATGCTGATCGGATTCAATCTGGCTCCGGTGACCGCCTCGACCTATTGGCCGCAGGACCAGTGGACGGCGCTGCTGGTCATGCTGTTCACCGGCCTCGGGGTGGTCGCGCTGCGTGGATTCTTCTCGCGCATAGCGATTTTCCTGGGCCTGGTGTTCGGCTACGGCCTCTCGTGGCTGCTCGATCGCGTGTTCGGCACGATCCATTCGGCGGACGGCACCGGCGCGGTGAGCGATCACTGGCGGCTGGATCTGTCCGGTGTGGCGCACGCGGAGTGGATCGGTCTGCCGCAATTACACGCGCCCTCGTTCGAATTCTCGGCGGTGCTGGTGGCGCTGCCGGTGGTGATCGCGCTGGTCGCGGAGAACGCCGGGCACGTGAAGGCGGTCGGTGAGATCACCGGCAGGTCGCTCGACGACAAGCTCGGCACCGCCATCGCCGCGGACGGTGCGGCCTCCATGCTCTCCACCGCGGTCGGCGGCCCGCCCAACACCACGTATTCGGAGAACATCGGCGTCATGGCCGCCACCCGGGTCTATTCGACCGCGGCCTATTGGGCCGCAGCGGGTTTCGCGCTGCTGTTCGGTCTGTGCCCGAAGTTCGGCGCGGTGGTCGCGGCCATTCCCGGCGGCGTCCTGGGCGGCATCACGGTCATTCTCTACGGCATGATCGGCCTGCTCGGCGCGCAGATCTGGACCAATGCCGGAGTGGATCTGCGCAATCCGCTGAATCTGGTGCCCGCCGCCGCCGGTCTGATCATCGGCATCGGCAATGTCAGCATGAAGTTCACCGACTCCTTCACTCTCAGCGGGATCGCGCTGGGCACGGTGGTCGTCATCACCGGCTATCACGCCCTGCGACTGCTCGCTCCCGCGCACTTCAAGGTCTCCGAACCCCTGTTGGACGAGGGCACCTCCTCGTACGACGAGCACGATCAGCGCTGAGAGTCGCGGGCGCTCGAGCCGAGATGCGCGACTCGATCGGATCGGCTTCGCTCTGCGCGCAGGGTGTTGCCCGTCAGGTTCGCGGTCGGTTCGTAGCGGGCGGGGCCGATCTGCGTCGGCCGGGGCGGTCGGCGGTGCCGGTGAGTCGCTCAGCCGGTTGCCGCGTCGCTGGCGGTATCGGCAAGTTGAACCTGAGAGTGGGGGAGCGGCAGCAGCATCCACGACTGGTCGACGATGTAGCTGGGATGGTGTGAGGCCTCCGGATCCGCCGCCAGTCCCTCGACGCGGGTCCACCGATCACCGCCGCACGCGATGATGTCGGTATAGCGGTAGTGCAGGTGCCCGTGCACGAGCAGGGTCGGCCGCAGCGCCCACACCAGCCGCTGGATGCGGTCCTGGTTCGGGAAGCACTCGGGCTTGTTCTTGCGGTTGAACTTCGGCTCGGTGGCACGCGGTTTGTCGTGTGTCAGAAGCACTTCCACCGGCGAGCTGTTCGCCTCGAGCAGGTCGGTCAGCTCGTTGTCGGTCATCTCCTCCTCCGGGAACCAGAGCATTCCCGAGGTGGCGGGCCGGCGTCTCGAACCGTAGCCGCGCCGCTTCTCGGCCTGCTCCTGCTTGCGCGCCTCCCGGGCGAGCCGCCAGCCCTTGTCGGTGGAGCGCGCACCGCCGAAGGCGGCGAAAGTGGTTCCGTCCCACGACCATCGGTGCCCGCGAGGCGCGTACCGCACGTGCTTGCGGCACATCAGGAAGCCCTCGTCGTCCGGCTTGCCGTCGTACATCTCGTGCAGCAGCGAGCTCTTGTCGTGATTGCCGTCCAGGAAGTAGACCGTCACCCCGGCCCGGCGGGCCGCCTTGTTCACCACGTCGAAGTACCGCCGTCCCGACGGCATGTGCTCCCAGGCTCCGAAATCGCCCACCACGAACATCCGTGCACAGTCGTGACGTGCGGCCATCTGCACCATGGCCAGGGCATGACTGCTGTTGCCATGTAGATCTCCGACAATCAAGACATTCCCCATCGCCACATGGTCGCAGTCCGATGGCCGGAAGGCACGCACAATACCGTCGTGCCGGATCCGAATGCCCTGATTAGGCTGCCGGTCATGAGATCTGTTCTGGTTACCGGCGCGGCACGCGGAATCGGCAGGGCGATATGCCTGCGCCTGGCCCGGCAGGGCTGGACCGTCTACGCCGGGGTTCGCAAGCTGTCCGATGCGGATGCCCTGGTGGCCGAGGCCCCCACCATCGTCCCGATCGTCCTCGACGTCACCGACGCCGAGCACATCGCCGCCCTCGACGAGGTTCTGCCCGCAGACCTCTACGCGGTCGTGAACAATGCCGGAATCGTCGCCGACGGTCCCGTCGAACTCCTGGATCTGGATGTGGTCCGCCAGGAGTTCGAGGTCAATGTCTTCGGTGCGCTGGCGGTCACCCAGGCGGTGCTGCCGCGCCTGCGCGCATCCACGGGCAGGGTCGTGTTCATCTCGTCGCTGTCGGGCCGCATCTCCACGCCGGGCACCGGTGCTTACAACTCCTCGAAGTACGCGCTCGAGGGGCTGGTGGACGCGCTGCGAGTAGAACTGCGCCCCTGGCGGATTCGTACCTCGCTGATCGAGCCGGGGCCGATCGCGACCGACATGTGGTCCGACGCCGTCGATATGGTCGATCGCACCACCGCGGGCCTGACCGATGCCCAGCGTGACCTCTACGGCGGCCATCTGGCCGGTATGCGCAAGGTGGCCACACAGGTCCAGCGCATCGCCGCCCCGGTCGAGTCGGTAGTCGCCGAGGTGGAGAAAGCGCTGACGTCCTCGCGTCCCAAGGCTCGCTACGTGGTCGGCATCGTCAACAAGGTGCAGGCGCTGAGCACCCAGTTCACCCCGACCCCGGTGCTGGACGCGATCTTCGCGCTGGCCACGGGTATCCGCCGCAAGTAGCCGCGCCGCGCGCACGAAGGCCGCCCCCGGGCGAGAGGTTCCGGGGGCGGCCAGTGCGCTTCCGCAGCGAGTGCGGAGACGCAACGGATCGGTGGGTGTCCGATCCGTTCGATGCGCGGCCGATCGTGTCGGGCCGCGCAGTTCGGGACGCCGCGGGCATCGAGCCCGCGGCGTGGAGGGAGGGCGTATCAGGCGGTGGCGGTATCGCTCACGCGGTAGGTGGCGAGACTGTCGATGCGCGCGACGGCGTCGGTGATGATGCGGTCGATCAGGTCCTGCACGGTGGGCAGGTCTTCGATGATGCCCGCGACCTGACCGGAGGCGAGCACACCCGCGTGGGTATTGCCCTCCACCAGACCGGCTTTGAGCAGCATCGGAGTGTTGGCGGCCATGATCACCTGGGACCAGGTCAGGTCCTTGTGCTTGCGCATGGCGAGGCCGTCCTTGACCAGGGTGGTCCACTTCATGCCGGTCATGCCCTTGAACTTCAGCGCATTGGACGCGGCCGCGGCGAATCCGCGTGCCCGGCCGGAGTTTTCGAGCTTCTGCACCAGTTCGGTGTTGAGCACCCGGTGCGGCATGCCGTCGACCTTGGTGGACACGACCGTGTCCTGCAGGCCGCGCGCCAGGTACTCCCGCTTCACCGCCTCCGGGACGCTGCTCTCCTGGGTGAGCAGGAAGCGGGTTCCCATCGCGACCCCGGCCGCGCCGTAGGACAGCGCGGCGGCCAGGCCACGGCCGTCGAAGAAGCCGCCACCGGCCACGACCGGGATGTCCACGGCGTCCAGCACCGACGGGAGCAGCAGGGTGGTCGCGACGGAACCGGTGTGGCCACCGCCCTCACCGCCCTGCACGATCACCGCGTCCGCACCCCAGGCCGCGACCTTCACCGCGTGCTTGGCCGCACCGATCGACGGAACCACCACCACGCCATTGTCTTTCAGGCGCGCGATGAGTTCCTTCTTGGGCGCGAGCGCGAAGGACGCGACCTTCACCCCTTCGCGAATGAGCAGTTCGATGCGCTCGGGAGCATCGAAGCCGTCGGCCCGGATGTTCACGCCGAACGGCTTGTCCGTCTGTGACTTGGTCTTGGCGATGGCCACTTCGAGTTCTTCGAAGGTCATCGTGGCCGAGGCCAGAATGCCGAGGCCGCCCGCGTTTGCGGTGGCCGCGACCAGGCCGGGACCGGCCACCCAGCCCATGCCGGTCTGCACGATCGGGTGCTCGATGCCGACCAGCTCGGTCAGCGAGGTCTTCAGCCGAGCGCTCATGAGGTGACTTCCTTCTCACGGAAACCCTTGGGATCCAGCACGGTACGAATGATCCGCAGCTCTTCCTCGGTCGGCTGCCGGGTCTCGCCCGCCTCCGCGAGACCGGCGATCTCGAAGGAGGTGTTCTCGGCGACCTCGTCGGCGCTCACGCCCGGATGCAGCGACAGCGCGCGCAGGGTGTGCTCGGGTCCGCCGAAGTCGAAGACGCCCAGGTTCGACACCACGCGGTGCAGGTGGTGGAACCGGAACGCCGGATTCTCGGGATCGATCTTGTCGTAACCGATTCCGGAGACGATGTCGACCTGATCCACGAACACCCGCTTGTTGTGCTTGGGCACGAAGTAGCTGGTGGCGTGGTTGATGGTGTTGCCCGGTGCGCCGCGCACGCCGAACATCTGGCGCGAAGGCTGTTGCAGCGCACCGAAAGCCGACAGGTTCTGATTGCCGAACCGGTCGATCTGGTTGGCGCCCATGACCACGTGGCGACGCCCCGAGGCGACCACGTCGAACACCCGCGAGAACGGAATCCAGCCCTCGATGGGAGCCTTGCCGCCGATCGGCGGCACCTCGGCGAACAGCAGCGCCTCGCCGTCGGACAGCAGCAGATCCGGCTCGAAGGTCAATCGCGCCAGTCGCGCGCCGATGGTGGTGACGGTCGACATCGGGCTGGCCATGATCTCGCCCGCGCCACGGAAGATTTCGGCCGCGGCGACGACGCAGGTCTCGGCCCGCGTCACGGTGGTGGTGTCGTTCGTACCTTCAGCACTCATTACTTCTGCTCCTCGGCGAAAGCGCGGACGGCGGCCTGGTAGTCGTCCTCGGACACGTCCAGGTAGGTCGCCTTGAACTCGGCCCACGCCTCGGGCGTCTTGGCCGCCTCGACGTAGTGGCGCTGGAACTTCTCGTCGCGGCCGTAACCACCGGCGAAGGTGAAGTGCGCGCCGCCCGGGGCCTCGACCACGCCGTCGACCATCATGCGATTGAGGATGATCGCCTGCTGCGGAACGGCTTTCACCAGCTCGTCGGTGTCGACCAGGCGATCGACCGAGAGGTAGCGGCGCTCGGCGGCCAGCGAGTACAGATCGTCGAAGTAGGGATCGACGCCGGTGTACGCGGCATTGCCGTGCTTGTCGCCCAGATCCAGGTGCACGAAGGAGGCGTCCAGGTTCAGCGCGGGCATGGCGATCAGGGTTTCGGTGCGACCATCGGCGTCCGGGTACGGGGACGGCACGGTCTTCAGCTCGCCCTCCCAGAAATCGACCACGGCCGAACCCAATCCGGCCCGGATCGGCAGGAACGGCAGGCGGGCGGCGGCGGCCTGCAGGCCGCACTTCACCATGCCCTCGTCCATCTCGCGCACGGTGATCTCACCGTTGGTGCGGGCCTTGGAGAACCACGGGTCGTAGAACGGCGCGGAATCCAGGGATACGAAGCCGTAGTACGCCTTTCGCACCTTGCCGGCCGAGCAGAGCAGCCCGAGGTCCGGTCCGCCGTAGGAGACGACCGTCAGATCCTCGAGGTCGGAACGGAGAATGGCGCGCACGAAGGCGAGCGGCTTGCGCCGCGAACCCCAGCCGCCGATGCCGATGGTCATACCGCTGCGGAGCTCACCGACGACCTCGTCGAGGCTCATTCGCTTGTCGCGCATGAGTTCTTACGCCCCCTTCTGCTGTGCTGATTTTTTCTGCGCGGCCAGGTCGTCATCGAACCGGGCGCGAATCTCGTCGGCCACACCGGCGAGGTTGAGCTCCATGGTGAAGCCCTGCTCGAACCGGTAGGACTTGTGCACGTCCTGCACGTCGATGCCGTTGAGCGCCTTCTTGGCGGCGCGGATGACGCGGCCGTCCTTGTTGGCGATGTTCTTGGCGACTTCCATTGCGGCGGCGTCGAGTTCGGCCCGCGGCACCACCTTGAACACCGACCCGTAGTGGTGCAGCTGCTGCGCGGTGAGCGTGCCCGCGGTGTAGAACATGGTCCGCATCAGGTGCTGGGGGACCAGGCGTGAGAGATGGGTGGCCGCACCGAGCGCGCCGCGGTCGACCTCGGGGAGGCCGAAGGTCGCGTCGTCGGAGGCGATGATGACGTCGGAATTGCCGACCAGGCCGATGCCGCCGCCGAGGCAGAAGCCGTTCACGGCGGTCACCACGGGGACCTCGCAGTCGTAGACCGCGGCGAACGCGGCGAAGCAGCCGTGGTTCGCGCGGATCAGCGCCGTGTGCCCGACGTCCGCGTTCATCTCCTTGATGTCCACGCCCGCGTTGAAGCCGCGGCCCTCCGCGCGCAGCACGACCACGCGGGTGCCGGGATCGCGACCGGCTTCGCGTACCGCGTCGGCGAGGGCGAACCAGCCGTCGGACGGCAGCGCGTTGACCGGTGGGTAGTCGACAGTGACGACTTCGACGCCGTCGGTTTCGGTGTGACGGATGATCCCCATCGCGCCTCCTTCGAGTGGTAGAGCTGCCCATCGTTGGCAAAACAAGCAAGTGCTTGGTAGGTTAGCACGGTGTCAATCGAAGTGAACCTCGCCGGCTCGGTCGTCTTGGTCACCGGCGGCGTACGCGGAGTCGGAGCCGGCATCAGCCGTGTCTTCCTCGACGCCGGCGCGACCGTCGTGGCCTGTGCCCGCCGTCCCGCGGATGTGCCCGTCCAGAGCGGTGGACGCGGCATCGACTTCCTGCCGTGCGACGTGCGCGACCCGGATTCGGTGCGTGAGCTCGTCGAGGGGATCGTGGCCCGGTACGGGCGGCTCGACACCGTGGTCAACAATGCGGGCGGTGCGCCGTTCGCCCTGGCCGCGGACGCCAGCCCGAACTTCCACTCGAAGATCATCCAGCTGAATCTGCTTGCTCCGCTGCTTGTCTCACAGGTCGCCAACGACGTCATGCAGAAGCAGGACGGCGGCGGCTCCATCGTGATGATCTCCAGCGTGAGCGGGCACCGCCCCTCGCCCGGCACCGCCGCCTACGGCGCCGCGAAAGCCGGTGTGGACAGTCTGGTGTCATCGCTCGCGGTCGAGTGGGCGCCCAAGGTCCGGATGAACTCGGTCATCTGCGGCCTGGTCAATACCGAGTCCTCGCACCTGCACTACGGCGACGAGGACGGCATCGCCGCGGTGAGCGGCACGGTCCCTATGCAGCGCATGGCAAGTCCGGAGGACATCGGCCGCACCGCCGCCTTCCTGGCGTCCCCGCTGGCCGAATACATCACCGGCAGCGCCCTGCTCGTGCACGGCGGCGGCGAGAAGCCCGCCTTCCTGACCGCCTCCACGGCCGATGTCCCCGCGGTCTCCGGTCACCAGTAATCGCTCCCTTCTCACTCCTGTTCCTTTCGTTCTCCCTTCATCAGCGCTCCCTTCATCAGCGAGGTATCCGATATGACCGAGAAAATCTGCGACGGCCGCGTCGTCATCGTCACCGGTGCGGGCCAGGGCATCGGCCGTGCGCACGCGCTGGCGTTCGCCGCCGCCGGGGCGAAGGTCGTGGTGAACGACCTGGGCGCCGAGCTCGACGGGACCCCCAAGCCCGATTCCGGCGCCGCGAAGGTGGTCGAGGAGATCCGCGCCGCGGGCGGTGAGGCCGTGGTGAACGGCGACGACGTCTCCGATTGGGAGGGCGCCGGCCGCCTGGTCGCCACCGCCATCGAGACCTTCGGCGGTCTCGACGTGCTGGTCAACAATGCCGGTATCGTGCGCGACCGGATGCTGGTCAACCTCGGCGAGGACGAGTGGGACGCGGTGATCAAGGTCCACCTCAAGGGCCACTTCGCCCCGATGCGCCATGCCGCGCAGTACTGGCGCAACGAGTCCAAGGCGGGGCGTCGGCCCGACGCCCGCGTCATCAACACCAGCTCCGGCGCGGGCCTGCTCGGCAGCGTCGGCCAGGGCAACTATGCCGCGGCCAAGGCGGGCATCGCGGGTCTGACCATCACGGCCGCAGCCGAATTCGCGCGCTACGGCATCACCGTGAACGCGATCGCCCCGGCGGCGCGCACTCGGATGACCGAGACTGTCTTCGCCGAGACCATGGCCGCGCCGGAGGACGGCGGGTTCGATGCGATGGCCCCGGAGAACGTCTCTCCGCTGGTGGTCTGGCTCGGCAGCGCCGAATCCGCCGCGGTCACCGGCCGCATGTTCGAGGTCGAGGCGGGCAAGGTGACCATCGTGGACGGCCATCGCCACGGCGTCTCGGTCGATCGCGGCGCCCGCTGGAACCCTGCAGAGCTCGGCCCGGCCGTGCGCGATCTGCTGTCGAAGGCCACCGCCCCGGAGCCCGTCTACGGAGCCTGAGGCCCCGGGAGCATCCCGGCGTCACGAAAACGCCTGTCGCGTAGCCGCATACCGGACTCGGTATGCGGCTTTCGTCGTCTCGGGGCGAATTGTGCTGGTGCACAACGATCGAGCGGCGATGCCGTTCATATGCATGAGCGGGCAGGTTGCGGGAGGGAATAGAAAACTGGTCGGTCGTGTGAGGTATCCCACTCGGCCGGATTTCGAGTGCCTCGACGGCGATGGCCTGGGATGTTGCTGCCTGGTTGGTGCGGAATGCCGTTTTCGTCGGTGAACACTGGGATGCGACGGGGTTACGGATCAGGTCGGCGCGGGTGCGCGCGATGTGTGAGGCAGGTCAATTGCGCTGGGCCGCTGCCTGATTTCGGGTGCGAGGGGGATGGTGCAGGCGTACGGTTTGCGGATGCCCCCAGGGGGATCCGGAGTTGCGCGGGTGGACGTGGTGACCGGTACGATGACCGCGTTCCGCAACGGCTCGGCAATCGGGGTTGCCCGAGTCGCTTGATACCGCTCCCGCCTGACCGGCGTGCGCGGGGTCCCGCACACAGGGGTGCGGGAAGGAAGCCGAACGGCGCGGTACTGATGAGGGGATGGCTGTCGCATGATCTTCGGTCGTGCAATGCGCTTGGTGGCAGTGATCGCCGCTGTCACCGGGTCGGCGCTGCTCGGGCCCGTTCCGGCCGGAGCGCAGCCGGGCATCGACCTCGATCCGGTCCCTTCGGGCCAGGATCCGGTCCCGCCCGCGACGCCACACGCGGTTACCGCGCCCGTGAATCCGGTCGCCGGTCCGGCCGGTCTGCTCGCCGCCATCCTCGGCGTCGGAACCGGCTCCGCCGCAGTGGGTTCGGCGGGAGTGGGCTCCGCGGGAGTGGGTTCGGCAGGCGTGGGTTCGGCAGGGGTCGGCTCGGCGGGACTCGGCACGATCCTGGGCGGCACCGGTTCCACCGCACTGGGTGTGGGCTCCGCCGCGACCGGATCCGCCGGCGCGGGCGTCGGCTCGGCTGCCGTGGGTACCGGCTCGGCCGGTGCGGCGGCGCTCGGAACGGGCTCTGCGGCAGTGGGTTCCGCCGCCCTGGGGACGGGCTCCGCGCTCGGCCTCGGCTCGGCGGCCGTCGGCTCCGCGGGAATCGGCACCGGCGCGACGCTGCTCGGCATCATTCTCGGCACCGGCTCGGCGGGAATCGGCTCGGCCGCGGTGGGTTCGGCGGCGCTCGGCTCCGCCGGACTCGGCGCGCTGTGCACAGGTTCGGCGGCCGTGGGTTCGGCCGGAATCGGTTCCGCCGCATTGGGTTCCGGGGTGGGCGGCTCGGCCGGAGTGGGTTCCGCCGCTTCGGGTTCGGGCGTCGGTTCGGCGGGTACCGGGTCGGGAGTCGGCTCCGCCGCCACCGGATCCGGCGTCGGTTCGGCCGGAGTCGGTTCCGCGGGCGTGGGTTCCGCGGCGGCGGGTTCGGCCGGAGTGGGTTCCGCCGCAGCCGGTTCCGCGGCCGCCGGTTCGGCCGCGGTGGGTTCGGCGGGTGTCGGCTCCGCGGCGATCTGCGCCTCACCACTACTGCTGCTGCTCATTCCGCCGCCGGTGCCGGAGGCGCCCGCTACACCGCTGGAAATCCCGCAGTCCCCGGCGATTCCGCCGATCCCCGCGGTGATCGCCCCGGTCGTTGTGCCCGCACCGCCCGCGCCGGAACCTGAGCCCGCCGACGCACCGCCGCCGCCGCCCGCTCCGGCTCCGGCTCCGGTTCTCGCGCAACCGGATCCGGATGTCAGGCCGACCTCGAACAACACCCCGCTCCCGCCGGTACAGCTGCTGTCGGTGATCGGCGGCCTGATCGCGCTCACGCTGGCGGGCGCGGGCTCGGGCGCGGTGAGCATGCAGAGCGCGTCGGCGGCACAGGCGCGGGTCGATGCCGCGCGGGCGGCGTTCTTCGGACCGAGGGTGTGAGGGGACCACTGTGACCGAGAGCAAGGCTCATAGCATCGGGTCCTACCGCCGCGTGGCCGCGGCCGTGGACGCGGTCTGCGCGGTGGCCGCCGATTTCGATGCCACCACCCTGGACGAGGTGGTGCTGGCGATTTCGGCCGAGCGGCGCAGGCCGATCGAGATCGCGGCCGCGAGACTGGGGCCGGGCGTCTGCGGCCAGCGTCGCAGTTATCCGGACAAGGACGTGATCGTGCTCGCCGAGGCGCTACCCAGCCGCGAGCACACGCTCGCACACGAGTTGGGGCACATCGTGTTCGATCATCCGGGGGAGGCGGCGGCCGAGGTCGTGCTGGAGGCCAGCGACGATCTCATCGCCTACATGCTGAGCCAGCGCGCGCACCAGAATATCGTCGATCTGGGCGAGGACGAGCAGGCCGAGTGGGAGGCGGAGACCTTCGCCAGCATGCTCATGACCCGACTGCGCGTGTTCAACAGCCGGGGCGCAGGCGTCTCGGTCCTGCGATTCGATGAGGCACTCGGATGAGCGGCTTGCGTCACCACGGAGGGTTCCCCGGTCATCCGCCGACGGGTGCGGCAGCCGGGACAGGGTTCGGGCATTCGCGAGAGGACACCGCATGACCTTCTGGTTGACGGCCATGCTGGTCTGGATGGCGGCGGGCGCCCGAGTGGGCCGGGTGCTGGTGAAACCGGCGACCACCGCGCGCGTGGCGATCGTGGTCGCGGTCGCGGCGGTGGCGCTGTCCGCGACCGTCGCGATTCCGGAAGTCGGTGTGGCAGTGGATCATCTGCTGCCCAACGGGGTGCGCGGCTTCTGGCTCTCGGACCGCCTGACCACCGCCTCCTGGATTCTCTTCGCGACGGCCACCTCGGTGGTGGCGGCCGCCGCGTGGCCGGTGGTCTCGCGCCGGAACCTGCGCCAGATCGCCTGGATGATCTACGCGGGCGGCGCGGTCGCCATGCTGCTGACCCTGCTCTGGTCGCTCACCTTCGGCTGGACGATCGTGCTGCTGGAGTGCCTGTTCGTCGCGATCACCGGTCTGCGCACCCTGGACTGGACCACGCTGGGGCGCGGCATCACCCTGTACACCTCGGGCACGCTGATCGTCGGAGTGCTTGCCGCGCTGGCGGTCCGGCGCGAGGTGACCCACGTCCCGATGGCCGCGCCGGATGCGGGGGACTGGTTCTGGCCGGTCTGGCAGGTGGCGAGTCTGCTCATCGCGATCGGCGCGATCTGGATCGTCATCGAGCTGTGGGGACGGGCGCGCCTGCTGCTCAAGCAGATTCGCCCGCTGCACCGGGTGCTGATCGGACGTTTCCCCGAGGTGGTGGCGAAGGAGCAGACCGGTTCCGGCACTCAGCTCAAGGCGTCGGACCAGGTCGCGCAGATCATGGACGCGCTGTACCTGCAGTCGGGTGGCGGTGCGGACCTGTCCGCCTTCGGCATCGAGCTGACCGATGCCACCAAGCCGCCGGATTCGGTGGGCGAGCGGGCCGGGCGGGTGGCCGAGTGGGCTCGAAACCCCTTCGGAGACGTGGTGATCGACCCGCGCTGGATCGCTCCGCCGCCCAACGTCGGCCCACGACGCTGGGTGCAGGCGATCGCTCGCGCCTACGATGCGAGCGCCACGGCGGGCACGCCGGCCACGGTCCCGGGCTCGGCATCGCGCTAGTCCCGGGCTCGGCGGCGCAGCGGGCGGCTCGTTCCCCGGATCGGTCGGCGAGTTACCGGTAAGCACCGACCGGTCCGTACCAATCGATCGCTCACGATTCGCAGATCACGGTTCGGCCCAACTTCGTAGCCCGCGGCCGAAGTCAGTCGGTGCCCTCGATGCCCGCTCGAGTGGCGCCGGAATGCTCTTGTTCGACCGCCCTTATCGAAATTGATCTTCAATTGGCGCATTTGTGATCTTGTCGCAAATGCGCAAAGTCCCGTGCTTACACAGCACGGGACTTTGATCGTCGCACCTAGTGCATTGGGGGCGAAACACTCACAGCGCACAAAACGACATAGTGCACAAAACAGTCGATTCCACGGCCCGGGCAGACCCGGACAGTGTTATGCCAGCATTGTGCATAACGCACCAGCGCAGGGATCTACGCCACATGACCCCAGTGCCCTGAGGTCGGTGCAACACTCTTCACTCGAGCAGCATGGTCGCCGGCGGCCTGCAACCGCCGTCGACCGCTGCCCCTGTTCAGGCCTGGATCGGTCCCTGTCGCAAACCAACACCGTGCCGCCTCCGAGACAGCCGCACCGTGTTGCTCTGTGGCAGGAGCTATTCCGTGCCGTCCGGAGGAATTTCGGGCAGCCCTTCGCTGGCCCGCAACTTCTCCGCCATGGACGTGAGGAGGTTCTGTGATTCTTCGGAGAGGTCGAATGCCCTACTCGACAAGCGACGGAGTCCATAGCCCTGCAGCTGGGACAACAGCTCGAGATCATGATCGATCTTCGCTGCGTAGATGTCGTTGAAGAAGTAGTCCGGTTTGACCTTGAAGAACTTCGCCAGTGCGGCCACCGTCTCGTCGGACGGGTTGGTGCGCTGTCCCGACCGCAACTGCGAGAGATACGGTTTCGAGATCGGATGTCCGGATGCCGTCAAGGCAGCCGCCACCTCTGCATTCGTGTGCGGCTTACGCCCCGGGGGATGCACGGTTTCGAACAGCTTGTTCAGCCGCGCCGCGAAATCAGCCATTGTGAGCCGCCCAATTCCCTTCGCTGTACTAACAGTCGTTATCTCGGATACGTATCATTGATATTAGCGGCTCAGTAACTGAAAACCTACGCCTGATTCGTGATTTCCTTGAAGCTTCTAGGCGGGCATCCGAGGAACCGTCCGTGGCTTGGGCGTTTGCGGGCTCACCCCACCGTTCTTGCGGAGGCCTTAAGAGCACCGGTTCTGGCCCGTCGCAAGGGTCTTCGTGGACGAGCCCCCAGTTGCCCTAAGATAGCTGACGTCTCATCTTCTTGTCTGTACCGCAGATTGTGTGGCGTACGCCACGTTTCGTGACAAGTCGGATGAACGTTCAACCTTGGCCGAAATTGATTGGTACGACTAGATCCTCTCGATGATGGTGCCCGTCGCGAGCGCTCCACCGCAGCACATGAGGATCATCGCGGTGCTCTTGCCGGAGCGCTCCAGCTCGTGCAAAGCCGTTGTGATGAGCCGAGATCCGGTGCTGCCGACCGGATGGCCGAGCGCGATCGCACCGCCGTTCACGTTCACGCGATCGAAGTCCGGCTTGTGGACCGAGGCCCACGAGAGCACGACCGACGCGAAGGCCTCGTTGATTTCGAACAGGTCGATATCGCCGATGCTCATGCCGGTGCGCTCGAGCAGTCGTTCGCACGCCTGCACCGGTCCGTCGAGATGGAATTCCGGCTCGCTGCCGACCAGGCACTGCGCGATGATGCGGGCGCGCGGACGCAAACCCTCACGCTGCGCGGCCTTTTCGTCCATGAGCAGCACCGCGGCCGCGCCGTCGGAGATCTGCGAGGAGGTGCCCGCGGTGTGAATTCCGCCCTCCAGCACCGGCTTCAGCTTCGCGAGGCCCTCGCGGGTGGTCGCGCGCAGACCCTGATCGCGGCTCACGTCCAGGAACTCTCCGGTGAGGTTGCCCTCCTTGTCGACCTGCGGCGCGTTCGCGATGGTCAGGACCTCGCGGTCGAAGCGGCCCTCGGACCACGCCTGTGCGGCCAGTCGCTGCGAGCGCTCGCCGAGTTCCTCCACGTCGTCGCGAGTGATGCCGCGCCGCTTGGCAATTCGCTCGGCGGCCTCGAACTGGTTCGGCATATCGATGTTCCACGACGCGGGGCGACGCGGGCCGGCGTGCGTTCCGACGTTGGCGCCCAACGGAACATGGCTCATCGACTCGATGCCGCACGCCAGGCCGACCTCGATCGCGCCGGTGGAGATCAGGCCCGCGACCAGGCCCGCGGCCTGCTGCGCGGAACCGCACTGGTTGTCGATGGTGACCGCGCCGGTCTGCCACGGAAGTCCGGCGTGCAGCCAGGCGGTGCGCGTGACATTGTTGCTCTGTTCGCCGACCTGCATCACACAGCCGCCGACGACCTGCTCGACCAGAGCCGGGTCCAGGTTCGCCCGATCGAGAATGCCCTTCTGTGCCGCGCCGAGGATCTCGGCCGCATGCAGGCCGCCGAGCCAACCATTGCGCTTGCCGTTGGGCGTGCGTGCGGCCTCGACGATGACGGGTGTACCCATGGTGGTCCTTTCATGATCAGAACTGCAACAAGTTCTCTACTAGCAAGTTAAGCCAAAATCGGTTCCTTCCCTAGTCTTACCCCCTGTGATTGAATACATCTAGAACGTGTTTCAGTTGGTCAAAGGAGACTGCTGGTGGTTGACCCCCAAGCCCGGCCCGATGTATCCGACGGATTCGATGTCACCGACCCCGACATGTGGGCGCACCGGGTGCCGGTCGAAGAGCTCGCAGAGCTGCGTCGTACGGCGCCGATCTGGTGGAATCCGAAATCTCCCGAGGTCGGCGGATTCGCGGACGACGGATTCTGGGTTCTGAGCAAGCATGCCGACGTCAAGACCGTGTCCCGGCGTGACGACGTGTTCTCGACCTTCGAGAACACGGCGATCCCGCGCTTCCAGGACAGCATCACGCGCGAGCAGATCGAACTGCAGCGTTTCGTCCTGCTGAACAAGGACGCCCCCGAGCACACCAAGCTCCGCAAGATCATCGCCAAGGGCTTCACCCCGCGCGTGATCAACGGCCTGCGTGCCGAGCTGACCGCCCGCGCCGAGTCCATCGTGCAGGCCGCCGCGGCGACCGGCACCGGCGATTTCGTCGAGCAGGTCGCGTCCGAACTGCCGCTGCAGGCCATCGCCGAACTGATCGGCGTGCCGCAGGAAGACCGCATGAAGCTCTTCAAGTGGTCCAACGAGATGACCAGCTACGACGATCCGGACAGCGATGCCGATCCGGTGGTGGCCTCCACCGAGATCCTCGGGTACGCGTACCAGATGGCCGAGGCCCGGCGGGCCTGCCCGGCCGACGACATCGTCACCGAGCTCATCAATGCCGATGTGGACGGCGAGGGCCTGCTGCCCGAGGAGTTCGGCTTCTTCGTCATGGTGCTGGCTGTCGCGGGTAACGAGACCACTCGCAATGCCACCACGCACGGCATGATCGCGTTCCTCGAGAACCCGGACCAGTGGGAGCTGTACAAGGCGCAGCGGCCCAAGACCGCCGCGGACGAGATCATCCGCTGGGCCACCCCGGTCAGCAGCTTCCAGCGCACCGCGCTCGAGGATGTCGAGGTCAACGGCGTGCAGATCAAGAAGGGACAGCGAGTGCTGCTGTCCTACCGCTCGGCCAACTTCGACGAGGAGGTGTTCGAGGATCCGTACACCTTCGACATCCTTCGCGATCCGAACCCGCACCTGTCCTTCGGCGGCACCGGCGCGCACTACTGCATCGGCGCGAACCTGGCCCGGCTCGAGATCGACATCATCTTCAACGCGATCGCCGACTACATGCCCGACATCACCAAGCTCGGCGATCCCAAGCGCCTGCGCTCGGGATGGCTCAACGGCGTCAAGGAGTTCCAGGTCGACTACAAGACCTGCCCGGTCAAGCACTGAGCCGAATTCCGCCGCGCGACAGGTGAATCGCGCGGCACCCCGACTGCCCTGTCTCTCACACTGCCGGGGCATGAAAGCGGGCGACCGGATCTCCGGTCGCCCGCTTTGCTCTGTGCCACGGTTTGCTCTGTGCCACGGCACAGTAGCCCGGCATTTCACAGCTCGGCATTTCACAGCCCGCCATGTCACGTGGAAGTGCCCCGCCTGCGTCGGCAGGCGGGGCACTTCCACGTTTTCGCTACTGTGGCTTGATCGTCGCCATCGCGCGTTCCTGTTCCCAGAAAGCGCGCAGGGCGAGGATTTTGCCGTCATCGTCGACCTTGTAGGTGAACACACCCTCGGCGTCGATGATCTGACCGCCCATGCGGGTGCGGATACGACCGGTGTACGCCACCTCGTGTCCGCAGGCGAACGAGTCGTCGAAGAGGAACTCGATGGACTCCGTCGGCGCGATCGCCTTGTCCCAGAAGGCCGCAATGGCTTCCGCGCCGCGATGACCCTTGCCCTCGGGATCGAAGAACGACGGGCCGATCGGGTCCTCGACGATGCCGTCGGCCGCGAACAACGCGATCCAGGCATCCTTGTCGCGGGCGCGCACCGCACCTTGGGATGCCGTGCCCGCGACGCGGGCAGGATGCTCGGTGGTCGTCGTCACGGCTTCTCGCTCCCCACAACCCACATCGAAAAGTACTGCGAGCCACCACCATACGCATGACCGAACGCTTTGCGTGCGTTTTCGACCTGGTAGTCCCCGGCGCGGCCCATGACCTGCTTGGCGGCTTCGGCGAAACGGATCATGCCCGAGGCGCCGATCGGGTTGGAGGACAGCACGCCACCCGAGGGATTCACCGGAAGCTTTCCGCCGATGGCGGTTTCGCCCGCGTCGGTGAGTTTCCAGCCCTCGCCCTCGGGCACGAAGCCCAGGTTCTCCAGCCACATGGGCTCGAACCAGGAGAAGGGGACGTAGATCTCGGCCGCGTCGATCTCCTCGAGCGGATTGGTGATCCCGGCCTGCTTCCACAGCGCGGCGGCCGCGGCCTGCCCGGCCTTGGGGTTCACCTGATCGCGGCCGGTGTAGGCGAGCGGTTCGGTGCGCATGGCGGTGCCGTGGATCCACGCCACCTTCTTGCCGGTGGCCTCCACGGCCCTGGCCGAGGCCTCGTCGCCGATGACGATGGCGCACGCGCCGTCCGAGGACGGGCAGGTCTCGTCGAAACGGATGGGGTCCCAGAGCATTTGGGACGCCGTCACCGATTCCATGGTGATGTCGGGCTGCTGCAGATGCGCGAGCGGGTTGCGCGCGCCGTTGCGGCGATCCTTGACCGCCACCATGGCGCCGACGTGCAGCGGGGCGCCGGAGCGGTGAATGTAGGCGCGCACGTGCGGCGCGAAGTAGCCGCCCGCGCCCGCGCCGACCGGCTTGGTGAAGGGCACCGGATTCGACAGCGCCCACATGGCATTGGACTCGGACTGTTTCTCCCAGCAGATGGCCAGCACCTTGCCGTAGACGCCCGCCTGCACATGGCTGGCGGCCACCACGCCGGTGGAGCCGCCGACCGAACCGGCGGTGTGCACGCGCAGCAGCGGCTTGCCGGTCGCGCCGAGGGCGTCGGCCATGAAGAGCTCCGGCATCATCGAGCCCTCGAAGAAGTCGGGGGCCTTGCCGATGACAACGGCGTCGATATCGGCCATGGTCAGGCCGGAGTCCTCGAGTGCGCGGTCGATGGCCTCACGGCACATGCCGGTGATGGACACATCAGTGCGCTTGGCGACGTGATGGGTCTGGCCGGTACCGAGTACGGCAGCGGGATTGCTCATGAGCGCGCCTCCAGGGTGGCAACCAGGTTCTGCTGCAGCGCGGGACCGCTACTGGCATGGGCCAGTGCGCGATTCGCGGTGCCGTTGAAAATCTCGGTGGCGGCGAAGCCGATGCGCTCCAGGCCGGCCGAGAACATGGGGTTGCCGGACAGCGGGCCGCCCGACACGTTGATCTTGGTCGAACCGTTCAGGCCCAGTGCCCGGGCGAGGATCAGTTCCTCGTGGCTGTACTGGGTGTGCAGCTCGGCGATATCGAAATCGGTTGCGCCGGAGCCGATCGCGGCCTTGGCCGCGCGCGATGCGGACTGCGAGACGGTCAGGTCGCGCGCACCCAGGATCGGGGTGTCGATGTAGTGCGCGATGCCGGAGATCCAGGCCGGACGCTCGGTGAGCTCGCGGGCCTTGTCTCCCACGGCCAGCACGATGGCGGCCGCGCCGTCGGTGATGGGCGCGATGTCATGGGCGCGGAAGGGATTCGCCACGTAGTCCGCGGCCAGCAGCTTCTCGACGTCGGACTCGGTGCGCGCGGTCGCGCTGCCACCCTTGGCGGCGGCATGCGCGGCGGCGCGGGCGGCGACCTCGGCCATTTCGCGTTCGGTCCAGCTGCCGGCGTCGATACCGGCGCGGGCCTGCAGACCCGCCATGGACACCGCGTCCGGGCCAAGCGGCGCGACCAGGTACGGGTCGGTCTGCAGGGTCAGGATCTGGCGCAGGGTGCCGGCGGAGGCCTTGCCGAAGCCGTAGACCAGCGCCGTCTCGGCCTGTCCGGTGCGCAGCTTGACCCACGCCTCGTACAGCGCCCAGGCCGCGTCCATCTCCACGTGCGACTCGTTGATCGGGGGAACCGCGCCGATGGCGTCGATCGCCGAGATGAACGAGAAGGCGCGCCCGGCAAGGTAATCCGAGGAACCCGAGCACCAGAAGTCGATATCGGTCTGCTTGATGCCGAGCTTGTCGTACAGCTCGTGGAAGCAGGGCGCGAGCATCTCGACGCCATTGGTGGTGCCGAAGGTCTCCGGCACGTGCGGTGCGTGGGCGAACCCGACCACCGCGATGTCAGTTGCGTTGTTACTCAACGTATTCAACCTTTACAGGTGGTGCGAGAAGGAGTCGTACTCGGCATCGGGCTCGCCGGTCGGCTCGAAGTGGTCGACATTGCCCAGGCTCAGCCCCCACTCCTCGCGCGGCTTCCACACGGCCTTGACCCGCATGCCCATGCGGACCTCGCTGGCCTCGCAGCCCAGCACCAGGTGCAGGAACGGGATATCGGTGCCGTCCAGCAGGATGTAGGCCGCCACGTACGGCGGCTTGATGCTCTGCCCCATGAACGGCACGTTCACGATGCAGAAGGTGGTGACGATGCCGGTGTCGGCGACCTCGACGTAATCCTCGGTGGGGGAGCCGTCGCGCGGGTCGGCGCCGCGCGGCGGGAAGTACACCTTGCCGTCGCTCTGGGCCTTGGCGCCAAGCAGCCTGCCCTCCAGGATCGCCTTGAGGAACTCGGTCTCCTGCGGCGAGGCGGTGTGCTTGAAGGACAGGTCGATCGGGGTGATGATGCCGGTCACCGGCTCGGCGTCATCGGTGGAATCGGCTGGTGCGTCGGATGTTTCGCCCGGCTCGAACCAGGCCAGGTCGTGGATGTCGCCGCGGCGCTCGTCGGCCCAGCGCGCCCGCACCCGCAGGCCGGTGGCGATGTCGGCCGGCGAGGCCACATCCACCGCGTGCAGGAGCGCGGTGTCCGCGCCGTCCAGCTTGATGAGCGCGTAGGCGAAGGGCCGGTCGAAGGGCTGCCCGGGCAGCGGTTCGGCCACCCAGCTCCACGACTGGACGGTGCCCACATCGGCTACGTCGACGAATTCGGTCAGCGGTTCCGCGGTGATCGGATCGAATTCCGCGGGCGGCACGATGACGCGCCCATCGGAACCACGCACTCCGATGACCCGGCCCGAACGCAATCCGGTGAGGAAGCGTCCGATGGTCGGTCCGGTGGAGCGGGTGTAATCGAACTGCATCCGCAGCGGCGCGGCGAGTACTTCGGTGTTCCCCAGAGTCACGGAATCGAGTAGAACAGGTTCTAATGCTGGTGACAAGAGCCCACTTCGGAAGGGAGTCGAACATGCGCTTTGGGTTGCAACTCGGATATTGGGGGCAACAGCCGCCCGCCCAGGCTCAGGAATTGGTGATCGCCGCCGAGGCGGCCGGATTCGAGGCGGTGTTCACCGCCGAATCCTGGGGATCGGACGCCTTCACGCCGCTGGCGTGGTGGGGTTCGAGCACGAGCCGGGTGCAGCTGGGCACGTCCGTGGTGCAGCTGTCCGCGCGCACGCCCACCGCGACCGCGATGGCCGCGCTGTCCCTGGACCACCTCAGTGGCGGACGGGCCATTCTCGGCCTCGGCGTCTCCGGGCCGCAGGTGGTCGAGGGCTGGTACGGGCAGCCGTTCGCCAAGCCGTTGCAGCGCACCCGGGAGTACGTGTCGATCATCCGGCAGGTGCTCGAGCGCGAGGGCAAGGTGACCAATGACGGGCCGCACTACCCGCTGCCCTACAACCGGGCCGACGCGAGCGGGCTCGGTAAGCCGCTCAAGTCGATCACCCATCCGCTGCGTGCGGATCTGCCGATCTGGCTGGGCGCGGAAGGTCCGAAGAACGTCGCGCTGACGGCCGAGATCGCCGACGGCTGGCTGGCGATCTACTACACCCCGCGCCTGGCGGACATGTACAACGCCTGGCTCGACGAGGGCTTCGCCCGCGCGGGTGCCCGGCGTTCGCGGGAGACCTTCGACATCGCGGCCACCGCGCAGGTGATCATCACCGACGATCCGAAGGCGGAGCTGGATCGGTTGCGGCCGTTCATGGCGCTGTACATCGGCGGCATGGGTGCGGAGGAGTTGAATTTCCACGCTCAGGTGTACCGGCGGATGGGGTACGGCGACGCGGTGGACGAGATCACCCAGCTGTTCCGCACCGGGCGCAAGGACGAAGCCGCGGCGGCGGTGCCGGACGAGCTGATCCTGGACACCACGATCATCGGCGACGAGGCGCATGTGCGCGAGCAGCTGCTGGTGTGGGAGAAGGCCGGGGTCACCATGATGCTGGTCGGCATTCGCGACGCCGAGCAGTTCGAGCGGCTCAAGCCCATTCTGGCGTCGTAGAACGCGTTCCAGTCCGGCCCCGGGAAAGCTCGGGGTCGGACCGGGTTGGCTTACACGGCGGGTATTTCTTTTGGGCATTTCGGACCGTAAAGTGTGTCAGGGGCCACATCGATTCGGCCCACTGAGCGGAAATCGTGGCTTGCCCCACACGAGAACACGTTCTATTTTGATCCTGTGAGCTACAACATAGCGGACCTCGTCGAACACTCCATCGACCTCATGCCGGAACGTGTCGCGCTGGCCGATGACACCCGTTCGGTGACCTACGCCCAGTTGGAGGACCGAGCCAACCGGCTCGCCCATCACCTGCAGGAACAGGGCGTGAAACCGGGCGACAAGGTCGGTGTGTACTCGCGCAACACCATCGAGGCCGTCGAGGCGCTGGTGGCGATCTTCAAGGCGCGCGCCGTGATGATCAACGTGAACTACCGATACGTCGAGAACGAGTTGCAATACATCTTCGACAACTCGGACATGGTGGCGCTGATCCACGAGCGTCGCTACAGCGACAAGGTGGCCAATGTGCTGCCGAACGTCCCGAAGATCAAGTCGGTCATCACCGTCGAGGACGGCACCGATCTGCCGCTGCCCCCCGCCGCGGTCGAATACGAAGCGGCACTGGCCGGTTCGCACGGTGAGCGGGACTTCGAGGCGCGCTCCTCCGACGACATCATGATGATCTACACCGGCGGCACCACCGGTCTGCCCAAGGGCGTCATGTGGCGGCAGGAGGACTGGTGGCGAGTCCTCGGCGGCGGCATCAACTTCTACACCGGTGAGTTCATCCAGGACGAGTGGGAGCAGTCCAAGGGCGGCGCGAGCGGCAACTCGCAGATGGTGCGCTACCCGATCCCGCCGCTGATCCACGGCGGCTCGTTCACCGCGACCCTGCACAGCCTGTTCGACGGCGGCAAGGCGATCATGCTGCCGGAGTTCAGCGGGCACGGCGTGTGGCAGGCCATCGAGCGGCACGGCATCAACATGATCTTCATTACCGGCGACGCCATGGCGCAGCCGATGCTCGGCGCACTGCGCGAGGGCAACCCGGAAACCAATGCGCCGTACCAGCATTCGAGCATGTGGGTACTGGCCAGCAGCGCGGCTCTGTTCTCGCCGACGCTGAAGGACGAGTTCATCGACCGCTTCCCCAACGCGCTCATCACCGACTCCATCGGCTCCTCGGAGACCGGTTTCGGTGGTCTCGCGGTGGCGACCAAGGGCGCGACCCACACCGGTGGCCCGCGGGTGAAGATCGACCTGTCCACCGAGGTGCTGGACGAAGAGGGCAACCCGGTCGTCCCCGGCTCCGGTCAGGTCGGCGTGCTGGCGCGCAAGGGCAACATCCCAGTCGGTTACTACAACGACCCGGTGAAGACCGCCGCGACGTTCAAGGAGTTCAACGGAATTCGCTACTCCATCCCGGGCGACTTCGCCCGCGTGGAGGAGGACGGCACCGTGACCATGCTGGGTCGCGGCTCGGTCAGCATCAACTCCGGCGGCGAGAAGATCTACCCCGAAGAGGTCGAGGGCGCGCTCAAGGCGCACCCCGAGGTCTTCGACGCCCTCGTGGTCGGCGTGCCCGACGAGCGCTGGGGTCAGCGCGTGGTGGCCGTGGTGCAGTGCCGCGGCGAATCCCGCCCGACCCTGGAGGACCTGCGGCCGACCCTGGTCCAGGAGATCTCCTCGTACAAGCTGCCCCGCAGCCTCTGGTACGTGGACGAGATCAAGCGCTCGCCCGCGGGCAAGCCCGACTACAAGTGGGCGGTTGCCCAGACGCAGGAGCGCGAGGCCGACAACCACGTCCAGTCGACCGCCAAGTAGACGCACGGGGCTCGTGTGAAAGTTGTGCCCGCCTGTTTCAAAACAGGCGGGCACAGCCTTTTCGGTGGCCTGATTCTTGTCGGTGCATTGTGCGAGAGTGTTCCTCATGAGCGAGAAGGCCGCCGGATCCGCGACGATCACGGACGAGGTTTTGCAGTCCTTCGAAGGACATCGGCGCGAACTGTGCGCGTACGCGTATCGCATGCTCGGTTCCTCGTTCGAGGCCGAGGACGCGGTGCAGGAGACCTTCACCCGCGCGTGGAAGTCCTACGACTCCTTCGAGGGGCGCTCGAGCGTCCGCTCGTGGCTGTACAAGATCACCACCAATGTCTGCCTGGACATGCTCGACGGGCCGCAGCGCCGGGCCCGGCCGATGGACCTCAACGGACCCTCCACGCCCGACTCCACGCTGCCGCCCCCGGAGCCGGATTACGTCTGGGTGGAACCGATTCCGAACGCGCTGGCCTTCGGCGCGGACCCGGCCGAGGCCGCCAGCACCAAGGACACGCTGCGCCTGGCGTTCGTCGCGGCCGTGCAGCATCTGCCCGCCAGCCAGCGCGCCATTCTGATCATGCGGGAGGTGTTGCGCTTCTCGGCCAGTGAGACCGCGGACATGCTCAATGTCTCCCCGGCCTCGGTGAACAGCGCGCTGCAGCGGGCCCGCGCCACCATGTCGAAGGTGCAGGAGGCCGCCACCGTCTCGGACCTGTTCGACGAGGCCGACGAGAAGCAGCGCAAACTCGTCGACGACTTCGTGACGGCCTTCGAGTCCTACGACATGGGCGCGCTCACCGAGCTGCTCAAAGCCGATGTGGCGCTGTCCATGCCGCCCTTCTCGCTGTGGATCTCCGGTCCCGAGAACGTGGCCGCCTTCATGCTCGGCACCGGCTCGGCCTGCTTCAACTCGCGGCTGGTGCGGCTCGAGGGCGCGAACGGCATGCCCGCCTTCGGCCACTACAAGCCGAGTGCGGATCAGCCGGGCGTCTGGGTGCCGTGGTCGATCACCACCCTGGAGTTGAACGGCGACCGGATCTCCGGGCTCACCTTCTTCCTCGACACCGACAAGCTGTTCCCGCTCTTCGGCCTGGCGCCGGAGTACCGCGAGAACTGAGTCCACGTCGCCGCGCACGCGGTGCGCCGGGGTGGTCCGGCACAGTGTGGCGACATGCGTGACGGCCCGCCGGGAGAGATCCCGGCGGGCCGTTCGCATGTCCGGGGTCCGCTCGCCCGGATCGAAGTGGGGTTCTCGAACGCCGCGGAAGTCGCCGTCGTGGTGTGAGAGCCGTGGCATGAGAGTCGAGGTGTGAGAGCCGTGGTGTGAGAGTCGAACGCGCTGTCGTGCAGCGAGTTACGAGGTGTGCCGGAAAAGCAGCGCGGCCCGCCGTCTGGATCGGCGGGCCGCGCAGTGCGGTGTCGTTCGCGAATGTCAGTTCGCGCCGGGGTAGTTCATGTAGAACGGCTCCCACTGGTGGCCGTCGGGGTCGATGAAGGTGCGGCCGTGCATACCGACCTCGGCCTCCTGGGCGCGCTTGTCGGCATTGACCTCTTCGGTGCCGCCGGCCGCGATGGCGGCGTCGGTGAGGGCGTCGACCTCCTGGGCGCTGCCCAGGGACAGGGCGTAGAGGCCGTTGACGGTGCCGACGCTGTCACCGATCGGGCGGGTGGTGAAGGTGGTGAAGAAATCCTTGGTCAGGAGCATCAGGCAGATGTTGTCGTCGACCACGATGCAGGCGGCATTGCCGTCGGTGAAGTCCTGATTGACCTTCCAGCCCAGCGTCTCGTAGAAGGTCTTCGAGCGTTCCAGGTCCGCGACGGGGAGATTGATGAAGATCATCTTGCTGGCCATGGTGGTCCGTCCTTTCGTCCGCAATCCCTATTGCGTGTCATCGCTGTCAGAGATAGGGACGTAGTGGGCGAGAAAAACTCATCGCTCCCGCGCGGTGTGGTCTGTGGCACATCATTTGGTCATCGCGTCGTCGCCGGTCCATCCGCCGTGCAAGAGTGGCCAGGGGAGGTTCCTGATGAAGTACAGCTACCTGGTAGCCGTCACAGGGAGTGGCGGAACGGTGCCGCCGGAACTCGGAGTGGTCCGCCGCCTGGTGCGGCGCGGTCACCGCGTCACCGTGCTCGCCGAGGAATCGATGGCGGCGCAGGTCACCGCCGCTGGAGCCCGGCTGCGTTCGCGCGCGGGCCACGGATTCGCCCGCGACACCGCCGCCGAAATCGATTCGGAACGACCGGATCTGGTGCTGGCCTCGTATTTCGCCTTCGGCGCGATGGTCGCGGCGCAGGCGCGCGAGGTGCCGTTCTCGGTGCTGATTCCCGGTATCTATCCACTACCGGTGGACGGCGGGCCGCCGCCGGGCACGGGTTTCGCCCGCGCCGCCGGTCCGATCGGGCGTCTGCGCGACCGGGCGGTGGGCTCCATGGTGCAGCGACGCTGGGACGCGGAGCTGTTGCCGCAGCTCAATGCGCTGCGCGCGGATTTCGATCTGGAGCGGCTCGCGCACTATCAGGATCAGGTGCAGCTGGCGCATCGACGGCTCGTATTGTCCAGCGAGAGTTTCGAATTCGCGGGGCCGCGCCCGGACGGGGTGCGCTGGGTGGGGCCGATCCTGGACGATCCGGACTGGGCCGTCGACTCCGACTGGACCATTCCCGACGGCGGTGACCCGCTGGTGCTGGTCGCCATGTCCACGACTTTTCAACGGCAAACCGACTGTCTGCAGCGCATCGCGGACGCCCTCGGCCCGCTGCCGGTGCGCGGTCTGATCACCACCGGCCCGGCCGTGGATCCCGCCGAGATCACCGCACCGCCCAATGTCACGGTGCTGCGCGCGGCTCCGCATCGGCAGGTCGCCCGGCACGCCAGCCTGGTCATCACCCACGGCGGCCACGGCACCCTGATGAAATCCCTGGCCGCGGACCTACCCGCGCTGATCCTCCCGCACGGCCGCGACCATGCCGACAACGCCGCCCGCCTGCGCGCGCACGGCGCCGGAATCACCCTGCCCCGCACCGCGTCTGCGCAGCGCATCACCCGCGCCGTCCGCCGCGTGCTGAACTCTCCCGCCTCCTACCGCGCCGCCGCCGTCCTGGGCCGCGTCGTCCGCAAGGACGCGCTCGGCGACCAACTCCTGCGCGAACTGGAACCCACCGCCGACGCCTCCGGCCTGGTCTCCGACCGCGAACTCTCGCTACGCGAACTCGACTCCTGAACCGGGGGTGCGCACGGTGACCGCGCGAACCGCCTGCGGGGTGGGTCGCCGCCGCACGAACGGGGGCTGCTGTCCAGCCGCCCACGAGGTACGACGTCCAGCTTGATCAGACCCGCGAGCGTCGCGGGCAGCACACCCGCAGCCGGGGGTGAGCGGGTCGCAGCACGCGTCAGCCGGAAGGCACGAGTCCGCCTTTTCCTCCACGACGTCGCGCCACGGCCCGGGTTACGTTGTGCGTATGGATTTTCTGGCCGTTCTCCGCGAGAAGCTGACCGCCTTCGGCGCCTTGATCGAACCGGAAGTGGATCTCGCCGCACCGGTGCCGTCCTGCGGCGACTGGACCTTTCACGATCTGGTCGAGCATGTCGGGCAGGGCAATATGTGGGTGGTGACGGCGGTCGCGGAGCTGCGGGGCGACAATGCGGGGGAGCCCGCGCCGCGCGATGCGGTCGAACTGCGGGCCTGGTACGACGCGACCGCGGCGGCGATCGCCGAATCCCTTGCGGCCGATCCGGAGACCGAGGCGTGGACCTTCACCCGGTCCCAGCCCCGGACCGTCGGATTCTGGCGGCGGCGCCGCGCGCACGAGACCCTGATGCACCTGTGGGACGGCCGGAACGCGCTGGGCAAGGCCGATCCCTTCGACCCCGAGCTGGCGGACGACGGCATCGCCGAGGTGTTCGAGCTTTTCGCGCCGCGCATGATCGACCGCGGCCTGGCCACCGCGCCGGAGGTCGCGCTGCGCGTGCGGGCCACCGATACCGGCCGGGACCGGATCTACGGCCCGGGTGCACCGGTCGCCGAAATCTCCGGTACCGCATCGGATCTGCTGCTCACCCTGTGGCAGCGCGTGCCCGCCTCGGATCCGGTGTTGACCTGGAGCGGAGATCGGGCGGCCGGTGAACGCGTGCTGGCGGGTCCGCTCGTGCCCTAGCCTCGTCCGGCACGCGGATACCTGTTCGCCGCACCGCCGGGCGGGGTGCCGGAACCGATGGGGGAGTGGTCTTTCCGGGATCGGCGATGCCGTTCGCCGGTGAACGCATTGGGAGATGCCACAGTGCGCGGTGCATAGGGGCAGGTCAGAGAAATATCGAGGCGGTAGCGCGGGATCGCGCTACCGCCTCGACGGTGTTCGGTTGTGCCGGAACCTAGTTGGCGGGTTCCGCCAGCAGCGCGCCGAGGGCGCGCAGGTGATCGGTCGCCCCGCCGAGCGCGAATTCGTTGTGCTTGGCGGCGGTGAAGTACTGGTTGACGATGTGGTCGCGGTCGATGCCGACACCGCCGTGCACGTGCACGACCGTGTGGGCGACGCGGTGACCGGCCTCGGCGGCCCAGAACTTGGCGGTGTGGACCTCGGCGGTGGCCGGCTGGTCCTCGGCCAGCAGCCAGGCGGCCTGCTGTACGGCCAGGCGCACGCCCTGCACGTCGATGTAGGCGTCGGCCAGGCGCTGGGCCACGGCCTGGAAGCTGCCGATCTTGCGGTTGAACTGCTCGCGCTCGCGGGCGTAGTCGGAGACGAGCTCGAGGCCCTTCTCGACGATGCCGAGCTGGGTGGCGGCCAGGCCCAGCCAGGCCCGCTCCAGCAGCCAGTTCAGGATGTTCGCGCCCTGCTCCAGGGTGCCCACCAATTCGGCCGGGGTACCGGCGAATTCGACCTCGGCCTCGGGGGAGCGGTCGGTGACGATCTGGTCCTCGATCCGCACCGAGGCGTGCGCGGGATCGACCAGGAAGACCGCGGGTGCGCCGTCTACGCTGGCGGACACCAGGATTCGCGCGGCCTGACGGGCGAACGGCACGGTGGTCTTGAGGCCGGTCAGCTGCCAGCCGCCGTTGTCCGCCGCGGAGGTGACGGGCGTGGCGAGCTCCCAGTTGCGCTCCTCGCTCAGCGCCGCGGTGAGCACGATCTCGCCCGTCGCGGCCCGCGTGGCCAGGGCCCGCTGGGCCTCGGAGCCGAACGCCGCCAGTGCGCCCGCGCCCAGCACGATCGACCACAGGTACGGCACGGGCGCGACGGACTTGCCGATCTCGCGCAGAATCGCCGTCTGCTCGAGCACGCCGAGATCGCTGCCGCCCACCGCTTCCGGCAGGGCCGCAGCCAGCACGCCGGTCTCGGCGAGAGAGGCCCACAGCGTGTCGTCGAAGCGCACGGTGGCATTGCCTGCCGCGTCGGTGTTCTTGTCGAGCTCACGCAGCCGGTCGGCGGTGACGAGCTTGCCGGTGACCTCGGCGGTGAGGCGGGCCAGATCCTGCTGCGCCTCGGTGAGAGTGAAATCCATGATGGTTACCTAGGTTTCGGGTTAGCGCGTCGCGGCGGGCTGCTTGAGGGCGGTCATGGCGATGATGTCGCGCTGCACCTCGTTGGTGCCGCCGCCGAAGGTCAGGATCAGGCAGGCGCGGTGCATGCGCTCGAGCCGCCCGCGCAGCTGCGCACCGGCCGAGTCCTGGCGAAGGTAGGCCTGCGGTCCGAGCACCTCCATGAGGGCGCGGTAGGACTCGGTCGCCAGTTCGGTGCCGTAGACCTTGGTTGCCGAGGCGTCCCACGGCCGCGGAGCGGCCTCACCGGCACCGGTCGCGGGATCCTTCTTCGCGTCGGCGCGCGAGGCGATCTCCCAGTTGGTGAGCTTGAGGTACTCGACCTTGGCGTGGATCCGGGCCAGGATGATCTGCACCCATTCCTGGTCGATCACGCGGGAACCGTTGGCGGTCTTGGTGTTCTGCGCCCACTCGGTGACCTGTCGAACGGCCAGTGCCAGCGGCGCGGCGGAGGTCAGCGCGACCCGCTCGTGATTGAGCTGGTTGGTCACCAGCGACCAGCCGCCGTTCTCCGGGCCGACCATGTCCGAGTGCTTGACCCGCACGTCCTGGTAGTAGGTGGCGCTGGTGTCCGGGCCCGCCATGGTGTGCACCGGCGTCGTGGAGAAGCCTTCCGCCGAGGTCGGCAGGATGAACATCGAGATGCCCTTGTGCTTCTTGGCGGCCGGATCGGTGCGCGCGGCCAGCCACACGTAATCGGCGTACGCGATGAGGGAGGTCCACATCTTCTGCCCGTTGATGATCCAGTCGTCGCCGTCGCGCACTGCCGAGGTGCGCAGCGAGGCCAGGTCGGTGCCCGCGCCCGGCTCGGAGTAGCCGATCGCGAAGTGCAGCTCACCCGCGGCGATCTTGGGCAGGAAGAACTTCTTCTGCTCCTCGGTGCCGTAGTGCATGATCGTCGGCGCGACCGAATTGATGGTCAGGAACGGCACCGGGGCGCCGGCGATGGCGGCCTCGTCGGTGAAGATCAGCTGATCCATGGTCGAACGATCCTGGCCGCCATACTGTTTCGGCCAGCCCAGGGCGAGCCAGCCATCGCGGCCCATTTCCGCGACAACGTCGCGGTAGACGGTCCCCTCGCCGTATTCTCCGGTTTGGGCAGAGAGCGCCTGACGGCGCTCCGGAGTGATCAGTCGGGAGAAATAGTCACGCAGCTCAGCACGTAGCTGTTCCTGTTGCGGCGTGTATGCGATCCGCATGGCGATACCTCTAGCCTTCGTCTCAGGGTTCAGCCGATCATTGCACAGCAGGTGAAACATGTTCCAGTATTGCAGCCCGATACTGGTCTCGCGGCTATCCCATCCCGGGTCTGCTTGTTAGGCTCGACCGGTACTTGTGGCAAAGGAGTCAGCTATGAAGGTCACTGTTGATCTCGACCAGTGCGAGGCGAACGGAATCTGCGTCGGAATCGCCCCCGAAGTGTTCGAACTCGACGATGACGACGTTCTGCACATTGTCGGCGCGGAGGTACCCGCCGGTAGCGAACACGATGTGAAGACCGCGGTGGCCCAGTGCCCGAAGGCGGCGCTGAAGCTGGTCTGAATCCAGCCTTGCTCGCCGAGTGGAACACGTTCTAGAGTCGGCCCGGTGAGCGATTCTGATGTAAGTCTTTCCGGCCGGGTTGCCGTAGTCACCGGCGCCGGCGCGGGGCTGGGGCGGGCCGAGGCCCTCGAGCTGGCCCGTGCCGGCGCTTCGGTCATAGTCAACGACCTTGCCGAGAACGACGCGGTGAGCGCAACCCTCGCCGACATCCGCGCGCTCGGCGCCAAGGCCGAGTTCGTGGCGGGCAGCATCGCCGAGCGGTCCACCGCCGACGCGCTGATCGCCACCGCCGAGAGCACCTTCGGCGGGTTGGACATCGTGGTCAACAATGCCGGTATCACCCGGGACCGCATGCTGTTCAACATGTCCGACGAGGAATTCGACGCGGTCGTCGCCGTGCATCTGCGCGGCCATTTCCTGCTGACCCGCAATGCGGGCGCGTATTGGCGGGCCAAGTCCAAGGAGGCGGGCGCGCCGGTCTACGGCCGGATCGTCAACACCTCGTCCGAGGCGGGCCTGCTGGGTCCGGCCGGACAGGCCAATTACGGCGCCGCCAAGGCGGGCATCACCGCCCTGACCCTGTCGGCCTCCCGCGCGCTCGCGGCATTCGGCGTGACCGCCAATGCCATCGCACCGCGCGCGCGGACCTCCATGACCGAGAAGGTCTTCGACGCGGCCCCCGAAGAGGGTCCCGACCCGCTGTCTCCCGATCATGTCGCCCGCCTGGTGGCTTTCCTGGCCTCGCCGGCGGCGGCCGAGGTCAACGGGCAACTATTTGTCGTCTACGGCCCGATGGTGGCCCTGATGGCCGCTCCGGTCGTCGAGCAGCGTTTCGACGCCGACGGTGAATGGTCTCGGGAAGGTCTCGCCGCCACGCTCGGCGGTTATTTCGCCGAACGTTCTTCCGGAGCAACCTTTTCCGCCTCGGCCCTCATGGATCTGGGTTAGTCGACCCTCATATGCGGCGCGAGGGTTTCGACCCTCGCCCCGTAGTTGATCGTGAGGTCGAACATTGGTAGGAATGGGACACAACTGTGTGTGGCGCCTCACAACGGCACCACACTTGTGACGGTTATCATCGCGAGAACCTGTTCTCGAAACTGGACGTCGGTTCAGAAAGAGGGCCTGTTCAAAACCGTCGAACCCTTCCCGAGAGACCCTAGAACGTGTTCTAATCTTCGGGCGGGACCGAGATCACATTCTGATCTCGTGTGCTATAGCTAGGCAGGGGCAGGAGGAATAGCAGGAATGAATGAGGTCCTTGCCGTACCGTTACGGGCGGTCGGGGGGTTCTTCGAACTTGCCGGCGCTGTCGCTCGTGCTTTGGTACGGCCTCCGTTCCAGCGGCGAGAATTCATCGATCAGGCCTGGTTCGTCGCCAGGGTTTCCATTGTTCCGACGCTTCTGGTGGCCATTCCGTTCACCGTGCTGGTGAGCTTCACTCTCAATATTCTGTTGCGCGAGATCGGCGCCGCCGACCTCTCCGGGGCGGGCGCGGCCTTCGGCACGATCACGCAGGTCGGCCCCATGGTCACCGTGCTCATCGTGGCCGGCGCCGGCGCGACCGCCATCTGCGCGGATCTGGGCGCACGCACCATTCGCGAAGAGATCGACGCGATGAAGGTGCTCGGCATCGATCCGATCCACCGCCTCGTCGTTCCGCGCGTGCTCGCCTCGATGTTCGTAGCGCTGCTGCTCAACGGACTGGTCTCCACCATCGGCATTCTCGGTGGCTTCCTGTTCTCGGTGTTCCTGCAGGGCGTCAACCCGGGCGCTTTCGTGAACGGCCTCACGCTGCTCACCCATCTTCCGGAGCTCGTCATCTCCGAGGTCAAGGCCACGCTGTTCGGTCTGGTGGCCGGGCTCGTCGCCTGCTACCTGGGACTCAATGTCAAGGGCGGACCCAAGAGCGTCGGGGACGCGGTCAACCAGACGGTCGTGTTCGCCTTCATGGCGCTGTTCGTGATCAACGTGGTGGTAACCGCCGTTGGCATCAAGTTCACGGCGCGGTGATCCAATGGCATTCGTGATCCAGTCGCGTTTTCCCAAGGTGACCAAGCGTTTTCAGCGCTTCACCGCGAGCCTCGACTCGGTCGGCAAGCATGCGGTGTTCTACGCGCAGTCGATCGCTTCGGTTCCCAAGGCTCTGCTGCACTACCGCACCGAGACCATCCGGCTGATCGCCGAGATCTCCATGGGCACAGGCGCACTGGCCGTCATCGGCGGCACCGTCGTGATCGTCGGGTTCCTGACCCTGGCGGCCGGTGGCACCATCGCCGTGCAGGGCTACAGCTCGCTCGGCAATATCGGCGTCGAGGCGCTGACGGGCTTCTTCTCCGCCTTCATCAACGTTCGCATTGCGGCGCCGGTGATCTCGGGTATCGGCCTGGCTGCCACGCTCGGAGCCGGAACCACGGCACAATTGGGTGCCATGCGTGTCTCGGAGGAGATCGACGCCCTGGAGGTCATGGCCATCCGGCCCGTGCCCTTCCTGATCGGCACCCGAATCCTGGCGGGCATCATCGCCATCATTCCGCTGTACTCGCTGGCGATCATCGCCTCGTTCATCGCCAGTCGCTTCGCGACCGTGGTGATCTACGGGCAGTCGGCCGGTGTGTACGACCACTACTTCGATACCTTCCTGATCCCCAGCGACATCCTCTGGTCCTTCGCGCAGGCGATCTTCATGGCCATGGCGGTCATGCTGATCCACACCTACTACGGCTATCACGCCGCGGGCGGGCCGGTCGGAGTGGGCGTGGCGGTAGGCAATGCGGTGCGGGCCTCGCTGATCGCGGTCGTCATGGTGACGCTCCTGATCTCCCTGGCCATCTACGGCACCTCCGGCAATTTCCACCTCTCCGGGTAGGGCGGGACATGGTCCAAGAACAAGGCGGCGGAATGGCGAGCCCGATCGGCGCGCCGTTCGTCGAGAAACCGAGGCCGAAGCGGCCCCTCGAACAGGGATGGGTCATCCGGCTGGCCGGCGCGGGTCTCGTGCTGAGCATCGTCGCGGTCGTCGTCATCTGCCTGGTGAGTTTCGCCGGCGGATTCCAGGACACCGTGAAGGTGATCGTCGCGTCCCCGCGCGCGGGCCTGGTCATGGACAAGGACGCCAAGGTCAAGATTCGCGGTGTCGAGATCGGCCATGTCGCGGCCATCACCGACACCACCGACGGCGCTCGTATCGAATTGGCCATCGATCCGGACAAATTGAAGATGGTTCCGGCCAATGCGGGGGTGGACATCAACTCCACCACCGTGTTCGGCGCGAAGTACATCAACTTCACCGAGCCGCAGTCCCCGTCCTCCGATTCGCTGAAGGCGGGTTCGGTCGTGCAGGCGGGCGCGGTGACGGTCGAATTCAACACGCTCTTCCAGCATCTCAACGATGTGTTGGCCAAGGTCGAGCCGGAGAAGCTGAACGCGACGCTGACCGCGCTCGGGCAGGCGCTCGAGGGCCGCGGCGACAAGATCGGCCAGCTGCTGGTCGACAGCGATCAGTTCCTGAAGGACATCAATCCCAGCCTGCCCGATCTGCAGCGCGATCTGCAGACCTCGGTCGGGGTGACGAACCTGTACGCGGACGTCATGCCGGATCTGCTGCGCACCACCGGGAACATGACGGTGACCGGCGGCACGCTGGTCGATCAGCAGGCCAATCTCGATCGGGTGCTGCTGAATCTCGTCGGACTGGCGAACGACACCGGCGGTGTGCTGAAGGACAACGCGCAGCCCCTGGTGACGGCGCTGGATCTGTTGCGCCCCACGGCCGAACTGCTCAACGAGTACAACCCGACGCTGTACTGCCTCGTCGTCGGCGCCGCCGACGCGTTGCCGGTCGGCAATCGGATCTTCGGCGGTGACAATCCGTGGGTCGCGCTGAACGCCGGATTCATGCCCGGCGGCACGCCGTACTCATACCCGAAGGATCTGCCGAAGGTGAACGCCACCGGTGGCTCGCACTGCGAGGGCGTGCTCGATCGCGTCCCGGGCAGCCATGCCAACTACCTCGTCACCGACACCACCGAGGGTGAGGTCTGGGTGCCCCCGATGTCGACCACGCTCAACGGCCCGCGGGTGTTCCAGATGCTGTTCGCCGGACTGCCGGGGGTGCCGAACCCATGAGTTTCAAACCGCACGCGACGACGGTCAAACTGTCGATCTTCGCGCTGGTCATGGTGGTGGTACTGGCCGGACTCGGCGTCATCTTCAGCCAGATGCGCTTCTCCCGCTCGACCGGCTTCCACGCGGTCTTCACCAGCTCCTCCGGCATGCTGCCGGGGTCGAAGGTGCGCATCGCGGGTGTGCCGGTGGGTTCGGTCTCGCGGGTGACCGTGGGCAAGGACCACCTCGCGCACGTCGACTTCGACATCGACCGCGAATACCGGGTGTACTCCAGCACCCAGGCCGCGATCCGCTACGAGAACCTCGTCGGCGACCGCTATCTGGAACTGCTGGACGGCCCGGGCACGGCGATGCCGCTGAGCAAGGGCGCGACCATCCGGGTCGAGCAGACCAAGCCCGCCCTCGATCTGGACCTGCTGCTGGGCGGGTTCAAGCCGCTGCTGCGCGGCCTGAACCCGGATCAGGTGAACTCGCTGACCGGCGCGCTGCTGGAGGTGTTCCAGGGCCAGGGCGGCACGCTGGTCTCGCTGCTCAACAGCGGCGGTTCCTTCAGCAAGACCCTCGCCGATCGAGATGCCTTGATCGGCAGCGTGATCGAGAACCTGAACACGGTGCTGGGCACGATCGACCAGCACGACAAGGACTTCGCGACCACGCTCAACGAATTGCAGCGCCTGATCAGCGGTCTGGCCGCGGACAAGGATCCGATCGGCGACGCGCTGCCTCGATTGGCCGGGGCCACAGGCGATCTCACGACTCTGCTGCAGCAGGTGCGTCCGGACCTGAAGGCGGACATCACCCAGCTCGGTGTGCTGTCGGCCAATGTGGACGACAAGAAGGACGATGTGCAAGCGGTGCTGGACCTGTTGCCCGAGACCTACAAGAAGCTGATCCGGATCGGTTCCTACGGCTCGTTCATGAACATGTTCGTCTGTGGCGCGAACTTCCTGATCGACGGACCGGACGGTAAGACGCAGCAGCTCAACTTCGTCGGCGGACAGCACACGGGGCGGTGTGCGAAGAAATGAACAACGAACAGCGCTCCCCACTGATCAATGTCGGCATCATCGGCATCGTGCTCGCGGTGACCATCTGCCTGTGCGCGCTCCAGTTCGACCGGCTGCCGTTCGTGAAGTCCGGCGTCGAGTTCAACGCCCTGTTCGCCGACGCGGGCGGGCTGCTGCCCGGTGATCCCGTGCAGGTGGCCGGCGTGCGCTCCGGCCGGGTCGAGGACGTGAAGCTGGACGGCGCCAAGGTGAAGATCCGGTTCACGCTCGACGAGACGATCGTGCTGGGCGGCAAGACGTCCGCGGCCATCAAGACCAACACCATGCTGGGGCGCAAGTCCCTCGAGGTGACCCCGGCCGGGGACGGCGCCATCCGCCCGAGCGACACGATTCCGCTCGAGCGCACCGCCTCGCCCTACTCGCTCAACGACGCGCTCGGCGATCTGGCCACCACGGTCAAGGACCTTGACACCGACCAGGTCAACCAGACCCTGGACACGCTGTCGGAGGCGTTCGCCGATACACCCGGACCGCTGCGGTCCGCGCTGGACGGCATCACCGGCCTCTCGCGCAGCCTGAACACCCGTGACAAGGCGCTCACCGAACTGCTCTCGCATGCTCAGGGCGTCACCAAGGTGCTGGGTGATCGTGCGACACAGATCAATTCGCTGCTCCTGGACGGCAACAGCCTGCTCGCCGAGCTCGATGCCCGCCGCACCGCGCTGAGCCAGCTGATCGTGTACGTGAACGGTCTGGCCCAGCAGCTCTCCGGGTTCGTCAACGACAACGAGGAGCAGCTGAAGCCCACGCTGGACCGGTTGAACTCGGTGCTGAAGCTGTTGCAGGACAACCAGGCCAACCTGGCCAAGTCGATCGACGAACTCGGTCCGTTCGAGGCCGCGCTCGGCGAGCAGGTCGGCAGCGGCCCGTACTTCCAGGCCTACCTGTCCAACGTCAACTCCCCGATGCTGCAGGTGCTGACCGACGCGATGGTCTGGCCGCAGCATCTGCCCGACGCGCTGCGCGCCTACCTCGACCCGCTGCCGTCGATCCAGCCCGCCACCCAGGAGCCGCCGCGATGAACGCACTACGCAGGGTGCCGCGCGCCGCGCGCCTGGCCGCCGCCGCACTGGTGGTCGTGGTCGCCGGCTGGCTGGTCTTCGGATTGGTCACCGATGTCGGCAAGAAGCACATCACCGCCTACTTCCCGTCCACGACCGGCCTGTACAAGGGCGACGAGGTGCGGGTGCTCGGAGTGAAGGTCGGCACGATCGATTCGATCGAGCCCGGCAAGGACCGGGTGACGGTGAAGCTCACTGTGGACCGCGGCATCGACCTGCCGGCCGACGCCAAGGCCGTGGTCATCTCGCCGTCGCTGGTCTCGGCGCGCTTCGTGCAGCTCGCACCCGCCTATGTGAGCGGGCCGAAGATGGGCGACGACGCCTCGATCCCGGTGGAGCACACCGCGGTTCCGGTGGAGTGGGACGACATCAAGGCCGAGTTGACCAAGCTGTCCAAGGCCCTGGGCCCGATCGGCGAGGACAAGCAGGGCTCGTTCGGCCGCGTCATCGACACCGCCGCGGCCAACCTCGGCAACGGCAACGCGCAGGCCTTCCGGGACACCCTCAAGGAGCTCTCCAGCACGCTGAACACGTTGTCGGACGGGCGGACCGATCTGTTCGGCACCATTCGCAACCTGCAGCAGTTCGTCGACGTGCTGTCCAAGTCGAACGATCAGATCGTGCAGTTCGGCGGTCGGCTCGCGTCGGTGTCCTCGGTGCTGGCCAATGTGTCCACCGACCTCGGCGCCGGTCTCGACAATCTCGATATCGCGGTCGCGGACGTGAAGCGCTTCCTGGATTCGCGCGGCGACGCTCTCACCGAGGGCGTACAGCGGCTGGGCGAGGCCACCCAGGTCCTGGCCGACAAGAAGCCCGAGCTGGAGAAGATCATGCACTCCGGCCCGACCGCGCTGGCCAACTTCTATCAGCTCTACAAGCCCGCCCAGGGCACGCTCACCGGTGCGCTGGCCGCCCCGAACTTCGCCAATCCGATCGCCTTCCTGTGCGGTGCGGTCGAAGCCGTCGGCGCCAATCAGTCCGATCAGAGCGCCGCTCTGTGCAAGCAGTACCTGGGGCCGGTCCTGAACTCCCTGGCTGTGAATTACCCCGCGCTGCTGGTGAATCCGGCGACGCAGCAGAACGCATTCCCGCAGCAGCTCACCTACAGCACGCCCGATCTGGCCGCCCAGGTTCAGGGCCAGCAGGCACAGGGCGAGCCGCTGTCCGCGCCGTCGCCCAAGAGCCTGGCCGACCTTTTCACCCCCGGAGGTGGTGGACGATGATGGGCCGGAAGCGAATTCGCGTCGCGAGCGCGGCGATCGGCCTGATCGCGGTGCTCGGCGTGAGCGGTTGCCAATGGGACGGGCTCAACTCGGTCTCGATGCCCGGAGCCATCGGCACCGGGGACGGATCCTGGCAGGTCCGCATCGAGATGCCGAACGTGACCATGCTGACCCGTAATTCGCCGGTCAAGGTGAACGACGTGACGGTCGGAACGGTCACCGGCATCGAGGTGCAGGGCTGGCACGCGCTGGTCACCGTCGGCCTCGACCGGGACGTGAAGCTGCCCGCCAACGCCACCGCCAAGATCGGGCAGACCAGCCTGCTGGGCAGCAACCATCTCGAGCTGGCTCCGCCGAAAGAAGAAGCGGCGCAGGGCACGCTGAAGGACGGTGACCTGATTCCGCTGGATCGGGCCGGGGCCTTCCCGACCACCGAGCAGACGCTGTCCTCGCTGTCCGTGGTGCTCAACGGCGGTGGTATCTCCCAGCTGGAGACCATCACCCGCGAACTGAACGCCACCTTCAAGGGGCGCACCGATTCCATCCGGGATCTGTTGCCGCAGTTGAACACTCTGACCACGACGCTCGATCAGCAGACCGGTGACATCATCGCGGCCATGAACGGCCTGGATCGGGTCGGCGGGGTGCTCGCGCGGCAGAAGGACGATCTGTCCGCCGCCGTCACGACCATTCATCCGGCTCTGACCGTGCTCGCCGATCGCCGCGAGAACATCACCAAAGCCATTACCTCCCTTGGTGATCTGAGCAATACGGTGCAGCAGATCCTCGATCAGGGCGGCGAGAACCTCAAGGCCGACCTCGCCAATCTCGAACCGGCGCTGCGGTCGCTGGCCGCCACCGGCGGGAAGCTCGCCGACTCGCTGCAGTGGCTGCTGACCTTCCCGTTCCCGATCAAGAACATCGACAAGGTCATCATGGGCGACTACATGAACCTGTGGATGACCGTGGATCTCACCGGGGCACGGCTGGATTCGAACTTCCTGACCGGTACACCGCTGGGCGGAAGCCTGGGCGGCGCGCAGGCCACTCTCGGCTACGGAATTCCGCAGTCGGCCGTCGGCAAGGGTGATCCGCTGTCCGATCCGCTGAATCCGGCGCCGCCCGCCACCACGCAGCCGGCTCCGAGCATTCCGGGGCTGCCGCCGATTCCAGGCTTACCAGCTATTCCGGGACTCACCGTGCCCAATGCGCAGCAGGGGGACTCCGGCCGATGAAGCTCACGAAGTTCGTCAAGGTTCAGCTCTCGATCTTCCTGGTGCTGACCGTGATCGGCCTGATCGTCATGGGTGGCCAGTACGTGCGGCTGCCCGCGATGTTCGGCATCGGCCGCTATGGCGTGACAGTCCAGTTGCAGGCGACCGGTGGTCTCTACGAGTTCGCGAACGTCGCGTACCGGGGCACCAACGTCGGCAAGGTGGAGTCGGTGAAACTGACTCCCGCCGGTGTCGACGCCAAGCTGTCCATCGACAGCGACTTCAAGATTCCCAGCGATGTCCAGGCGTACGTGAAGAGCGTCTCGGCGATCGGTGAGCAGTACGTCGATCTGATTCCGGCAGAGTCGCCGAAAGGCGGGAATCTGCAGGATGGTTCGGTGATTCCGGTGGAGCGCACCAAGTTGCCGCAGGACGTCGGCGACATGCTCGATCAGGCCGACCGGCTGCTGTCCACCGTCGCGGACACCAAGCTCGCCGAGGTCATCAACTCCGCGTTCGTCGCGTTCGACGGCGCCGGACCGGACCTGCAGCGGATGCTCGACTCCGCCTCGCTGCTGGTGCAGGAGGCCAAGAACACCACCGAGCCGACCAAGGATCTGCTGGAGAAGCTCGGCCCGCTGCTCGACACCCAGAACCAGTCCGCGGGCGACGTGCGCAGCTGGACCCAGGACCTGGCCACGGTCACCGACCAACTGCGCCAGCACGATCCGGCGCTGCGCTCGCTGCTGGGTCAGGCCCCGGACGCGATCCAGCGGGTGAACCAGACCTTCCAGGATCTGAAGCCGACCCTGCCGATCATGCTCGCCAACATGATCAGCGTCGGACAGGTCGGGGTCACGTATCACGCCGGGCTCGAACAGATTCTGGTCATCTACCCGCCACTGCTCGCGGCGCTGCTGACCTCGATCCGCGGTCCCGTCGAGTACGGCGCGATGGTGGACTTCATGCTCGGGCTCAACGATCCGCCGGGATGCACCACGGGCTTCCTGCCCGCGGCGGATCGGCGCTCGCCGGCCGATCTCTCGCCGATCGACACCCCCGACAACCTGTACTGCAAGGTGGCGCAGAACGCGAAGGAAGCCGTCCGCGGCATCCGCAACACCCCGTGTGCCGAGGTGCCCGGCAAGCGCGCCCCGACGCCGGAACTGTGCCGCTCCAACGAGGAGTACTTCCCCGAGGGCGACAACCCGCCGGTCGGTCCGCCGAACCCGGTGGACAACAACGGTCAGCCGATCGCCGATAAGCTGCTCGGTAACCAGCAGGCGCCATTCATCGCCCATCAGGACCCCAGTAGCCACACCTTCGTCGGGCCCGATGGGCGCGTGTACCGTCAGGGAGACGTCAACGCAGATGGGTCCAGCAGGGTGCCGTCGAGTTGGCAGGACTTGCTTCAGGAGCCACCGCGATGAGCGAAACATCAGCAAATCGAAGCCGCGCTCGGCGGCGTGTCATCCGTCAGGCGGGACCACCCGTCGAGGGCGCGGACACGGGCGTCGAGGTACAGCACCCGAGCGCCGAGGGCGCGCGTCCGGAACCGGCGGCGGCCGCGGCCGCCGCGCCCGCTCCGGTCGTCGATGCCGAGCCGGTCGCGGCCGAGACTGCTGATGTCACTCCGGCCGACGGCGCTGCCGCCGAGCCGGAACCCACCGAGAAGCCCGCGGCGGCCGACCAGGCTCCCGCGAATCTCGACAAGGCTCCCGCGGTCGCCGCGGTGGCCCTGGTGAAGGATTCGGACGGCGCGGATTCGAAGGACGCGGCCGCGGTCGCCGAGCCCGAATCCGATTCCGCCGATTCCGACTCGACCGAATCCGACTCCGAATCCGCCGGCAAGGACGAGTCGCCGTCGAAGTTCCGGGCGCTGTTCGCCTCGCTCGGGCGGACGGGCACGGTCGCCGCGGCGGTCGCGCTGGTGTCGGCCCTGGTTCTGATCGGCTCGACCGGCCTGTTCTTCTATCACGATCACCGCGCCGATCAGCTCAGCGAGCGGCGGGCGGAGTACATCCAGGTCGCCAAGCAGGCGTATCTCAATATGTCCACCGTCAAGGACTCGACCGCAGATCAGGACATCGATCGCCTGCTCTCGGTCGCCGGCGGCGGTCTCAAGGACGAATACGCGCAGAATCGCGATGCCTACAAGAAGGTCTTCGAGCAGCTGAAGGTGGAATCCTCCGGGAACATCGTCTCGGCCGCGATCGAGAGCGACGACAAGGATTCGGCCAGCGTGCTGCTGCTGGCGCAGCAGACCGTGTCCAATGTGGCCACCAACGGCCCGATGCAGCGGGACTATCGCATCCGCGTGCACCTGACCCGCACCGGCGATACCGTGACCGCCTCATCCGTGGAGTTCGTGCCGTGAAACAACTCGACAAGCGTTCCCTCCTGCTGGCCGGCGCGGTCGCGCTGTTCGTGGCGGCCTCGGTCGTCGCCTCCCTGACCGGTTATCGATTCTGGTCGGATCGGCAGGCGGAGCAGAACCGCAGTTCGTCGGTCGTCGTCGCCAGCGACACCGTCGAGGCGCTGTTCTCCTACGACTTCAACACCGCCGAGAAGGATCTGCCCAAGGCCGCGGAGAAGCTGACCAGCGACTACCGCGATTCCTACATGAAGGTGATCCAGGACCAGGCCATTCCCACGGCCAAGGAGAAGAAGCTCTCGGTCCAGACCACCGTGCAGGCGACCGGCGTCATCGCCACCACTCGCGATCACGCGACCGTGCTCGTCATCGCCAATCAGCGCTTCTCCAGCACGGATTCGCCGCAGGACACCCTGATGAGCGACCGTCTGCACGTGGAGCTGACCAAGAAGGACGGGCAGTGGCTCGTCTCGGACATCAAGCCGGTCTGACCTTCCGCTCGTAGTACTCGGCGCCTCGGTAATTTCCGTACCGCACCCGTCTCGCTCCGAATCTGTTGGGGTGATGGATGATTGGCTGGTTTCGGGGAGAGCCGACGAACTTGATGGCAATGGCGCGGGAGTTCAGATGAGTGACTACACGGGTGGGCTGATGCCCGGAAATGCCGAGCCCGCGAACACCGAGCCGGGGAACATCGATCCCGGGAGCCGGGCGAGCCGCTGGCCGCTGTTCGTGGCAGCCGGTGCGGTGCCGCTGACCGTGCTCGGGGTGCTGGGATCCGCGTTCGTGGTGGATCAGCGTGACGCGCTCGCGGACCGGGATCACCTTCGGGCGGAGTACGTTCGGGCCGCCGAGCTGGCGATCACGAACATCACCAACATCAACGCCGATACCGCGCGGGCGGACATCCAGCGGGTGCTCGAGGTGACCTCGGGGGATCTGCAGCGGGAATACTCCGACCGGATGGACGACTACACCAGCACCGTGCAGAAGGCTCAGGTGCGCACCACGGGCACCGTGGTCGCGACCGCGCCGCAGAGTTCGGACGAGCACTCGGCGGTGGTCCTGGTGGTCGTCGAGCAGACGCTGTCCTATTCGGGTGTGGAAGGGCCGCAGCATCGACAGCTGCGTTTCAAGGTGTCTCTCGATCGCGACGACGACACCGGCGGCATCACGGCGACGGGGATGGAGACGGTGGTTTGAGGGCGAGACCGCGTGATCTGGTGGTCATGGGCTGCGCGCTGGTCCTTGCGGCCGTGAGTCTTTCGACGGGCGGCTGGCTGAGTTTCCAGTGGCGGCAGGATCATCTGGCCGATGCGGCGCGCAGCGAGTCGGCGGTGGTCGCCGGGCGGGCCGTGAAAGGCATGTACGGCTACGACTTCCGGACCATCGACACGCAGATGGCGCAGACCGCGGAGGATATGACGCCCTCGTTCCGGGACAACTGGTTGAAGGTGACGGCCACCGTTCTCGCACCGGGCGCCAAGGAGCAGGAACTCGTCGTCGAGGCCACCGTGCTCGAGACCGGCATCATCAGCGCGGAGGCCGATCGCACCGAGGTCATGGTCTTCATGAATCAGATGAGCTCCGGCAAGAATCCGGCCGCCGGCTCCTTCGACACCGGCCTGCTGCGGGTCAGCATGGAACGGGACGACGGACGCTGGCTGGTGGCTGCCGTGGACCCCGTCTAGCGCGTTTTCCGTCCGTTCATCGGCGTACGGCTCGTCGGCGGGCCGGTAGCGGCATATGGTCTTTCAGGGGGAGAGTCTGAAAGGTCGGGATTTTCGTGAGCGACAAGACGACGCCGTGGACCGCGGCTGACATACCGAATCTGAAGGGGCGCACCGCTGTTGTCACCGGCGCGAGCGCCGGACTGGGGTTGGTGACGGCGCGATTACTCGCCGAAGCGGGCGCCAGAGTGGTGCTGGCCTGCCGAGATATCGAGAAGGCGGCGGGAGTGGTGCGGCTCGTTCGCGAGAAGGTGCCCGAGGCCGAATTGTCGATCGTGCAACTGGATCTCGCGTCGCAGGAGTCGGTGCGAGAGGCAGCGCTGAAGGTCCGGGCCGAATGCGAGCGCATCGATCTGCTGATCAACAACGCGGGCACGATGAGCCCGCAGCGGATCATCACCGCCGACGGCTTCGAAGCCACCCTGGCCACCAACTATCTCGGGCACTTCGCCTTCACCGGGCTGCTGCTGGACCTGTTGCTCGCCGCGCCCTCGGGTCGAGTCATCTCGCTCTCCAGCGGATTCGCGGGCAAGAAGAGTGCGGCGCTGGATCTGGACGATCTGTTCTACGCCAAGCGCAAGTACAAGCTGCTGGCCGCGTACGGGCAGTCCAAGCGGGCGAATCTGCTGTTCAGCTTCGAACTTCAGCGTCGGCTCAACGGCACCGAGACCGCACTGGTGTCGGTCGCCGCGCATCCGGGCGCCGCGTTCACCGAGTTCAACCGGAACGTCAGCCCGATCATCAAACCGCTGACGAACCCCCGATTCGACTGGCTCTTCCGGGGTTTCATGCAATCGGCCGAGATGGGCGCACTGCCGACCCTGCGCGCGGCGACCGACCCGCAGGTGCGCGGCGGCGAATTCTTCGGACCCGAGAACAACACGAAGGGCTATCCGATCCGGATCGAGGCCGATGCCTCGGCGCACGATCCGGACACGGCCGGGCGGCTCTGGGCCGAGGCGCAGCGACTGACCGGGGTCGAGTACGACTTCGGAACCGCGGCCTGACGCGGCTGCGCGGCAACGGGTTTTCGGCAGCAACGGGTTTTCGGCAGCACAGGTTCCCGGCGGCAACGAGTTCTCGCACCGGAACAGGTTCAGCGACGCCGCGGACGGCGTCGCTGAACCTGGTATCGAATCCGGACGACTAGCGGCGCAGTTCGCCCGGGTCGACGTCGTCGTCGGACAGCAGTGCGCTGCCGGCGACCCGGTCGGTGGCCAATGCGTCCAGGAAGGCTCGCGCCCACCGGTCCACATCGTGGGTGAGGACCTGCCGGCGCATGGAGCGCATCCGGCGGCGACGGGTGTCGCGATCGTCCTCGATTGCGGCGATCAACGCGTCCTTGACGCTGTCCAGGTCGTGCGGGTTGCACAGGTAGGACTGGCGCAATTCCGCTGCCGCACCGGTGAATTCGCTCAGCACCAGGGCGCCGTTCAGGCCGCCCTGACACGCCACGTACTCCTTGGCGACCAGATTCATGCCGTCGCGCAGCGGGGTCACGAGCATGACGTCCGCGGCCACGAAGAACGAGATGAGTTCCTCGCGGGGGATGGGACGATGCAGGTAGTGCACCACCGGATAGCCGACCCGGGCGAACTCGCCGTTGATCCGGCCCACCTGGCGTTCGATGTCACCGCGCATCTGGATGTAGGACTCCACCCGTTCGCGACTCGGCGTGGCCAGCTGCACCATCACCGTCTCGGACGGGTCGATCCTGCCCTCGTGCAGCAGTTCCTCGAGCGCGGCCAACCGGACGTCGATGCCCTTGGTGTAGTCCAAGCGATCCACGCCGAGCAGGATGGTCTTCGGATTACCCAGTTCCGCACGGATTTTCGCGGCCCGCTCGCGCACCTGCCTGCCGCGCGACAACTCGTCCATCTCGGTGGAGGAGATGGAGATCGGGAACGCGCCCACTCGCACGGTGCGGAAACCCACCTGCACCACACCGAGTTTCGAGCGCACGCCCACATTGCCGCGTGAAGTCGGTTGCCCGGCAAGCCTTCTGGCCAGATAGAGGAAGTTCTGCGCACCGCCGGGCAGATGGAAGCCGATCAGATCCGCGCCGAGCAGACCCTCGACGATCTCGGTGCGCCAGGGCATCTGCATGAACAGTTCCACCGGCGGGAACGGGATGTGCAGGAAGAAGCCGATGGTCAGATCGGGGCGCAGCATGCGCAGCATCTTGGGCACCAGCTGCAGCTGGTAGTCCTGCACCCAGACGGTCGCGCCCTCGGCGGCCACCTTGGCGGTGTGCTCGGCGAAGCGGCGGTTCACCGTCACGTACGCCTGCCACCATTTGCGGTCGTAGACCGGGCGGACGATCACGTCGTGATAGAGCGGCCACAGTGTGCCGTTGGAGAAGCCTTCGTAGTAGTCGGAGACCTCGTCGGCCGACAGCGGTACCGGATGGAGTTCCAGACCGTCCTCGGTGATCGGATCGACGTCCACATCGGGAACGCCGGCCCAGCCGACCCATGCGCCTTTGTTGTTACGCAGAACGGGTTCCAGGGCGGTCACCAGACCACCGGGACTGCGCTTCCAACGGGTAGTGCCATCGGGTAGTCGTTCCAGATCGACCGGGAGTCGATTGGCGACTACGACGAATCCGGAACCAGAGCTGTCCGGGTTCACGAGTCATTCGCCTCGCGTAAGCGGAGCGACACCCAGCATCGACAAGAGCATGCGGCACTCGTCCGCATCGGTCGCGTAGGCGGCCACGACGCGCTGGGCCTGGCGAGCGGTTTCGTCGGCGAGCGGTTCCAGTTCGTCGTCCGCGATGTCCTTGGCGCTGCTGTTCGCGGCCATCATCATGTCCTCTCGGGGAAGTCTGCAGGTCGTGAGAGGTCCATGGTATCTGTCGCACCCATCGGGCCCGCGCACTCGGTGCAAAGGAGCCCGAAACGCAATGGCGTCGATTGCAGATACGGTGGTCGCAAGCACGAGTCGTTGGAACGGATGAAGGGGTCGCACGTATGCCGTTGGCGACGGTGAACGGAATCTCGCTCAACTACCAGGTCAAGGGTGACCGGGCCAAGGGCACCGACGTCAAGGGGTCGGCGCCGCTGGTGGTCATGATCATGGGCACCGGCAGCCCGGGCCGGGTGTGGGAACTGCATCAGGTTCCCGCGCTGGTGGCCGCCGGGTACCGGGTGTGCACCTTCGACAATCGCGGCATCGCGCCGTCCTTCGAATCCCCGCAGGGCATTCACATCGACGATCTGGTGCGCGATACCGCCGCGCTCATCGAATTCCTGGACGAGGGACCGGTCCTGGTGGTCGGGCAGTCCATGGGGTCGCGTGTCGCGCAGGAACTCGCGCTGGCGCGCCCGGATCTGGTCCGCAAGGCCGCCTTCCTGGCCGGGCACGCGCGCCTGGACCAGTTCCAGAAGACGCTGTCGGTGGGCGAGCACGAATTCGACGAGACCGGCGTGCGGCTGCCCGCGAAGTACGACGCCGCCCTGACCGCCCTGATGAACCTGTCGCCCGCGACCATGGCCGACAGCAACGCCGCACGTGACTGGCTGGATCTGTTCGAGTTCACCGGCGGTCCCGCCTCGCCCGGCGTGCGCGCTCAGCGGCGCATGGACCACGACTTCGACCGCACGGCCGCCTACCGCGCGATCACCGTGCCGTGCCTTTCGGTAGGCTTCGCGGACGATCGAATGATCCCGCCGTACCTCTCGCGGGAGGTCGCCGATACTATTCCCGGTGCTCGCTACCAGGAAGTTCCCGATGCCGGGCACTTCGGCTACCTGGAACGACCCGAGGCGGTCAACAAGATCCTGCTGGAATTCTTCGGAGGGTGAAGGTAACCGCCCAGGCGTAACGCCTGCCTTGCTAGGGTCGAACCAACGTCGGGGGCTTGTTCCACTACTGCGGTGCGCAGCATGGAATGATCCGTCAACGTTCCCGTACACAGCGCCAGTATCCAGTGAGGTGAAATGAGCACCAATCCCTTCGATGACGAAGACGGCCGGTTCTTCGTCCTTGTCAACGACGAGGAACAGCATTCGCTGTGGCCCGCCTTCGCCGAGGTTCCGGCCGGGTGGCGAGTCGTTTTCGGCGAGGACTCGCGCGCCGCGTGCGTCGAGTACGTCGAGAAGAACTGGACGGATATGCGTCCCAAGAGCTTGCGAGATGCCATGGCGGCGGACGATGCCGCCCGTCAGGCGGCTCAGTCCTGACGCGAGGCGGTCTTACGGATACTGCGCAGGAACGGTTTCCGGCTGCGGTCGCACGGCGCCACGCGCGTTGAACGATCGCACCGGAGTCCAGTCCTGACTGTCTCCTCGACCGGGGACGTCGGCTTTTCCGCACAGCCGACTCACCCGGTTATGATTGCTCCGCTTCCGCCTCCTTAGCTCAGTGGTAGAGCACCGCTCTTGTAAAGCGAAGGTCGTCAGTTCAATCCTGACAGGGGGCTCGGGGACAACGGTCCCTGATCCGGTCACAGACCGGGTCAGGGACCGTTTTTCATGTCCGGGGCAGCCCGTTTCAATCAATGATTGAAATACTGATTGATATTTGGTTCACTACTCGGCATGGTCGAAAAGATCGCCGCGGGAACCCGTGAGCGCTTGCTGGTCGCCGCCGAACGATTGCTGCTGGTCGAGCCGTACGACGAGGTCTCGGTACGCGGCATCTGCACCGCGGCCGGAGCCAACCCCGCCGCCGTGCACTATCACTTCGGTTCCAAGGAGGCGCTCGTCGGCGCACTCCTGGAGGACCGTCTCGGTCCGGTGTGGTTCGACCAGCTCACCGAGCTCACCGCCGCGCCCGCGCCGGTGGCCGACCTGGTGGACGCGGTCCTCACGCCGTTCACGGAACTGGCCGCCGATCCCGTCGGGCGATTGCATCTGCGGCTGCTCGCGCGGTTCGTCATGCGTCGCGAGGCCGCGGTATGGCAGCAGCACTGGTTCCGGATGGACTCCTGGGCGGGGCTGCTGCCCGGCGTCGGCGAGTCCGAGGCCGGCCGCCGGTGGATGCTCGCGTTCGAGCTGATCATCACGCAATTCGGCAGCACCCGGGACCGGGAGCCGTCCGTGCGCGCGGTGGCGACCCTGCGCGATTTCGTGGTCGCCGGACTCACCGCCCCGACAGGAGAATCGCAGTGACCGACATCTTCGCTCCCGCGACACTCGGGCCGATCACCTTGCGCAACAGGGTGATCAAGGCCGCGACCTTCGAGGGCCGCACGCCCGAGGCGCTGGTCACCGACGAACTCGTCGAATTCCATCGGGAGGTGGCGGCGGGCGGCGTCGGCATGACCACCGTCGCCTACTGCGCGGTGGCCCCGGGTGGGCGCACCGATCGGCATCAGATCTGGATGCGGCCCGAAGCCGTTGCGGGACTTCGGAAATTGACCGACGCGGTGCACGCCGAGGGCGCCGCGGTGAGCGCGCAGATCGGCCATGCCGGACCGGTCGCCAATGCCGCGTCCAATCGGGCGCCCGCGTTCGCGCCCAGCCGGATGTTCAATCCGCTGGGCATGCGCTTCACCAAGGTGCCCGATCGGGCCGATATCCGCGAGCTCGTCGCCGCGCACGCCGAGGCCGCCCGGCTGGCCGAACGGTCCGGCTTCGACGCCGTGGAGATCCACCTCGGCCACAACTATCTGGCCAGTGCGTTCATGAGCCCGATGCTCAACCGGCGCAAGGACGACTACGGCGGCTCCACCCTCAATCGCGCCCGCTTCGCCCGCGAGATCGTCCGTGCGGTCAAGGACGCGGTGGGGGACCGGATCGCCGTCACCGCGAAACTCGGTATGGAGGACGGCAGTTCGGGCGGGCTCAGGATGCGGGACTCGCTGCAGATCGCGGCCTGGCTGCAGGAGGACGGCGCACTCGACGCCCTCGAGCTGACCGCGGGCAGTTCACTGCTCAACCCGATGCTGCTCTTTCACGGCACCGCGCCTCGGCGCTCGTTCGCGAAAGCCCTTCCGCTCCCGGCTCGTCTGGGTTTTCGGTTGATCGGCGGCTCGTTCCTCAAGGAGTACCCGTACCGGGAGGCCTACCTGCTGGAACGGGCCCGTGAGTTCCGCCGGGAACTGTCCATGCCGCTGATCCTGCTGGGCGGCATCACCAATCACGACACGATGCGCCTGGCCATGGACGAGGGGTTCGAGTTCGTCGCGATGGGCCGCGCGCTGCTGCGCGAACCCGATCTCCTGCAGCGCATTCGAGCCGATCTCACCACCCGATCCGCGTGCATACACTGCAACGAGTGCATGCCGACCATCTACACCGGCACCCGTTGCGAGCTCCGCCCCGAACAGCCTGTTCGCTGAACCGGCCGAGGCGCCGGTCTCACTCAACGGCAGGAGTTCATCGATCATGGTGGGAGTCTGACAAAGTCGAGCTCCGCCACAGAGGTGACCGAGGGAGGGAAGCGATGCCGAGAATCGCCGAAGTGCGCGATGCCGCGGAACCGAGTTCGAGCGAGCAGCGCGCTCGATTCGGCCGGATCATCGAGGCCGCCGCGACCCTGGCCGCCGAGAACGATCTCGAACGCGTCCAGATGAACGAGGTGGCCAAGCTCGCGGGCGTCGCGGTCGCGACGCTGTATCGCTACTTTCCCTCCAAGACACACCTTTTCGTCGCGGTCATGCTCGATCAGATCGACCAGATGCTCGAGCGGTTCGCGCGCCGGCCGCGGGTGGAATCCAGTGCCACGGACGCGGTGTACGAGACGCTGGTGCGGGTGGTCCGGGTGATGATGCGCCGTCCGCTGCTGGCCTCGGCGATGATCCAGTCCAACAGCACCGCCAAGGCCGCCGTGGTCCCCGACACCGCGCGGGTCGAACGCCATTTCCGGCAACTGCTCTACCAGGCCGCCGGGATCGAGCAGGTCACCGAACGCGACGCGATGCTGGTGCGGGTGCTCATCCACGCGTCCTTCGGCATCATCCAGTCCTGCCTGAACGGGCGCATCACCCTTCCCGACGCGGAACAGGATCTGCGAGTGGCGTGCGACCTGCTGCTCGCGGAATGGCCGGAGCGCTTCCCGGCGCCGATCGCCGAGTGATCTCCAGCGCACCGTGTGTCCGGTGGCCTTGCGCGCCAACGCATCCGAGGTCGGCCGCCGACGGGCCGGGGCCTCGGAGAGGTCGTCCGCGAACTCGCGCGACCACCTCGGTGCGCGTGTTACTGTCGGACAAGAATGAATTTCAGTTCTCGACTGGAACCAGTCGGTGAACAGCGTATTTGGAGCGGTCGATGACTATCATTGATTCGGGAAAAGCGGTCGGTGAGCGCCCGCTGCCACCTTCGATGGTCGAGCGGATGACCCTGATCCTCGACACCTTCGACGGTCGGACGTCGCAGCTCTCGCTCGACGAGATCGTGGGCCGGACCCGATTGCCGCGCTCCACCGTCTACCGCATTCTCGGGCAGATGCTGCAGTTGCACTGGATCGAGCACGCCGCGCGCGGGTATCGGCTGGGACGGCGCGCGCTGGGCATCGGCGGCGACGACGGGCGCGGCGAGATCCGCAAGGCGGCGGCCCCCGTGCTGCACACGCTGCACCTGCGCACGGGCCTGGTGGCGCACCTGAACGTGCTCGTGGACGGTGAGAGCGAGTATCTCGACAAGGTCGGCGGCCGGCACGCCACCCGGGTGCCGACCCGGGTCGGCGGGCGCGCGGGCGCGCACACCACCGCCGGCGGGCGATCGATGCTCGCCTGGCTGACCCCGGAGGTGGTCGACGATCTCTACGCGCGCACCTCGCGCGACTACTCGACCGAGGAATTGTCCTGTCTGCATTACGAACTCGACCGGATCCGCAGGCGCGGCGGGCTGGCGTTCGACCGGGACGACGCACCGAACGGGTTCGCCTGGGTCGGCGCGGCGGTGCGCGACGAGGACGGACCGGCCGCCGCCATCTCGCTGTGCGGCGACGCCCGGACCGCGCAGCCCGAGCGGGTCGCGCCGCTGGTGCTCGCCGCCGCCCGCGCGGTGTCGCGCGTGTTGTATCCGGCGGACTCGGCCGCTCGGGTCGGCTGACGCTCGCGTGCGCGCCTGCCGGTGAACGCCGAGCCCTCCCGGCGGCGTTCCCAGGAAACTCCCAGCCGAGGTTCAGAGAACTCGCGAGCAGTGGCAGCAGTATGGGGTCATGACAGGTGTGCCCGGGCAGGATGTCGAACCGGAGGCGAAGGTCCTCGTCGTCGACGATGAGCCGATGATCGTGGAGTTGCTCTCGGTCAGTCTTCGGTATCAGGGATTCGAGGTGGCGAGTGCGGCCAGCGGGACCGAGGGGCTGGATCGGGCCCGCACGTTCCGGCCGGACGCGCTGATCGTGGACGTGATGATGCCGGGGATGGACGGGTTCGGACTGCTGCGGCGGCTGCGCGCGGACGGAATCGACGCGCCCGTGCTGTTCCTGACCGCTCGGGACGAGGTCAGCGACAAGGTCACCGGGCTCACGCTCGGGGCGGACGACTACGTCACCAAGCCGTTCAGCCTGGAAGAGGTGGTGGCCCGGCTGCGGGTGGTGCTGCGCCGGGCGGGGCGCGCGGTGGTGGAGACCAAATCCTCGCGGCTGCGATTCGCCGATATCGAGCTGGACGACGACACCCACGAGGTGTGGAAGGCCGGGGAGCCGGTGCCGCTCTCGCCGACCGAGTTCACGCTGCTGCGGTACTTCCTGGTCAACGCGGGCACGGTGCTGAGCAAGCCGCGGATTCTGGATCACGTGTGGCGGTACGACTTCGGCGGCGAGGTCGGGGTGGTCGAGACGTACGTGTCGTACCTGCGCAAGAAGGTCGACACCGGTCCGGACCGGTTGATCCACACCCTGCGCGGGGTCGGTTATGTGATGCGCGAACCCAATCGGAAATCGATCGCGAAGTGAACACGGCGGAGGTCGCCCGGACGCTGCGCGGCCGCGTCTCGAATCGGCTTGCGGCGGTACCGCTTCGGACCACGCTGACGGTCGCGCTGGTGGCGCTGGTGGCGTTCGCGCTGCTGCTGTCCGGGATCGTGGTGACCTCGCTGATGAACAACGTGCTGACCCAGCGCCTCGATCAGCAGCTCTTCGAGGCCTCGCACAGCTGGGCGGCCCCGGGGCGATCCCGGCCCAAGCTGACCAATCCGGGCAAGGAGGGTCCGCCGGCGCGTTTCTATGTGCGCGTACAGGATTCGAGTGGGCGGGTGGTGCAGGAACTCGATCCCGGCTCGACCCTGCCGGACGTGCCGGAGGACCTCGGCAAGCATCCGATCACCGTCGGCTCGGCCGACGACTCGGGCAAGCAGTGGCGGATCGTGCGCGAGGTCAACCCGGACGGCACCAGCACGGTGGCGATTCCGATGGACGAGACCCAGTCCTACCTCGACCGTCTCATCCTGCTGCAGACCGTTTTCGGACTGCTCATCCTCGGAACCCTGGCTGTGGGAGCGCGTTTCGTGATCCGGCGCAGTCTGCGCCCGCTGGAGGGGGTGGAGCGCACCGCCGCCGCCATCGCGGGCGGTGACCTGCATCAGCGAGTTCCGGTGCGCGGCAGCGATACCGAGGTGGATCGGCTCTCGCAGTCGCTCAACATCATGCTCACCCAGATCCAGCAGGCCTTCGCCGCGACCGAGGGTTCGGAGGAGGCCGCGCGGCGCTCGGAAGCCAAGATGCGGCGGTTCGTCGCGGACGCGAGCCATGAGCTGCGCACGCCGCTGACCACCATCAAGGGCTTCTCGGAGCTCTATCGCCAGGGCGCCATCACCGATCCGGAGATCCTGATGGATCGGATCGAGCGCGAATCCAAGCGGATGGGACTGCTGGTCGAGGACCTGCTCATGCTGGCCCGGATGGACGAGCAGCGGCCCTTCGAACGACGGTCGGTGGATCTGCTCATGCTGGCCAGCGATGCCGTGCACAGTGCGCGCGCGCTCGCCGCGGTGCAGCATCCCGAGGCGCCGACGCGGCAGATCGACCTGGAGATCTGTGCCGGGACGGGCACCCTGGAGGTGCCGGGGGACCAGGCCAGGCTGCGGCAGGTGCTGGCCAATCTGATCAACAACGCACTGGTGCACACACCGCCCGAAGCGGCGGTCACGGTGCGACTCACACCCGCCTCCGACGCGGTGCTGCTCGAGGTGCAGGACACCGGGCCGGGGCTGGAACCGGAGCAGGCCGAGCGGGTCTTCGAACGGTTCTATCGCACCGACGCCTCACGCAGCCGGGGGAGCGGCGGTACGGGACTGGGACTTTCGATCGTCCAGGCGCTGGTCGCCGCACACGACGGTGTGGTGTCGGTGACCAGCGAGCCCGGAGCGGGAACCACCTTCGCCGTGCGGCTGCCGCGCGGCGGGGAGCAGTCGGAGGACGAGCGGGACGAGGCGGATCGGGTCGAGCTCGATCAGCCCGACACCGACCTGTCCTGAGTCGATCGAATCTGAGGCCGGTCGGGAAATCAGTCGGGGACGTTCGCCCCGTAACCCAGATCGCGCAACGCCTGCTTGATCTTGGCCTGGGCCTCGTCCAGCGACTCCTTGCTGGGCTCCGGGTCCGCGCCGGTGATGTCGAAGTCACCGAGCTCGAACGCCGGGAAGACGTGGATGTGCAGATGCGGCACCTCCAGGCCCGCGATGAGCAGGCCCGCGCGCGGAGCCTCCCACGCGGCCCGCAGCGCCCGGCCGATCTTCTGCGACAGGGCGGTCATCCGGGCGAAGGTCTCCGGATCCAGGTCCTGCCACTGATCGATCTCCTTGCGCGGCACCACCAGCGTGTGCCCCTGCGTCACCGGGGAAATGGTCAGGAAGGCGACGAACTCGTCGTCCTCCCAGACGAACCGGCCAGGCAGCTGGCCGTTGATGATTGCGGAGAAAACGGAAGCCATGCCCCGGAGATTACGCGTGGTGGATCGGTGTTGCGGCGGCACCGCGACGAAGTGCGAAACGCAGGCACCGCGACGAAGTGCTGCCGGGTCATACTGCGACGAAGTGCGACAGGATGCCCTGCACCTCGTAGATGTCGACCTGGCGGTTGAAGCGCTTGGAGATCGGATCGTGCGAACCCGAGACCCAGATCATGAGTTCGGCGTCCAGATCGAAGGTGCCGGCGGTCTCCACCGAGAAGTGCGTGATCGCCCGGTAGGGGATGCTGTGATAGCTCACCTTGCGGCCCGTGATGCCCTGTTTGTCGACCAGGATCAGCCGCCTGTCGGTGAACAGCAGAGCATCGCGAACCAGCAGGTACGCGGCGTGGACCTGCTCACCCTGGCCTAGTAGTCTGCCGTATTCCTGTTGTGCGGCGGCGGGATCGATGCGTCCCGCATTGCCCATGATTCCGTCGATCAAGCCCATCGCAGATATGTCCTCGTGGTCGATTCGGGGTGAGCGCCCTCATCGACCATCATCCCCCTGCTGTTCAGCGGCGCGGTCGGTTCTAAGCTGTCTGCCGTGCGCGTACTCGTCATCGGTTCCGGAGCCCGTGAACATGCCCTCGCCCTTGCCCTGCGCAAGGACCCGGCAGTGACCGAGGTGACCGTCGCGCCCGGCAACGCCGGCATCGCCCAGCATGTGGACGTGCGGGCGGTGAACGCGTCCTCCGGTGAGGAGGTGGTCGCCCTGGCGCAGGAGCTGGCAGCCGACCTCGTGGTGATCGGGCCCGAGGTGCCGCTGGTGCTCGGCGTCGCCGACGCGGTGCGCGCGGCGGGCATCCCGGCATTCGGGCCCTCGGCCTCGGCCGCGCGGATCGAGGGGTCCAAGGCGTTCGCCAAGGACGTCATGAAGGTCGCGGGCGTGCGCACCGCGCACAGCGAGATCGTCGATCATCCGGGTGAGTTGGACGCCGCGCTGGACCGGTTCGGGCCCACCTGGGTCGTGAAGGACGACGGGCTGGCCGCCGGCAAGGGCGTGGTGGTGAGCCCCGATCGCTCGGTGGCGCGTGAACATGCCGCCGAACTGCTCGAGAACGGGCATCCGGTGCTGCTCGAGTCCTTCCTGGACGGGCCCGAGGTGTCGCTGTTCTGCCTCGTGGACGGTGAGAACGTGGTGGCGCTGCTGCCCGCCCAGGACCACAAGCGGGTCGGGGACGGGGACACCGGACCCAATACCGGCGGCATGGGCGCGTACACGCCGCTGCCGTGGCTGCCGGAGCAGACGCTCACCGCGATCGTCGAGGACGTGGTGAAACCCGTTGCGGCGGAGATGGTTGCCCGCGGCGTGCCGTTCAGCGGCCTGCTGTACGCGGGCCTGGCCATCGGTCAGGGCGGACCGGCCGTGGTCGAATTCAATTGCCGCTTCGGCGATCCCGAGACCCAGGCCGTGCTGGCCATGCTGGACAGCCCGCTCGCGGAACTGCTGTACGCCACGGCCACCGGCACCCTCGACCAGGTCGCCGCGCCCCGCTGGAAGGACGGCTCCGCCGTCACCGTGGTGCTGGCCGCCGAGAACTACCCGGGGCGTCCGCGCAGCGGGGACATCATCTCCGGGGCCGAATCCACCGGCACCGGAACCGAATCCGAGGTGCTGCACGCGGGAACGGCGCAGCGTGAGGACGGCGCGCTCGTCTCCGCCGGCGGCCGCGTGCTGTCGGTGGTCGGCCAGGGCGCGGATCTCGCCGAGGCGCGGGCCAACGCCTACGCCCGGCTCTCGGGCATCAAGCTCCCCGGCGGACACTTCCGCAGCGATATCGGCCTCGCCGCCGAAGAAGGCCGCATCACCATCCCCGCCGCAGTCTGACTCGAGAACACGCGAGAACGCCCGCCCCCGAGTCGAACTCGGGGGCGGGCGTTCTTCGCATCGACGGGTGGACCTGTGTGGTCGAGCGGGCGGCCGTACCGGATTATGTCCAGCCCGACGGCCCCGGACCCGACGGCCCGGACCGGGCGACCGGGACCCACGACCGGGACCCACGACCGGGGCTCGACGACTCCGACCGGACGACCGGGACTCAACGACCGGGACCGGACGACCCGAGCCCGACGACCCGGGACCCACGACCGGGGCTCAACGACTCCAACCGGACGACCGGGACTCAACGACCCGGACCCGACGGCCCCGGCCCGCCGAGACCGGATCCAACGAGCCGGTCCGGAGGGCAGTGGGGCGGGGCGGGTCCGGTTCGCTGGGTCAGGTCAGGCCGATGCCGCGCTGGGCCAGCCAGGCTTGCGGGTCCACGTGCTGGCCGTTGATGACGATCTCGAAATGCAGGTGCGGGCCGGTGGAGTCGCCGCGGTTGCCGATGCGGGCGATCTGCAGGCCGGCCGGGACGCGTTCGCCCACCGACACCGAGAAGTCGTACATGTGCCCGTAGACGGAGATGGTGCCGTCGTCGTGGCGGATGCGCACCCACAGGCCGAAACCCTGGGCCGGACCCGCGTCGATCACGGTGCCCGCCGCGACCGCGTAGATCGGTGAGCCGATCGGGGCCGCGATATCGATGCCCGCGTGGAAAGTGCCCCAGCGCGAGCCGAATCCGGAGGTGAACGCGCCCTTCGCGGGCAGCGCGAACCCGCCGACTCCCGGCAGCACGAATCCGGGTGGCAGGGTTCCCTCGGGTGCGGGGCTCACCATCCACGGCTGAGGCTCACCGGCGACCGCCGCCGCGGCCTCGGCCTTGGCGCGTTCGAGGGTCGCGCGCGCGGCGGCCGCCACCACGGCCGATTCGCGCAGCCGCTCACCGTTGCTGATGGCATCCAGATAGCGTTTGGCCGATTCGGCCGAAGTCTGCACCTGTAGCGGATAGGCCACCGGAACCCGTAGTGCCACACCGGGTTCCGCGGGAGCGTCGATCGGAACCAGCCCGATCGCGCTGTCCGCCCCCGCGAACGCCACCACGGCCACCATGCCGCCGATCAGCACCCGATGCTTGACGGTCCAGGCCCGCACCACCGGCGCCTGCCGCCGAACCTCCCCCTTGCCCTTCGCGACCAGCTCCTCGAACTCTCCCCGCGTCCGAGGCCGCCGCCCCCACAGCTCGATCCCGCGCTGCTTCGCCCCGGGAATCCGCTCCCGCACCGAGGCCATCCCGTCCCGCGCTCCCGTGAGGACGCGTCCGGCGCGCTCCCGCGCCCGATCCGGTTCACTCCCGGGTCCGCCTACCGTCCGCACCCCCGGCACGAACCGATCCCCGACCCGAAACCCCTGCTTTGTTCTCGAAGCGGTCGAGCCGGAGTCCGGAGCCTCCGCGAGGCCCGCGCCGGGCTCGCCGGCCGATTCGGCCGTGTCCGTGCTCCGCCCGCTGTCGGCCGAAACCGCTATCGGCACTTCGTGTTCGAGGTCCTCGGCCGAGTCGATCGCGGGAAGGGCCGCCGATTCGATATTCCGTTCGATATCAGCCGAGTCTGCTGTCGGCATGTCACGTTTGACGTTGTCCAGGTTGCCGACCGCGGGGCTGACCGCCGGATCGGTATCGCTCGCGGCCGCGGATTCGCCCGGCTCGGAATCGGCCGGGCGCTCCGGTTCCCGATGTTCGAGGCCGTCGGTTCTCGGGGCGGTTCCGGGTCTGGATTTCGTGGCCGAATGGGTATTTGCTTCGGGCGTGTCGGATCTGTCGTCCGGTCTGCTGCCGTTGCGGCCCGTTTCGCGGGTCGTGGGCGGGGCGGACGGCATTGTCGGCGGGGTGTGGCCGTTGGTGTCTGGCGTTGTCGTTTCGGCTCCCGGAGTGGATCGGTTCGGTGGCGCCGGCGTCGCGCCGGTTCTGGATTTTCCCCCTGGCACAGAGTCTCCCTCAGGCATTCCGGCGGCCATTACGGGACAGGCGGGGGAGTGGGTGCTCTACCGTCTGTCGGGTGCGTATCGAATCTCGCCGGTCGGCCATTCCACCTTTTTACGTGATGGATGTCTGGAAAGCAGCAGCTGAACGGGCGCGGACCCATGGGGATGTGCTGGTGCTGGCCGCGGGCCAGCCCTCCACTCCCGCGCCCCGGGCGGTGCTGCGGGCCACCAAAGCGGCCATGGACTCCGAATTGCTCGGGTACACCGAGACATTCGGGATTCTGGCGCTGCGGGAGGCGATCGCGGGTCATCACCGGGACACCTACGGGGTCGAGGTGGACGCGGAGGACGTGGTCGTGACCACCGGTTCCTCGGGTGCGTTCACGCTGTTGTTCCTGGCCGCGTTCGACGCCGGGGACACCGTGGTGGTGGCCCGGCCGGGCTACCCGGCGTACCGGAACACCCTCACGGCGCTGGGCTGCGACGTGGTGGAGCTGGACTGCGGCCCCGAGACCCGATTCCAGCCGACCGTGGCCATGCTCGAGGCGCTGCCGGAGCCGCCCGCCGGATTGATCGTGGCGAGCCCGGCCAATCCGACGGGGACCATGATCGCGCCCGAGGAGCTCGCGGCGCTGGCCCGCTGGTGCGACGCGCACGGCACGCTGCTCATCTCGGACGAGATCTATCACGGCATCGTCTACGACACCGGTCTGTCCGGGGACACCGAGCCGACCGCCTCGGCGTGGGAGACCTCCCGCGAGTCGGTGGTCATCGGATCGGTGTCGAAGTACTTCTCCATGACCGGCTGGCGGCTGGGCTGGATGCTGGTGCCGCGTTCGCTGCGCCCGGCCCTGCAGCGGCTCGCCTCGAACATGACGGTCTGCCCGCCGGCCATCTCGCAATTCGCGGCGGTGCACGCGTTCGGCGCGGAGGCCAAACAGGAACTCGACGCACATGTGCAGCGGTATGCGGCAAACCGTCAGCTGCTGCTGTCGGGCCTGCCCAAACTGGGTATCACCGACCTCGCTCCGGCGGACGGCGCGTTCTACGCATACGCGAATATCGCTCACCTGACCCAGGATTCGATGGGCTGGTGCACCGAGGTGCTGGACCGGACCGGAGTCGCGCTCGCGCCCGGCATCGACTTCGACACCCGCAACGGTTTACACATGGTGCGCTTCTCCTTCGCGGGCGCGAGTGCCGATATCGAAGAGGCACTGGACCGGTTGGAACGGTATATAGCGTGAACTGCCAAGACATTTCTCCGACTGGTTCTGTCGGACTCGCCCACGAGCCAGGCTGATGACTGGCACGATTGCACGGTGACCACTGCGACGACTCCGAAAGGCGAACGGCGTCGCCAGATGCTGGTTTCAGCCGCCGCCGAGCTGCTGCTCGAGGGCGGCTTCGAAGCGGTCCGGCACCGCTCGGTAGCGACCCGGGCCGATCTGCCCCTGGCATCGACCACCTACTACTTCGAATCGCTCGAGGATCTGATCGCGCGCGCGGTCGAGTTCTCCGGCAACGCCGAACTCGATGCCATGCGCCGCCGACTCGGCGAGGTGAACCACCGCCGCCGCGGCGCGGAGGCCACGGTCGATCTGGTGCTGGATCTCCTGGTCGGCCCCGAGACCCAGGACGAGGACGCCCGCGGCCAGCTCATCGCCCGATACGAGCGTTCGGTGGCCTCGGCCCGCCATCCCGAACTACGCGATGTGCAGCTACGACTACGCGCCCAGCTCGACGAACTGCTCGCCGACGTCCTGCGCCGCTCCGACCGAGTGGTCCGTGCCGAACAGCTCCGCCGAGTGGTCGCGGTCGTCGACGGCGCGGTGGTCACCGCCCTCGGTGAGTTCGACCCCCAACCCCGCCGCATGGCCCGCGGCGCCCTCCTCGAGGTCATCGACATAGTCGCCCCGCCAACGGTTTCCGTCTAGCCGCCCCCCGCCGCAAAGATCCGCCCAACACCGATCTGCCCCCGGTCGCGTCCTATCGAAACCGCGTCCCCGAAACCCCAATCGCCCACCTCTTTCAACGGTCCTCCCCGGTGTTCGTGGCCCGGC
>NZ_BDBU01000033.1 GCF_001613145.1 Nocardia jejuensis NBRC 103114
GACGCGGACCACCGGCGCTGGGGCCGGGGTTGGGCTTGGCTGCCGGGCGCGGGCCCTGGCCTGCCGGGCTGGACGGCTTGTTGCCGTTCGCCGGGGAGCTCTTCGACGCGAAGGACTCCCGAAGACGACGCGCGACGGGTGCTTCCACCGTCGAGGACGCCGACTTCACGAACTCGCCCTGCTCCTTGAGCCGTGCGAGTAGTTCCTTGCTCGTGACACCGAGTTCTTTCGCCAACTCGTGCACGCGGGCCTTGCCTGCCACTGCTCTCCTCACTAAGAGGTCGAGCGCGGCAGCCTGTCTTACGACGGGGCGCCCGCACGACCTCGACTAATTTCGACGGTCGATCATCGCTGTTGCTTCACGGTGTGCTCATGAGTGCTCGTGCCTGTTCTCTACGTAATGCTCCAGGGCTGAGATATCCAGATGTCCGGACACTCGTAGTGCTCTGCCGAATGCTCGCCGCTTGATCGCGACGGCCAGACAAGACGAAAGGGGGTGCAACCACGCACCCCTTCCGGGAAGTCTGCGCTGTGGATCGGGAACTACCGCAGTCTCCTGCGCCACAACCCTCAGCAAATCGGCGGCCAGCTCTTGCTTCCGACATCCTATGCAGGTCCGCACGGGTGCTGATCTTGTTTTCACCCGCGCAGCGCGCAGAAGAGCCGGAGACTCGCGCTGAGCCTTCGTCCACTCTACCGCTGTCACGTCCCGATCTCCGCATCCGTACCCCTTGGAAGTTACCAACCTGTCATCCAGGGGGTCTGTTTCACAAATTTCGGGAGCGACCGGGCCGATGTCGCCCCGGAGCACGAGAGCAAGATCAGCCCCGCTGTGCCTCGGTACGTACCGAACCGGACGAATCAGTGGCCGCATCACTGCGGATGTCGATTCGCCACCCCGTCAGGCGGGCGGCCAGACGGGCGTTCTGACCCTCTTTGCCGATCGCCAGCGAGAGCTGGAAATCCGGTACGACGACCCGCGCGGCCCGAGCTTCCGGGTCCACGATGGTGACGGATACAACTTTCGAGGGGGACAGCGCATTCCCGACGAAGGTCGCCGGATCCTCGGCGTAGTCGATGATGTCGATCTTCTCGCCGGCCAGCTCGCTCATCACGTTGCGCACGCGCTGGCCCATCGGGCCGATGCAGGCGCCCTTGGCGTTGACGCCCTGGACCGCAGAGCGCACCGCGATCTTCGATCGGTGCCCGGCCTCGCGCGCCACGGCCACGATCTCGACCGACTCGTCGGCGATCTCGGGAACCTCGAGCGCGAACAGGCGGCGCACCAGATTCGGATGCGTGCGCGAGAGGGTGATCTGCGGACCACGGGGGCCGCGCGAGACGCCGACCACGTAACACTTGATGCGGTCGCCGTGCTCGTAGGTCTCACCCGGCACCTGCTCGGCGGGCGGGATCACACCCTCGGTGCCGTTCGACTCGCTGCCGATCCGGACCACTATGGTGCCGCGGGCGTTCATCCGCGCGTCGCGCTGCACGACGCCGCCGACGATATCGCCCTCGTGCGTGGCGAATTCGCCGAAGGACTTCTCGTTCTCGGCGTCACGCAGACGCTGCAGCACGACCTGACGCGCGGTGGTGGCGGCGATGCGGCCGAAACCCTCTGGGGTGTCGTCCCATTCGGAGATCATGTTGCCGTCGGCGTCGACCTCGCGGGCCATCACGCGCACGGTGCCGGTCTTCTGGTTGATGTCGATGCGGGCGTTCGCCTGGTGGCCGTCGGTGTGCCGGTAGGCGGTCAGGAGTGCCGACTCGATCGCGGAGATCACTGTCTCCATCGAGATCCCCTTGTCGGCGACTATCGCACGCAGGGCTTCGATTTCGATGTTCATTCCGCGATCCCTTCGGTCGGTGAATCGGACGCCGCTTCTGCTGCTGCCGTTATGTCTGTGTCCTCTCGCGCGCCGGGCTCGGGCCGGCCGGGCGCGACTCCCCCCGCCAGTTCGAGTTCCGCGGCGCCGGGAGGCGAGAACTCCACCTGGACGACGGCGAACTCGATATCGCCCAGCGGCACCGTCACCCGGTGCGGGTTGCGCTTTCCGCCCAGGACCAGCGCCACCGACTCGTCGGTGGCCGCGCCCACGCGGGCTTCGAACCTGCCCTTGCCGTTCTCCTCGGGGGAGGTCACGCCGGTGCGCAGGGTCACCTTCACCTTGCGGCCGCGGGCTCTGTGCCAGTGGCGTAGCTCGGTGAGGGGGCGATCGATACCCGGTGTGGTGACCTCCAGCAGATACGGGGTCTCACCGAAGTCACCGGCCGCGTCGAGGGTCTCCGAGATTTCCGAACTCAACTCCGCGACGGCGTCGAGACTCGCGGTCTCGTCGCTGTCGACCGTCACCTGCACCTTGGTGTGCGCTGTACCGGCAGCCGAAATCATGACGCCTTCGAGGTCGAATCCCCGGCGTTCGACGAGCTCAGCTACTAACTGGCTCACCCTTTCCTCGGTCGGCAACGGCATGTGGGGCGGCTCCTGGTTCAGTTGTGACGGGTTGAGTTGTCGGGTCTATCCAGCGGGACAGCGAAATACCCCGCCAAAGGTCTAGCGTAACGCGCTGAAAGAGTGTAAAGGACCAGCGGATGCTCTCGACTTCGGGCCGGTCCACCTGACCGCTGCGGCGGCGTGTCCGGCCACCGAGGGGCGGGTCCGAGCACGACGCGCCCGCTCGGGTGACGTATCGAGCGAGATCACAGCCTATCCGACGGCCCTGGCGCATCACGCCACTCGCGATGGCTGGCACCATGTACCCGTGCCCAGCAGTCAGAGCGGCCGAGAGGCCGGTGTCGTGATCCTCACGGACCGAACAGTGGACCGTCGCGCCATTTTCCGGTTGGCCGGTGGCGGTGTACTCGCCATCGCGGCGCTCGGTTCGGTGAGCGCGTGCGCGCCCGATGCCGACACCTCGGCCCCGGATCCGCTTCTGCCACTGGAGGAATCGGCCCGGGTCGATGCCGCCGCCGCGACCGCGGCCATCGCCGCCGCGCCGGACAAGGCCGGTGCGCTCGGGCTCATCGCGACCCAGCGCACCGCGCACGCGGACGCCCTGCGCACCGAGATCGACCGTGTCATAGGCGTTTACGGCGACGGCACGCTGCCCGGCAAGCGGGTCCCCCCGGTCATCCCCGTGGCGCCCACGACCCCGCCCACCGTCGCCGAACTGCGCACCCGCCTCACCAACGCGCAACGCGCGACCGGCGATCTCTCGGCCACCCTGACCGGTTACCGTGCGGGCATGCTCGCTTCGATCAGCGCCGCCTGCGCGACCCACACGGGGGTTCTCCTCGCATGACGACCGCAGATCAGAAGGCGCTCACCGACGCGTTGAGCGCCGAGTACGCCGCCGTCTACGCCTACGGCGTCATCGCCGCCTACGCCAACACCGACCGCGCCAAACTCGTCGCCGAGTACACCGCGGCCCACCGCGCCCGCCGGGACGCCACCATCGACGCCCTCAAAGCCGCCGGAGCCGTGATCCCCGGCCCCGACGCCGCCTACACCGCCCCCTTCCCGGTGAACGACCCCATCCCCGCCGCCAAACTCGCGGTCACCGTCGAATCCGACTGCGCCACCGCCTGGCGCTCGGCAATCGAACACGCGGACTCCCCCGACATCCGCCGCACCGCCCTCACCGCCCTCACCGACGCCGCCCTGCGCCTCGCGACCTGGCAGTCCATCCTCGGCACGAACCCCGCCACCGTCGCGTTCCCCGGCCAGGACTGAGACACGGTTTTTTCCACTCGAGGGAGATCCGCGCCAGCGGTGAACACGAGCCGGTCCGGGCGCTCCCTCGAACTCGTCCGGCCGGATCTCGGTGGCGACCGCGAGATCCGTGAATGTGTCGGCGCCGAATCGAGAAGTGGCGGACCGTGCCGCTTTCCAGTGTCGGGCACGGTTAGTTATTCCATACGACTGAATCCGCACGCAGTCGCTGAGCCCGAATCAGGGAATGGCAGTATCGTTCTCGCGAGCGGCTGTGCGTATTTCGCTGCCGTGCAATCAATTCCGACGTGAGGTCGAGGAGAGACTGTTGGCGGTCGATACTGCCCGGGAAGAAAAAGCACTGCTCAATGTGACGAACCGCCTGGTGGACGCGTATGGCGAGGAACACTCGACCGAGCAGGTCGAGGCCGTGGTGGGGGCGGTGCGGCAGCGGTTCGAAGGGCACCGGATACGGGAATTCGTACCGATTCTGGTGGAGCGGATAGCGCGGCGAGAACTGACGCCCGCGCCCGCGAATTCCGATAGTGGACAAACGATTACCGAGACGTCATCGGCAATTTCTCTGGCGGACAATATAAATTCAGATAGCGGCCACCTGCCGGACACCTCGGGTGACGCGGGAGCGCGAATCGGCGCGGTCGCGCGAATAGCCAAGGACAAGCGTGTACTCGGCGGGATCGCCGCGGCCGTCGTACTCGTCGTCGTGGCCGCCGTCGCCCTGACCTCCGGGGGCGAATCCGGCCCGACTCCCCTGGCTGCCGCACCGACGGCCCTGACGACCGTCCACGGGGTGGTCGGCTCCGAGAAGCTCAGCTTCTTCGAGGATCCGAAGGTGATCGAGGCGTTCGCGAAGAACGGCCTGAAGGTCGAGGTCGACCCGGCCGGCTCCCGCCAGATCGCCACCTCCGTGGATCTGGCCCGCTACGACTTCGCGTTCCCCTCCAGCGCGGCGGCGGCCGAGCGAATCCAGCGCCAACGCGGCGTCAGCGCCAAGTACACGCCGTTCTCCTCGCCGATGGCCATTGCCACCTACCAGCCCATCGTGGAGCTGCTCGCCCGGGCGGGCGTCGTGAAGCAGGGTCCGACAACCACTTTCGATGTGGAGAAGTACCTCGCGCTCGCCGAGAAGGGCGTGCAGTGGGATCAGCTGGAGGGCAACACCACCTATCCGGTGCGCAAGAACGTTCTGGTGTCCACCACCGACCCGCGCACCTCCAACTCGGCCGCGATGTACCTGGCGGTCGCCGCGTACGTGGCGAACGACAACACCATCGTGCGCGGCGACAAGGCCGAAAACTATGCGGTGTCGCGCATTTCGCGGCTGTTCACCCGCCAGGGCTTCACCGAGAGCAGCTCCGACAGCCCGTTCAAGGAGTATCTCGCGAGCGGTATGGGCCCGACCCCGATGGTCTGGATCTACGAGGCCCAGTACGTCGACGCCGCCGCCCACGGACAGATGAAGCCGGACATGGTCCTGATGTACCCCTCCCCCACCGTGCTCTCCCAGCACACCGTGGTGCCGCTGGGCGACAACGGCGATCGCATCGGCAAACTGCTGTCCACGGATCCGGATCTGCAACGCCTGGCCGCCGAACACGGCTTCCGCCCGAGCGACACCGGGCTGTTCACGAAAGTGGCGGCCGAGCAACAGGTCCCGGTGATCCCGAATCTGATCGACGTGGTGGATCCACCCAACTACGACACCCTCGAGCATCTGCTCGACGGCGTGGCCAAGGCCTACAACTGAGGTGTGGCCCGAGCACGGTTCGTCCGGCAACGCGGACCGGGCCGCGCATCGTGGAGATGCGCGGCCCGGTCCGGTTCTACTGTGACTCGCTACCGAGTCCCTCAGCCGCGCACCTTCGCGACCACGGCGGCGACGATGTCCTCGGCCGGAATCTCATCCGCGGTACCCGCGAACCGATCCCGCAGCTCCGCCTTGCCTTCGGCCCAGCCGCGCCCGACCACGACGACCAGCGGCATGCCCAGCAGTTCGGCATCCTTGAACTTCACGCCCGGCGAGGCGGTGCGATCGTCGAACAGCACATCCAGGCCCTGGGAGTTCAGTTCCGCCACAACCTGTTCCGCGCCCTCGCGGGCACCGGCATCCTTGTTGGCGATGACGACGTGCACATCGAACGGCGCGACGCCCCGGGGCCAGCGCAGCCCCTTCTCGTCGTGCATCTGCTCGGCGATGACCGCGACCATGCGCGAGACGCCCACACCGTAGGAGCCCATGGTCAGCCGCACCGGCTTGCCGTTCTCGCCGAGCACGTCGACCTCGAAGGCGTCGGTGTACTTCTGCCCGAGCTGGAAGATGTGCCCGATCTCGATGCCGCGGGCGGTCTCGAGCACGCCACGCCCGTCCGGCGACGGATCGCCGTCGCGGACCTCGGCGGCCTCGATGGTGCCGTCGGCGACGAAGTCACGACCGGCGACCAGGCCGACGTAGTGCTTGCCCCGCTCGTCGGCGCCGGTGATCCAGGCGCTGCCGTTGACCACGCGCGGATCGACCAGGTAGCGAACGCCGTTGGCCAGCAGCGCCTTCGGGCCGATGTAGCCCTTGACCAGCCACGGATTGGCCTTGAAGTCGGTCTCGTCGAGCATCTCGACCTCGGCCGGTTCCACGGACGCGCCGAGTCGCTTCTCGTCGACCTCGCGGTCGCCGGGGATGCCGACGCCCAGGATCTCGGTCTTGCCGTCCGGGTAGCGCAGCTTCACCATGACGTTCTTGAGGGTGTCACCGGCGCTCACCTCGCGACCCAGTTGCTCCGCGATGCCCGCGCCGTTGGCCCAGTCCACCAGCGTCGCGATGGTCGGGGTGTCGGGCGTCTCGTGCGCGACGGCCTCGGCCAGTCCCTCCAGCGCGATCTGCGGCGGCGCGGCCGTGACCACGGCTTCGACATTCGCGGCATACCCGGACTCGCGGCAGACCACGTAGGTGTCCTCGCCGACCGGGCTGTCGGCCAGGAACTCCTCGGACGCCGAACCGCCCATCGCGCCGGAGGTGGCCGCGACGATCACGTACTTCACGCCGAGGCGGTCGAAGATCCGCTGGTACGCCTCACGATGGGCGTTGTAACTCTTCTTGAGTCCGTCCTCGTCGAGATCGAACGAGTACGAGTCCTTCATGATGAACTCGCGCCCGCGCAGGATGCCCGCGCGGGGGCGGCCTTCGTCGCGATACTTGGTCTGGATCTGGTACAGCGTGACGGGCAGGTCCTTGTACGAGTTGTATTCGCCCTTCACCGTGAGCGCGAACAGCTCCTCGTGAGTGGGGCCGAGCAGCATGTCGACGCCCTTGCGGTCCTTGAGCCGGAAGAGGCCGTCGCCGTATTCGGTCCACCGGTTGGTGGTCTCGTACGGTTCGCGCGGCAGCAGGGCCGGCAGCGAGATCTCCTGGGCGCCGATGGCGTCCATTTCCTCACGGACGATGTTCTCGACATTGCGCAGCGTGCGCAGGCCGAGCGGCAGCCACGAGTAGACGCCGGGCGCGACGCGACGAACGTATCCGGCGCGAACCAACAGCTTGTGGCTGGGCACCTCGGCGTCGGCGGGATCGTCGCGCAGGGTGCGCAGGAACAGTTGCGAGAGGCGGGTGATCACGGCTCCACAGAGTAGCCGCTGCTGGTGCGATGCTCACAAGGCATTACCGTGTTGGCTCGTGCTGGTGCTGCTGCCTCCCTCCGAAACGAAGTCCGATGGCGGTTCGGGCGGTCCCCTCGACCTCGATTCACTCGCGATGCCGCAGCTCACGGCGGTCCGCGACCGGCTGGTCACGCGGTTGACCGCGCTGGCCGGCGACCCCGATGCGTCGCGGTCGGTGCTCGGCCTGGGCAAGGGGGCTGACGCGGAGATCGCGCGCAATGCCGCCCTGCGCTCGTCACCGACGCGCGCGGCCCTGGACCGATATACCGGCGTCCTCTACGACGCCCTCGATGCCGCGTCGCTCACCAGGACTCAGCGCGCCAAAGCCGATGCCCGCCTGGCCATCGGCTCGGCGCTGTTCGGTGTCGTCCGCGCCGCAGACCCCATCCCCGCCTACCGTCTCTCGGGCGGCTCCAAATTCCCGGGGGAACCCACCCTGCAGTCGGTCTGGAAGCAGGTTCTGCCCGAGGCGCTGGCCAAGGAGACCGACGGCGAGCTCACGGTCGATCTGCGCTCGGGCACGTACCAGAACCTCGGCCGAGTCCCCGGCGCGATCACCGCGACCGTTCTCACCGAACGCCCCGACGGCTCGCGAACCGTGGTGAGCCACTTCAACAAACACCACAAGGGCCTGCTCGCCCGCGCGCTCGTCCTGACCCGCGCGGAGCCGACCGATATCGGCGGCCTGGCCCGAGTGGCCGAGAAGTTCGGCCTCCGCATCGAAATAGCCTCGCCCACCGAGCTTCTGGTACTCACCTGAGCCGGATACTCGGGGGCGGCACGGTGTCGCCCACCGAGCGCCCAGTACTCACTGGACCCCGGTATACACGAAAGGTGTTGTCCGGCTGCGCCCTACACACAGCCGGACAACACCTGTTCGCTCTCACACCGAACGGCTTGCGCCGAACGTTCTATCCCGCCGACACGTGGCTCGGCAGCGTGCAGATCGCGTCCAGTCCCAGCACGTGATTCAGCCGCCCGAAGGCCAGCCAAGACCCGAGGCACATGGACAATTCCACGATCTCGGTCTGCGTGTACTGCGTGCTCATCCGCTCGAAGAACTCGTCGTCGAGGCTGTGGTGATCCAGGGCGTAGACCTCGGCGTACTCGGCCGCCAGGCGAACCCGGTCGTCGAACGCATCGGTTGTGCGCCAATTGGTCACGTGATCGGCGAACGCCTCGTCGACCTTCTCGCCGTTGCGATCGGTGCGCCAGTCCAGGCAGAACAGGCAGCCGTTGATCTGCGCGATCCGCAGCCGCGCGGCTTCGAACTCGGGCAGTCCGAGGGTGGTGTGCTCGTACACCGCGAGCGAGAACGCCGCCGCCGCGACGCCGATGCCCGGGACCATTTCGCCCCAGACGTAACCGATGGGATCTTTGCCCTCGGGAATATCGATGATCATGTCGTTGTCCCTGACTTCGTAGTTAGCCGCGCCCGAGTGTGCCGAAGCGCAGCGGGATGTCGAGGGCGTCGTAGAGCCCCGGTTCGGCGGTCGTGAGCCATTCGAGTGCTCCGACCAATCTGCCTACGGCCGTGGCGTTTCCGCCGGCCGAATGATTGCCGCCCTCGTCGGTGGCCTGCACGGTGACCTCGATGCGCGGAGCGCCCTCGATGATCACCCGGTGCGCGCCGGCGCCGCTGTGCGGAGCGGGCCAGTCGGTGGCGCACGAGGCGTGGATACGGGTGACGTGCTCGATGACGATGCGGGGTTCGCCGCCCACGATGCCCTGCACCTCGAAGCGGATCGCGCCCTGGGTTCCGGCGTCGAACTTCCCCATCAGCTCGGTCTCGACCGAGGTATCCAGCGGGCGGCGTTCGACCACCTCGCGGATCTCCTCGATCTCGACCCCGAGCCCGCGGGCGATGAGCCGAATCTGCCCGCCCCACACCATCGTCGGAATGGTGGGGGCGATCATCGGCGGCTCATAGTCCATGGGCTGGCCCATGCCCACCAGCCAGCGCACCGAGTCGGGCTGGTCGTAGGTGGTGTAGTCGAAGATCTCCTGGCAGCGGATCCCGTCGACGGTGCTGCCGAGCCCGCTCATCAGCAGGGGCAGCACATCGTTGCCCCAGCCCGGATCGACGCCGGACACGAACAGCGAACCGCCGCCCTCGGCGATGGCCGCGAGCACCGGATCGCGGAGTTCGGCTGGGGCGCTTCGATGGTCGTACAGCGCGTACAGCGCGGGCGTGACGACCACGGCCCCGGCGCGAATGGCCCGGGCGATGTCGGCGAGTGCGTCGTCGGGCCGGATATCACCGGATGCCGCGTACACCACCGCCTTCGGGCCGCTTGCGAGCACGGCGGCGATGTCGTTGCTCGCCGCCACCCCCAGAGCGGTGTCCATTCCGGCGAGGTCGCCCGCGTCGCGGCCGACCTTGTCCGGATTGTTGACGATGACGCCGGTGAGTGTCAGCCCGGGATGAGCCGCGACGGCGCGAATGGCGGCCCGGCCGACATTGCCCGTGCCCCAGACCACAGTGGAGATCATGGCGCGAGCGTAGCAAGCGCTTGGTGGGGTCTGGGGCGGTTTTCGAAAACTCGTTACAGTTTGTATCGACTCTGACCGAAACGGCAGCTCAGAGCCGTGTATTCAGTGCCCGATACCCGAGATCATCCGGTCGATCTCGGCGGTCCAGTCGCCGTCCACGCCACTGTGATCGATATAGAAGCCGAGGTACCCGTCGCCCCGGCTCCGGTCGACCTCGAGCACGACTTCCGCCCCGTCCTGCCCGGCGACGAAGGTGACCTCGACCTCCCCGATCCCCGGGTAGCGCGGCGACCGCGCGAACTCGATCTCCTGATAGAAACCCAGCTCCTGCTGAATCCCGCGAATCCAGCCCTGCTCGACATCCGCACGCCGCAACCGGAATCCGAGCTGCTCCATGGCGGCCAGCACCACGTGCTGCACCGGGAGCGCGCCGACTCCGATCGGATCGCTGTCCCCCGCGTCGACCGCACCCGCGATCTCGACGATCGTCCGCACCGACACGGCCATACCGGGGAGGTGATGCCCGTTGTAGAAGGTGATCGGTGTTTCCCACGGTGCGTGGATCGCGAACGGAATATCGAACACGGCCCCGGTCGGCAGGTGGAACGGTCCGTGCACCGTGACCGGCGCGAACCCCCGGTTCTGCTCGTACTCTTCCTCGGTGTGCTCGTACTCGACCTTGGTCACGAATTCGAGCCCGATCCGTGAAATCTCTTGCGGGACACTGCCGCCCCGTACCCGCACGACTCCGTGGACGGTGCCGCCCGGCTGAACGCCCGGCGTGTGCAGTTCGGTCTCGACCTCGGCGCCACCCACCCCGGCGGCTGCCAGCAACTTCTTGAACATCGCAACAGTGTGTCCGCTCAGCGGCACCGACCATTCCGGGATGCGCGACGCTGTGGCCCAATTCATCCCGATCGACATCGACCTATTGATCAGCCCGGTGCCGTGATCTACGTTGTTGCGGTTCCACCCTGCGTTCCGGAGGTAGTCATCATGGACGTCATCGCACTCGAGGAAATTCGCGCGCTCAAGGCCCGGTATCTGCGAACCCTGGACCTGAAACAATGGGACGACTTCGCCGGCACCCTCGCCTCGGACGTGGTCGCCTCGTACGGTTCACCCTCGGGCGGACAGCCACTGGAGTTCACCAGCCGCGACCAGGTCGTCGACTACATGCGAAATGCCCTCAGCGGCAACATCATCTCCGTGCACGTGGCCAACCATCCGGAGATCACCGTGGACGGTGACACCGCCTCGGGCACCTGGCTGCTCGAGGACACCGTCATCATCGCCGACTACAAGATCGTGATTCGCGGTGCGGCGTACTACCACGACACCTACCGCCGCGAAGACGGCGTGTGGCGCATCGCGTCCACCGGGTACCAGCGCATCTTCGAGTCCAAGATGTCGACCGACGCGCTGCCCGGATTCGAGCTCACCGCCAACCGGTGGGCGCCCAGCGCAGCGGAGAACTAGAGCTCCGCGCTACGGGGAGTCAGCGCTCGGCCGCGTCCACCGCCTTGCGGACCGTCTCGGTGTCGGCGGGCCGAGCTTCGCTCTCCCAGAACGGTTCCGAGGCGGTGTAGGGCGAGCCGTAGACGGGAGTGTCCGGCTGCGTACGCCAACTCTCACTGAGCGGACCGATGTCGAGGGTGTCGTATCCGAGCGTGCCGAGCAGCTGTGCCGCAGCGGTTTTCGCCTCGGTATCGTCACCCGCGATGGGAAGCGTCGTCCGGTCGGCGGCGCCCTCCGGGCGTGCCAGCGACGCGAGATGCTCGAAGTAGATGTTGTTGAACGCCTTGACAACTCGCGATCGCGGCAGATGCCGCTGCAGCAGCTCACTGCTCGTGGCCACGCCCGCCTCGATGTCCGGGAACTCCCCGTCCCGTTCCGGGTAATAGTTGTTGGTGTCGATGACCACCTTGCCGACCAGCTGATCGGCCGGCACGGCCTGATACGCCTTCAACGGCACGGTCACCACCACGATGTCGCCCGCGGCGGCCGCCTCCGCCGTAGTCCCTGCCCGCGCTCGTTCGCCCAGCTCATCGACCAATTCCGCGAGCGTCTCCGGCCCACGCGAGTTGCTCAACACCACGTCGATCCCCGCAGCGACGGCTAGTCGAGCCAGCGTCCCGCCGATGTTCCCGCTCCCGATCAATCCAAGTGTCGTCATGACCGCTGCCAACACGGGGTGGCGCGACGATGTTCCCCCGGCCGCCGCCCGAGCGAGCGCTCCGCGGCCGGGCTAGGCGACCCCGATATCCTCGTTCCACAGGTCCGGGCGCTCCGCGATGAATCGCGTCATCATCTCGACGCACTCCCGGTCGTCGAGCAGCGTGATCGAAACCCCGTGTTCCGCAAGCCATTCGTGCCCGCCGCTGAACGTCGTGCTCTCCCCGACGATGACCGCGCCGATGCCGAACTGCCGCACCAGCCCGCTGCAGTACCAGCACGGCGACAGCGTGGTCACCATGATGGTGTCGCGATAATCACGCCGCCGTCCCGCATTGCGGAAGGCATCGGTTTCCGCGTGCAGGCTGGGGTCTCCCGCCTGCACACGCCGATTGTGGCCGCGCCCGAGCAGTTGTCCGTCGGTGTCGAACAGTGCCGCTCCGATCGGAATGCCACCCTCGGCCAACCCGAGCTGCGCTTCCTCGAAGGCAGTGACCAGCAATTTCTGTGCATCGATCATGAACGCCATATTCCCACCGCTGACCCCGATATCCGGGATGGACCGCACCGCGAATATCTCCCCCATCTGACTACAGTGAAATAGACCCAGCTGCTACCGTCGGCCCATGGACACCGCCTTGGCCCGCGAGATGTGGCGAACGCTCGAGCCACTGCACGCGATCACCTACTTCGCCCCCGAATGCCGGGCCGCCAACAAGGCCATCGGCCTGCGCGGATACTGGATGGGCTACTTCGCCGCCCGCTCCGCGCCACTGGGCGCGGTAGGTCCGAGCGTCGTGGAGGCCACCTTCTACAACTTCCATCCCGACATGATCCGACGCGCGATCCCCGACGCCTGGACCTTCGCGCCGCCACAGGTGGTTCTCGCCACCCGTCTCACCGCGGCCGCCGCCGTCCTGCGAAACCTCGTGCCGGACATCGCATCCGTGGCCGCCGCGACGGTCCCCACTCTGCAGTCGGCGGTCACCTCGGCCGCTGCCTCCGGTCGTGCGCTGTTCGCCTCCAACCGCGATCTTCCGCTTCCACTCGATCCGGTGGAGGGTCTCTGGCAGGCTGCCACGGCTCTCCGTGAGCATCGAGGCGACGGACACGTCGCCTGCCTGCTGGCCGAAGGCATCGACGGCTGTGAGGCGCATGTTCTGTTCTCCGCCCACACCGGAACACCGCCGGAGATGTGGCGTGAGAATCGCGGCTGGAGCGACGAGGACTGGGCCGCCGCGCGCGATCGCCTCCGGTCTCGTGGACTTCTCACGGCGGACGGCATCAGCGAGTCCGGGCGGGGGCTTCGCAGTCATATCGAATCCCGTACCGATGCGCTGGCTATGGATGCCTACCGTGAGATTCCTGGTATTCCAGAGGTTCTCAGCGTGCTTACTCCGGCAGCGAAGGCTGTGGCGCACAGCGGTGCGGTGCCCTATCCCAATCCGATGGGTGCTGATCCGGTCTGATCCGGCGGGATTTGTTGGTGAGATCAAAGACAAAAGATGCCTGGAAGAGAAGGGAAGAAGAGCCCGCGCAACCGGCGGTTTCCAGGTCTGCCGGATGTCGGGTGTGGAGGCCTTCTCATGGAGAGGGGTGCAGGGCACTCGTGCCAGTAGGGCATGTGGGTAGTGGTCGTGGAGTGTTCGAGTGGTGACCACAGCCATCCAGCCAGGCCGGGACGAGAGAGAACGGCTCCCGACTGGGGAGCCCAGGTCGGGTACGGCAGGCGAAATGACCAGCACTGCCATCTTTTCCGCAGCAACACCACAGGGGTGTACGAGTGCGGGTGCGGAACCAAACGTCGGCTCTTGTGCCGTGAGAGGAGTGTGTGAGAGCGGCAGGCACCGAGTCTCTCCGGTCGCGCGCGGACCCGGGCCGGGGACCTGTCGCGGGTGTGGATGTCCCCGGCGCGGGACGGGTTCGGTACCAAGGGCTTTCTCGGGCGCTGACTCCCGGCAGATATGGCCCCGCAGTACGTAGGGGCCTCGGTACGAGAGTGGCGAGCCTGCATCCGAGGGGAAACAGGTCAGCACCGCTCCTGGAAGGGGGTCCGGTGTTTCTGGGTGCGGCGGGTGCGGATCGATCACTGGCGCAGGTCCTTTCCTCTCCTGGGCCGAGGGCCGTGTCCGAGTGTGTGCAGGTGTCGCGTGATCGCGCGCGGGTGCCTGGGCTTGCACCCGGCGAACCAGGACAGCACCGGTCCCCGAAGGGAGCCGGTGTGCCTGGTGTAGTGGGTGTGGTTCAGCTTCGGTCGACCGGAGAATCACGGTGATCGAGGAACTCCCGATGACGCGCCCGCTCTCGTCGCTCCCGCGCACGCAATCGTGCCTGGGCGGCGGCGAGCATCTCCCCGGGATGATGCCGATGATTCACCCTCGGCGTGCGCGTGGGGTCGATATGGATCGGCGCTATCCACCCGGTACGCCCCGGGAATTCTGAATTCTTGCCCATCACAATCGTTTTCCAACCACCAGGGCCGTCGTGCACCAACGCGTGGCACGCGTCGCAGGCCAAGGTGAGGTTCTCGATATCGGTGGGTCCGCCCTTGCTGTGTTCGGTGATGTGATGCACCGCAGCCAAGGTGGCGGGAGCACTGCAACCCGGGCGGGTGCAGCCACGCTCGGCAGCGATCAACACCCTGCGTTGCGCGGGACTGGCCAAACGCTCCCCGTGTCCGAGGTGCAGGGGCATGCCGGTGTGGTCGAACAACGCCAAGAACGGCTTGGACCGCTCAGCGAGTTTGAGGGCTTCCGGGATGGACACCGTGCCCCCGGAGGCGGTGGTGGCCACACCGGCAGCGTCTTCGAGTTCGGAAAGCGTCATGGTGACGATCGCTTCCACCGGCAGCCCACGATGAGATCCGAGTTTGCCGGGTCCTATTTCCGGGCGCAGGAATGCCAGCAGCGCATCATGATTGCGTTGCGCAGCCGAACGCGAGTCCCGCTGCGCGGCCGCGTCGAGGATCTCCCGGGTCACATGCTCGGTGTCAGCGAACGGGCTGTCGGGGTCATCCGGATTGCACATGCCGGGGCGGGCCAGTTTCGCCAGGACCGGTTCCAGCAGCGCCCGCAACGCGGGGGTGATCTCGCCTTTGAGCAAGGACATGCCGTCGAGGCGTTGGTCGCACAGCACGATCCCGCGCATACGGGCGCGGTCGGTGTCGTCGGTGAGGGTGCCGTCGGGGTCCAGGTGCGCGGACAGGGAATTGCCGATCCGGGGCAAGTCATCGGGAGACCCACAGCGCGCGTGCTCGGCCATCACTTGCTCGGCGGCTTCCCGGTCTGCACGCGAGATGGCGTGGGGGAGTCGGTGCATGATTGTGCCGATCGCGCGGGCGTGTTCGGGCGAGATTTCTCCGGCGGCTTGGGCTTTCGCGGTATAGGGCAGCAAGGGTTCGAGGTCTTGTCCGGTGATGTCGTGCCAGATCCCGAACTGCTGGGCGGCTTTCATGCGCCCGAATGCTTCCCGGTGTGACAAGCGCAGTGCTTGTTCGAGGAACCGGACTGCGTCGCGCACGCCTGCGCGTTGCGGGATGGACCGTTCCGCGACCTCGATGAGGAGTCGGTGTTCCATAGCGGCGAGGCGTCGTTTGCTGGTTTCCACCGAGCGCATCAGCTCGGTGACCCCGTCATCGGTCAAGGGCGCGAGGTTCGCATCGAGCAGGGTGTGGACTGCGGTGGCCAGGTCGGCCCCCGCAGTGTCTCCGATCCCCATCTCGTTCGAACGCATGTGCTAATTCTATCGCGTGAGATCAGCGATGGGAACAGAAAACCCTATCTGAACTGCACGTATTCAGACAATCTCGCGGTTCGCATTCACCGTGCTGGGCGATCTACCCTGGTAGATGACGATCGTGATCGTGGCCCGCGAGCTCCCCGCTCATCCACAGGCCCCACTCGCGCGGTGTCATTTCCGGCCGCCATCGCCCACCCCTCACACACCCATCTACAGCTCCCCCGACACCGTCAGATCGCGAATCAAAAGCGCCGCATGCAGCGAAGTCCGTGTCTCCCCCGCGTCCAAATCCACGTCGAGGATTCGTTCGATACGAGAGAGCCGGTCGTACAGGGTCGGCCGACTGATGTTGAGGCGCTTGGCGAGTTCGGTTTTGTTGCCCGCCAGATCCAGGAACTGGCGCAGGGTGCGGGTCAGGTCGGTGGAGTGGTGGATGTCGTGGCGTAGCAGAGCGGAGAGCTCTGTCTCGGCAAAGCGCTGGACACCGGGTTCATCTCGGATGAGAGACAGCAGTCCACGCAATCGGACATCTCCGCTGCGGTAGAACGGGCGTGGCGTCGAGGGCGAGAGCGACAGGGCCACCTCCGCGACGTGCGCCGCCCGAGGCAGTTCACGAGCGGTATCGAGCAGGGAGTCCGATTCGGCGCTGACGCCGAGGACAACTCGGTCCACGCCGGCCACCCGCCGGACCTCACTGCCGATAGCGGTACCCACGGCCGTCAGAATCCTGTCGAGATCCCCGGTCCGGGAAACCGCCAGAATGAGCGTGACTCGATTGCCGTGACCGGGCGCGGCGAGCGCGGTCGCCTTCGCCAGCGCCGTCCCGTGCATGGCCGCGTCCAGGATTGCCGCGGTGCGCCGCTGGTGTGCGACCGGATCGGATTCGGTTGCGGCGGCTACGTCTATCGCCATCGGTATGTAGCGGGAGCGCCGGGCCAGCCCGAGCGTGGCGGCCAGGGCGACGGCGTCCCGTTCGTCGGTCAGGCGGCCGTTGATCATGTCGTCGATGAGCCCGGTCTGGGCCTGGCGGTGCAGACCGAAGCGGTCCCGTTCGATCATGCGGTGCAGGGTCAGGGTTTGCGCGGCGCGCTCGAGGACCATGCGGGCCCGGGTGTTGGGAACTCGGTTCGAGCGCAGGATGAGCCGTCCCCAGCGCTGCGTATGCGGCCCCACCGGAACGACATTCGCGTCGGTGTCCGCGAGCAGTCGCGAGGTGGTTTCCCATTTGTCGAGGAGGGTCGAGGTGGCGGCGTGGCGGGCGGTCATCGTGAGCACGCGGTGGGTCAGGTCCTCGAGGACCACCGAGGCGTCGAGCATCTCCGCGGCGGTCTTCACGATTTCCGCCAGTGATCCTCGACGCACGCTCAGCGCGGTGAATGTTTCGTGCACGGTGCGCGCGAATTCGAGTTCGGCGTATTGATCGGCCACGATGACGCGGTGCACCGCCTCGGTGATCTCCACGAACCGGACCACACTGCCCAGCGCGATCACCGGTAGCCGCAGCCGGTCGGCGGTCGCCGCTACCAGCGGCGGCAATTCGCGCACGTACGTTCCGAGTTCGACGACCAGGCCCGAGACACCGGCCAGCGACAGGGACTCCAGGTATTCGACGGTGTCGGCGTCGCCGGTGGACAGGGCCTGGCCGGTGGTCAGGATCAGTTCGCGACCGACCAGTAGTTTCGCGACATCCGGCAATTCGCTGACGTGCACCCAGCGCACCGGTCGGTCCAGGGATCCGCCGCCGACCAATTTCGGCTGTCCGGCGCGCACGACCGGCATGTCCAGGACATCGGCAACGGTCAGGAGCACCGACGAATCGTAATACTAATCGTGAAATTATGTACAGATCGTCGGGGTGCACATCGGCGTTCGCGGTGCAGAGTGGGATTCGGGCCACCGCAGTCCCGCCTCGACCCCTCCGATACCGGCCACTTCGCGGACTCGCGGGCGCCCGGTGTCACGGGGCGGTTCCGCCCACGCCCGCTCGGAGGCCCGCCCCGTCGCACCGGCGACCGGGGCGGGCCTGTTCTCCATGTGAACTCGCGAGCATCCGGGTCGACCGGCGGCTCGGCACCACACATCGAATCGAGGAGATATGCAGACGATCGCCCACTGGCTCGACGGCAAGCCTTTCGCCGGCGCGAGCGAGGCCACCGCACCCGTGACCAATCCGGCGACCGGAGTGGTGACCGGGCAGGTCGCTCTAGCGAACGTCGCGGACGTGCGCACGGTTGTCGACGCCGCCGCCGCGGCCTTCCCGGCCTGGCGCGACGCCTCCCTCGCCAAACGCTCCCAGGTGCTGTTCCGCTTCCGCGAATTGCTCAACGAGCGCAAGGAGGAGGTCGCGGCGATCATCACCGCGGAACACGGGAAGGTGCTCCCGGACGCGCTCGGTGAGGTGACGCGCGGACTGGAGATCGTCGAGTTCGCCTGTGGCATACCGCATCTGCTCAAGGGTGGCTACACCGAGAACGCCTCGACCAAGGTGGACATCTTCTCGATCCGCCAGCCGCTCGGGCCGGTCGCGGTGATTTCGCCGTTCAATTTCCCGGCCATGGTGCCGATGTGGTTCTTCCCGCTCGCCATCGCGGCCGGAAACACCGTGGTGCTCAAGCCGAGTGAGAAGGATCCGTCGGCGGCGCTGTGGATGGCGGAGCTGATGCAGGAGGCGGGTCTGCCGGACGGCGTGTTCAACGTGGTGCAGGGCGACAAGGTCGCGGTCGACGAACTGCTGGAGAACCCGGCCGTCAAGGCGGTGTCCTTCGTCGGGTCGACTCCGATCGCGCGGTACGTCTACGAGCGCGGGACCGCGCACGGCAAGCGGGTGCAGGCGCTCGGCGGGGCGAAGAACCACATGGTGGTGCTGCCGGACGCGGATCTGGATCTCGCGGCGGACGCGGCGGTCAACGCGGGGTTCGGGTCGGCGGGTGAGCGGTGCATGGCGATCAGCGCGCTGGTCGCGGTCGGATCCATCGCGGATGATCTGGTGGCTCGAATCGCCCAGCGCGCCAAGACTATTCGCACCGGCGACGGCACCCGCGGCACCGATATGGGGCCGCTGGTGACCCAGGCGCATCGGGACAGGGTGGCCTCGTACATCGACGCGGGTGAATCCGCGGGCGCGACGGTCGTGCTCGACGGGCGCACCGTGCGGGCCGACGGCGCGAGCGACGGGTTCTGGCTGGGCCCGACCATTCTCGATCATGTCGGCACCGAGATGAGCGTCTACACCGACGAGATCTTCGGACCGGTGCTCTCGGTGGTGCGCGTGGACACCTACGACGAAGCCCTCGCGCTGATCAACGCCAACCCGTACGGCAACGGCACCGCGATCTTCACCAACGACGGCGGCGCGGCCCGGCGCTTCCACAACGAGGTCGAGGTCGGCATGGTCGGGATCAACGTCCCGATCCCGGTGCCGATGGCCTACTACAGTTTCGGTGGCTGGAAGAACTCGCTCTTCGGCGATTCGCATGCGCACGGCACCGACGGCGTGCAGTTCTTCACCAGGACCAAGGCCGTCACCACGCGCTGGCTCGATCCGAGCCACGGCGGCCTCAATCTCGGCTTCCCGCAGAACGATTGATCCCCCCAGAACGTTGATCGGAGCCCCGCGATGACGCTACCGAACGGACTCACGCCCGACGCGGCCCGCGCCCAGGCCGCGCGCGCGTACGAACTGGACCGCAAGCACGTCTTCCATTCCTGGTCGGCCCAGGCCGCCCTGACACCGATGACCATCACCGCCGCACAGGGCTCGTATGTGTGGGACGGCGACGGCAACCGGCTGCTGGATTTCTCCTCGCAGATGGTGAACACCAATATCGGACACCAGCATCCGAAGGTGGTCGCGGCGATTCAGGAGCAGGCCGCCACGCTGTGCACCGTCGCTCCGCCGCACGTCAACGCCGCCAGATCCGAAGCGGCGCGGCTGATCTCCGAGCGCACGCCCGGCGATCTCGACCGGATCTTCTTCACCAACGGCGGCGCGGACGCGGTCGAGCACGCGGTGCGAATGGCGCGGCTGCACACCGGACGGCACAAGGTGCTGGCCCGCTACCGCTCGTATCACGGCGGCACCGACACCGCGGTGAATCTCACCGGCGACCCGCGGCGCTGGCCGAACGATCTGGGCACCAGCGGGGTCGTGCACTTCTTCGGGCCGTTCCTGTATCGCTCGCAGTTCCACGCGAGCACCGAGGCCGAGGAATCGCAGCGGGCGCTGGAACACCTCGAGCAGACCATCGCCTTCGAGGGGCCGGGCACCATCGCGGCGATCATCCTGGAATCCGTGCCGGGGACGGCCGGGATCATGGTTCCGCCGCCGGGCTATCTGGCGGGCGTGCGCGAACTGTGCGACCGGCACGGCATCGTGTTCATCGCCGATGAGGTGATGGCCGGGTTCGGGCGGACCGGACAGTGGTTCGCCATCCAGAACTTCGACGTGGTGCCGGATCTGATCACCTTCGCCAAGGGCGTGAATTCCGGCTATGTGCCGCTCGGTGGCGTGGCGATCAGCCCGCGCATCGCAGCGACGTTCGACGACCGGGCGTACCCGGGCGGGCTCACCTACTCGGGACATCCGCTGGCCACGGCCGCGGCGGTCGCCACCATCACCGCGATGAGCCAGGAGCGCATCGTCGAGAACGCGGCGGAGATGGGCGAGCGGGTGATCGGGCCGGGGCTGCGGGAACTGGCCGAGCGGCATCCCAGCATCGGCGAGGTGCGCGGGCTCGGGGTGTTCTGGGCGCTCGAGCTGGTTCGCGACCGCGCGACCCGGGAGCCGTTGGCGCCGTACGGCGGAACCAGTCCCGCCATGACCGAGACGGTTGCCGCGGCCAAGGCCGCCGGACTGCTCATGTTCGTGAATTTCAATCGGCTGCACGTCGTTCCGCCGTGCACCATTTCCGAGGCAGAGGCGAAGGAGGGTCTGGCGATTCTCGATCAGGCGCTCGCGGTCGCCGACGGGCACCTCGGATAGCTCCGCGTTCGCACCCCGTCGTTCCGCTCATCCGCACCCCCGATGAGCGGAACGGCCGGGGTGCGAATTCGCCGACGCCCCTCCGGTGAATCGATCTTCCGGGCCGCACGACCCATCTGGGCTATTCTCATCGCACACGTCAAGTTCTGCCCTTCGTGGTGGTGACCGTGAACGCGCGATCGGCGGACTGGACCCGAGGCTGCAGGAGGCGGCCGTGGACCTGTACGCGCCGTCCGCCGATGCCACCGTCCTGACCACCTTCCTGATCTCGCTCGTCCTGTCCATCGCCGGTCAGCTGCGTATGCGCCGCCGGTCGGACGATCGCGCCGCCACCAGCTGAATTCCTTTCGAGCCGCCGGGTCGCCCCTTTCGCAGGGCGACCATCGGCGGCTTTCGCGCATCCGTAGCGCTTTCTCCCGCACGCACCGTGCACCCCCGATGACCGACACGACAGTCGGACCGAGCGGCCGGACCGCTCGGCAAGAGAGAAGGAGTTGATCGGCCATGCAGGCCAAAGGAAGCAAACTGTGGGCGTCGGCACTGTCAGAGGCAGCGCCGACGCCGTACTGGACCGACCGGCCCGACCGCCCCACCCCCACCGACCCGCTGACCACCTTCACCGATGCCGATCTGGCCGTGATCGGAGGCGGCTACAGCGGATTGTGGACGGCCCTGCTGGCCAAGGAAAGAGATCCGAGCGCCGATGTGGTGCTCGTCGAGTCCGCCCTGTGCGGGCACGCCGCCTCCGGGCGCAACGGCGGCTTCTGCGCCGCCAGTCTGACCCACGGCCTGGCCAACGGCGTGGAACGCTTCCCGGACGAGATCCAGGACCTGGAGCGACTCGGCCGCGCCAATCTCGACGCCATCGAAGCCGCGGTGCACCGCTACGGGATCGACTGCGATTTCGAGCGCACCGGCGAGATGGAGGTCGCCACCGCACCGCACGAGCTGCAATGGCTTCGGGAGAGCCATGATTCGGCGGTGTCGCTCGGATATCGCAGTGAGCTGCTGGACGCCCCGGCGGTGCAGGATCACGTGCACTCCCCCACCTATCTCGGCGGCTGGTGGGATCGCGACGGCGTCGCCATGCTGGATCCGGCCCGGCTGGCGTGGGGCTTGCGGCGCGCCTGCCTGCGACTGGGTGTGCGCATCTTCGAAGGCACACCGGTGCAACGTATTTCGAAGTCGTACGGCGGGGCGCTGATGCTGCACACCCCGCACGGCGAGGTGCGGGCTCCCCGAGTCGCGCTGTGCACCAGCGCTTTCGCCGGGCCGCTGCCGAAGGTGTCGCGGCACGTGGTCCCGGTCTACGACTATGCGCTGATGACCGAGCCGCTGACCGACGAGCAATTGCGATCCATCGGGTGGGGCTCTCGGATGGGTCTCGGCGATGCGGCGTACCGATTCCACTATTACCGCCTGACCAGCGACAATCGAATTCTGTTCGGAGGGTACGACGCGATCTATCACTTCGGCGGGCGGATCGCGGCCACCCTGGAATCCAACGAGGCCACCTTCGAAACCCTTGCCCTGCACTTCTTTCAGACGTTCCCGCAGCTGGACGGCTTGCGGTTCACGCATCGCTGGGGCGGGATCATCGACACCTGCGGCCGGTTCTGCGCGTTCTTCGGATCGGCGTACCGGGGGCAGCTCGTCTACGCCGCGGGATACACCGGGCTCGGGGTCGGGGCGACCCGGTTCGGCGCGGAGGTCATGCTCGATCAGTTGTACGGGCTCGACACCGAACGCACCAGGCTGCGACTGGTGCGCTCGCGACCGCTGCCGTTGCCGCCGGAGCCGTTGCGGTCGGCGGGGATCGCGCTGACGCGGTGGTCGCTGGCCCGCGCCGATGCGCGTCAGGGGCGGCGCAATCTGTGGTTGAAGGCCATGGATTACACCGGGCTGGGGTTCGACAGCTGAGGTGAGAGGCCCTGTCGCGGTGTGCGGCGAAAGTCCTTCAGCCGTCGGAGGGTTGGGCACGCAGGTGACGGGAGAGGGTGTCCAGGGCGGCGGTGACCTCCGCGAGGGCGACGGGGTCGCCGGCGCCGAGGGCTCGGGTCAGGGCGTCGTCGATGGTGGTGGCGCGGACCTCGGCCACACGGGTGGAGAGACGGCCCGCCCGGCGTAGCAGAGTGCGGCGGCGATCGGCGGGATCCGGTTCCGCCACAACGGAACCGGTCTCGCGCAGGCGCGATACCGCACCGGAGACCGCGCTCTGCGGGAGCCCGGTGCGGGTGGCGATTTCGCTGATCGTCGTGTCGGCGTGTTCGAGGATGTCGCTCAGAACCACCAGCACCGCTCGGTTTCCGGTGCGGTGGCCGGTCTCGGGCAGGGCCTGCTCGCCGATCTTCATCAGGGTGCGGCCCAGCAGGAACAGTTCGACTCCGTTCATGGCACGACAGTACATCATTTCTGATGCATCACTATTGATGCATCAGAAATGATGCATTACGGTGAGGGCATGAACACGATCGAGACCGCCACCCTTCCCGTCCACGGCGCCGAGCTGTACTTCGAAATCCGCGGCGCCGGGCCGACTCTGCTCATCTCCCAGAGCGGCGAGGGCGATGCCCGGCGCAGTGAGGATCTGGTGCGACACCTGGAGCGGGACTTCACCGTCGTGACCTACGACCGTCGCGGGCTGTCGCGCAGTCGAATTCACGACGAGTCGCTGCCGCCGAGTATCGCCACCCATGCCGAGGACGTGCACCGGCTGCTGACCGCGGTGAGCGACGGTCCGGTCGCGATGCTGGGGTGCAGCATGGGCGCCTCGATCGGGATGCATCTGGCCCTCACGCATCCGGAGCAGTTGCGGACGCTGATCGCGCACGAGCCGGTGTCACCGTGGTTGCTCGGCGCGACCGAACGGGCCGAGCACGCAACGGAACTCGCGCACTGCCAGGAGGTTTTCCGGGCCGACGGGTGGCGGGCCGCGCTGGCGCCGATGGCGCGCACGCTGGGGATCGATCCCGCCGGTCAGGAAATCGAGCCGGGGGTCCGGCGGGCGTCGATCACCGAGGAGCGGGCGGCGAACTTCGGATACTTCATCGCGCAGGACTTCACCGCGGCGCGGGAGGACTCGCTGGATGTGGAGCTGTTGCGGCGCAGTGCGGTGCGGATCGTGCCCGCGAGCGGGCGCACGACACCGGTGCACGTGTTCGATCGCAAGTGCGCCTACGAACTCGCGGCGCTGCGCGGGGTCGAGGTCGAGGTGTTCCCGGGTGGGCACAACGGCAATCTGACGCACCCCGTCGCCTATGCCGAGCGGGTGCGGGCGGTGCTGGCCGAATCGTAGGGAGCCGGGTCTCAGGCAGCGTGAGCGGAGGCGGCAAGATCGACCCTCTGTCCGCTCGCCGGGGGCCCGGCACGAGCAGGGGCGTCAGAACGGTCATCGTCCGGATGAAGGCGTGACAGCGAGGTCGTGGGCGTGGGCGGCACAGTCGGTTTCCGCTGTGCCGCAGGGCCGCTCAGCCGAGCGGGCCGGTCAGCGAGGCCAGTTCGGCCGCGAGGTTGGCTCGGGCCGCCGATTCGTAGCGGCGCTGGGCGGTCGGGGTGCGGAACAGGTGTTCCTGGTCGGTCAGACCTCGAAGGACCGCGGCGCGACCGGGGCGGAACAGGTCGTCGGGGATGTGGCCGTACTCCGCGCGGACGGCGGAAGTGTATGCGGCATAGGCTTTTTCACCGGCAGCCAGGATCGCGAGGTCGGCGTCGCACAGGACCGCGCCGTTGCGATCGCCGGGCTCGGGGTGGTGCCCGGCGGTGAGGCGGACCAGCCGGGCGACCTCCGCGACGGTGCCGGGGGCGACGCCCAGGTTCGGGAGGGTGGCCTCGGCGAGGCGGGCGCTGGCCTCCTCGTTGTCGGCTCGGTCTACGGCGTAGACGGCGTCGTGGAAGAAGGCGGCGTAGCGGACCGCGTCGATATCGGTGGCGTCGGCGGCCAGGTCGTCGATCACCGGGAGCATGGCGGCCAGGTGTTCCACGGTGTGGTAGCGCCGGTGCGGTTCGCGGTAGCGGCGCACCAGGTCCTCCCCCACCGCCCGGGCCGATGGTCCGGCCAGCTTCGTCCAGCGCTCGAGCACTTCCGCGTCCAGCGGGTCGGCAGTTCGGATGTCGTCCCGCGGCCCGGCCGCACCGTGGTCGCCGGTGGTGTGATTCCCCTGAGCGTGATTCCCCATTCCGGCAGTGTGCCGAATTCGGCGGGCGGGCAACAGCCCTGGAGCGGTGCTGTGCGCCATTGCACTGGCTACAGTGAGCCATGCCCATGCAGCCACGTCGCTGGACGCCGCCCAAGCCCACTCCGCGCGCACGCCAAAAGCACAGCGTCCCACCGATGCCCGCGTTGCGGCTGCTTCCGCTGCCGGGGAGCGGGCCGGAGGATGTCGTGGTGGCCGCGGACGGACGGGTGCTCACGGGATTGCACGACGGGGCGATCGTGGCGGTCGATCCGGGGACGGGGGCGGTCGAGCAGATCGCGCGGACCCAGGGGCGTCCGCTGGGGTTGCACGCGAACGCCGATGGCTCGGTGCTGATCTGCGATGCGGGGCGCGGGCTGCTGCGGCTGGACAGGCCGGGCGGGGAGGTCGAGACGCTGGTCGCCGAGATCGAGGGTGAGCCGCTGCGCTTTCCGAGCAATGTGGTCGCGGACCAGGACGGGACGATCTACTTCTCGGCCTCGTCGCGGCGCTGGCCGCTCGAGCAGTGGCGCGGGGACATCATGGAGCATTCGGGTACCGGGCGGCTGCTGCGCCGCGACCCCGGCGGTCTGATCGAAATCCTCATCGACGGACTGGATTTCGCGAACGGGGTGGTACTGGCCCCGGACCGCTCCTGCGTGGTGGTCGCGGAGACCGGCGCGTATCGGATCACGCGCTACTGGCTGACCGGACCGAAGGCGGGCACCTACGACCGGCTCGTGGAGAACCTGCCGGGCTTCCCGGACAATATGTGCCTCGGCAGCGACGGGCTGATCTGGGTGTCGATCCCGTCACCGCGAAATCCGTTGCTGGACACACTGCTTCCGCTGCCGCCGGTGCTGCGGCGGATCTCCTGGGCGATTCCCGAGAGCCTGCAGCCCACGCCGGAGCGCACGGTGTGGGCGATGGCCTTCGACTTCGACGGCGCTCTCGTGCACGACTTGCAGCGCGAGGGCACGGAGTACGCCATGGTGACCGCGGTCGTCGAGCACGACGGGGCGGTGTATCTGGGCAGCCTCACCGAATCGGCGATCGCGGTGACCAGCGTGCCGGCCTGACCTCAGGCGGTCTTCTGGGCTTCGTCCTGGGCGTGCTGCGCCTGGGACAGCTCGGCGGAGGTGTAGCGCAGGGTCAGCGCGAGCAGGCCCATGGTCGCGGTGCCGATGGCGCACACCAGCAGCACCAGGGTGTAACCGCTGCCCAGGGCGTCGATCTGGGCGCTGGACATTTCGGTGACCTTGCCGGTGCTGCCGCCGAGGGACAGCGTGCGCGAGAGCGCGACCGGGCTCAGCAGGCCGACCGCGAACGGGGTGCCCATGTTCATGAACATCTGGCCGACCGCGGACAGCGGGCCGATATTGGCCATGTCCACACCGACGAGCACGCACAGCGGCAGGATCACGATCACCACGCCGACCGAGCAGCCGACCACGAGCAGCAGGCCCAGCAGTGTCGGCAGGTATTCGACCGAACTGTCGATGGTGGAGCCGAAGAACAGGCTGCACGCCAGCACCAGCGCGGCGCCGAAGAGCAGCCAGCGCGGGGCCACGAACTGCACGGCCTTGGCGGCGATTCCGGTGCCGACGCCCGCGCCGAGGGTGAACGGGATGCTCGCCAGGCCCGCCATCAGCGGGCTGTAGCCCAGCACGTTCTGCAGGAACTGCGCCACGAAGAAGGTGGTCGCGCCGAGCACGCCGGAGGCCAGGAAGATCGCGATGAAGGAGATGACGCGATCGCGGCTGTCGAACAGCGACCACGGCAGCAGCGGATTCTGCACGTGCCGTTCGGCGAACACGAACACGATCAGCAGCACGAAACCGCCGATCAGCGAACCGATGATGTACCAGCTGTCCCAACCCATTTCGGGACCCTCGGTGGCGCCGAAGACGATCGCCGCGCAGGCCAGGGTGCCCAGCACCGCGCCGCGGATGTCGAGGGAGATGCGGCGATGTTCGGTGTCGCGTAGCTCGTAGATCGCGCCGATCACGATGAGCAGGCCGATCGGGACATTGATCCAGAAGATCCAGCGCCAGTCGACCTGGGTCAGCGCACCGCCGACCACCAGGCCGCCGACCGAACCGATGCCGACCATGGATCCGAGGATGGCGATGGCCTGATTGCGGACCGGGCCGGGCGCGAAGGTGGTCGCCACCAAGGCGAACGCGGTGGGGGCCGCGATGGCCGCGCCGGTGCCCTGCAGGGCTCTGGCCGCGATCAGCCAGGCCTCGTTCTGGGCCATACCGCACAGTGCGGACGCCACCGTGAACAGCGCGACGCCGAGAATCAGCATGCGCTTGCGGCCGAACGAGTCGCCGAGCCGTCCGCCCAGAAGCATGAGCCCGGCGAACGGCAGACCGTAGGCCGTGACCGTCCAGGCGCTGCCCGCGCTGGAGAGATCGAGCTGCTCCTGCACTCGCGGCAGCGCCAGAATCATGACGGTGCCGTCGAGCACCACCATCAGCTGCAGCCCGCTCAAGACGAGGATGGCGAGCCCGAACGCCCGCTTGGTCACCGGATACTGCATCGTCGCAGCGGGGTTATCGAGCACGCAGCCACTGTAGTGGATGCTCTCCGTTGCATTGGATCGAAGTTCTTCCACTGTGCGCTGTCACAGGCTGTTTCTCTCAGTGCGCGACGGCCGCGGAGGACTCCGAATCCGGGGATCCGGCGGTGAAACCGGCGGTGGGGCCGATGACGATGATGGCGGGCGGGCGGATGGCCTCGGCGCGCACGCGTTCGGCGGCCGTGCTCAGATCCGCGCGCACGATGCGCTGGGTGCGCAGGCTGCCCTCCTGGATGACCGTGACCGGGGTGTCGGCGGCGCGGCCACCCTCGAGCAGGGCGGCGGCGAACTTCTCGATGCGCTCGACGGCCATCAGCAGCACGATGGTGCCGCGCAGGCGAGCCAGGGCGGGCCAGTCGACCAGGGAATCGGGATGGTCGGGGGCGACGTGGCCGCTGACCACGACGAATTCATGGGTGACGCCACGATGGGTGACCGGGATTCCGGCCAGCGCCGGAACCGAGATCGCGCTGGTGACGCCGGGGACGACGGTCACCGGAACACCGGCTGCCACACAGGCTTCGAGCTCCTCGAAGCCGCGGCCGAACACGTAGGAGTCGCCGCCCTTGAGGCGGACCACGAACTTGCCGGCCTTCGCGCCTTCGATGAGGGCGGTGTTGATGGCCTCCTGGGCCATGGCGCGGCCGTACGGGATCTTGGCGGCGTCCACGACCTCGACATCCGGGCCGAGTTCGGCGAGCAACTCCGGCGGGGCGAGCCGGTCGGCGACGACCAGGTTGGCACGGGCCAGCAGGCGGCGCCCGCGCACGGTGATGAGATCGGGATCGCCGGGGCCACCGCCGATGAGGGCGACGCCCGGGGCGGCGGGGGCCGAATCATCGGTCACCACACCGGATTGCAGCGCCTCCAGCACCGCGGTGCGCACGGCGGCCGAGCGGCGATGCTGGCCACCGGCCAGCACGCCGAGCGACATGCCGTCGTAGCGGGCGGTCGCGGGGGTCACGGCGGTACCGAGCCGGGCATTGTCGGCGCGCACGCAGAACACGCGGCGACGCGAGGCCTCCTCGACCACGGCGGCATTGGTCTCGGGTTCGCTGGTGCAGGCCATGGCGTACCAGGCCTCGGCCAGATCGCCGTCCGCGTAGTCGCGCAATTCCAGGCTGATCTGGCCGGAGGTGGCCATGCCCTCCACGGCGGGGGTGGCCTCGCGGCTGATCACGTGCACCTCCGCGCCCGAGGCGATGAGCAGTCCGAGTCGCCGCTGCGCGACGGTGCCGCCACCGACGACTACGACGCGGCGGCCGTTCAGATCGAGCCCGACCAGGTAGTTCGGGTCGCCTACGGGCTGGTCATCGGCTGCGGTCGGAGTGTTCTGCACAAGGATCGAGCCTACGTCGTACAAACCGGACACCGACAATCGCCTGGCACGCGTTCGGCAACCGTAACCAACCTCGCCGCGCCGTTCCCGCGATCGCCGGGGCGATCGCGCGCTCAGATGCGGCTGTGGACCTTGGCCGGGGTGATCCGGACGATGACGCGATCGGCCGGGTCGTCCGCGCCGGAGGGATTGAAGTCGCGGTAGTTCTTTCCGGTGAATTTCAGCGACACCTGATCCGGGAGGGCGCGGTCCGGGTCGGGTTCGACGGTCACAGTGCCGCGGATCTCGGCGTAGACGTACGGGCTCTCCGGCGGGACGATCATCACGGTAGCGCGGGGGTCACGAATCAGGTTGCGGTACTGCCGGCGGCTCACGGTCGTGGAGTAGAGCAGATCGTCGCCGTCGCGGACGAGCCAGACGACGGTGAGATGCGGCTGGCCGTCCGTGCCGATCGTCGCGACGGTGGCGAAGACGTTCGACTCGTCGATGTGCTTGCGCAGTTGTTCGGGGAGTGTGCTCACGCTGTCGGTGAACGGTGTGGGGCGCAAGGGAATTCCCGGGGCCTTTCCGCACGGGTTCCCTATGGAAAGCCCGGATGGTTCCTATGCTTTCAGGCTATGACTCGTTCTCTCGTGGTGATCCGGGTGCTTGCCGTGGTGGCTCTGGTCCTGCTGCCGTTCACCGCCGGGGCCACGGCGTCGGCGGAGGCGTATTTCCCGGCGGGCGTGGTCGAGGCGACCTATGCGCGACCCGGGCCGTGGGTGGTATCGACGCAGAAGGGTTTCGGCTGCTGCGATTCCACGGGTGCGGCGTACGACATCTGGTATCCGGCCGAACTGGGGTCGGGCGGGGTCCGGCATCCGATCATCACCTGGGGCGACGGGACGAACGCGCGACCGAGTCGATACGACTATCTGCTGCGGCATCTCGCGTCCTGGGGCTTCGTGGTGATCGCCACGGAGAACACGCAGGCCGGGTCGGGGGTGGATATCGCGGGGGCGGTGGACTTCCTGCTGGCGCGGGCCGCGGATCCGGCCAGCCCCTTCCACGGCAGGCTGGATCCGGATTCCATAGGGGCGGTGGGGCATTCGCAGGGCGCGACGGGGGCGCTCAATGCCATGCTGCGGTCCGGTGGGCGAATCGGCACGGCGGTGCCGATCGAACCGCCGATCCAGCTCCTGTGCGCGACGGGGTCGTGGTGTCCCGAAACACGGTCGCTGACAAGCGGTTCGGTGTTCCTGGTGAACGGGTCGCAGGACGGGATCATCTCACCGTCCGAGCAGGCACTGCCCGCACAGCTCATCGGGCCGCAGTCGGTACGCGCCTACTACGACGGGATTCCGGCGACGGTTCCCAAGGTGTGGGGAACGCTCGTCGGGGCGAATCACAACGACGTGCAGGGCGGGCCGGACTGCTCGGCGGCTTCGTGGCCCTGCACATCGGGGGTGGACGGGTATCTCGGCTATCCGACCGCCTGGCTGGCGGCGCGGCTGCTCGGGCGGCAGGACGCACAGCGGGCGTTCGTGCCGGGAAGCGGTGAGTTCTTCGCGCCGAATCCGCACTGGTCCAACCAGATCGGGAGTGGGACCTGACGGCTACTGCACCAGTCGGATCTTGAACTCGCGCATCGGATACCGATCGAGGTCCACGCGTTCGAGCGTCATGGTGACCGGACTGCCGCCGAGTTCGCCGGTGAGCACCATGTGGTCGGGCGCGGAGCGGTCGTAGGTGAACGTGCCGACGGCGGAGGGTGTTTCGGCTCCAGCAGGATCGGCGGGCATGGCGCTCAGGGTGAGCGTGTGCGCGCCGGTGTCGATATCGGTGAGAACCTGCACCAGGCTGTCGTCCATACGCTGGTAGTCGCTGTACGGGACCTCCTCGAAAATGATTCGCCGCCAGCGGGTCTCGTCGGTGGTCAGGGGCGGGACCGGTTGACCGTCGCGCACGAACTCGCTCACGTTCCAGATGCCGTACAGCTCGGACTTGGGTCGACCGGGGCCCCATTCGTGCCATGCGTGCCAGCTGCCGATGCACTGTGCCGCCAGAAACCATGCGGCCAGGGCGAGTTGGGCGATCAGGGCGATGCGGCGGGCCCGGGGTGTGTGGAACGGTTGCGGAGCGGTGGACGGGCCGACCGCGTGGCCGGTCAGCATGAGGATCAGGCGGCGCGCGTCGGGCGCCAGCAGCACCACCGACAGCAGGAGCAGGTGGAACGAGAGCAGTTTCACCGGCACGTCGAAGGTCATGTTCAGGATCCACACCTGCGCCATGCTGACCAGACTCAGCAGGACCCCGGCGAAGGCCGTGCGCGGCACCAGCAGCAGCAGGCCCGCGATCACCTCGGCGATACCGAGCAGGATCTCGTACGGCGGCGACGCGCCGACCTGGTTCCAGAGCACGGCCATCAGGGTGAAGTCGCCGTACGGCTTGACCAGGGTGGCCAGCGCGGGTTCCTGCATCTGGGTCGGGATCATCTTGGCGAAGCCGTAGCCCAGCATCTGCCCGGCCAGGCAGAGCCGGATGAAGAGCAGGAACCAGCCGGCGAGCCGCCGGTAGTCCGGACGGCGGCGATCCAGCAGCGTCCAGAGCAGGGTTCCGGTGACCGCGACGACCAGGATGCAGAAGACCAGGACCCACAGGTACGGCTGATCGCCGCTGCCGGAGGTGAAGTCCAGCAGCGAGTCGTTGCCGAAGACCACCCGGCCGACCCATTCCACGAGCGGGCGCGGCAGGGTCGAGGACTTCAGGACCCAGTCGTCGGGCAGCCATTGAGCGAGCGGACCCAGGAACGCGTACAGGGGCTGCGGATAGACGACGCAGAAGAGTCCGAAGTACAGAAAGCTGAATCGGAACAAAAGCCGAGTGCCGGGTTTCCATCGAGTGGGCGGTTCCGGAGCCCGCTCGTCGATATCCGGTTCGGTAACGACCGCATGCATTGTCACAACGACCCCTCTGTCGAAATAGCCTTCTCAACAGTAGGAATCGGGTCGTCGACGCACCTCCGGGAAGCCCCCGAGACGGACCCTGACCTGAGGATCGCGAAAAATACATCGGGAGAATTACGTACTGCCACGACCTGCTGCATCCGAAGTACGGACAAGGTCGCATCCCGGTCACCGGTACTCGCGAAATCGGTTCGCCGAATCGCTTCCCGACCCAACTAGAACGCGTTACATTTCACGCACAGTGTCACCCGGATTCCGGTGCGCTTACCAGATCGCGCCCACCGGAATCCATTGACACGCCGAAAATTTCCCCTGTGCAGGAGGACCCATGACGTCTGCCGACGCCGATCCCAACCAGCGACGGCAACTCACCATCTCGGAACGCGACCTCGATGTGCTCGCGACCGAACTGGCCGAGTGGCTCGCCGGCAAGGTCGAGGCCGACGACCGTCCGAAGGTCGGCTCGATCACCCGCCCGCAGGCGGGCGGCATGTCCAGCACCACGCTGCTGTTCGACGCCGAGTGGACCGAGAACGGCCGACCCGCCGGTGGGTCGTTCGTGGCCCGCCTGGCTCCCGAGGACAGCTCGTTCCCGGTCTTCGAGACCTACGATCTCGAAACGCAGTTCGCCGTCATGGCCGGAGTCGCCGAGGCGACCGACGCGCCGCTGCCGCCGCTGTGCTGGCTGGAGAGCGACGCGAGCGTGCTCGGCTCGCCGTTCCTGGTGATGCGACGCGTGGACGGGCGTGTGCCGGAAGACAATCCGCCGTACGTGTTCCTGGGCTGGCTCTTCGATTCCTCGAAGGAGGATCGATACGCGATGACCCGCAACACCGTCGAGGTGATCGCCAAGATCCACGCCATCGAGAACCCGGCCGAGCGCTTCCCCATGCTCGCCTGCGAGGGCTCGCCGCTGCGCAAACACTTCCAGGATCAGAAGGACTGGTACGACTGGGCGCTGGCGAAGGACGGATTCCGAATCCCGTTGCTGGAGCGCACCTTCGAATGGCTCGAGCAGAACTGGCCGGCCGACACCGGCGCGGACGTGCTCAGCTGGGGTGACGCCCGCCCGGGCAACATCATCTTCGACGGGTACACCCCGGCGGCGGTGCTGGACTGGGAGATGGCCGCGCTCGGCCCGCGTGAGCTGGATGTGGCCTGGCCCATCCTGATCCACCGCTTCTTCCAGGACATCGCGACCCGCTTCGATCAGCCGGGGCTGCCGGACTTCCTGCGCCGCAGCGATGTCGAGAAGCTGTACGAGGAGTTCACCGGTCACGCCCCGCGCGATATGGACTGGTACCTGACCTACGCGGCGCTGCGGCACGGGATCGTGATGGCCCGGGTCAAGCGCCGGATGATCCACTTCGGGGAGGACACCGACACTCCCGATCGCGACGACTACGTCATGCACCGGCTTCTGCTCGAAGCCCTGCTCGACGGCACCTACGACTGGGATTGAGGACGACCATGATCGGCCCGCTCGACGAATACCCCATCCACCAGGCTCCGCTGCCGATGGCCCGGGTCGCCTCCAGCGACCGGAACTTCTACGACCGCAGCTACTTCAACGCCTCGGACCGCGACGGCGGCACCTTCCTGGTGACCGGGTTCGGCGTCTATCCGAACCTCGGCACCATCGATGCCTTCGCGACCGTGCGGCGCGGGGATCAGCAACGCGCGGTGCGCTTCTCGGACGCGCTCACCGAGCGCAGCACCGATCCGAAGGTCGGCGGCTACCGACTGGAGATCATCGAGCCGCTGCGCAAGATCCGCGCCATCTGCGAGCACGAGGACCTGTCCTTCGACATGACCTGGGAGGGCACCTCGCCCGCCGTGCAGGAACTGCCGCACACCATCATCACCGGACTGAACCGGCCGATCATCGACGCGCAGCGCTTCGCGCAGGTGGGCTCCTGGGCGGGAACGCTGAGTGTCGACGGCACCGATCTCACCGTCGATCCGGCGGTGTGGACCGGTACCCGCGACCGCTCCTGGGGCATCCGGCCGGTCGGCGAGGCCGAGCAGCCCGGCCGCGCGGCCGACGAACCGTCCGAAGGCTTCTGGTGGCTGTACGTGCCGCTGCGGTTCGACGAGTTCACCATCGTGGTGATCGTGCAGGAGGAGCCGAACGGCTTCCGCACCCTCAACGACGCCACCCGCATCTGGAACGACGGGCGCGTGGAACAGCTCGGCTGGCCGCGGGTGAACCTGACCTACAAGTCCGGCACCCGCATTCCGACCGCGTTGCGACTGGATCTCACCACCCCCGACGGCAAGCCGCTCGAGCTCGAGGTCGAGGCGGGCACCTTCGTGGCGCTGAACGTCGGCTGCGGGTACGGCGGCGATCCGGATTGGCAGCACGGGCAGTGGAAGGGACGCGGCTGGTCCGAGAGCCGTCTCTACGATCTGACCGATCCCGCGATCGCGGGCCGAATTCCGTTCGGCGTCATCGATCATGTCGGCAAGGCCCGGCTCGGCGATGCCGAGGGCTGGGGACTGTTCGAGCACGGCAGCCTCGGCCGCCATGATCCGACCGGTTTCGCCGATTGGGGCTCGGTGGCTCCTTAGTCCGGTCCCGGACACGCCTTCCCCGAACAGCGAATCACCCTCTCCCGCGAGGAGATTCGCCGGCCGCCGTATCTGCCGATCCCCAACCATGAGGCAGGTGCGGCGGCCGATTTCGTGCGGGGGGGGCGATGTCGTGCGGGGCGGTTTCGGGTGGGCCGATGCCGTGCTCAGGCCGGTGCGGCCAGATTGCCCAGCGCGACATCGGCGAATCGCGGCCACTCGTGCGCGTGCGCGTGCGGGATCGCCACCCAGTCCTTGAAGGGCCGTCCGCCGCCGGAGGGATCGAACAGCACCGCCCCGGGCAATGCCAGCGCTTCCCCGTGTGCGGGAGTGCCGTCGCCGAGCCGGAACGCGATGGAATCGCCCTTGAGACAGGCGAATGCCTTCCCCTGCGCCTTGAGCGCCCGCTTGCCGAACATCGCCCCCGCGACCACCCCGCGAGGCGCGAGATCCAGCGCAAATCTCTCGAACAGTTCGTCCGGACCCATCGAGGTTCCTTTCTCCGCTGATCGCTTCCACTCGAAACTATTCCTCACCCCCGAGCCGCCGATCAAGATCGAGCGAAATCCACCGTGCGAATGCACGACGACTCCCGCGCTCCCCCCTTCTCTTTCACCGTGTGAATGTCCAGTTACCGGGTCCGCAAACCGGGAGCAGACGCGCGACCGGAAGGGTTCACTTCTCGATCGTCGCGGCGGCCAGGGTGATCGTCCCGGCCACCTGTTTCGGTAGTGCGAGTCGATCGGTTCCGGCGGCGAGCAGCGCGGCGGCCTCGGCCACGCTGGGCGTGCCGAGAGCGGCGGCCGTGCGCTCGGAGGGATTCGGCACGGGCACCCCGGAAAGTTGGTCCGGGGCGAAGAAAACGATCGGCACTCCGAGTTGTGCGGCCGCCGCGCGCAGTCCCGGTTCTCCCGCGCGGCGATCCACGGTGGCGAGACAGCCGACGGCACTCGCGCCCAGGGCATCTCGCACGGCGGCCAGGATCGCGGATGCCGCAGTTCCCGGCCGCATCCCTATCCCGACTGCCAGAAACGCCTCGGGGTTCGGGTGCGTCGCGCGGTGCGAGGTGGCGGGGGCATCGCTGTCAGCAGGTGTGCGGCTCGCGGGGTCACGCCCGGAGTCCGCGATCGGAGAGTGGGGGCTCACCGGCATCTCGGGCCGGAGTGCCGGAGTCCGCGATCGGCGGCTCGCATAGGGCTGCGGGGTGGGCGGGGTGGGTGGTCGAGGACTGCGCGGCGGCCCGCGCCGGAACAGCGGATGAGCGACTCGCCGCCCGGCACCTGGCGCCGGAGCGCGGGAGCAGGGTGGTCAGCGGCCGGCACCTCACGTGGGTGGCGGGATGGGCGATCGCGCACCTCGCACCTCACGCCGTGGTGACGGCGTGGGTGGAGGCCGCCGCGTGCACGAAACGGGCTATGGCGGTGGGGTTTCCGGCGGGGTGGGTGTGCAGGTAGGAAGCGTGCACCGTGCCGTGTACCGCGCCTTCTCGCACGGTGTCGCCGGAGGGAGCGCGCCAGGCCCAGGACGGCGGCGCCGAGGCGAGTGCGGCGAGGCGAGTGCGGTGGAACTCGTGACCGCGGACTCGCTCACCCGCCCGCCAGAGCGGAGAGTCGGTGAGGGCGACGGCATCTCGGTAGCCCAGGGTGAGGCGGGGGCCGAATTCGGCATCGGCGTCGATCACTCCGGCCATGCGATGGCCGTCGAGGGAGCGAGCCAGGTAGAGCAGGCCCGCGCATTCGGCGTGGATCGGTAGACCGCGGGCCGCCCCGTCTGCGATGGCGCTCAGCAGCGGAGTGTTGGCGGCCAGCTGGGCGGCGTGTTCCTCGGGGAAGCCGCCGGGAATCACCAGACCTGCTGTGCCGGTGGGGAGTTCGTCCCGCAGGGGGTCGAACACCACGACCCTCGCACCGGCGGCGGCCAGGAGTTCGCGATGTTCGGCGTAGCCGAAGGTGAACGCCGCGCCGCCCGCGATGGCGATCACGGGACCGTCCTCGTCAGCTCCGTAGGCGGAATCTGTTGCGGCACTGCGCGATCCGGTCGGCAGCGCGGACACACCGGCGTGAACGGAACCCCGGAGCGTTGCGGCAGAATCGGCTCGAGCGCCACCGGAATACCGGCCGGCCCCGCTCGACACGGGCAGACCCGCACGCTCGAGTGCCGCGGCGATTTCCTCGACGGGGTCCCAACTCGGACCCGAGACCCGGGATGCGGCCAGGGCCGCGATCGCGGTGAGGTCCACGTGGGCGGCGACCAGGTCGGTCATGGCCTCGACGGCGGCGTGGGCGGCGGAGCCGTGTTCCACGGCGGGGATGAGGCCGAGATGCCGTGAGGGGACTTCCAATTCGGCCAGCCGGGGCAGTGCGCCCAGGACCGGGAGGCCGACGCGGGTGCAGGCGGCGCGCAGGACCTGTTCGTGGCGTTCGCTGCCGACGCGGTTGAGAATCACTCCGCCCAAACGGATTCCGGTGTCGTAGGTGGCGAAACCGTGCAGCAGGGCGGCGAGGCTCTGGCTGTGGCCGCGGGCGTCGACCACGAGAACCACCGGGGCGCCGAGCATTGCGGCGATCTGGGCGGTGGAGCCCTCGGCGATCGGGGTGCTCTGGTTGTCGTCGATGCGGCCGTCGAACAGACCCATCACGCCCTCGACCACGGCCAGGTCGCAGCCCCGGGAGCCGTGCCGGTACAGGGGCACGACGCGGTCCGCGCCGACCAGGACCGGATCGAGATTGCGGCCCGGGCGGCCCGCGGCCAAGCCGTGGTAGCCGGGGTCGATGTAGTCGGGGCCGACCTTGAAGGGCGCGACCCGGTGACCCGCGCGGCGCAGCGCGCCGATCAAGCCGGTCGCCACGGTGGTCTTGCCGCTGCCCGAGGCGGGCGCGGCGATCACGACGGCGGGCACGCCGGCGCCGGGACTCACCATTCGATGCCGCGCTGGCCCTTGCGGCCCGCGTCCATGGGGTGCTTGATCTTGGTCATCTCGGTGACCAGGTCGGCGACCTCGAGCAGCGCCTGCGGGGCGTCGCGGCCGGTGATGACGACGTGCTGATTGCCCGGGCGATCGCGCAGGGTCCGCACCACCTCGTCCACGTCGACCCAGCCCCACTTGAGGGGATAGGTGAATTCGTCCAGGACGTAGAAGCGGTGTTCCTCGGCGTTCAGGCGGCGGGCGATCTCGCGCCAGCCCGCGAGCGCGTCCGCCGCGTGGTCCTCGTCGCTGCCCGCTTTACGGGTCCAGGACCAGCCCTCGCCCATCTTGTGCCATTCCACCGCGCCGCCCGCGCCGGTCTCCTCGTGCAGCGTGCCGAGGGTGCGGAAGGCGGCCTCCTCGCCGACCTTCCATTTCGCGCTCTTCACGAACTGGAAGACGGCCACGTCGAAGCCCTGATTCCAGGCGCGCAGCGCCATCCCGAACGCGGCGGTGGACTTGCCCTTGCCCGGACCGGTATGCACGGCCAGCACCGGCTGGTTGCGACGCTGCCGCGTCGTCAGCCCGTCCTGCGGAATGCTGTCCGGCAGTGGCACGCCCTTGGGCATCGTTCGCGCTCCCTTCGTTGCCGCGCACTGGCGCGGCCGCTCAGGGAAGTACGTTGCCATATGGGCGTGATGCGGCCACTCCCGGCCCAACGCTCCACCGCGGGCATCCGAACGACGGGAAACCACCCGCGGTCAGCGCTCGATGACGCCGCAGGCAGCCAGAACCTCACGCGGCGCGCGCACCCCGGACCACTCCGGCGACGACATCGCCGGTGAGTTCGCCTAGTTGCAGGTAGCCGGCGCGCATTTCGAGGGCCAGATCGCGGGCGAGGCCGAGGCGGATCATGCCGCGTTCGCAGTCGACGACCATGGCGGTGACGGAGTCTCGGGCCAGCAGGCGGGCGGCGGCGCGGGCGCGGGGTACGGGGTCGGCGCCGCCGGTGGCGCGGCCGTCGGTGAGCAGAACCACCAGGGGGCGGCGGTGCGGATCGCGGACGCGTTCGCGGCCGATCACCTCGCGGGCCTTCAGAAGTCCCCGGGCGAGTGGGGTTTTGCCACCGGTGCGCAGGTCCGCGAGGCGGCGGACGGCGATGTCGACCGAGGAGGTGGGGGGCAGGACCAACTCGGCGTCCTGGCCTCGGACGGTGATGACGGCGACCTTGTCGCGACGCTGGTAGGCATCGCGCAGCAGGGCGACGATCGCGCCGGTGACCGCGGAGAGCCGGTCGCGCGCGGCCATGGAGCCGGAGGCGTCCACCACGAAGACGACCAGGTTGCCCTCGCGGCCTTCGCGGTACGCGCCGCGCAGGTCCTCGGCCAGGAATTCGATGGGGCCGGTGGTGCGGCCGCGCGAATACTGGTGCGGGACAGCGGCGAACAGGGTGCCGAGCAGGTGCAGACCGGTGCCGGTCTCGGTGGTGGCGCGCACGACGCGACCCTGGCGGGTGCGGGCACGGGAGCGGCGGCCGGGTGCGCCTTCACCGACACCGGGGACCTCCCAGCGCGGGGCCTTGACACTCGATCGGGTGGGGACGCTCACGCCGCGTTCGCGGCCGGGCTTGTCGCCCTGCGGGTTCGAGTCCTGATCGCTGCCGGGGTTTTTCGAGTCAGAGTTCTTCGAATCGCGGCGCGGGGGGTTCGCGGAATCCCGCGGTGAATCCTGTCCGCCTCCCGGCGAATCCGGGCCGTCGTCCGGGGATTGCGGACCCTCGCCGTCCGGATCGCCTTCGGGGCGCGCGCCGGTCGAATCCTGCTCCGGCCCAGTGGTGTTCGCCCCGTTCTCCGGGTGTGCGCCCGACTCTTCCGCCTGGTGCCGCGGTCCCGCATCGTCCTGCGAGACCGCTTCACCTTTTCCCAGGTCGTCGGCACCGCCGTCCGCGTCGGCGCGAGCGGCTTCGTCCGAGGCCTGGCGCATGGCCTCGTCGAGTTGGTCCTCGCTGATCCCCGGTTCGTCGAACGGATCGCGCCGACGCCGGTGCGGCAGTGCGAGTTCCGCGGCGATCCGCACGTCGTCCTCGGTCACGACCTCGCTGCCGCGCCAGGCGGCGTGTGCGGTCGCGGTGCGCGCCACGACCAGGTCCGCGCGCATGCCGTCCACGTCGAAGGCCGCACAGAGCGCGGCGATCCGGCGCAGTTCGACATTGTCGAGGGCGACCTCGGGCAGGCGATCGCGGGCGGTGAGGATGCGCTCGGCGATCTCACGGTCAGCGCCCGTGTACGCGGCGGCGAAGCCGTTCGGGTCCGCCTCGTAGTCGAGCCGCCTGCGCACGACGGCCATGCGCACGTCCACCTCACGCGAGGCGACCACGTCGACGGTGAGCCCGAAGCGGTCCAGCAGCTGCGGGCGCAGCTCCCCCTCCTCAGGGTTCATGGTGCCCACGAGCACGAAACGTGCCGGGTGCGAATGGGATACGCCGTCGCGCTCGATGTGCACGCGTCCCATGGCGGCGGCATCGAGCAGCACATCCACCAGATGGTCGTGCAGCAGGTTCACCTCGTCGACGTACAGCACGCCGTGATGCGCCGCGGCCAGCAGACCGGGCTTGAACGCCTGTTCCCCGTCGCGCAGCACGCGTTCCAGGTCCAGGGAGCCGACGACCCGGTCCTCGGTCGCCCCGACCGGCAGTTCCACCAGCCGCGCGGGCCGCGCCCCGCTCTCGTCCACGACGGGCGGCAGCAACTGCGCGAGCGCGCGCACCACCGTCGACTTGGCGGTCCCCTTCTCACCGCGCACCAGTACGCCACCGATTCCGGGGTGCACCGCGCACAGGATCAACGCCAGCTGCAACCGCTCCTGGCCGACCACGGCGGAGAACGGAAACCCGGCTTCGTCACCGGATGTCGCACGGACGGATTCGGAGTAAGCAACAAGGGAACCGGACACGCCCCAACTGTATGCGCGCACTCCGGGACAGCGACCATCGGCCTACCCGGGAAAACAGCGCGG
>NZ_BDBU01000034.1 GCF_001613145.1 Nocardia jejuensis NBRC 103114
TAGCCCCGGCGCATGGGCAGGTGCGGGATGCCGTCCTCGACGTACTCTTCGCCGTCGATCTTGAAGCCGTGCTTGGTGTACATGTCGACCAGGTAGGTCTGGGCATTGAGCCGGACGGTGGCCGAACCGGCCTCGGCCAGGGCCGCCTGCAGTACACGGGTGGTGTAGCCGTGGCCCCGCGCGGGCGGGGAGGTGCACAGCCGGCCGATCCGGAAGGACTTGACGCCGTCGTCGTGCTCCTCGAGCAGACGCAGGGTGCAGATGACCTCGCCCTCGTCATCGAGCCAGAAATGCCGGGTCTCCGGTCCGAGATCCAGTCCGTCGAGTTCCGGGTAGGCGCACTTCTGCTCGACGACGAACACTTCGACTCGAAGCTTCAACAGCCTGTAAAGCGTCGCGGTGTCCAGATCTTGGGCCCACGACCGTTTGAGAGCAACCGTTGACATCATCGAGTCTTGCTATCACACCTAGGCGTGAGAAGCGACCCCGGAGTGCTTGGGCGTGTTCGCGTTCTCCAGGTGAAGGGCCTTGTTCGACCAGTCCCACACCTCTTTGAACAGGGCCTGATTCTCGGAGAGCTTGACGCCCAGGGACGGCACCATCTCCTTGAATTTCGGCTCCCACGAAGCGTATTCGCGCGGGAAGCACTTCTTCAGCAGGTCGAGCATGGCGCTCACACCGGTGGACGCGCCCGGAGACGCGCCGAGCAGACCGGCGATGGTGCCGTCCTCGGCCGCGACGACCGCGGTGCCCAGTTCCAGTACGCCGCCCGCGCCCTTGCGCCGGATGATCTGCACGCGCTGACCGGCGATGATCAGCTCCCAGTCCTTGCCCTCGGCACGGGGGATGAACTCCTCCATGGAGTCCACGCGACCGGCCTGGGACTTGGCGAGCTCCGAGACCAGGTACTTGACCAGGCCCATCTCGGTGACGCCGACGCCCAGCATGGAGAACAGGTTGTTCGGCTTGACCGACTTGAACAGATCGGTGTTCTTGCCGTCCTTGAGGAACTTCGGCGTCCAGCCGGCGTACGGGCCGAACAGCAGGCCCTTGTTGCCGTTGATGACGCGAGTGTCCAAGTGCGGCACCGACATCGGCGGCGCGCCGACCGACGCCTGGCCGTACACCTTGGCGTCGTGCTGGTCGATCAGGTCCTGGTTGGTGGAGCGCAGGAACAGGCCCGACACCGGGAACCCGCCGAATCCGGCGATCTCCTTGATGCCCGCCTTCTGCAGCAGCGGCAGTGCGCCGCCGCCCGCGCCGACGAACACGAACTTGGCATTGAGCACGCGGGTCTTGCCCGAGCGCAGGTTGCGCACCTTGACCAGCCAGGAGCCGTCCGACTGCTTGGACAGGTTCTTGACCTCGTGGCCGAACGCGATGTTCGCGCCCGACTTGCCGAGGTAGGCCAGCAGCTCCTTGGTGAGCTCGCCGAAGTCGACGTCGGTGCCGATGTCGCTCCAGTTCAGGGCGACCGGATCGGAGAAGTCACGGCCCTTGGCCATCAGCGGTAGTCGCCGGGTGAACTCGTCCTCGTCGGCGATGAACTCCATGCCCTCGAACAGCGGATGCCGCGACAGCGCCTCGTGGCGCTTGCGCAGGTATTCGACGCCGTCCGCGCCGTGGGTGAAGCTCACGTGCGGAATCGGGTTGATGAAGTTGGACGGGTCGGCCAGCACGCCGTTCTCGACCGCGTAGGACCAGAACTGGCGCGAGACCTGGAAGCGCTCGTTGATGTCGATGGCCTTGGCGATCTCCACCGAGCCGTCGGCGTTCTGCGGCGTGTAGTTCAGCTCGCAGAGCGCCGAGTGCCCGGTACCCGCGTTGTTCCACGGGTCGGAGCTTTCGGCGGCGGCCGCTTCGAGTCGCTCGAAGAGCGTGATCGACCAGTCCGGCTGCACCTGTCGGAGCAGAGCGCCCAGGGTGGCACTCATGATGCCGGCACCGATGAGGACTACATCGGTCTTTTCAATCGTGGCAGCGTTCGGCACGGTGTTGATCGACTTCCTTGTCTTATCTACGGCAACCCAGCAGCGGTCAGGTTACCCGTCGTTCACCTAAGACCGATTGTGCCCCTGGACACGCGGAATTCCCGCAACGAAAGGCCCGAATGTGAGAGATACCTCCAAGCTGTGTTCTGAGACCAGGAGGTTTATCTTTGGCTGGTGACCTCTGATACGTCATCCGCAGCCGGTACGCCCGCATCGACCTCCGTCACCGAGGAGTGGCAGCCCGATGTACTGGGCTCCGACTACCGGCAACTGACCATCCCGCTCGGTCCGGACCCCGACGGCGAGGGTGAGGTGGTCGCCACCGTGGTCCGCTACACACCCGCGGACGCGCCGGTCGCCACCCGGGCCGTGCTGTTCGTGCACGGGTTCACCGACTACTTCTTCCAGGAGCACCTGGCCCAGCACCTGGCCGCGCAGGGGTACGCCTTCTACGCGCTGGACCTGCGCAAGTGCGGCCGTTCCACCCGGCCGGGGCAGACTCCGCACTTCGTGAGCGATCTGGCGCTCTACGACGCGGAGTTGAACCGGGCGCTGCGCGTCATGCGCGAGGAGACCGGCCTGCCGGTGGTGGTGATGGGGCATTCGACCGGCGGGCTGGTGACCTCGCTGTGGTTGCACCGGCTCAATGCCGCGGGAGGCGCTGCGGCACAGGGCATTACCGGCCTGGTGCTGAACAGCCCGTGGTTCGATCTGCAGGGGCCGTCGTACTACCGGACCGTCGGCACGCCGGTGCTCGAGGGACTGGGCCGGCTGCGCGCCTTCGCGTCGCTGCCGCTGGGCAAGATCACCACGTACGGAGACAGCCTGCACCGCACCGCATCCGGCGAATGGGATTACAACCTGGATTGGAAACCGCTGTCGGGCTTCCCCGTTCACGCCGGTTGGCTGCGCGCCATCCGACGCGGGCACCGGCGGTTGCATCAGGGCCTGGACATCGGGGTGCCCGCGCTGATCCTGCGCTCCAAGGTGACCAAGTTCATGGGCAAGTACGGCCCGGCCGCCGACGTGGCCGACGTGGTGCTGGACGTGCGGCAGATTCAGCGCTGGGCGGGCTGCCTGGGCGAGCGGACCAATATCGTGCCGATCGAGGGCGCGCGGCACGATGTGTTCTTGTCCTCGGAAAAGCCGCGCAGCCAGGCCTTCAGCGAGCTGGACTCCTGGCTGCGGTGGCTGGCGAACTCACCAGAAGCTGGTGCGTAGCACGATCTCGGTGGCGAGTTCGTGGCCGGCTTCCCCGGCCACGTTCCCGACATCCACCGGCACCAGCCGGAACTCGCCGTAGACGAAGCGGCTCGAGGGTTCCGCGACCGCGCGCGGGAAACGCTTGGTGGCCAGCAGGGTGGTGGGAATCTCCACCGGCGGGCAGGTCGCGTCCGCGACCGCACCGTCCGGACCTGCGGCGGCCGGGTGTCCGCCACCGGCGACGACCAGGCTCATGAAGCGGCCGAAACCGCGCGCGGCGAGCTGCCAGGCGAGGTCGGCGCCGACACCGCAGCCGACCAGATTGGCCCACGGCACCTTCAACTCGTCGAGGATGGCGAACACGGTCGCCGTGTCGAGACCATCCGCCCATTCGATGGCGATGGTGTGCAGGTCCGAGGTCTGCAAACGGGTGCAGACCTCGTCGTATACGTCGGCCGGGTCGCCCGCATCGGGGAGCAGGAGGACGTGGTGCCGGGACTCGGGTCCTCCGGTTCGCACGGTCCAGATGCGGTCACCGACCGTGATCCGCCGAGATTCCATACGATCACGCTACATGGCACGACCGAGTCCCGAACGCGTCTCGGGTGAACTTATGTGACGGTCGTCACTTGCCGACGGTGAGAGTGGGCCGGCCGGCCGGGGCCCCCTCGGTGATGAGGCGTTCGAGCGCGGGGATATCCAGGTGCTCCGCCATCAGATCCGCGAGCAGATCCAGCTGGGCGTCGCGCACCCGCGCCACCGAAACATCCTCGGCGACAACGAAGCCGGGGTGGCCCGCGGCGGCGGCCACCTCGCGCAGCCAGGCGCGGCGGAATTCGTCCGATTCCAGCGCTCCGTGCAGGTGCGTGCCCCAGATCGCGCCGCGCACACTGCCTTCGGGCGCGCCGTCGAGTTCGAGCCAGGGGCGGTCGCCGGCGGCGCGCACCCGGCCGTGATGAATCTCGTAGCCGTGCACCGGGATACCGCTCGACGGCGCGTCGGGTGCGTAGGTGTGCCCCGCGGCGCGGCGCAGGATCTTCGGATCGTCGAATTCGATCTCCAGGTCGAGCAGGCCCAGGCCCGCGACCGTGCCCGCGCCGGATTCGACGCGGTCCTCGATGGTGCGGGCGAGCATCTGGTAGCCGCCGCAGATGCCCAGAATCGGGCCGCCCGCCGCGGCGCGGGCGATCAGGGCGTCCGCGATACCGGTGCGGCGCAGCCACTCCAGATCGCCGACGGTGGACTTGCTGCCCGGCAGCACCACCAGGTCGGCTCCGGCCAGGCGGGAGGGTTCCTCGACCCAGCGCACCGAGAGGCCGGGCTCGCACGCGAGCGCCTCGACATCGGTGGAGTTGGAGATGCGCGGCAGGCGCACGGCCGCGACGCTGAGCCACTGTCCGCCCAGCGGCGGGCGCGGTCGGCCGACGGGAGCGTCCGCGACGGTGCCGAGGGAGTCCTCGGCGTCGATCCACAGATCCGGCGCGAACGGGATGACGCCGAGGGTGGGGCGGCCGGTGAGGTCATACAGCTGATCCAGGCCCGGCTTCAGCAGATCGACATCGCCCCGGAACTTGTTGACGAGGAAGCCCGAGATGAGTTGCTGGTCTTCGGGTTCCAGGATCGCGACGGTGCCGAACAGGTGCGCCAGCACGCCGCCGCGGTCGATGTCCCCGACGATCAGCACCGGCAGGTCCGCCGCGCGGGCCAGGCCCATGTTCGCCAGATCCGTTGCCCGCAGGTTGATTTCGGCGGGCGATCCGGCGCCCTCACAGATCACCACGTCGAACTCGGCGCGCAGCGAGGCCAATTCCTCGGCGACGACCCCGCGCAGCTGCTGCCGATGCTTGAAGTAATCCTTGGCGCCGACGGTGTCGACGGCCTTGCCGCGCACCACCAGTTGCGAGCGCCGATCGCTGCCGGGTTTGAGCAGGATCGGGTTGAACCGCACGCTCGGCTCCAGACCGCAGGCCCGCGCCTGCAGCGCCTGCGCGCGGCCGATCTCGCCGCCGTCGAGGGTGACGACGGAGTTGTTCGACATGTTCTGAGCCTTGAACGGGGCGACTTTCACGCCTCGGCGCGCGAGCATGCGGCACAACCCCGCGACCACGACGCTCTTACCCGCGTCGGAGGTCGTGCCCGCGATCAGCAGGGCGCCCTTCACCGCGGCTCCGTCCGGGACGCGCATCGGGGCGCACGTGTCGTCGTCCCTTGGGCGCCACCCTGCGGCGCGCCCTGCCCCGGACCGGGAGCAGGGCACGAAATCAGCTGCCGGCGAGCGATTCTCACGGGAGGGTGAGGATTTCCGACCCGGTCTCGTTGACCACGAGGGTGTGCTCGAACTGCGCGGTCCACTTGCGGTCCTTGGTGACCACGGTCCAGCCGTCCGGCCAGATCTCGTAGTCGATGCCACCGAGGTTGATCATCGGCTCGATGGTGAAGGTCATGCCGGTCTCGATGACCGACTCCACGGCCGGCTGGTCGTAGTGCAGGATCACCAGGCCGCTGTGGAAGGTGGGTCCGACGCCGTGGCCGGTGAAGTCGCGGACCACGCCGTAGCCGAAGCGGTTGGCGTAGGACTCGATGACGCGGCCGATCACATTGAGGGCGCGCCCCGGCTTCACGGCCTTGATGGCGCGGGCGGTGGCCTCCTCGGTGCGCTCGACCAGCAGGCGCACCTCCTCGTCGGGGGTACCGGAGAAGTAGGTCTTGTTGGTGTCGCCGTGCACGCCGTTGATGTAGGCGGTGACGTCGATATTGACGATGTCACCGTCCTCGATCACGGTCGAGTCCGGGATGCCGTGGCAGATGACCTCGTTCAGCGAGGTGCAGCAGGACTTGGGAAAGCCCTTGTAGCCCAGCGTGGACGGGTACGCGCCGTTGTCGACGAGGTACTCGTGCACGATGCGGTCGAGCTCGTCGGTGGTGACGCCGGGGGCGACGGCCTTGCCCGCCTCCTCGAGGGCCTGGGCGGCGAGCGTGCTGGCCAGTCGCATCTTCTCGATGGTCTCGGGCGTCTGCACCCAGGGCTCATGCCCCTCGTTGGCGGTCTTCTTCCACACGTACTCCGGGCGCTCGATCGATTTCGGCACCTCGCGAATGGGCGATTGCGTGCCGGGAACGAGAGGTTTACGGGTGCGCACTGACATGGGACCAAGACTATCCGCCCGAGCCGGACTGCTCGCGGCCAGCGTGTGAGCGACCGGCGTGTAGCCGTGGAATGTTTCCGGACCACGGTCCGTTTAAGCGATAGGTTGACTTGGAAACAAATTTTTCGGGAGAGGAATACACCGTGGAGCTGGGACTCACGACATTCGCCGAGGTGCACCCGGTCGGCGGTACCGGGCCGACTCCCACGGCGGCCGAGCGGTTGCGTCAGGTCGTGCGGGAGGCCGAGGTCACCGAGCAGGCCGGCCTGGACGTGTACGGCGTCGGCGAGCACCATCGCAAGGATTTCGCCGCCTCCTCCCCCGCCGTGGTCCTCGCGGCCATCGCCGCGCGCACCGAACGGATTCAGCTCACCAGTGCGGTCACCGTGTTGAGCTCCGATGATCCGGTCCGCGTCTTCCAGGACTTCGCCACGCTCGACGGACTGTCCGACGGACGCGCCGAGCTGATGGCGGGCCGGGGCTCCTTCACCGAGTCGTTCCCCCTGTTCGGTTACGACCTCGCCGATTACGACGCGCTGTTCGAGGAGAAGCTGGCGCTGCTGTTGAAGATTCGCGACGAGGGGCCGGTCACCTGGAACGGCAGGTTCCGCGCGCCGTTGAAGGACGCGATCGTCTATCCCCGCACCGAGGGCAGGCCGCTGCCGGTCTGGATCGCGGTGGGCGGCAGCCCTGAATCCGTGGTCCGCGCGGGACTTCTGGGGCTCCCCCTGGCCATCGCGATCATCGGCGGACAGCCCGCGCGATTCAAGCCGCTGGTGGAGCTGTATCACCGGGCGCTGGCCGAGGGCGGCAACGAGCCGCAGCCGGTCGCGGTGCACGCGCACGGCTACGTCGCGGACACCGACGAGGACGCCGTCGCGGATTTCTACGCTCCGTACGCGGCCGCCATGAGCGGGATCGGCCGCGAGCGCGGCTGGGGCGCGATGACCCGAGAGCAGTTCAACGCCCTTCGCTCCCAGAGTGGTTCGCTGTTCGTCGGCACCCCGGACTACGTGGCGAGCAAGATCGCCGACGTCCGTGACACCCTCGGGCTGGACCGCTTCATGCTGCACACCAGCGTCGGCACGCTGCCGCACGAGAAGGTTCTGGACAATATCCGGCTGCTCGGGGAGAAAGTCGCCCCGCAGGTTCGCTGACATGAATCCATCGGTACCGCCGCGCATTTCGCGGCGGTACCGATGACTTTTACGGAATCTCCCCGTAACGCGTGAGCCCCCGCCGAGACCGCGAATTAACCTCGCGGCGCATCGGCGCGTAACCGTGCTGCCTGACGATGACCTTGTTCCAACGATCGAGAGGAATGGTGCCGCTTCGGAATTTCCGCGGCGCGCAATATCATTCGCGACGGTCGCGCGGACAATCCGAACGGCGCTTGTTAGCATGGCGCCGCACAGGTAACGGTCGATTTGCCAATCCCAAGGTGGTTCGATGACAAGTACTGTTCCACAACCGGTTGCGCTGGGTGATGAAGCCGCGAGGACACTCGCGAACGCGACCAAGTCCGTTCCGCAGATGGAGTCGATCACTCCTCGCTGGCTCGTCCATCTCATGAACTGGATCCCCGTCGAGGCGGGCATCTACCGTCGTAACCAGGTAACCCACGAGAACACCGTGGATATCAAGTGCGACAACTACGATGAGTCTCCGCTGCCCGAGACGTTCATCGACTACCAGAAGAAGCCGCGCGAGTACCGGCTCAAGGCCGTGCACACGATCCTCGACGTGCACACCCGGGTGTCGGATCTGTACTCGAGCCCGCACGATCAGATAGCCCAGCAGTTGCGGCTCACCATCGAGGCGATCAAGGAACACCAAGAGGGCGAGCTGATCAACAGCCCCGACTATGGCCTGATCGCGAATGTCGCACCCAAGCAGAAGATTTCCACGATCGCCGGGCCGCCCACCCCCGATGATCTGGACAATATGATCGCGAAGGTCTGGAAGGAACCCGGATTCTTTCTGACTCATCCGGAGGGGATCGCGGCCTTCGGCCGGGAATGCACGCGGCGCGGTGTGCCGCCGCCGACGGTCAGCCTGTTCGGCTCGCAATTTTTGACCTGGCGCGGAATTCCGATCATTCCGTCGGACAAGGTGCCGGTCGAGAAGGGCAAGACCAAGTTCCTGTTGATCCGGACCGGAGAGTCGCGCCAGGGCGTGATCGGCCTGTACCAACCCGGGCTCGCCGGGGAACAGGGCCCGGGGCTGTCGGTGAAGTTCATGGGTATCGACCGCAGCGCGATCGCCTCGTACCTGGTGTCGCTGTATTGCTCGCTGGCGATCCTGACCGACGACGCGGTGGCACTGCTCGAGGGAGCCGAGGTGGACAAGTTCCATGACTACACACCGACCTACCGGAAGTGAGCCGCCGGCCTCCCCGATCCCGGCCGAGACGACCGTGCTGAACCTGCCCGACGAGGCGACGATCAATCGCCTCGCGGGCGCGTTCTTCGCGGCGCTGCCGTCGGGGATGCCCGGGGTCGCGGCGCTCGGGGTCGCGGCACCGAGTTCACCTGCGGGGCTGCCCGATACGTTCCCGTCTGCACTGGGTTCGGTGCCGACGGGTTCGGTGCCGGTGGGTTCGGTGCCGACCAGCTCCGTGCCGACAAGTTCCGTGCCGACAAGGTCTGTGCCGACCAGCTCCGTGCCGACAAGGTCTGTGCCGACAAGTTCGGTGCCGACCGGGTCCGCCCCGCAGAGTTCGTCGGCACCGGGTGCGGTGTCGGCGCCGCGGAGTTCCGCGCCCCAGGGTGCGGTACCGCCGGGCGGCCCGACACCGGACGTGACGGTACCGGCCTGGGGTGCGGACGTGCCCATGTCGACCCCGTCGGGTCCGCCGCCGACCTCCACGGTGCGCAACGCGGACATCCACACCGACCCCTTCCTGGTCGGGCTGCCCTCGTTGGAACAGGTGCTCTCGCCGCCACGAGACGCCGGACCGCCCGCGGTCGGCGCGCCCGAGTTCTACTTCCTCGAGCGCCCGCAAGCCCCTGCGGCACCGGTGAATTCGCAGTTCTACTTCCTGGACGCGGTGCGCCATCGAGCGCCGGACCGGCATCCGCCCTTCGACGTGCACGCCGTGCGCAACGACTTCCCGATTCTGAGCGAACGGGTGAACGGGCATCCGCTGGTCTGGTTCGACAACGCCGCGACCACGCAGAAGCCGCGATCGGTCATCGAGCGGATCGCGTACTTCTACGAGCACGAGAACTCCAATATCCACCGGGCCGCACACGAATTGGCCGCGCGCTCCACCGATGCGTACGAACGTGCGCGCGATGCGGTGACGCGGTTCATCGGCGCGTCCTCGGCGCAGGAGATCGTCTTCGTACGCGGGGCCACCGAGGGGATCAACCTGATCGCACAGACCTGGGGGCGCAAGCACATTCGCGAGGGTGACGAGATCCTGATCTCGCACCTGGAGCATCACGCGAACATCGTGCCCTGGCAGATGCTGTGCGCCGAGACCGGCGCGCTGCTGAAGGTCATCCCGGTGGACGATCGCGGGCAGTTGCTGATGGACGAGTACACCCGGCTGCTCTCCGATCGCACGAAACTCGTGTCGGTGACTCAGGTCTCGAACGCCCTGGGCACCATCACCCCCGTGCACGAGATCGTGGCGCAGGCACATCGCGCCGGGGCGATCGCCCTGATCGACGGGGCTCAGTCGGTTCCGCACACCGCCGTCGACGTGCGGTCCATCGGGGCCGACTTCTTCGTGTTCTCGGGCCACAAGCTGTTCGGCCCCACCGGAATCGGCGTGGTGTACGGCAACGCCGAGGTGCTGCGTGACATGCCGCCGTGGCAGGGCGGCGGGAACATGATCAGCGACGTCACGCTGGAGCGCTCGCTGTTCCAACCGCCCCCGGGTCGTTTCGAAGCGGGCACCGGGAATATCGCGGACGCGGTCGGCCTGGGCGCTGCGATCGACTACGTCGAGCGGCTGGGTATGGACAACATCTCGCGGTACGAACACGGCCTGCTCGAATACGCCACCCCCCGGCTGGCCGCGATACCCGGGGTCAGACTGGTCGGAACGGCGGCCGACAAGGCCAGTGTGCTGTCCTTCGTCATGGACGGCTACGAACCCCTCGAGGTCGGAAAAGCGTTGAACGAGAAGGGCATCGCGGTCCGCGCCGGTCATCACTGCGCACAGCCGATCCTGCGCCGCCTCGGTCTCGAGGCGACGGTCCGCCCCTCCTTCGCGTTCTACAACACCTGTGAGGAGATCGACCGCATGATCAGTGAACTGGAACGGCTGGCTCGCGCGGTGCGCTAGGTTCCGGCGGTGCGCCGTGCCCGCACCGGTCCGTCCAGGAATTCAGCTCTCCCGCAGCATTTCTCGCGCCCGCCACGACCCGTGGCGGGCGCGTTCCGGGTCAGGGCCATCGATATCATCGCCACGGCCCTCGGCAGTCACCGATCAGCCCGGCCGGCGGCCGGATCAGTCGCGCAGGGTGGCCTGGAAGGCGATGCGATCGCCCCGGTAGAGGGAGCGGACGCGTTCGATGGGGGTGCCGTCGGCGTCGACGCTGCGGCGGTGCAGCAGGAGCATGGGCAGGGCCGTGGTGCATTCCAGGAGGGCGGCTTCGCGCGGGGAGGCCAGGACGGTTTCCACGCGTTCGGTGGCGGAGGCGTACCAGACGCCTCGGGCTCGGGTGGCGGCGTAGAGGGAGGTGCGGGGGTCGTAGGTCTCGCGCAGGAAGGCGAAGCGGTCGATGGGCATGAAGGTGCTCTCGAGCCCGATGCGCTCGCCGTCCGCGAGCAGGATGCGTTCGAGGTGCATGACCAGGGTGCCGGGTTCCAGGGACAGGTCCTGGGCGGTGTCGGGATCGGCGGGGATGTCGGACCAGTCGACCAGGAGACGGCCGGGGATACGGCCGTATTTCAGAGCGCCCTCGGTATAGGAGCGCAGGGACATGGGCTGGACCATTTTCGGGCGTGAGACCACGGTGCCCCGGCCCTGCCGGCGAATGCGGCCCTCCACCAGCAGTTCCCGGACCGCTTGACGCACGGTCTCGCGGGCCACGCCGCAGCGCAGGGCCAGATCGCGTTCCGAGGGCAGCGGATCGCCCTCGGAGAGTTCGCTCAGCAGCGATTCGAGTTCCGTGCGCACCCGGTACGACTTGGGAATTCTGGCGGAATCCGTTATCGCGCTGGACATTTCCTCTGTCGTTCGGCCGTCCGCCTGCTGCTCGCCCACCCCGGCAACCTCCGTAGCGTCCATGCCCCCAGCGTACACAGAATTGGTCTATACCAATTGTTAACCTGGCGTTTGCACACGAAACACTCCTAGGTCTAGACCATTGGTCACGATGAGTCCCATGCGATTGGTCATCATCGGCGGAGGACTCCTCGGCACAGCCCACGCCCTAGCCGCCATCGGACGCGGCCACGAAGTCGTTCAGCTCGAGCGCGAGGTCGAGGCGCGCGGCGCGACCGTGCGCAACTTCGGTCTGGTGTGGGTGTCGGGGCGCAGCGCGAGCGAAATGGCGATCACGCTGCGCTCGCGGCAACTGTGGGAGGAGATCGGCGGCAAGGTTCCGGGCGTCGGCTTCCGCGCCGCGGGATCGATCACGCTGGTGCGCAGCGAGGCCGAACTGGCCGTCGCCGAGGCCGCCGCCGCGAGCGATTCGGCCGCCGAACGGGGATTCGAACTGCTCGACGTCGAGCAGGTCCGTGCGATCAATCCCGCGGTGCGCGGTAAATTCCTCGCCGGACTGCACTGTTCGACCGATGCCGCCGTGGAATCGCGCCAGGCGCTGCCCGCGCTGCGCCGGTACATGGAGGCCAGCGAGCGCTACACCTTCTTCGGCGGCACCGAGGCGCGCACCGTCACCGGTGGCACCGTGGTGGACGATCGCGGCCGCCGCCACGAGGGCGATCTCGTCCTGGTCTGCCCGGGCGCCGCGCACACCGGACTGACCCGTGAACTCGTCGGCGACATCCCGGTGCGCCGGGTGCGCCTGCAGATGATGCAGACCGCGCCGCTGGGCGAATCGCTCACCACCGCGATCGCCGACGGCGACAGCTTCCGCTACTACCCGGCCTTCGCGGGTGAGGAACTGGATCGCCTCAATCGTGAAGAGGCACAACCCTTCACCGCCGCACGGCACAAGATGCAGTTGCTGTGCGTGCAACGCCTGCACGGCGGGCTCACCATCGGCGACACCCACGAATACGACGAGCCGTTCAACTTCGACGTGGACGAGGCGCCGTACGAGCACCTCACCTCCGTCGCGGAGGAACTGCTCGGCCGCAAGCTGCCGCAGGTGGTGCGGCGCTGGGCGGGGGTCTACAGCCAGTCCATCGATCCGGGCGCGATCGTGACCCGCGCCCGGGCGTCGGACACCGTCTGGGTCGTCACCGGTCCCGGTGGGCGCGGCATGACGCTGGGGCCCGCGCTCGGGGAGGAAACCGCCGATCTGCTCGGCCTCTGAGTTTCCGCGGATCCGGCTTCCGCAGCCCTGACCTCCACGTTTCCCAGTCTTCGACCAAAAGGAATCCCTGTGTCCGACAAGCAGATCGATCTCGCGGTACTCGATATGGCCGGCACCACCGTCGTGGACGACGGCCTGGTGGTCCAGGCCTTCGAGCGGGCCGCCACGGCCGCCGGAATCCCTGTCGAGGGACCCGAGCGCGAGGCCGCCCGGCAGTACGTGATCGACACCATGGGCCAGTCCAAGATCGTCGTGTTCCGGGCGTTGCTGGGCGACGAGAGCAAGGCGCAGCAGGCCAACGACGCCTTCGAGGCCGCCTACGCCGAGCTCGCCGATGCCGGGGTGTCGCCGATTCCCGGTGCCGCCGAGGCGATCACGGCGCTGCGCGCGGCCGGGATCAAGGTGGCGCTGACCACCGGATTCAGCCGCGCCACCCAGGACAAGCTGCTGACCGCGCTGGGCTGGAACGAGATCGCCGACCTGACCCTCGCACCGTCCGACGCCGGCCGCGGCCGTCCCTACCCGGACATGGTGCTCACCGCGCTGCTGCGCCTGGGCATCGACGCCGTGGATCGCGTTGCGGTGCTCGGTGACACGGCCAGCGATATCGCCACCGGACTGGCCGCGGGCGCACGCATCGCCGCGGGCACGCTGACCGGCGCACACGACGAGGACCAGCTGCGGGCCGCCGGGGCGACCCACGTGGTGCCGTCGGTGACCGAGTTCGCACAGCTGCTGCTGGCCGAACGCGGCTAGAGAATTCCGGAGCCTCGCCGCCGGGGTTCCGGATACACCCCCCACCCCTTCGATCGACCCTCTCCCACGAACTGAAAGTTGTAGTCACCGTGCGTAATACGAAAAACCGCCTCGCACGCAATATCGCCCGCACCGCACTCGTTCTCACCTCGGCCACCGCGGTCGTCCTCAGCCTGACCGCCTGCGGCGGCACCGGCAGCGACTCGAGCGACGGCAAGACGGTCACCGTCTACTCCGCCGACGGTGTCGGTGACTGGTACAAGACCCAGTTCGCGAAGTTCAAGGATCAGACCGGCATCTCGGTCAACCTGGTCGAGGCCGGCTCCGGCGAGGTCGTCAACCGGGTCGACAAGGAGCAGGCCAACCCGCAGGCCGACGTGATCGTCACGCTCCCGCCGTTCATGCAGAAGGCCGACAAGACGGGGCTGCTGCAGGCCAGCGGCGTCGACACCGCCGCGTTCCCGGCCTCGGAGAAGGACGCGGGCGGCAAGTGGGTCACGCTGGCGGGCAACTACCTCTGCTTCATCGCCAACCCGAGCGTCGAGGCCCCCAAGCTGACCTGGGACGATCTGCTGAAGCCGGAGTACAAGGGCAAGATCCAGTACTCCACCCCCGGTCAGGCCGGTGACGGCACCGCGGTGCTGATCCTGCTGCAGCAGCTCTACGGCAAGCAGGGCGCGCTGGACTACCTGACCAAGCTGCAGTCCAACAATGTCGGCCCGTCCTCCTCCACCGGCAAGCTGCAGGCCAAGGTCGACAAGGGCGAGATCCTCGTCGCCAACGGCGATATCCAGATGAACCTGGCCACCATCAAGGAGAAGGGGTCCAAGTTCAGCGTCTTCTTCCCCGCCGCCGCCGATGGCAAGCAGAGCACCGTCGCACTGCCGTACCTGATGGGCCTGGCCAAGGGCGCTCCGCATTCGGACGCCGGCAAGAAGCTGATGGACTACCTGCTCTCGGCTGACGCGCAGAAGACCCTGACCGATGCCAATGCCGTCTCCGCGCGCACCGATCTGAAGGACAGCCCGGCCGCCGCCGGCGCGGTCTCCCCGGCCTCGCTGGTCAAGAACGTCGATGTGCTGCACCCGGATTGGAACAAGGTGCTCGAGGACCTCGACGCCGATGTCGCGGCCTACACGAAGGCCACCGGCAGCTAATTTCACCGCCTCAGGGAGCAGCAACCATGTCCTCCGCGTTGACGACATCCTCGGTGGCGACCACCTCCGCCATCGAACCGGCCATCGTGTTCGATCGGGTCGGTGTCACCTACGGCCACGGCCGTAAAACCACTGTCGCACTGGCCGATTTCAACCTGCGCGTCGCCGCGGGGGAAACGGTTGCCCTGCTCGGACCCAGCGGTTCCGGCAAGTCCACCGCACTCAAGGCCCTGGCCGGATTCGTCCGGCCGACCTCGGGTGCGGTGCGACTGGCCGGCCGCGACGTCACCGACCTCTCCCCCGCCAAGCGCGGGATCGGCGTCGTCGTGCAGTCGTACGCGCTGTTCCCGCACATGCGGGTGCACGACAACGTGGCCTTCGGGCTCAAGGCACATCGTGTGCCGCGCAACGAGATCGGGAATCGGGTGACCGAGGCCCTGGAGATGGTCGGGATGGGCGCGTACGCCCAGCGCCTCCCGCGCGAGCTGTCCGGTGGACAGCAGCAGCGGGTCGCGATCGCGCGGGCGCTGGCGATCCGGCCGAACGTCCTGCTGCTGGACGAACCACTCGCCGCGCTGGACGCGCAATTGCGCCAGACCATGCTCGGGGAGCTACAGCAGCTTCGAAAAGCACTGCCGGACACGGCAATGCTGTATGTGACGCACGATCAGGCCGAGGCGCTGGCGCTCGCCGACCGGATCGCGGTCATGCGGGACGCGCGGCTGGTCGATATCGATACCGCCCGGAAGCTGTGGCAGCAACCGTCCTCGGATTTCACCGCCGCGTTCATCGGCGGCGCGAATCTGTTGCCCGCCACCGTGAAACACGTATCGGGCACGGCGGCACTGGTGACCGTCGGCGAGCACACGTTGCGGGCCGAGGCCCCGCGTCCGGGCGTGGGACGCCCGGACTGGGTGCCCGATGCCGACGCGCAGCTGTGTGTACGACCGCACACCGTACAGATCGCGGCTCTGACCGAGCGGGACGTGCTGCGCGGCACCGTGGTTTCCACTGTGTGGAAGGGTGCGACCACCCGCGTGCAACTGACGGTGCAGGGCCTGCCCGTCGAGGTCACCGCCGATGTCCCCGGGCACAGCGAGCTGACGGTCGACGATACGGTCGGCGTGCGGTTCCCGGACCCGGCCGGTGTGCTCATCCCGCCCGCCGCCGGAACACCTTCCGCCGCAGACGAATCCGAGGTGCGGGCATGAGGGGCGCAGCGCTGCCACACCGCCGCACCGGCGACCGTGAGCCCGACCGGACCGCCGCCGCCCGGATCGAACCCGCACCACGACCCGCCACGCGCCCGGTCCCGCGGACCACATGGTCCGAACTCTTCACCCGCGTGAACGCGGCACGAGATCGGAGTCGCTCGTGACCGCGCTGCTGCAAACCCCCTCCGCGCCCGCGACTCCGGAGCCCGGCTCACCACGACAGTCCTGGAAGCCGATGCTGTGGACGCTGCCGCCGGTGCTGGTGGTGCTGACCATCGCCGTCTACCCGATCGTGCGGGTGCTCGCCGAATCCACCCGCACCAAGCAGGGTGGGCGCGGCACGAGCACCTGGGCCGGTGTGCTCGGCGAGGAATCCTTCCGGAACGCGCTGTGGCGCACCGTATCCATCGCGGTGTTCTCCACGGCGGGATGTCTGGTGCTGGGCACCTTCCTGGCGATCGTGCTCGCGTTCGTGCCGTTTCCCGGCTCGCAGCTGGTCGGCCGCCTCATCGACACCGTGCTGACGCTGCCGTCGTTCCTGGTGACGCTGGCGTTCACGTTTCTGTACGGCACCGCGGGCGCGGTGAACGCGCTGATCACACAGATCACCGGATCCACGGAACCGGCGCTGAACTTCCTGTCCACACCGTGGGGCGTGATCCTGGCCGAGATCACCTTCTTCACCCCGTTCGTGGTGCGGCCGCTGCTGGCGGCGTTCGCCCAGCTGCCGCGCGAGCAACTCGACGTGGCCTCCAGTCTCGGCGCGTCCCCGTGGCGGGTGCTGCGCTCGGTGCTGTTGCCCGAGGCGTGGCCCGCCCTGGCCGCCGGCGGGAGTCTCGTACTCCTGTTGACGCTCAACGAGTTCGGCATCGTCCTGTTCACCGGGGCCAAGGGCGTGATCACCCTGCCCGCGCTCATCTACACCCGCGGCATCGTCACCTTCGATCTGCCCGGTGCGGCGGTGCTGGCCAGCATTCAGATCCTGCTGTCGCTGAGCTTGTACGTCGTCTATCGCCTGGTCTTCGCCCGTCTGATCAGTGCCCGGAAGGAGGGCTGAGCCATGCTGGTGTGGACACGCAACGGCCGCATCGCGGTCATCGCCGTCTTCGCCCTGGTGGTCGCGATCGTCTTCGTGGCCCCGATCGCCACCGTCGTGGCCGCCGCCCTCGCGGGCAGCTGGACCGGCCCGCTCCCTTCGGATCTCGGCTTCGCCAACTTCAGCGACGCGCTCTCCGGGCAGGAGGCCGCGAGCCTGTCGGTGAGCCTGCAAACCGCGCTCATGGCCGGCGGTATCGCGCTGGTCCTGGGCACCTGGGCGGCGCTGGCCTCGCGCGAGGCGCCGCAATGGCTGCGCCGGGTCACCGACGCGGTGTTCCATGTGCCCGTCGCGGTCCCGTCCGTCGCCATCGGGCTGGGCGTGCTCATCGCCTTCAACGAGCGCCCACTGCTGCTGGGCGGCACCAAGTGGATAGTCGTCGTCGCGCACACCGTCCTGGTCCTGGCCTACGCCTTCAGCGGTGTCTGCGCAGCCTTGGACCGCCTGGATCCGGGCTATCAGCAGGCCGCCGAATCCCTGGGCGCGGGCCCCTTCCGAGTCCTCACCCGCATCACCCTCCCGCTGCTGCTGCCCGCCCTCGGCTCGGCGGCGGGCCTGGCCGTGGCCCTGTCCATGGGCGAACTCGGCGCCACGGTCATGGTCTACCCCGCCACCTGGAAAACCCTGCCCGTCAGCATTTTCGCCGCCACCGACCGCGGCGAGGTCTTCGACGCCGCGGCCAGCACCACCCTCCTGGTGCTGGTAACCCTGCTGGCCCTGATCCTGCTGGGCCGCCTCCGAGGCCGCGCCGCCCTCCGCTGACCCCCGGCCCCGCTGACCGCGGATGAGGGGCGCGGGCAACGGAAACCGACCCGCCACCGACCCTTCGGTGGCGGGTCGTCCGCGTTCGGGCGGAGTGTTCGAGGTGCGGCACACGGTGCGGGGCGTTACGGTTCGGCGGGGCGGAGAGGGATGTCTCACGGCGGGGGTTGTGGGAGGTGCTCTGGGAGTGGGGTTTTGGTTAGCATCTGAGCGGCACCGTGGATGGCGCGTGTGAGACTGTGGCCGGATCGGGCGCGGCGGGACTTGGGGGAACCATGAGACAGATCATGTTTTCGGCGATGATCGGGCTGGCGGTGTCGATCGTGCTGACGCCGGTGCTGATCAGGATCTTCAGCGCCCGCAAAGTGGGCCAGGAGATTCGCAGTGACGGACCTGCCAGTCATTTCGCCAAGCGGGGAACGCCCACCATGGGCGGCATCGCGATCATCGTGGGAATGTGGGCGGGCTACCTGGGTTCGCATCTGCTGGGGATCCGGTACGACGCCGAGGGGGTGACCGTATCGGGGCTGCTGGTGCTGGGACTGGCCACCGCGCTGGGCGGGGTGGGGTTCGTCGACGACTTCATCAAGCTGCGCAATCGGCGCAGTCTGGGCTTGAAGGCATCGGGAAAGTACGTGGGGCAGCTGGGGGCGGCGGTGATCTTCGGGGTGCTCGCCATGCGGTTCCCGGACGCCACCGGCCTGACACCCGGCAGCCGGCAGCTGTCGTTCGTGCGGGACAACGCGATCATGGCGATGTGGACCGGATTCTTCCTGCTGCTGGTGTGTTTCCTGGTGGTGGCCTGGTCCAATGCCGTGAACATCACCGACGGGCTGGACGGACTGGCCGCCGGATCGATGAGCATGGCGCTGGGCGCGTACGTGCTGATCACGTTCTGGCAGTTCATGCACGCGTGCTCGGTGCGGCCCAGCGCGGGCTGCTACAGCGTGCGCGATCCGCTCGATCTGGCCGTGGTCTGCGCGGCGGGCGTGGGGGCCTGCCTCGGATTCCTGTGGTGGAACGCGGCTCCCGCGAAGATCTACATGGGCGACACCGGCTCGCTGGCACTGGGCGGTCTGCTGGCGGGGCTGTCCGTCACCAGCCGGACCGAGATTCTGATGGCGGTCGTCGGCGCGCTGTACTGCGCGGAGATCCTGTCGGTGGTGCTGCAGATCGCGGTGTACCGGACCACCCACAACCGCCTGTTCAAGATGGCGCCGTTCCACCATCACTTCGAGCTCGGCGGCTGGGCGGAAACCACCGTGGTGATTCGCTTCTGGCTGCTGGCGGGTCTGTCGGCGGCGGCGGGGCTGATGCTGTTCTACGGCGAGCACCTCTCGGCCCGCTGAACGAGAGGTGGGCCGGTACCGAAATCGGCACCGGCCCAACTCTTTTCCCCGGGGAGGGATCAGCCCGGGGAATCCAGGCCCGCGGTCGCCGCCAGCAGCGCGCGGGAGCAGGATTGGTCGGACTCGGCGATCACGCCCGCCGCGAGCAGGTACGCCGCGGCCATCCGCACCGCGAGATCACCGAGACCGCCGAGCGTTTCGGTGAGTTCCCGCGCCTTCGACTCGAAGCCACGTCGTAGCTGCAGCGCCGAATCGAAGCCGCCGAAGCCGCTCAGCGTCTGGATGCTCGCCGAACGCTGGAGCTGTGGATCGAGCGTGTCCGCGAACCGCAGGAAAGTGGCCGCACATGCTCGTGCCGCGTCCGTTTCCATCCGAAAGCTGTCCCCCATGGCCGAACTCCGTCCATCGAATGCGCACTATCGGCTACACATCATCTACACCGCAATATCGCAAATGATGTATCAAGCATCAAGGAAAGAGATTGTCTCGCACGGGGAAATACGACAATCGCGTCGGGAAACCGTGACGGGCGTGCCGCGCCAGTCGACCACGCGGCACGCCGGGCGGGGCGCCCCGTTGCGCCCGCCGTCTCGAGGCGGGCGACGTCGCACGGCGCGAGTGGAGCTATTGGTCCGATAGCACTTCTCGGGTGACGTCACCGCGGGCGACAATGGTTCTGCGGCAATGCATCAATTGTGTCAATGCATTCAGAATCATTGTTCTGGCAAACGACGCCGGCCACCGGCCACGTCGATTACGAGATCAGTGTAGCCGTCCACGAGTTCGGCCAGGTGGTACCAGTGTTTATGGGTGTTGTCACTGGCAGCCCCCTCATGATCGATGACCTGGTTCGCCTCCACCCAACTCCGTGCCATGCGGTCGACCACCGCACCCAGACTTTCGGTGTGCAGGGCCGCACCGTTACGGTGTTGTGGCAGTTCCTGCTCCACCCAATCATTGATATCGTCAACGATTTCGCCTCGGCGACAATCGAGTTCGGATATGAACATGGGATCGCGTACTTGCGCGCGCCGTTCGTGCAGCTCGGCCAGAGCGTGCGCCGAGCGCAGCAGAACTCGATCTTGGAATCGTCGCCCCTGGAAGGCACAGAGCAATTGGGGAGCCGTCGGCAGTACGCCGGCTATCGACATGGTCATCGCAACTCTCCGCACGCGCCCGACAACATCACTAATCGCACCAACATGATTGGTCTCCGGATTCAGCTATACCGCTCATCGGATCGGTTGTTCACGAATAGGCTAGCTGGATCATGCTCTTACAAATGCAAGAACGCAATACTGCGTTCTGGCAAGTGCGCCAAGGGATGCGCCAGGGGAAAGGGTTGACATGGCAGGCAAGCGCACCGTGCTTACCGTCCGTTTGCGGCGCCTCGCGGCGATGCTCCACGAGATGCGCGAGACGGCCAACCTCAGCAAAGAAGTGGTCAGCGCCAAGACGGGCATCAACGTCACCACGCTGTATCGCATCGAGACCGCTCAGGCCAGACCGCAACGCCGCACGCTGACCGCGATGCTGGACCTCTACAACATCACCGAACCCGCACGTTCAGATGCCTTGCAGCTCCTGGTGGATGCGCTCCGACCAGGCATGGCGCGCTCGTACGAGGACGCGGTGTCGGAGGTCTACGGCGCCTACATCAACTTCGAGGCCGAGGCGCTCTCGGCGCGGTTCTTCCAGGCCACCTTCATCCCCGGCCTGCTGCAGACCGAGGCGTACGCCAACGCGGTGTACGAAACCTCGATGCCGAAGATCTCCGAACAGGTTCGCGAGCAACGCATTCGGGCGCGCACCGAACGCGCGGGCGTGCTCACCAAGGACGATCCGCTGGAGCTGTGGGTGGTGCTGGACGAAGCGGTCATCAAGAGACTCGTCGGCGGGCCGGACGTCATGCGCGATCAGTTCAGCCGCCTGCTCGACGACACCAACAAGCGGAACGTGATCCTGCAGATCCTGCCCTTCGACGCCGGCGCGCATCCGGGCATGCTCGGCTCGTTCACACTGCTGGACTTCCCGGACCCGGCGGATCCGGAGCTCGTGTACGTGGAGGGCATCGCCACCGACGAGCTCATCGAGGGACATCCGGAGGTCCGGCGCTACGGGGTGATGTTCGATCAGTTGCGGGCCATGGCCCTGAGCCCCCGCGACTCGATCAACATGATCCAGCAGACCATGGAGGAGCTCGGCAACCGGCCGATTTGATCTCGAACCCACCCTAGGTGGGCATTACCTCACCCTCGGATCGGTGATCGACAGCACTGAGGTCGCTGTCGGATCGAACCTCGGGCGGCGACAGTGGATACATACCAACAACACCACGAAGTCGCAGTTCCGAGAGGATGATATCGATGTGCAAGCCGGTCGAAACGCCCGTCGCCACACTCGTTCAGTTCCGAGCGAGCTCGCTGTCCGCCGCCTCTCGGACCACACAGCCCGTCGCGGCCGCTCCGGTGCGCACCCCTGCCGCCACCTCCGCCGACTGCGAGCTCACCCACGAGGAGCTCGAGCGCTGGTCCAACCGTATGGCCCGGATGCTGCTGCGGCTCGGAGCCCGCCCCGGCGTCCGCATCGCGATCGAGGCGACCCCCCAGCTCGAGACCGTCGTGGCTCGGCTCGCCATCAGCAAGACCGGCGCCACCCTGGTGCCGTTCACTACCGAATCCAGCGCTGCCCGTGTGGATTTCGGTATCACCACCAAGGAAGGCCGGGATCGGTTCTCCGATCGGGGCCACTGGCTCGTACTGGACGACCGATCGACTCTGGTCCAGTACCTGACCGGCTCCGACGCCCCGCTCACCGAGGCTGAACTCCACACGACGCGGAAGGCTTCCTGACCCCCGTCGTCCCACCAGTCGCAGGATGTTTCAGTATGGTTTCCCGCTCCACCCTGCCCGAATCCGCTCCCGCCCTGCCCGCCGCGGCGTTCGCCCTCTCCGCCGCTCAGCGAGGCATCTGGTTCGCCCAGCACCTCGCGGGTGACACTCCGATCTCGATCGCCCAGTACGTCGAGCTGACCGGTGCGATCGACGCCGTGATGCTGGCCGACGCGGCACGGCAGGCCGGGCGGGAGTTCGGCACCGGATATCTCCGCCTGGTCGAAATCGACGAGCTGCCTTGGCAACTCGTCGACACCACCCTCGACGATCCGATCGCGACGGTCGATCTGCGCGCCTCTCCCGATCCGGACGCCGCCGCACAGGCCTGGATGCGGGCGGAGTACACCGCGCCCCTGGACATGACCCGCGACCGGCTCTGCACGATGACCATGCTGCGCCTGGGCGAGGACCGGTGGCTGTGGTACTCGCGGTTCCATCACATCCTGCTCGACGGAGTCGGCGCGCTCACCATGCTGCAGCGCACCGGAGAGATCTACAACGCGGTCCTCAACGGCCGCGAGATTCCGCCCGGCAAGGCCGAGCCGCTCGCCCGCATCGTGGAAGCCGATGCGACATACCGGGATTCGGACCGACTGGCGGCCGATCGGGAGTACTGGCGCACCCATCTGGAGGGTATGCCGGAACCGGTCTGCCTCGGCCGGCGCACCGGCGCGGTGGACGCGCATCCCCGCCTGCTCAGCGGCGCCCTCCCCGACGCGACCGCGACCCTGCTGGATGCTGTCACCGCCGAACTCTCGACCAGCGCCGCACCCGTGGTGGTCGCCGCGTTCGCCGCCTACCTCGGCGCCATGACCGGCAGCGGGGAGATCGTGCTGAGCCTGCCGGTGTCCAGCCGCACCACCGCCACGCTGCGACGTTCGGGCGGCATGGTGGCCAATGTGGTGCCGCTGCGCCTGCGACCCGAGCCCACCGCCTCGGTGAGCGACCTGATCCGCGCCGCGCAGGGCGAGCTGACCGCGGCGCTGCGCCGGCAGCGCTACCGGCAGGAGGACATCGTCCGCGACCTCGGCTGGGCCATGGACGAGGTCGCCGGATTCGGTCCGACGGTCAACCTCATGCTCGCCGACACCCGCATCCGGCTCGGCGGGGTGACCGGGCGGCTCAACGTGCTCACCTCCGGGCTCATCGACGATCTGTTCGTCAACGTGTACCCCGGCGTGGGCGGCGAGCAGACCCACATCGATTTCCAGGCGAACCCGAATCGCTACGGAGACAGCGAACTCCAGACCCTGCACGCCAGGTTCCTGGATTTCCTGCACCGGTTCCTGGCGGGCGGCGCGCATGCCACGCTGTCCTCGGTGGCGGCGTTGACTCCCGCCGAACGCGCGGAGCTGGTGCCCGCGCGCGGACGCGACGGAACCCGGCCTCGCACCCTGCCCGACATCCTTTCCGCCGGAGCCGAACTCGCGCCCGGCGCCATCGCCATGCGCGCGGACGGGACCGCGTTCACCTACCGCGAGCTCACCGAATACTGCAATCGCCTCGCCCGGGTGCTGATCGGTGCGGGAGCGGGACCCGAACGGACCGTGGCGATTTCGATCCCGCGCTCGGCGGAGTCGGTGCTCGCCATGTGGGCGGTCGCGCAGACCGGTGCGGCGTTCGTGCCCATCGATCCGGGCTATCCGACCGACCGCATCGAACACATGATGAGCGACAGCGGCGTGGTCGCCGGCATCACCGTGGCGCAGGCGCGGGGAGCGCTGCCCGATCGGGTGCGATGGCTGGTCCTGGACGACCCGGGCACCGAGAGCGCGCTCGCGGGGGCCGATCCGGCCCCGGTGACCGATGCCGATCGCACGGCTCCCGTGCTGATCGACCAGCTCGCCTACCTGATCTACACCTCCGGGTCCACCGGTCTGCCCAAGGGCGTGGCCGTGACCCATCGCGGCCTGGCCAACCTGGTCAGCGGCTCGGGTGCGGCGTTCGGCGTCGGCTCCGATGCCGTCATGGCCCACGCCGTGTCGCCGAGTTTCGACATCTCGGTGGAGGAACTGCTGGTGGCGTTCGCGGTCGGGGCCACGGTCGCGGTGGTCCCGCCCGCCGCCTACGCGGGTGAGGATCTCGCGCGCGTGCTGCGTGCGCTGGAGGTCACGCACCTGAACGTGACCCCGGTGGTGGCCGGATCGCTGGATCCGGACTCACTGCCGCGGCTGCGCACGGTCGTGGTCGGCGGCGACTCCTGTCCACCGGAACTGCCGGTGCGCTGGGCCGGGCGCTCGGTACTCAACGGCTACGGGCCCACCGAGACCACGGTGACCGCGACCCTGAGCGCGCCGCTGGCGCCGGGTGAGCCGATCACCATCGGCGGGCCCGCGCGCGGGGTCAGCGCCGTCGTGCTCGATCCCTGGCTGCGGCCGGTCCCCCCGGGTGTGACGGGTGAGCTCTATCTGGGCGGCGCGGGCGTCGCACGCGGGTATCACCAGCGGATCGGGTTGACCGCGCAGCGCTTCATCGCCAGCCCGTTCGCGGCGGGCGAGCGCATGTACCGCACAGGCGATCTGGTGCGGTGGCGGCGGCACGGCCGCAGGCTGGAACTGGAGTTCGCCGGGCGCGGGGACACCCAGGTGAAGGTGCGCGGGTTCCGGATCGAACTCGGCGAGGTGGATGCGGCCGTGGCGCGGCATCCCGGCGTCGAGATGGCGGTCACGGTGGGCGCGAGCACTCCGGCCGGAGCGACGGCCCTGGTGGCGTACGTGCTCGCGACCGACGGCTCGGTCGATCCGGAGGCGGTGAAAGCGACTGTCGCTCAGCATCTTCCGGGTCATATGGTGCCCTCGGTCGTGATGGTGCTCGATACGCTGCCGCTCACGCCCGCGGGCAAGGTGGATCGCCGGGCGCTGCCCGAACCGGAGTTCCAGGTGCGGACCGGCGCCGGGCGCGCACCGGCCACCGAGCACGAGGTGGTGCTCGCCGGAATCTTCCGGCAGGTGCTCGGCGTCGAATCGGTGGGAGCCGACGACAATTTCTTCGCCCTGGGCGGTGACAGCATCGTCGCCATTCAGCTCGTGGCGCGCGCCAAGACCGCGGGACTGGGCCTGCGAGCACGGGACGTGTTCGAACACAAGACGGTCGCGGGCCTGGCCGCCGTGGCCACCGAGGTCACCGCCCTCGAGGTGCGGGAGCTCCCCGGCGGCGCGATCGGCCCGATCGCGCTGACCCCGATAGTGCACGCCATGCTCGACACCGGGGACACCTGGTCGCGCTATGCCCAGGCGGTGCTGATCCCACTCCCCCGCGACGTCGACCGCTCCCGCCTCGAACCCGCACTGCAGGCCCTGCTGGACCGCCACGACCTGCTGCGCAGCACACTCGCGCGGACCGGTGCACGGACCACGGCGCCATCCGGCGGCAATGACGGCCCCTCCCCGGCAAGTACCGCCGAGAGCGTGAACAGCGCTGCGGAACAACCACTTTCGACAAGCAGCGACTCGGCGTCGGGCGCCGAGGCCGCCATCGGGCACACACGGGGCAGCACCTCGGCCCAGGATCTGCGGGACAACCCGATCGCGGGCGACGGATCCGGCGGCGACGCGATGCCCGGATGGTCCGCGCCTACGCCGGAGTGGGAGTGGCGGGTCGGCGAGCCCGGATCGGTGCTCGCGGGATCGCTCATCGACATCGTCGGCGCCGAGTCGAATTCCGATGGGGAGTTCGAGTTGCAGCGAGCCGCCGATCTGCTGGATCCGGTGCGCGGGGTCGTGGTGCGATGCGTGCTGATCGAGCGTCGTGACGCCGGGCCGCTGTTGTGGGTCGTGCTGCACCACCTGGTGACCGACGGGGTGTCGTGGCGGATTCTGCTGCCGGATCTCGCGACCGCGTGGGCGGGCGGAGCGCTGCCCGCGGTGGGGACGTCGTTCCGGCGATGGGCGCACGCACAGGCCGAGCAGGCCGGCGCGCGAGCGGCGGAACTGCCGCTGTGGCAGCGGATCTCGCGGACACCGGATCCACTGCTGGGTTCGCGCGCGCTGGATCCGGCGCGCGACACCGCGGACACCATGCACCAGGTGCAGACCGTCATCGACGCCGACATCACCTCGGCGGCACTGGAACTCGTTCCGGAGCGGTTCCACTGCGGCGTGGACGACGCGCTGCTGACCGCGCTCGCCATGGCGTCCAGCCGCTGGCGGGGCACCGGACACACCCTGCTCACGCTGGAAGGCCACGGCCGCGAGGAGGCGATCCTGCCGGGCGCGGACATCGCCCGGACAATCGGGTGGTTCACCAGCGTGTATCCGGTCGGACTGGACCTGAGCGGAATCGATCTCGAGGACGCGTTCCGCGGCGGCGCGGCGGCCGGTGCGGCGCTCAAGACCGTCAAGGAGCAGTTGCGGGCGATTCCGGACAAGGGTGTCGGGTTCGGCATGCTGCGCTATCTGGACGCCGCGACGGCCCCCGAGCTCGCCGATGCCCCGACTCCACAACTGAGCTTCAACTATCTCGGGCGCACCGGGGCCGGCACGGGCGGCGCCGATGCGGCCGAAACACCGTGGCTGCCCAAACGATTCGCCGCCACCAACCACGATCGCGCACCGCTCGCCGCCGTCATCGACATCAATGCCTTCCAGACCGATGCCGGACTCGAGGTGACCTGGGCATACGCCGCGCGACTGGTGAACGAGGCCCGGGTCCGCGAGTTCGCGACGCTGTGGACGCAAGCGCTCGCGGCGCTGGCCACCCACGCGCGCGGTGCGGACGCGGGCGGGCACACCCCCTCGGACTTCCCGCTGATCACCCTGCGCCAGCACGACATCGAGAGCTGGGAGCTCGACTACCCGGACCTCGCCGATGTGTGGCCGCTCTCGCCGCTGCAGTACGGGCTGCTGTTCCACGCCCGGTACGACACCGATACCTCCGACGGGTACACGGTGCAGACCCGGCTGAGCCTGGCGGGCCGGGTGGATGCGAGCCGCCTGCTCGCCAACGCGCAGGCGCTGCTGAGTCGGCACGACGTGTTGCGGGTCGCCTTCGTGGAGACATCGGACGGGCCACGGCAGATCGTCGTCGGCGATGCCGAATTGCCATGGCAGGAAACCGATCTCACCGCCATCGACGAACCCGCCGAACGTCAGCGGGAGCTCGAGCGCCTGATCAGCGTGGACGCGGGCACCCGGTTCGACCTCGCGCGCCCGCCGCTGGTGCGGTTCAGCCTGATCCGTACCGACGCCGAGGCGTACACGCTGCTCATGACCAATCACCATCTGGTGCTCGATGGTTGGTCCACGCCGCTGGTGGTGCGGGAACTGCTGGCCGGATATCTGGCCGCGGTCACCGGGCACGAACTGCCCGTCGCACCCGTGCACTCCTATCGTGAATTCCTGTCCTGGCTGGGTGATCAGGACGAGGCCGAGTCCATGGCCGTCTGGGCCGACGCGCTGGCCGGAGTCGATTCCCCGACGCGCGCGGTACCCAGCCTCGCCGGGATCAGCTCCACCGAATCCGGCATGGTCTCGGTCGATTTCGACTCCGAGTCGCTGGGCCGGCTGGAACGGACGGTCCGCACGGCGGGCGCGACGGTGAACACCGGCGTGCAGGCCGCGTGGGCGCTGCTGCTGGCCATGCTGACCGGCCGCACCGATGTGGTGTTCGGCGGCACAGTGTCCGGACGGCCGCCGCAGCTGACCGGTGTGGAGGACATGGTCGGGCTGTTCATCAACACGCTGCCGGTGCGGGTGCGGCTGAATCCGGCCGAACCGGTGGGTGAACTGCTTGCTCGCGTGCAGAGCGAGCAGTCCCGGCTGCTGGATCATCAGCACGTCGGACTGGCCGCGATCCACCGTGCGGTCGGGTTGCCGGAGCTGTTCGACACCCTCACCGTGTTCGAGTCCTACCCGATCGATCGCGAGACCCTGTCGCAGGCACTCGATATCGCGGGCATGCGGATCCTCGACGTGGAGGGAACGGACGCCACCCCGTATCCGCTGAACCTCATGGTGATTCCGCAGCGCGCCGCAGACGGAGCCGAAAGTCTGCGCATCACCATCAAATTCATGGCCGACGAGCTGCCCGAGGCCGGCGCGCGACGGCTGCTGGACCGCTTCGTGCACCTGCTCACCCAGATCGCGGAGCACCCCGATCACCGGGTCGCCCGGCTGCAGCACTGTGAGCCCGCCGAACGCCGGGTGCTGCTGCCGGTCCGGGGCGGCGACCCCGTCCCGCTGCGCACGCTGCCCGACATCCTGGCCGCCGGAGCACGGGTGAACCCGGATGCCATCGCCGTCAGCTCCGACACCCTGACCATGTCGTATCGCGATCTGGATGCCTGGTCCAACCGTTTCGCCCGGCTGCTGCTGCGCCGCGGCGTGCGCCGGGAGATGTTCGTGGTGCTCGCCCTGACCCGGTCGGTGGAATCGGTGGTGGCGGTGTGGGCGCTGGCCAAGACCGGTGCGGCCTTCCTGCCCCTGGACCCCAACTATCCGGTCGAGCGGATCGAGCACATCCTCTCCGATTCGCGCGCGCCGATCGGCGTGACGGTGTGCTCGGTGGGCGAAACCCTGCCCGGCACCATCGACTGGCTGCTGCTGGACGACCTCAACACCATTCGCCGCGTCATGACGGTGTCCGACGCACCGATCACCGACGCGGAGCGCGGCGGCCCGATCACGCTGGGTCAGGTCGCCTACCTGATCTACACCTCCGGCTCGACCGGCAAGCCCAAGGCCGTACTGCTGAGTCATCGCGGCCTCGCGAATCTCGCTGCCTCCCAGCAGTTCCTGCTCGATCTGGACGAGACCTCCAGCACCCTGCAGGTCGCCTCGCCCAGCTTCGACGCCTCGGTGCACGAACTGCTCATGGCGCACGGCGCGGGTGGGCGGCTGGTGCTCTCGCCGCCCGATGTGTACGGCGGCAGCGAACTCGAAGAGCTCATGCGCACCGAACGGGTGACCCACGCGGTGATCACGCCGTCGGTGCTGGCCACCATGAACCCGCACGGGCTCGCCGAACTGCGCTGCCTCTCGGTCGCCGGTGAGGCCGCCGGGGCCGAGCTGGTGGCCGCCTGGTCCGCCGGGCGGCGCATGGTGAACCTGTACGGCCCCACCGAATTCAGCGTCTGGGCGACCGGGCCGGGCGAACTGCGCGCGGGTGAGCTGATCACCATCGGCGCACCGATTCGCGGTGCGGCGGCCATGGTGCTGGACACCTGGCTGCGACCGGTGCCCCTGGGCGTGACCGGTGAGCTCTATCTGGCGGGACCGGCGCTGGCGCGCGGCTACTTCAACCGATTCGGTTTGACCGCAGCACGTTTCGTCACCAATCCGTACGGCGCACCCGGAACCCGCATGTACCGCACCGGCGATATGGTGCGCTGGGTCGAGGTCAAGGGACCCGATGGCGTTGTGCTGGAGCTGGAATACCAGGGCCGCAGCGACTTCCAGGTCAAGATCCGCGGGCTGCGCATCGAACTCGGCGAGATCGACGCGGTGCTCGCGGCGGACGAACAGGTCGAATACGCCGCCACCATCGGATGCCCCGGCCCCACGGGACAAACGGTGCTCGTGTCCTACGTGGTCGGGATGTCCGGGGAGCCGCTGGACACCGAGCTGCTGCGCACCCGCGTCGCGGCCTCGCTGCCCGGGTACATGGTGCCGAGCTACATTCTCGAACTCGACGAGGTGCCGCTCACACCGGTCGGCAAACTCGACCGCAATGCCCTGACCCCACCGGATTTCAGCAGTCTGCTGGAGCGGTACCTCGCACCGCGCACGCCGGTGGAGACGGCGGTGGCCGAGGTGTTCGCCGAGGTCCTCGGCGCCGAGCGGGTCAGCATCGACCGCTCCTTCTTCGAGCTCGGCGGCAACTCGCTCAGTGCCACCCGGGTGGTGGCGCGCGTCAATGCCGCGCTTGGCGCGACCGTCGCACTGCGCGATCTGTTCGACGCACCGACGGTCGCACAGCTCTCGGCCCGGGTGATTCCGGCCGGGGACACCGCCGGACGCACCGCACTCGCACCGCGAATCCGCCCGGACCGGGTCCCGCTCTCCCCCGCGCAGCAACGCATGTGGGTGCTCAACCGCCTCGACCCGACCTCGGCGGCCTACAACATCACCGTGGCGCTGCGCCTGACCGGCGAGCTGGATCCGCACGCGCTGCGCCTGGCCGTCGCGGATGTGGTCGCCCGGCACGAAACCCTGCGCACCATCTACCCGGCCGATGCGGACGGACCGCGCCAGGTGGTGGTGAGCGTGGACGCGGCAGCGCCGACCATGCGAGTGGTGGACTCGAACGACGGTGCGGCCCTGCGTGATCGGATCGAGGAACTGACCGGCGCCGGATTCGATCTCACTCGCGAAGCCCCGCTCCGTGTGGGCCTGATCCGGATCACCGGAGGAGACCCGGACGCTCGATTCGGTCCGCCCGGATGGGAGGGCGAGATCACCGCGTCCCGGCACGCCATCGTGCCGATGCCTCCCGAGAATGCCGGAGCCGCACCGTATTCGGACCGCCGCGCGGGAGCACCGGCCTGGTCGCCGGTGGAGTCGCCGAATCGGGAGCAGCCGGGAGCCCCCGCGCGGGGATCCATCGGCTGGCGACCGGCCGGACCGCCGAATCCACCGCGCGAGGGATCCCGCGGCTGGGCGCCCGCTGGACCCGTCGGCCGTCCGCCCATGGCACGGCCCGGCCCGGCACCGGCCGGCGGCGCACCCGCGAGATCGGGTGCGACCGCCGGGGCATCACCGGTCCGGCCGGATTCGATGCGGTCGGCCCGCGCCTCGGACGCACGGCCGAACGACGCGGCGGTCGTGCCGCATTCGCACGCACATCCCGAGGCCGGGGTCACGGGCCGGAAAGCGCGGGGGCACAGCGCGCCTGCGGTGCATGTCGTCGTGCTGGTGGTGCATCACATCAGCGCGGACGGGACGTCGATGGCGCCGCTGGCGACCGATCTCATGGCTGCGTATCTGGCTCGGCGAGGTGGGGACGCGCCGGAGCGGGAGCCGCTGCGGGTGCAGTACGCGGACTACTCGCTGTGGCAACGCGAGCTGCTCGGGGACGACAAGGACGCCGACTCCGTCGCGGCGCGGCAGATTCGGTACTGGACCGAGCGGCTCGCCGCGACGCCCGATGTGCTGGAACTCCCGACCGATCGGCCGCGACCGGCGGTGCAGAGCATGCGCAGCGCGGATCTGAAGTTCACCATCGACACCCAATTGCACAGTGCCCTCACCCGAGTGGCGACGGACACCGACACCAGCCTGTTCATGGTCGTGCACGCCGCCTTGGCGGTGCTGCTCTCGCGCTTGGCCGGCACCCCCGACGTCCTGATCGGCACCGCGATCGCGGGCCGGGGCGAGGCCGCGCTGGACGATCTGGTCGGGATGTTCGTCAATACGCTGGCGCTGCGCACACCGGTCGATCCGGGTGCTGACTTCCGCGAGTTCCTGGCAGCGGTGCGCACCTCGGATCTGGATGCCTTCGCACATGCGGACGTGCCGTTCGAGCGCCTGGTGCAGGTGCTCGATCCACCGCGCTCCACCGCGCACCATCCGCTGTTCCAGGTGTCGCTGTCGCTGCAGAACTTCAGCACGCCGAGTCTCGAATTCCCCGGTCTGCGAGTGGATGTCGAGCCGATCTCCCGCGATTCGGCGCAGTTCGACCTCACCTTCGACCTGCGCGATCCGGGAACGGAGAACGCCGGGCTGGAGGGCGTGCTGAGCTATGCGGTCGATCTGTTCGACCGGACCGGCGCGGCGCGGCTGCTGGCGCGGTGGCGGCGCGTGCTGCTGGCCGTCAGCGCCGATCCCGATGTCCGGATCTCCGATATCGATCTGCTGGACGAGGCCGAGCGCGCCGCACTGGTGCCGGTGCGCGGGGCGCGCGGTTCCGGGGTCACCACCCTGGCCGAGCTGCTGACCGCCACCGCGACGACGCGGCCGGATCATCCGGCCATCGTCGCGGATGGGCGCAGCATCAGCTACTGGGACCTGTACACCGACTCCGATCAGCTCGCCGAATTGCTGGCCGCCTCCGGCGCAGGGCCGGAAACCGTGGTGGCCCTTGCCCTTTCCCGGGGACCGGAGCTGCTGACCGCTCTGTGGGCGACCGCGAAGACCGGGGCCGCCTTCCTGCCCATCGATCCGCGTCTCCCGCTCGAGCGGATGGATCACATGCTCGCCGACTCCGCGGCGGTGCTGGGCATCACCACCTCCACGCACCGCCCGCTGCTGCCCGAGGGCACCCGCTGGCTGGTGCTGGATCAGCTCGACTCGGCCCAGGAGCTGGCGATGGGCCGCACCGGCACCCTCGCGCTGGACGATCACCTGTCCGGTGGAGTCGGGATCGGGCCGAATCCCGCCACCCGCCCGGAGAATCCGGCCTGGCTGATCTACACCTCGGGCTCGACCGGCACACCCAAGGGCGTGTCGGTATCGCATCGCGGCATCGCCGATCTCGTTGCGGCACAGCGTCATCAGCTCGGACTGAACCACACCTCACGGGTGCTGCAGGTCGCCTCACCGAGTTTCGACGCCTCCGCCTTCGAGGCGCTGATGGCATTCGGGGCGGGCGGCACCGCGATCGTGGCGCCGCCGGACGTGTTCGGCGGGGACTCCCTGGCCGAACTGATCGTCCGTGAGCAGGTCACCCATCTGGTGATCACCCCGTCCGCGCTCGCCACCATGGATCCCGAGGTGGTCACCAGCGTGCGGGTGCTGGCCGTCGCCGGGGAGGCCATCGGTCCGGAGCTGGTGGAGCGCTGGGCGCCCGGCCGGATGCTGGTGAACCTGTACGGGCCCACCGAATTCACCATCTGGGCGACCTGTTCCGAGCCGCTGCGGCCCGATCGCCCGGTCACCATCGGCCGGCCGATTCGCGGGGCCGCCACTCTCGTGCTGGACGACCGGCTGCGACCGGCGCCGATGGGCGTGGCCGGAGAACTGTATCTGGCCGGGCCCGCCCTGGCGCGCGGCTATCACGCCCGGCCCGGGCTCACCGCCGCCCGCTTCGTCGCCGATCCGTACGGCGCGGCGGGCGAACGGATGTACCGCACCGGCGATCTGGTCCGCTGGACCGGAACCCTGACCTCCCCACGCCTGGAATACCTGGGCCGCACCGACTTCCAGGTGAAGGTGCGCGGACAGCGCATCGAGCTCGGTGAGATCGACGCGGTGCTCGCCCAGGCCGAGGGCGTCGATTTCGCTGTCACCCTGGGTGTTTCCGGTCCGGGCGGCGCCACGGCATTGGCCGCCTATCTGCTGCCCGCGCCCGGCGCCGTGATCGATCTCGCGACCGTGCGCAACCACGCGGCCGACCGGCTGCCGGGGTACATGGTGCCCTCGGCGTTCGTGGTGCTGGAGGCCATCCCGCTCACCGCGGTGGGCAAGCTGGATCGAAAAGCGCTGCCGGAACCGGTGTTCGAGGCCGAGACCGAGTATCGCGCGCCCTCCACTCCGAGTGAGACCGCGCTCGCGGAGATCGTGGCCGAACTGCTCGGCCGCGAACGGGTCGGCGTGCACGACTCGTTCTTCGCGCTCGGCGGCGACAGCATTCTGGCCATCCAGCTGGTGTCCCGGGCACGACTGCGCGGGCTGGAACTGAGCCCCCTGCAGGTCTTCGAGCATCGCACCGTCGCCGCGCTCGCCGCACTCGCGGACAGCGCCGGTGCGGCCGTGGTGCTCGAGGAACTGCCCGGCGGCGGAGTGGGCGATCTGCCGCTCACCCCGATCATGCGGTGGATGACCGAACGCGGCGGGGACTTCGGCCGCTTCGCGCAGACCGCCGTTCTGGACCTGCCGCCCGGCATCACCCGCGCACAGGTCCTCGCCACCCTCACCGCCGTGGTGGACCGTCACGACGCCCTGCGCGCGTACCTGGTCCCCGCGAGCGGGAATCCGCAGCGGCCCGGCGACCCTCGTCCGAACCCCGGCGAGGTGCGTGAGCCGCGGTTGCACGTCCGCGCACCGGGCGAGGTGGATGTGGATGCCCTGCTGTACCGGATCGAGTTCGACACCGACGACACCCTCGAATTGCGCGAGTACGCGATCAGCGAGGTCGACTCGGCGCTCGAGCGGCTCGATCCGGCAGCCGGCACGGTCATGCAGCTGGTCTGGTTCGATCCGGCGGGCGGCTCGGCGGCCGGTCGCGGCGGCCGATTGATCCTGGTGGCCCACCACCTCGTGATAGACGGTGTGTCCTGGAGGATTTTGATCCCGGACCTGATCGCCGCCTGGGCCCAGGTCTCCGGGGGCGCCGAACCGGTGCTTCCCGAGACCGGCACGTCGCTGCGGCGGTGGGCGCACGCGCTGCACGACGAGGCGCACAGCCCGGCGCGAGTGGCCGAGCTCGAGCACTGGCGCGCGCTGGCGCAGGCGCCGGATCCGCTCGTCGGCGCGCGCGAACTCGACCCCGCGATCGACCGGGTCGGCGCGGTGCGCGCGGTGGACATCGAGCTTCCCGAACCGGTGACCACGGCGCTGCTGACCACCCTGCCCGCACTGTTCGACGGGACCGTCGAGGACGCACTGCTGGCGAGCCTGGCCCTGGCCGTGACCCATTGGCGGACACTGCGATTCCACTCCTGGAGCGATGCGGGCACGGGCACTGACCCGGTGCTGATCCGGCTCGAGGGGCACGGCAGACAGCAGGAGATCGTGCCCGGCGCGGATCTCTCGCGCACCATCGGCTGGTTCACCACGCTCTACCCGATGCGCCTGGATCTGCCCGAGCTCGAGGTGAGCGAGGCACTCGCGGGCGGCCCCGCCATGGGCGCGGCCATTCGCGCGGTCAAACACCAACTGCTCGCGGTTCCGGACCGGGGCATCGGATTCGGTCTGCTGCGGTACCTCAATGCCGACACCGCGGCCGAACTCTCCGGGCGCATCCCCGGCCGGATCGGCTTCAACTACCTCGGCCGCTACGCGACGGCGGACATTCCCGCGGGGCTGGAGGGGCTGGGCTGGCTGCCGACCGACAAGTTCGGCGACCTGCGCGCCACCGAACATCCGAGTGTTCCGGTGCAGGCCGAGATCGAGATCAACGCCGTCGTGGTCGGGGACCGCCTGCAGGCCACCTTCACCTATCCCGACACCCTGCTGCGCCGCGCGGAGGTCTCGGCGCTGGCACAGCTGTGGACCGAAGCACTCACGGCCGCAGCTGATTTCGCCTCCACCCCCGCCGCCCGAGAGGCCGCCGAGGATGAGGCGCGCTATCTGGCCGAGCAACGCGAAGCCGTCGAACTCGCTGCGATACAGGAGGATTCACCGCCCGGACTTGGCCTGGACGTGGTGCTGCCCATCCGTCCCGGCGGCGTGAAACCCGCCCTGTTCTGCATCCACCCGTCCTCGGGCATCGCCTGGACCTACCTCGGCCTCGCCGACGCCATGAAGCCGGGCCGCCCGATCTACGGCCTGCAGGCCCCGGATCTGTCCGGCGCCCCGCACGCGGTCAGCATCGACGATTTCGCCGAACGCTACGTCCGAGAGATCCGCCGCCTGCAACCCGACGGCCCGTATCACCTGCTGGGCTGGTCGTTCGGCGGGCTCATCGCACACGGCGTCGCCGCCAAGTTGGCGGCGGCGGGCGCGGAGGTCGGCACCCTCGCGCTGCTCGACGCGGACAGCACCGATATCGACGGCGGCGCCATCGAGAAACTCACCGCCGGTTCCTTCGTCGCGGCCTTCGGCTCGGTCTTCGGCATCCCCGATCTGCCGCCCGAGGCCACCGCCGAGCAGGCCGCCGGACTGATCCGCGAACGAATGGGCGGCGTGGAACTGGTGGACGCCGCCACCCTGGAACGCATGGCCGCCTCCTACAACGCCTCGGCTGATACCCGCACCGGCTATCAGCGCCCGGTATATCGCGGCGACGCACTGTATTTCAGTGCGACCGTGGATACCTCGGACATCTTCGGACCGGCGGGCTGGGCACCCTTCATCACCGGTGAGATCAGCAACCACGACCTCGAGGTCACCCACGACGAACTGACCGCTCCGCATGCGCTCGCGGTCATCGCACGAATCCTCGACGAACACCTGGGAGGGACACAGTGACCGCCAATACCGAAACAGTGAACACCGAACTCGCCGGCGGCGACCTGGTCGACGGCGTCGTCGTCGAGGGCGTCGAGAAGTCGTTCGGAGCCGTGAAAGCCTTGCGCGGCATCACCTTCAGGGCCGCGCACGGCGAGGTGCTCGGCATCCTGGGCCCCAACGGCGCGGGCAAGACCACCATGGTCAATGTGCTGTCCACCCTCATCGCGCCCGACAGCGGCCGAGCCGAGGTCGCCGGGCACGACGTGGTCACCGCGGCGGCCGACGTGCGCCGCAGCATCATGCTGACCGGTCAGTTCGCCGCCCTCGACGACGCGCTCAGCGGCTACGAGAACCTGGTCATGTTCGGCAGGCTCATGGGCCTGCGCAAACGCGCCGCGCGCGCCCGCGCCGACGAACTGATCACCGAATTCGATCTCACCGATGCCGCGACCCGGCGCGTGGGCACCTACTCCGGCGGTATGCGCCGTCGCATCGACATCGCCTGCGGCCTGGTGGTGCGACCCGAGGTGGTGTTCCTGGACGAACCCACCACCGGCCTGGATCCCCGTAGCCGCCAAGGAGTCTGGGATCTGGTCGCCGGATTCCGCAAGCACGGCATCACCACGTTGCTGACCACCCAGTACCTCGAAGAGGCCGACGCGCTGTGCGACCGCATCATCGTGATCGACCACGGCGTGGTCATCGCCGAGGGCACCGCCGACGAACTCAAGGCCCGCACCGGCGGCAGCTACTGCGAGATCGTCCCGATGCGCACGCAGGACCTCGACGCCATCGCCGACGCCCTGGGCGATCTCCTGCCCACCGCGAATCGTGAAGCGCTGAACGAGGATTCGGACAGCCTGGCCATACCCGCCCCCAGGGGCGCGAAAACGCTCGCCGAGGCGCTGCGCCGGCTCGACAGCGCCGGACTGGAATTGGTCGACATCGCGCTGCGACGGCCCTCGCTCGACGATGTCTTCCTGCAGCTCACCGGACACCGCGCCGAACCCGAGGGGGCGCCGGAAGAACTGTCGCCACTGGACATCAGCGTGCGACGCAGGCTCGCGGCGCCCACCGACGGAAAGGCTCGGCCATGACCGCCGCCACCGCCGACAATGCCGGCTGGCTCACCTCCGCCCGCGCCACCCCCGCCACGCTGCGGCAGTGGTGGGTGCTCACGGTGCGCCTCATCGTGCCCTCGATCACGACCGGCGAGATCCTCACGGCCATCGCCGCGCCCGCCACCTTCACGATCAGTTTCTACATCCCGCTCAATCGCATAATGTCCTTCGCCGGAACGGGATTCAGCAGCTACGCGCAATTCATGACACCCATCGTGATCCTGCAGGCGGCCGCGTTCACCGCCATCTCCGCGGCGTTCCGCGCCGCCACCGATATGGTCTCGGGCCTGGACCGCCGATTCGACGCCATGCCCATGCATCCGCTGGTTCCCACCGCGGCGCGCTTGTCCGCCAATGTGTTCCGGCTGGTGATCGGGCTCATCTCGGCGCTGATCTGCACGCATTTCATCGGGTTCCGCTTCGAGGGCCCGGCCTCGCACACCATCGGGTTCGTGCTGCTGGGCCTGCTGATCGGCATCGCCTTCAGCCTCGGCGCGGATGTCATCGGCACGGTGACCAAGAGCCCCGAGGCCACCACCCAGATGCTGGTGCTGCCGCCGCTGATCCTCGGCATGCTCTCCACCGGTCTGGCCCCGGCCACCCAATTCCCGCATTGGGTACAGCCTTTCGTGCGCAATCAGCCGGTCTCGCAGTTCGCGTACGGGCTGCGCGCCCTGGGCGGTGACTCGCTCGGCCACGCCGGCGAGGTCACCTGGGCGCTGATGACCCCGCCGCTGCTGTGGGCCGCCGCCATCATCGTGGTGTCGCTGTATTTCACCGTCCGGCTGAACATGAAGAGGTCGTGACATGGCCACCATCGAACGCACTGATCCGTCCGACACCCTCATGTTCAGCGAGTCCTCGGTCCCGGCGCTGTTGCGCCACACCTGGATTCAGACCCAGCGCCTGCTCGTGCGCTGGGTCCGCGACCCGATCACCCTGCTGGAAACCCTGATCGTCCCGTGCCTGCTGCTGCTCATGCTCGACATCGTGGTGGGCTCACCGATCGAGAAGTTCTCCGGGCACAGCGCCCTCTACGGCTCGGTGCCCATGGTGACCCTGGTGGGCGCGCTCTCGGGCACCGTCGCCTCGGGCGTCATGCTCGGGCGCGAACGCGATGCCGGACTGCTCGCCCGCCTCTGGGTGCTGCCCGTGCACCGCGCCTCCGGACTGGCGGCCCGGATCGTCGCGGAGGGGTGCCGGATCCTGGCGGGCACGATCATCATCATCTGCTTCGCCACGGCACTGGGCTTCCGATTCCGGCAGGGTCCGCTGGCCGCGTTCGCGATGCTGTGGATTCCGGTGCTGTTCGGCCTGGCGTTCGCGACCATGGTCACCGCCATCGCCGTGTTCACCGCCAAGTCCACCCTGGTGGAGGCCATCGCGATCCTGTCCTCGCTGCTGATGTTCTTCAGCACCGGTTTCGTTCCGCTGGGGGCGTACCCGGAGTGGATTCAGCCCGTGGTCCGGCATCAGCCCATGTCGGTCGCGGTCGACACCATGCGGGCGCTGGCCGAGGGCGGACCACTGGCCGGACCGCTGGCACAGACCCTGCTGTGGTCCTTCGGCGCGATCGCGGTGTTCGCGCTGCCCGCCGGATACGGCTATCGCCGGGCCAGTCGCCGCTGACTCGGGCGATCCAGGCCCCTGGCCGGAAATACCGGCCCCGGCGCGCGTCGTCCGACCACCGGGCGGCGCGAGTCGGATTATGCTGGCCGCCGTGCTCGAACCCCAGCCGACCATCGCACCCCATCCCGATATCGCTCACCTCGCTCCGCTGCTGGGTACCTGGCGCGGACGCGGGCAGGGTGAGTATCCGACCATCGAGTCGTTCGAATATCTGGAGGAGGTGCATTTCGGCCATGTCGGCCGGCCGTTCCTCACCTACCGCCAGCGCACCCGCTCGGTGGACGGCAGCCGGCCGATGCACAGCGAGACCGGATACCTGCGCGCGCTCGGCGAGAACCGCATCGAGCTGATCCTGGCGCATCCCACCGGGATCACCGAGATCTGCGAGGGCAAGCTCGTCGCCGAGGGCGATTCGCTGCGCATCGAGCTGGATTCGACCACGATCGGCCGCAGCAGCACCGCCAAGTCGGTGACCGCCCTGGGCCGCAGCCTCGCCGTCGACGGCGACACCCTCAGCTACACGGTCCGGATGGCCGCGGTGGATCAGCCGCTGCAGCACCATCTCGCCGCGACCATGCGGCGCGAGAACTGACCCGACTCACCGCTCGACCCGGCACGCGGTCCCCGCGCGCACGAAAACTCCGCGTGAAACGCAAATTAACTTCTGGCAGCCCATCCCAGATGTGACCTGCGGCACTTCCGTTCACAATGAGTGCTGCGTCACACTCGGGGGTTGCCCGAAACCGGAGGGTCGGTTTACCGTTTCTGTCTGTTGGCAAACACTCGGCCAACCCTCATGAGCACCGGATATCCGACAGACCGTTCGGGCGTCCCGACTCATCCCCTCAACAAGGGAGTAGGACATGAAGCGTTCGGCCCTTCTGCTACTCACCACCGCGGGCATGATCCTCGCCGGCGCGGGCGTCACCGAAATGCTCGGCGACGCAACCGAAGCGACGCCCTCGGCAACTCTGGCTCAACAGCGATTCGTCGCCCAGCCCGTCTCCGGAGAAATCCTGCACTCCTCCTGCGTTCTCGGCCCGGCTCCGGCAGATCGCTGACTCGACCCTCCCGGTTCAGTAACCCGCGGGTAGCGCCGTGACCATGTCACGCGTCACCGCCACCGCATTGTCGGAACTGCCGCCGCGCACCACCAGGGTCGCCCAGGCGAGGTCCCCGCGGTAGCCGATGAACCAGGAGTGCGAACCGCCGTCGACTTCGGCCTCACCCGTCTTGCCGTACACCTCGCCCTGATCGACGATGCGCTCGGCCGTACCGCCGAGCACCACCTTGCGCATCATCAGGCGCAGCCCGTCGATCACCGACGAGGACAACTCCGGCCGATCACCCGAGACCTGAGTGGGATGGCCCGAGATCAGATACGGCAGCGGCGCGGTCCCGTTCGCGACCGTCGATGCCACCAGAGCCAGGCCGAACGGGCTCACCAGCACCTTGCCCTGCCCGATGCCGTCCTCCGCGCGCTGCACCATGTCCTCGTCCTCGGGCACCGAGCCCGACACGGTCGGCAGACCGACCACCGAATAGTCCGGGCCCAGACCCATGGCCGCCGCCGCGGTCTTGAGATCCGAGCCGTCCAGCTCCGAGGCGATCTTCGCGAACGCGGTATTGCAGGAGCGCTCGTACGCGGTCGACATCGGCACATCGCCGACCGAGAAGAGGTTGTAGTTCGGAATCGTGCGCTCTCCGACGATGATCTGACTCGGGCACGGCACCACGGTGTCCGGCGTGGCCTGACCCCCGGTCATGGCGGCGGCCGCCGTCACCGTCTTGAAGGTCGAGCCGGGCGGGTACAGACCGGAGGCCGCGACCGGGCCGTCGGAATCGGCGGCCTCGTTCTGCGCGATGGCCAGGATCGCGCCGCTGGAGGGCTCCATCACCACCATCATGGCCTGCTCCTGACGCAGGTCCACCGCCCGCTGCGCGGCGATCTGCACATTACGGTCGATGCTCAGCGAGAACGACGGCGAAGTCTGGGGCGCGACCTCCTTCAGCACATCGGTGTCCGCACCGTTGGAGTTCACCGTGACCACGCTCCACCCGGCCTTGCCGTCCACCTCGTCGATGACCGTCTTGCGGATCTGAGTGAGCAGGTCCGGCGCGAACTTTCGATCGGTGGGGACCAGATCCCATTCCTTGGTGTACGTCACGCCGGGCAGATCGGCCAGCTCCGAGCCGAACTGACCGAACTCCCACTCGGTCAGCAGCGGGGCCACGTAGACGCCGTCGGACTTGCGCGCGGTGTCGAGAATCGATATGCCGGTCAGCTTCTCGTCGATCGATCGCAGTCCGGCCGCGAGCGTGTTCGCGGTGCCGAGGCGGTCGTGTGCGGCGGCCGGTGTGAAGACCACCCGGTAGACCGCGCCCGGAACCAGCACATCGGTGCCCGAACGCTCGTTCACCCGCGCGCGCGGCGCGGGCGTCGAACGCAGCTGCAGGGTCTGGGTATTGCCCAGTTGCGGATGGATGTCCGCGGAGGTCCAGCGCACTTCCCAGCGGCCCTCACTGCGGCCCATCTGCAACTGGCCGGAATAGGACCAGACCCGATCCTTGGGCATGTGCCACTCGTAGGTGTAGTCCACGACGGCCGTGTCGCCGGTGACGCGGGCGTCGCCGGTCTGCGCGATCAGTTTCTCGCCCTGAAGCAGGTCCCACGCCGAAGTCATTGCCGCGGCGGCCTTTTCGGGCTGGCTGGTGAGCGCGGCCGCGGCCTCGACGTCGTGGTCCCCGAAGGCGGTCACGAAGGCGTCGGCGGTCTGCGCCGGACCCTGCGGACCCGACGAGCATCCAACGGTGGCAACCGATATCGCGGCTGCGACGATCAAGGTGAGAACCCGTTTCGACATCGGCACAGATGCTAGAGCCAACTACCGGCAAATTATCGCGACACACGGCACCGGAGCGAATCCCGGTAGAACTCACAAGATTCGAGAGCCGAGCAGCAACTTCTCTGCCGGCCGACAGAGAAGCTGTCAGTCCAGCAGCACGGTCGCAAATGTTGCGATCTGTTCGAATCCGACCTTCTTGTACGCGCGCCGCGCGACCTCGTTGTAGCAGTTCACGTACAGACTCGCGGCGCGGCCGGAGGCCACCACCACATTGGCGACCGCGGCAGTGCCGGACGTCCCGTAGCCCTGACCGCGCCGATCCGGATGCACCCACACACCCTGGATCTGGCCGGTGCGCCGCGAGAGTGCGCCCACCTCGGCCTTGAAGACCACCTCACCGTCCTCGAAACGTGCCCAGGCCCGGCCGGATTCGATGAGACCGGCCACCCGGCGGCGATACCCCCGGCCACCGTCCCCGGCACGCGGATCCACCCCGATCTCCTCGGTGAACATGGCGACCGCGGCGACCAGGTATCGATCGATCTCCTCGGGACGGACCCGGCGCACCCGCAGATCCGGGGTCACCGCCGCGGTGCGCTCGAGCGCCAGCAGCGGCTGGTCCGCTCGCAGCTCCCGCGGTGGACCCCAGTGCTCGGCCAACAGGTCCCACAGGGGCAGCGCCAGCTCACGACGGCCGACCACCGACGAGCAGATGCGCGGCCCGCGCACGGCGCGATCGGCGAAGGCGCGCAGATCCGCGCGACTGCCTTTGAGGGGAACGAGATTCGCGCCGGAGAAGCACAGCGAATCCGCGGGACCGCCACGGCTCCACAGCTCGCCATAGGCGCCACGGCTGTCCAGCCCGAATTCCTGCAACCGGGCGGACACCATGCAACTCGCCACCGGGTCGGTGTCGAGAACTCGCAAAACCTGCGTCAAATCGCGGTTCGCGAGCTGACGGGCTCCGGACTGTTTGGTCCGGCGAGTCGGCTCCAGCACACTCCGCACGTTCACAGCCTGCCAGAAGTTGCGAGAACGTGCCGGATTATTGGCTGAGACGGTTGTCCGGCCCGGTCGGAACCGGTCGGCACCACCGATCAGCCCGCGCTGACAACCGGCGAACCGCTGCCGGCGGCCTCGCCCATCTCCTCGGCGATGCGCATGGCCTCCTCGATGAGGGTTTCCACGATCAGATGCTCGGGCACGGTCTTGATGACCTCGCCCTTGACGAAGATCTGGCCCTTGCCGTTACCGGAGGCGACGCCCAGATCAGCCTCGCGGGCCTCGCCGGGACCGTTCACGACGCAGCCCATGACGGCCACCCGCAGCGGCACCTCCATGCCCTCCAGACCGGCCGAGACAGCATTGGCGAGGGTGTAGACGTCGACCTGCGCGCGACCGCACGACGGGCAGGACACGATCTCCAGCTTGCGGGGACGCAGGTTCAGCGACTGCAGGATCTGGTCGCCGACCTTGATCTCCTCGGCCGGCGGAGCGGAGAGCGAGACGCGGATGGTGTCGCCGATGCCCTCGCTCAGCAGCGCGCCGAAGGCGACAGCCGACTTGATGGTGCCCTGGAAGGCGGGGCCGGCCTCGGTCACGCCCAGGTGCAGCGGGTAGTCCGACTGCGCGGCGAGCTGACGGTAGGCCTCGACCATGACGACCGGATCGTTGTGCTTGACCGAGATCTTGATATTGCCGAAGCCGTGATCCTCGAACAGGCTCGCCTCCCACAGCGCGGACTCCACCAGCGCCTCGGGGGTGGCCTTGCCGTACTTCTCGAGCATCCGCTTGTCGAGCGAACCGGCGTTGACGCCGATCCGGATCGGGATCCCCGCGGCGGCGGCGGCCTTGGCGACCTCGCCGACGCGGCCGTCGAATTCCTTGATATTGCCCGGATTCACGCGCACCGCGGCACATCCGGCGTCGATGGCCGCGAAGATGTAGCGGGGCTGGAAGTGGATATCGGCGATGACGGGGATCTTCGACTTCTTGGCGATGATGGCCAGCGCGTCGGCGTCCTCCTGGCGCGGGCATGCCACCCGCACGATGTCGCAGCCCGAGGCGGTCAGTTCCGCGATCTGCTGCAACGTTGCGTTCACGTCGTGGGTTTTGGTGGTGGTCATGGACTGGACCGAGATCGGGAACTCGCTGCCCACTCCGACCTTGCCCACCATGAGCTGGCGAGTTTTACGCCGGGGCGCGAGAACCGCCGCGGGCGCGGCCGGCATCCCCAAAGCGATAGCACTGCTCACGACTGGCTGCCTACTTTCGTCAAGTCCTCACACCTTCCGATCCCGAGCTTACCGACGCCCGGATACCGGCTGCCCTGTGACGGCGGCGACAACGGTACACATCCCGGGCGTCCGGTCCGGAACCGACCGGCGCCTACAACTGTTATTCGTCACCGATGCTGCGAAGGTTTACGGTTCGAAATGTGAAGGTAGCGAACAGCGAACCATGGCCTCGCAACCCCGAAGAGGCGATGGCACTTCAGGATCGGCTGCGTACCCGGGTGATCACCGCCAACCCCCGGCCACCACGGTTCCCGATCGTCGCCGGGCTGGACTCCGCCTACGACGAGCAGGGGAATGTCGCCGCGGCCGTGGTGGCGCTGGACGGTGAGAGCCTCGAGACGATCGAGACCGCTACCGCCCGGGGTACGACGAGTTTCCCGTATGTTCCCGGACTGTTGGCCTTCCGCGAGCTGCCGACCACCCTGTCCGCACTCGAAAATCTCACCGTCACACCGGATCTGCTGGTGTGCGATTCCCAGGGGCTGGCGCATCCGCGGCGCTTCGGGTTCGCCTGTCATATCGGCGTGGTGACCGGCGTGCCGACCATCGGTGTGGCGAAGAACGCGTGGGGTGAGTTCGAGACGCCGGGTCAGGAGCGCGGATCCTGGTCGGACATCGTGATCGACGGGGACGTGGTGGGACGCGCGTTGCGCACGCGCACGGCGGTCAAGCCGGTGTTCGTGTCGGTGGGCCACCTCATCGACATCGACACCGCGTGTGCACAGGTACTCGCGCTGACTTCGCAATTCCGGCAGCCCGAGACCACTCGCCGGGCAGATCGGCTCTGCAGGGAGCTGTTGAGCGACATCGGCGCGCACTCGGGCTAGATGCGCGCGCCCTTCTGCAGATTGCATGAGCGGCACAGGATCTGGAGATTGTCGACGCTGGTCGCGCCGCCGCGACTCCACGGGATGATGTGGTCGAACTCCAGGTACTGATCGTCGCTGCACTGCACGCATCTGCCGCCGTCCCGCTGCCAGACCCGGGATTTCACATCCTGCGCGATGGCCCGGGTGTCCCGGGTCCCCGGCGCCAGGACCAGCCGTTTGGCCACCCGCAGCGCACCCTCGAGGACGGCTGCGACGTATTCGGAATCGGGTACCCGATAGGTGCCGCCGCCGCGCGCGGTCGTCGCCTCGATGACCACGGTGTCGTACTCGTTGCGGATCGAGACCATGCGCGCCCAGGCCAGTTCGGTGCCCGCGCCGTTGCCCACGAAGCGCAGTTTCCGGCTGCTGCCGATCAGCCGGCCGCTGACGAATTTTGGTCCGCCGGCCAGGTACCTGATCTGGGTGGCGTTGACATCCAGGTACAGCAGCTCGTCGGCCTCCAGGTGCAGATCCGGACGCTCCACCCGGGGCAGGTCCCCGACCTTCACCTGAGTCAGCGAGCGCCCGCGCAGCATGCGCCGGCGCAGCTGATCGATGTGTGCGCGCGCCGCGCCGAGATCCACGGCCATCTGCAATTCCACGATCGCGCGCTCGAACTCGTCGAGTTCGTCGTGCTCCACCTCGCCGTCCGCGAACGCGAAGGCGACCACCCGTTCGAGGTACGCCACCGCGAGCGGGCGCAGCGCCTCGCGGCCGGTGACGTCACTGATCATGTGGAATCGCAACCGTTCCCACAGTTCGTCCCAGCGCGGACCGCGCGGCCCGTCGGACAGCAGCACCTGCCAGGCGTGCGCGCGCCAGGATTCCAGCAGCGAATTGACTTCGCTCTCACAGGCGCGGCAGGGCGGCGCGACGCCGAAGCGCGGCACCCGCTTGGGCTGACCGCACCGTGCGCACCTGTTCGGATCGTCGCCCGGCACCGCGGGCCGGTAGTCCTGGGTCCAGGCCGAGCCGTTCCACCAGCGCACGCGCGAGCCGTCACCGGCGGTGCTATACCAGCCCGCGATCCTCGACGAATCGGGTGCGGGGTACGACGGAGACGATGGCGCGGGCGGCTGGATCGGGGGCGAACTCGGCGGTGGGGCAGGTGCGGCAGCCGCGGGCTCGTCGTCCACCTCGACGCCGAATTCCTCTGCCAGACCCCGCAATCCGCTGTCCCAGCCCTGACCGACGGCGCGGAACTTCCACTCTCCGCGCCGCCGGTAGAACTCCCCCAGCACCATGGCGGTGACCGCCTCGGACCGCTGGAGCTGGTATTTGAGCAGGATTCCGTCCGCGTCCCAGATCGTCAGGGTCAGGCCCGCGACATCCTGGAACGAACCGGGCTCCACCGATCCGGCGATCACCACCCGGGTGATGTCGGATTCGATGGCGTCCAGCGCCAGTCGCACGGTCGCGCGCCCGGGGGCGGCGTCCTCCAATTCGACTGTCCCCGAGGGGTGCCGGGGCGCGTTGAAGAAGACGAAGTCGTCGTTGGACCGGATCTTGCCGGTGTCGGTCAGCAGCAGGGCCTGCGGATCGATCTCACGATCCGAGCCCCATTCCAACACCAGCGATACCGAGGGTGCGTCTACGGGCGCATTCGCTCCACGCGTCAATTCCACGCCGCAACACCATTCCTTCACGCAGAGACCTCGAGACATCCACTGCGTCAGGAAATTTGGGACACCGATCACCAACACCCGAGCCCAGCAACGACTCCTGCGCGAAACCCTACCGACGGACACCGACGGCAGCCGAGGGCTCGAACACGGTCAGGCACGGAATGTCATCGGGTGGGCCAGCACCGTCAGAGTGCCGGATCACAAAGTGGGAAAGGGCAACCGATCCTCAGGGGAAGAGCTTGACCGGATTCACGATGTCGGCGACCAGGGTCAAGATCATGTACGCGCCGCCGAGCACCACCACGACATAGGTGGCCGGCAGCAATTTCATGTAGTCGACCGGATTGCCCGGCGGCAGACCCTTGCGGCCCCGCAGCACATTGCGCAGCTTCTCGTACAGGACCACCGCGATATGACCGCCGTCCAGCGGCAGCAGCGGCAACAGGTTGAACGCGCCCAGGAAGAAGTTCAGGCTGGCCAGGGTGAGGATGAACATGCCCCACACCCCGTGCTCGGCGGTCTCGCCACCGATCTTGCTCGCGCCGTAGACGCTGACCGGGGTCTCCGGATCGCGCTCGTGGCCGGTGATGGCCTGCCACAGATCCACGACCTTGCTCGGCATCTTGGCCAGCGATTCCACGGTGCGCACCGCGATCTCACCGGTGAACGCGCCCGACGCGGGGATGGCGGAGAGCACGTTGTAGGTGACCGGACCGTAGTAGTCCTGACCGACGCCGACCTTGGAAACCGTCTTGGGCAGGCCGTTCTTCTCCGGGTAGACGACCGCCTGGTCCGGAGTGACCGGCAGCGTCAGCGTCTGGTCCTCACGCTCGATCGTGTAGGTGAAGGTGCCCGTCTGCTTCTCGGTCTGCTCGCGGAATTCCTTCCACGTCTTGATGGGCGTGCCGTTCACGGCGGTGACCAGATCTCCGCGCTGCAATCCCGCCCGCTGCGCCGGACCCGCACCGTCGCACGGCAGTGCCTTCTGATCCGGTCCCTGATTGGCGACACAGCTCATCGCGCCCAGCTGCGTCTCCGCGGGCTGATCGAAACGCGGCAGACCCCACACCACGGCGAGCAGCATGATCAGCAGGAAGCCGAGCGCGAAGTTCATCAGGATTCCGCCGAACATGACCAGCAGGCGCTTCCAGGTGGCCTGGCGGTACATGGCGCGGTCAAGCTCTTCGGGTTCCAGCTCGTCCAGGGCGGTCATGCCCGCGATATCGCAGAAACCGCCCAGCGGCAACGCTTTCAGACCGTATTCGGTCTCACCGCGCTGCCACGAGAACACCTTCGGGCCGAAGCCGACGAAGTAGCGCCGCACCTTCATCCCGGTGGCCTGCGCGGTCCACATGTGGCCGCATTCGTGCAGTGCGACCGACACGGTGATACCGAGGGCGAACAGAACGAAGCCGATCGCATACGCCATGCGGTGTCGAACCCTCCTGAATTCAGCCGCGCACGATCGTGCGCGCGGTTTCTCTAGCCCACGTATCGGCCGCGAGCACCTCGTCCAAAGTACTGGGTTCCGCCGCCCACCGGTCGGCGGACTCCACCGCGCGCTGCACGGTCCGCACGATGTCGGGGAACCGGATCAGTCCGTCGAGGAAGGCCTGCACCGCGATTTCGTTGGCGGCGTTGTAGACCGCGGTCACGCAGCCGCCCGCTTTTCCGGCCTGCCTGGCCAGCTCCACGGCGGGGAAGACCTCGTTGTCCACCGGCTCGAAAGTCCAGGTGGAGGCGGTGGAGAAGTCGCAGGCGGCGGCCACGCCGGGCACCCGATCGGGCCAGCCGAGCGCCAGGCCGATGGGCAGCCTCATATCCGGCGGGCTGGCCTGGGCGAGGGTCGAACCGTCGCGGAAGGTGACCATGGAATGCACGATGGACTGCGGGTGCACGGTCACATCGATGTCGTCGTACGGGACGCCGAAAAGCAGATGGGTTTCGATGAGCTCCAGGCCCTTGTTGACCAGCGAGGCCGAATTCAGGGTGTTCATCAGGCCCATGGACCAGGTCGGATGGGTCTTGGCCTCGGCCGGATTCACCGATTCGAGCATTTCGGCGGTCCAGCCGCGGAACGGTCCGCCCGAGGCCGTCAACACCAGTTTCGCGACCTCGTCCGCGCGCCCGCCGCGCAGGCACTGCGCCAGCGCCGAATGCTCGGAGTCCACCGGCACGATCTGACCGGGAGCCGCGGCGCGGGTCACCAGCGAGCCGCCCGCGACCAGGGATTCCTTGTTGGCCAGGGCAAGTCGGCGACCCGAGTGCAGGGTGGCCAGGGTCGGTTCCAGGCCCAGCGAGCCGACCAGCGCGTTGAGCACCACGTCCGCGTCGGTGCGCCGGACCAGTTCGGTCGCCGCATCCGGACCGGCCAGCGCCACACCGAGTTTCGCCGCCGTGGCCTCGTCGGCGATGGCGACGTTCCGGGTGCCGGTGGCCTCGATCTGCCGAGCCAGCAATTCGGGATTGCCGCCGCGCGCGGCCAATCCGACCACTTCGAAGCGGTCGGGGTTGGCGGCGATCACCTCCAGCGCCTGAGTACCGATCGAACCCGTGCTGCCCAGCAGCAGAACCTTCACAACGTCGGACACGCGCCCCATTCTCCCTGCCGCCCAAACCTCGGTCACACGCCGCCTCGCCGCCACCCTGCTGGCTACGACGCCCGGTCGTATGCCACCATATGGCTCAGTATTCGATTCGAGCCATATAAGGAGCGAAAGTGGCCACGGAACTGGACCAAGCCCACAGCGCCGGTATCGTCACCAAGGTTGACACCGCCGAGGTTCCGTCCGCCGCTTGGGGCTGGAGCGGCGAGTCCCGCCGTACCTTCCGCGCGGCCGGCTGGGTCGTCGTGGTGATCCTGCTGGCGATGACGATCGGCAACCACAAGGGCAAGGTCGAAGACATCTACCTGGTCGGGTTCGCCGCACTGCTGGCCTTCACGCTGGTGCGCGACTCGTTCCTGCAGCGCAAGCCGCGCTAGGAACACCCGCACGACAACCGGACCGGCCCGGCTCGAATGATCGAGCCGGGCCGGTCTTTTCGGTTCGCACCGCACACGGGAATCGGGCCGGGTCGTTTCCGACGACCCGGCCCGATATCGCGCTACCGCCCGATTACGCCGGGGCGTTGACGCGGCTGAAGAAGCCGATGCCGACGGCGATCGCGGCCGGAACACCGGTCAGCACGAGACCGGCGGCGGCGCCCAGCGGGATGCCGATGCCGGCGCCCGCGAGGCAGCCACCGATCCAGCCCGGGAGCAGCACCGGGGTGCCGAGGAACGCGCCCAGCGCGCAGCCGCCGATGCCGCCGACCAGGGTGCCGACGAGCGTGCCGATGGCGGTGATGATGCCGAACTGCGTCGCGGCCGCGGACACGGCGTCGTCGAAGTTGGTCTGGGACTCGCTGGTCACCTCGTGCAGCAGCGGGGCCGGGTGGGCGGCGGCCGGATCCATGTTCGGGGTCAGGGTCGCGGTGTTGCCGTCGATCGCGGCGGCGATCGGGAAGGCCAGTCCGTCCTTGACGAAGCTCAGTGGGAAGGCGGTGACCAGGCCGCCCTGACCGTCACGCACCTGGAACTGATCACCCTCGGTGGTCAGCGAGCCGATGTCGGTCTTCAGCACCACCGAGGCGCCTTCGATCTTGCTGTCCCAGTGGATCTCCGACGCGCCTGCGGCCGGAGCCGGAGCCAGGTCCGCGTAGGACGTACCGGCGGAGACACCGAGCGCGGCGATGACCAAGGCCGAGGTGGCGGCGAACTTCTTGAAACGCATACTTCTCGTCGCTTTCTGCAGCGGGCGCTTCCCTGGCTCGGGAGCGAGGTCCTCATCGAGCACCCGTCAATAGAGTCGTTCCTGAATGTTGCCTAAATGTTGCCTAACTGTGGCATGGTCGAGTCATAGCGCATGATTTCGTTACAGTTCATGTTCAAACGGTCTGATTCGACCGCCAAAAGCAAACTTGCAGCTTCAACGAAGAATCCGCCCCCGGCTCCGGAGAGCTGGGGGCGGATTCTTCGGGTGAGTGCGTGCGACAGCCGATTACTGGCCGAAGTTCGGATCGTTGACGCGCTGCACGAAACCGATGCCGACGATGATCGCTGCCGGGATTCCGGTCAGCACCAGACCCGCGGCGGCACCCAGCGGGATGCCGATACCGGCGCCCGCGAGGCAACCCAGCACCGGGCCCAGGCCCGCGGCTTCCAGCACCGGGAAGCTCAGGGTCGCGCCGCCGATGACGCCGATCGCGCAACCCGCGACACCGCCCACGATGGTGCCGACCAGGGTGCCGATAGCGGTGATGATGCCGAACTGGGTGGCGGCCGCGGAGACGGCGTCATCGAAGTTCGTCTGCTTATCGCTGGTCACCTGGTGCAGCGGCAGGTTCGACGGATGCGCCGCGGCGCGGTCGGTGCTCGGGGTCAGCACGGCGCGCAGGCCCTCGACGGAGACGTTGATCGGGTACTCGAGATCGTCCAGGGAGTAGGCCAGCGGGAACGCGGTCACGACATTGCCCGCGTCGTCGCGCACCTGCAGCTGATCGTCCGCTGTGGTGAGCGAACCGGCGTCGGTGTCCAGGACGACGGAGTCGCCTTCGATTCCGGCTTTCCAGTGGATGGACGGAAGCACCTGTCCGACACCCTGATTGACGCCATCGATGAGAGCGGGCAGAACGGGCACCGGCGCAGGGGCCGGAGCGGGCTCGGCGTGGACGGTACCGGCAGCGATACCGAGTGCCGCGATAACGAGTGCCGAAGTAGCGGCAGCCTTGCTGAACATCATGGTCCTGACCTTCTTGCGCGCGGTGGGCCTCCGAAGCGGGAGGTTGGGGCTGTTCTTGCGCCCAGGTCAAGTGTCCAGCAAATCGTTACTGAACAGTAGCTTAGAACCTGTTAAGAGAACGTTAATGGACGTGATCCACGCAATACCCACCCCAATTACCAAGCTGGTAACCAACTTTCGACCCGCAACAGACCGCAATAGCGGACCGTTAACTGCGTCACATATAGCGAGAAGCTCTGATTTCCGTGACCTGGGCCATAGCGCGACAGCCGTGCGACCGACTCTCGTCCCGGCTCAGCGGTGGAAGCGGTCGCGCAATTGCGGGTCGTTCTCCCACCAGAGGCCCGATGCCACCTCCCGGGAACGCGATTCGTGCGAGGGTGCACCAGCGACCACCGTCTCGGCCGATGCCGTGGCATCGAGCTCGGCGTCGAGGGCGAATGCCCTGCGCCGTTCGTCCCGGGCGAAAGCGCGCATGACCACCAGGGCGTAGGTGAGTCCGAGCAGATCGCCCAGCAGCCAGAACACCCCCGCTCCGATCGTCTGATCCATGCGCGTGGACGGTCCCCAGGCGCGGCCCAGCGACCCGTAGTAGTCCGCGGCCACCAGCGGGCCGAGCCACAGCACGATGCCGAGCACCCCGTCCGCCAGGGATTCGGCGATGGTGATCAGCAGCGAGATGCCCTGGGTGAAGCGGCGCGGAACCGGGTCCACCTGCAATCGCGAGTAGAAGTACAGGAAACCGATGAGCACGAGCAGGATTCGGGTCGCGGCGTCGATCGCGCCGTGCCTCAGGACCGCCTCGTACCAGGGCGTGAGGAACAGCAGCCAGGGCACGGCGAGGATGAGCAGGGACGGAACCGCGGGATAGGTGAGCAGGCGCGCGGGGCGGCTGGAGAGCGCCGTGTCCAGGCGGGCGCGGCCGGCAGATCCGAGGGCCGCGCGCAACACGGTCAGCGGCATGCCCGCCGCAAGGGCGAACGGCACGAGATACAGCAGCAGCAGAGTCTGCAGTGCCCGGACCCAGAACAGGGTGTCGGAATAGACCCCGAGCACGCCGACCCCGGTGAGCAGCCAGACGCCCAGTCCGCCGAGGCCGAAACAGACTGCCCTGCCCCGCGAAAGCGACGCACCCCGGCGGCGGGCGATCCGCCGACAGCCCGCGTACGCGGCCAGCGCCATGACGGTGATCACTATCGACGCCGTGTCCCACCGCCAGGCCGCGACCACACCGGACAGTTGCAAAGGGGTCTCGACCTCGGGCACGCGGACCAGTATGCGCGCGCTTGCTGTGAGTCCCGCCGGACCGGAACCGGCCCGGCCGGGTGTGCGAAGTTACTCGGCGGCGGGCTCGTCCGGCGCGGGCTGCTTCGGGGCCTGGGGACGCACGCGGATCACGCCGCTGTCGAGGTCGAGTTCGACGCGGGGACGGTGCGACTGGCCGTCGCTGTCCTCGCCGCTCTCGTCTTGCAGTTTCTGTCCGGGGAAAAGCTCACCGATGACGCCCATGAGTTCACGATAACCGCCGCGCCGGTCGTGCGCCGTGACGCGCGGGCACCCGGTGCCCGGCGCTCATCGATCGTCCCGGGCCGTTCCCTTCGCGGCCTCGGCACGGCGGCGCTGGATCGCCCACCAGACCCGCACGGCGATGTGCGGCGCACGCAGGTCGGCGCCGGTGAGTTCCGCGAAACGGGTGAGCCGATAGCGGACCGTATTCGGATGCACGACAAGGTGTTCGGCGGTGGCCTCGATCCGCATGCCGGTGTCGAGATAGCGTTCGACGGTATCGATGACGACCCGGGCGGACTCCCCCGATCCGAGCGGGTCCAGGTATCGGCGGGTCAGTTCCGCGCCCAGATCCGGGTCGACGGCCACCGCCGGAAGCACGCCAAGGCGATCCAGATCCGCGACGCCGGTCAGGCCGAACAGGTGTGCCGTGGCGAGCATCCGCCCGGCCAGGCGAAACGAACGCGGCAGCGCTTCCAGTCCGGCAGCGGGACCTACCGCCAAAACGCCCTCCAGACCGGGCCGCGGAAACGCGGAGACGAACGCGGCGAGATCGCCGTCGATCGTGGCCGAGAGCCCGCGCACCCGCCCCACGCCCAGCAGTCGGCGGATCTCGGCCGCGGCGCTCTCGTCCTGCGCGCGAGCGCGCACGGCCAGGTACTCGGCATCGGGATCGAGCCCGTAATGCTGCGCCCGCCTTCCGATCTCGGCCGGACCGAGCGTGCCCAGCAGCAATCCGCGCGCGAAATCGGCGCGCATCTGCTGGTCGTGCAGGGCCATATCGATCTCGACGTCCCGGTGTCCGCCGGAGTAGGCCATGGTGGCCTGATCCACGACGTCGAGCAGTTCGTGGGTGATCTCGAGCAGCGTGCGGTCCGAGATGCGCGCCGCGCGGGCGACGGTTGTGAGTTCGGACAGTGTTTCACGGACCGCGATCCGCCAGCCACTCTGCACATCCGAGAGCGAAACACCTTGGCGGGCACGGGTTTCCCCATATTCACGCAGCGCGCGCACGTCTTCGGGGCTCATCGCGCCGACACTGAGCGCGGCGAGCAAGCGGCTCACCAGATTCTCGGTGGGTCCGGTCAGGGTCGCGAGCGGGAGGGTGGCGTAGACCGGGATCTCCGCCTGGGCGCGGGTCACGATCCTCTCCGTCACCTGCCGACTTCGGTTCTGCGCACGGTCGATCAACCGCCGCGTTGCCGCTGATTTGGCCGGATCCGGGGAAGTGCTCATCTCCCCCGCAGCCTACGTCCGGAGTTTGGAGAAACCAACAAGTATTGCCGGTCATAGTTCGACCCGATCTCCATGGCCCACGTCACACTCCCCCGGCGATACTCGGGGTTCGACCATCGGCGTCCGACGAAGGATCCACCCCATGTACCTCACCCAGGGCCTGCACCGGGCCGCGCAGCAGCACCCCGACGGCATCATGACGATCTGCGGAGACCGCGTCCGCACCAACCGGGAGGTGCGCGAGCGGGTCGCCCGATTGGCCGGGGCCCTGCGCGAGGTCGGGGTCGGGGACGGGGATCGGGTCGCGATCCTGTCGCTCAATTCCGACCGCTACCACGAATATCTGCTGGCGGTGCCGTGGGCGAACGCGGTACTCAACCCGGTCAATATCCGGTGGAGTCCGGCCGAAATCGGTTATTCGCTGCGGGATTCGGGCACCGAGGTGCTGCTGGTGGACGATGCGTTCGCCGCCATGCTGCCCGCGATCCGCGAGCACCACGCGGGGTTACGGACCGTAATCCATTGCGGGGACGGCGCATTGCCCGAGGGGGCGCTCGGCTACGAGAACCTCGTCGCCGCGGCCGAGCCGATCGAGGACGCGCGTCGCGGCGGTGAGGACCTGGCGGGGGTGTTCTACACCGGCGGCACCACCGGCTTCCCCAAGGGCGTCATGCTGAGCCACCTCAACCTGGGCACCTCGGCGATGGGCGGCGTCGCGTCCGGGTTCCTGTTCCAGCCGGGCGGCACCTTCCTGCACTGTGCGCCGATGTTCCATCTCGCCGATTTCGCGGGCTGGTACGGGCAGCTGCTGATCGGCGGGACGCACGTGATGATTCCGGCATTCGACCCGGTGGCGACGCTGACCGCGATCCAGCGGCACCGCGTGAACTCCACCCTGCTGGTGCCGGTGATGATCCAGATGCTGGTCGATCATCCCGCGGTGGCGGATTTCGATCTCTCCAGCATCGAGGCCGTGATGTACGGCGCCTCACCGATTTCCGAGGCCGTGCTCGCACGAGCGATGAAGGTCTTCCCGGCCGCCGGATTCACCCAGGCGTACGGCATGACCGAGCTCGCGCCCATCGCGACCATGCTCGGCCCCGAGGACCACCGCGCCGGACGGTTGCGCTCGGCCGGAAAAGCTGTGTCGCACAGCGAGGTTCGAATCGTCGACACGGACGGGACGGAGGTCGCGCGCGGGACGGTCGGCGAGATCACGGTGCGCGGCGGTCACGTCATGCTCGGCTATTGGAATCGGCCGCAGGACACCGCCGAGGCCGTGCGCGACGGCTGGATGCACACGGGCGACGGCGGATTCATGGACGAGCAGGGCTACGTCTACATCGTGGACCGGCTCAAGGACATGATCGTGAGCGGCGGGGAGAACGTCTACTCCGCCGAGGTCGAGAACGCGGTCGCCGGACATCCGGCGGTGGCCGCGTGCGCGGTGATCGGTGTGCCGGACGAGGAATGGGGCGAACGCGTGCACGCCGTGGTCATCTGCGCGCCGGGCGCCACGCTCACGATCGAGGAACTTCGCGAACACGCCAAGACCCTGATCGCCGGCTACAAGGCCCCGCGCTCGCTCGAGATCGTGGACGCCCTACCGGTTTCCGGCACCGGCAAGATCCTCAAGCGGGACCTGCGCGACCAGTACTGGAATTCCACCGGGCGACAGGTGAACTGAGCGCTCACCCGGAATATCCCGCGGCGCAATCACCCTCACCGCTCCGACTGACTCGCACGCCGCGTGCAGCTCGCTCTGCTTGCCGAGTTCGGCGACTTCAGCTGCGCCGCGCGCGGCTCAGTCACCCCTGCCGCGTGCGGCTCAGTCACCCTTGCCGCGTGCGGCTCGATCAGCCACGCGCGTGCGGCTCGATCACTCACGCCGCGTGCGGCTCTCATTCCCCCTTGCCGAGTTCGGCGACCAGCGCCCCGGTCAGCAGTTGCCGTGCCCGGACCAGGGTGATCGAGCCGCTGTGCCAGCGTTCGCTGAGCCCTTCGACCAGCGCGGTGAGGCGTTCGGCGGCATCGGCCGGTGCGACGTCCGCACCGACGCTGCCCGCGGATTGTCCTTCGCGGATGAGGGTTTCGACGTCGGCGACCCAGGCGCGGGTGGTGACGTCGATCGGTTCGCGCAGGTCGTGCGTGAACACGGCGCTGGCGCGCAGCTCACCCCACGCGATGCTGTTGCCGCGCACCTCGTCGGTGTCCTGCAGTTCGAGCAGCAGTATCTGTTCGAGCTGGGTGCGGGCGTCGGCATCGGTGAAGGCGTGGTCGGTGTAGCGCAGGGCCCGATTGTTGATGTGCGCCAGGGCGGCGTGCAGCACGCCGGAGCGATCCTTGAAGTGGTAGTAGATGAGAGCGGTGGACACCCCGGCCTCGGCGGCGAGCTTCTCCACGCGTAGCCCCCGGACTCCGTCCTGGGCGATGACGCGCACTGCGGCTTCCAGTATCTGGGTCTGACGATCTGACGACACGAAACCTCACTCTATGGGGGTTCTAGCCGGCGGGCTGCTGCTGGGTGGTGCAGTGGATGCCGCCACCGCCCGCGGCGATGCCGTCGATGTCGATCTGCACGATCTCCCGGCCCGGGAATAGGCGCGCGAGGGTGTCGTGAGTGGCGGAATCGGTATCGGCGTCACCGAATTCGGGGGCGATGACCGCACCGTTGCAGACGTAGAAGTTGATGTAGCCGGCCGCGAAATCGTCGTCGGCGAACTTCTCACGGACCGTGGACGGACCCTCGAGCACCTCGACACGCAGCGGACGCCCCTGGACGTCGGTGGCCGCGCGCAGGATGTCCAGGTGACGGCGGGTGACGTCGTAGTCGAAGGAGCTCTCGTCGTTGTCGAGTCCGGCGACCACCACGCCGGGGGCGGCGAAGCGCGCGTAGAAGTCGGTGTGGCCGTCGGTGATGTCCTCACCGGCGATGCCCGGTAGCCAGATCACCTTCCGGATGCCGAGCAGGTATTCCAGTTCCGCCTCGACATCGGGCTTCTTCCAGCCCGGATTGCGATTGTTGTTGAGCACGCAGCTCTCGGTGATGATCGCGGTGCCCTCGCCGTCGACCTCGATGCCGCCGCCCTCGAGCACGAGGTCGGTGCGCAGGGTCTCCACGCCCGCGCGGCCGGTGACGAAGGAGGCCACCTTCGCATCGCGGCGGTGCTCCTGCTTGTCGCCCCAGCCGTTGAAGTTGAAGTCGACCCCGGCCATCGCGCCGTTGCCCGTCACGAAGACCGGTCCGGTGTCGCGCATCCAGAGGTCGTCGATGTCGGTGACGACGAGTTCCACTGCGGGACCGACCATTGCGCGTGCCATATCGAGTTCGCCGGGACGCACGAGCATCGAGACCGGTTCGAAGCGGGCGATGGTGTTGGCGATGAGCGCCAGGTTGGCGCGCACCTCGGGCAGTAGCTTCGCGCCCCAGATGCGCTCGCTCGCGGCGAAGGCCATCCAGGTGCGCGCGTGCGGTCGACCCTCGTCCGGCATCAGCCAGGTGCGACCGTCGTGGCCGCTCTCGCCGGGCCTCTCGAAGGGGGATGTTTCCTCGTCGCATGCGGCCAGCAGCAAGCCGCCGACCGCGCTGAGACCTGCCTGTATGAATCCACGACGTCGCATCGCGCGGCTCCTTTTCTCTGAGTGTTGTCCCCCGAACCATATCCTTGACTGAAATTTCAGTCAAGAATGGAGAGCCGGACGCGCCGGAACGAATTCCGTACGCGGGGGCTGGTCAGGCGCGGGAGGGGAACCTGAGCACGGGCAGCGGCCGCGCGGTGGCGACGATCCAATGCTCGTAGCCGTTCAACGCCGCGATCACACCGGCCACGATCGCGAGGCTGACGAGTCCGGGCAGATGCGCGGCCAACGGCGTCAGCGCCCCGAGTGCCACCGCCACCGCGGTCCGCCCCACGGTGGGCGCGCCGAACATGCGCCAGCGCGTGAAACAGAAGCCGAGCACGAACAGCGCCGCACCCATCGGCAGCAGGTAGGCGGTGACGCCGTGCACCGCGTCGGTGGGATGCTCGACTGCGCCGCGAGCGCCGACCGACACCAGCACCAACCCGACCACCAGCAGCATGTGGCCGTAGCTCAGCACATCGCGAACGACCGTGCCGCGCACCTGATCGGTCCGCAGCGAGTGCTCTACCGCCGAGAATCCGAAGGCGAAATACAGCCACCACAGCCCGCATCCGAGCACGAAGGTCAGCACCACCGCGATCCAGGCCGCCACTCCCAGATGCGATTCCGCGGCCTGCGAGCCGACCGCCGCCACCGTCTCACCGAGGGCGATGATCACGAAGGTCGCGAACCGCTCGGGCAGATGACTCGCCCCGAACCGCACGGCCTTCATCCGCTGTGACAGCACCGCCGGACCCGCGAAGGCGATCAGCACCGCGATCACCCAGAGTCCGTTGCGCACAAGCCCTTCCGGCGCGACCGCCGCGATCACCAGCAGCACCGCTCCGGCCATCGAGATGGTGTACGGATTCACCCGGTCCGGGAACGACCCCTTGCGCCGGATCTCGATCCACAACAGCGTCCGCAAGACCAGATGCGCGATCGCGAAGATCAGCGGCTCACCGTGCCCGGCGAAGGCGTGCGGCGCCGTGATCGCCATGAAGAACATGCAGAGCCCGCACGCGAAGAGGAAGAACCGCTGCCGATTCGAGTCCTCGACCCCGTGCACCGTCAGCGTGGTCCCCACCCACGACCACCACATCACGGCCAGCAGCAATACCGCCTGCCCCACCGCGGCCCAGTTCGGATGCCCGACCGGTAGATGCGCCGCCTGCGTCACCGCGAACACCAGCACCAGGTCGAAGAACAACTCCGCCCAGCTGGCCCGCTCGTGCGCCTCGTGTTCAGGTTCCGTCACCACGTAAATCCTTGCCTAGCTCGACTTTTTCAGCGCGCTCACACTAGCGGCAGTGGGTAACCCGCCGATGCCGGCCGCTATTCCGGTGCGATCCCATCCACCCGGGAACAGCGCGGCGAAGAATCGCCTTGCTCGCAACCCGTGTGCCGGACAAGATTTCCGAATGGAACCGGCGCCGCCGCCCGCACTCGCGCCCGGGGTGATTCCGCCCGAGCGAATCGACCTCGGCGATATCCTGCTGCGCCGTTGGCAACCCGGCGATCTGGAAGCGCGATTCGAGGCGATCTCGGCGTCCTTCGAGCACATTCACCCGTGGATGCCATGGCTGGCCGAGCGCCCGACCCTCGAGAGTCAGCGCCTGCACAGCGAGAGCGCGGATGGTTCGTGGCCGAGCCCGGACGGCGGTTTCACCTTCGGGATCTTCGATGCCGCGGGCACGGTACTGGGGGCCGCGGGACTGCACGATCGAGTCGGTCCGGCAACCCTGGAAATCGGGTACTGGTGCCATGTCGCGCACACCGGACGAGGCGTCATCACCCGCGCCACCGCGGCCCTGACCGACATCGCGCTGAAGTTACCCGGCATCGAACAAGTCGAAATTCGTTGCGACGCCGCGAACCTGCGCAGCGCGGCGGTTCCGCACCGGCTCGGATATCGACTGGATCGGGTCATCCCACGCGAACGCCTGGCACCGGCCGAATCCGGATTCGGCATGATCTGGGTGAAATCGACTGCGGCGCCGGACAACTGAGCGGCGACTACCCTCGATTCGCGCCGACCTCTCCCTTCGGCGAACATGGCCCGCGAGTTTCGATCGCGGCCTCGAAGTCACGTCGACCGCGACGCAGCCGCGCGCGGAAGTGTTGCCGCACAGGGCCGTTGCGGCCCGACCCCGCACAGGCCGACGCGGTCAGGGCGATGCAGCCCATTGCCTGGCACGCGCACCGAGGTTAAAGTGAACGAAACCGTTTCGTTCAGATGGGTGTGGCGTGGCGCGAAGTGACGACCGGGAAGAGGCGATTCTGCTCGGAACGCTGGAGCTCATCGGCGAAGTGGGCTACGACCAGATGACCATGGACGGCATCGCCACCCGGGCCCGCGCCAGCAAGGCCACGATCTACCGACGATGGCCCGGCAAGGCCGAACTCGTCGTCGCCGCGCTCGAGCGGTACAGCGCACCCCCGACGATCCCGCCCGATTCGGGCACGCTGCGCGGCGACCTACTGGGCCTGCTCGCCACACTGCGCGACAACCTCGCGGGACAGGATGCCTCCCTCGTCCTCGGACTGATGAAGGCGATGCATCACGACTCGGCCCTGGCTCGAGTCGTCCGCAGCAGGCTCGTCGATGTCAAACGCGCCGCGTTCGACGCCGTGGCGGCCAGAGCCGTTGCGCGGGAACAACTATCAGCCGAGGCCGACCATGTCCTCGCCGCCGAGGTCGCGAGCGCTGTGCTGTTCTCCCGACTTCTCATCACCGATCAACCATTGGACGACGCGTTCATCACGCACCTGGTGGACGCGGTACTCCTGCCGATACTGCACCGATAGCATCGAGGGGCAAGACATGTGGCCTGCACTCACCCTGGGGTTTCTCGGCGGCCTGATGGCCGGAAACGCCGTTCCGCACTTCGTCCGAGGGATCACCAAGCAGCGATATCCCACCGTCTGGGGTGGCGGCCCGATCCCCAATCTCATCGCGGGCTGGGCTGGTCTGGTCATCGCGGCGCTCCTGCTGCACACCGCATTTCACGACCACCCACACCCGTGGGCCTTCTCCGCCGCCGCCCTCGGCGTCCTTCTCATCGGCCTGTTCCACGCCGGACCCGGCGCTTTCGGTCACGAATGACGCGGTAGGCCGAATTCAGCCTTCGGCGGCCAGCTGCCCGCAGGCCGCGGCGATTTCCTGGCCGCGGGTGTCGCGGACGGTGCAGGGGACGCCCTGTTCGTTGACGCGGCGGACGAATTCGCGTTCGACGGGCTTCGGGGAGGCGTCCCACTTGCTGCCGGGGGTGGGGTTCAGGGGGATGAGGTTGACGTGGACCCGGGAGCCCAGGGCCTTGTGGAGCTTCTTGCCGAGCATGTCCGCGCGCCACGGCTGGTCGTTGATGTCGCGGATGAGGGCGTACTCGATGGAAACGCGGCGGCCGGATTTGTCGGCGTAATACCGTGCGGCGTCGAGGACTTCGGCCACGGACCAGCGATTGTTGACCGGCACCAGGGTGTCTCGGAGTTCGTCGTCCGGAGTGTGCAGGGAGACAGCCAGAGTCACCGACAGATCCTCGTCGGCGAGCTTGCGGATGGCCGGGGCCAGGCCGACGGTGGAGACCACCACATTGCGCTGGGAGATGCCCAGGCCGTCGGGGGCGGGAGAGGTGATGCGGCGGACCGCGTTCACGACACGCTTGTAGTTGGCGAGCGGCTCGCCCATGCCCATGAAGACGATGTTGGACAGTCGCCCGGGGCCGCCCTCGACCTCACCGTCGCGCAGGGCGGCCGCCGCCGCGCGCACCTGGTCGACGATCTCGGCGGTGGACAGGTTGCGGGTCAGGCCCGCCTGGCCGGTCGCGCAGAACGGGCACGCCATCCCGCAGCCCGCCTGGCTGGAGATACACAGCGTCGCCCGGTCGGGATAGCGCATCAGCACCGATTCGAGCAGGGTGCCGTCGCCCGCCTTCCACAGCGTCTTGCGGGTCTGACCGTCATCGCACGCGATATGCCGCACGGCGGTCAGCAGCTGCGGGAACAGCGCCTCCCCCACCGCGGCGCGCATGGCCTCGGGCAGATCGGTCATCTGCTGCGGATCGGCCAGCAGCCGCCCGTAGTACTGCCGCGCGATCTGATCGGCCCGGAACTTCGGTAGCCCCAGCGCCTCCACCGCCGCCTTGCGCTCGGTGGCGTCGAGGTCGGCGAGATGCTTCGGCGGCATGCCACGGCGAGGGGCGTCGAACACGAGGGGAAGCGGGGCGGCAGTCATAACCCGCCTATTCTTCCACCCGGAACCACGCTCCCGGGCAGGGGGTGGTGGAACTCATGCAGAAACCCGCCATTACCCGGCCGCGGCCTTACCGCCCGACCGCGCGAGGCCGCCGACTCGATGTCCGAGGCCGTCGAGCACTCGAGAAGATCCGCGGCCCTCGGACAGCACAACCCGGGAGGTGCGGCGCCGCGCACCAGGACCGCGACTCCCCACCAATGGGAAGCCTCGACAATCGAGGGCAGGTGTATGCGGATTTCCGGCGTGGAACGAGGAGGATTGCTTGGCGGAGGCATTTCACGCTCACGCCGCCGAGCGCAGACTGACCGAGGCGTTGACAGCACTCGGGCCGACGGGCTGGCACCGAATGGAGGCCGTCTTCGCGATGACGGTGGCGAGCGAAGTCAGCCGGCTCGTGTATTCCATCGGCGAGCGAAGGGTCTCGATATCGCCGCCGGAGGACGTCCTGGCCCTCGTGCGTGAGCAGCGGGCGCTCGCGGCCGCCGCGAGCACGGGACCGTGGTGGCGAATGTCCTTGGTGTTGAGCGCGTCCGGCGCACTCGATGTCGAACACGACTACGGCGAGGAGCCGTTTCCGCACGGGCAGTTGTTCGCGCCGGAGGCCTACCGCGCGGATCTGGCCGCCTACCCGCGTGACCGACTTCCGGTGTGGCTGGCCGCCTATACCGGTCACGGCGACCGGCAGCGCCGCTCCCCGCAGCAGGCGGCCCGCCAGGCACGCGCCGATCGCGCCGACCGGGTGTGGCCGGTGCTGTCGGAGTACGAATTTCCCCCCTTTCCGCTGCTGTGGGCACGCTGGGCGACCATCGCCGCGGCATTCGTCGCCGTCGGATCGGATCGTGGTCCGCGCATGTTGCCGTGGACAGCGGTATTCGAGGGCTCCGCGCTCGACGGGTCGATCCTGCACGCGCTGCCCTCGGGTCGCGCGGTGCTCTCGGGCGGAGTGTGGAACGCGCCGACTCTCGACGCGGTATACAACGGCGGCGCACCGATGCCGAATTTCTATGCGGGCGCACCGGATTGGGTGGCCGATCCGGTACTCGACCCGCGCGCGACCTCCGGATTGCTGTCGTTCTGCTACTGGTGGGACGCCGGGCGCTGGTATCGCGGAGCGTCGCCGTCGGCGCAGGAGTGCGAGGTGGCCGTGCCCGGTGTGTGGACAAAGGACATCGTGACCGGCGTGATCGCCGGCCTGTTCGACGAGCAGCCCCTCCCCGCCACGCTGGAGGCGATCGGCGCGCTGCTGCGGGCGGCGGAGGCCGGCACGGTGACGCGACGGGAACTAGTCGCGGTGTTCGGCTCGACGGAGAGCGTCGATATCGATGGCGCGCTGTATCAATTCGGATTGGCCGGGCTCGTTCCGCCGACACCGGAACCGATGTCGGAGTCCGATGCCATCGCCCGAGTGCGGGACGACACCTGAACGAGAGGCAAGGAACCAGACCGATGGATCGTTGGGAACAAGAAGGACTGCACTCGGCGAACTTCGGGATGCGCAACCAGGTCGACCACATCCTCGACGCGCTCGCCGAGCAGCAAGCTCGCCTCACCGAGGTCCAGCAGCGACTCGACGCGGCACGCATCACCGTGGCCTCGGCCGATGGTCTGGTCGAGGTGACTGTCGATTCCGCCGGCGTCCTCACCGACGTCACGTTCACCGCAGCGGCGTTGCGCGGCACGGCCGAACAGCTCGGCAAGTCCACCCTCGAGACCGGTCGAGAGGCCGCCCGGCGCGCGCAGGAGCAGACCAGGGAGATCCTCGCCCCGGTCGCCGAGGCGGGCGCGGCGATGCCCGATCTGTCCGATCTGGTACCGGGTGCGCCGAGCCTGCGCGACGGGCTCGACACCGCTGGTGAGAGTTGAAGGACAACCCACCATGGGTCAGTCGTTCGATTTCGATCCGAGCCTCGCTCAGACGCTCATCGCCGAACTCACCGCCATCGCCGAAGCCGCGCACCAAGACCTGACGGAGCTGAGGAATGCCCTCGCGCGTGAAGGCAAGCCGTGGGGTGACGATGAACCGGGACGGACGATCGGCCACACCTACGAACCCGAAGCCGAGAAAGGCTTGACGGGCTACGGGAACCTGGTCGACAATCTGCGCGGATTGAGGACGGGGCTCGCCGACGCCAACGAGGCCTTTCAGAGCCAAGATCGGGCCGGGGCTCAGCGGATCACCGCGTCCGGCAGGCCGAGCAGCGGACCGAACCAGCCACTCACCTACTTGGCGACGCCGGCACAGCAGAGTCCTGGTCCGTTTCACTCAGCGCCTCCGCTTCACTCAGCCGGTTCGTTTCGATCAGCGCGTCCGCCAACCAATTCGGAAGCCCTATCCGGCAACGGCACGCAGAGTCCGTCGAATGCCTCCGGTCGCCCCGCCGCCGCACAGCCGGAAGTGACCCCGGGCAACCATCAGCAGAGCCCGATCGGCGATCCGCGGCCGAGGACACCCGGGCACAGCCCGTTCGGCGCCACACCGACGGCCGACAACCAGCCATGGCGCACCGACCCCGGCGCTGTCACACCGGGCGAGCAGGACACGACGTCCCGACCCGGTGCGAACGGTACGTCCGAGGGCGTTTCCGATGCCGTGCCACCCACGGTCCCGGACAGCTCCCCCCAGACCGCACCACCGCCCACCACGCTGCCACCCGCCACACCGCTGCCTGCCACACCGCCGCCCGGGGCGGCGGCCCCCCGCCCGGGAGAGGTCGCCGCCACCGGGAAATCCACGGCCACACCATGGTCGAGGGCTTCGGCAGCACCGATGTCGCCGAACTCGCCCGCCACCCCGTGGGCCGGAGGTCGATCCGCCGCCGGCCACTCCGGCCAGATCTCTCCGCCACCGCTCTCGGGGAACAGGTCCGGCGCGGCGAAACCCGGCACGCTGGGCCGAGATGGCAAGGCGCGCAAGAAGAAACAGCAGGCCGTGCCGAAGAAGGCGGCAGCGGTCACCACCGATGCGGCGGCCTTGGCCGCCGCCCAGGACATGGCCGCTCGGCACGGACTTCGTCTCACCGGATTCGACACCTCGGGTATCAGTGAGCACACGGTGACCGATATCGCCACGGCCCTCGACGATGTCCTCGGCAAGTATCCGTTCCTCGGCCTGGGTGGGATCGAGATCACCGACCTCGGCGACGGCCGGATATCTCGCGTCGCCCGTGACCGCGCCGATACCGACACGGCGGCCGCACACGGCGGACCGTGGATCCTGCTCGATCGCGCGCTGGTCGCGGATCGCACGCGGCTCGGCGAAACGGTATGTACCGCAGTGCAATCGGGCGAATTGGTCACGGGGTCGCGGGACCGGCCGATGTATTCGGTCATCCTCACCGATCTCGGCGTAATCCTGGAGAGATCGGCGGGAGCCACGACGAGACAGTTGGCGCAGCGCGCGTTGATCACCGAATATCGGCGCATCAACGGCCCGTGGGACCACCGGAACACACTGGCGAGCATCGTCGGCGGTTACCGACTCTGGCGAAACCAGTTGACCGGCAACAGCATTGCCGAGGATCGATTCCAGCCACGCGCGGCGCTGGTCGCCGCGTTCGTCGAGGTCGAGTTGTCCGCCGACACCGCGTCCGGTCCGGCGCGCGTGCTCTACCGGCTGCTGGTCGAAACCGCGCGTGGTCGGTCGTCGCCGCCGTGAGTGTTCAGATCCCGCAATCCTTCCCGGACTGGCTGACCCGCTGGGTAATCGGGCACTTCCCCGTCGGCAACCCCGACGACATCCGCGCCGCCGCCCAGGCCTGGGCACACTCCGGCGAACGACTGACCGCCACCACCCTGCACGATCTGCAGCGACTCACCACCCACGCCGCCCTGACCGGCCTGACCGGCAAAACCGGCGACGCCATCCGCGAACAACTCACCACCCACATCACCAACACCCGCAACCAGGCCGAGTTCGCCCACGGCATCGCCGGGCTGCTCTACGACGCCGCCAACGGCATCGAACTCGAGCAGTACATCGTCATCGGCATCGCCGGAGTTCTGCTGGCGAACCTGCTGCTGGACACCGCCGCCCCCGCCAAGGCCCTCGCCGACCGCCTCAACGCCGACATCGCCGCGAACACCGCACGCCGCACCACCCTCACCACGCTGATACGAACACTCACCGCGTTCACCGAACGATTCCCCCACCTCGCCCTCGCGATCCGCGCCACCATGACCGGCGCACTGTCGATGGGCGGGGTCGTCGCCGGAGCCCAATACACCCAAATCGCAGTCGGTCACGGTCAACCCGGACGCCGCACCCACATGGATTGGAAACAGGTCGGTGTCGCGACCGCCGCCGGCGCCGGGGGCGGGCTGGCCGGAGCCTACGCCACCCGGCTGCTGCTGCCGGTGCTGGCGAAGGCGGGCACGGGCCGGGTGCTGACGGTGCTGCTGGCCAGTGCTGGGGGTGGCGCCGCCGGTGGCGGTGCGGGTGCGCTGACCGCCGCCGCGCTGGGTGGCGGTCCGCTGAACCTGACGGAAATGATCCTGATGGGTGTCGGTAGCGGTGTCGTCGCCGGTGCCGGTGCGGCGGTCCGCGCCGGACGCGGCGATGCGGGGGTGAGTGGTGAACGGCCCGGTGCGGAGGTGAGAGGTGGCGAACGGCCCGGCGTGGTGCCGGAGCCGTTGCCGCGCACGGAGCCGGCGCGTGAACAACCCGCTGCCGGTGAGAGCCGGGCTCATGACGGTCACAGCCCGCGCCCACACGAGGCGACCATCAAGGAACTCGAGCAAATCGGCGCGGACGCGCAGATCCGTGCCGATGATTTCAGTCCCGGCCCGGCGCGTGAGGAAGCCATCCGCTTCGCCAATGAGCAGCCCGGGAAACCCGCTGGGCTGGGATGGTACCGCGAGGTCGCTGTCACCGAGTTGCAGCGCATGGCCGATGCCGAAGCATTCCAGCAGCTCGGGGTCTCCACCGACGGTGCCCAGCCACCGGGCCGACCACCCGGATCCACGGGTACGCCCCCGAATTCGGCACCGGGATCGCCCTCCTCACCGGGCCACACGCCTACCTCCGTGCGGGACTCACGCGCGTGGGATGCCGTGTTCCAGCAAGCCCGCCAAGGCGCCGGCTCGGCCTCCGGTGGCGCGGCCGGCCCGGCCACCTCACCACTACGCGCAACGGGTGGACAGGCTCCCGCAGCTCAGTTTTTCACCGGCACTTCACCTTTGAAGCTGTCCGGAATCGTCGTGCATGCCGACGGCCACATCAGCAGCACCGCGGGAGGTGCACCCGCACCGGGCACGGTGATGACGATGACCATGACGGCGACGAATGGCGCCGGATCCCACACCCATGTCGCCAGGGTCACCGATCTCGGCGGCACCGGCCCGAACACGGAAACAACGGTCTCCCCCGGCGATTCCTCCACCACGGGCGGTCCCGGACCACGAGCGACCACCACCGGCCGCGGCCCCGGCGGTCCACCGGCCAACCCCGACGGCCCGACCCTGCTCGACCTGGGCTTTTTCGACGACGCCCCGCAGCAGGGCTTCGGCACACCCACAACCGGCACCTCCCCCGAGCCGACGTCACCTCCGACCGCACCGGATGCGAAACCGGCAGAACCGGTTTCGATTTCACCGCCGACCACCACCGACAGCCCGGTCCCGCCGGTCACACCGTCCGGCCCCGACGCGGTCTCCGTCGGCCCACCCGGCAACTCGAACCTCACGGCCGAAACCAAGCCCTCCGGTACCTCGTCCGGTCCGACCGTGTCCGCGAACACAGCTCCCACTGCCTCACCGACGATCACCGGCACGGCCTCGCCCGACACGAAGCCACAGACGGGCTCGACAAGGTCGACACCACCCACGGTCACCACACCGCCGGTCACCGCCTCGGCGGCACCCCTCGCCGCACTCGCGGTCCAACCCGACGCCGCACATACGCCAGGGGCACCACCACCGTCGCCCGGGTCGGGTATCCCCACCTCGATCGCTCCGCCCACCGCCATGCCGGGCAATACCTCGCCCGCGAATACTTCTGCCACACCTACCAATTCGCACGCACCGACATCAGGCGCTCCGGCACCGGATCCCCAGGCCCGGCAACCGGCCGCCACCGCAGCAACAACACCGCCGAGCACGACCGCGAACAGCGTTGTCGCAGCACCCTTCTCGGCATCATCGACCGCCGCCCCCACCACGCACACACCCGTGGGAGCCGGTGCCGCCCCCTATCTCTCGACACCGACCGGACAGAACGACGACGACAACTCGCTCCCGGAAGAGCCGGAGGAATTCCGCGTCCCAGGCGAGATCGGCACCATCGTCTCGCCGCCCATGCCCAGCTACGTCCCCGCCCAACCCCAGGTGGACGAATTCCCCGACCACTCACCCGACGAATACGTCAAACCCTCGGGCACCGTCTACCGATTCCCCGGCATGCCCGACGCGCCCGACGGCCCACCGCCCCACGCGATCCCGGTCGTCCCACGCCCGTCGAACCCCGTTGTCCCGGAGGCCCTGCCCGAAGCTCCGCGCGTCGACCGGCCACAGACACCCACCCCCGACCAACCGATCCCCGGCGAACCCACCCGAGACGAGGACAACGCGACGAAGGCCCCGCCCAACCCCCTACTCCCCCGTCACGCGGACACCCCGACGCCGCACCTGCCCGCACAACCCGCCGAGGCACCCACCGAATACGCCCAACCGACCCACTACGCCACCGAACCCGACCCATCGACCCCCGGAGCACCCCAAGATCCCACCGCGGGAACACAATTCCACCCCGACAGCACCAACTACCTTCCCGACCTCGGCATCAACGCCACTCGGGGCGGAGTCCCCTCCACTCGACTGGCCGGGTCACCCGCCACACCCGCGGTCGCACGACGTCCGGTCCCGATGATGGGTCGAACCTCGCCCGAGGACCCCAAAAAGCGCCGCAAGCCCACACCCATCGAACCCGCGGCTGCGCCGAACCTCCCGGAACCAATTCCGGGAGACAGCTCGCAAGCCCCCGCCGACTCACCCGGCAGCGAGGGCACCCGGCAGGGACAGAACGAAAAGCGCGGTGTTCGTGGGCAAGGGAGGGGGTCCGGCGCACCGGGCGACGAAGGACAGCGTGCACCGGCACCGGCACCGGCACCGAGCGAATCCGATCACGCCCGTTCCGATCTCGCCATGGCAATGGGCATCGCGCCGGAATTCGTCACCCTGCCGGGCTCGGTGAAGCAGGTAATCGATCAGTTGCAGGTCGAATTGCGGTTCCTCGACGAGGAAGACCTCGACCGTGTTCGCACCGACGAACTTCCCGCGTGGCTCGGCCGCGCGCTACAGCGCGAATACCGAGCCCAGCGTGCGATCAGCGAGGAGTCCACCCCTGAGGAGGTGGCGCAAATACAAAGCGCCGCGCTCCAACTGGAGAGCGAACTGCCGAGGCTTCTCGGTATGACCGAACCGCCTTCCGGTTGGCGGCCTGCGACCAGCGACGACCCTGTGCGTGAACTGCGGCAACTGGCCATGCGCCACAACGCGCCGCGCGCGATCGTGGATCTCGTCGACGCCGCGGCGCGTTTCCTCGGTGCGGCACCGCTGGTGCGTCCCACGCCGAGAACGGAAAGCCCATCCGTGGCCCGCGCCCGCGCGGCCATCCGCGAAACGGTCACCGACACGGACACTGTCGCGGCAGCGTACGCGACGCTCGACGCACTGATACGGACCGCGGACGGTCCCGTCGTTGTCCGAGTGCGGCCGGAAGGGGCACTATCCCTCCGTATCGAGGTGGTCGACCACAGCCGGGCCCTGCCGGTTCGCGACGAGGTGGACGAGAACACCGGCGAGGTCGTGCCCACCGAGCCGAGCCGAGTCACCGAACTCTTGGACAAGTCCGGGCGGTGGGGTTTCCACCTGGACGACAATGGTTCGCGCACACGGTGGTTCACGGCCGGACCTGCCGATTCGGCACCCGAGCCACCCATACCCGCCCTGCGGATAGCCTTCGCTCTCGGCGAGGTCGAATCCGGTGGTTCGCGAGCACGCCGCGAGGTCCGTAGGTTCCTGGCCCAGCACACCAGACTCGCCCAACCCACGATCGATGCCGCGGTCCTGGCCGCGTCGGAATTACTCGGCAACGCCGCTCTCTACGCGCGCGAAGGTGGCGCGGAACTCACCGTCGACGCGAACGATTCCCGCGTCCGAATCGCTGTCGCGGACACCTCGCTCGGCTTGCCGAAATGGCGCACCGAAAGCAACGTCGACGCAGCCGACGAGGCAGCGCCATCACCCACGGTGAACGAGGACGACATAGCCGCGTTCCTGGACGCATTCGATACCGATCTGCCGGAACCCGAGAACGCAGACCCGAACGCGCTCGGCAATCGTGCGGAGGGCGAACACGGTCGCGGCGCACGGATCGTGACAGACGCCGCCGCGGCAGTCGGCACTATCGTGACCGGGGGCGGCAAGTCGGTCTGGGTCGAATACCGCACTCCCCCGAGGAGTTATCCCGCAACCCCGGCCGACGTGTTCGATCGGCCTCGCGGCCGCGCGCACAGCGCCGACGACGCAGTCGCGAACCTGCCGTGGACAGGACGCGGGCGGATCGTCGAGGGACCGCTGGTGTTCCACGGACCGCCGGGGGACACTCCCGGCGTCGGGCGGTCCGCACCCCCGGCGCCACCACACACGGCCGACACCGCCCTTGCCTCCGCACAACGCGACGAGTTCACGGCGCTCGCCGAACTACGCCGTCAGCACGGACAGTTCGTGTTCGACGAGGTGACATCCCAGCTCGAGAACAATGCCGCACCGAGCGACCGACCGACACCGCCGCTCGCCGAGTTGCTGGTGCGCGTGGTCTTCGACTACGCCGAGGCCAGCCGATGGGCCGTGCCGGACGGTACCGAACCCAGATCGTGGCTGACACGCGTCACCGAGATGGTGCTGGACCAATGGCGCGGTCGCACTCCCACCGAGCGCAGACTCATGGGCCGGATCGCAGCCGCGATTCAACGCGGAGGCGCTTCCGGCCCAAGGGAACTGGGCGCATTGAGCATTTTCCTGGGTGCGGTGCGCGGGCAGTCGGTCAGTACTGAACCCGCCGATCTCTCGTACACCGTCGAGTCACCCGGTGTACGAACCGCCAGGCGATCACTCGTGGTCGGCGTGGCGGCGCAACTGCTCGAGGTCGAGAACACCGCGCGAGGCGAGACGGCGGCCCCCGGGCTACACGCGCTTCCCATCGAAAAGGTCGTCGAATTCATTCACCTCGCCGAGTGCGCGCTGGCGCCACTGCTGGCGGTCGAGAACGGGAGCGATCTGCACAGCGATGCCTTCCTCGAATCCGCCGGGAGCACCATGCACAATCGCTGGTTGCAACGCGAATGGCGTGCTGCGGAGCCAGAACTCAGAGTGCCGTACGACGACCCCGGCTTTCCCGAAGAGCAGCGCGCGCGTTACCGCGACCTGCTCCGTGCCGCCATAGCCGTCGTCGTAGCGGATCGTTCTATCGACACCTCCGTCACCGATCCGTTCGAGCACTGCACGACCACCGATCAGATCGCTGCGGAATTGCGACGCAGACACCACCTGGCCGTGGTCGGATTCGACCTGCCCGGACTGTCGGTCGATATCGCACGCGAGTTGGCGAGCACCATTCACCAGTTGTTGACGAAATATCCGCAGATCCAACTGCTACAGATCGACGTCGGGGCGATACCGACACCCAGCGAACTAGCTACGAGCGCGCATTTCGCCGGGGATGAGTTCACCTATCCGCTAACTCGCTCGATCACGCTGAGCAACGAAGCCGCCCACCACCCCGAAGAATTTCGTTCGGCCTGGGCAGCCATGGTGGCGGCGGGTTCGGCCGTCGGCCCGGCCGATCGGCCGGCCATGGGATTGATGCTGCGGGAGTTCGGCTCGGCCGTAGCCAATGGCGCCGGGCGAAGTATCACGCTTCCGTTGGCCGAATGCTATGAGACCACCGAGAACTGGCGACCCTCCGGACTGGTCGAATGGCAGCTGGCGCAGTTCCGTAGCTATGGCGCCGAAGGACAGCGGTTGGATTCCGGCAAGGCCGCTGCCGGCGGGTTCGCAGCGACCGAGTTCGATGCGTCGAATGCGACCCTCGGCGAGGGACTCGTCCACGAGCTGCTGACGACCAGCCTCGAGGAGACCGCGGAGGAGTACGAAGAATTCCAGCGATTGGCCTCCGAGTATCTATCGGTGTCGCCCGCCGAACAACAGACCAAGCTGGAATTGATTGCGGCGGCCGAAGAGTGGCTCGACGAGCGAGTGCCCGCGGATCGGGAGGGCGAACCCCGTCCGTGGTTCGTCGGCTCGGAAAACCCCGGCATCAGCCTGAGCACGGTCCGCGAGATCATCGATGCCGTTCGCTACATGGTCGCCAGGTTCCCGGTGATCGGTCGGCAGCAAATTCGCTTCGTGCCACTGGCGAGGAACACCCATGCGACCTGGTCCATGCAGAACAGTGACGGCAAGACCGGCATTTCCATCAATGAGCTGCGAGCCACCACTCCTGGCACGATGCGCGACAATGCCCTGCGATTCACGGCCTCCGGATTTCATCGCGGCAATCCCGAGCAGCCGTTCGCCGCGCTGGTCGTACACGAGATGACACATGCGTTACGTGGTGCGCTGCCCTACACCACTCCGAGTACCTACACCGTCCTCACCACGTATTACCAAAACGAGTACGGCATAACTGACAGACCGGAGTTCACGAACCGTCTCGGCAGTCAGTTGACGGGCTACGGTCTGCAGTTGGATCCGGCTCAGCCCCGAGACAGGAACCTCGCCGCGAGCACAGCGTTTCGCAGGCACGTGGAATCGGAGGAAGCGGAGGCGGAGTCGAATGTCGCCTACCTGCTGCCCGGTTCGGGCCCCTCGGAAATCGAAACACTCATCGCCGAGGCGATGGCGGCCGCGGCGGACGCCGAGGCCGAGCGACTCGGCCTGACGCCCGTGAAAACAGCTTATGAGGCGTGGCTTTCGGCCAACGGGGGACCCTCGGCCGTCTACAAAGATACCGAGCCGGACCCGCCCTCCGCCCCGGAGTACAACCTCGGCACCAACCAGGCCATCGCAGCACAGACCTTCGCGACCTTCGGCGTCGAGATTCTGGGGCTGGATAAGGTCGGAATCTCTGTCGATTGCGCACTGGCGGTCCGCAACGCGGTAGCGGATGCCTGGTTCGAGGATCCTGACGCACTTCCCGCGGCGGTAGTCATCACTGATTTGTCTCCGAGGGTCCATGCCGCTGCGGAGTGGATTCTCGGCGCGTACATCGTTTTTCTCAACGAGAACGATGTGACCGATCCTGACTTTTTCGCCCGACGAACCGAGTCCGATTTCCGGGACGGCCGGAAGGCAGCTCCGACCGGGAATCCGGTATACGACACTCTTCGCCATGAGTTCGCGCACCTACGGGATCGCGAGGACTTGCGTTCGCAACACGCCGCCCCGATCAGCGCGAGTCGATACGCTGAACTCGCGGAGTCACGGGCCACGGGAGCCCTGGCTTCCGACAGGCGGTTCGATCAGCGACAAGATTTCATGAACCAACTCGCGCCGAGAGCCTTCGGATTTCTGCACGAGTTTTTCATCGGTCTGCGCGCCCGCGGCGAACTCCCGGCGGACACCCGGTTCGACATATGGCTTGATCAACTCGACGGCTACAGTCGCGAAAACAAGGAAGACCCGAGATTTCCGCGCGAAGGGAAGCCCTGGGCGCCCGTCATTTCCGACGATGAGATCGACCCGGATGCCGACCGATCCGTCTTCTTTCCGCCGGAGGCATTGGCCGAGGCGAACAACTCCTTCGGCCGCAGCGCTCCGACCGATCCGACGCACCCGGTGTACGGCCTGCGAGCGTTGTTGAACGGCCGCACTGTCGAGCAGGCGCTGCTCGACGAACGCGGCCCTGCCGAGGAGCGGCCGTACGAAAGCGGCTCCGTTCCAGCCACATCGGGCTTCGTCCCCAGCGTCGCGCCGGACGGCACCCTCGCCGCATTGGTCAGCCGGTGGCACAGCATGACCGCCCAGGCGCGCACCGAGTTCCGGCGCGGGCAAGAACCGATATTCACCTACTACGACGACAACGGCCGGCCGTACTTCGTACTCGATGCCATGGCTCGGATGCTCGACGAACAGCTGTCAGACCCCGGCGCCGCGAACAACGCGGACACCGCGGGCAATCCGCCACCCCTGCGCGCGCAAACGCCACTGACGGATGAACAAGCCAACAATCCGGATGCGCAAGCGCACACAGGCTCCGCGAGGTACTCGAAACCAGATCCGAACTCGCTCCCCACGCCGACAAACTCTTCGAACCTCGATCCCTCGGTGTTCCACCACCATCCCCCCGGTGGCGATCCGGACGCACCCGAGTATCCGTGGAGCGATGAAACCGGCTCTGTCACAGGCGGTTCTCCGTCATTCACGGTCACCGGTGTCTTCGGACCGCCGGGCAGCGGCACATGGTCGCCCGATGCGGTGCACGGCAGACCGAAGTCGGCCACACCCGACACGCCATCCGACGACCGGCAGGACGACGCGGCGAATGTTTCGTCGCCCTACGCCCTTCCGAAGGAGAGCGAGCGCCTACGCTCGCTGCGCGACGCCGTCGCCACGGAGCGCGCCGATGCGATGGTCGACCTGAGCACAGTCGTTTCCGACGATCAGCTTCGGCGGCTCGAACGGCTGGAGCGCACGCTGGCGCTGCTCGATGAACTACTCGCCGTCGAGGGCGAACAGCACCCTTCGATCCCCGCCGCGAAACTCAGGTTGCTCCACGCGTTCGCGCACGCGGTCGATACGTGGCTGCGTAAGGCCGACGAGGCTCTCACGGTGGAAGCGCACACGCGTCAGATCGCGCCGACGGACGCCCAGCGACGCCAGTGGAGAGCCGACGCCACGCGGCGCGTCGCGAATGCCGGTCACCGCCTCGCCCAGGTCAGGGCGAGACTGGGCGAGGTACAGGACACGGCGTGGACGGAGAGCTCCTCCGATTCGCTGACCGCTATCGAACCCGATGTGCTGCACGCCGTGTTCGAGCGCATCGCCCAGGAACTGGTCACGGCGGCGGGCACGGTCGACCAGACCGATCCGTACAGCACCGAATCCGGCACGGCCGTAACCCATTACCGCATGCTGCAACGCGCGTTCTCGGCGCTCGAAGACCTGACCGCTCTCATCGAGAACCCCCGATCGAGGGTCGGTGTCGAAACCCTCGACGTGCTGATCGAAAACTTCCACGCGACGGCATCCTGGTACGCGGAATCGGACAACCTCGCCAACACCGATCGGACCGGCAGTACACCGACCACAGCGGAGCAGACCCGGAGATTGGCCGCCGCACTCGCCGATCATGCCGCCGCCGATGCCGAGGTCCGCACGCTCGCCGCCGCCTTGGCCGCGTTCGGTCCAGCAGCATCGGTGCTCATCCCCCCGCCCGTGGTCACGACCCCCCAGCCTGCGCCGACCGTGTGGCCGGAATCCCACGCGTGGCCGACACCGCAAATGACCGGGCCGCAAGAAGTTCCGCCATTCCAGACATGGAACGAGGCCGAGGATCGATCGCAATCCTCGCCAGGTTCAGCTCTGCGGCAACAACCATCGATCTGCGTCAACGGTTACAACCTGCTACCTCTCGATCAGCATTTCGAAGACCAGGGCTCGATGGCGGCGGTGAGCAATGTCGGCCTGGTGCACGAGGGCAATGAAGACTGGTTTGCGATCGGCTCGGTCGAGGTCGACGGAAAGCCGGTACGGATAGCCGTCATCGATGACGGCGTATCGAGCACTGGTCTGCACGGCGAACCGGACGCCTACCTCGCTGCCCAGCTCGCCGCCTACACAGCACGCGACTACCTGACGAACGCATTGTCGGCAATCGAGCCGGGCATCGAATGGGATCCGGAACAGCTCGCGCAAGAAGCGGTTCGCGCCGCCGAACAGGCGGTACTCGGTCTGGCCGATGCACCGCGATATCTGGAAGCACGCAAACCGCCCGGGTGCACGATCATCCTCGCTGTGGTCGAAGAGGATCAGGCCACACTGTGCTGGAGCGGCGATTCCCGAGGATACGATCTGCCCCTCGACGGCCGCACGGCACAGCGGCTGACCGAGGACGATTCGCTGGTCCCGAAGTTGATGGCCCCCACCGCCGACGGGCGCCCCGGTATCGACGAAGGCGAGGCGCTTGGTTATGACATGGCCCATGCCCTGACCCAATTCCTGGGCAAGCGTGAAAACGACACGAACAGAACACCTGAACTTGTCCGACCACACACCGTGAAGGTCTCCCTCGTCGGCAAGAAGGGTGCTGTGCTCATCTGCACCGACGGCATGTGGAACGAAACCTACAAGGCCCAGGCGCTCGGCGCCATCGTCCTCGCGGCCCTGAGCGAAGCCCCCGGAAACCTGGGCGCGGGAATCAAAGCGCTCGAGAAGCGCGCTATGGACACGGGAGCCGAGGATAATCTTTCCGGCGTTCTCATCGCCTACGGCGGCCGAGACCAGGGCAAGCCGACATCGACCCGATCCGATCACCCACCCACGACTTCGCCCGTCACCCAACCCGATGGCTCCGGACCTGTTGCGGAGCCAGCGGTTTCGGCCCGGTCCCGCGCGCGGACACCGTGGGCGAGCCCGCGTGCGCAGGCACCTGTTCCGACGCAGGATCCCGAGTCGGTCAATCCCACCGCGCCGTCCGGTGGCGGACGCGACGACTCATCGCCCCGGCTACCGGAACAGAGAGCGACGCTCGGCGCACCGGTGGCGGGAACGGGATTCGAAAACCCATGGCAGCGTTTCGGCTTCGAGACCGCGCGCACGCAGGTGAACGAATTCGCCGTGTGGAAGCACGACGGCGGCGGTGCTCAGCGCGGAAAAGCGGCAGCGAGGAAAATGGCTCGGGGTCGCGATCTCTTCGACCAATTGAATTACCACAGTGCGACTTCGGACCGAATCAGCACGGTGACGGGACCCGACGACCCCATCGAGGACGGGGCGATGGCGTACATCGCGGGAAGTCAAGGATTCGATGCCTTGCCTGCGCTCGCCGGAGCCGACGAGGTCGATGCGATGGTCGCGACAGGCTGTCAGGAATTGTTCCGCGGTGTGCGTGATCCACGCTATCTCGCGGAATTCAGGACAGGCCGATACCTGCCTGCCATTCCATTCAGCTCGTCATTCGGGATCGGCATCTACGCGAGCACGGATCGTGACATCGCACTCGGCTACGCCGATGACCAACCCGAATGCGTCGACCGGATGGTGTTGCGACCGGAGGCTCGAACTATCGATTTCGCTCTACTTCTGGATGATATGACCAGGGCCACGGCCACTCTCGACAACGAGGAAAGCGATCTCTCCGGTCGCGAACAGACCGCCTCGGTCCGTGCCCGCCGCCAGGAACTCTCGGTCAAGCGCGAAGTTCTCTCCGATGCGGGCCGTTTCGCGGCGGTTCGCGGCTACGACGCCTATGTCGTGCGGGAACCCGGGGCGGCGGAGGTGTGGATCATCGTGAACCGGTCGGCGGTGGTCGTCGCCGTCGCACCTGCGCCGACCGAGGCAGACAGCACGCCGAAAACGACCTCCACGATACCCGCGGAATCCGCTGCGGCCGCATCGAAAGATGTCGCTCGCATCAAACCATCTCGTACGATTTTCGACGGGGCGGAAATGAATTTCCGGCCCGAATCCGATGAGTTCTGGCAGCGCCGAGTCGAGGTCGTCATCTTGAAGCCGGATGATCATGGCGTCTTCCTCGACTCCGAAAAACGGCCGCATAACACCAGAGCTTATTCTGGAGACACATTCATCCTGCTGCGCAGTGGCACGTTGATCACGACACCCGAAGCGGTCGGCGAACATCCGCATCTCCTCCTGTCGTATCTGGCCCGGCACGCCGATGAAAACGAACGTCGCGACAGTGCAATGCGCAACGCACCGAGCATTGCCGCCGGATTCGGTTACATGCGCATGGTGGAAGGCCGCCCCGAGCTGATCGGCGCCTTCAGTGGCTTGTTCTTCGGTCATAACGTCCGCAGTCCAAAATTCTGGGTTCAGCTGCGATACTGGCTGCGCGATCATGTGAACCTCTCCACAATAAAATTCGCGCACGGTGACGAACTCGTCAGCCCCATGTGGTGGAATCCCGCGCGGGTCGACGGACCGTATTCCGCCGCGGAATTGATCCCGGATCCCGGTTCGGTCACAGATAGGACCGCAGCGGCGGCCGAAATGCTGAAGCACTTCCGCGGCGGCGACGTCGAATTCTGGGTCGAAGCGGAACGTGCTCGCATCCCCGAAGCGGGCGGCATTTCTGTCGATTTTGTCGTCCAGCCAGTGCTCGGCGAGCCGGCGAGGTTCACATTCGACGTGAATCCGGCCGGTTCAACACGAACGGCCCGGATCCGCGACTTCGATCCGGGGCCGGAGACCGAGCGAACCTATCCGGCCTGCGCGGCCACACATGATGTCCTGACACGATGGCTGCACGCCTCTGGCTACAGCTGGTCGGAAGACAGCCAAGTTTTTCTTGATCCGGCGGCCCGAGACCCCAACGGACGATCCTCGAACGACACGCAGCGCGTTGCACAGCCACCTGGCGTCGACGCTGTCGCACCCAACCCCTTCGCCCCGGAGCGACACCGTCTCGTCGGCACGAACCGCCCTCGGCAATTGCAGCAGGCGTTGTGGTTTCATCACGATCCGCGGAATGGTCTGGAGTGGCACGGCGGCGTCCGTCGACAACCGCAGATACCGAACCTCGAGACCAGCGCCCCGGAGAAGGGGCGGGCCGACGGAACGCAGCCAGCCGACACCGATGGCGCCGACGCGGCGTCCGAACAGATTCGCACGTTGATCGCGGCGGGCAATACCGACGCGGCGGTCGAGTTGCTTCATCACCGCTTCGACGGTGTGGTGCGCAGGATGGCGGCCGGTCTCGGGCCCCGAACGGTCGATCGGATCGTCGATGACGTCTGCGCGAACGCGACGCGCCGCTTCGCCCAGATCACGGACAGAACCATCGACGAGTGGATCACGCGGATAGTCGCGCCGAATGTCATCGCGCCGCATCGCGAGATCGCCGAGTTCTGGCGACGGATACAGGTGTTCCTGAACCGCGGTGCGCGCGAAGGCGAATTCGATCTCCTGCCACCGGAATTGGGTCAGGCCGAGACCTCGGAACTCCGGGGGATTCTCGAGGCTTTCGGTCACCAGCAGACGCATCTGCGCCGGTTCTGGCCGACGGGACGCGGCACGACGGTCCCACCGAACGATCCGGGCGCGGAACCTCCCGAGCTGTGGGACGCGGCCCGCACGTTCTCCGTCGCGGTCGCGTCGCAGCGAGGTGTCCGCCTCCAGATTCCGCCCGCGTCCGATCGCCTGTCCGATAGACCGGCGGTCCCTGAGCCGAGCCAGGTTCGGAGCGTGGACCGTCCGCGCTGGGCTCTGAGTCTCGGGTTGACCGATCGGCACGTCGACGTCGTCCATCTCCTCGACACATGGATGACCAACCAGCAGATGGCCGACGCTCTCGGCATTTCCAGAAAGACCCTGCAACGACGACTGACCATGATCTATCAAGCGTTCGGCACCAGAGCTCGTCCTGCCATCGTAGAACTGACGCGGCAGTGGCGAGCCGCATACGGCGAGCCCGAGCCCGATGTACCGCCGGCACCGATCGAACAATCGGCCGAGCCATCCTTTGATCTCCTGCCGCCGGAATCTGGTCAGGTCGAGACGTCGGGGCTCCGGGGGACGGACCTCGAGATTCCTCCCGCGTCCGATCGCCTCTCCGATGGGTCGGCGCGCCCTGAGCGGAGCCAGGTTCCGGGCTGGGCTCTGAACCTCAGGCTGGCCGATCGGCACGTCGACGTCGTCCATCTCCTCGACCGAGGGATGACCAACCAGCAGATGGCCGACGCTCTCGGCATTTCCCCGAAAACCCTGAAGGAACGACTGGGCATAATTTATCGCGCGTTCGGCACCAACTTTCGTCCAACCATTGCCGAACGGACGCGGCAATGGCGAGTCGCATATGGCGAGCCCGAGCCCGATGTACCGCCGACACCGATGAAGCAAACCACACCTTCGAGTGCGCAGACTCCACGTCCACTATCTCCCCGCGAAACCCAGGTATTCGATATGGCCGCGGCGGGAATGAGCAACCGGGGCATCGCCGATTCATTAGCAGTCACCCCGGATACAGTGGACTCTTATCTGGCCCGGGCACGCCGTAAATTGGGTTTGCCTGCCCGAACAACACCCGCGGAGAACATCGCCGCGGGGCAGCGGCCCGTTGACACCGGCACCGCCGGCGCACCCGCTGTGTCCGCGGCAGGGCACACGAACCGACCCGATACGGCGATGCGGTCCCGAGCGCGGTCGCTGGAAGAAGCCGATCACGTTGCGACAGAACTTCGGCGGGCGCGTGTGCTCCGTGATGAGGAAGCCGCACGACTCGGAGTAGACACACAGACCTTGACACCTGGTTCGACACAGCTGTGGCGTATGCGGCGCGAAAGTGCCGTTGCCTGTGGAGAACTGGCGGACCTACTCGGCGTGGAACCGGCGATACTCACTTCGGAGCGAGTGCGGGACGCCCTGGGCGGCGTACGGGACGAACTGGCACCGATACGCCGGAAGGGGTGGCAGCCGACGATCCGGGCAGCACAGCCGGCGCAGGTGTTGGAATGGATCGGTCAGTGGACTCGTCACCTCGCGGAGGAGGACGCGGCCGACACCCTGGACACACGAGATCTGCTGCGGCACAAACGCGTCGAACTTCGCGCCGCCCTGACGGCCTTGCTCGGCCTCGCGCTCCCCGATCGTATCGCCGACCGCGCCTGGGGCACTGTGAAAGATCCGGTCGACGGCGTCGCGCTGATGGGCACGATGATGAATTCGGCCGAACTCGGAAAGTTGGCCGCCGCCGCTCGCCGGTTCGATGTCGACACCCTGGTCCGCCGAGCCGACGAGCACAACCGTTTGACGGTGCGATTGCACCGACTTCATACCGAGGCCGCGCGTGCCACCTCCGAGGTCGCCTCGAACTCGCCCGTGCCGGTCCGGATGCTGTTCACCACCGCTGTGCCTTCGCGCGAAGTGTTTCTCGAGAACTACCCGGAAATACCCGTGGAGAAGGCGTTTTCCAGTGTTGCTGACATCGTCCAAGCCTTTTGCCTGGACGAAGAGGGCGCACGCGCGGTCGCCGAGGCCTACGATCTCGGAGCCCGTTATTTCGCTCCGTTCTTCACCTGGATCGCCGATCGAATGTTGCCGAGGCTGCACGCACGCGCAGCCGAAAACCTCGCATGGATGGCGGCATTCGTCGCCAGGGACGGGCACATCATCGCAGCCGCGGTACGTGGACGCGATCCCGAATTCTTCGCGAGACGGTGTCGCGAGGTCCTCATGTCACGCCCCCTGATCGAAATGATCGCGCGCGACTATGAGGCGGCAACACGGTTACGGATCCCCCTGGGCGCATCGTTCCGCAGGTCGCTGACCGACGCCGAACAAGCGCGGGTGCCCGGCTCGTGGGGTCTGTACACTCGCTACCTGCGCGAGAGGGGAATCGCGGCCGGGCTTCCCGGCAGTGCCTTCACCCTGGTGGACAACGGCTTTCGAGGCAGCGCCGAGGAGGTTCTGAAGTGTCTGTACCCGCTCAGCGAGATCTCGGGCGAATACGCGCTGTTGAGTCTCGCACCTGACGACCCGCACCCGGAGAGTAAACGAGGCTATATCTTCCAGCTGCCGGCGGACTTTTGGCAAGGCGGGCCGGCCCGATTCCTGCCCGACGACGAGATGCTCACCCTTCTGTCCAATCTGGCGGTCTCGCTCATGGAGACGCTCAGCCAGGGACCGTCGAAGTCGGTAGGTGCAATCAACGACCATGGATTCGAGCGACAGCCGCCGCCCAACGCCGATCGCAGATATTTTCCCGATCCACGCGACGAACGTTTCTCCGAGGACAGAGTCGTGGAGGCGGTCAGAACCGCGATCCTGCTGGCCACCGCGCACCACGCACAACGAGGTGGGCCGGGTGAGGTGTTCCCCTTCATTCGTCAGATCCGGTCATGGGTCCTCGCGGAGAGCACCGGCGATCCCCGATTCATGGCATTGTCGTCGGCTTTGCAGCCGAAATGGGGTGTCCAGGTCGGGCCTGTGGTGCGCACCAGCGTCGGAGCGACGAGGGGCTCGGGTCAGCATCGTGCTGCTCCCGCAGCCGGTTTCGAGGACAAGGCCGCAGGACTGTGACCGGGCTCGGGCACCCGATCGACGAGATGCTTCGGCGGCGTGCCCGGCGAGGGGCGTCGAACCGGGCAGCGACACGCCCATTAATCCGACCGACCGTTACGGTAATGACTCATAGCCATCGGCAATGATCGAGAGATGACAACCGATGCCGTACCAACGTCCGGGGCGGATCCGAGCCCGGACCAGAACAGTAAGCAGAAGGGCCAGGGTGTCCTCAAGACCCGTGCCGGGTACGCCTGGATCGGTCTCGTCGTCGCCGCGGTTCTGGGAATCGTGTTGCTGATCTTCATCCTGCAGAATCTCGAGCAGGCGAAGGTCGAGTTGTTCGCGTGGCAGTGGAATCTGCCGATCGGCGTGCTCGTACTGCTGTCGGTGATCGCCGGAGCGCTGGTGACGGCGCTGGTCGGCGGGTATCGAATCCTGCAGCTGCGGCGAGTGGCCAAGAAGGCGCACTAGGCGGTCTCGGCTCCGAGAACGAGAGAAGTCCGCGATCCGATGAGGGACTCGCGGACTTCTCTCGTTCTCGGATGACCGTGTTCGAAGATGACTGGGTTCGAAGAAGACTGGGTTCGAGGATGTCCGTGTTCGGGGTGACGCGTTCCGGCCTGATTCAGAGTTCCGGCGTGATTCAGAGCAGTGCGGTCAGCACCAACCAGGACACGAAGGCCGAGGGCAGCATCGAATCGAGGCGATCCATGATCCCGCCGTGACCGGGCAGCAGCGTGCCCATGTCCTTGATGCCGAGCTCGCGCTTGACCTGGGATTCGATCAGGTCGCCGGTGGTGGCGACCACGACCAGGCCCACCCCGAGCAGCACGCCGATCATCGAATTCGCCTGCAGCAGCAGGGTCACCGTCAGCAGACCGCCGATGACCGAGAAGACCAGCGAACCGCCGAAACCCTCCCAGGACTTCTTCGGGCTCACTGCCGGAACCATCGGATGCTTGCCGAACAGCACGCCCGCGACATAGCCGCCCACATCGGAGCAGACCACCAGGATCATGAAGGTCAGCACCCGCAGATTGCCGTCGTCCTCGAGCAGCAGCAGGACCGCGAAGGAGGCCAGCAGCGGAATCCAGGCCAGGGTGAAGATGCTGATCGCGGTGTCGCGCAGGTAGTTTCGCGGCGTGGCCTGCAGTCCGTGGTCGAACAGTCGCCACACCATCAGGACCAGGGTCGTCGCGCCGAACGCGCCCAGCACGCCCTGTGACCCCGCCGGCCAGGCCAGCCAGATGATCGCCTGCCCGCCCAGGATCAGCGGAATCCGCGGCACCAGGACATCGGCCTCGCGCAGCCGCTTGGACACCTCCCAGGTCGCCACGGCCATGGCCACCGCGATCACGCCGATGAGCACCTCGGGGGCCCACAGCAGAATCGCGATGAGCGACAGGCCCAGCGTCATACCGACCGCCAGCGCCGCCGGGAGATTACGCCCCGCCTTGGACGCGGGCGCGGCGGGCGCCGCGTCACCGGACGCCACGGCCGGGGCCGACGTGACCGCGCCCGCATCGACTCCGGCGTCCCCGCTCACGGTCGCCTCGTCTCCCCCGACCCCGGAGGCCGCGGCGGTGACCGGACCTGTCGCCGGCACTCCCGCGCCGCCGTTCGGTGCGGCACCGGCTTGTCTCGGCGCGGAGTTGCCCTCGACCGGTACGGACGCGCCCTGAGGCGGCGTCGCGTTGCCGGCGGCGGCAGTTTCTTCGGCCACGATTGTCCCGTCGCTCACTTGTCGTCCGTGTTCCTACCCCCGGCCGGCGCGGCCGGCCGTCCTAGAACATCGAGCAGCCCTCAGACCTCGAGCAGCTCGGCTTCCTTGTGCTTCACCAGTTCGTCGATCTGGTGGACGTACTTGCCGGTGGTCTTGTCCAGATCCTTCTCGGCCCGGCCGACCTCGTCCTCGCCGGCCTCGCCATCCTTCTGGATGCGGCCCAGCTCGTCCATGGCCTTGCGGCGCACGTTGCGGATCGCGACCTTGGCGTCCTCGCCCTTGGACTTGGCCTGCTTGACCATTTCCCGGCGGCGCTCCTCGGTGAGCTGCGGCACCAGCACGCGAATGATGTTGCCGTCGTTGGTCGGGTTCACGCCCAGATCCGAATTGCGGATCGCGGTCTCGATATCGCGCAGCTGCGAGGCCTCGTAGGGCTTGATGACCAGCATGCGCGGTTCGGGCGAGGCGATGCTCGCCACCTGGGTGATCGGGGTGGGCGAACCGTAGTAATCGACGACGACCCGGGAGAACATGCCCGGATTCGCGCGACCGGTCCGGATCGTGCCAAGGTCTTCCTTCGCCGACGAGACGGTCTTCTCCATCTTCTCCTCGGCGTCGAAGAGCGCTTCTTCAATCACGGCGTTTCCTCCACAGCGTCATCGTTCTACTCGTACGGATCGAGTCGTCGGTCAGGACCGGACCAGGGTGCCGATCTTCTCACCGGCGACGGCACGGGCGATATTGCCCTTCGTCAACAGATTGAACACCAGCATCGGCATCTGGTTGTCCATGCAGAGGCTGAAGGCGGTGGCATCGGCGACCTTCAGATCGCGTTCCAGGACTTCCTTGTGCGTGATCTCGGTGAACATGGTGGCGTTCGGATTCTCGCGCGGGTCCGAATCGAAGACACCGTCCACGCCCTTGGCCATGAGCACGACCTCGGCGCCGATCTCCAGGGCGCGCTGCGCGGCGGTGGTGTCGGTGGAGAAGTACGGCATGCCCATCCCGGCGCCGAAGATCACGACGCGGCCCTTCTCCAGATGGCGCTTGGCGCGCAGCGGAAGGTACGGCTCGGCGACCTGACCCATGGTGATGGCGGTCTGCACGCGGGTGTCGATACCCTGCTTCTGCAGGAAGTCTTGCAGGGCAAGGGAATTCATCACCGTTCCCAGCATGCCCATGTAGTCCGAGCGGGCGCGCTCCATACCGCGCTCCTCCAGCTCGGCGCCGCGGAAGAAGTTACCGCCGCCGATGACCACGGCCACCTGCACACCGTCCTCGACGACCTCGGCGATCTGCTCGGCCACGGTCTGCACCACATCGGGATCGAGGCCGACCTTGCCGCCGCCGAACATCTCGCCGCCCAGCTTGAGGAGCACTCGGCGATAGCCCTTGCGGTCGGGCGCCGTATCCGGGTCCGTCATCGGTCTCCTTGTCTCGGGCTGAACGCGCGTGGGGCGCACATGAAAAGACCATCCCGGCGCATACGGAATGCACGGGACGGCAACAATCTTTGTCTATCCTGCACCACGAGCGGTCACGACGGTGCGGCGACCCTCGATACGGCTCACCTATTCGTGACATTTCGGACGCGCCCACCCGGCAGAGTCGGACCCGGTCACCCGGTGAAGTCGGACCCGGTCACCCGGCGGAGTCAACCGCGTTCTCCCCGGCCGCCAGCAGCGCGGCGATCCGCCCGGCGACGACGGCGTTCGCGGGCACCTGCGTGACCAGCAGCAGGTCCGGATTCTCCACCGGGCGCAGCTGGAAGACCTCGAGATCGAGGATTCCGGCCACGGGATGGTCGATCACGATCACCGCCGGACGGAATCTGCGCACCCGGTGGTCGGACCACCAACGCGCGAACTCCGGACTCGTCCGGCTCACCGCCGCCGCCAGATCCAGCAGTCGCGCGTCGCCGGGACGCCGCCCCAGCGCTTCGCGCAGCTGGCTCAGCACCGCCCGGGCCGCGGGCTCCCACCCCGGCATCATGGAGCGGGTCACCTCGTCGGTGAACATCATCCACAGCAGATTGCGCCGGCCCTCGGGCAGGGCGAGCGGATCGCGGCGGGTCACCGCGTAGGGCCGGTTCCAGACCAGGAAATCGAAGCCCCGGTCGTAGATCGAGGCGATATTCGGCGACACCGCGTCGACCAGGCATTGCAGGCGCGCTCGATCGGAATCGGAATAGCCGACCTCGGGCTCGGACAGTCCCGCCAGGAACCGCAGGTGCCGATGCTGATCGGGATCCAGGCGCAGGGTGCGCGCGAGCGCGTCGATCACCTGCCGGCTGGCCTCCACATCGCGGCCCTGCTCGAGCCAGGTGTACCAGGTCAGGCCCACCCCGGACAGTTCCGCGACCTCCTCGCGCCGCAATCCGGGGGTGCGCCTGCGCGCCGGATCGCCGTGCGGCCGCAGCCCCACCTCGTGCGGCTGCAGCCGGGCGCGCTGCACCCGCAGGAATTCGCCGAGCTGCGCGTGCCGCGAGCCTGCCGGACCGGAATTGCCTTTGCCACTTACCATTTCATCGATCCTGTGTACAGGGTCCTACCTAGCAGTATCGCCACCAGGACAGATTCGCGTGCGAGTTCCTACCGTGAGCTTCAGTCACGAGACAGGGGTGCACGACGTGAGCGATACCAAGGGACCGGTTCTGGTCATCGGAGCAACCGGCAGACAGGGCGGAGCGGCCGCTCGGGCACTGCTCGAAAGAGGCTGGGAAGTAAGGGCTTTCGTCCGGGATCCGAAATCTCCGGCGGCGGCGCGACTGCACGAGGCCGGGGCGGAGCTGCTGGCCGGCGACCTCGACGACGAGGAATCGCTGCGCGCGGCCCTGGAGGGGGTCCACGGCGTCTTCCTGATGCTGACCATGATCGAGGGCGTCAATATCAGCCTGGCGGCGGTGGCGGCCGAGGAGCGGCGCGGGAAGGCGGTCGCGGATCTGGCGCTGAAGGCGGGTGTCGGGCATCTGGTGTACAGCTCGCTCAACGGCGTGTACTCGGGGTCCGGCATCGAGTACTACGACGCCAAGGAACATATCGAGGAGCACATCCGGGAGCTCGGGCTGCCCGCGACCATGCTGCGGCCGGTGTCGTTCATGGACAACTTCGGCACCTACAGCAAACCGGCCCGGCAGGGCGACGAGCTGGTGCTGTCGCTGGCCCTGGGACCCGATACGCCCATGCCGCTCATCGCCATTCGCGATATCGGCGAGGTCGCGGCCATCGCGTTCGAGCGGCCCGGCGAGTTCATCGGGGGCGTCGTGGAACTCGCCGGTGAGGTGCTGACCCCGCGGCAGATCGCCGACACGTTCGGCCGCGCGGCCGATCTGCCCGCCCGGACCTTCCAGGTGCCGATCGCGCAGATCAAGGCGTTCGACGAACAGGTCGGCAAGATGTTCGAGTTCTTCGAACAGAAGCCCGCCACCGTCGATGTCGCGGCCCTGCGCGAGATCCACCCGGGACTGCTCACCCTCGAGGCCTGGATCCGGGCCACCGGCTGGAAACTGTAGGAGCACACCATGACCGACGGATTGCTGGCGGCCGACGGCCTGCTGCTCCCGCCCGGAACCGGCGACAGGGTGCAGCCGACCATGACGCTCAAGGTCGGCGCGGACCGTTCCGACGCCTGGTCCGCGTTCGAGGCCCGGGTGCCGCCCGGCTTCGACGTGGGCGCGCACTGGCACGGGGAGGCGGAGGAGATCTTCTACGTGGTCGAGGGCGAACTGGACCTGCTCGCCTTCCACCCCGCCGCCGAGGCCATCGGAGACTGGCGCGCCTGGGAGGCCTCGGACGGCACGACCGTCTATCGAGGCGGTCCGGGCAGTTTCATGTACGTGCCGGCCGGGTGTCCGCACGCGTTCTTCAACCCCGGGACAGTCACGGCCACAATGCTTTTCATGGTCACCCCGTCCGGGCACGAGAAGTACCTGAAGGAGCTGACCGACCTGCTGACCTCGGGTGAGGCGACAGCGGACAGCATCGGGGAACTGCGGCTCGAGCACGACATCCACCAACTCACCCCACTACAGAACCGCCCGCCGGGCTGAGCCGCGAGACTGGCAACTTCCTGCCAGTGGAACGAAACAAGCCCCCGCGCACCGGAATCCGGCGCACGGGGGCTTGTTTTCGGCCTATCAGGCCTGACCGACCTCGAAACGAGCGAAGCGGGTGATGGTGACACCGGCCTCGTCCAGGAGGGCCTTCACGGTCTTCTTGCTGTCGGTGACCGACGACTGCTCCAGCAGGACGACGTCCTTGTAGAAGCCGTTCACGCGACCTTCGACGATCTTCGGAAGGGCGGCCTCGGGCTTGCCCTCCTCCTTCGCGGTGGCCTCGGCGACACGACGCTCGGCCTCGACGACCTCGGCCGGAACCTCGTCACGAGTGACGTACTTGGCCTTGAGCGCGGCGATCTGCATGGCGGCGGCACGCGCGACCTCGGCAGCGGCGTCGCCCTCACCCTTGTACTCGACCAGCACGCCGACGGCGGGCGGCAGGTCGGTGGCGCGCTTGTGCAGGTACGTGGCGACCGGGCCCTCGAAGGACACGACGCGACGCAGCTCGAGCTTCTCGCCGATCTTGGCGGCCAGCTCCTGCACGGCCTGGTCGGCGGTCTTGCCGCCCAGGTCGACAGCCTTCAGGGCTTCCAGATCGGCCGGGCGCGCCTTGGCGGCCGCGGTGGCGATGCTGGTGGTCAGCTCCTGGAATTCGGCGTTCTTGGCGACGAAGTCGGTCTCGGAGTTGATCTCGTACATGACGCCGTCCTGCGCGGCGACCAGGCCCTCGGCGGTGGCGCGCTCAGCGCGCTTGCCGACGTCCTTGGCGCCCTTGATGCGCAGGTGCTCGACGGCCTTGTCGAAATCGCCCTCGTTCTCCTCGAGCGCCCGCTTGCAGTCCATCATTCCGGAGCCGGTGAGCTCGCGAAGCCGCTTCACGTCAGCGGCGGTGTAGTTCGCCATCTAGGGCGAGCCTCCTCAGTGTTGGTCTGTGGTGGTCACACCATGCCGCCCGCCTCCGAACAGGAGGGGGCGGCAGGGTGAACTTACGTCGTTGACGCGACTCAGAAGTCGGCCGGCGTGGTGGCCGGGGGAACTTCCTGGAGTGCGGCCTCAGCGGCGGTCTCGACGGGGGCCTCGGCCGTGGCCTCGGCGGGAGCCTCGACGACGGGGGTCGCCGAAGCCAGCAGCTCCTGCTCCCACTCCGCCAGCGGCTCGCCGGCGGCGCCGGCTTCCGGCTTGGAGTCGCCACCGGCGCGCGCGGAACGAGCCTGCATGCCCTCGGCCACCGCGGAAGCGACGACCTTGGTCAGCAGCGCGGCCGAGCGGATCGCGTCGTCGTTACCCGGGATCGGGTAGTCGACGAGGTCGGGGTCGCAGTTGGTATCCAGGATCGCGATGACCGGGATGTTCAGCTTGCGAGCCTCACCGACGGCGATGTGCTCCTTGTTGGTGTCGACGACCCAGATGGCCGACGGAACCTTGGCCATGTCCCGGATTCCACCGAGGGTGCGCTCGAGCTTGTTCTTCTCACGCGTCAGCATGAGGATTTCCTTCTTGGTGCGACCTTCGAACCCGCCGGTCTGCTCCATCGCCTCGAGTTCCTTCATGCGCTGCAGGCGCTTGTGGACCGTCGAGAAGTTGGTGAGCATGCCACCCAGCCAGCGCTGGTTCACGTACGGCATGCCGACGCGGGTCGCCTCGGAAGCGATCGATTCCTGGGCCTGCTTCTTGGTTCCGACGAAGAGAACGGTGCCACCGTGGGCGACAGTCTCCTTGACGAACTCGTAGGCCTTGTCGATGTAGGTCAGCGTCTGCTGAAGGTCGATGATGTAGATGCCGTTGCGGTCGGTGAAGATGAACCGCTTCATCTTCGGGTTCCACCGGCGAGTCTGGTGTCCGAAGTGCGCGCCGCTGTCAAGCAGCTGCTTCATAGTTACGACAGCCATAGCTCCCGTTAACCTCTTTCTTTGCTGGTTGTCACAAGGGTCGGCGACCCCTGTCCTAGCGCTCACGGCCACCGGAACCCTCCGAGATAATCAGGGGGACCAGCCGGCGGCACTCGATGTGGGCGCGCGAAGTCGGTCGGCGTTTACGCAAACCGCTGGCTCAGTTTACGCAGCGGTCCCCCAGTCGCGAAATCGGGTCCTGGACGTGCGGCTGAAAGCGACGCGGACAGAGCTCAAAAGTTAGAAGCGGGTGATATTCACATGCCGCCGATCAATCCACACTCGCCGACGGGGCCATTTCGCGACACGATGCGCGGGCGCACGCTCTGCTCATGCGCCTGTATATGTCGATCGTTCTGGGCTGGTTGCCGCTGATTCTGTTCGCGCCGTTGCTCACCGCACCGGTCTGCACGGCCGCGCCGAACACGGATTTCGACTGGCCGCTACGGCCGCGCCCGGAGGTGGTGCGGGTATTCGACAAACCCGCGCACGACTGGCTGCCCGGGCATCGCGGCGTGGATCTGGCCGGGAGTGCGGGACAGTCCGTTCTCGCGGCGGGGGACGGCGTCGTGGCGTTCGCGGGTGCGGTGGCGGGCAAGCATGTGATGTCCATCGATCATGCCGACGGGGTGCGCACCACCTATGAGCCGGTCCAGGGGGCACTTCCATTGGGCCGCAGAGTAATTCGCGGTTCCACCATCGGAACTCTGGAATCGGGGCACCCGGGCTGCGCCGCATCCGCGTGCCTGCACTGGGGTGCCCGGCGCGATCACGATTACATCGATCCCCTGGGCCTGCTGCACCACACTCCGATCCGCCTGAAACCGGTCGGCACGTCGTGAATCACCGAGGTGGTGAGGCGGCTCACCGACCACCCATCCGGGTGCCGAAACCTGTGAGGATGGGGATATGTCGAACGAGCCCGCCGTCCCCTTCACCTATTCCGAGGTCGGCGCGACGAAGGGGAACTTCCCGCCGGGCTACCACGAGTTCCGGCTCCGTCGTCGAATCGGTGCGGGCCGGGCACTGTTCGAGACGGCGGGCGCGCAGATCCTGGCCTATCGAATGCAGAAGGGCACCGGCATCTTCCGCGAGGCCACCACCGACACCGCCGAGCCCGGCACCGAGCTCACGGTTCGCCTGGGCCCCGGCCCCCTGGGCATCACCGCTCCCTGCCGAGTCGTCTACCTTCTCGACGAACCCGACCGGCGCGGCTTCGCCTACGGCACTCTCCCCGGCCACCCCGAAACCGGCGAGGAACTGTTCGCCGTGGAATACGACCCCACCGACGAATCCGTCTATGGCATCGTCGAAGCCTTCTCCCGCCCGGGCGCCTGGTACACCCGGCTGGGCGGCCCGGTGGTCCGTCTCGTTCAGCGCTGGTTCGCGGGCCGCTACATCGACACACTTCGCCCACGCTGAGAGGGCGAGCCCCGAAGCGAAATACCCCGGCACCCTGCGGCGGCCGAGAGTATCGATCGAGCGTGCCGGTCAGCCCGCGTTCAGCTCCGTCGGAGCGGGACTCGCATTCCGTTGCGGCGATGCACCGTTCGTCGATGTCGGGGCAGGCCGCGAGGGCTCATACGGCGGCGGGGGTCGCCTTTTCACGCTCGGCGAGTTCGGACTTCCAGGTGCGGAAGCCCTCCTCGGTACGGCCGCGACGCCAGTAGCCGGAGATGGAGTTCGCCCATTCCGCGGAGACGCCGTGCTCCTTGCGGATGTAGGGGCGCAGGTCGTGCATGACGGCCTGGGCTTCACCGTGGATGAAGACCTGGACCTGGCCTTCGAGCCACGGCAGGGCGCGCACGGCCGCCGCCAGCGCCACGCCGGGTTCGGCATCGCCGCGGTGGACCCAGGTGAGTTCCACACCCTCGGGGTGCACGACCGCGACTTCGTCCGCGGGACCGTGGACTTCGAGAACGATGTAGCCGACGGCGTCGGCGGGCAGTGCCTCGGAGGCCGCGGCAATAGCGGGCAGGGCGGATTCGTCACCGGCGAGCAGGTGCCACTCGGCGTCGGCGCGCGGGGCGTACGCGCCGCCGGGGCCCATGAGTTCGATGGTGTCGCCCGGTTCGGCGGCGATCGCCCAGGGTCCGGCGACACCCTCCTCGCCGTGGTAGACGAAATCGATCGCGATCTCCTCGGCGGCGGGGTCGACCGAACGCACGGTGTAGGTGCGCATGACATCGCCGTCCGGACCGGGGAAGGCGAGCTTGACGTACGCGTCGGTGAATCCGTTGGGCTGGAACGAGGCGAAGCCGGGACCACCGAGATGCACCCTGACCAGGTGATCCGACAGGCGGATCGTGTGCTGGACCACGAGCGTCGTGCGTGTGCGTGCCAAGGGATCCTCCTGCATAATTAGGGTTACCTAACTGAACCTAGCATGACCTTCGATAGCTCGTCGATACAGCGGCGATATGACAGATCCCACGATCCTGCCGTCGACCGGCGACGAACCCCGCGTACGACGGGGTCCCGCGCACCGGTCACGGCGTTTACGCCAGTGCCTCGACGAGACCACTCAAAGCCCTTGCCAAGCGCTCGAGTCCAGGTCCGGGCACACCACCTGGCTCGGTCATATACGAATCGCGCCGGATTTCGATCATCAACGCACTCACGCGTGAATCGATTCCATAGCGGTCCAGCGGCACATAAGTACCCACGAACGGAGTGTTTATGCCTCTTTCCCCGAAGTCGGCGAAGACGGACTCGGCGAGCGCGGTCAATTCGGGAGGAGTGTGAAATTCGTCCACGCCCAGACAGATCGCCGGCCGAGGGGCGTCACCGTGCAATTCGTAGGGCAGTCGGCGCGTGGGGTACGAGTGCACGTCGATGATCACGGCCCGGCCGGTGACAGCGAGCCGATCCGCCACCACCTCCGACATGGCCCGGGCATACGGATGGAAATAGCTCTCGAGCAACGGCGCGGGATCGAAATCCGGCGGGCGCAGCGCATCGCCATGGGTGGTGCGGGTGTAGACCGCGCCCATGCCGACCGCGAGCATCTGCTCCCGCTCGTCCGGGAACCGCTCGGGATCCACCACCAGTCTCGACAGCCGATTGACGAATTGCCAAGGCGAAGAATGGCATTGCGCCGCCGCGAGAGCGGCGAGCCGAGCGGTGTGCGCGTCGGTGATGCGGTCCAGTTCCGCGTCGAGTGCCCTGTCACCGAGCAGGATCCCGGCCCGAACCGCGGCCGGAATGGCGGTGGCTGAGTGTGGCACATGCAGGATCACCGGCGAATCGGCATCCCCGCGCACCAGCTCGACCGACTCGGGGATACCTGCGCGGCGACGCGGATGCTCACGCGCGGGGGTGGGCTTGATCGTGCACCTTCTTGAGACGCTCTATGGAGACGTGGGTGTAGAGCTGGGTGGTGGCCATGCTGGCGTGCCCGAGGATTTCCTGAACGACTCGCAGATCCGCGCCGCCTTCGAGCAGGTGGGTGGCCGCGGTATGGCGGAAACCGTGCGGGCCCATGTCCGGAGCTCCCGGAATCGCGGAGATCACCTCGTGCACAACACTTCTGGCTTGGCGCTGATCCAGCCGACCACCCCGCCGGCCGAGCAGCAGGGCGCGCCCCGACGCGTCGGTGGCGAAGGCGGAGCGGCCGTGCCGCAGCCAACTGTCCAGGGCCGCGTCGGCCGGTCCGCCGAAGGGCACGGACCGCTCCTTGTTGCCCTTGCCCAGCACCCGGACGAGTCGGCGCTCGCGATCCACGTCCTCGATGTCGAGCCCGCACAGTTCACTGACCCGGATCCCGGTGGCGTACAGCATCTCCACGATCAGCCGATCCCGCAGGGCCATCGGATCATGCTGGGCCGCACCGGATTCCGCCGCCTCCATGGCCGCTCGCGCCTGTTCCTTACCCAGTACCGACGGCAGCACTCGATGCGCCTTCGCCGAGCCGAGCCGAGGTCCGGGATCCACCGTCAACCGCCCGGTATAGGTCAGCCACGCGGTGAAGGTGCGCGCCGAGGAGGCCCGCCGCGCCATGGTCGTGCGCGCCGCACCGCTCGCCGCCTGCTGCGCCAGCCACGACCGCAACAGCGCCAGATCCACCTCGCCCACACCGGAATCCGCCGACCGCTGCACCAGATGCTCCAGCAGTGACCGCGCATCCCCCGCGTACGCCCGCACCGTGTGCTCCGACCGATTCCGCCCGAGCCGCAGATGCCGCCCGTACTCGGTCAGCAACGCCTCCAGATCCTCGGGCAATCCACTCATCACCCCACCTTCACCACCCCACCCCCACAAGGCAAGCACCCGCGCCGGTCACCCCGCTCACACCTATCCCACATCACAGTGCCCCGCCGACCCGCACAGCAGAACCACTCCACCGGCGCGGGCAGCATCACGAAACCAGCCCAGGTCACCCACTCGCGGCCCTCTCTTCTGCGCCACTCACCCAGCCGGGCGGCACCCGCGTCGGTCGACCCGGTCGCATCCCTGCGCGTCCGAAGGTCGCTGCTTCCTACTGCCGACTCTGCTGTGAGACTCGGTACCAGCCGTTTTCGTCGCAGGCGACCAGGCCGGCGAGTTCCAGTGCGCACAGGGTGGCGCGAGTGGCGGGTAGGGGAAGGCCGGAGCCGTCGGCGATCGAGCGTGGCAGGCGGGACCCGACGGCGGGGAGGGCGGCGAAGATTCGGGCCTCGTCTCCGGTGAGGTTGTGCTGCGGTTCCGGGGGCACCACGCCGGGAAGCGACAGTCGCAGTGGGCCCGCCTCGTCGAGGATCTCGTCGGCGCGGGTGACCAGGAATGCTTCGCCGTCGCGGATCATGCGGTGGCATCCGACCGATGCGGCAGAGGTCACCGGGCCGGGGACCGCCAGCGCCGGTCTGCCCAGTCGGCGAGACCATTTCACGGTATTGCGCGCACCGCTGCGCGCCCCCGCTTCGACCACGACGACTCCGTCCGCCAAGGCCGCGATGAGCCGGTTCCGGGCCAGGAAGTGATGCTTGCGGGCCGCGGTTCCCGGCGGATACTCGGTGACCACCAGGCCCGTGTCCGCGATCTCGGCGAGCAGCCGATCGTGCTGCACGGGGTAGGGCCGGTCCACCCCGCAGGCCAGCACCGCCACGGTCACCCCGCCCACTGCGAGCGCGGCCCGATGCGCCGTTCCGTCTATCCCGAATGCCGCACCCGACACGATCGTCCACCCCCGCACCGCCAACTCCCCCGCGATCTCCCCGGTCGCGTGATTTCCGTACCCGGTGCTGCACCGCGCGCCCACCACCGCGATCGCCTTCTCCGTGCAGTGCGCCAGCGACCGCGGTCCCCGAGCCCACAACACCAGCGGCACAGCGGCATCGGTGTCCCGCCCCGAATCCAACTGCCCCAACCCCAGCATTCGCCACGCCGGCCACTCCTGATCGTCCGGCGTGATCACCCGTCCACCCAGCCGCTCCACCAGCGCCAGATCCGCTTCCGCGCAATCGATCCCCCGCCGCAGCTCGGTAGCCCCGCGCAGCGCCTCCGGCAACACGCACTCCCGCACCGCCCGCGCGGCTTCCACCACCCCCACCGACTCGATCAACGCCGAGAGCGCCGCACAGGGCCCCTGCACCACGCGCGAGAGATACACCCATGCCAACCGCCGCTCGTCCGAGCCGCGTTTTGCCCCCGAATCCACGCCACCCGCGGCGGCATCGGCGGTGCCGCGCCCGGATGCGCGTTCAGGCGTGAGTTGTTCGAACGATGGTGTGCAGCTGCTTTTCTCGACGAGGTCGGAGGTGGATTCCTCGATACTCATATCGCTCCTCGCTGCCGGAAGCCGAGGGCCTGCAGGACATCCTGGGGAGTGGGGATCCCGCCACCTCGCAGATCGCATACCGTCCAGGCGACTCGGATCGCCCTGTCCGCACCCCGGGCGGACATGCGGCCGTGCCGGAGGGCGTTCTCCACGGGGGCCAGCGCGTCGGCGGGGAGGCGGAATTTCTGACGCAGGATGTGGCCGGGGACTTCGGCATTGGTGGTGAGGCCGAGGTCGGACCAGCGGTCGGCGGCGGCGGCGCGGGCCGCTGACACTCGGGCTCGGACGGTTTCACTGCTTTCGACCTCGGTGTCGCTGAAAGCGCCGGCGGATTGGGCGTGCATCTGGACCGTGAGGTCGATGCGATCCATCAGCGGGCCGGAGAGTTTGCCCAGATAGCGGCGGCGCGCCAGCGGGGCGCAGATGCAGTCGATATCGCGAGCGGGGGCACACGGGCAGGGGTTCGCGGCCAGCACGAGTTGGAAGCGGGCGGGATAGCGTGCCACGCCGTCGCGGCGAGCGATGCGAACCTCGCCCTCCTCCAGGGGCGTACGCAGCGCCTCGAGGACTTTCGTGCCGATCTCCGCGCATTCGTCCAGGAACAGCACGCCTCGGTGCGCACAGCTGGCGGCACCCGGGCGGGCCGAACCCGAACCACCGCCGACCATCGCCGTCACCGAGGTCGAATGATGGGGCGCGACGAAAGGCGGCCAGGTGATGAGGGGATGGTCGTCGGTCAAGGTGCCCGCCACCGAGTGGATCGCGGTCACCTCCAGCGACTCCCGCTCCCGCAGCGGCGGGAGCAGACTCGGAAGCCGTTGCGCGAGCATGGTTTTACCGATTCCGGGCGGACCGGTGAGCAGCAGGTGATGGCCACCGGCGGCGGCCACCTCGAGCGCCCAGCGCGCCTCGTCCTGACCGACGACCTCGTTCAGGTCCCCGATGGCCGGGACGGGAACCGGGCGCATCGGTTCCGGAGCGGCGAGTTCACCGCTGCCGCGCAACCAGTCCACCAGCTCGATCAGAGTGGTTGCGCCCAGTACCCGCACACCGTCGACCAATCCGGCCTCGGCCAGCGCGGCCACCGGAACCACGACCGTGCCGCGCCCGGAATTGCGGGCCGCGATCACCGCGGGCAGGATGCCGCGCACGCGCCGGATCCGGCCGTCCAGGGCCAGTTCGCCCAGCAGTACCGCGCCCGCGAGGCGTGGACCGGGGATGGAACCGGCCGCGTCCAGCACGGCGGCGGCCAAGGCCAGGTCGTACACGCTGCCGACCTTGGGCAGGGTGGCCGGGGACAGGGCCAGGATCACCCGCCCGTCGGGCCATTTCTCCCCGGAGTTGGAGATCGCCGCGCGCACCCGGTCCCGCGACTCCTGCAGCGTGGTGTCGGGCCGCCCGACCAGATGAACCGAGGGCAACCCCTGCCCGATATCCGCCTCGATCTCGACGAGCTGCCCGTCCACCCCGGTCACGGCGACGGAGTACGCCCTGCCCAGTGGCATCTCAGAACACCGCCTCGAGGTGCTGAATCACCGGATCGCCACCGCAGCGCCTCAGCAGGACTGAAACAACGTCGAATCGGATCCGCAGCCATGGACCGCGCTGTTCGTCCAGCCACAGCAGCGCCAGGCGTCTTATTCGCTGCTGTTTGAGGTAGGTGACGGCCTCGGCCGGTGTCCCGAACCCGAGCCCGCTGCGCGTCTTGACTTCGATGAACACCGTGACACCCGCATCACGGGCGATGATGTCCAGTTCGCCGTACCGGCACCGCCAATTGCGAGCCACGATCTCGAGCCCGGCCGCGCTCAGAAATCGCGCCGCCAGCTCCTCCCCCTGCGCTCCCAGCGCGAGATTGTCTCCCATGGAAGCCAGCATGGCCGGGCCCGTGACGGACCCGGCCATGCCGACCTGGGAAAACTGCTGCCCTGTGAATAACGGAGAGCCTGTGGATTACTCGGGAAGCCGCAGGTCGGGCTTCTCCAGCTCCTCGATATTCACGTCTTTGAAGGTGATCACACGAACGTGCTTCACGAAGCGGGCGGGCCGGTACATGTCCCAAACCCATGCATCGGACATCCGCACCTCGAAGTACACCTCGCCATCGGCGTTCTGCGGTCGCAGCTCGACGGTATTGGCCAGGTAGAAGCGGCGCTCGGTCTCCACCACATACGAGAACTGACCGACGATGTCCTTGTACTCGCGGTACAGGGATAGTTCCATCTCGGTTTCGTATTTCTCGAGATCCTCGGCGCTCATCGGGTGGAACGTCCTCCTTATCGCCACACTGGGTGTGGAGACATCATCCCGCATACGCGGTATCGGTAGCCACTCGGCCGGTCTCCCGCACGTTTCGCCACGATCGCCGGTGCTCGCTGGTCGGGCCCAGCCGGCGCAACGCCTCGTTGTGCTCCGCGGTGTTGTAGCCCTTGTGGGCGGCGAATCCGTAGCCGGGATGTTGCTTGTCGAGATCGACCATAATCCGATCCCGGGTCACTTTGGCAAGCACGCTCGCCGCCGCGATGCAGGCCGCCGTCGCGTCCCCGCCGATCACCGGGAGCGACGGCACCGGAATCCCCGGCACCCGGAAACCGTCGGTGAGCACGTACCCGGGCACCGGATCCAGCCCGGCCACCGCGCGGCGCATGCCCTCGATATTGGCCACGTGGATACCGATCGAGTCGATCTCCCAGGCCGGGATCACGATCACCGAATAGGCGAGCGCCAGCCGTTTGATGACCGGGAAGAGCTCCTCGCGCACGGACTCGGTGAGCCGCTTGGAATCGTCGAGCCCGGCCAGCGCGGTATGCGCCTTCGGCGCGAGCAGGCAGGCCGCGACCACCAGCGGCCCCGCCGAGGGACCGCGCCCGGCCTCGTCCACGCCCGCGACGGGCCCCAGCCCACTGCGGATCAGCGCCGATTCGAGCGTGCGTAGTCCACCGGCCCGGCGCATCACCACGCGCGGCGGCCATTCACCGCGTTCGATCGGCTGAATCTTCTTGCGGCCCTGTTGCTTCCGGCTCACGCCGGGTTTGGCCGGGGCCGCACCGCTCGCCATCTTGCCCACCGGTCGATTATCCCGTAGCTCTCGGTTGCCAGCTGTCAGTTGGTCTGTGCTGTCAGTTGGTTTGTGGATCTTCCGATTTCACCGAGCCGATGCGCCCCAGCGGCCAGATCTTGAACACGGCCTTGCCGCGCACGTCGTCGACCGGAACGGTGCCCTGCAGCTCGTCCTTCTGGTGGTAGCGCGAGTCGGCGGATTCGGCGCGGTTGTCGCCCATCACCCACAGGTTTCCGTTCGGCACCGTGATCGGGCCGAACGCGCGCCCGCCCGCGTTGAACGGAACGTCCGGATGCGCGGGATCGAACGGATTGTTGAACTTCACGTACGGCTCGTCCAAAGGCTTGCCGTCCACCAGGATTCGTCCCTGCGCGTCACAGCATTCGACCTTCTGCCCACCGGTCGCGATGACCCGCTTGACCAGATCGTTCTCGTCCGGCGGCACCAGGCCGAAGAAGGACAGGAAGTTCTGCAGTCCGCGCACCACGGTGTTCTGCGAGCGAATCGACTTGTAGTGCTTGTTCCAGTCGTCGGTCGGGCCGACGAACACGACCACGTCGCCCGGCTTCGGATCACCGAAGTAGTAGCTCATCTTCTGCACGTAGATGCGGTCGCCCGTGCAACCCGCGCACCCGTGCAGGGTGGGCTCCATCGACTGGGAGGGAATCACGTACGGCCGTCCGATGAACGTCACGACCAACGCGGTGATGACCGCCGCGATGCCGACCAGCATCGGCAGTTCCTGCCAGAACGGTCGCTGCTTCTTCTTCGGCTTCTGGTCGGGTGTCCCGGCCACAGGGTCCTGCGTACGACCGTCGTCGTCCGACCCGGGCACAGTCACCGACTCGCTCTCGTCTGCCACCGCAACAGAGTAGCCCGGCACCGCGAAGAACCATGCGGTGCCGGGCTACTCGGCGTTCTGGAAGGCTGGAGGTTTCCCCGTACAGGGAAATCAGCTCAGCGCTTTTCCTTGATCTTGGCGGCCTTGCCACGCAGATCGCGGAGGTAGTACAGCTTGGCGCGACGCACGTCACCGCGGGTCACGACCTCGATCTTGTCGAGGTTGGGGCTGTGCACCGGGAAGGTGCGCTCCACGCCGACACCGAACGACACCTTGCGGACGGTGAAGGTCTCGCGGATGCCACCGTTCTGACGACGGATGACAACGCCCTTGAAGACCTGGACGCGCTCCTTGTTGCCTTCGATAACCTTCACGTGCACATTGACCGTGTCACCCGGGCGGAAGTCCGGGACGTCGCTACGCAGCGACTTTTCATCGACGAAGTCGAGGGTGTTCATTATCGTCCTTATAGGTTCGCGCGAACAGAGGAACCTGGCGGCTGCGCGAGGCGCTCGACCGGTTCGTGCTCCGGATATTGGTCGGTACCTGGGCGGACTCTCCTGTGTTCAGGACAGTCTCCGTGCCGAGGCAACCTGAACATTGTGCCAGATGGCAAAGGTGGGCCGGAAATCCGGGGGGTCGCACCGACCGACCGCGGGTGATCGCCCGCGCCGGCCGGGGGTGGACCGTGCCGCTCGAGACTCCCCCGCCCGGTCACGTCAGTCCGCGATTTTCTGGCTACCGGATCGGTGGTAGGTCGGGATGGGAGCGGGCGGGGCCGGAACGACCGTGCGCACCAACTCCTCCTCCGCGGCCCTGCGCACGTGCGCCACATCGGGCTTACCGGCGACCAGGTCCTGGACGAAGATCTTGGCGCGGATGAGCGGTCGCCGATAGCGGCGTTCGCGTGCGATGGCCCGCCGCATGACACCCTTGCGCCGGCCGTAGCGCCAGCGCGCCCAGGGAGCGCCCGGCCTGCTCAGCCGCAATGCGCCGATCACCAGCAGCGGCAGGAAGAACATGCCGAACAGACCGGTCCAGATCTTGCCCTTGGCGATGACGACGGCCGCCAGCACCAGATTCACCAGCGCGAAAACCACGATGACGATGCGCTCGGCCGCGCCCGGATCGGTCCGGAAGTCGTTGATGTCCAGCAACCAGAGCGGATGGAACCCGAGCAGCAGCAGCCCGGTGACCGCGACCGCCACGAACACCGCGTCCACCGAAGTCCGGCCCTGCTCTTCCCAGTACACGTCGCGCAGGTAGTAGATGAGCGCGAACTCGTCCAGCACCAGCGCCGCGCCGACGCCGAAGAAGGCCGCGCACGCGCTGATCACCCCGACGCTGCTCTGATACAGCGCCATCATCGACATCCCGGACACGAGCACCAGGATCACGCCGAACACCATGTGATGAATGTGCACGTCCCCCGCGCGCACGTTCCCCGGCCACCATCTGACCTGTTTCCTGATGAGCCGCACACTGATTCGGATCAGGATGAATCCGACAATGAACCCGAGCAGCAGGCACGCCAGGGGCAACCGTCCGCTGGCGACGACATCCTCGCTCCACCACCGCCGAAAATCCGTCATGCCTCCGTCACTCCACGCTGAGTCCCCGCGGTCCCCTGGCTCCAGCCACGCTACCTGTCTCCGGCAGGTGCCCACCCGACCTGGTCCGACGCATCCGGCGTGTACGTACGTGATCACTTACCGCGCGTCGGCGACCCGATTCGCGGGACCGACCGGCAGGTTCAGCGTCCACTCACATTCGGCGGGCATGATCGACGGTAGTCAGCAACCCATCAGCGAGAGGACCGATCGGTGCCCACATACCCGGAAGCCTTGGATAGATGGACCGACGAGGGCGGCGCGCTCCCCGGCGGTGCGACCCCGACCGGCTCACCGGCCCGCTCGTCCCTGCGCGGCGCCCGCGACGTGATTCGACCCAGGACCGCTCTCGCACTGCTCGTCGCGGTGGCGGCGATCATGGGCGCGCGGGCCGCCTTCCGCCGGGCGCGCGGCATCTCGGCCTCGGGCCGCGGCTGAACGCGTTCCCGAACCAGAGTCCGGCCACATCGAGACGCCGGATCCCAGCTCACGAGGAAGGGCCCCGGCGAACGTTGCCGGGGCCCTTCCTCTTTCGTGCCGAACTACCTGACCGGCCTCATTGGGCGCGCAGTCTGGACCCGCGAACTCCACTGCCGGGGTTCCCGAACCCATGCAGCCCGAGGTGCTCGAAGCCGCAGGGCTCGATACCGAGCTCGTGTGCTCGAATCACAGTCCCGGGCACCGCACCCGGCGTTGGCTACTTGCCGAAGCCCGCCCGGCGCAGCGCGTCCGCCATGGAACCGCTGGCAGCGGGCTGGCTGCGGCGGTCGGGCTGGCGGTTCCCCTGAGCGCCGCCGCCCTGGTTTGCGCCGCCTTGGCCCTGACCACCCTGGCGCGGACGACCGCCGCCACCGTTGCCCCGCGGCTGCCCGCCCTGCCCCTGACCACCGCGCGGGCGGCCTTCGCCGCGTTCGGGTTTGGTGGCGCCGGGCTCGTCGTCCAGACGCAGCGACAGACCGATGCGCTGGCGTTGCACGTCCACCTCCATCACCTTGACCTTCACGACGTCGCCGGTGCTGACGACCTCGCGCGGGTCCTTGATGAAGGTGTGCGACATGGCCGAGACGTGCACCAGGCCATCCTGATGCACGCCGATGTCGACGAACGCGCCGAACGCGGCGACATTGGTGACCACGCCCTCGAGCACCATGCCCGGCTTCAGATCGCCGACCTTCTCGATGCCCGCGGCGAATTCGGCGGTCTTGAATTCCGGACGCGGGTCGCGGCCGGGCTTCTCGAGTTCGCTGATGATGTCGCTGACGGTGGGGACACCGAAGCGCTCATCGGTGAAATCGGCCGGGCGCAGCGCGCGCAGCGCCGTGGTGTTGCCGATGATCTCGTGCATGCCCCGGCCACTGGCGTCGAGGATGCGGCGCACCACCGGGTAGGCCTCGGGGTGCACCGAGGAACTGTCCAGCGGGTCGTCGCCGCCGCGGATGCGCAGGAAGCCGGCGCACTGTTCGAAAGCCTTGGGGCCCAGGCGCGGAACGCCGAGCAGCGCGGTGCGGCTGCGGAAGGGCCCGTTCGCGTCACGGTGGGCGACAATGCTTTCCGCGACCGAGCCGGTCACGCCGGACACCCGCGAGAGCAGCGGCACCGAGGCGGTGTTGACGTCGACGCCGACCGCGTTCACCGCGTCCTCGACGACCGCGCCGAGCGAGCGGGCAAGCAGCGTTTCGGACACGTCGTGCTGGTACTGGCCGACGCCGATGGACTTCGGGTCGATCTTCACCAGTTCGGCCAGCGGGTCCTGCAGGCGGCGCGCGATGGAGACCGCGCCGCGCAGCGACACGTCCATATCGGGCAGCTCCGCCGAGGCGTAGGCCGAGGCCGAGTACACCGACGCGCCCGCCTCCGAGACCACGATCTTGGTGGGCTTGTTCTCGGGGATCCGCGAGATGAGTTCGGCGGCAAGGGTATCGGTCTCGCGCGACGCGGTGCCGTTGCCGATGGCGATGAGTTCCACATTGAACCGGGCGACCAGCGCGCCGAGCACGGCGAGCGACTTCTCGGTCTGGCCCTGCGGCTTGTGCGGGTAGATGACCTCGGTGGCCACGGCCTTACCGGTGGAGTCGACGACCGCGACCTTCACGCCGGTGCGGTAGCCGGGATCCAGGCCCATGGTGGTGCGGGTGCCGGCCGGTGCGGCCAGCAGCAGATCGCGCAGGTTTGCGGCGAACACGTCCACGGCGTCGCGTTCGGCGGACTGCCGCAACCGCATCCGGGTGTCGATGCCCATGCTCACCTGCAGCTTGGTCCGCCACGCCCAGCGCACGGTGTCCAGCAGCCAGGTGTCCGCGGCGCGGCCCTTGTCGGCGATGCCGAACTTGACCGCGATGCGGCCCTCGTAGACGCTGCGCTGTCCGGGCTCGAGCTCCTCGGTGTCCGGTTCCAGATGCAGCGTGAGTATTTCCTCCTTCTCCCCGCGCAGCAACGCCAGGATCCGGTGCGAGGGCAGCTTGGTGAACGGCTCGCTGAATTCGAAGTAGTCGGCGAACTTCGCACCGGCCTCTTCTTTTCCGGGGCGCACGGTGGAGCTGACCTGTCCGCGGTTCCACATGAGCTCGCGCAGTTCACCGACCAGGTCGGCGTCTTCGGCGAAGCGCTCGACCAGGATCGCGCGCGCACCGTCCAACTGCTCGGCGTCGTACTGCGCCGGATCGGTGGTCGGCTCGTTCAGAAGTGCGTCGGCCACGGGCTCGTGCCCGGCCTCGCGCGCGATCTGAGCCTTGGTGCGCCGCTTGGGCTTGTACGGCAGGTAGATGTCCTCGAGCCGGGCCTTGGTGTCCGCGAGCATGATCTGCCCGTGCAGTTCCGCGTCCAGCTTGCCCTGGCTTCGAATGGATTCGATGATCGAACCCCGGCGCTCGTCCAGCTCGCGCAGGTAGTGCAGGCGCTCGTCGAGGGTGCGTAGCTGCGCATCGTCGAGCCCGCCGGTGACCTCCTTGCGGTAGCGGGCCACGAACGGCACGGTCGATCCGCCGTCCAGTAGCTCGACGGCGGCACGCACCTGCTCGTCGCGCACCCCGAGCTCATCGGCGATGCGCCGATTCACACTGGCGATGCGGACGGTGCTCTCGGCACCTGCGGATTCTGCGCTGACGGTTTCGGAGGCTGTCGTCACGCCCGCAGACACTACCGGCGTCGGATTGCGGCCCTGCAGGTGCCGCGTCGACCGATTCCGCCGCATCCGTACGCCGAGGGCGAAACCGGGCAGTTCGTTGGCCGGATGCGGCGCACCGGAATTCGGTCGTTTCCGGCCGAAATCCGGCACGGGACAGCGAATTCAGCCGGGCGGAAGCAGGTCGGGGCGACGCTCCCGGGTGCGCTCGAGCGATTGCTCGTGCCGCCAAGCGTCGATCTTGGCGTGATTGCCCGAGAGCAGAATCTCCGGGACGTCCAGGCCGCGCCAGGAGACCGGGCGAGTGTAGGACGGGCCCTCGAGCAGACCGTCGGAGAACGAATCCTGTTCGTGCGACTGCTGATTGCCGAGCACGCCCGGGATGAGGCGGACGAACGCCTCGGTCATCACCAGCACCGCCGCCTCGCCGCCGATCAGCACGTAGTCGCCGATGGAGACTTCCTCCACGCGAACACGTTTCGCGGCATCATCGAATACGCGCTGGTCGATGCCCTCGTAGCGGCCGCACGCGAAGACCACGTGCGATTCGGTGGACCAGCGTTCGGCCGTGGCCTGAGTGAAGGGGACACCGGCCGGAGTGGGGACCACGAGCAGGGCCTCGTCGGGGCAGACCTCGTCCAGGGCCTCGCCCCAGACGGTCGGCTTCATGACCATGCCCGGTCCGCCGCCGTAGGGGGTGTCGTCGACGGACTTGTGCACGTCGTGCGTCCAACCGCGCAGATCGTGCACCTCGACCTCGAGCAGACCCTTGTCGATCGCCTTGCCCAGCAAGGCCGTTCGCAGCGGCTCGAGGTATTCGGGGAAGATCGTGATGACGTCGATGCGCATCGTCGTCACTCCGGATCCAGCAGACCTTCGGGCGGATCGATGACGATCAGACCGTCCGCGACGGACACGGTGGGGACGATGGCATTCACGAAGGGCACCAGGATCTCCCGGCCCGCGGGCGGGAACGCCTCGGCGGCGGTGATCGAGAGCAGTTCTCCCGCAGCGGAATGCAGTACTTCCTTGACGGCGCCCACGACGGTGCCGTCACCGAGTTGCACGGTGAGGCCCTCGAGTTCGTGGTCGTAGTACTCGTCCGGATCCGCCGAGGGCGGCAGATCGGCGGTATCGACGAGGAAGATCATGCCGCGCAACGCGTCCGCGCCGGTGCGATCCGCGATCCCTTCCAGACGCAGCAGAAGCCGGCCCGAGTGCTCCCGGGCCGACTCCACCACGAAATTCTGGGACTGCTTCGCGCGCGGCAGCCTGCCTGTCAGCGGGCTGCCGGGCGCGAACCGCAGTTCCGGCTCGTCGGTACGGACATCTACGACGAGTTCGCCACGCACACCGTGCGATTTGGCGACCCGACCGACGGCGAGTTCCATCTATTGATCCGTGTCGACCACGTCGACGCGAATGCCCTTACCGCCGATACCGGCGACGAGGGTGCGCAGTGCGGTAGCCGTACGGCCACCGCGACCGATCACCTTGCCCAGATCCTCGGGGTGCACGTGCACCTCGACGGTCCGGCCACGTCGGCTGGTGATCAGCTCGACGTGCACGTCATCGGGATTGGCGACGATGCCGCGCACCAGGTGCTCGACGGCATCGGCGACCATGGCGGTCATTACTCGGCAGCCGGGGTCTCGGCAGCGGCCTCGGCCGGAGCCTCGGCAGCAGCCTCTTCCTTCTTGGCGGCCTTCTTCTTCGGCGTGGTGGCCTCGGCGGTCGGCTCGCTGGAAGCGGCGGCCAGCGCGGCGTTGAACAGGTCCAGCTTGGAGGCCTTCGGGGCCTTCACCTTCAGGGTGCCCTCGGCGCCCGGGAGGCCCTTGAACTTCTGCCAGTCGCCGGTGATCTCCAGCAGACGCTGCACGGGCTCGGTGGGCTGGGCGCCGACGCTCAGCCAGTACTGCGCGCGCTCGGAATCGATCTCGATGAGCGAGGGCTCTTCCTTCGGCTGGTAGATGCCGATGGACTCGATGGCGCGACCGTCACGACGGGTGCGGGCGTCGGCGACGACGATGCGGTACTGGGGGTTGCGGATCTTGCCCAGACGGGTCAGCTTGATCTTGACAGCCATTAGCTGTGCCTTTCGGTGGTGGCCGGCCCGCGAGGGGTCGGCCGAGTGGTCACGGCCGCAATTCAGCAGCCCGCACGAGTACGGGCCCGGTTTTGCGTTGAGTGTGTGACCGCCGCGCGGTACGTAACCGGAGACGGGCTGCACTGTCCAAGAGGAGGACGGTCGTCCATTCTGCCAGACCGGTCGCGGACGAAGAAATCGGCTCCGGAAATGCCACAGCCCACCGGGTCGAGGGAGGACTCGGTGGGCCGCAGCGCCTTGCGGACGTGCAGGGCTTTTCTCGGTGCGCGCTACCTAGCGGTCGCTGCCCGAGGTCAGCAGCTTCACGATCAAACCGGCCAGAATGCCGGTCAGCAGACCTTCGACGGAACCCAAGGTCGTCTCCTCACAGTGTGGACCTACAAAACATGTGAAGTGTGACCCATTCACTTAATCCGTGTGGCGGAATCGCGAGACCGGTAATCCCGATCGCTCAATCCTGCGGCTGCTCCCCCGCGCACTCCACCGAGGCGTAGAACCGCACGCTGTTCTCGGGCCCCTCGGCCAGGAACCGGCACACCTTGTTGATCGGCAGCGTGAATCCGCCGTCGCCCATGGTCAGGAACGCACAGACCTCCAGCGCCCGTTCCTCGCCGAGCAGCGCCCGCGTCTCGGGGAAATCCGTCACGAAGTCGTCGTAGTCGACCCATTCCAGTCCGCGCGGCGAATTCCTGCGCATCACCTCGCCCAGATACGCGCCACCCCACAGAATCGTCCGGCTCCACTCGGCCCCACCGGCCTCCTCCGGCAGCACCTCTCGCAGGTGCGCCAGATACTCGTCCACCGCCTCGAGACTCTCCACCGAGAAATCGAGCCGCTCGCGCGCGAGCCGATCGGCGTCGACGATCTCCTCGGTCGCCTCGATCTCCCCCGCGAAAATCGCCGCGAACTCGGCGAACACGTCATTGATGGTTTCCATGCACGTCCTCCGGGGGCGCGCCCGCCCCACCCTCGCCGAAATCCCTGTCGCGTCGGCACATTACCGCGCCCGGCAACCCCACCGGTCGGATCGGCATCGAAGTATCCACGCGCACCGCGACCGGCGCGGGCGGCGAGCGGACCGCGTGATGCCACCACCGAACCTCGCATTCCCCTGCGCCGCACCAGAAGCTGGTCCGGTGACCGATTCACGCGGCGAAGGCGGAATAGGTCGGGGGCGGCGAATGCTGCATCCGGCATGAGCACCTTCGAGAACACCCTGACGATTCGGCGAGCGCCCGAAGACGTTTTCGCCTACCTCGCGGCGTTCGAGAACGTGCCGCGCTGGAACTACGCGATCACCGACACCGTCAAGACCTCCGACGGGCCGGTCGGGGTGGGGTCCAGGTATCGGCAGACCCGGACGATTCCCGATCACGCGGTCGAGGAGTTCGAGGTCGTGCGCTTCGAACCCGCCGAGCGGCTCACGATCCGAGGACAGCTGGGGCCGTTCCCAGCGACGGTCTCCTACGACCTGTCCAGGACCGCGGACGGAAACACACTGCTGCGCAATGTGATCGAGCTGCAGGTGCGCGGCGCGCTGCGGCTCGGCGGCCCGGTCCTGACGTCCCGGGTCAGATCGGCGGTCGGCGCGAACCTGGATGTGCTGCGAAAGTTGTTGGAAGAATGAGTTTTTCAGGGCGCCGAGTAGCTCGCCCGCATCCAGGCGAGTGAGCTCCGCGGTCCGGACTTCCGCACCGACCGGGCGCCCCGGACTCGGATCGACTCGCCATGACGGCCTCTACTGAATCCTGCCCGGAATCACCCGCTGGATGGCGGGCGCGGCCCAGCACAAACTCCTCCGGCAGCACCTCACCGATAGGCGGTGACCGGGTCGCGGCGGTCGTACACCCGGCCGCGCAGCACCACCCAGGACGGAGTGTTCAACACGGCGAGGTCCAGTCGTGGATCCTGCTGGTACACAACGAAATCGGCGGGCGCACCGGGTTCGATACCGACGTGCCCCAGCCAGGATCGGGCATTCCAGGAGGATGCGCCCAGCGCGTCGTGCGCGGAGAATCCGGCACCGGTCAGCGCGACGATCTCATCGGCGATCCGCCCGTGCGGGATGGACCCGCCGGCGTCGGTCCCGGTGTAGATGGGCACACCGGCTTCGCGCGCGAGCGCGACGGTCTCGCGGGAACGGCGATGCAGGTCGCGCATGTGCGCGGCATACACCGGGAATTTGCCCGCGCCGTCGGCGATTTCGGGAAAGGTGTCGATATTGATCAGCGTCGGGACCAGTGCGGTGCCGTTCGCCGCCATCATGGCGATGGTGTCCTGCGTCAGACCGGTGCCGTGCTCGATGCAGTCGATTCCGGCGTCCAGCAGCCCGACGAGCGCCTCCTCGCCGAACACGTGCGAGGTCACCCGCGCCCCTTCGCGGTGGGCCGCGTCGATGGCCTCCTTCAGGATGGCGTCGTTCCACAGCGGACGCAGGTCGCCGACGGCCCGGTCGATCCAATCCCCGACGATCTTGACCCAGCCGTCCCCGCGCCGTGCCTGTTCGGCAACGATCGCGGGCAGGTCCCGCTCGTCATCGAGTTCGATGCCCAGTTCGCGAATGTAGCGGCGCGGCCGGGCGATGTGCCGGCCGGCGCGAATGATCCGCGGCAGATCCTCACGATCGTCGATGAACCGGGTGTCGATGGGCGAGCCCGCATCACGCAGCAGCAGCGCCCCCGCATCCCGCTCGACCTCGGCCTGCGCGATCGCCCCGTCCCGATCCTCGTCTCCGCCACCGTATTTGATCCCGACGTGACAGTGCGCGTCGACCAGCCCCGGCACGATCCATCCGGACGCGTGCACCGTCTCGGCCTCGGCGATCGGCTCGAACCCGATCACCCCGTCGTGCACCCAGAGATCGCGCACCTCGTCCCCGGGCAATACCACCCCGCGAAAATGCAGACGCATCATCGGCCTCCTCGCACGCAGTGTCTCGACACGAACCATGCTCCACTACAAACTACTGCGCACCCCGGAGCAAGATCACCGACGCCCGGAGTTCGCGCGGTGCGCCCCGGCCCGCCACCGAATCCCTCGCGTGTCCGAGCCGGAGTCTGCCCGTAGCGGTTGCGATACACCTCCCGATACCTGTGCGAAGTCGGGAAACCTTCCTCGAACACGATCCTGTTCATCGCGAGCGGCAGCGCCATGGGACAGTCGCCGATCCGCGCGCTCGGGACCGTACGCAACAGCGCGCCCGGCGGCGTAGCCCCGGCACTCTCGAACACTGTGCAGGGAAGCCGAATCGACCGCCGGTGACCGGCATCGACCGGGCCTCTCCCACAACGATGCCCGAGCCGGTGGCACTGGGCGTCATCTCGAGATCGCCGGAGCCGAGACATACTGCCGCACAGAGCACTCGGGCCCGTCGCGTGAAGCGACGGACCCGAGTGCTCTGTGCGAGAGTCCCTAGTTCTTGGGGAAATTCAGCTTGCTGAGGTCGAAACCTTCCAGCCCGGGCGGCAATTCGTTCAAACCTGCGGGGAGGTTGGAGATGTCGGGCATGCCGCCGGGGAGGCCGGGCATGCCGGGGAAGCCGCCGCGCATCTTGGGCTGGGTGGGGCCGCGGCCGCCCTTCTTGCCCTTCTTGCCGCCCTTGCCCTTCTTGTTGTTGCCGCCACGGCCACCGGGGAGGCCGAACTGGCGGCTCATCGCGCCCATCATCTTCTTGGCTTCGAAGAAGCGGTCGACGAGCTGGTTGACGTCGGTGACGGTGACGCCCGAGCCGTTGGCGATGCGCAGGCGGCGGGAGGCGTTGATGATCTTGGGGTTGTCGCGCTCGGCCCGGGTCATGCCGCGGATGATGGCCTGCACGCGGTCGAGCTGCTTGTCGTCGACCTGGGCGAGCATGTCCTTCATCTGGCCCGCGCCCGGCAGCATGCCGAGCAGGTTGCCGATCGGGCCCATCTTGCGGATGGCCAGCATCTGCTCGAGGAAGTCCTCGAGGGTGAGCTCGCCGGAACCGATCTTGCGGGCGGCTTCCTCGGCCTGCTTGGCGTCGTAGACCTGTTCGGCCTGCTCGATCAGGGTGAGCAGATCGCCCATGCCGAGGATGCGCGAGGCCATGCGGTCGGGGTGGAAGACGTCGAAGTCTTCGAGCTTCTCACCGGTGGAGGCGAAAAGGATGGGCTGGCCGGTGATCTCACGCACCGAGAGCGCCGCGCCACCGCGGGCGTCGCCGTCGAGCTTGGTGAGCACGACGCCGGTGAAGCCGACGCCGTCCCGGAACGCCTCGGCGGTGGCGACCGCGTCCTGGCCGATCATGGCGTCGAGCACGAACAGGATCTCGTCGGGATTCACCGCGTCGCGGATGCCGGCGGCCTGCGACATCAGCTCGTCGTCGATGCCGAGGCGTCCCGCGGTATCGACGATGACGATGTCGTACTGCTTCTGCTTGGCCTCCTCGATACCGTCGCGCGCGACGGCGACCGGATCGGAGGCGGTGATGCCGAGCGGGTTGTCGCCGCCGCCGATCGAGGTGCCCGGATGCGGCGCGTAGACCGGCACCCCGGCCCGCTCGCCGACCACCTGAAGCTGGGTGACCGCGCCGGGTCGCTGCAGGTCGCAGGCGACCAACAGTGGCTGATGCCCTTGGCCCTTCAGCCATTTCGCGAGCTTGCCCGCGAGCGTGGTCTTACCGGCGCCCTGCAGACCGGCCAGCATGATGACGGTCGGCGGGTTCTTGGCGTACCGCAGTCGCCGGGTCTCGCCGCCGAGAATGCCGACGAGTTCCTCGTTGACGATCTTGACGATCTGCTGGGCCGGATTCAGCGCCGCGGAGACCTCGGCGCTCTTGGCGCGCTCCTTGACCCGGGAGATGAAACCGCGGACCACGGGCAGCGCCACGTCGGCCTCGAGCAGGGCGAGCCTGATCTCACGTGCGGTCGCGTCGATATCGGCCGGTGACAGGCGCCCCTTTCCTCGAAGGTCCTTGAGGGCACCGGCCAACCGGTCGGAAAGGGATTCGAACACCGATCGCGCTCCTGGTATCTCGACGGACGTCACTCGAGATACCAGGGTAGTGGGATCTGAGCCGAGCTGTTATTCCAGCATATTGCAGTGGCTATTCGAGTGAACGCGGACGCACCCGCGGGCGGCGCAGGTCGTGCTTCTCCGCAGCCACCATCAGGACCGCCTCGCGGGCGGTGAGTCCGAGTTCGCGGGCCATGACGTCGAGTTCGGTCCAATCGGGTTCCTCGGGCGCGTCACCGGCCAGGGCCGAGGCGATGGTCATGGCGGTCACCGCCTGCGGACCGGAGAGGGCTCGGCCGGGCAACCAGGACACGACCCAGCGATCACCTCCGACGCAGCGGGCAATGTGCGGGGTCACATCGCTGGTCATCATCGACGCGGAGTCCACTTCTATCGCCACCTACCGCTCCCCTCGTGCTCGCGGTGTTCACGCACCCGAGGTGCGCGACCCACACAGTGCTCAGGGGAGCCTAAGGTGTGGCGAGCGTCACTCGACATGCATTTCAGCAAATTACTCGCAACAATTGAGTTAACTGGCAAACGTACGGTTTGCCAGTTAATTCAGGACCCGGGCCGCCGGTCAGAAAACAGTGGCAGATCCGTTTTCCGTGTCCGATTCCGGTGATTTCTTCGGTTGTTGCGGAGGCACCACCGCAAGCACCGCCAACTCGATTCTCGCGCGGCGTTCCGGCGTGTCGTCCGCGCCGAGATCCAGGCAGAAGGAATCGATCACCGCGGCGCCCATCGTGACCACCTTCGCCCAGGAAACATTCACCCCGGCGTCGGCCAACGCCGCCGCCAAACGAGACAGCAGCCCGATTCGATCCTCGGCACGCAATTCCAGCAGCACCCGCCCGGGCTCGGCGGTCGGGAACCAGAACACCCGCGGCTGGGCCTGCGCGAACGGATTCGGTTGCGTCCCACCGGCCTCGCGCTCCTTGCGCGCGAGGACCGACACCAGGTCCAGATCACCGTTGATGGCCCTGATCAATTCCTGGCGCAGCAGTCCGGCGTCCGGCGGATCACCGAATCGAGGCGCGACCACGAATGTATCGATCGCCGATTTTCCGACGCTCACGAGATTCGCCGACAACACCCGTAGAGAATGCAGCGCGAGAACTCCGGCGGCATCGGACAGCAATCCCGGATTATCCGGAGCCACGACGGTCACCACATGCGTGTATCGCCCGTCTCCCGGTTTCAATTCCACGTGCACGCCGCCCGTTTCCGCACGGGCGCGAAGATCATCCGGAATTGTCTCGGGTTCGGGAAGTTCCTCGCCCGCCATCGACATCCGGCACCGCCGAACCAATTCTCCGATGAGCGAGGATTTCCAGTCGTTCCAGACTCCGGGACCGGTGGCCAGCGAATCCGCCTCGGCGAGCGCGTGCAGCAATTCGAGCAGGTGCGTATCACCGTCCAGCGCCTCCACCACGGCTTTCACCGTCGCGGGATCGTCGAGGTCGCGCCGGGTCGCGGTATCGGGCAGCAGCAGGTGATGACGCACCATCGCCGAGAGCGTGCGCACGTCCGAGGGCCACAGCCCGAGTCGCCGCCCGATCGAGGTGGCCAATTCCGCGCCGACGACGCTGTGGTCCTCGGTGCGGCCCTTGCCGATGTCGTGCAGCAGCGCGCCGATCAGCAGCAGGTCCGGCCGGGACACCCGGGTGGAGAGCGCGCCGGCCTGCGCGACCGCCTCCATCAGGTGCCGATCCACGGTCCAGGTGTGCATGGCGTCGCGCGGGGGCAGGTCCCGCACCACACCCCATTCGGGAAAGAGCCTGCCCCACAAGCCGGTTCGGTCCAGGGCTTCGATGGCGGCGATGGCGCCGCGGCCCGCGCCCAGCAGCACCAGCAGATCGTTGAGCGCCTCCTTGGGCCACGGCTCGCGTAGCTCGGGCGCGTCCTCACCGAGCCGGTTGAGCGTGTTCGCGGCCATCGGCAGACCGGTCTGCGCGGAGGCCGCGGCGACCCGCAGGATCAGACCGGGATCGCGCTGCGGGCGGGCATCGCGCGCCAGCACCACCTCACCGGAATGCTCGACCACCCCCTCATCGAGCGGTCGGCGCACCGGGACGCGGCGCAGTCGCGCGAGCCCGCGCCGCGGCAGCGCGTTAGCTGCCGTGCGCAGTCCCACGTCAGCGGAGTAGCTGACGGTTCGCGCCGCATCGCTGAGCGTTCGGGCGAGGTCGAATCGGTCACCGATGCGCAGGGCCGCGCCGATTTCGTCGGCATCCTGGGCCCGCAGTTGGTCGCGGGCTCGCCCCGCCACCCGATGCAGCTCCGTGCGAACGTCCAGCAACCTTCTGTGCGCCTGCAGCAGCCCGCCGCCAGGCACGTCCGGACCGAGCCCCGGCATGGCATCGGTCAGTTGTGCGATGGCGAGGGCGTCCAGCAGCTGGATGTCCCGCAGCCCGCCGTGCCCGTTCTTGAGATCGGGTTCGGCGCGATGCGCGATCTCTCCGCTCTTGCGCCAGCGGGTTTCGGCCTGGGCGATGAGCGCGTCGAACCGCGAGCGGATTCCGGTGCGCCAGTCCCGGCGCACCCCGCTGATCAGCAGATTGCTCAGCCCGTCGTCGCCGACGATGTGCCGGGCCTCGAGCATGCCGAGCGCGGCGGTGAGATCGTCGGCCGCCACGCGCAGCGCCTGCGGCACCGTGCGGACGCTGTGATCGAGCTTGATGTGGGCGTCCCACAGCGGATACCAGAGCTGATCGGCGACCTCGGCGACCCGTTTCGGATCGACGTCGTCGTACAGCAGCACCAGATCCAGATCCGAATACGGCAGCATCTCGCGCCGGCCGAGTCCGCCGACCGCCACGATGGCCAACCCGCTGTCGGCGGTGATGCCGACCTCGTGGCCCTTGGTGGTCAGCCACAACTCGTAGAGATCCACCAGCGCCTGGCGCAGCGTCTCGGGCTCGAGTCGCGAGCTGCGGCCGTGGCCGCTGTGCTCGGCGAGCAGTTGATCTCGGGCCCGGACCAGATCCGAAGCGCCATTGGAGACCTTCTCGTCGCGTGCGTGCTCGAAACCCACAACCCACCACCCATCTCATTCAGTTCTTCGAGCGCAAGCGGCGGCCCCGGATCCGTCGGTCCGACACCGACGGAGGCCGGGGCCGCCCCTTGTTCTCGCTAACTCTTACCGAGCGCTTCCTGGATCTGTCAGAGAGCGTCGGAGCCGCGCTCACCGGTGCGGACGCGAATGATCGCGTCGACCGGGGTGACCCAGACCTTGCCGTCACCGATCTTGCCGGTGCGAGCCGCTTCGACGATGACCTCGACGACCTTCTCGACCGACGCGTCGTCCACGACTACCTCGACTCGCACCTTCGGAACGAAGTCGACCGAATACTCGGCACCGCGGTAGACCTCGGTGTGGCCCTTCTGGCGGCCGTAGCCCTGCACCTCGCTGACGGTCATGCCGAGCACGCCCGCCTGCTCCAGGCCGGTCTTCACATCTTCCAGCGTGAACGGTTTGACGATTGCGGTGATCAGTTTCATGCGTCATGCCTCCTTGACGGCGGTGGAACGTGCCGTGCCACCCACAGCAGCGAAATCGTATGCCGATTCAGCGTGCTCGGACTCGTCCAAGCCCGTGAACTCCGCTTCTTCGTCCGCGCGGAGACCGATTGTGTACTTGATGGCGAGCGCGATGATCAGGGTCGCGATACCGGAGAACGCCAGCACAGCGCCCGCTCCGGCCGCCTGCTTGACGAACTGATCGAAGCCGCCACCGTAGAACAGGCCCTTGACGGCAGCCGGGGCCTCCGGCGCGGCGACCAGACCGACCATCAGGGTCCCGACGATGCCGCCGACCAGGTGCACGCCGACCACGTCGAGCGAGTCGTCGAAGCCGAAGCGGTACTTCAGGCCGACCGCGAGGGCGCACAGCACACCGGCGACCAGGCCGATGGCGAGCGCGCCGACCACGTTGACCGAGGAGCAGGACGGGGTGATGGCGACCAGACCGGCCACGATGCCCGAGGCGGCGCCCAGCGAGGTGGGCTTGCCGTCACGGAACTTCTCCACCAGCAGCCAGGCGAGCATGGCCGCACCGGTGGCGACGGTGGTGGTGATGAAGGTGGCGCCGGCGATGCCGTTGGAGCCGACGGCCGAACCGGCGTTGAAGCCGTACCAGCCGAACCACAGCAGACCCGCGCCGAGCATCACGAACGGCAGGTTGTGCGGGCGCATGGGGGTCTGCGGCCAGCCCTTGCGCTTGCCGAGGACGATCGCCAGGACCAGGCCGGCGATACCGGCGTTGATGTGGACCGCGGTGCCGCCCGCGAAGTCGATCGCCTTGAGCTTGTTGGCGATCCAGCCGCCGTGCTCACCGGTCACGCCGTCGAAGGCGAAGACCCAGTGCGCGACCGGGAAGTAGACGACCGTGACCCACACGGCCGCGAAGAGCAGCCAGGAACCGAACTTCAGGCGGTCTGCGACCGCGCCCGAGATGAGGGCAACCGTGATGATCGCGAACATCAGCTGGAAGGCCACGAAGACCGTCGAGGGGATGGTGCCGACCAACGGGATGTTCATCGTGACCGACGCGTCCGTGGCGCTGGCGAGGTAGGTCCCGCCGAACAGGGTCTTGAGGCCGAAATACTGTGCCGGGTCGCCGAACAAGTTGCCCTTGTCCTCACCGAATGCCATGGAGAAGCCGTACAACACCCACAGGACGGTGACCACGCCCATGGAGCTGATACTCATCATGATCATGTTCAGCACGTTCTTCGAACGGACCATGCCGCCGTAGAAGAACGCGAGTCCAGGTGTCATCAGAAGCACGAGTGCTGCGCTGGCCAGCATCCATGCGGTGTCGCCGGTATCCGGCACACCCATTGTGGGAAACGCCACCTTGAAGTCCTCCTCATCTCGAGCTCGGCCGATAACGCGGCGAACGAGCCTGCAATGAGGTTCCTCAGTCGGTGTTTCATCCGTGATCCTGCGGCGTTTCACCTAGGTGAACGGATGAGATTGCAGTGTTGCAGTCACGTTTCCGAGTTCTCACCGCTGTTACGGCGGGTGGGTGAGGCTGATGCTGTTCCCCTGGATTGAACCAGGTCAGAGGCGTTTATCCGAGGAGGGCGTCGACGAACGCGCCGGGCTCGAACGGAGCGAGATCATCCGCGCCCTCACCCAAACCGACCAGTTTCACCGGTACGCCGAGCTCGTGCTGCACCTGAAACACGATGCCGCCCTTGGCCGTTCCGTCCAGCTTCGTCAGGGCAACACCGGTGATCTTCACGACTTCGGCGAACACCCGGGCCTGGGTCAGGCCGTTCTGGCCGACGGTGGCATCGAGCACCAGGAGCACCTCGTCCACCTCGGCCCGCTTCTCCACCACGCGCTTGACCTTGCCCAGCTCGTCCATCAGGCCGGTCTTGGTGTGCAGGCGGCCCGCGGTGTCGATCAGCACCACGTCCACGCCACGCTCGATACCGGCGCTGACCGCGTCGAAGGCGACGGCCGCCGGATCGGCGGCCTCCTTGCCGCGCACGGTCTCCGCGCCGACGCGCTCGCCCCAGGTCTGCAGCTGATCGGCGGCGGCGGCACGGAAGGTGTCCGCCGCGCCGAGTAGTACGCGGCGACCGTCGGCGACCAGTACTCGCGCGAGTTTGCCTGTGGTGGTGGTCTTTCCGGTGCCGTTCACGCCGACGACCAGGAGCACCGCCGGGTGATCGTCGTGCGGCAGGGCGCGGATGGAGCGATTCAGCTCCGGGCGCAGCGCCTCCACGAGCACCGAGCGCAGGATCGCGCGCGCCTCGGCGGGGGTGCGCACGGTGTGCGAGGCCATCTCCTGGCGCAGGCGCTGCACGATCGTCGCGGTGACGGCGGTGCCGATATCGGCCATGACGAGGGTGTCCTCGATCTCCTCCCAGGAATCCTCGTCGAGGTCGCCGCCGCCGAGCAGGCCGAGCAGGGACTTGCCGACGGCGTTCTGGGAGCGGGAGAGGCGGCCGCGGAGCTTGGTGAGGCGACCCGCGGTGGGCTCGATCTCGGGGATGACAACGATGTCGGCCGGGGCCACGTCGGGGCCGGCGGGCTCGAACACCTCGGCCGGGGCCTCGACGGGGGCGAGCGGTTCCGCGGGCGCGACGGTGTCGAGCGGGGCGGTCTCGGTGGGCGCGCTCGCGGACTCGACGTCGGTGACGGCAGCGGAGTCGGCGGTAGCGACAGCATCGGGGGCCGCAGCGGCCGCGGCGGCCGCATCGACCTCGGCGGCCTCGGCGTCACCGGGGGCGAGTTCGGGGCCCTGCAGCGGATCCGGCAGCCGCACGTCGGTGATCCCGCGTCGTCCCGAATCGCGCGGGACGGCGGCGTCGTCGCCGATGTGCGGTTGGCCCTCGTCGTCGGTGCGCTCGATCCGCACGGGTTCGGGTTCGGGCTTGGGCAGGGTGGCCGTGCCCCCGCCCTCGCTGAAGCTGAACCCTCCCGATGCCGCGTATCCACCCGACCGGTCGGCCAGCTCCTTCGTCTCGGGAGCGGCCTCGGTGAGGGAGATGCGGCGGCGCTTGTACAGGACGAACCCGGACACGAACGCAACCAGCAGCACCGCGGCGATAGCGGCAATGAGGATCCAAGCTTGTGCAGTCACACCCCCATCCTTTCAGAGGCTCCGCGGTTGCCCGATTCACACACCTACCGACGAGTTGCGTCACCGTGTTCGGACGGGCCGCGGGCGCTGTGGCCTAGCACACAAAGTTGCGAATGAACGATGGACACGCCGAGATACCGGTCCTGAACTCGGCTTACAACCGTCCAGTCTGCTCGAGAACGCACCACAGTGCCCAAGGCGCGGCGAATGCGACACCGAGACAATAGGATCGGCGACGTGACCGATCGAAATGTGCTTGGGGGACCGCTGGAGGAGTGTGGCACCGATCCTCTCACCGGCTTTTACCGGGACGGCTGCTGTAGCACCGGGCCCGAGGATCTTGGCAGCCACACCGTGTGCACCGTGGTGACCGCGGAATTCCTGGAGCATCAGAAGTCGATCGGCAACGATCTGATGACCCCGCGGCCGGAGAACAACTTCCCCGGCTTACAACCGGGCGACCGCTGGTGCGTGGTGGCGGTGCGCTGGCTGCACGCACACGAGGACGGCGTCGCCGCACCCGTGATTCTGGCCGCCACCCACGAGAACGCGCTCGAGGTGGTCCCGATGGACACCCTGCGCAAATACGCCGTGGACGTCCCCAACGACGTGAGCGATCTGCTCTGACATCGAGCTGGGCGGCGCAGTGTCATCGGATCGCAGCAGGGGCGATTCGATGACCGTGCCCCGTGGTGACGGACTGCCAACGCACACAACGATTTCGCGCGAGGGTGGACGCCCGCGCACATCACGGCCCGGGTCGGAAGCGACCCGGCGAACGCGTCCGCAGTTCGCCGATACCGAGTTTCCAGGCATCGCCGATGAACTCGACGGACGCCCTCGACAAACAGTCGGATTCAGCACACCATCAGATGCACTCGACGACGTGTTGCGATTACGGCCTGAACCGGCAGCGCTCCGCGGGCACTGTTTCTCGCAGCCCGACCCCGGGCTCATCACATACCGGGCATGAATCGCACGGCCGTGTCGCGCAACCGGATTCCGAGACGGCTGCCGGGCACGATCATGGCGGCGGCCAGACGCACGGCCCGCTGTTTCGGACCGGTGAGCGTGCGGTGGCGCCGCTCGTAGCGCCCCAGGGCTCCGCCGGGGTCACCGGGCGAACGGGTCAGTTCCTCGGCGAGGGTGTGCGCGCCCGCGATCGCCAGACTGGACCCCTCGCCGAAGAGCGAGACGCTGGAGGCGGCGTCGCCCAGCAGCGCGGTGCGGCCGGTGGACCAGCGCCGCAGGCGAACTCGGCTCACCGAGTCGAAGTACATGTCCTCGGCGGCGCGCACCTGATCCAGGAGCGCACCGAAGATTCCGGCCCGGCCCTCGAAGGCCTCGAGCACCAGGTTCTTGTGCTGCCCGAGGTCGCGGTGATCGACGCCGGAGGCGAGCGAGCGCCGGAAGATGAAGGCGGCGAGCGGTTTTCCACCCGCCGGATGCACGGACAGCGATCGACCCGGGGTGTTGTGCATGACCACCTCGTTCTCGCCGCCGTAGGCGCGGTCGACCCGGAGGGTGGCGACGTACATTCCCATGTGCCGCACGAATTCCCGTTCGGGGCCGAACGCGAGGTTCCGGACGTTGGAGTGCAGTCCGTCCGCACCGATCACGTAGTCGTAGGTCGCCGGGTCGCCGTCACCGAAGCTCACGTCCACGCCCGAGGCACGGGAGGTGAGGCCGGTGATCGTGTCGCCCCAGCGGATGTCGGCGTGCGGTCGGGCCGCGTCGAGCAGGACGCTCGCCAGATCGGCTCGGGCGAGCTCCACTTCGCCCTCGACGGCGGCACGGTCCGGGTTGCCGATGGCGACCCAGGCGCGCCGGCCGCCCGCGCCGTCGAGGAAGCTGAGCCGGTTCGCGCCGGTCGCCGCCTTGCGCAATGCGGGCATGACGCCCATGCGTTCCACCACGTCCAGGGCCGGGCCCCGGACGTCGATGGGGTTTCCGCTCGATCGCTGCCCGGCGGCGCGTTCCACCACCGTGACGTCGAAACCGTTGCGGCCGAGCCAGTACGCCAGCGTCGAACCGCCGATGCCCGCTCCGGAGATCAGAACCGATGTGCTCATGAGTACCACCCAGACGATATGTGGACGAATTTCGTCCGCTTAGGCCGATGCTACGCTAACCGGAACAATTTCGTCCACTTAGTGGGAGGTGAGTCCGACGACCGAGCAGTTGCGGGCCGACGCGCGCAGCAATCGCGACCAGATCCTGAACGCGGCGCTCGCGGTCTTCCGGGAGCGCGGCACCGACGTGCCGATGAAGGAGATCGCCGAACGCGCCGGAGTCGGAGTCGGCACCCTGTATCGCCGTTTCCCCGACCGGGACGCGCTGCTGATCGCCACCGCCCGAGCCCACCTGCAACGGCTCGCGGACCTGGCGGCCACGGCGTGGCGAGAGGAGCGCACCGCCTGGCTCGGCATGCGCCGGTTCCTGCGCGAATGCGTCGAAATGCAGCTCGGCGCACAGTCTTCGGCGATCGGCCCCTCGGTGCACCAGGCCATGCACGCGGACCCGCGCCTGCTCGACATGCGCGCCGGAGTCGTGGATCTGGTGCGGCGCATGACAGCCCGCGCCCAGGCCGACGGCGACCTGCGCACCGACATCGGCCCCGACGACGTGGCACTGCTGATGACCGTGCAGGTCTACACCCGTGAGAACGAGTCCTACACCGACGCCGTCGACCGCGTGATGACCATCATGATGGACGGGCTACGCCCACCGGGGCATTCGACGGAGTGACACACCGCCGCCCGGCGGGTGGCAGCGAAAGTCGTTCAGCGCGAGGGTCTTCGGAGCGCGGGCGGGACCCCTTGTCCGCGCAACACGATTCCCGCACTCGAGCCCGGTGTGCGCACGGTGCCGGTGGTCACGGAACGAGCGCCGCGGCTCGGCGACGACGGTGGGCCTTCTGACGGCACGCGGGTGAGCAGTAGCGGGGTGGCCGGCCGGTGCCGATGGGGTGGATGGGGGTGGCGCAGATCGGGCAGCAGGGATGGGCGGTTTCGTCACGGGGCGGAGTTTCGTCACGGCGAGTGGGCGATGTTCCGAGTTTCGTGACCGCGGTCGGGCGGGGGTGAGCGCGCATGGCCTGCAACACCATTGCGGCGGGACGCGCGAGAGTGGGGCCCGGGTCCAGGCGTTGGATCGCGATGCAACCGGTGAACAAGGCCAGCACATCGGCGACGGTGAGGTCGGGGCGCACGGAGCGCTGGCGCTGGGCGGCGGCGAGGAGGTGCCCGAGAGCGGCGTGGAAGCGGACTCCGGCGTCTCGCAGGAGTTCCTTGGGCCAGCCGTCACTCTCGACCATGTCGCACAGGGCCTGGTTGCCGGGGGTGGAGGTCACCACCTCGGCGCAAAAGGCGAAGAAGGCGGCACCGGCGTCCGGTGCGTCGCGGAATCCTACGGCCAGGGCGGTGAGCCGGTCGATGCGCTGCTGCATCACGGCTTCGAGCAGATGGGTCTTGCTGGGAAAATGGCGATGCACGGTGCCCGCGCCGACACCCGCCCGGCGAGCGATCTCCGCCAGTGACACCGACAGCCCGGCCTCGGCGAAGGCCCGCTGTGCGGCAGCCAGAACGAGGGCCCGGTTCCGGCGGGCATCGACGCGGGCATTCGGAGCGCTCCCGGGAACGGTCGCGTCAGGAACGTTCGGCGTCGCGCCCGGACGGCTCGCATCGTCTGCTCTGGGTCCGGTCGAACGGGCTGCGGGCCCGGCGTTCCGGGCAGCGGCGAGCCCGGCCGCGGAGATGGTTCGAGTACGCGGTGCGGGGGTCATTTCGTTACGCGATTCCTGTTGCGGCACTGGCGGACCCGGTGGGGGCGCTCGTAGCGTCCGGATACGGGTTGATCGACCCGAATACTACCGAAGGAATGCGTGAAAATGTCTGATCGGAATGGGCTCGTCCTGGTCACCGGCGCGACCGGTAAGCAAGGAGGCGCGACCGCGCGGGGGCTGCTGGCGGCTGGGCGGTCGGTGCGGGCGCTCGTGCGTGACCCGGAATCCGCGGCGGCACAGCAACTCACAGCGGCGGGCGCTGAGCTGGTCGTCGGCGATTTCGACCGGCCCGACTCACTCGTGGCGGCGGTCGCCGGTGTCGGCGCGGTCTTCGCGGTGCCACCCGCCGCGTTCGGCCCGGACGGCTGGGATGTGGAATTGGAGGCCACGCGCGGGGAGCGTCTGCTCGAGGCGGCGCGAGTAGCCGGCGTCGAGCAGTTCGTATTCACCGGTGTCGCCTCGTTCGAGCTCGAAAGTCAGTGGGGCGCGAAGGGAAAGCGCCGGATCGAGGAGGCGGTGCGCTCCAGTGGGCTGCGCTGGACGATTCTGCGTCCGGTCCGCTTCATGGAGAACTATCTGATGCAGGGGTTCCCGGTCGACGGCATCGCCGATGGTCTGCACCGCCACCTGTTCCCGGCAGACCGGCCGCTGCAGATGATCGCCGTCGACGACGTGGCGGCGTTCGCGGTGCTGGCGTTCACGGACCCCGAGCGCTTCCATGGCCGCACCCTCGAGCTGGCCGGAGACGCACTCACCCCGTCCACCGCGGCCGAACTGATCACCGAGATCACCGGCCACCAGGTCCGGTACCAGGAGATCGGCGAAGACGAGGCCGCCGGACTCGGTCCGGAGATCTCCGCGGTGCACCGGCTCTCCAGGCAGGGCCAAGGCTGGCACGCCGATATCCCCGCGCTCCGCGACATTCATCCGGGCCTGCGCACACTTCGCGCCTGGCTCACCGAATCCGGTGCCGCACAGCTGAAACCCCTGCTGACCACGTAGCACCCACCTGCTCGGCCCGGCGGACTCGCGCGATGAATCCGTTGGCGTCGAACCGGTCCCGTCTTCGGCATCTCACGCCGCGCGCTCACCCGCCTCGATCTGCGCGAGGGTCGGGTAGTCGGTGTAGCCGTCGGCCCCGCCGACGTACATGAGCGGCTCGTCCCGGAGCCGGTTGAGCGGTGCGTTCACCCGCAATCGTTCGACCAGGTCCGGGTTCGAGATGAAGGACCGGCCGAGTGCGACGAGGTCGGCTCCGGCGGCCACCAGATCCGCGGCGGCTCCTCGCCCGCCGTCCTCGGGCAGCGGTACACCCCAGCCCAGATTCGGGTTGGCCATCAGGACACCGGGCCAGATCTCGCGGATCCGCTGGAACAGAGCGTCTTTCGGGTCCGCGAAAACGATGTGCAGGTAGGCGAGGTTCTCCCCGGCCAGAGCGGTGACCAGCTCCTCGTAGATGGTCTCGGTATCGCCCTCCTGGATGCCGTTGAAGGTCCCGCGCGGCGAGATCCGCACGCCGACCCGATCCGCCCCGATGGCATCGGCGACCGCGGTCACCACCTCCACGCTGAATCGAATCCGGTTCTCGATCGAGCCCCCGTACCGGTCGGTGCGCCGATTGGTGTTCTCGGACAGGAACTGGTGCAGCAGATGACCGTTGGCGCTGTGGATCTCCACGCCTTCGAATCCCGCGGCGAGGGCGTTCTGCGCGGCGGTGACGAAATCCGCCACGGTGTCCGCGATGTCGGCGGTAGTGAGCTGCCGCGGAACGACCGCGTCCTGCGGCCCACTCGCGGTGTGAATGGTCTCCGGGAGCGCGATCGGCGAGGGAGCGACGGGCACCAGCCCACTGTTGTCCGGGTGGCCCACCCGCCCGCCGTGCTGTAGCTGCAGGAACATTCGCCCGCCGCGCTCGCGCACCGCGTCGGTGACCCGGCGCCAGCCCGCGATGTGCGAGTCGCTGTAGATGCCCGGGATGTCGGCGTAGGTCTGTCCGACGCGATTGGGTGTGGTGCCCTCGGCGATGAGCAGTCCGGCTCCGGCCCGCTGCGCGTAGTGGGTGGCCATGAGTTCGGTCGCAGTGCCGTCCGCCGCCGCGCGATTGCGGGTCAGCGGGGCCATCACGAGACGGTGCGAAAGCTCCAGGTCACCGATGCGGGCGGGGGTGAAGAGCGCCTCTGTGTTCGTCATGCCGGTACCGTAAAACCTGACATTGATGTGAGAGGCAAGCCCTGATTCGAAAGGCCTGGTGAGCGGCATGCGCATCGGCGAGTTGGCGCGGCGTACCGGCGTGAGCGAGCGGTCGCTGCGCTACTACGAGGAGCAGAATCTGCTGGCCTCCGAACGCACCCCGGGAGGGCAGCGCGATTTCTCCGAGCTCGCGGTCGATCGGGTGATCCACATCCAGGAACTGTTCGCGGCGGGCTTGAACGGCAAGAAGATCGCCGAAATCCTGCCCTGCATGCGCGATACGGACGGCGGCGCGAACGAGCGGGCGACGCCCAAGCTGGTCACCGAATTGCGTTCGGAGCGTGACCGAATCGATCGCACCATCGCCGACCTGCAGCGGTCACGCGAGGTGCTGGACGACGTGATCGGCCGGGCCGGAGAGCATTTCAGACCTGTGCGGTAGCACCGATCGGCTCGCACTCCCGGCACCGAACGAGCTCACTGTGGCGAATACGCGCGATCTCGACGGTCGAGGCGCGATGCGCGCCCGTCGACGCGATGGTGCACACGCCGACGGGCGAGCGTGAATCCCTTCAGGGCACAAGCTCATTCAGGATTTGCTTCCGAACCTCGGCTCACGCCAGTGCCCCGTCGTAATCGGGCAGCTTGAAGGTCTGCTGAGCGTGCCCGCCCGCCAGATCCGACGCACTGTTGCCGATATTCGCGACGATCGTGTAGCCCTGCCCCTCGATGCTCACCCGGGTGGCGGTCTTGTAGGCCTCGAGCGCCGCCGCACCGCTGGAGCCGGTGGTGAGTCCGCCGCCGTACACCTGAGTGGGCGAGTAGCCGACCGCGGTCAGGTTGACCTGGGAGTAGATGTTCAGCAGCGACGGCCGTCCGGTCACGAAGAACAGCGCCACGCCTTGCTGTTTCGCCCATTTCGCCAGCGCCAGCATGGGCGGGATCGCCGGGGTGATCGGGCCCGGGTTGTACTGGGTTTCGAGCACCGTGTTGTCGATGTCGAACACGATGGCCGGTTTGCTCGCGCCCGGGATGGCACCGGTGAGGTAGCTCTGCGCGGCGTTGGCGACGGTGGTCACGTCGGAGATCCACTGGCTGTAGCTGGGCAGGTTGCCGCTGCCGCCGCCGGACCCGGATCCGCCGCCCGACAGCGAGGAGGATCCGCCGCCTCCGGACAGAGAGGACGAGCCGCTGTCGGCCAGCGCGGCCGGGAGCGGGATGGCGAGGGTTGCTGCGACACCAAGAGCGATACCTGCGATAGAACGTCTCATAAGCACCGCACGGTATTCGCGCGCACAGTCCTACGTGATCATGTTTCACAACCTCGCGGGGTGGCCTTTTTCACTCCCGCTGAGCGGGAATCAGGTTGCCGCGGAACCGACCAGGTTCTCCCCGCGCATGCGCTGCGAAATCACCTGCGTGATGCCGTCACCACGCATGCTGACACCGTAGAGCGCGTCCGCGATCTCCATGGTCGGCTTCTGGTGGGTGATGACGATCAGCTGACTCTTTTCGCGCAGCTGCTCGAACAGCCCGATGAGCCGGCGCAGGTTGGTGTCGTCGAGGGCGGCCTCGACCTCGTCCATGACATAGAACGGTGAGGGCCGCGCACGGAAGATGGCCACCAGCAACGCGACCGCCGTCAGCGACTTCTCACCGCCGGACAGCAGCGAGAGTCGCTTGACCTTCTTACCGGGCGGGCGCGCCTCGACCTCCACGCCGGTGGTGAGCATGTCGGCGGGGTTGGTCAGCAGCAGCCGTCCTTCACCGCCGGGGAACAGCTTCCCGAAGACGCCGACGAATTCGCGCTCCACGTCCTCCCACGCCTCGGTGAAGACCTGCAGGATGCGCGCGTCCACCTCCTCGACCACGTCGAGCAGATCCTGACGCGCCTTCTTGACGTCCTCGAGCTGCGTGGCCAGGAAGTTGTAGCGTTCCTCGAGCGCCGAGAACTCTTCCAGCGCCAGCGGATTCACCTTGCCGAGGGTGGTGAGGTCCTTCTCCGCGCGCTTGGCCCGGCGTTCCTGGGTGGCACGGTCGAACGGCATCGGCTGGGGTTCGCTGACCTGATCCCCGCGCTCCTTGGCCTGCGCGTATTCCATCAGTTCCAGCGCGCTGGGCGGCATCGGCACGTCCGGGCCGTACTCGGCGATGAGATCGTCCAGGGCGAGGCCGAATTGTTCGGAGATGGTGGTTTCGAGCTGTTCGATCCGCAGCGCCGCCTGCGCCCGGGCCACCTCGTCGCGGTGCACGGCATCGGTGAGCTGGGCCAGCTGGGTGTTGAGCGCGCGGGAGCGCTCCTTCGTCTGCTCCACCTGAGCGGCGAATTCGGTTCGGCGGCGGACCAATTCGTCGCGCCGCGCCGATGCCTCGGCCACGACCTGCTCGAGCTGGACCGCCACCTTCGCGGCGGAGTCGGCCACGGCGGCCGCGACCGCGGAG
>NZ_BDBU01000035.1 GCF_001613145.1 Nocardia jejuensis NBRC 103114
ATCTCTCGTCCCGGCCTGGCTGGATGGCTGTGGTCACCACTCGGGCACTCCACGACCACCACCCACATGCCCTACTGACCCGCACGCCCTACTAGTCCGCCCGCCCTACTGACCCACATGCCCTACTGACCCGCACGCCCTACTGCCCCAAGAGTGCCCCGCACCCCCTCTCCACACCCGACATCCGGCAGACCTGGAAACCGCCGGTTGCGCGGGCTCTTCTTCCCTTCTCTTCCAGGCCTCTTTTATCTTTGATCTCTACCCTGCGGATATGGACAACGCCGCCCACCCACTCCCCCTCGCCCCCCACTGGCCCCAGATCAAAGCCACAGTGGCACGAGGCAATCGCTCCACCGGACACTGCGCCATCGCGTCCATATCCCCCGAGGGAAGACCGAACGTCACGCCGGTAGGCACGGTGTTCCTGCGAGACGACCAGACCGGGTTCTATTTCGATGTGTATACGAGCGCACTGGCCCGCAATATCGATGCCAACCCCGAGATCTGTTTGATGGCGGTCGATTCGGGATCGTGGATGTGGTTTCGATCGCTGGTCTCGGCCCGATTCGCCGCACCGCCGGGTGTACGGCTGTACGGAACCGCCGGAAACCTCAGGGCCGCAACGGCAGAGGAGCGGGAGGCGGCCGAGCGCCGGGTGCGGGTGGCTCAGGTCCTGAAGGGCGGCAGGGCGCTGTGGTCGAACTTCACGCATGTGCGGGATCTGACGTTCGACAGTTTCCGGCCGGTGCGCTATCCGACGATGATGGACGGGATGTGGTCCGCCGGTTAGTTGTCGGGGACGGGTCCGTCGTCGGTGCCGGGGTTCACGGAGTCGGCGTATTCGGGGAGCAGCGGGGCCACCGCGAAAACTCCGGCGGAGGCGTCCGGCGGCAGGGATTGGATCGAGCGGACGCCGGGAAGTGCTGCGAGAGTGCGGAGTTGGGGCAGCGGGCCGTCGACCACGAGGCCGACCACGCAGGCGCAGTCGGCGCGGAGGCGGGCGGCCACCACCTGGTTGGTGCGGACGGAACGCTCGTCATAGGCGGGGGTCGCTTGGACCTGAGCGGCGGCGGCACGGCGGGAGGCCACCGCCACCGCATCGCCCGCCGGGACGCCGATCGAGATGATCGGGGTCGCCACCCGTGGGATGGGGACGTGGTACAGGACCTCCGAGATCCGCAGTCCGCCTGTGAATTCGGGGATTCGGGCGGCGGTGACGCCTGCGGTGAAGGAGATGAGCGACCAGCGCGGGGCGAGGTCGGTGGGTTGCAGGGAGGTCTGAGCGCGGGTCAGGTAGTCGGCTACCGGCTCGCCGTTCTCCGGGCCGAGGCGATCGGTGGAGATGACCGAGCGGTAGGGCGGGGTCGCCCAGCCCAGGACTAGGATCAGGGCCACGAAAGCCACTGCCACCGTTGCCATTCCGAGTGGACGGGCGGCAGGGTGGCGCAGGCGCGAGGCGATGCCCACGGGCGCGGGCACATCGGGCGCGGGCGCATCGGTCCCGTCCGTCGACCGGGCGGGCCCTTCGTCTGGGAGTTCGCCGGTCATGCGGCGGGCCTGGCCGGGTTCACGGATAGCGAGCCTACGCCGGAGCGGGTGGCCGGACCTACGGTGCGCGCAGAACGGCCAGCGCATGCGCGAGATCGGCGGGGTATTCGCTGGTGATCTCGACCCATCGGCCGTCGGCGGGATGATTGAAACCGAGTTGGCGGGCATGCAGCCACTGACGCTCCAAACCGAGACGCTCGGCCAGGCGCGGGTCGGCGCCGTAGGTGAGGTCACCGCAGCAGGGGTGCCGGACCGCGGAGAAGTGAACCCGAATCTGGTGGGTGCGGCCGGTTTCCAGGTGGATGTCGAGCAGGCTCGCGGACTGGAACGCCTCGACCGTGTCGTAGTGGGTGACGCTGGGGCGGCCGTCGGCGACCACCGCGAACTTCCAGTCGTTGCCGCGCGCGCGGCCGATGGGTGCATCGATGGTGCCGCTGCTCGGATCCGGATGTCCCTGCACCAGAGCGTGATAGCGCTTGTCGACCGTGCGCTGCTTGAACGCGCGCTTGAGCACCGTGTAGGCGTGCTCGGACTGGGCGACGACCATCACACCGGAGGTACCGACATCCAGCCGGTGCACGATGCCCTGACGCTCGTGCGCGCCGGAGGTGGAGATGCGGTAGCCCATGGCGGCCAGGCCGCCGACGACCGTCGGGCCGGACCAGCCGACACCCGTGTGCGCGGCGACGCCGACCGGCTTGTCCACCGCGACGACGTCGTCGTCCGCGTAGAGGATCCTCATGCCGTCCACCGGAGTGGCCTCGACGGTGAGTTCGCGCTTGGGCTCGGGGAATTCGACCTCCAGCCAGGCGCCGGCGGTGAGGCGATCGGACTTGCCCGCCGCGGTGCCGTCCAGCTGGACCGAACCGTCCTCGGCCATGGCGGCCACGGCGGTGCGGGACAGACCGAGCAGTCGGGACAGTCCGGCATCGACGCGCATGCCATCCAAACCATCCGGCACCGGCATACTGCGGGTTTCCCTCATACTGTCTTCTCCTCCGCCTTGTCGTCCTCCTCGCGCCCGCCCGCGCGCGTTCCATCCGGTTCGAATCCGAACACGGTCAAGATCACCAGCAGGATCGCGCCGCACACGATCGACGAATCGGCGACATTGAACACCGGCCACCAGCCGACCGCGACGAAGTCGACCACGTGCCCCTGCAGCGGACCCGGCGCACGGAACAGACGGTCGATCAGATTGCCCAGCGCGCCGCCGAGCACCATGCCGAGACCGATCGCCCACGGCACCGAGCGCATGGTGCGGCCGATCCGGACCACACCGATCACGACGGCCGCGGCGACCAGGGTCAGCAACCACGTCATGCTCGTCGCCATCGAGAACGCCGCACCGGGATTGCGGACCAGCGTCAGACGCACCGTCTTGCCGATGAGGTAGACGGGCTCGCCCGGCGTCAGAGTCGCGACGATGATGCATTTGGTCAGCAGATCCAGACCCAGCAGCACCACGGCGATCAGCAGCAGCGTCCGCAATTGCAGCGGCCGCCGAGGCTTGGCTGCCTCCTCCGGTACCTCCGGCTGTTCGGCTACCGCGTCGAGGTCGGCCGAGGTGCCCGTCGACGCAGGATCTCCGGGCGACTTGTCGGGTTCGTCTGCGGCGGATTCGCTCGGCCGGTCGGTACTCACCCTTGACATCATTCCCTATGGCCACTTCACACCTGTCGGTCGCCGTAGCCGGAGGCTGGTTACCACCCAGCCGCCACGTCCGAGAACCCCCTGAAAACACCCTGGAATACCACCGGTGCGGATCCCAGCTGATTATCAGGAATGAGCCGTAACCTGTTGGACGTGACGGTGTTGTCTTCATCCCCCAGCTCGGCCAACGCCACCGCACGCTGCGTCGGTTCACCGGGCAGACCACGATCCCGCAATTCGAGATCCGGTGTTCTGCTCATGGTTCTCGCGGTCACTCTGACAGCGTTCGGCGCCGGTTGTAGCGACCACTCGGAAACCACCTCCGACGCCGACGGCGCGGAACCTCTCGGATTCGCGAAGGAAGTCACCATGCCGATCGCGGCGGTGACCACCACCGTCGTCGATCCCGGCGCCGAGCCGCGCTCCTCGCTGCGGCCCGCGGTCGAGCCGGGAACCGTGCAGCAGGTGACGCTGAGCACGGACCATCACATCGAGCAGCAGATCAACTCGCAGGCCGTGCGTGACTTCTCACCGCCCGCGGTGACCATCCCGCTCAGCGCGCAGACCGGCGGCGACGGGGTCGAGCTGACGCTCGGCACGGTCACCTCCCCCGATCCGGCGCTGGCCAAGGCGCTGCTGCCCGCCGACGGCTCACGGGCCGGATTCGACATCAGCGAGGCGGGCGCGATCACCGCACTGCGGATGGCGCCCAAGCCCGCCACCTCGGACGCGGCCCGCGCGGCGCTCGAGCAGGCCTTCTACCAGGCGGTGTACCAGTCCGTCGCGTTCCCGGACGAGCCCGTCGGAGTCGGCGCGGTGTGGACTGTGCGCCAGCAGGTCTCGGGCAGCGTGCCACTGGAGCAGGTGACCACCGCGACCCTCACCGCGCGCGAGGGCAACCTGCTGAACATCGAATTGAACGTGGTCCAGACGCCGAAATCGACGGTGTGGCATCTGCCCAACGACGCCGGACAGCTGGAGATCGTCGACTACCTCATGCACGGCACCGGCGTCATCGCCGTGGATCTCGGTCTGCCGCTGCCGGTTTCCGGGTCCGTCGAGGTCGGCGGCAATCAGACCTACCGGGACCCGCACAGTTCGGTGACCCTGCGTCAAACCCTGCGCACCCAGGTGCAGTGGGGCGCCTGAGGCCCGGCTGCGATGATGTGGCCGTGACTGCATCTTCTCGCACCACTCGCACTACTCGCACCATGCTGACCGTGCTCGCGAGCGCGGTCGCGGTGACCGTATCGGCCTGCGGGTCCAGCGATTCCGGCGCTCCGCTGCAGACATTCGGCCCCACGGTGGCTCCCCCGCAGACCTCCGGCGCCGCCGCACCGGTCGTGGATTCCATCACGCTGCGATCGAATCTGCTGGATGTCCCGCAACTGCCGTCGGGGTACTCGGCGCTGAACGATCCGCCCCCGGGAAGCACCGGCGGCGCCGGGGCCAAGACCGATCCGCCACAGTGCGCCAAGGTGCTCTCGCCGGTGTCGGCACAGGCCCCGGGATCGTTCTCCCAGACCGTCGCGCAGTTCGGCGGGCCCGACTTCGACACCCTCGACATCGACGCGGCCTCGTACGCGAACGGGGGCGCGGCGCAGGCGTTCTCGACGGTGCAATCGCTGCTGCGGGAGTGCACCAGGTACTCGGGCAAGGACGTCGACGGGGAATCGGTGGATTTCCAGGTCGGCGCGGTGGATCAGCCCAGCGCGGGCGATGCCTCGACGGCGTTCCGGGTGCACACGACCAGCCAGGGGCTGACGTTGTATTCGGTGGTGAGCGTGACCCTGGTGGGGTCGGTGGTGGTGCAGTTGGCCATGTCGGGAGCGGCCGAGCCGGATCCGCAGGAGTTGAGCGCGTTGACCGCGGCCCAGGCGCGGAAGTTGAAGGGCGAAGCGGGACCGTAGGAGGACTGCGAGCACCGCCGGACACAGATCCGCACCCGCCTCTGTGTCGAAGCGAGTGCGGATCTCTGTGTTTTCCGTGTTCCGAAATTACTGCCGGCAGGTCACACCGTCGGCAGGGGCTACTGCCAGCCGGTTACGTTGATCGGGCCCGGGCTGTACAGGCCGGAGCGGGTCTCCGTTCCCGTCTCGAGCTTCGCCGGGACAGCTCGGCCGTCGATCGGGGACAAGCGCTGCAGCTCACCCCAGTCCTTGCTCCAGTCGTCCTTCAGGTAGGTCGCCAGGGTGTACGGCCGCAGCAGCATGGTGCTCCAGCCGAGCGCGCCGCCGCCGTCGTGGCTCTGCCACAGCGACGTCATCGCCGCGCCGCCGCGATCGGGCAGAACGCGGTAACCGGGGATCTCGGCGACGCCATCGCGGTGATCGAAGGGCCGCTGGCACGGGAACTGCAGGCCCACTTCCCAATCCAGCAGCACGGGGGCCGACGAGCCGACGACGTCCTGCAGGGTGCGAGTCTGCGGAATGCGGGGCGGGGTCAGGGCGATCCACTGTTTCGGATCGCGGTCGCGGTCCTGCGCGACGACGCGGATAGCGGTGGCGTCGGCGGGGATGTCCGCCAGCGGAACCCGCAGGTTTCGCCAGCTGGGGGCGGGGCCGATATCGAGCGGCGTGACCCGGCCCAGGGGCCGGCCCGCGCCGCTGGAATCGGCTGTGCCGTATTCGATTTCGATGGACTGGCCGGGAGTCACCACACCGTCGTGATTGACCGAGCGGATCCGGCCCGCCGCGGTGAGCGCGATGATGCCGGAGCGGTCGCCGGGCTCGGGCAGGGCGTACCAGCCGGTGGTGAGGGTGGACACGGCCTCGGTCGTGCCCGAGGTCCCGAGCACCGGGGTGGTGGCGGGGCTCAGGCCGAACGGCAGTGCGGTGGTGGTGGTTCCGTCCGCGGTCTGGTCGGAGCGATCGCTCACCGCGCTGGCCATGTTGCCGCCGGTGTCCAGTTCGTCGTCGGCGCGCAGGTCGGTGCCGACGCCGCCGGGGGTGAAGCCGACCGCGTCGGCGGCGAAGGCCGAGAACGCGTCGCCGGTCAGCGGTCTGAGCATGCCGGCCTGAGCGTCGGTCTCCACCAGGACATCTCGGGCCAGGCCGCAGGTATTGCCCAGGACCGCATCGACATTGGAGCGCGCGAGCGAGTACGCCGGGTACTGCGCGATCGCACCCTTGGCCAGCGAACCGACCTCGAACAGGACCACGAAGGCCGCGATCACGGTCAGCGGCGGAATCGAGACTAGCTTCCAGCCGCGCTTCGAGATGCGATGGGGCGCAGCGGGTTCTGGGGCGCGCACATGCCAGAAACCGGCGAGGACCAGGAACATCAGCGCCAGCGCCAGCCACAGTTTGCTGAACTCGACGCCCGCGACCACCACGGACTTGTCACGCCACGGGATGCCCCAGTTGGAGACGTACCACCAGCCGTTGATGCTGGTGAACACCATCGCGGTGGCGAAGGAGACCACCGAGGCGAACAGCGCGCGGTTGCGCGGGGAGCGCATCACGGCGGGGCCGACCGCGACCGCGGTCAGCACGGCGATCACGCCCGCCAGTCCGGCGTAGATGCCGTTGTGGTGGGTCCACTTGGTGGGGGTGGTCATCATCAGCAGCATGACTCCCAGGCAGGTGCCCAGGATGCGGCGCACGGGACCCGGTGCGGTGAACGGGATCCGGCCGCCCTTGCGCAGCAATACGAAGGCGCACACGGCCATACCGATCCACAGCATGAACATGCCGAAGCGGCGAGCCACCGAACCGTCGATGGTGGGCATGAAAAGGTACTGGTAGCGAATGTATTCGCCGTCCCAGTGCACATTCGGCCCGACCAGGGTGTGCACGCGGCTCATCTCGAACATGGACGAGAGCGGCTGATCGGCGAACATCACCGCGAGCACGACCGAGCCCGCCGCGACCAGCGGCAGACCCAGCGCCAGGTAGGCCGGGCCGCGGGTGCGCAGCACGGCGAACACGCCCGCGCCGGGAGCGGTCGGCGCGCTCAGGGCGCGAGCGCGGGCGTCGATACTGCGCCACAGCGGGCGGATACCGGCCAACAGCGGTGCGACACAGATGATTCCGGACGGGCCGACGGTACAGGCGAAGGCGCCGATCAGGATGGCGATGCCGTAGGGCAGCAGTCGGCGCGTGGCGATCGAGCGTTCCACCGAGACCCAGGTGAGCAGCACCCCGAGCGCGACCAGCGGCTCCGGACGCAGGCCGTTGTTGTAGGGCAGCCAGACCGCCAGGAAGCCCAGCGCGCCGGTCCAGACCGCCACCCGGTCGTGCCGGATGCGCGCGCCCAGGCGCGGAATCACCTCGCGGCTGAGCACCATCCAGATCAGGATGCCGGCCAGCAGCGCGGGTAGTCGCATCCACGGACTGGCGACGCTGATCTCCGCCATCCGGCCGAGCAGGTCGTAATACGGTGTGCCGACCGGGTTTTCGGGCACACCGAAGTACCCGAAGTAGTTCGCCATGTACCCGGCGTGGATCGACGTGCGGGCCATGCCGAACTGATAGCCGTCATCGGAGGTGGTGGCGCCGATGAAATGCCACAGCACCAGCGCGCCGATCACCACGCCGTCGATCGGGCGGAAGGTCCACCAGCGCTCGGGCAGGAAACGGCGCGGGCGGCGGCCGTCGCGGCGGTCGATCCGGTACAGCGCGACGAGGGCGAGGATCGTCGCGAGGTACGCGGTCCAGATCGCGATGTGCTTGATCGGACTCGGGGTCGAGGAGAAGCGGCTGTCGATCTGCGCGGTCACGGTGGTGCCGTCGGCGGCGCGCAGGTCGCTGAAGACGCCGACCAGCTGCGGGCGGTAGTCGCCCGACAGGGTCACCGGTTCGAGAGCGGTTCCGGTCATGACCGCGGTCGCCTGGGTCATGTCCGCGTGCACGGTCAGGGCGCAGCCGGGGGTGAGTTCGTCGACCGGGACGCTCACGAGCGACTTGTTGTGCAGGACCGCTTCGAACTTCGCGGGCTTGACCACGCCGTCGTCGCCGGTGCTCGCGGCCTTCACGCGCGCGGAGAAGCCGTACCGGTCCAGGTTCGGGGCGCCGTTCGCGGCGGTGGCCGCGAGGGTGCCGCCGGTGTCGGCGAGCTGGGTGACGGCGGCGCACGGGATCGTCGCGTCGAAGGTCAGGGGCGCGTAGGAGACCAGCGGGGCCTCGACGCTCGCGACCGACCCGCTCTGCGGCCAGTTCAAGGTCGTGGCGTCCACCCGGACCGGCAGCAGCGGCACCGCTATGGCCGCCAGCACCGCGATCACGCCCGCGATCAGGGCTACCGCCTGCTCCCAGCCTCCGGAAGTCCGTACGCCCGCCCCGGCACCGGCTCTCCCGGCGGAGTCCTGCCCCGCTTTTTCCAACACGTCGGTCACGACCGCCGATATTAAGGGGCGAAGCCGACCCGCCGCCGCTTTGCCCCGGTTAGCGGACGTGGCACCCGGCTGTGCTCCGGATACGAACCGAACGAGCCCGGCACCCCATGCGCGGGGTGCCGGGCTCGGAAATCGCGTGCTCAGCCGGGGCCGAGCTCAGCTCAGCTGCAGGCCGGGGAGGTCTGGTTGGCCAGCGAGAGGGTGTTGCAGATCCATTCCTTCTGGACCTTCCACTTGCCGTCCTCGGCCACGAACGGCACGACGACCTGGTTCGGCGCGCCACCGTTGATCGACACCTGACCGTCGGCGGTGATGGTGCCATTGCCGAGGTCGGTCACACCGGTGACCGTGACAGCGGCGCCGTTCTGCTTGTAGGCCTCGGTCAGACGCGACGGGAGGCTCGGGTCGGCCTGCACACCCTGCATCATGTCCAGCTTCTCGGCGTCCGGAACAGCCGGATCCAGGGCCTTCTGCAGATCGGCATTGAGTTCCGCCGCGGTCGGGGCCGGCGGGTAGTTCGACTGCGCGGCGGCGGTGCTGGAGGTGCTCACCTTGGTGGGCTTGGTCTCCTTCTTGTCACCGCTGCCACACGCCGACAGCCCGAGTACGGTCACGACCGCCAGGGTGGCTACGGCGATACGTCCAGTCTTCTGAAGCTTCAACTGCTCGTCCTTTGCGTTCGAGTAGGTCCGTTCGACAACGTGACAGCCACATCCGACCGGCGGCGCTGCACGACGACCCACACGCTACCAACGAGTTCCCCCGGAAACCGAGTCCGAAGTGGCTGGCGCGGCACTTTCAGTCCGAATCCTCATAATTGGCGCAAACGTCTCTTATGTGCCTGGCACACCGCGATTTCGGCGACGAGCGAGGGTGCGGCGGCGGCTCTATCAGGCAATACCAGCCCCGCGGCCTCACACGAGGCTTCCCAGGGGGTCCGCTTTTCGCAGGGCCGGGTCATCCGCCGCGAAAGTCCGTGCGGGGCCAGGACCGGAGGTGCGAGTCTCGAAACGGACGGTGACGACGCCGTGGCCCGCGCCCTGCACCCAGCCGTGGCCGAACTCGGCGTGCTCGACATCCACACCGGGATACCAGGTTCCGAGAGCGAAGGAGCGAGTCGCGGGCGGTACCACGGGATCCGGGCTCTCCACCAGACCGAGGGTGGGCTCCTCGGAGACGGCTTCGACCGTCCGCACGGTCTGGTCCAACTCGGGGAACAGCGATTCCTGCCGGATCTCGGACAACCCGGCGAAACCCACGCCCACCAGACGGATCGGCCCCAGCTCGGCCGGATCGAGGGCGGAGCGCTGCGCCGCGGCGGACAGGGTGGTCAGGTCCTCGGTCGCGTACGGCAGTGTGGAGGACCGGGTCACGATGCTCATATCGGATTTCCTGAGCTTGAGCACGACGGTGCGCGCGGCTCGGCCGTCGGCGGTGAGACGGCGATGCGCGGACACCGCCATGGCCTCGATGGCCGGACGCAGCTGCGCGAGGCTGACGATATCGCTCTCGTAGGTGGTTTCGGCGCTGATCTGTTTGGCCTCGGCGCGCTCGGCGACCGGGCGGTCGTCGATGCCGCGGGCCAGACGGTGCAGCGCGATGCCCATGGCGCTGCCCAGGATCGAGGCCGCCTCGGATTCGGGAAGGGCGGCCAGGGCGCCGATCGTCTCGATTCCCAGTGTGCGCAAACGACTTTCGGCCACGGGTCCGACGCCCCAGAGTTTTCGGACCGGCAGGGAGGCGAGGAACTCGCGCTGCTCGGCGGGCGAGATGACCCGGACGCCATCGGGTTTGGCGAGGCCGGAGGCGATCTTGGCCAGCTGTTTGCCGCTGCCCGCGCCGACCGAGGCGATCAGGCCGGTGCGGTCCAGAACCAGCGCGCGCAGGCTCTCGCAGAAATCCAGGACCTGATCGGGCGTAGCACCGGCCAATTCGGCGGGCTCGCCGAAGGCTTCGTCGAAGGACAGGGTCTCGAGCACCGGGATGCGGGTGCGCATGGTCTCGAACACCTGGCTGCTCAGGTGGCCGTAGACCGCACCCCGAGGCGGGACCACGACGCCGTTCACGCCCACCAGCCGGCGAGCCTGGTGCATGGGCATCGCCGAGCGGGCGCCGAAGACCCGCGCCTCGTAGCTCGCGCCCGCGACCACGCCGCGCCCGCCGGTGCCACCGACCAGGACGGGACGACCGCGCAGGGTCGGGCGGGTCAGCTGTTCAACCGAGGCGAAGAACGCGTCCATGTCGATGTGCAGGACCCAGCGGCGGCCCGGCTGTGCGCGCCCGGCGGCGGTGTCGGCACGTCGCGGATCGGCGCGCACGGCCTCGGCAGCGCGAGCATCGACACGCTGTATCCCGGCCCCGTGAGTCTCGAGACGCGCGGCCTCGCCATCGCGAGCATCGACACCCTGAATCTCGACCCCCTGAATCTCGACACGTTCCGCCTCGGCACCTCGAGTCTCGGCACCTCGAGTCTCAGCGCCCTGAATCCCAGCCCCCTGAGTCTCGGCGCCCTCTGTCTCAGCCCCTCGAACACGGCCCCGAACAGGCATGACAGCCCTGTCGGCCGGGTCCGCGATGCAGCTCACTTTACGGAATCTACGCGCGGCTACCGACAGGTCGGTCCATCCCGGTGTGTGATGATCGGTTCATGACGATTCGCAAGGCCGTGATCCCCGCCGCAGGCATCGGTTCTCGCCTGCTGCCGCTGACCAAGGCCATCCCGAAGGAAATGCTTCCGGTCGGCGACAAGCCGGTCATCGAGCACACGGTGCGCGAACTCGTGGCGTCCGGCATCACCGATATCACCATCGTGGTGAGCGGCGGGAAGTCGTTGATCCAGGACCATTTCCGGCCCAACCCCGCGCTGGTGGCGCAACTGCGCGCCGACGGCAAGGCCGCGTACGCCGACGCGGTCGAGGAGGTCGGCGAGCTGAGCAGGCAGGGGCACATCAACTATCTCGACCAGCACGGCCCGTACGGCAACGGCACCCCGGTGCTCAATGCCGCGCGCACGCTGGGTGACGAGCCGATGCTGGTGCTGTGGCCCGACGACGTGTTCGTCGCGGATGTGCCGCGCGCACAGCAGCTCATCGACGCGTACGAGAAGACCGACGCGCCGGTGCTGGCGCTGATGCCGATGGATCCCTCCGAATCGCAGCGCTACGGCGTTCCCGTGGTGGAGCAGACCGAGGGCAACGGGCTCATGCGGATCAGCGGCCTGAAGGAGAAGCCCAAGCCGGCCGACGCACCGTCCTCGTATGCCGCCATCGGCGGTTATGTGGTGACGCCGGGGATCATCGCGGAACTGCGTGCGCAGGTGGACAACTGGTACACGCACCGGACCGGCGAGGTGTACCTGACCGATGCCATCAATATCTTCGCCACTCAGAATCCCGTGTACGGACAGGTGATTCGCGGCCGCTGGTACGACACCGGCAACCCGGCCGACTATCTGGTGGCGCAGTTCGCCTCCGCGCTCACCCACCCCGACTACGGCCCGGTGCTTCGTCAGCTGGTCGAGGACGAATAGGACTTCTCACAAGAGACACACCGTTTCACAATCATGCGTCCTCACGTACTGTCGAGACCCGAAACACATTGGTAGTCGGGGGAACGATCTCGAAGGTTCGGTTTTGCTACGCGGAGTTGGTACACGGGCGATGGCGCTCGCGGCGGTGGTTTGTTCGGTCGGCTCCTATGCCGCGATCCAGGGGCAGGGAGCTGCGGCGGGGGCACCGCCCGACCCCATCACCAGCACCGCGACCCTCTCCGGGACACCGCTTTCCGAGGACGGGTCCGGCATCACCTCCTTCGAGATCCGCGACGCGCGCAATCTGACGCTGCGAGTGCGCTCGACGGCCATGGGCCGCGAGTTCGAGGTCGACGTGCAGCGGCCCGCCGACACCTCCGTGCCGCGCCCGGTGCTGTACATGCTCAATGGCGCCGGGGGCGGGCAGGATACGGCCACCTGGAAGCGGAACACCAACGCCGATCAGTTCTTCAGCGACAAGAACGTGAACGTGGTGATGCCGATCGGCGGCGCGTTCACGTACTACACCGATTGGCGCGAGGCCGATCCCCGTCTCGGCGTGAACAAGTGGAAGACGTTCCTGACCGAGGAACTGCCGCCGATCATCGACGGGGCCTTGGGCGCCAACGGAATCAGCGCGATCGCGGGGATGTCGATGTCGGGGACCTCGGTGCTGCAGTTGCCGATCGCCAAGCCGGGCCTGTATCGAGCGGTGGCGGCGTACAGCGGGTGTGCGCAGATCAGCGATCCGATCGGACGGAAGTTCGCCGAACTGGTGGTGTCGGTCGGCGGCGGAAATCCGGAGAACATGTACGGCCCGGAAAACGATCCGGAATGGACCGAGAACGATCCGTACGTCAATGCCGACGCCCTGCGCGGCCTGGAGCTGTACGTCTCCAACGGCAGCGGACTGCCCGGGCGGCACGACACGTTCACCGACGTGCGTAGCCTCGGACCGGCCGACGGCGGGATCATGCAGCAGTTGGTGGTGGGCGGGATTCTCGAGGCGGCCAGCGACTGGTGCGCGCGGAATCTGCGGGTTCGGTTGCAGGAGTTGAACATTCCGGCGACCTTCGACATCAGTCAGGCCGGGACGCACTCCTGGGGATACTGGGAGGACGCGCTCAAGGCGTCGTGGCCGGTGCTGGCGAAGGGGCTTGGGCTGTCGTAGTCGTGGTGGGGACCGTCGGCACGACGGTGGTCACCACCGGGCTGCCCGATGTGGTCGTGGCGCTGGAGGACGTGCCTCCGACCGCCGATTCCAGCAGCTGGACCACCAGCACCCGATTGTCGGGCATGGCGGGGATCCAGAGGTTCCGGCCGGCCGGATCCACGGTGAAATCCGCTGGGCCGTGCAGGTTCTCGGGGAGGCTTACCTTGGCGACCTCGCTGCCGTCCGGACGGTGGACGGTCACCGTGCCCGGGGTGCTGCCCGACCCCGCCCAGTCCGAGATCACCAGTTCGCCGTTGGCCAGCACGGCTATTCCGTCGAGTACGCCGTGGACCGCGCCCACCCGCTGCGGGACGACGGGATTCTGCGTGAGGTCGAGCCGCCACAGGTCACCGCCCTTGAAGTCCGTGCCGCTCGCGGCGACATAGGCTGTCTTGCCGGAGCTTTCGAGGGCGATGCCGTTGGCGCCGGGGATCCCGGTGGCCACCGGATCGAACTTCTTGGTTTCCAGGTCCATGCGGTACACCGCGCCGCGGAGGGAGTCGGTGACCAGCAGCGTGCGGGGGTCGGCCAGGGTGATGTCGTTCAGGAGCGCGGGCTGGTCGCCGCCCAGGGGCGCTTCGAAGACCTGGGCGCCGCTGTCGACGTCGTAGCCGACGACTCGATCGATGTCGGCCACGAAGAGCCGGTTGGCGGTGTAGGCCATGCCTTTCGGAGCATTCAGTGCCGGATCACCCTGGCGGGGTACGGCTTTGCGTGCGGTGAGGGTGCCTACCGAGCTGAGCTCGGTGAGGAAACCGTCGCCGTCCTTGGCGGTGGGTTCCTGTTTCGCGCCGATATTGGAGATGAACCAGCGGTCGCCGGCGAACACGACGCTCTCGGGGGACGAGAAACCCTCCAGCGTGCCGGGTTTGGCGGGCGTGGCGGAGGCGGCGCTGGTGGTACCGCCGGGCAGGGAGGTACTGGTGCCCCGGGCCACGCCGTTGCCGTTGTCATCGGAGATTCCGCAGCCGACCGCCGCGGTCAGCAGCAGGGCACCGGACAACAGGGCCGCGCTCGGCGGCAGAACTCTCGCACCTGCGCCGAACACGGCTGTGCGCTTCGCCTGGGACATGACGCCACCCTTCAGCGGATGCTCTCGCCCCGACCGACGAGACGAGATCAAGTGTATCCAGCGGTACGGGAGTTGATCAACGAAACCGGTTGAACCGCACGTGGTTTCCACGAACCGCGGACGGCTATTCCTCCGCCGCGTTGTAGCGGATCAGATAGCCCGCGAGCCGGGCCACGTCGGCGTCATCCCAGTCCTGGAAACGCTCGGCGAAAGCGGCGGCCCGGCTGTCGGAGGCGGCGCGGGCTATCCGGCGCCCTTCGGCGGTCGCCTTCAGGACATGGTTGCGGCGGTTGGCGGGGTCGACCTCGCGGTCCAGGTAACCGAGTTTCTCCAGCGCCGCCACCTGGCGGCTCATGGTGGATTTGTCGAGGCGGAAGTGCCCGGCCAGGTCCGCGGCGAGGCAACCGTCGCGCTCGATCACCAGGTCCAGGATGCTCGAGGCGACCAGGGACAGCTCGGGATGCAGTTCGGCGGCGCGGCCGCGGGCGCGGCGGGCGAAGGCGGTGAGCTCGCGCTGAATGTCCCGCAGCGCCTCGGCCCGGTCTCCGGGAGCAGCGGCACGACTCTCGGGTGCATCCACCTGCCCCTTCGGGCCACCGCCCCGGCCCGGAAATACAACGTCGCTCGGCATGGTTGTAGACTACAACCTCATATAGTTGTATTTACCAACCATTGGAGTGCGTTCATGGTCTCGCATCAGATCCGGCACGTCGCCACCCACCTGCTGACCCCGCTGCTCATGTGCCTGGGGATGGGACTGGCCTATCTGGGCGCGTTCCACCAGCCCGAGCCGAACCATCTGGCCGTGGCCGTGGTCGGGGACGCGCCGCAGGTCAAGGTGCTGGCGCAGTCGATGAAGGACCGCGCCGGGGATGCGCTGGACGTGGTGACCCTGCCCAGCCGCGACGACGCGATCGCACGACTGCGCGATCGCGACCTCGCCGGGGCGTTCGTGCCGGACGCCCAGCACCCCGAGGTATTGGTCGCGAAAGCCGGGTCCGATACGACCGCGATGGCGGTCGAGGCGGTGTTCGGGCAGGTCGCCGGAACGCAGGGCGTGCCGGTGACGACCACCGACATCACCACCCACAGCTCCGGCGATCCGACCGGGCAGGGCATCTTCTTCCTGCTGGTGGCGTTGAGCATCGGGTCGTACGGCAGCGTGGCCGCCATCGGCGCGGCGGGCGCGGGACTCTCGATCTGGATTCGAGCGGCCTTCGGACTGGTCACCTCGCTGCTGGTGAGCCTGATCGGGCTGGCACTGGCCGGGCCGGTGTTCCATGTGGTCGATCATGATCTGGGCGCGATCTGGGCGATGTCGTGGCTGTACTCGGCGGGTGTGCTGGCCATCGGCATCGGACTGCACACGTTCCTGAAGCGATGGACCACGCTGGTGATGATGGTGCTGTTCGTGATGCTGAACTTCACGAGCTCGGGTGGGGTCTACACGCCGGCGCTGCAGAACGACTTCTTCGGTGCGCTGCACGGGTTCTGGAACGGCGCGGGGTTCGTGGAGGGCGCGCGGAGTCTGCTGTATTTCGACGGAGTGGGGATGAGTGGACGCGTGTGGAGTCTGTTCGTGTGGCTGGCGGCGGGTGCGGTGCTGGTGATCGCGGCGGGAGCCGCCGAGAAGCGACAGGCCGTGGCCGGCGGGACCGCCGAGACGAAGGCCGAGACCACGGCCGGAGACGCGGGCGAGGCCGCCGAAGAGGAGATGGAGGAGACCGTCGGGGTCTGATTCCGGAGCGGCCTCGCGGGTCCCATACCGACATGGGGCCCGAGACGGTTCCTTCGACAAACCCGGTAGCCCCTCGGGAAATCGACATCGCTGCGGCGCACGCGGATTCGCGTGCGCCGCGTCATGCCTTCAGCTGTGCCAACGCTGTACGAATTCCGGCCCGAACAGTGTCGTCGTCACCGATTCCGCCGCTCACGGCGACGCCGTCGCGGGTCAACAGCAGTGCGCGGGAGGCGTTCTCCGCATCGGCGATACCGGCGGCGTGCAGTTGCTCCGCCATCAGGTCGCGGAACCACGTGCGGTAGTCCTCGACGATCTTGCGCACGGCGTGGTCGGCGCTGGGAAATTCCACGGCGGCATTGAGGAAGGGGCAGCCGCGGAAGCCGGGGCCGCAACTGATCTCACCGAGGCGCTCGAAGATGGTGGCGATGGCGTCCGCGCCGGAGCCCGGCACCGATTCCAGCGCCTCGCGCTGGCGGGCGTACTCGCGTTCGAGGTAGGCCACCACCAGGTCGTCCTTGGTCTTGAAGTGACGATAGAAGGTCGCCTTCGCGATCTCGGCCTCGGCGATGATGCGATCGATGCCCACGGTGTGAATGCCCTCGGCGTAGAAGAGCCGGGTGGCGGTATCGAGCAATCTTTCGCGGGCTGCACTCACCCCTTGACGATAGCAGACAGACCTGTCTACTGTTGACGTCAGGTGAACAGACCAGTCTGTCTAGGAGGACACGATGACTTCCACTTCCACAACCGCCCCGCTCTACACCGCAGTGGCCACCTCGGTCGGCCGCGACGGGCGTTCCTACAGCGACGACGGCGTGCTGGACCTGACCCTCGCCCGGCCCAAGCAGATGGGCGGCGACGGCGCCGGCACCAACCCGGAACAGCTGTTCGCGGCGGGATACTCGGCCTGCTTCGCCAGCGCCCTGCAACTGGTGTCCAAGCGGATGAAGCTCGACGCCGAGGATGCGTCGGTGACGGCCGAGGTCGGATTGAACGCGCTGGAGGGCGGAGCCTTCGGACTCTCGGTCGTGCTGCGCGTGGAACTGCCGGAGCATCTGCACAACGAGCAGGGCCAGGCGCTCATCGAGGCCACCCACCAGGTCTGCCCGTACTCCAATGCCACCCGGGGCAACATCCCGGTGGAACTGGTCGTCGAGTAGTCCCCGACCGACCGGCCCCCGCCTAGAAGAACCGGCGGATGGCGTAGATGTCGAACTGCCCCAGCGGGGTCAGGCCGACGGGTACACCCCAGTCGAAGGCGTTGAGGACCTGCCCGGCGCCGGCGTAGATGCCCTCGTGCGAGCCGTCGCTGTTCAGAATGAGCACATCACCGGGTTGCAGTGCGCCGTAGGGGACTTCCAGCCCGGCCTCCGCCTGCTGCCAGGTGGTGCGGGGCAGATCGATGCCGACGCTGCGGAACGCCCACTGCACCAATCCGGAGCAGTCCCAGGCATCCGGTCCGGTGCCGCCCCATTTGTAGGGTTTCCCGGTCTGGGTGGCAGCCAGCGACAGCGCGACCATGGCACGCGGACTGGCGAGCGGGAGTTGGGCCGAGCCGCTGGCACTGCCGGAGGCGGAACCGCTGGCACTGCCGGACGCGGAGCCCGAGGCAGAGCCGGAATCGGCGTTGGCAGGATTTGCCATCAGTGTGCTGATCGAGATCAAAGCCGCCGATGTCGCGATGGTCGACGTGAACAGACGTTGCAGGCTTCGCTTCATGTCCTTGCCCCTCGGATCTTTGACGCCGTGGAACTGGAAATACAGCTAGGAAGTGCAGTCGTGTGATTGAACTCGACTCTCGAGTTATATGTTAACTACTCAGTAGCTGTTCTATCTCATCTGCAACACCCGCCACAAGATGGACAGCGGGGGTGTGTCGAGAGATCCAGGTCACTCGGGCGCGGCTGGGCAGGCAGGCACACAACTCGGCCGGTCGGGCACAAACACAGCGAGGGGCGGGACCGTTTCGGTCCCGCCCCTCGCCGCTTGCTCAGGCCGACTCGGGTCAGCTCGGCTCACGCCTTGGCGACCGCCGCCTTCACGCCGCCGACGATCTCGGCCGCCGCCGCGCCCGCCTCACCGAAAGTGAGTGCGGTGGCGAGGATTTCACCGGCGATCAGGTCGCGATGGGTGTCGGCCCACGGCTGCTGCGCCGCGGGCACCTCGAGGATCACCGAGATCCGGTCCGAGACCTCGAGACCCAGGGACTTACGGGTCTCCTGCAGGTCGCGGATCAGGTCGCGGGCCCACCCCTCGGCCTCCAATTCCTCGGTGACCTGCGAGTTCAGCACCACCAGGCCGGCATTGCCGGGCAGGGCGGCGGTGGAGTCGGGCTCCGCGGCGACCAGACGCTGGGTGTACTCCTCGGGCAGCAGCGCGATACCGGCGGCGGTGACCGTGCCGTCGGCGGACTCGCTCCACTCCCCCGCCTTGACGGCCTTGATCACCGTCTGGACCTGCTTGCCCAGGCGCGGACCGGCGGCCCGCGCGTTCACGACCAGCTCGAAGCGGCCGTGCGAGGCGACGTCGGTGGTCAGATCGACCTTCTTGACGTTGACCTCGTCCGCGATCAGGTCGGCGAACGCGGCGAGGCGCTCGGCGTCCGACGCGGCCACGGTGACCTCCGAGAGCGGCAGGCGCACCCGCAGGTTCTGGGCCTTGCGCAGGCTCAGCACCGTCGAGCAGACCGTGCGCACCTCGTCCATGGACGAGACCAGTTCCGGATCGGCGGGCAGGTCGCTCGCGGCCGGCCAGTCGGTCAGGTGCACCGAGCGCTCGCCGGTCAGGCCACGCCAGATCACCTCGGTCATGAGCGGCAGCAGCGGGGCCGCGAGCCGGGTCGTCACCTCGAGCACGGTGTGCAGGGTGTCGATGGCGTCGCGATCCTCCTCCCAGAAGCGCGAACGCGACCGGCGCACATACCAATTGGTGAGCGCGTCGGCGAAGGAGCGCAATTCCTCACAGGCGGTGGCGATGTCGAAGACCTCGAGCGCCTCGGTCATGACATCGCGGGTCGCCGCCAGCTTGGCCAGGATGTAGCGATCCAGCACGTTCTGCGAATCGGTGCGCCACGTCCCCGGCCGGGATGCGTACAGCTGCAGGAAGGTCCACGCGTTCCACAGCGGTCGCAGCGCGTGGCTGACACCCTCGCGGATGCCGCGCTCGGTGACGATCAGGTTGCCGCCGCGCAGCACCGGGGACGCCATCAGGAACCAGCGCATCGCGTCCGAGCCGTCACGATCGAAGACCTCGTTGACGTTCGGGTAGTTGCCCTTGGACTTGGACATCTTCATGCCGTCGTCGCCGAGCACGATGCCGTGTGCCACAACGGACTTGAACGCCGGGCGGTCGAACAGCGCCGTGGAGAGCACGTGCAGGTTGTAGAACCAGCCCTTGGTCTGGCCGTTGTACTCGACGATGAAATCGCCGGGGCTGTGCGGTGCTTTGTCCGCGGTGCCCTCGAACCACTCCTTGTTCTCGAAGGGGTAGTGCACCTGGGCGTACGGCATCGAGCCGGACTCGAACCAGCAGTCCAGCACCTCGGGGGTGCGGCGCATCATCGACTTGCCGGTCGGGTCATCGGGATTCGGGCGCACCAGCTCGTCGATGCGCGGGCGGTGCAGGTCGTCCGGGCGCACGCCGAAGTCACGTTCGAGGGCGTCGAGCGAGCCGTAGACGTCCACGCGCGGGTACTCGGGGTTGTCCGAGATCCACACCGGGATGGGCGCACCCCAGTAGCGGTTGCGGCTGATGTTCCAGTCGCGGGCGTTCTCGAGCCACTTGCCGAACTGGCCGTCGCGCAGGTGTTCCGGAGTCCAGTCGATCTCCTTGTTGAGCTCGAGCGCGCGATCGCGGAACTTGGTGACCGCCACGAACCAGGACGGCACCGCCATGTAGATCAGCGGCTGGCCCGAACGCCAGCTGTGCGGGTAGGAGTGCTCGATCGTCTCGTGCCGCAGCAGCTTTCCGGCCTGCTTGAGGTCCTTGATGATGACCGGGTTGGCGTCGAAGACCATCAGGCCCTCGTAGGTCGGCACCATCGAGGTGAACTTGCCGCCCGGATCCAGCGGCTGGACGATCTCGATGCCGGCGGCGGTCGCGACATCCATGTCCTCCTCACCGAACGCGGGCGCGAGATGCACGATGCCGGTACCGGAGTCGGTGGTCACGTAGTCGGCGTTCAGCACGCGGTGCGCGTTCGGGTGGCCGAGGAAGAAGTCGAACGGCGGTCGGTAGCGCAGGTCGACCAGCGCCGCGCCCGAATGCTCGGACAGCACCTGCGGCTCCTCGCCGAGTTCCCGCGCGTAGTGCGAGACCCGTTCCGCGGCAAGCAGGTACCGCTTGTCGTCCTTGCCCAGCACGTGCACGTAGGTGACGTCCGGGTGCACCGCGATCGCCAGGTTGGACGGCAGGGTCCAGGGCGTGGTGGTCCAGATCAGCGCGTTCGCGCCGTCGAGCGCGGCCAGCGGGTGCTCCGAGGGGACCTGCAGCAGCATGTCGACGGTGACCGCGGGGTCCTGGCGCATCCGGTAGGCATCGTCCAGGCGCGCCTCCTGATTCGACAGCGGGGTCTGCTCGTACCAGCTGTAGGGCAAGACCCGAAAACCTTGGTAGATCAAACCTTTGTCGTACAGCGACTTGAACGCCCACATGACCGACTCCATGAAGTCGATGTCGAGGGTTTTGTAGTCGTTGTCGAAGTCGACCCATCGTGCTTGACGAGTCACGTACTCGCGCCACTCATGGGTATACCGGAGCACCGAGGATTTGCACGCGGCATTGAATTCCGCCAGACCCATGGCATCGATCTGTGATTTGTCCGTGATACCCAGCTGCTTCTCGGCTTCGATTTCCGCGGGCAGCCCGTGAGTATCCCAGCCGAATCGCCGTTCGACCTTCTTCCCGCGCATCGTCTGAAATCGTGGGATCAAATCTTTGACGTATCCGGTCAGCAGATGGCCGTAGTGCGGCAACCCGTTGGCGAAGGGAGGACCGTCGTAGAAGACGAATTCCGGTGCATCGGAACGGTTCTCGATGCTCGCACGGAAGGTGTCGTCGGCGGCCCAGTAGTCGAGAACTCGCGTCTCCAGCTCCGGGAAGGACACCGGACCGCTGGTCACGCCGAGTTCGACGCGGGGATAGGCGTTCTTGTCGTCGGCTGCCATGGCCGGTTCGTCTCCTCGTGCCGAAGTAGGCACGGGGACGATGACGGCGCTCGTGCGCCGAAACCGCGGTACCACCCCGCTTGCCCGGCTGCGCTGTGTGAATACGCGGGCCGAGCCTCTCGTTGTGAGCTGTGACGGGCTCCACCGTTCGGTTCTACTGGGCGGTGGCTCGACGAGCACGCGCTGTTCTTCCGAAAGCTCCCCGGTGATGGCCGGATCGACGCCGTGATGCTGATGTGTGGTTGCTGGTGTGTTTTCGATTCTAACCGCGCGGTCCAGGGGATATTCCCTGGACCCCGACTACCCCCGCCGCTCAGCACCGCTAGTGCTTGGCGTGCCGCCCACCCAGATGGGATTGCTGTGTCTCGCTGTCATCGTCCTGCCGGAGCGACAACGCACTGACGAGGAGCAACACCGCGCCTGCGACGCACACGATGATGCAACCCCACGCCCAGATCACCGAACCGGTGGTCAGTGCTGTCACCAGCAGGCCGAAGCCGACTGCCGCGAGTACGAGCGTTACCACGAGCATGAGCACCACTCCCTCGTGCCGAGTGAACGGTGGCGGTGCTGCGCCGTGCTCCCGGAGGTCTCATTCCCGGGCAACGCAGCCCCAGGGGCCGTAGTAACGAGTTTACTTGCCGCCCTTGAGAAGTGCGCCGTTGCCCTGGGCACCCTCGCCGAACTCGCCGCCATCGACGGGGACCGCGGAACCACGGTTCTCCAGCTCCTCCAGCTGCGATTCCAGGTAGGACTTGAGCCGGACGCGGTATTCGCGCTCGAACGTCTTGAGCTGCTCGATCCGGCTCTCCAGCACACTGCGCTGCTGGGTGATGGTGGCCATGATCTCGGTGTGCTTGCGCTCGGCGTCCGCCTGCAGGGCGTCGGCCTTCTCCTTGGCCTGGCGCAGCTGCGAATCCGAACGGTTCTGCGCGTCCGACAGCATGGCTTCGGCCTTCTGGCGGGAATCGGCGATCATCGCTTCGGAACGCGTCCGCGCGTCGCCGACCAGTCGCTCCGAGTTGGCTCTAGCATTGGCCAGCAGCTGCTCGGCTTCGGTCTTGGCATCGGAGGTGAGGCGGTCCGCCATCTCCTGCGCGAGCGAGAGCACCTTGGCGGCCTGCAGATTCGCATCCGCGCTGGGAGCCTCGGCCTTGACGGGGGCGACCGGGACGGGAGCGGGCATCGGGGCCGGCGCGGGCGGAGCCGCCTTGACGGGCTCCGGCATCGGCGGCGCCTTCACGGCCTGGACCGGACCACGGTTCTTCTTGGCGTCGGCCAGTTCCGCGTCCAGCTCGGCAACACGCTGGCGAAGATCGGCGTTCTCTTCGATGAGGCGGGAGAGCTCCTGCTCGACCAGATCGAGGAAGGCGTCGACTTCGTCCTCGTTGTAGCCGCGTTTCCCGATCGGTGGTTTGCTGAACGCGACGTTGTGCACATCGGCTGGGGTCAGCGGCATGGAACGATCCCTTCACGCTTCGTATGGAGATCTAGCGGTAGATCTGGGCGAGCTTTCTTTCAGCCCATTCTGTCACACCTGAGCTACCTGTTGCCCGAGCGAGCCCGTGATCGTCATGAGGATGAACACGATAAACAGCAGCACCATAATCGACAGATCGAGTCGAATTCCCCCAAGATTCACGGGGGGTATCAAACGCCTCAGAAGTTTCACCGGCGGGTCGGTGATCGTGAAGACGAGCTCCAGGACGATCACGACGAAGCCGGTGGGACGCCAGTCACGCGCGAAGCTGCGGATGAACTCGACGATGACGCGGCTGATCAGCAGCAGCCAGAAGAGGAACAGCAGTAGGTTCAACACCTGGAACAAGGCCACGTCGTTCACTCTGCCTCAGATTCGATGGCTTGCAAAATGTGTGGTGCCGCCGGTGGTACCCGATCTTGCAAGACGCCCCCTGCCGGAAGCCGCACACGACCCCATCCGCGTGCTCCGGGGCCGGTTCGGCCCGCTCGAGCGGGATGGGCGCAGCGACCGGCGCAACCCCCGTTGCAGGCCGCGGAACAGTCTGCGGCCCTTTACATCCGATGCTCGTTACTTCTGGTTGTAGAAGCCGTTCTCGGCCAGGCGGCGGCGCTCGTCGGCTGATACGTCGACATCGGCCGGCGAGAGCAGGAACACCTTCGTCGCGACCTTGTCGAACGAACCACGCAGCGCGAACGCGAGTCCCGCGGCGAAGTCGACGAGGCGGCGCGCGTCGGCGTTGCTCATCTCGACCAGATCCATGATCACCGGGGTGCCGTCGCGGAAGCGTTCTCCGATGATGGCGGCCTCGGCATAGGTGCGCGGACGCAGTGTCGTGATCTTGGACAAGGTGCCTCCGTCCTCGAAGATCTGCGAACGGCGAGGGACCGGAGGTTCGACCCGGCGCTCCTCCATACGCAGCTCTTCCATGCGACGCTCGGCCTCGGTGTCCACCGCGAGCGCGCCACGCGTGGTGCCGCGGACCATGGAGCCACCGCCGACACCGCCGCCGGGCATGGTCCGGGTGCGGCTCGAGGGTGCGGTCTCGATGCGGGTGGGCCGACGCGGCGCCTCGTAGCGGTCGCGCTCGCGCTCCCGCTCGTCGGCGTACTCGTCCACGTAGTCATCGCGGCGCGCGGTGCCGTAGGCGGGCTTGTACGGGGCCTTGTACGCCGGTTCGCCGTAGGCCGGCTCATCGTCGTACCGCTCGTCGCCGTAGCGATCGCCGCGGTCGTACTCGCGCTCCGGGTAGGGCCGAGGGCGTCGCTGGGCACGTTCGTCGACAGCACTCCGGGTAGCCCCGCGGTCGTCGACGTAGTCGTCTTCGTAATCCTCGAGCGGAACCATCCCGAAGTACGCCTTGAACTTGTGCAGCGTGCTCATCTGGTCGACCTTCCTTCGGCCCCGGTTGGCCTGGGGTGTTGTCCTGCTCAGTTCCTCGTCCGCCACCAAGCATATGTTTCATATGTGACTGATGAGGTTTCTTTGCTACGCCGAGGTTATCGGTCGAGCGCCCATCAAAGCGGTTCCGACACGCACGCATGTCGATCCGTGGCGAACTGCGGCCTCCAAGTCGCCCGACATACCCGCGGACAGCTCTCTGGCCTTGGGATGTTCCGATAAAAGAGAGGAATGGATCCGGGCGAGCCGCGCGAACGCAATGTCCGGTTCCACGTCCATCGGCGGGATCGCCATCAGGCCCGCCAACTGCAACGATTCGGACTTTTCGACCTGTTCCGCGAGGGCGAGAAGTGACTCGTCACCCACCCCTCCGCGAGTCGGATCCTCGTCCAGACTCACTTGGATAAGGACCCGCAGCGGCGTCTCGCGGTCACCGGAGTCCAATGCCGCGCGGACCCCGGAGTCCAATGCGGTGGCCAGCCGTTCGCTGTCCACCGAATAGACCGTGTTTGCCCAGGTGGCAACGGATTTCGCCTTGTTTCGCTGGAGCCGGCCGATAAACTCCCAGCGCACTCGAGACAGATGTCCCAGTTGAGCCACTTTGCCCGCGGCCTCCTGTTCACGCGATTCGCCGAACTCACGACAGCCCAGCTCATAGAGGATCTCGATATCCGAAGCCGGGTGGAACTTGGTGACGGGCAGCAGCCGGACCGACCCCGGCGCGCGGTCGGCAGCGCGACACGCTGCGTCGATACGTTCGGTCAGCGCGGTCAGGGCCGCGGTGAGCTGCGCGGTGCGCTCCTGCGATCGGGTGACCTGCGCCGCATCGGAACGGCTTGTGGCGGCAGAACTTTCGGTCATTCTGCGATCCCCTCGGATGACATCCAAATCACACCGGCGAGTCTGCCGGTCGGCGCGCCACGGCGGTGGCTGAACAGGGATTTGTCCTCGATGGTGCAGCGCGGGTCCATCGCGACGGCCGGGACGCCGGCCGCCTCGAGCTGTCTGCGGATGCCCGCGCGCAGATCCAGGCCCGGGGTGCCCCGGACGGTGGTGGTCGCGCTGCCCGGCAGATGCGCCTCGACATCGGCGCGCATGGCGGCGGGCACCTCGTACTGACGACCGCTGGCCGCCGGTCCCAGGAAGGCGCCGATCCGCTCGGGTCGCGCGCCGAGGGACGCCATGGCCTCGAGCACCTTCGGCACGATGCCGATGCGCGCGCCGATCCGGCCCGCGTGCACGGCCGCGATCACACCGGCCTCGTCGTCGGACAGCAGGATCGGCACGCAGTCCGCGCTCAGCACGACCAGGGCCAGATCGCGGCGCGTGGTGACCAGCGCATCGGTGGCGGGCACCGGCTCGGCGCGCGGGCCGTCCACGATCTCGACATTGCGGCCGTGGATCTGCTCCATCCAGACCAGATGGTCCGGCGCGAGGCCGATGTTCTCGGCGAGCCGAACACGATTGCGGCGCACGGCCTCCGGATCGTCGCCGACGTGATCACCGAGGTTGAACGAGTCGTAGGGGGCCTGCGAGTAGCCGCCCGCGCGCGAGGTCACGACCCGTCTGGTCCGGAAGATCTGAGGCGCAGAAGTCATATCCCCGAGGGTACTGGGCAATACCTGGCAACCGCGGGGCTGGGCTGACGATGGTGAGCGGTGATATCGGCCGAAAACTGGGCGGCACAGCGCGTCTCACGGTCTGCGGGCGCGAGGTTTGTCACGTCACCACCCACCGGACATCACCACCGCACTGCCGACATCACGTCACACCAACCAGCACCACCAGCACCGCATCAGACCAGTCAGCCAGCACCGGCCGACAAACACAGCCCCGCCCGGCTCCCTGGGATCTGGGGCCGGGCGGGGCTGGTGTCGGTCGCCGGAACTACCGGCGGTTACCGGCGCTGCATGAAGGACGGCACGTCGACATCGTCGTCGTCGCCGTCGGGCGGCTGGATGTGGCTGCGGTTGTTGTGGGCGACCGTGGGGTCGACCGGGGCCGGGCGCTGGGGCTCGTAGGAGGGAGCCGGGCCGCGACCCGAGGAGGGCGGCGGGGTCTGCGCGACCGGAGCCGGAGCCGGGGCGGGCTCGACCGGACGCGGCGGGACCGGGTCCGGGGTGCGTGCGGTGGTGTATTCATTGGTGCGACCGACCTCGCCGGCGGTCGCACGAGCCGTGCCGAATGTGGATGTGCCGGTGCGGCCTACGGCAGGTTCGACACGACGGGCGGGACCGCTCCCGTCAAAACCCGCGGCGATCACAGTGACTCTCACCTCGTCGCCGAGAGAATCGTCGATGACCGTTCCGAAGATGATGTTGGCCTCGATGTGCGCGGCCTCCTGCACCAGCGAGGCCGCCTCGTTGATCTCGAACAGGCCGAGGTCCGACCCGCCCGCGATCGAGAGCAGCACGCCGTGCGCGCCGTCCATGGACGCTTCCAGCAGCGGCGAATTGATCGCGGATTCGGCGGCTTTCACCGACCGGCCCTCTCCCCTGGCCGACCCGATGCCCATGAGCGCCGATCCCGCGCCGGACATGACGGACTTGACGTCCGCGAAGTCGACGTTGATCAGGCCGGGGGTGGTGATCAGGTCGGTGATGCCCTGAACACCGTTGAGCAGCACCTCATCCGCCGAACGGAAGGCGTCCATGAGGCTGACCGCGGCGTCGCCGAGCTGCAGCAGCCGGTCGTTGGGGATGACGATCAGGGTGTCGCAGGATTCGCGCAGCGCCTGGATGCCGGCTTCGGCCTGGCCGCTGCGGCGCTTGCCCTCGAAGGAGAACGGCCGGGTGACGACACCGATGGTGAGCGCGCCGAGCTTGCGGGCGATCTGGGCGACGACCGGCGCGCCACCGGTACCGGTGCCACCACCCTCGCCCGCGGTGACGAAGACCATGTCGGCGCCCTTGAGCACCTCTTCGATCTCGTCCTTGTGGTCCTCGGCGGCCTTGCGGCCGACCTCGGGATCGGCGCCCGCGCCGAGGCCACGGGTCAGTTCACGGCCGACGTCGAGCTTGACGTCGGCATCACTCATCAGCAGAGCCTGCGCGTCGGTATTGACCGCGATGAACTCGACTCCCTTGAGTCCCTGTTCGATCATTCGGTTGACGGCATTCACGCCGCCGCCGCCGATACCGACGACCTTGATCACCGCAAGGTAGTTGTGCGGGGGCGTCATGGGCTCTCGCCTTCCTTTGATCCAAAACAGCTTCAGCGTCTTCGAATGCTTGTCCGCGCCGGTCCTTTGGTCTCGGGACGATAAACCCTCAACCATAGCTTCAGCGTTATGTCAAGTATCCGACTGGTGCGGAACGGTATTCGCAGCCACCGCGTTGCGGGCGCAGGCGCGCCGAAACGAGTGGCAGAATCTTGCGTGATTCACCTCGTCCGACCCACCTGGGCATCGTATCGTGGACGGTTGCCCTCCGGCGCCAATCGTGAAGTCCACGGTGGCGCCGACGGTGACATTCCGGCAAGCCGCCGAAAATTTCGGTGGCCCAATGGGTATCGCTCACTTTACCGTGACGAGATTCGGACTAGAAATGTCGAACACCTTGCCGGGCTGGGTGAGCAGGGGCAGAACCACCGCTGCTTTGCGCTGGGCGTCATTCGTTCCTCCCCACAGCACAGTACTGCCGTTCCGCAACTCGAGGGCTATATCCGAAACCGAGCGGGCCACAACCTCTCCCACCTGATCGCGCAGACCGAGAGGTACGGCGGCCATCACGGCCACCGCCGCGCGAGTCAGCGGATCCGCGCCGCCGGGATGCTCGGTCACCAATTTCGCCGCGCCGGGCGGCGGCGGCTCGATCGCGAATTCGACGCTGTCGGAATCGAGTAGATGCGGGCCCTCGGGGGAATCGAAATACAGCACGGCGACGCGCTCGTCCACCGTGACACGCACACTCGACGGGAAGACCCGTTGCACGCGCGCGGATCTGACCTTCGGCAGCTGGGCCACGTGCTCGGCCATGGCGGTGGTGTCCATGCGCATCATCGACAGGCCCTCGGGCACATCGAGAGCCGCCAGCACGTCGGACTCCGGGACCGCGACCAGACCGTCGATACGCACCGTGCGGACCGACAGGATCGGTGAGAAGTAGGCCACCAGGCCCAGAGCGAGCACGAGGACCAGGGCCACCGCGCCGCCGATGCGCACGCGCGGAGAGCGCCAGGCATCGCTCAGGCGCGATTGCTTCCCGGCGCGGCGGCCGCGGCGCAGACGCGCCAGCCGGGCCCGCCGCGCGGCCGCCGATTCCGGTGGCTCGGTGTCCTCGTCGAGACCGGTGTCCCTATCAAGACCGGCGTCCTGATCGAGACCGTCCTCCTCGATCCACTCCCGCGGATCATGCCCGTCGTCCGCTCCCCCGCCCCGGCTCACCCTCGCTCACCGCCCGTGTGAGGGTCGTGCCCGCAGCCCGTCGAGAATCTGGCTGCCGAGCATGGTCACGTCGCCGGCGCCCATGGTGATCACCACGTCGCCGGGTCGTGCGAGCGAGGCCACCTGACGGCCCACCTTCGACATATCGGGTTGGTAGTGCACGGGTTTGGTGACCGAGTTGGCCACCAGCGCACCGTTCACACCGGGCAGCGGTTCCTCGCGCGCGCCGAACACGTCCAGCACCACGACCTCGTCCGCGAGCGAGAGCGCGATGCCGAACTCGGTCGCGAAAGTGGCCGTGCGACTGTACAAATGCGGCTGGAAGACCACCAGCACCCGGCCCGGGCGTGAACGCGCCCCGTCACGGGCCTCCTGGGCGACCAGTTCCGCGGCGGCACTGAGCACCGCGCGCACCTCGGTCGGATGGTGGGCGTAGTCGTCGAAGACGCGCACGCCGTTCTCGCGGCCGGTGAGCTGGAAGCGGCGGTGGACGCCGCCGAAACCCTCGAGCCCCTGGATGATCTCGCCCATATCCGCACCGGCGGCGCGGGCCGCCAGCAGCGCGCCCAGCGCGTTCAGGGCCATGTGCCGGCCGGGAACCGACAGGCGCAGGGTGCGCGGAGCCGGTTCGTCAGAGAGCTGGAACACCGCGACGCCGCCGACGTCACGCGGCTCCCAGGACTCCATCCGGGCCCCGAAAGTGACGCCCGGCGTTGCGGACTCGCTCGAGCCGTAGCCGATCACCTCGATGCCGCGCGGATCGTCCGAGAGCCGGGCCACCGAGCGCTCGGCCAGCCCGCGTGAACCCGGATCGTCCAGGCACACCACCAGGCGGCCGCCGGGCTGCAGACGATCCACGAAGTCGTCGAAGACCTGGGTGTACGCCTCGTCGGTGCCGAAGTAGTCCAGGTGATCGGATTCGATATTGGTGACCACCGCGACGTCCGGCGCGTACTGCAGCAGCGAGCCGTCGCTCTCGTCGGCCTCGGCCACGAAGACACCGCCGGTGCCGTGATGGGCATTGGTGCCCGACTCGTTCAGCTCACCGCCGACCGCGAAGGACGGGTCGAACCCGCAGTGCTGCAACGCCACCACGAGCATGGAGGTGGTGGAGGTCTTACCGTGCGTGCCCGACACCAGCAGGGTCTTGTGGCCCTGCATGAGCGAGGCCAGCACGCCGGGACGCATCAGCACCGGGATGCCGCGCTCGTGCGCCGCCACCAGTTCCGGATTGGTCTTGGGGATGGCCGCGTAGGTGGTGACCACGGCGGTCGGGCCGCCCGGCAGCAGGTCCAGCGCGCCGGCGTCGTGACCGATGCGCACCTGCGCGCCGCGCGCGCGCAGGGCCAGCACGCCGCGACTCTCCTTGGCGTCCGAACCCGAGACCATGCCACCGCGTGAGAGCAGGATGCGCGCGATGCCGGACATACCGGCGCCGCCGATGCCGATCATGTGCACGCGCTGGAGCGATTCGGGCAGGTCGGTCTGCTGTGCCGGGTTGCCCGGGTCACCAACGGCCACAGGGTTTTCCGTGTCCACCGCGTTGTCGGTTCCCAGCTCGGTGTCCGCTGCGTCGGTCATCGGCTCGCCACCTCCGGCACGATTCGCGCCACCACCTCGGCAGCGCCACGGTGCTTCGCAGCAGCGCCACGGTGCTTCGCACCCGCTACCGCACGACCCGTTCGAGACACGATGTCAGCATCCATGAGCAGCGGTATCACCTCGTCGATCACAATTTTCGGAGTCAGCTCCGCGTCCGCAGCAATTCTGCCACCATTCGCGCCGACAACGGTCCGCGCGTCGAGTTCCTGTGTCACGGCCATGGCCGGCTCGATATGGCCAGGGCCACCGCCCGCCATGATCACCGAGAGCTGTCGCTCCACAGTCACCTCGAATTACCCCGTTCTCTCGAATGCTTCATCTGCTTGGCCGGGTAGCTGGGCTCCCATGCCCGGGTGCTGCGCCACGATTCGGTGGAGCGGCTGGTGGGCGCGCGCCGAGCCGAATCGGAATCGACCGCACGGCGCGAACCGCCGCCGCGGCCCGGATCCGAGGGCGGCAGGGCACGGCGTTTCTGTCCCGCTCCCATCGCACCGGCCTTCGGCTTGGGCTTGGGTTTGGCTTTCGCCTTCGCTTTGGCCCTGGCACGGGCGGCGTGCGCCCGTGCGGGGGAATACATCTCGGGTTTCGGCAGCCGCAGCATCCGGCTGAAGCGGCCGTCCTGCCCGGCATGCAGGGCCGCCACCGCCTCGGGCTCGTGCCGGGCGGCATTGGCGATGATGCCGAACATGAACAGGGTGATCGCGAGCGAGGAACCACCCGCGGACACCAGCGGCAGCTGCAGACCGGTCACCGGCAGCAGGCCCACCACGTAGCCGACGTTGATCAGCGCCTGACCGGTGATCCAGGTGGTGGCCGAGCCGGTCAGCAGGCGCAGGAACGGATCCACCGAGCGGGTCGCGATCCGCAGGCCGGTGTAGACGAACAGCGCGAAAAGCCCCAGCACCAGCGCACATCCGAGGAATCCGAGCTCCTCGCCGATGATGGCGAAGATGAAGTCGTTGTGCGCGTTGGGAAGATAACTCCACTTGGCTCTGGACTGCCCCAGTCCGCGTCCCCAGATACCGCCGTCCGCAAGCGAGTACAGCGCCTGGCGCGCCTGATACCCGACGCCCTGGGGATCGTCACCGGGGCTGAAGAAGGCGCGCATGCGGTCCGAGCGATAGCCCGCGGACAGCGCCAGGATTCCCGCCGCCACACCGCCGGACACCGCGATGGTGACGAACATGCGCAGCGGCAGCCCACCGAACCACAGCAGCGAGGTCAGCACGATGCCCAGTGCGATGGTGGTGGACAGGTTGGGCTCGAGGATGACCAGCGCGCACACCAGCAGGCCCACCGGGACCAGCGGCATCAGGATGTCCTTGTACCCGGCCTTCTCCGACTGGCGCGAGGCCAGCAGGTGCGCGCCCCACACCACCAGGGTCACCTTGGCGATCTCGGACGGCTGCACCGAGACCACGCCCAGGTCGAACCAGCGGCGCGAACCCTGCACCTTGGTGCCGATACCGGGAATCAGCACCAGTACCAACAGGATCAGCGAGACCACGAAGACCGGGAACGACAGCTGCCGCATCACCCGCATCGGAATCCGCAGCGCGATATAGAAGAGCACCGCGCCGAACCCCGCCAGCACCGCCTGCTGAATGAACAGCGAATACGCGGATTTGCCGACGGCATAGGACTCCACGCTGGAGGCCGAGAGCACCATCACCAGTCCCAGGACGGTCAGCAGTACGGCGATGGCGACCACGAGGTGGAACGACGCGAGCGGGCGGGCGAGCCATGCTCCGAACCATCCGGTCCGGACCCGTCGCGTCGGCACCGTCATTCCGATCTCCCGATGTCCTTCTCGTCCAGGGCCTGTACCGCCGCCGCGAAACTCCGGCCGCGGTGGGTGTAGTCGGCGAACATGTCCAGCGAAGCCGCGGCCGGAGCCAGCAGCACGGTGTCACCACGCTGAGCGAAACCGGCGGCCACATGCACCGCCCGAGCCATCACCGCGTCGGGCTCGGTGCCGGTGACGGGAACACCCATCACTGCATCGTCCCCCGAACCGAGCTCCACGACCGGGACATCCGGGGCGTGTCGCGCGAGTGCGGCGGCGATCACGGCGGCGTCGACGCCGAAAAGCACTGCGCCGACCAGATGCTCGCGCACCTCCTCCACCAGATCCTCCACGCTCGCGCCCTTGAGCTGACCACCGGCCACCCACACCACCTGCGGATGCGCCAGGATCGACGAGCGCGCGGCATGCGGATTGGTGGCCTTGGAGTCGTCCACGAACGCGACGCCGCCCAGCTCGCGCACGAACGCGGCGCGATGCGGGCCGACCTTGTGCTCCTGCAGGCCCTCCTTCACGAACTGCGGGGCCACGTCGATGGATCGGGTGAGCGCGGCCGCGGCCAGCGCGTCGGCCACTCCGGCCGGACCCTGCGGGCTGATATCGCCCACCTCGGCCAGGATGGCGGCTTTGGTGAAGGCGCGATCGAGCAGCTTGCCGTCCACCACGCCGAGTTCACCGTCGGCCGGGACGCCGATGCGGAAGCCGACGGTGCGGCGCGCCTTGGACTTTCGCGCCAGCGCGGACGCCACCTGATCGTCCAGGCCGACGACGCCGACCCGTCCGGTGAGAGCGCGCGCCTTGGCCGCGGCGTAGGCGTCCAGGCCGCCGTGCCAATCCAGGTGATCCTCGGCGACATTGAGCACCACGCCCGCCTCGGGTCGCACCGAGGGAGCCCAATGCAGTTGGAACGACGAGAGTTCCACGGCCAGCACCTGCGGGCCGGGGCTGCGGCGCAGCGCGTCCAGGATCGGCAGGCCGATATTGCCGCAGGCCACGCTGGGAATCCCGGCGGCGCGCAGAATCGAGTGCGTCATCTGGGTGGTGGTGGTCTTGCCGTTGGTGCCGGTCACCACCAGCCACTTGCGGACCGGGCCGTAGATGCGGGCCTGATCGACCCACCAGGCGAACTCGACGTCGCCCCACACCGGAATGCCCTCGGTGACAGCCGAAGCCAGCACCGGGGAGTCCGGCCGCCAGCCCGGGCTGGTGATCACCAGCGCGAACCGTGCGAGCGCGCCGTGCTCGAGCAGGTCGCCGGAAGTGGCTGTGGGCAAACCGAGTTCGGCCGCCTCGGCCAGCGCTTTCTGACCGGCGTCGGTCACCACCGGACGGGCGCCGATGTCCTGCAGCGGCTCGATCAGCGAGCGCCCGGACACCCCCCATCCGGCGACGAGAACGTCACGGCCGCGCAGGAATTCGAGCATGGGTCCGGGAGAACGCAGAACCCTGGGGGAATGCTGTGAATGTTCCATTGGATCACCCGACCGCGGAGAGGTATTCGCTGTAGAACAGGCCCAGACCGGTCGCCGACGCCATGCCGGCGAGTAGCCAGAACCGTATGATCACAGTGGTTTCGGCCCATCCGCTCAATTCGAAGTGGTGATGGAACGGCGCCATCTTGAACAATCGGTTGCGCGTAGTACGGAAAACGGCCACCTGCAACACTACCGAGGCCGCCTCGGCCACGAACAGCGCACCCAGCACGACCATGAGCAGCTCGGTGCGAGTGGTGATGGACAGGCCCGCGAGCAGACCGCCCAGCGCCAGCGAACCGGTATCGCCCATGAAGATCTTGGCGGGCGCGGCATTCCACCACAGGAAGCCGATACAGGCCGCGCCACCGGCGGCGCACACCAGCGCCAGATCCAGCGGATCGCGCACGTTGTAGCAGCCCGCCTCCGGATGGGTGGAGCACGCGTTGCGCCACTGCCAGAAGGTGATGATCATGTACGCGCCCAGCACCAGGCTGATGGAACCGGCCGCCAGCCCGTCCAGGCCGTCGGTCAGGTTCACCGCGTTGGACCACGCCACCACCAGCAGCGAGACGAACAGCAGGAAGATGATCGAGCCCATCGACACCGTGGCGATATCGCGGGTGTAGGACAGGTGATCGCTGGCCGGGGTGAGCCCGTTCGCGCCGCGGAACTGCAATGCCAGCACGCCGAACACGATGGCGGCGGTCAGCTGGCCGATGTACTTGCCCGCGGCGGTCAGACCCAGATTGCGCTGCTTGCGCAGCTTGATCATGTCGTCCAGGAAGCCGACCGCGCCCAGCGCGGTGGCCAGGCCCATCACCAGCAGACCCGACGCGGACGGTCCGGCCTCGCCGTAGCTCATGCTGATCAGGTGCGAGCCCAGGTAACCGGCCCACATGCCGATCAGGATGGCGACGCCGCCCATGGTGGGGGTGCCGCGCTTGGCCTTGTGGCTCTCCGGGCCGTCGACCCGGATCTCCTGGCCGAAGCCCTGACGAGCGAACCAGCTGATCACCGCGGGCGTCAGCAGAATGGATACAGCGAGCGCGATGGCCGCCGACAAAAGAATCTGGGTCATCGCGCGGCCTCCTGCTCCGCACCGACATGCTCATCAGCGTTGATCGAATGCTCATCGGCGGTGCCGATCAAATGCTCTGCCACGGCCCACAGTCCGACCGATTTGGACGCCTTCACCAGCACCACGTCACCCGGTTCCAGTTCCTCGTCCAGCAGCTCGATGGCCGCGGCGATATCGGGCACGTGCACTGCCTCTTCACCCCAGGAACCTTCCTGCACGGTGCCCTGGAACAGGGCGCGCACCGGACGGCCGGCACCCACGACGATGAGCCGGTCCACATCCAGGCGCACCACGAGCCGGCCGATCCGGTCGTGCTCGAGCACGGATTCCTCACCGAGCTCGCCCATTTCGCCGAGCACGGCCCAGCTGCGACGGCGATCGATCTCGCGACCGGTGCCGTCGGTGCCGCCGGCGCGCGACATGGTGACCAGCGCCTTGAGTGCGGCGCGCACCGAATCGGGGTTGGCGTTGTAGGAGTCGTTCACGACGGTCACGCCGTCGGCGCGGGTCCGCACGTCCATGCGGCGGGCCGAGACGGCGGTCGCGCCTTCGAGCGCCTCGGCCACGGTCTCCAGATCCGCGCCGCAGTCCAGCGCCACCGCGGCGGCGGAGAGGGCATTGCCGACCTGGTGCTCGCCGTGCACGGCCAGCTGGATCTCGATGCTGGAGCCGTTGTGGTGCATGGTGAATCGCGCGCGGGCCTGCTCGTCCATCCGCACGTTCGAGGCGCGCAGATCCGCGTTCGCGTTCACCCCGACCGTCACCACGCGCGCCCGGGTGCGCGAGGCCATCTTCGCGACCAGGTGATCGTCGAGGTTGATCACCGCCAGCCCGGAGGCCGGAAGCGCTTCCACCAGTTCACCTTTGGTCTGCGCGATGACTTCCTGACTGCCGAACTCGCCCAGATGCGCGGTGCCGACATTGAGCACGACGCCGACGGCGGGCGGGGCGACCTCGGTGAGCGCCCGAATGTGTCCGGGGCCGCGCGCGGAAAGCTCCAGCACCAGGAAGCGGGTGTCCGCGTCGGCGCGCAACGCCGTCCACGGGTGGCCGATCTCGTTGTTGAACGAACCGGGCGGGGCCACCACCGTTCCCAGCGGGGCCAGCACGGCGGCCAGCAGATCCTTGGTGGAGGTCTTGCCCGACGAGCCGGTCACGCCGACCACGGTCAGGCCACCGGCCGCGGTGAGGCGATCGACGGCCGCGCGCGCCAGCTTGGCCAGCGCGTGCAGCACCGCCGCACCGGATCCGTCGGTGTCGTGGGCCAGCGCCATGGCGCGGGTGTTGCCGAGCCGGGGCTCGACCACGATGGCGGCGACGCCGACCGGCCGCGCCGCCAGCACCGCTACCGCGCCCTGCGCGATCGCCTTCTCCGCGAAGGTGTGGCCGTCCACGCGCTCACCCGGCAGCGCCAGGAAGAGGTCACCGGAACCGATTGCGCGCGAATCGAACTCGACCGCACCGGTCACCTTCGCCTCGGGGTCGGGGACGTCGTGGAGCGTGCCGCCCACGATGTCCGCGATCTCCCGCAAAGTCATCTCGATCATGAATGCGTCAGGTCCCTCGTCTTTCGCGACAGAGCTGCGACGAGCACCTCGCGGTCGTCGAACGGATGCTTCACGCCTGAAATCTCCTGCCCTGTCTCATGTCCCTTGCCCGCGACCAGCACGACGTCACCGGGTTGTGCCCAGTCGACGGCTGCCTCGATCGCGGCTGCCCGGTCCCCGACTTCCCGGACCTCTCCGCGTTGATCCGCCGGAACCCGCTCGGCTCCGGTCCGGACCGCGGCACGGATGACCGCCGGATCCTCACTGCGTGGATTGTCGTCGGTGATGATCAGCAGGTCGGCGCCGCGCGCCGCGGCCGCGCCCATCAGGGGGCGCTTGCCGGCATCGCGATCACCACCGGCACCGACCACCACCGCGAGCCTGCCGTGTCCCTGCTCGGCGAGCAGGGCGCGCAGGGTGACCACCACCGATTCGATGGCGGCGGGCTTGTGCGCGTAGTCGACCACGGCCAGGAAATCCTGACCCCGATCCACGCGCTGCATGCGGCCGGGCACATCGACCTCGGCCAGCGCGGCCGCGACGACGGCCGGATCCGCGCCCGCGGCCTGGCACACGGCGATGGCCAGCGAGGCGTTCGCGACGTTGTAATTGCCCGGAAGACGCAGGCGCACATCGAAACTCGCCTCGAGGCCGGACTCGGTGAACTCCTCGAGCGTGAACTCCTGGATGCCGCTGGGGCGCGCGGTCGCGGGACCGGCGAGCCAGCTCGCCCGATGCTCGGGCGAGGTGCTCACGGTGATGAGACGGCCGTGCGGAACAGGGGGCGCGGAGTCCGGCGCGAGGTAGCGAGAGCCGTTCGCGGAGTCGGCCAGGATCTCGCCGCGCAAGCGGCGGCCCCACGCGTCGTCGACGCAGATCACGGCCGTGTACGCGGCGGTGAACGGCTGTGGCGCGGCGGCGGAGTGCCCAGCGGCGGCATCGTCGACCTGCGGCGCGGCGTCCGCGGACCGCATCTCACCGGCGGCGGACACACTGTCGGCGATCGCCGGCGAATGATCGGGAATGAACAGCCTGCGCTTGGCGGCGTAGTAGTCCTCGAAGTCCTTGTGGAAGTCGAGGTGGTCCTGCGACAGGTTGGTGAACGCGCCCACCTCGAATTGCACGCCGTCCACGCGGCCCAGGGCCAGCGCGTGGCTGGAGACCTCCATGACCACAGCGTTCACGCCCTGCTCGACCATCACCGCGAAAAGCGCGTGCAGCTGCGGGGCCTCGGGGGTGGTCAGCGCCGAGGGCACGTGGACGCCGCCGATGCGGGTCTCGATGGTGCCGAGCAGCGCGGTGCGGAAGCCGGCCGCGGCCAGACCGGTCTCCACCAGATACGAGGTGGTGGTCTTGCCGGAGGTGCCGGTGATACCGATGATGCGCAGTTTGCGCGACGGATCGCCGTACAGGGCCGAGGACAGCTTGCCGAGCACCGACCGCGGCGCGGCGTGCACCAGCACGGGGACCTCGACCTCGCCGATCAGGTCCGCTCCGGCCTGATCGGTGAAGATCGCGACCGCGCCGCGGGCCACCGCGTCGTGCGCGAAACGAGCACCGTGCGAATGCGATCCGGCCAACCCCGTGAACAGGTCACCGGGCTGGATCTCGCCGGAACGCTGCTCGATGCCGGTGACCTGCACGGACTCGAACGCTGCGCCAAGAGTGGGCGTCGCGCCCCCACCGACAATGGGCGTCGCGCCCGTCAGCTCGGCCACCGTGCGCAGAGTGGTCACCGGCGGTACAGCGGGCCGTAGTACCTGCGACTGCGCGGGCACGAAGCTCCTTCCAGGACTGTGGTCGTGTGCGGGTTGATCCGAAGGATCCGGTACGCGCCTACGGGGCGCTGTCGCGGATCGACGAGTCAGGTTACCTGTGTTCGATCGGCGGGCGATCGGCACGGCGCAGTTCGGTCACCCGCCGCCATCCGAGCAGACAGCGGCGTGTGTCACGTTCATTCGATCCCTGCTCTAACTCGCCTGCAGAATCAGCGGTTTCGCGGGCGGTGACGGCGGCACCCGATCGCGCTGCAACGCCCAGGAGGCGATGCTGTGGAACAGCGGCGCGACTGATCCACCGCCGCTGCCGTCGGAGCTGCGGACCGGCGCGTCGAGCATCATGCCGATCACATAGCGCGGATTGTCGGCGGGAGCCATACCGGCGAAGGTGATCCAGTAGCGGTCGGCCGAATAGCAGTGGCATTTCTCGTCGATCTGCTGTGCGGTGCCGGTCTTGCCCGCCACCTGATAGCCCTCGATCGCGGCGGGACTGCCGGTGCCGGTCTGCACGCCGCGCGGATCCTTCTGCACCACCGACTGGAACATCTCGCGCAGCGTCTGCGCGGTCTGCGGGCTCACCACCCGGACCGGATCCGGCTGCTCCTCGTCGGTGCGGGTGCCGTCCGGGGCGATCTTGGCCTTCACGATGCGCGGCGGAATCCGCACACCGTCATTGGCGACGGCCTGGTACATGGCCGTCATCTGCAGGGTCGTCATCGAAAGACCCTGTCCGATGGGCAGGTTCGCGAAGGTCGAGCCGGACCACTGATCACGCGAGGGCAGCACGCCCGAGCTCTCGCCCGGCAGGCCGACACCCGTGCGCTGGCCGAGGCCGAACTTCTGGAGCATGTCGAAGTAGCGATCCTCGCCGATGCGCTGCGCCAGCATCAGCGTGCCCACGTTCGAGGACTTACCGAAGACACCCGTCGTGGTGTACGGGGCGACGCCGTGCTCCCAGGCATCGTGCACGGTCACCCCGCCCAGGTAGATGCTGCCGGGAACCTGCAGCACCTCGTCGGGGGTGGTGAGGCCGTATTCGATGGCGGCGGCCGCGGTGACGATCTTGTTCACCGAACCCGGCTCGTACACCTCCTGCACGGACGGGTTGCCCAGATCCGAGGCGGACCAATACTGCGGGCCCAGTTGCGGATTGAAGGTCTTGTCGTTGGCCATGGCCAGCACCTGACCGGTGTGCGCGTCCAGCACCACCGCCGAGGCGGCCTGCGCGCCGGACAGATCCTTGGCCTGCTGCACCTGCTGCTGCACGTAGTACTGCAGATCCTGATCCAGGGTCAGCTCGACGCCGTACCCGTTCACGGCCGGCTGCTGATCACGCCACGAACCCGGGATCACCGCGCCGTCCGAGCCGCGGTCGTAGGTCATCGAACCGTCCGAACCGGCCAGGATCGAATCCATCGAGGACTCCAGGCCGATCTGACCGTGCCCGTCCCAGCCGGTCGCGCCGATCACGTTGGCGGCCAGCGAACCTCCGGGGTACTGGCGCATATCCTTGCGCTCGGAACCCACCTCGGGGAACTTCAGGCTGATGTCGTCGGCGACCCGGGGATCCACATTGCGCGCCAGGTAGACGAAGGGCTCGTCGCTGCGCAGCTTGGTCAGCAGATCCTTCTCCGGCGCGGCGTTGCCGAGTTTCTCGTGGATGTACTTGGCGATCGCCTGCAAGCGGTCGTCCGGCTCGGGCGCGGAGGACTTCTTCTCGTGCGCGTCGGCCAGATCCTTGCGGACCTTGATCGGCTGGAAGTTCAGTTCCTTCGCGGCGATGGTGAAGGCCAGCGAATTGCCGTACCGATCCAGGACCGACCCGCGAGTGGCCAGTTCCGGCAGCTTCACCGTGCGCTGATCGGCGGCCTGCGCGGACAGTGTCGGCGCGGAAAAGCTTTGGATCCAGAGCAATTGGATGGCCGTGACCAGCAGTGCGGCCAGCATGACCACACGGCCGACGCCGAAGCGGAAGCGAGTGCCGGCATCCAGACCGGGCGTGGGCCGCGGCCGCGATTGCCGTCCCGGCCCGGAACTCGCGCGGCCGACGCCGGACCGGCTCCGACCGGAGGCGGCGCGCCCCCGGGCGGACTCGGTCCGGCCCCGACCGGAGTCGCGACCGCCCGCCGCGCGGGAAGGACTCATCGAGGCGCTCCGTTCGCCTGCACCGCCGGAGCCTCCGGGGCATGTGCCGGGGTGGTGGGCGGTTTCGGCGTGGTGGTCACCGGGACCGGGCGCTCACCCTGACCCGGCACCGCCTTCGGCTGCGCGGGCGCGGTGGACGGGGTGGTGTTCAACGGCGCGGCGGGCAGGCCCTGCGCCGGAAGCGGATTGCCGACCACGGTCACCTCACCGTCCGGGCCGATCACCAGACGGGCGGGATCCTTGGCCGGGATCATTCCCAGTTCGGCTGCGCGCTGTGCCAATTCGGGCGCGGAGTCCGCGGCCGCGACCTCGCGCTGCAGCGCGTCACGCTCGTCCGAGAGCCGCTGATTGACCCGGCGCGCATCACCGAGGTTGTAGCTGTCCTCGGTGGCCCGGGTGGTCAGCAGCAGGGTCACGGCCAGACCACAGCCCAGCAGGGCGATGATGGTGGCCACGAACGACATTCGGCCGCGCGGCGCGCCGTCGGCGCTCCGGCGCAGCATGGCCGGGATATCGGTGGCGCCCTCCCGGCTGCGGCGCCGCGCGTAGGCGCGTTTCGCCGCGCCGGACTTCACCTTGTCCGCCGCCTGCACCCGGCGAGCCCCCCGGCCCGTCGACTGTTTCTGGATCGTCATAGCGCGACCCCGATCCCACGGGGACTCGGGTACCGATCCGGATTCCGGAACCTCATTGCTTCTCCTCCCCTGCGATGCGTTCCGCGGCCCGCATGCGCACCGGAGTGGCACGCGGATTCTCCTCGATCTCCTGCTCGGTCGCCTTCTCCGCGCCGCGGGTCAGCACCTTGAATTCCGGTCCCATGCCGGGCAGTTCGTAGGGCAGGTCGATGGGGGTGCGGGAGGCCGACCGCTGCACGAACTCGGCCTTCACCACGCGATCCTCGAGCGACTGATAGCTCATGACCACGATCCGGCCACCCGGCACGAGCGAATCGAACGCCGCCGGCAATGCCGCCTCGAGCGATTCGAGCTCCCGGTTCACTTCCACCCGCAGCGCCTGGAAGCTGCGCTTGGCGGGATGCCCACCGGTGCGGCGGGTGGCGGCCGGGATGGCGTCGTAGAGCAGTTCCACCAGCTGCGCGCTGGTGACGAAGGGGGTCCGCTGGCGACGGCGCACGACCTCGGCGGCGATCTTGCCCGCGAATCGTTCCTCGCCGTAGACCTTCAGCACCCGGGCCAGTTCACCGTGGCTGTAGGTATTGAGCACATCGGCGGCGGTGGGACCGGTGCTGGGATCCATCCGCATGTCCAGCGGCGCGTCGATGGAGTAGGCGAAACCACGATCGGCCTCGTCAAGCTGCATGGAGGACACGCCGAGATCCATCAGGATCGCGGAGACCGAGCTCTTCGCCGGCAGCCCGGCCTCTTCCAGAGCGTCGGCGATGCCGTCATACCTGGTGTGCACCAGGGTGATCCGGTCCTTGAACGGTTCGAGTCGCTCACCCGCCAGCTTCAGGGCGGTGGTGTCGCGATCCAGCCCGACCAGCCGGATGTTCGGATAGGTCCGCAGGAAGTGCTCGGCATGACCACCGAGCCCGAGCGTGCAGTCCAGGTACACCGCGCCATCGGCATGCAGTGCGGGACCGAGGATTTCGTCGGCGCGGTGGAGCAGAACCGGAACATGGCGGGGACCGTCACTGTTTCGGTGCAACTCGACCTCCCGGATCCTGCCTCACGTTCGTTCGCAGAGCCGCATGCCGAGATGTTGATTCGCGCATGGGTCGCTTGCGATTTGGACTCGCCGAGATGTGCGGGCGGCGTTACTGATACATCGGTGCGGTGGTACACCGGTGCTCGGAGCACCCACATCACTCAGCGTCGGTAGCCAATGCCCCAGGGTCTCTGACCGAAGCACGGCACCTGGCGTTGGGGAAGTACGTCAGGGTCCGCGTCGGGCAGAGGCCGCAGGGCACTCGCCTCGCTCGGGGCTAGAAGATTCCGCCCAGCGACTCGTCTCTGGCCTGCGAGTAATCCTCCTCATGTTCGGCGAGGTAGGTATCCCACGCCGTCTTGTCCCAAATTTCGAGGAAATCGACCGAACCGATCACCACGCAGTCCTTGGACAGGCTCGCGTAGCGGCGGTGCTCGGCCGACAACATGATCCGGCCCTGAGCGTCCGGACGCTGTTCATCGGAGGAGGCCGCAAGATTTCGGACGAATGCCCGAGCCTGCGGATTGCTCCGGGACGCGGCCGCGGCTCGCCGCGCCAGCGCGGTGAACTCGTCCTTCGGATAGACAGCAAGGCTGTGGTCTTGACCTTTCGTGACCATCAACCCTCCCGCCAGTTCGTCCCGAAATTTCGCAGGCAACGTGAGTCGCCCTTTGTCGTCCAACCGAGGGGTATAGGTCCCGAGAAACAAGTCCCGACACCTCCTACTGGATCACCCTCTCGACCGTTCGGCTCCTGTAGTGCGCGCTCCACATTACCCCACTTTCCCCCACTTTCAATCGAAAGCGACGGTGATCTCGGTCCCCGGTTGGCGAACTTTGCAGGTCACATCAGCTATCGCGGTGGTGGGGAACTTTCCGCGCAGTTCCCCCGACACGCACGACTCGTGTCGGGACGAACCCGACAACCGCCAGCAAACCCGCAGATAGCGCCCATTTCCGACGGAAGTGGGCGTATGTGGGGTGAGGGCGTGGGGTGATGTGGGGAACCCTGGGAGGGCGGCGACACGCCGCGTTGAGAGCACGAGAAACGCCGTGGCGCCCCACCTCGAATCGGTGTGGCGCCACGGCGTGTCGTGTGTGTTTCAGTTATTCGCTCACGCTCCGCCGCGCGGCGCCGGACGGACCGGCTGCACGGTGGCCCGGATCAACTGTCCTGTTCGAACCTTCGACGGAAGCGGTCCTCCATACGTGCGGAGAAACCACCCTGCTTGCGCGGCCGACCCCGGCTCGCACCGGGTCCGCTTCCCGCGGTGGGCTGGGTGTCGCCGCCGCGTGCGCCCTGGGAGTTCATCCCGGGGCCACCGATCAGCAACAGCACGCCCGCACCGAACATGACGATGAACCCGATCAAACTGATGATCGGAAATCCGCCCGGCTTCACCGGAGCGGCAATGCCTGCCACCAATAGGAACAGGCCGAGGACGAACAGGGCCGCCGCTTGGAGTCTGCGGCGACCAGTGGCAGAACGAAGCCTTCCGCCCCGAACCGTCGAGGCGAACTTGGGATCCTCAGCATAGAGAGCGCTCTCGATTTGTTCGAGCATGCGCTGCTCGTGCTCGGAGAGTGGCACGGTACCTCCCCCGGCACTAGGTAGTGGCTCGCCTCCGGGTCGGCGACGGATAGCCGACGTTGGCGGCTGTCTGCCACCAATGATACGAGTTCGATCAGAGTGCGACCACCTACTCGCCGATACTCACGCCAGCATTCCCGGAACCCACCCTGTGCTGGGACGTTGCCGGACCGCCGCGGCCAGCAGATCTTCCACGTCATGCAGGAATGCTCCTACCCGGGAAGCGAACTCGTCGGCGCGGCGGTCATCGACCGGGCGGGGCAGACCCGCCTCCAGCGCCGCGCGCGTCTCGGACTGGGCCGAGAAGTAGTCCGCCCACATCACGAACTCCGGGGCCGTGCGCTGCATCAGCACCCAGGCATTGCGCGAACGCGCCCGTGGCGCACGGTCCGCGCCGGTGAGCGCGAGCATCGCGCCGGCCCCGCGCAGGGCCGCCAGGTAGGCGACACGGAATCGTTCGGCCGGATCGGGCTCCCCCGCGGAATCCCGCAGCAGGCCGTCGGCTCGACGGAGTAGTTCTCCTGCTCGGCCGGTATGGGCCGGGCGTTCGTTCTTGCCGGTCATCGGGCACCTCCCCACTCGCATACCTCGATCACCAGGCCATTGGGCCCTCACGAAGATCGAACAGGTATTCGAAGGTTTCAATTGAGTTCGAATATAGAGACACCCACCGACAAGTTCCGGTCCACGACATCGGCGCTATCGTCGGTTCCACCGTCCGCGCCAACGAGAGCTGCGCCTGCCAGATGACCGCCGTACCTCGTAACACCACCCCCGCACCCGTCGTCGTCGACCTCTCGGCCGCGACCCTGCGTGCTCGGCTACACGATGCCCTCGCGGTGTACGTCGCGGCGATGGACTACCCCCGCGGCACCGAACATCAGCGCGCGCCCATGTGGACCGAGCACACCACCCGGCCCGGCTGGCAGTCCGTCGCGGCCGTGCTGCCCGACGACGACGGCCACCTGGACCTGCGCACCGCACCCATCGTGGCCATCGCGTACGGGTACCGCGGCGCGCCGCACCAGTGGTGGCATCAGCAGGTGTACAGCGGTATGCGCCGCACCGGATGGCCCGAGCACGCGGCGCGCGAACTGCTCACGGACTACTTCGAGCTGACCGAACTGCACGTGCACCCCGGTGCGCAGGGCCGCGGCATCGGGGAGATCCTGCTCACCCGGCTGCTGCAGAACCGGCCCGAGGGACACGTGCTGCTGTCCACGCCGGAAGTCGACCGCGAATCCAATCGCGCCTGGCGGCTGTACCGGCGCCAGGGCTTCGGGGATGTGGTGCGGCACTTCATCTTCTCCGGCGACACGCGGCGCTTCGCGGTGCTCGGGCGGAAACTGCCGCTGTGAGCGTGGTGATCATCGGGTCGGGCCACAACGCACTGGTCGCGGCCTGCTATCTGGCGCGCGACGGGCACGCGGTGGAGGTGCTCGAGCGCGACACCGTACTCGGCGGGGCCGTGTCCACGGTGGAGCGGTTTCCGGGGCATCGGGTCGATCGCGGGTCCTCGGCGCACATCATGATCCGGCACAGCGGGATCATCGAGGAGCTCGAACTGGGGCGCTTCGGACTGCGGTACCTCGACTGCGATCCCTGGGCTTTCGCACCCGCGCCGCCCGGGACGGACGGTGCGCCCCTGGTGTTCTCGCGCGATCTGGATCGGACCTGCGCGTCGATCGCGACCGCGTGCGGCGAGCGCGACGCCGACGCGTATCGGCGATTCGTGCGGATCTGGGGACCGCGCACGGCACGGGTCATGCGGGCGTTCACGGGCGGGCCGACGCCGGGAAAACTGCTGCGGTCGTTCTGGGGGCTGGACGCACAGGGCGGCGGGAGCGCGCTCTCACGGGAATTCCTGCAGACCGGAGACGCGCTGCTGGACAGCTACTTCGACAGCGAGCGACTCAAGGCGGCGCTGGCCTGGTGGGGTGCGCAGTCCGGGCCGCCGATGTCCGAACCCGGCTCCGCGCCGATGGTCGGGTTCGCGGCGCTGATGCACACCCTGCCGCCCGGGCGGGCGGTCGGCGGCAGCGGGGCGTTGAGCGCGGCGCTGGTGGCACGACTGCGATCGGACGGGGGCGCGGTGAGCCCCGCAGACGCGGCGGTGGCGCTGACGCCTTCCGGGAACGGCTGGCAGGTGCGCACCGCGAGCGGCCGGAACCTGCACGCGGACAAGGTGATCGCGGGCTGTCACATTCTCACCACGCTGGACCTGCTCGAGCAGGGCGGATTCGACGCGGCGACGCTCGCGGACTGGCGGCGGCGGATCCGGGTCGGACCCGGCATCGGGATGGTGGTGCGGGCGGCGACCAGTGCGCTCCCCCGGTACCCCGGTGCCGAGTCCCGCGAGTCCGCACACGGACTGCAACTGCTGGTCGGCGACCGTCGCGAACTGCGCCGGGCACACGGGGCCGCACTCGCCGGGGACCTTCCGCCCCGGCCCGTCGTGCTGGCCATGAGCTTCTCCGCGCTGGACCCGAGCATCGCTCCGGCGGGCGAGCATCAACTCTCACTGTGGTCGCAATGGCATCCCTACCAGTTGGCGGACGGCAGTTCCTGGGACAAGCACGCCGACTCCGAGGCGGACCGGATCATCGCCGAAGTCGACTCTCACGCACCAGGTTTCGCCGACACCGTGCTGCAACGCCATGTGCAGACCCCCGCGGACATCGAACGTGAGATGGGTCTGCTCGGCGGCAATGTCATGCACGTCGAGATGTCCCTGGACCAGATGTTCATGTGGCGTCCGCTGCCCGAGCTCTCGGGCCAGCGAGTCCCCGGCGCTCCCGGGCTCTACCTCACCGGCGCCTCCACCCACCCGGGCGGCGGCGTCTCGGGAGCCAGCGGCCGCACCGTCGCGCGGCTGGTGCACCGCGACCTGCGCGGCCGGTTCCGGTTCGCCCGATGAGGAGCGCTAGCGGCGGAACAGGATTCGCCAGGGTGCGGTCGGGGCCGCAGAGTCGATGCGGACGCGGTCCGAGATGGACCGGTCCGTCCGCGTCCGGTTCGGCGCAGTCCGAGTCGACCCCACCCGTGCCAGCCCCGTTCGTGTCAGCCTCGTTCGAATCGGCAGTGGTGCACAGGCGGCAGGCGCAGTCGACCGTGGCACGAAGGCGATACGGGCCGGACTCGGCCGAGTTCGCGAGGGCGTGGTGACGGCTCCGGTGAGCGGTGGCGGCGGACCCCGGCGAGTTCGGAATCCGCGCCCGGAGCCCCGTGAATGGTCGGTGAGCGGTCGGGCAGCCACGTCGGGGAGACCCGTTCGGGAACGGGCCGGGTTGATCGCGGTGGTGCCCGCGGTGTTGTTGGTGCTGGTGCAGATTTCGTATCCGCTGACCGAGGGGGTCGGACGGGATCGGGTGACGGTTGCCGTTGTTTTGCTGTCGGCCGCCACGGCTCTGGTGCATGCCGGGGTGACCCGGGGGCCGCGGTGGGCCGCCGGGTTTCTGGTGATCGTTTCGGGAATCGGGTTGGCGGCCGAGGTGGTGGGGACGGCGACCGGGGTGCCGTTCGGTGGCTACGACTACGCGGTGGGGCGGTTGGGGCCGGATCTCGCGGGGGTGCCGCTCATCGTGCCGCTGGCGTGGACCGGCGGGTTGTACTCGGTGTGGGTGGTGGCCGGACTGCTGAATTCGCGTGCCGCGGTGCGGGTTCCGCTGACGGCGATGGGGGCGGTCGGCTGGGATCTGTTCCTGGATCCGCAGATGGTGGCGGACGGACAGTGGAGCTGGCGCTCGGGGGCCGCGGGATTGCCGGGGCTGCCCGAGATTCCGGTGAGCAACTACCTCGGGTGGTTCGCGGTCGGGCTGGTGATGGCCGGGGCGCTGCAATTGTGGGATCGGACGGCGCCGGACGACGAGCCCTCGCACCTGGTGCCGGTGGCGGTTTTCCTGTGGACCTGGCTGGGGTCGACGCTGGCGCACGGGGTGTTCCTGGGGTTGCCGGTGTCGGCGGGGTACGGGTTCGCGGGGTTGGGAACGCTGGGGATTCCGCTGGTTCTCGGGTTGTGTGCCCGTCGAATCGCGCTGCGGCCCGGGGGTCATGGCACGATGTGAGCCGTGCAGCCGAGTCCGATCTCCACAGCAGACGAAACGCTCGAGTCCGCGCCCCCGGTGACGGGTTCGCTTCCGGGCGGGCGCAGACCGCACCGCTGGGTGCGAATGGTGGCGGTCCTGATGTTCGCGGCGCTGGCCGTACTGCTGACCGGATGCTTACGCGTCCAGGTGTCGATGGGCGTGTCCTCCAACGACCGCGTGTCCGGTCGCGTCGTCGCGGCGACCGTTCCGGCCAACGACAAGGACAAGGGCCCGCAGCTCAAGGCGCCCGACACGCTGTCGGGCAAGGTGCGGGTCGATCCGTACTCGCAGGACGGGTACGTGGGCAGTCAGGTCTACTTCGACGATCTCACCTTCGGTGAGGTGCAGCAGCTCGGATCGCTCTCGGATCAGACGCAGGGCATGTTCACGCTGCAGTTCAACCGGGTCGGCGACCTGGTGACGCTGACCGGGCGGGTGGATCTCAAGGGTCTGCCGCCGCACGGATCCGATGTGCAGTTCACCGTGGCCTTCCCGGCCCGCGTGGCCACCACCAACGGCACCCGCGAGGGCGACTCCGTGGTGACCTGGAAGCTGCCCGCCGGTGACGTCAGCACCCTGCGCGCGGAGGTCGGATACGCCGATCCGAACACCCGCTCCTTCGCGGGATGGGCCGGCATCGTCGGCGGCATCACCCTGGCGGTGGCGGCCGTGGTCGCGGTCCTGGCCTACATGACCCGCAATCCCGATCCGCCGGCGTTCGTCCGTGCGGCGCGCTGGCGTCGCGACAACCACGACACCTTCGTGTGATCGGGCCCCGCACCCTCGAGTCGGCGGTGCGGGCCGGAACGGGGATCGCAGCCTTCGGAACCGCTGTGGCACTGGTCAATCGGCTCGGTGTCCGGCAATTGCACGGCGGGGCGCACACGGTGATCGAACCGGTCACGGTGTGCGTACCGGCACGCAACGAGGCCGAGCGGCTGCCGGAACTGATCGCGGATCTGCGTGCGCAACAGGGGGTTCCACGACTGCGCGTGCTGATCCTGGACGACGCGTCGACCGACAGAACGTATGCGGCGGCGGCGGACGCGATCGGGCACGACGAGCGATTCACCCTGCTGCACAACGACAGTGACCCGCCGCAGGGGTGGACGGGCAAGACCACCGCCTGCGCACGACTCGCGGATTTCGCCGGTTTCGGCGTGGACGAGACGGGGCGGGCCGGAACCGCTCCCGGCGAGTTCCGCGCCGAGGGCGACGCTCCCGAGGCTCGCCCCGAGAGCGTCATCGCACTGCTCACCCGGCAACCCGGTACCGGCGACGACCCGGCGGCCACCCGCCGAGGCCGACATCGTCGAGCCGATGACACACCACCCGATCTCGAAGACCGGGACGCCCCCGGCGCTCTCGTGTTCCTCGACGCCGATGTGCGATTGGAACCCGGGGCACTGGCGGCGGCGGTCGGCGAACTGCGCCGCGCGCGAGCGGCACTCGTGTGCCCGTGGCCCGCGCAGCAGGCCGAGACCGGCGCCGAGCGGCTGGTGCAGCCGCTGCTGTGCTGGTCGTGGGCCTCGACGCTGCCTGTGCCGGTGAGCAATCGGAGCCTGCGACCGTCGACGGCGGTGGCCTGCGGGCAATTCCTGGTGTTCGACGCCGCGGCCTATCGCGGCATCGGCGGACATCTCGCCGTGGCGGATCAGGTGACCGAGGATCTGGCCATCGCCCGGGAACTGCGGCGCGCGGGTCGCAGGACCACCCTGGTCGCGGCCGGGCGGCTCGCACGGACCCGAATGTACCGGGGGGCAGCGGAACTCGACACGGGATACACCCGATGGCTGTGGTCGGCATACGGCGGACCGGCGGGCAGTCTCGCGGTCGGCGGCGTCGCGGCCCTCGCGTTCTGGGCGCCACCCCTGGCCGCGATCCTCGGCCGTGGCCCGATTCGCCGAGTCGGGCTGCTCGGCTACACCGCCGCCGTCACCACCCGGCTCCTGGCCCGCTCCACCGAGACCGGCACGCGCCCCGACCGCACGGATTTGCTTGCCGCCCTGGCACATCCCGCCTCCGTCGCCGCGTACGCCCGCCTCTCGGCCCGCTCCCACCGCGCCCATCGCCACGGCGCCCTGTCCTGGAAGGGTCGGCGAGTCTCGCTCTGACCGGACTGCCGCTGTGGCCGGTTCGCCGCGAGGAATCAGCGATTCCCGACGGTGATCCACGCCCGATCAGGTGGACCGCATGTGTGCCGCTACGGGACCGGGGTGATGCCGACCGTGGGGAGGAAGAAGCAGGTGGTGGCGCCGTTGCGGACGGTGCCGAAGACCGCGGCCAGGACGGTGCCGGAGCCGGTGTCGACCGGGACGGCGCGGACGCCGCCGGTCGGGAGGGCGCCGGCGAAGATCTCGCGGACGGCCTGTTCGAGCAGGGGCCGCAGTTCGACGGGGACCTGAGGCGGGATCATGGCGTTCAGGACCTGGCCGAGCGAGCCCATCGGGGTCATGCCGCCGTGACCGGTGGTGAGGTTGAGCCAGGCGACCTGCATGCCGGTGGTGTCGGCGCCGTCCGGGTTCAGGCCGTAGGGGATGAAGGCGAACATGGTCTGGCCCGCTTTGACGGCCGAGAGGTCGAGGCCGGGAATGGAGATGCCGACCTTGGGCCAGGGGCCGGGAATCGCTCCGGCGACGGCGGGCGCCAGGCCGAAGGTGGTGCCGCCCAGGCAGTACGGGGCGGCCGTCGGGTACAGGAAGGGCTCGATGCCCAGCGACTGCAGTCCCTCGAGAGTCTGGCCGTACGCGGAGAACCAGTCCGAGGGAGCGGCGGCCTCGTCGGCGCGGGCGAGGGCCGCCACGACGGCGTCGACATCCGTGGTCCCGGTCGCGTCGGCCGAACTCGGACGGCCGGGTGAATCCGCGGGCGCCACGGCCACCGGGCCGGTGACGGTGAACAGCGCGCAGGCGCCCAGCACAGCGGCGACCCGAACGAGGTTGGGCAGCACAGACATCGACACTCCTCCTCACCCTTGCGGAAGAAGAGCGACGCTACTCCGCTGACCAGCGGTTTCCCGGTATTTGATGCGGCACGCCGAGCACCGGAAACGCGGGCGCACTCACCTCAGGCCGGGGATTGCCCGCCCGTGTACCCGAGGTTGGCCAGCACCTCTCCGGTCGCCTTGGCGAAGTTCAGCGTGATGAAGTGCAGGCACGGCGCGCCCTCGTCGATGAGCCGCTGCGCCATCTCGGTGGCGATCTCGATACCCGCGGCGCGGACCGCGGCACGATTCTCCTCGGGCCCGTCGCCCGCCGCCGTGCGAAGCCGCTCCATGACCGCGGTCGGCAGCTCACGGCCGGACAGTTCGACCGCGCGCTCGACGGTGCGCAGCGAGGTGATCGGCATGAGTTCGGGGATGATCGGCTTGTCGCCTTCGGCCGGATCGTGTTTCGCCACCCGGTCGCGCAGGCGCAGATAGTGCTCGACGTCGAAGAACATCTGGGTGATCGAATACTCAGCGCCCGCACGGAGTTTCGTGACCAGGTGCCGGGTGTCCTGATCGAGGTCGGTCGAGCGCGGATGCCCCTGCGGGAAGGACGCGACGCCGACGTGGAAGTCGCCCAGATCGCGAACCATGCGCACCAGTTCGTCGGCGTATTCGACGCCGTCGGGATGCGCGACCCACTCCCCCAGTGGATCCCCCGGCGGATCGCCGCGCAGCACCAGCAGGTTCCGGATGCCCGAATCCGCGTACGCTCCGACGATCGAACGCAGCTCGGCGACACTGTGATCCACCGCGGTCAGATGCGCCACCGTGAGCAGGGTGGTCTCGCGGGCCAGCTGACCGGTCACCCGAATGGTGCGATCGCGAGTGGAGCCGCCCGCACCGTAGGTCATCGACACGAAGGCCGGGTGCAGGCACTCGAATTCGCGTGCCGCACGCCACAGCCGAGCCTCACCGGCGGCATCGCGCGGCGGATTGAACTCCACCGAGAACGGCACCGAGCCGTCCGCCCGAGGCCCTAGCTGCTGCACCACCGAACGAGTTCCGGACGCCCGAGGTGTGCGGGAAACTCGGCCTGGGGTCGAATATCCCCGCTCGTTGTCGGAACTCACCGGAACAGTTTAGAGGGGGCGACAGCGCAGGTGGCCAGTGCCTCACGTCCCGCGGGAGCGGCTTCGCGACGCGCGCGATCGCTCGGTACAGTCGGTGCCGAACCCCGCGCGAGGCCATTGCGGTTCGCGGTCGGCTCGGCTGTTCGGTGAGCTCCACCCGCGCTGATCCGAGGGGGCGCGTAATGCGCCGCGCAGAGTGCGGCGCTCGACCCAGGAGGTTCCCCTGTCCGCCGGACCCGGTACCCCGACCCGCGACGCGGTCGGCGCGGGAACCCTCGTCGCCGCCGTCGAGGACCGTCTCACCAGCTTCTTCCTCACCCGTCAGCGCCTGGTCGAACCTCTCGGCGAGGTGGTCGTGGACGCGATCCGCGCGCTGGAGGACTTCGTCATCCGCGGCGGTAAGCGCACCCGGCCCGCCTTCGCGTGGACCGGGTGGCTCGGCGCGGGCCGCAGCCCCGAGGATCCCGAGGCCGACGCGGTGCTGACCGCCTGCTCCGCGCTGGAACTGGTCCAGGCGTGCGCCCTCATCCACGACGACATCATCGACTCCTCGCGCACGCGCCGCGGCTTCCCGACCGTGCACGTGGACTTCGAGACCCGGCACCGCAATCAGCGCTTCCACGGTGACCCCGCGCACTACGGCACGAGCTTCGCCATCCTCATCGGCGATCTGGCGCTGGCCTGGGCCGACGACATGACCCGCGATGCCGGGCTGCCCGCCGACGCGGCCGCCCGCTTCGCCCCGGTCTGGGCCGCCATGCGCACCGAGGTGCTCGGCGGACAGCTGCTGGACATCCACGGTGAGGCGGGCGGGGACGAATCCGTCGCGGCCGCGCTGCGGATCAACCGATACAAGACTGCCGCGTACACGATCGAGCGCCCGCTGCACATGGGTGCGGCGCTGGCCGACGCCGACCCGGCGCTGATCGGCGCGTACCGCGAATTCGGCACCGATATCGGCATCGCCTTCCAGCTGCGCGACGACCTGCTCGGGGTCTTCGGCGATCCGGCGATCACCGGTAAGCCCTCGGGTGACGACCTGCGCGAAGGCAAGCGCACCGTGCTCATCGCCGAGGCACTGCAGCGCGCCGACCTGGTCGCGCCGCCGGCGGCGACGCTGATTCGCACGAGCCTCGGTACCGATGTGACGCCGGAGCAGGTCGACCAATTGCGTTCGGTCCTCACCGATCTCGGCGCGGTGGACGCGGTGGAGCAGCGCATCACCAGCCTCACCGACCGGGCGCTCGAGGCTCTGGATGCCAGCAGCGCGACCGACGAGGCCAAGCGGCAGCTACGGTCGATGGCATTGGCCGCGACGGCTCGGTCGTACTGACGATCACCGGCCACGGCCGGTGATCGAGAACCGAAACCTGCTCGAGCACACGAACGTCGCCGCTGGTCCTGAGCCGCCGCCGCATCCACGAGGGTGACCCGGAGCCGGACCGGGAACGCTGGAGCGGCGGGCGAACCGGAACGAAGGGCCGGGCGAGACCGTCGATCCGGCACACCGAACACCGCGGCGCGGCAACGACATCGGGTGTATCACCCCGGTATCGCGGCCGGCCGCATACGACACGGAAGTTCAGGGTGGCATGAAAACTGTTGCGGGACCCAGCGATCGGGTCGTGGTGATCGGCGCGGGACTGTCCGGGCTGGCGGCGGCCCTGCATCTGACCGGAGCCGGGCGCACGGTGACCGTCCTGGAGCGAGCCGATCACCCCGGCGGCCGAGTCGGGCTCTACCGCGGAGACGACTACGAGATCGACTCCGGCGCAACGATTCTGACGGTGCCCGGATTGATCGACGAGGCGCTGGCGGCGGTGGGCGCCACCCGGGAGTCGGTGGGTCTGCGGATTCTGCCGATGGCGCCGGCGTATCAGGCGCGCTTCGCGGACGGGTCCGGCATCGGGGTCTACTCCGATCCCGACCAGATGGCCGCCGAGATCACCCGGGTCCGCGGAACGGCCGAGGCCACCCGGTATCGCCGGCTGCGCGACTGGTTGCGGAAGGTGTACGAGGCCGAGTTCATGCACTTCATGGACAGCAATTTCGATTCGCCGCTGGACATGGTGCGCGACGGCGAGAAGCGTTCCGCGCTGATCACACTGGTGCGATTGGGCGCGTTCGGGCGGCTCGGCCCGAAGGTCGGGCGGCTCATGGGAGACGAGCGACTCGCCCGGCTCTTCAGCTTCCAGGCATTGTTCGCCGGAATGTCGCCGAAGCAGGCGCTGGGTGTCTACGGGGCTATCCCGTACATGGACACCTGCCTGGGCGTGTACTACCCGGAAGGCGGAATGCGCGCGGTCGCCGAGGCGATGACCCGGGCGCTGACCGAGGCCGGCGGAACCGTGCGATTCGAGACCGAGGTGATCGGGATCGACCGGTCCGGCCGCAGGGCCACCGCGGTGCGCACCGCGGACGGGCGCACGCTGGACTGCGACGCGGTCGTGGTCACCGCCGACATCGGCTCGCTCGAGCGGTTCGGGCTGCGGCGCCGACGCGGGCTGCGGGCCTCCCCGTCCGCGGTGGTCGCGCACGGCACCATTCCGATCGAGGTGACGCGCCGGTGGCCGGTGCGCGCGCATCACACCATCGACTTCGGACAGGAGTGGGAGCGGACCTTCGAGGAGATCGCGGCCGCCAAGGGCCGCGGCACGCTGATGAGCGATCCGTCGCTGCTGCTCACCCGGCCCGCGCTCACCGACGAGACGCTCTACATCGATCGCGCCGAACAGCACATCGACGAGTCCGGTCAGCTGGTGGACACCGTGCGCTACGAGCCGCTCTCGCTGCTCGCACCCTGCCCGAATCTGGATGCCGCGCCCCTGGACTGGGACCGGCTCGCCCCCTCCTATCTGCGCGAACTGCTCGAGGTACTGGAACGTCGCGGCTACCAGGGCATTTCACGGCACTTCCGGATCGACCACCTCGACACCCCGCGCACCTGGCGCGAGCGCGGCATGCTCGCGGGCACCCCGTTCTCCGCGGCGCACCTGTTCCGCCAGACCGGCCCCTTCCGGACGCGGAACCTGGTGCGCGGCCGCGACAATATCGTTCTCGCAGGTTCGGGGACCGTGCCCGGAGTCGGCGTGCCGACCGTCCTGATCTCGGGAAAACTGGCCGCCGCGCGGATCGTGGGTGATCTGCGACATGCCGAAGCCCGAACGCCCCACGCCGAAGCGGTAGCAGTGTCGCGCAAGCACTAGACTGACCGGCGTCCTTGATCCAACCGCTGCCGCCGACGACCTTTCCGGGGGGAAACGACCGACTATGCCGACCCCCGATACGGACGACACGCCCATGGTCGCCACACCCGATGCCACCGCTGACCGGATCACCGGCAGCGCGCCGCCGCACAACTGGCTGCGGAACTACGCCGATTTCGCGCGCAGCCCCGAAGGCCATGCGGCCGTACTCGGATTCTTCGGCGCCGTCATGATCACCTTCGGTGGCTTCGGCGCGGGCAGCGTCCGGCGCAGCGATCCCCTGCTCGAGGCCGCGCACCTGTCGTGGCTGCGCTTCGGGCACGGCTACGCGCTCTCGACCGTGTTCGTGTGGGTCGGCGTCCTGGCCATGATCACCGCCTGGGTGCGCCTGGGCCGCGCCACCCTGGGCACCGTGCCCGGCGCGAAGGTCACGCTGAACGAACTGCGCGCCATCGTCGGCATCTGGGTGTTCCCGCTGCTGTTCGCGGTGCCCATGTTCAGCCGCGACGCCTACTCCTATCTGGCGCAGGGCGCGCTGCTGCGCGACGGCTTCAACCCGTACGAGGTCGGCCCGGTGGTGAATCCCGGTGAGCTGCTGAACAATGTGAGCCCGGTCTGGACCACCACCACCGCGCCCTACGGCCCGATCTTCCTGCTGCTGGCCCGCGCCATCACCTCCCTCACCGGAGAGAACGTGGTGGCCGGAACCATCGCGCTGCGCCTGGTCATGCTGCCGGGTCTGGCCCTGATGATGTGGGCGGTCCCGCATCTCACCAAACATCTGGGTGGTAAGCCCACCACCGCGCTGTGGCTCGCCGTGCTCAATCCGCTGGTGCTCATCCACCTGATCGGCGGCGTGCACAACGAGATGCTGATGGTCGGGCTGATGGCGGCCGGTATCGCGCTGGTGCTCGAGCACCATCACGTGGCGGGCATCGTGGTGGTCGCGGTCGGCGTGGGCGTGAAGGCGACCGCGGGTATCGCCCTGCCGTTCCTGGTGTGGATCTGGATGATTCACGAACGCGAACGCCGCGCGGCACTCGCCGAGGCCGAGGGTTCCACCGATGCGCGCGCGAGCGAGCTGCCGCATCCGGCGCTCATGTTCGCCAGGATCGCGGGACTCGGCGTGGCGGTGTTCGCGGCCGTGTTCGCACTGGCCTCGGCACTGGCCGGGGTCGGAATCGGCTGGCTCACCGCACTGTCCGGCTCCAAGAAGATCATCAACTGGCTGTCGCTGCCGACCGTCATGGCGCACATGATCACCTGGGTGACCCCGCTGCGCCTGGAATCGGTGCTGGCGGTGACCCGGACCATCTGCGCCATCGTGCTGGTGGCCGTGCTGGTGTGGACCTGGTGGCGTTTCCGGCACAGCGAGCGCGAAGCCGTCTTCGGCATCACCATCGCGTTCGTGGCCATCGTGATCCTGTCCCCGGCAGCGCTGCCCTGGTACTACTCGTGGCCGCTGGCCCTGATCGCCGGATTCGCCTTGTCCACACGGACATTGCAGGTGCTGGTCGGCCTGTGTACGTGGCTGATGCTGGTGTTCCAGCCCGACGGCTCGATCGGGCTGTACAACTTCTGGCACGTGGCGCTGGCGACCTTCGCCGCCGTGGTCGCGGCGGTCTCGCTGTGCACCGTGGACCCGTTGAAGGTCCGAGCCAACCACGTCGCCGTCCTGCCCGCCCCGACCAGCCCGGCATGACACCGGAACTGAACCAGGCATATCGGGATTGCCGGCGCACCGCCGCCGAGCACGGACGCACCTACTTTCTGGCCACCCGGCTGCTGGAGCCGGCGCGAAGACCGGCCGTGCACGCGCTGTACGCGTTCGCCCGCATGGTGGACGACATCGTGGACGGCAGCGACGCCCCGGCGCACGCGAGCGAGTCCACTCGGCGCCTGAATCGGATCGAATACGAGCTACGCGGGCGGCTGGCCCAGCCGATCGAACCCTCCGGAACCACCTCCGCGCAGGCGACTTTCGGCTCCACCACGGAGACCGCTGACAGCTCCGCCGCCGAGACCAACGGCGGCTCCGCCACGGACACCACTGACAGCTCCGCCGCCGACACCACTGACGGCTCCGCCGTCGAGACCCGGGTGCTGCTCGCGGTCTCGGACACGATTCGCCGCTATCACATTGCGGCTGAACACTTCTGGGTCTTCCTGGACTCCATGCGCATGGACATCCCGGGCGGCCCGCGGTACCGCGACCGCTATCCCGACATGGACGCGCTGCGCGAATACATGCGCGGCTCGGCCGCGGCCATCGGCCTGCAGCTGGTGCCGGTGCTGGGCACCGTGGTTCCCGTCGCCGAAGCCGAACCGGCCGCCGCCGCGCTGGGAGAAGCCTTCCAGCTCACCAACTTCCTGCGCGACGTCGCCGAGGATCTGGACCGCGGCCGGATCTACCTGCCCGCCGACGAACTCGCGGCCTTCGGCGTCGAGGAGGAACTACTCGCCCACTGCCGCCGCACCGGCCGCACCGATCAGCGGGTCCGGCAGGCGCTCGCGCATCTGATCGCGGTGAATCGCGGTATCTATCGGACCGCGCATCCCGGCATCGACTTTCTCACTCCGAGAGTGCGGCCCGCGATTCGCACGGCGGCAACTCTGTACGGTGGCATTCTCGACGAGATCGAACGCGCCGACTACGAAATCTTCCGGCAGCGCGCGACGGTGCCGCAATTGCGGCGAATACGAGTGGCAGCGCGCGAATTCGTCGCCGCCCGGCCGCTACGTCATACTCACGGCTGATTTCCGACCCTGATTTCGGGCCGGAAACCCTGAATCGCGAACATGAAATCCGGAGCCGGGCACTTTCGAGTACCGACTCCGGACTCCTCGGACACTCGGCCCCTATGTCCGGGCGCCGAATCACCCGGCCGTGAGTGCCGCGGTGAGAATCAGAACGGGTCGGCGGCGGCGCGGCGGATGACCTCGCGGGCCAGCTGACCGTGCAGGGCATCGATCGGGCGGCCGGGCAGCGAGTCGTCCTCGGTGTACACCCACTCGAGGATTTCCGCGTCGCTGTATTTGCCGTCTCGCATGACGGTGATCAGCGCGGGAATGTGCTTCGCGATCGCGCCGGTCGTGTCGAAGAATTCCGCAGGCACGCCGACCACGCCATTGCGGCGGGCAGCGATGAGCTGACCGTCACGCAGCAACTGATGCACCCGGGTGACCACCATGCCGAGCTGCTCTGCCACGTCGGGCAGCGGGATCAGGGTGACCGATTCGGGCAGGAAATCTTCGATGTAGGGAAAGGTGCTCACCCCCACCACGGTAGTCGTTCGTGCCGCTGAGGTCGCATCACACCCCGGCACGACTACCATCGGGTGAGCCGCACCGGGGCGGACGAATTTATTGGAAGGGTTGCTGTTGATCGGCCAGATGCTGGAAGGGCGCTACCGCATCGACGCGCCGATCGCGCGCGGTGGAATGTCGATGGTGTTCCGGGGGGTGGACATCCGTCTGGATCGCCCGGTCGCGATCAAGGTGATGGATCCCAAGTTCGCCTCCGATCCGCAATTCCTGACCCGTTTCGAGCTCGAGGCGCGGGCCGTCGCGAAGCTCAAGCATCCCTCGCTGGTGGCCGTGTACGACCAGGGCGTGGACGGCGACCACCCGTTCCTGATCATGGAATTGGTCGAGGGCGGCACCCTGCGCGAGCTACTACGCGAGCGCGGACCCATGCCCCCGCACGCGGTGCGCGCCGTGGCCGAGCCGGTGCTGGCCGCCATCGGCGTCGCGCACGCGGCCGGGCTGGTGCACCGCGACATCAAGCCGGAGAACGTGCTCATCTCCGATTCCGGCGAGGTGAAGATCGCCGACTTCGGCCTGGTGCGCGCCGTCGCCGAGGCCAAGGTCACCTCCGACAGCGTCATTCTGGGCACCGCCGCCTACCTGTCCCCCGAACAGGTCACCAGCGGCAATGCCGACTCCCGCAGCGATGTCTACTCCGCGGGCGTGCTCATCTTCGAAATGCTCACCGGGCGAACCCCTTTCACCGGCGACAACTCGCTCTCGATCGCCCTGCAGCGGGTCGAGAAGGACGTGCCGAGTCCGAGCCGCTTCATTTCCGGAGTGCCGCCGGAGATCGACGAACTGGTCGCGCACGCCACCGCCCGCGAGCCCTCGCGCCGCTACGCCGACGCCACCGATATGGCCCGCGAACTGCGGCGGATCGCCCGCGATCTGCAACTGCCCGACTATCGGGTGCCCGCGCCGAAGGATTCGGCCGAACACCTCAGCGCGACCTACAAGATGACACCGGCCGCGATGGCTCCGGCCCGCGCGCACACCCCGGCGGCCCGGCCCGCGCAGTACGGCGCCACCGAGATGACCACGCGCATCCCGGCCGACCCGCCGACCATGCAGGTACCGCCGCACCAGAACACCCGCGTGATGACCGCGGCCCGCGAGCTACCTCCCGGGTATGCCCCCGCGCCGCCGGGCCCACCGGGCCACGGCCCCTCCGACTATCGCTCGGAGATGATCGAGAATCGCGGCAAGTCCCGCCGGACCGTGCTGATCTGGCTGGGCATCGTGGTCACGCTGGCCATTCTGCTGGGCGTCGGCGGCTGGTGGGTCGGGGTCGGGCGATACGAGGCGGTCCCCTCGATCGCCGGTCTGACCTCCGAAAAGGCGATCACGGCGCTACAGGACGCCGGATTCGAGACCGAGACCCGAAACAAGGCCTCGGACATCATTCCGGTCGGCAATGTGGTCGGGACCGACCCGGTCGCGGGAACCAAGGTGACCAAGGGATCCACGGTCGCGGTGCTGGTCTCCAGCGGTAAACCGAAGGTCCCCGACATCACCGCTGGTCAAGATGTCAGCAGTGCGAACAAAGCGATCAGAGACGCGGGGCTGACTCCGGTAGACGGCGGAGAGGTCGGAAGTACAGCCCCGAAAGGCACTGTCGCCAAGCTCGATCCGGCCCCGGGCACCGTCCTCCCGGCCGGCGCGAACGTGAAGGTGTTCCGCAGCAAGGGAACCGCGCCCGTGAAGATTCCGGACGTGCGGGGCAAGACCGAGGACGAAGCCAAGTCCGTACTGCAGGCCGCGGGCATCACCGTGACCACCACCAGCACCGACTTCGACTCGAAGATCAAGTCGGGCCAGGTCATCGGCACCGATCCGACCGCCGGAACCACCATCGACACCGGAACGGTCGTGCTGATCGTCAACAGCGCCGTCGAAGTCCCGAACCTCCTGGGCTCGAGCGTGTCCAGCGCCCGCGCGAAGCTACAGGCGGTCGGACTGCAGATGACCGTGCAGCAGCTGGTCGACAACGACAGCTCGCTCGTGATCTCCCAGAGCACTGCCCCCGGCGGATCGGTCAAACCCGGTTCCACCATCAATGTCGTGGCGATTCCCTAGCGAACTTTTGCTCGTAGACGCGTAGCCCTGATACAGCGAAGCCCGGTTCGATCCACTGGATCGAACCGGGCTCGTTGCTTGTCGGCCTGCGCTTTTCAGCCCTACCGGCTCAGCGCAGCATCTCCGCGACCAGGAACGCCAGCTCCAGCGACTGCTGGGTGTTCAGGCGCGGATCGCACGCGGTCTCGTACCGCTCCTCGAGGTTCAGATCCGAGATGTCCTGCGCGCCACCGAGGCATTCGGTGACATTCTCACCGGTGAGCTCGATGTGCAGGCCGCCCGGGTGCGTGCCCAGGGCGTGGTGCACCTCGAAGAAGCCCTGCACCTCGTCGACGATGCGATCGAAGTGCCGGGTCTTGTACCCGGTGGAGGCTTCGTGAGTGTTGCCGTGCATCGGATCGCACTGCCAGATCACCTGGTGACCGGTGGCCTGCACCTTCTCGATGATGGCGGGCAGCACGTCGCGGACCTTGCCGTTGCCCATGCGCGCGACCAGGGTCAGGCGGCCCGGCTCGTTGTTGGGGTCGAGCCGCTCGACGTATTCCACCGCCTGCTCGGGCGTGGTGGTCGGGCCGATCTTGAGGCCGATCGGGTTGGCGAGCAGTTCGGCGAGCGCGATGTGCGCGCCGTCGAGCTGGCGGGTGCGCTCACCGATCCACAGGAAGTGCGCGGACAGGTCGTACAGCACCGGCTCACCGGTGACCGGGTGCTCGCTCAGGCGCAGCATGGCGCGCTCGTAATCCAGCACCAGCGCTTCGTGACTGGAGTAGATGCGGGCGCTGGACAGGTTGGGATCGTTGACGCGGCAGGCCTTCATGAACGCCAGCGCGCGATCGATCTCGGTGGCCAGGGCCTCGTAGCGGGCGCCGGCCGGGGACTGGGCGACGAACTCGCGGTTCCAGTCGTGCACCTTGTGCAGATCCGCCATTCCGGCGGAGGTCAGCGAACGCACCAGGTTCATGGCCGCCGACGCGTTGGCGTAGGCGCGCACCAGACGCGACGGATCGTGCACGCGCAGTGCGGCATCCGCGACCAGCGAGTTCACCATGTCGCCGCGGTACGAGGTGAGCCCGAGCGCGTCGATGTCGGAGGAGCGCGGCTTGGCGTACTGGCCCGCGATGCGCGCCACCTTCACCACCGGCAGGCTCGCACCGTAGGTGAGCACGACGGCCATCTGCAGCAGGGTGCGGATATTGCCGCGGATGTGCGGCTCGGTGTTGTCGGCGAAGGTCTCGGCACAGTCGCCGCCCTGCATGAGGAACGCCTCGCCGCGCGCGACCTCGGCCAGGCGCAGTTTGAGCTCTTCCACCTCGGCGGGTACGCAGATGGGCGGCACGCTCTCGAGCACGGTCCGCATCTTCTCGGCCTGCTCCGGATCCCACGAGGGCTGCTGCAGTGCCGGGCGAGCCAGTGCGGCGTCGAGACGCCGCCGTAGCTCGGAAGGCAGCGGAGGCAGTTCCGGCAGGCGATCGATCGGTACGTCGACGGTCCAGTTCACCCGTTCAGAATACGGACCGTGACAAACCGCGCGGACCACCCCCAGGGTGAATTCCCGGCACCTCCCTCGGTATGCCCGCCGAGCGCCCCGATAAACCCGGAATCTAGGCTGAGAGGCCGGATGATCTGCCCGGATCATCCTTATCCCTCGGCGTCGGCACCGGAGCCGGAGTCCGCGAATCAAGGAGCGAACCCTTCTCGATGAGGTATTTCTACGACTCGGAATTCATCGAGGACGGCACTGTCATCGACCTCGTATCGATCGCCGTCGTCTGTGAGGACGGCCGCGAATACTATGCGGTCTCAACCGAATTCGACGCCGAGAAGGCCGGGCCGTTCGTCCGCCGCAATGTGCTGCCGAAGCTGCCCCCGCGCACCTCGCCGCTGTGGCGCAGCCGCGAGCGGATCCGCGACGATCTGTACAAGTTCCTGGTCCCCCGCACGAGTGTGGAGCCCGAGCTCTGGGCCTGGGTCGCCGCGTACGACCACGTGGCACTGTGCCAGCTCTGGGGTTCGATGGTGGATCTGCCCGCAGCGCTCCCCCGGTACACCAACGAGCTGCGTCAGCACTGGGTCCAGCACGGCAGCCCGGCGTTGCCGCCGGTTCCCAAGGACGCGCACGACGCCCTCGCCGACGCCCGCCACAATCTGGCCAAGTTCGACGCCATCGAAGCGCATCGGCGGCGCGCGGCCTCCTGAGCCCGCACAGCGCGTCCTGAGTCCGAACAGCGAAAAGCCCCGGGAGACGATGTCTCCCGGGGCTTTTCGAGTATTTCGGGTCTCAGCCCGCCATGGTCTGCGGCACGCGGTCCGCATCGGGGCGGGCGCCGGACGGCACGCCCTTCTTCAGGCTGGCGGCGTAGACGTCGACGTATTCCTGATCGCCCATCTGCATGAGCTCGTACATGATCTCGTCGGTGACGGCGCGTTCGACGAAGCGATTACCGCCCATGCCCTCGTAGCGCGAGAAGTCGATCGGCTTACCGAACTTGACGGTGACCTTGCGACTGCGCCAGCGGAACGGTCCGGGCGGGCAGACCTCGTCGGTGCCGATCAGGGCCACCGGGATCACCGGCACGCCGGTCTCCAGGGCCAGGCGCGCCACGCCGGTCTTGCCCTTGTACAGGCGGCCGTCCGGGGAGCGGGTGCCCTCGGGGTACAGGCCGACCAGGCGACCCTCCTCGAGCAGCATGCGCGCGGTGTTGAGCGCGCCCTCGGCGGCCGAGGCGCCGGAACGGTCGATCGGGTACTGACCGGTGCCGGAGAAGAAGAACTTCTGCAGACGGCCCTTGAGACCCGGGGTGGTGAAGTACTCGGCCTTGGCCAGGTACGTGATGCGTCGAGGGCTGGCGAGGGGGGTGAACAGCCAGTCGGTGAACGACAGGTGGTTGCCCGCGAGGATCGCTGCGCCATCGGTGGGAATGTTCTCCACGCCCTCGACCTTGGGCCGGTTGACGAGATGGATGAACGGTCCCACCAAAACGAATTTCAGCAGCCAGTAGAACATTGCGTCCTTTCCCCTGTTTCGATACCCGGGACCGGCCTCGTTGCGGGCACCACATTCGAATGCCGACTCTACCGCTGAGACCTGCTGGTGACCAACCGCCGCCCGCCTGATCTGTCCGGTTTATCCAGCTTTTACGTCACGGAATCAACGCTGGCCAAGATCATCGACATTCCTGTGAGGGCTGTGACGGTTCACGAGCCACTCATAGGAAGGCCTACCCACCATTTGTGAACGATCACCCGATCTCGGGAATCGCACGAAATCACCGTGCGAGTATGCCTCCGGTCGCGATGGCGGAGGGCGGTTTTCGAGACGGGAACCGCGACACGCTCTTCTCAGCGGCCGGGGCTGACCGGCATGGCGTCCTGCGGCACTTCCAGGGCCGCGCGGGCGAGCTCGGCCGCGCCGATCATCCCGGCGGCCTCACCCAGTTGCGCGGTGCGGATGCGCGCGAGGCGACGATGCCGCGCACCGGTGATCGAGGCGGAGTAGTGCTCCCGCGCCTCGTCCAGGAACAGCCCCGCCGAACTGCTGACGCCGCCCGCCACCACGATGAGATCCGGGTCGAACAGGTCGCTCACGAAGGCCAGGCCGAGCCCGAGCCAGCGCGCGAACTCCGCCATCACCTCGACCGCGACCGGATCACCGTCCTGCGCCGCACCCGCGACGCGGCGGCCGGTGAGCGAGCCCGGATCGCGCAGCGCATCGCGGGCCAGCACCTTGGAACGTTGCGGATCGGTGGCGAGCAACTCGAGCGCGGTGTCCACCAGAGCCGTTCCGCTGCAATACCTTTCCCAGCAGCCGCGCTTGCCGCAGGGGCAGGCGCGACCGTTCGGCACCACCTGCAGATGACCGAGTTCGGGCGCGACGCCGTAGCTGCCCCGGTAGAGCTGACCGCCCGTCAGCAGCGCCGCGCCGATCCCGGTGCCGATCGCGACGAGCACGACATTGCGACCCCCGGCCGCCGCGCCGAAACGGTACTCGGCCCACAGCGCGGCATTCGCGTCGTGCTCCAGGATCACCGGCAGGCCCAGACGATCGGTGAGACGCTGCGCGACCGGCGCGTCCTCCCACGGCAGATGCGGAGCGAACCGCACCGTCGCCCGGTCCTCGTCGACGAAACCGGCCACCGCCAGTCCGACCCCGCTGATCGGGTGCCGCCCGCACAATTCCCGCACCACCCGCGCGAGCCCGTCCTCCAGGGACCGGGCCGAGCGCGGGGTGGAGGCGGTCACGGTATCGAGGACCTCGCCCTCACCGTCGACCACCGACGCACGAATGTTCGTGCCGCCCACATCGATTCCGACTGTCAGAGGCACGTCAGCACCGCCCGTCATGCCTTGATGGTGACGTTGATGGGGATATACCCGGGCTTGACCACACCCCGGGCGGGCTTACCACCGCGACCGGCACGCGAGGCGGCAGCGGCTTCCGGTCCGCTCTGCCTGTCCGATCGCGATCCGGCGCGCCCGGAAGTTCCGGGCGGCGGCGGAGCGGGTACATCGGCCACGGGTCCGCCGATCGGCGGACCGAAAGGCTGAGCCGCCGGGCGGCCCGGCTCGGAAGCGGCCGAATCATCGAAGGGCCCGGCATCGGACGCGTGCCCGGTCGAACGGCCTCGGGCTCCGAAGAACCCGGCGCGGCCGGACGATTTCGGCCGGGCGGCATCACCCACCTGGTCGGACGACTCGGAACCCGATCCCGCACCCGAGTCGTTCACGCCCGCGTCGTCGCCCGCGCGATCCGCCGAGCCGGGGCCCGACGGGCCGGAAGCCGGGTCCCGCGCGGCGCCCGGACCGCGGCCGAGCGGGTCCTCCTGCTCGGTGGCGCCGAAGTGGCGGTGGGTCTGGGACGCACCCGCGGTCCCGCGGCCCTGGGCACCGGCGACGAAGCGCGCGATCAAGGCGCTGAGACCGGCAGCGACGCTGGAGGTCTGGGCCGCGCCGCCGGCGAATTGCTCACCGCGCGACTCGAAGTCCGCAGACTCCGACTCCGGTGCACCTTCCGGCGGCGAGTGCCCGTCCCGTTCGTCGTTCCAGTCCTCGCCGCTCGCCGCGGTACTGCCCTCGCGACTCGCCGCGGTGCCGTCCTCGCGGCTCGCCGCGGTGCCGTCCTCGCGGCTCGCCGCGGTGCTTCCGTAGCCGTACGAATTGTGCAGCCACGCATGGTATTCCGCCGAGTCCGGATCCAGGTCCGGTGGAATCACCGGGGCGACCGGCACTCCGGCGAGCGCCTCGCGCAGCACCGTGACGATGGCGGTGCCGTGATCGGCGATCGCCGCGACCACATCGTGGTGTTCACCGCGCACGATGGCCGCGGCCGCGCAGACCGGGCACCAGCTGCAGTTGTTCCATTCGGCGCGACCGTCGGAGGCGGTGCGGCGCAACACCGGTTCGACGCGCTCGAGTACGGCCTCCGCGAGCAGGCGCAGTTCCTCGGCGAATTCGCCCAGATTGTCGTCGGGGTGGCCGAAGGGAGGCTGATGGGAACTGGTCATTGCGGCCAGACCTGCGGGTCGGGCCGGAATCGGATCACCAATTGCTCGCCGTCGAGTTCGGCGGCATCGACCGTGCACCGCCGCAATACCGGCGCCAGCCGCAAGCGCCGCCTGACCCCGTCCGCTCCCACGATCAAATCGTCCTCCACTCGTCCCAGCTGCAGGGTCGACGGATCGACCACGGGCAGATGCATCCGCATGGCGAAAACGGAATGCACGCCGGCCCCGGACTCGAGCCGCACCATCGGCCCGGACGAGGTGGGCAGCACACCGTCCGCATCTGTGCCAAGCATAAGTACCGGACCCGATCCGACCCAGTCACCACTCGCATCGACGGCATAGGACAGTGCCGACAGCGAGCTCAAACCCACCGGCTCGGGTCCGGCGTGCCCGACGACCTGCACGGAAATACCGCGCATGCGCTTGCGTAGTTCGGCGATCACGTCGATCTGTTCCCCGCGCCGGTTGAAATACCACTGCACCGCGGGATGCGGCGCCTGCCCGTCGCCATACCCCGGATCGGGCGGCGGAACCTCCGGCAGCACCTTGTTCACCAGGATCGCGCTCAGGCGCAGCCCGAGCAACGCGGCCGCCGACCGCACCCGCGCGGATTCGGCGATGGCGACGTGTTCGGCGGCCGTGACCAGGCGGGCGCTGGTGCGGGCGGTGTCCGCGAGCAGATCACGTGCCTCGGTCACGGTGTCCACGATCTGCTCCACCGCGACCGACAGCACCGCGCGGCGCAGATCGATGCCCACCGACAGCGCGCGGGTGTGCGCGGGCCAGACCCGCTCCAGGTAGCCGAGCAGAGTGTCCGGCGCGGTGATGATGCGCAGCATGTCCGCCGAGGGCGGGCAGTCCACCACGATCACGTCCCAGCGCGAATCCTTGGTGAACTGCGTGATCTCCAGCAGCGCGAGCAGCTCCTGCACCCCGGGCAGGCCGGTCAGTTCGGCGGGATCCAGTGCGCCCAGGTCGATTCCGTGCTCCTGACCGGCGCCGGACACCATGAGCAGCACCTGCCGGAACCGATCCTCCAGCAGCGCAAGCGAATCCACCTCGATCACATCGAGTCCGGTCTGCACCGAGGCGACCTCGGGCACCGCGCCCGCCGCGCGCCGGAACCGGAATCCCAGTGCGTCACCGAGCGAATGCGCCTGATCCAGCGAGGCCAGCAGAACCCGCTGCCCCGAGCGCGCGTACGCGATGGCCGTCGCGCACGCCAGAGTCGTCTTCCCCACCCCGCCCTTGCCGATGAACAACTCCACCCGGGTGGAGGGCCGCGGCGGTTCGGAACCGCTCGCGGTCAGCCTTCGACCCGTTTCTTGAGTTCCTTCAACGCGGTGTCGGTGATGACCTTCTCGGCCTTGCGCTTGAACATGCCGATCATCGGAATGTTCAGGTCCACCGTCAGTTCGTAGACGACCTGGGTGCCGCCGTCGGGCAGCGCGATCAGTTCGTAGGTGCCGTCCTGCGCCTTCTGCAGGTCACCCGAGACCAGGGTCCAGCTCACGGCCTTGCCGTCGGGACGCCAGGTGTAGGACAGCGTGTAGGTGTCCTTCACGACGCCCGCGTCGAGCACGAAGCGGGCGTTGCGAGCCCGTCCGTCGGGGAATTTGTCCAGGACTTCGACCGAGCGGGCCGCGGCGACCCATTCCGGATACGACTCCACGTCGGCGATGACGGCCATCACTCGATCCGAGGGGGCGTCGATCACGATCGACCGTTGAGTGCGATCGGCCATGGGTGACAACGCTTCCTTTCCTAGAGTGCGGCAGGTGCGACGCCGGCTTTGCGGCCGGCTTCGAGGCGGGCCTTGATCTCGAAGGCCATCTTCTTGCCCGCGACGCGCCGGGTGCGGTTGGCGGCCATCAGGTCGCGCACCGACATGCGTTCGAGGCCCTTCGGTTCGGCGTGCATGAAGTAGTGCAGGATGACCCCGTCCAGCATCGGTTCCAGCCAGACCTCCATGGTGCCGGTCGAGGCACCGCTGATGGTCCAGCGAATTCCCTTGTCGGCCCGGTCTTCCCGCACGTCGAGGGACAGATCCGGCCACCACCGGCGCCAGCGGGCACGATCAGCCAGCACCTCGGCCACGGCCGTGCCCGGCGCGGCGACGAAGGTCTGGTCGGCAACCTGGATACTGCTCACGCGGCTGAGCCTAGCTCAGAGTCAGCTGTGGCTCGTTTCCACGTTGGCATCGAGCAGTTCCCGCAGGCGCGCGCCCATGAGATCCCAGCGCCACTGGTGCTGTACCCAGGACCGACCGGCCGCTCCCATGGCTGCGGCGGCATCGCGATCGGACAGGATCGAGACGATCGCGTCGGTGATGGACGCGGTGGAACGGCCGTTCACCACCCGGCCGGTCTCCCCTTCGCGCACCGTCTCGGGCGCGCCACCCGAATCGCCCGCGACGACCGGGACGCCCGAGGCCGACGCCTCCAGGAACACGATGCCCAGACCCTCGACATCCAGGCCGAATCCCCGGGTGCGGCACGGCATGGCGAAGACGTCGGCGAGCGTGTGGTGCGCGGCCAGCTCGCTCGCGGGCACCCGGCCGGTGAACACGACGTGCTGCTCGACCTCCAGGGACTGGGCGAGCTGGCGTAGCTTCTGCTCGTACGGGCCGCCGCCCGCGATGACCAGCGTCGCGCCGTCGATCTTCTCGCGAATTCCCTTCAGCGCCACGATGAGTGCGTCCTGGCCCTTGCGCGGGACCAGGCGCGACAGGCACAGGATGGTGGGCCGGTCACCGAGGCCGTAGCGGGTGCGCAGTTCCGCGCGCGCGGCCGGATCGGGTGTGAACACCTCCGAATCGACGGCGGGCGGCAGATATTCGAGCGCGGCCTGCGCGCCGAAGGCCGAGGCGAACCGGCCCCGGGTGTACTTGCTGACATAGGTCACCACGTCGGTGCTGTCACCGATCACCCGCAGGGCTTGGCGCGAGCCGGGCAGCATGGACCAGCCGACCTCGTGACCGTGTGTGGAGGCGATGATCCGCTCGGCTCCGGCCTTGCGCAGCTTGGGCGACATGAGCGCCAGTGGCGCCGCGGCCCCGAACCAGACCCGATCGCACTGTTCATCACGCAGCAGTTTGGCCGCGCGCCGCAGCACCAGCGGGGTGGGCAGCATGAGCGTGGTGGGATGGCGGACCACCTGGAAGGGCTGTTCCGCATCGAATTTCCAGTGGCTGTCGCCGCGCCAGCGCGGGGCGTAGACCACCAGTTCGTCCGGCGGCAGCTGCAGCGCCAGAGCATGCAGATAGGACTGGATACCACCCGGTCGTGGCGGGAAATCGTTGGTAACCAGCAGCGTTCGCCCCATGCGGTAAACCTATCGCACCGGCTCCCGGCCAGCTGTTCGCCCCGAAACCTCGCACCAGCGAAGTCGGCGTGGCGCGGACCGGGTCGGATCGGCGGGAGTCGCGCTCAGATGCCCTCGGCCGCGCGGGAGCCGATCCAGACCCGCCATCGGGCGATCAGGTCCGGATACTCCGCGTTCAGGGCGGTGCGGACGATGCCCTCCACCGCGGCGCGATCCTTCGGACCGCTCGCCATCAGGCGGTAGAGGTTCACCAGAGCCGGGTCGCCGTATTGATCGGCCAGGAAAGCGCATGCGGCCCAGGCCTGTTCGTACGCGTACGCGGCCTGGCCGCCGGCGGGGTCGAACAGGGCGTCCGCCGGGAAGTCCGCCGGAAGATCACCGGCGCGGGCGCGCGTGGTCAGGGTCGGGGCGACCTCGGCGAACGGCCGCTGCATGCCGCGATGGGCGGCGTACTCGGCGAAACCCTCGAGCATCCACTGTGGAGAACCGTCGACGGTGACCGCGCGGGTGGCCACATGGGTGAGTTCGTGACGCAGGACCGCGCGCATGCCGTCCGGGCCCAGGCGCTGCCCGGCCTCCGAGCCGAACACGACCCGCTGGCCGGTGGGGCGCGCACCGGGATGGAAGGCATCGGACACCGTCGCGGCCGCCACTTCGGCGGGAACGAGACCGGTGGAATTGGTCAGGGCGGCGAATTCGGCTGGGCTGGAAGCGACCACGACCACCGGAGCCTGGGACCAGTCGGTACCCCAGAGCGCGCTGACCGCGAGCGTGGCGGCGGCGAGTTCGCCCGAGAGCAGCTCCACGTCGCTCACGCGGCCGGGATGACCGAGCACGATGCCGATGCGGCCCGCGCCGGTGGAGACCGGTTCGGCGACGATCTTGCCGTAGGAATCCATGATCCGGCGAAGTCCCGGCAACTGCGGATCGGACGCCGACGCGAGGGCGCTGTCGGACCCCGGAACCACCGCCCGGATCTTGGGCAGCACCGAGTTCGGCAGCATGAGCAGCGCACCGCAGGCGGCGGTCAGCGTGGTCACCATGACCAGGGTGAGGACGAATTGGAAGCGGCGACGAGCCGCCAGCCAGCCGCGCATCCGGACCAGTCCGCTCATCGCGATCCCGCCGGGCGGGATAGGAGTCCCTGGGACATGCCCCAGCACCCTACGTGGTCGGGACCGCGGCCTTTCGCAGGTCCCCGGTGGTTCCGCACGCCGACTTCGTCGAGTTCAGCCATGCCGGAGGCCGGTCAGAACCGACGAGCGGAATTGAACGGGGAGGAACCCATGGGCGCGACCTGCACCGGGATGCCGAAGGTGGAGGCGTGCAGCATCAGACCGTTGCCCGCGTAGATGCCGACGTGCGAGATATCGGAGTAGAAGAACACCACATCGCCGGGCTGCAGATCCTTCTCCGCCACCGGGGTGCCGTACGTGGACTGCTGCTGGCTGGTGCGCGGGACGTTCTTGCCGACCTGATGGAACGCCCACTGCACCAGACCCGAGCAGTCGAACTGGTCGGGACCGACCGCGCCCCACACGTACGGTGCGCCGACGCGGGTGAGCCCGGCGGCGAGCGCGCTCGTGCCGCTGCCGGGAACCAGGCCCTGCAGCAGGGTGTCGCGATTGAAGCCGGGCGGGAACATGGAGCCGGCCAGAGCGGACTTGTCTCCGGCGGACAGCTGGCCCCAGGCGGCGATGACGCCCGCCATCGCGCCCTGCAGCGCCGAACGCTTGGTCTCGAGATCCGTGCGGACCGAGTTCGCCTTGTCGCTGGCCGAGCGCGCGACGTCGGCGGCGGTGCGGGCGGCGGTCTCGGCGGCGGTGGCCGCGTCGCTGACCGTCTTGTACTGGCTCAGTTGATCATTGGTGCGGGTGCCGACCAGATCCACGATGGACATCTGATCGAGCAGCTGCTGCGGCGAGCTACTCACCAGCAGCGAGGTGAGGCGGTTGGTGCGACTGCCCAGCAGAGCCGAACTGGCGGCGCGGTCGATGACCGGCTGGAAGCGCTTGATCTCCGAGCGGGCTCCGTCGAGCACGGCGGCCGCGTCGGCCGCCTTGCGATCGGCGGAGTCCGCCACGGCGACCTTGGCGTCGAGGTCAGATTGGGCGTCGAGGGCCTGCTGGTTGAGCTGTTCGGACTCCCGCGACAGGTCGATCAGCCGCTGCACTGCTTCCCCAGCAGTGGCCGGTGCTGCGGCCGGATCGGCTGTCGCGGGTCCGACCCCGCAGGTACCGATGACTATGGCTCCGACCGTGAGCGCGCCGCCCACGATTCGCGTCGTGCGGTTGTCCCGCTTATGCGCTGCCGTCGTTGCCATGCGGTTCATTCACCACTGCCCGTTCTCTTACCCCGGTTGGAAAAGAAGGTCTCGATAAGATTACGAAACGGCGACCGCTCGTGTCCAGTAGGACACGGAATCATTACGGTCGCCGCTTCGTTCGCAGGTCAGAGACCTGCGTTTCGGGAACTTCAGGGACGCACAGCGCCTGCGAACGGCATCGAGGAGATCGGCGCGACCTTCACGGGCTGGCCGGAGGTCGAGGCGTGCACGACATTTCCGTCGCCGATGTACATGCCGGAGTGGCTGCCGCCGTAGAAGGACACGACGTCGCCGGGCTCGAGCTGGTCCATCGACACCGGGGTGCCGGCGTTCGCCTGGTCGTAGCTGGTGCGGGGCAGGCTCACACCGGCCTGCGCGTAGGACCACTGCATCAGGCCGGAGCAGTCGAAGGCGTTCGGGCCCGAGGCGCCGTACACGTACGGGTCGCCGACGCGGCTCAGCGCGGCGTCGACGGCCTGCTGGTGCACGTTGTTCTGCGGGGCGGCGGGTGCCGGGGCGGGCACCTCGACGCCGGGGATCGCCGGAATCTGAATCGGGATCGAGGTCGGCGCACCGGGAATCCCGGCGGGGATCTGAATCGCATCCGGCACGTCGAAGGTTCCGACGCCGGGGACGGTCACCGGCTGCGCCGACGCGGGAGTGGCGGGCAGCAGCAGCGCACTCAGCGTGGCAGCGCCGACGGCGCCGGCCGAGATGGCCCGCTTGACGGTGTTTGTCGCCATGGTGAGGTACTTCCAATCTGCCCCGCGACGCCGCACCGGTTTGGTGCGTCGGACTCCGCGAGGTCTCAGGAAGATTACGAGCCGATAACGGTGGTTTGTAAAGCCGCGACCAACGCGGCATGGCCGGAAATTGTTACGCGGCGACATTTCGGTGCGACTAACGTCACAGCAATCACGAAACGATAACAGCGCCCGATTCGCCGGGAGCTTCCCGGCGGCTACCCGCCAGTAGCAAACGGGCCGCGAAGGCCGCCCCCGCCTGGGCGAATTGCACATAACACCTGGTCGACACCATCCTCGGCGACCTGGGCCGGAGCACGGGTCGCCACCGACACGCCCAACCGCCCGAGAGCTTGACAGCACACGGCAACAGCCCGCCCGAACTGATCAAGCGCCCTGCCCGAATTGATTCATTTTATGAATCACTGTGACCCTGGTCACATTCTTGCATATCCGCGCAATTCGGAGATTTCATCTCGAGAATCTCGATTCGATATACGGACATTTCCCCAGGTCGATATTCCACATCGGCATATCAAGTTTCCGTGTCGTGACCGGGAGAGCGTCGCGGCGGTCCGATCCGGCCGTCTTGTCGGACCCCCGCCCTACGCTTGCAGGCCGTGCCCCACCAGTTGGCCTTCGACGAGCTCGAAACCCCGCTCTACGACACGACATTCGTGGTCGTCGACCTCGAAACCACCGGGACCAGCCCCGATGGCGACTCCATCACCGAGATCGGCGCGGTCAAGGTGCGCGGCGGGGAGGTGCTCGGCGAGTTCGCGACGTTGATCAACCCGGGCCGGGCCATCCCGCCACAGATCGTGCAGATCACCGGGATCACCACCGCCATGCTGGTGGACGCTCCGAATATCGAGGCGGTCCTGCCCGGATTCCTGGAGTTCGCCGCCGGGGCGGTGCTGGTCGCGCACAACGCCCGATTCGATACCGGGTTCCTGCGCGCGGCCGCGGCCCGGTGCGAGACCGCGTGGCCCGCTTTCCAGGTGCTGTGCACGGTGCAGCTGGCGCGGCGGGTGCTCACCCGCGACGAAGCGCCCTCGGTGAAGCTCGAGATGCTGGCGCAGATCCTCGGCTCGGAGACCCGGCCCACGCACCGCGCGCTGGACGACGCCCGCGCGACGGTGGACGTCCTGCACGCGCTCATCGCCCGGGTCGGCAATCAGGGCGTGCACAGTCTCACCGAGCTGCTGGACTATCTGCCCGAGGTGACCCGCCGCCAACGCGCCAAACGGGTTATCGCGACCGATCTTCCGGCCACTCCCGGCGTGTATCTGTTCCGGGGCCCCTCCGATGAAGTCCTATATATAGGAACCGCGGTGAATCTTCGCCGCCGCGTTCGCAACTACTTCACCGGATCGGACACCCGTCCCCGCATCCGCGAGATGGTGCAGCTGGCCACCCGGGTCGATCACGTCGAGTGCGCGCACGGGCTGGAAGCCGGTGTGCGCGAACTGCGTCTGCTGCTCGCGCACACCCCGCCGTACAACCGCCGCTCGAAGTTCCCGCAGCGCGCCTGGTGGCTCACCCTCACCGACGAGCCCTTCCCCCGTTTCACCGTCTCCCGCTCACCGACCCGAGATGCCCTGGGCCCCTTCACCTCCCGCGCCGACGCCCTCGAGGTGGCGGCCACCGTCGCCGAGACCGCGGGCCTGCGCACCTGCACGACCCGCATCCCCCGATCCGGCCGCCACGAATGCCCGCCGGCCATCGTCGGAGGTTGCCCCGCGAGCACTCACAACGCACCCCTATATATAGAGGAGTACGAACCGGTCCCCACGGCCGTGCGCGCCCTCTTCTCCGGCGAGAGCGACGCCCTGCTGCACGAGATTCGAGACAAACTCGAAACACTCTCCACCGCAGAGCATTTCGAAGCCGCCGCCCGCCTGCGCGACCGCACCCTCACCGTCATCAAGGCGCTGCGCCGCACTCAGCGCCTCACCGCCCTGGCCCGCATCCCCGAACTCGTCGCCGCCCACCCCGACGGCGCGGGCGGCTGGGAGTTCGCGATCATCCGCCACGCCCGCCTCGCCGCCGCCGGCACCGCCCGCCGCGGCACCTCCCCCATGCTCGTCGTCGAGCACCTGGTCGCCGCCGCCGAAACGGTGATCCCGACCCCCGTCCCCCACTCCCCGTCCACAGCGAACAACCCCACCCCGGCGAACGCCCCCTCCTATCCCCCACTGCGAGGAGCCCTCCCGGAAGAGGCCTCCCTCCTGACCCGCTGGCTCGAACAACCCGGCACCCGAATAGTCCGCACCACCGACGGCTACGCCGAACCCCGCCTCAGCGCCGGCTCCTGGCTCGCCTGGGCCGCCCGCGCCGAAGCCGCCGCCGCGGTCACAGAACCGAGCACCCCAGAGAGGCCGGGGCCCGTAGTTCTGCCCACCTCAGCGATAACGGATCATGTCGAACCCGTTGTGGGATCCGATATGAACGGAACCGCCCCGTAATGAGCAAGGAATGGTGTGCGGCGATACCCGGAGTACGAGTACCGACGCCACCACGGCGAGTTGGATTTCGGCTCATTCCCCCGGGACGGGCCGCGGCCGGCGCATGGCGGGTGTGGTCCCCACCGATGTTCCCGCTTGCTCCGGTGAGAGGTAGACCGCTCAACCCAACTGCGCGAAGAACTTCCGGATATCCGCGACCAGCACCTGCGGCGCCTCGTGCGCCGCGTAGTGCCCCGCCGCATCGTTCGCCCCGCCTCCGGTCACCCCGATGTCGTACGAGTTCCAGCTCACGATGTTCTTGTGATCCCGCTCGGCGAACCGCCGGATGGACTGGAAGTCACCCTTGAACATGGCCAGTCCGGTCGGCACGGTGGTCGGCTCGCTCGGGTGCTCGGTGGCGTGCGCGTCCTCGTAGTAGAACCGGGTCGAGGATCCGGCGGTCCCGGTGAGCCAGTACAGCGCGACGTTGCCGATGACGAACTCGTCGTCCAGGCTCTCGCCCATCAGCTGCACGTTCCAGCCGAGCAGCCCCAGCGGCGAGTCGCTCAGCGCGTAGGCGATGGTCTGCGGCTGCTGGCTCAGGAAGGTGTTGAACGCCATCTTGTTCTCGTGGAACCACTGCAGGTGCCCCAGCGCCGCCATGTCCTCCCCCGACATGCCCTCGAATTCGGCCGGGTCGCCGGACGGGAACGAGAACAGCTGCGTCACATGGACTCCCGCGACCCGATCCGGGGCGATGCGCCCGAGTTCGGGGGCGATCATGGAGCCGGCGTCGTTGCCGATGGCGCCGTAGCGCTCGTAGCCGAGCAGGCTCATCAGCTCCGCCCAGGCGCGGGCGGTGCGGTAGCGGTTCCAGCCGGTGCTGCGGGTCGGGCCGGAGAAGCCGAAGCCCGGCAGCGACGGGATGACCAGGTGGAAGGCGGGCTGATCGGCGGATTCGGGTTCGGTGAGCGCCTCGATGACGTCCAGGAACTCCAGCACCGAGCCGGGCCAGCCGTGGGTGAGCACCACCGGCAGCGCGTCCTCCCGCGAGGATCGCACGTGCAGGAAGTGGATGTCCTCCCCGTCGATCTCGGCGGTGAACTGCGGGTAGGCGTTGAGCTTGGCTTCCAGTGCCCGCCAGTCGAATTCGTTCAGCCAGTACTCCGCGAGGGCCCGCACCCGATCGCCGGGAACGCCGTACGAGTCACCGACCCCGGCCAGCTCGTTCGGGTAGAGCGCCTTGCGCAGCCGCTCGGCCAGATCGTCGAGCTGCGCCTGCGGAACGTCGATGAGGAAGGGGCGGACGGTGGCGTTCATGAGATTCTCCCTGTTGGAACGGAATGTTTTGTTCTGTTCAAAGAGTAGCAGAATGATCCGTTCCGTTTCAACCCCTGCGCGCAGAAAACCCGAACCCCCTCGAACACAAGAAGGCCCCGAGTCGAAAACGACTCGGGGCCTTCCGGTTGTTCACCCTCAGTGGCTGGAGTTCTCCGAGCCACGGGCTTCGTTCTGAGCGCTTTCCAGCGCCTTCAGCATGTCGTGCTCTTCCTTGTGCGCGAGTTCGGCGTTCTGCTCGATCTCGTTGTGCGGGTCGGCCCGCAGGAAGGAACCCGTACCGGGCTTGCCGGCCAGACCCAGCTTGGACATCTTCTTGGGCACCGGGGCGCCCTGATACTCCAGCGGGATCGGGTGGCCGTGCGAATCGACCGGTCCCAGCGGCTGGTGGATCTCGATGTACTCACCGTGCGGCAGGCGCTTGATGACACCGGTCTCGATGCCGTGCTCGAGCACCGCGCGGTCGCTGCGCTGCAGACCCAGGCAGAACCGGTACGCCGCGAAGTACGCGAGCGGCGGCAGCACCAGCAGGCCGATGCGGAAGATCCAGGTGGTGGCGTTCAACGAGATGTTGAACTTCAGCGCCAGGATGTCGTTCACACAGGCCAGGGTCAGCACCAGGTAGAAGGCGATGGACATGGCGCCGATGGCGGTACGGACCGGCACGTCGCGAGGACGCTGCAGGATGTTGTGCCGCGCGGTGTCGCCGGTGAGGCGCTTCTCGATCCAGGGGTAGATCACCAGGACGGTGAACACCAGACCCATGATGAGCGCGACCCAGAACGCGGCCGGAACCGTGTGACCCCAGAAGTAGAGCTCCCACGGCGGCATGAGGCGGGCCATGCCATCGGTCCACATCATGTAGAAGTCCGGCTGCGAACCCGCGGAGACCTGAGACGGGTTGTACGGACCCAGGTTCCAGATCGGGTTGATCTGCAGCACGCCACCCATGAGGGCGACCACGCCGAGCGTGAAGGCGAAGAACGCGCCCTGATCCGAGGCGAACACCGGCACGATGCGCGCGCCGACGACGTTCTTCTCGGTGCGGCCCGGTCCGGGGAACTGGGTGTGCTTCTGGTACCAGACCAGCGCGACGTGCGCACCGATCAGCGCCAGGATGATGCCCGGAAGCAGCAGCACGTGCGCGATGTACAGGCGCGGGATGATGATCGTGCCCGGGAAGTCACCGGCGAAGATCAGCCAGTGCAGCCAGGTGCCGATCACCGGCACGCCGATGGTGATGCCCGAGAACGCCGCGCGCAGACCGGTACCCGAGAGCAGGTCGTCCGGGAGCGAGTAGCCGAAGAAGCCCTCGAACATCGCCAGGATGAGCAGCAGCGAGCCGATCACCCAGTTCGCCTCACGCGGCTTGCGGAACGCGCCGGTGAAGAAGATGCGGAACAGGTGAATGATGATCGACGCCGCGAAGAGCAGTGCCGCCCAGTGGTGCACCTGACGGACGAACAGACCGCCGCGCACCTCGAAGGAGATGTTGAGCGAGGTCTCGTAGGCCCGCGACATGGTGACGCCGCGCAGCGGCTGGTACACGCCGTTGTAGACGGTCTCACTCATGGACGGATCGAAGAACAGCGTCAGGTACACACCCGACAGCAGCAGGATGATGAACGCGTAGAGCGCGACCTCACCCAGCAGGAACGACCAGTGGGTCGGGAAGACCTTGTTGATCGAGCGCTTGAGGAACGTAGCGCCGCGGTAGCGCTCGTCCAGTTCATTGGCCTGCGTGGCCGCTTTGCTAGGACTCATGAACGACGCTCCCAGAAGGCCGGTCCGAGGGGCTCGATGAAGTCGTGGACTGCGACCAGGTAGCCCTCGGAGTTGACGGTGATCGGCAGCTGCGGCAGCGCGCGGGCGGCGGGACCGAAGATCGGCTTACCCCACTCGGTCGCCGAGAACTGCGACTGATGGCAGGGGCAGAGGATCCGGTTGGTCTGCTGCTCGAACAGCGACGTGGGGCAGCCCAGGTGGGTGCAGATCTTCGAGTAGGCGAAGTAATCGCCGAAGTTGAAGCTCTCCTGGCCCTTGCGCTTGATGGCGCCTTCGGCGTCCTTGGTGCGCAGGCGAATCAGCATGACCGCGTTGCGGATACCGCGCAGAGACTGGAGGGTCTCGTGCTCGTCACCGCGCCATTCTTCCTTCCAGGGGAAGACGGTCTCCATCGCGCCGGCGTCCAGATCTTCCGGCTTGACCAGGACGATGTCCTCGGGGCGGCCGGTGTCGCGACGCAGGAAGATGGTCTGGCCCTCGTAGTCCGGGGTCCAGCCCGAGACCCACAGCGGCGACTTGTCGCCCTTGGCCCACGGGTTCTTGACCAGACCGCCGACGAAGACGAGCAGCGCGCCGACGCCGAGCACGCCCACGCCGAGGCCCGCGGTGCGGGTGATCAGCTTGCGGCGGCCGAGCGTGGAGGTGTCCAGCGCGTCGGTCAGCTCGGCGACCAGGGTCCGGCGATCGACCTCCGGGGACCGGCCGTCGTGGCGGTCCTGGATGGAGATCTCGGCCGGGATGAACTTCTTGCGGATCAGCACGACCGCGATGCCGATGGCCAGCACGGCGATGCCGAGCGTGATGCCGACCAGCGGGGTGTACAGCGAGTACGCGGCGTTGCCGTCCTGGTTGCGGCCCTTGTAGGTCCACGGCCAGAAAAGGAACACCCCGATCAGCGCGGCAGCGGCGATACCCGAGATGGCGAACCACATCGCGACCTGACGCTCGGCGCGCTTCTCGGCCCGGGTGCCCGGGACCGGCCAGCGCGGCGCGCGGTAGGCGACGTCGACGCCGTCCAACTTGGTGCCGAGGGCGACGAGCTCGTCCCGCGACATGGCGTCGAGTTGCTCGTCGGTGAGGTTTTCCCCGGTGGGGTTGTCCCCCATGCTGTTTCGCTCCTGTTCACTCATGACTGTATCCATTCGGTCATGAGGCCGAGCGCTACGTGGTTACGCTGCGCTGCCGCCTCCGCGCCTGACGACCTCATGACCGCGAGCCGATCCACATAGCCGATCCCACCAGCACCACGATGCCGATGATCCAGATCGCCAGGCCCTCGGTCGCGGGGCCGAAGCCGCCGAGGCCGTAGCCGCCCTCGGACTTGGTCTCCATGCGGTCCTTGATGTACGCGACGATGTCCTTCTTCTCCTCCGGCGAGAGCTGCCGGTCGGAGAACTTGGGCATGTTCTGCGGGCCGGTCAGCATCGCCAGGTACAGCTGCTGCTCACTGGCCTGATCCAGCGGGGGCGCGAACTTGCCCGAGGACAGCGCGCCACCCTTGCCGGTGAAGTTGTGGCAGGACGCGCAGTTCATGCGGAACAGCTCGCCACCGCGGCCGAGGTCGGCTCCCTCGATGATCGATTCCTGGGCGATCTCGCCGTCGGAGTCGCGCAGCACGGTCGGGCCGCCGCCGTTGGCCTGGATGTAGGCGCCGAGGGCGTCGGTCTGACGGGCGTCGAACTTCGGGGGCTTGCGCTGGATCTGCGCCTCGTTGCGGGCGGCGGGCATACGACCGGAGGAGACCTGGAAGTACACCGCGGCCTCGCCGACGCCGATGAGGCTCGGGCCGCGATCCGCGACACCCTGCAGGTTGGCACCGTGACAGGTGACGCAGGAGGTGTCGTAGATCTGCTTGCCCTCGCGGATCAGCGCGGAGGTGTCCTCGTGGGCGGTCGCGACCTGCGCCGTCGGAGTCAGGGCCGCAGCCGCGAAGCCGGCTCCGACGAGGCCCATCAGAAGAACCAGACCGCCGGCCAGGCGCCGACGCAGTCGACGCTGCTTGCGGGTCTTGGTGGCCTCGCCGATCCCGGAGCCGAGGCTCGGATCTGGCGCTGACGGGGGAGATGAACTCATCTGTGTCCCTTTGGAGTAGACGGAACCGACTTGTCGAAAAAGTTTCAGGCGCCTGCGGCCGGGGCTGTGGCCTGCGGGCTGGTCCGAACTAGCGGACGAAGTAGATCGTGGCGAAGAGCCCGATCCAGACGATGTCGACGAAGTGCCAGTAGTAGGAAACGACGATCGCCGCCGTGGCCTGCGCGGGCGTGAACTTACTGACCTTGGTGCGGATCAGCAGGAACACGAAGGCGATGAGACCGCCGATGACGTGCAGACCGTGGAAGCCGGTGGTGATGTAGAACACCGAGCCGTACACGGTGCTGGAGATCGTGGTGCCCTCTTCGACCAGGTGGAAGTACTCGTAGCCCTGACCGCCGACGAAGAACGCGCCCATGATCAGCGTGATCACATACCAGCGCCGCAGACCGAACACATCGCCGCGCTCGGCGGCGAAGACACCCATCTGGCAGGTGAAGGAGGAAGCGACCAGCACGGCCGTCACAGGCACGGCGAGCTTCAGGTTCAGCTCGGTCGGCTCCATCGGCCACTTGCCGTGCGCCTGCGCGCGAGCGACAAAGTACATAGCGAACAGGCCGGCGAAGAACATCAACTCACTGGAAAGCCAGATGATGGTACCGACGCTCACCATGTTGGGCCGATTCAGCGAATGCACACGCTGGGTAATGGCCGATCCTGGGGTCCCTACTGCGGTCGTCACGCCGGTAAGTATGACTTGTCGTAGTACGACAGGAGTAGCGGGGTACGAAACTTCGTCGTACGTGTCGGAAAGCGCAGCGCGAGCGAGCCTCTCGATGGGCGCTCGGCGTGTCACGTGGCAGCCTAGATTGACCAGGTAAGAGGAAGCTGAGCCCAGGTGAGGGGTAGTGCAGAGGTGAAACCATGGTGGCGGCGGCTGTTCGGGCCCGGCGCGGCAACGGAACTGGATCCCGCGCGCGCCGATCTGATCGTGGTGGCGTCGAGTTTCGATGACGCGGAAGCGTGTTCGGCCGCCCTCGGCAAGGCAATGGACTGGACGGCCGACCAATCCGTGCTGCTCCGGCATCATCTGCGCCTGCCCGCCGCGCAGGTGAATGCGGTGCAAGTCATTGCCGCGCAGGACGGCTATGAGACCGGTTCCCGGGACGAGGCCGATCCCGTGAACCTGATCCTGCAGCGCGTGCAGATACTGGACGCCCTGCATTGCTCACAGGAGCGCTCGCGCATGGCCGGGCTGGCCCAGCGCCACGAGGGCGACGCCCTGGGCTGGGAAGCGCTGCAACCGGCCCGGAATCGGCCGGAAGAAAAGAAATAGCCCCCGCGCACTAGGCTTGCGGCCAGAACACTGGTGCACGGAGTCCACCGGCGACGAACGGAAGAGCAAGATGAGCGCGCGCAGCTGGCGAGAAATCCTCGGCATCCTCACCGACGGCAACGATCTGTCCGTGGACGAGGCCGCGTGGGCCATGAACGAGATCTTCACCGACAGCGCCACCTCGGCCCAGATCGCGGCCTTCGGCGTGGCCATGAAGATGAAGGGCCCGACCCCCGGCGAGCTGACCGGCCTGGCGAAGGGGATGCTCTCGCACGCCCGCCTGGTCGAGTGGGACGGCGCGGCCGTGGACATCGTCGGCACCGGCGGCGACCGCTCGGGCACGGTGAACATTTCGACAATGTCCTCGATCGTGGTGGCGGCCAGCGGAATTCCGGTGGTCAAGCACGGCAATCGGGCCGCGTCCTCCAAGAGCGGCGGCGCGGACGTGCTCGAGGCGCTGGGCGTGAAGATCGCGCTCGGACCGGAGTCGGTCGCCGAATGCGTGCGCCGGGCCGGGATCGGATTCTGCTTCGCGCCGGTCTTCCATCCCTCGCTGCGCTTCGCGGGTCCCGCGCGCAGTGAGATCGGCATTCCGACGGTCTTCAATATCCTGGGCCCGCTGACCAATCCGGCACGGCCGGGGGCCGGGCTGATCGGATGCGCGTTCGCGGATCTGCTGCCGGTCATCGCGGGCGTGTTCGCCGATCGCGGCGCCTCGGCCCTGGTGGTGCGCGGCAACGACGGCCTGGACGAGATCACCACCGCCGACACCACCGACGTCTGGGTGGTCGCGGGCGGCCGTATGGCCGAAACCACCATCGACCCAACGAAACTCGGCATCGAGCGGGTCCCCCAGGAGGCCCTCAGGGGCGGCGACGCGGAGATGAACGCGGTCATCGCGCGCAACATGCTCGCGGGCGAATCGGGTCCGGTGCGCGATGCGGTGCTGCTGAATTCCGCGGCCGCGGTCGTGGCCTTCGAGCTCACCGGCGATCAGGTCGGCGACGATCTGCACGACAAGCTCGCGATCGCACTGGAGCGGGTGTCCGCGGCCGTCGACACCGGGGCTGCGGGAGCGTTGCTGGAGCGCTGGGTGACCGTCACCAACCAGCTCGGTTCGGACTGACCGACCATCTGCCGAGCGGCACGCAAGTCGCTTGATACCGACAATTCACCCATTGCGGGCGGCAGTGTGCCGATCGGCCGCGCAGGGGCGGCGTCACCGATGTGGTCGAGCCCGGCGCGTCCGTCGCACCTCTCGGCGCATCCATCGAAACCTGATCGAGGTCTTTCCCGCACGGCCGGATCAGGCATGGAGATCGCGAGGACCGTCGAGGCGCACCCGATTCGATGGTTCGCCCGGCGCGGGAGAACCCGGACCCTATTCGCCGATCGAGAATCCCGCCTCGACGTCTGCCTGCGAGTACGACTTGAACGCGATGTGGGTCGCGGTGCGCACCACCCCATCGGTCTTGTTGATGCGCCCGGTGACCACCTCGGCGATCCGCTCGTGATCGCGGACCCGCACCATGGCGATCAGGTCGACGTCGCCCGCGCAGGAGTACACCTCGGTGACGCCGTCGATGGCGGCCAGCGCCTGCGCGGTCTCGGGGATGCGGGCGGAGTCGGCGTGAACCAGCACGATCGCGGTAATCATGCGGCCAACTCTAGGTGATGGCTCACCCCGTCCGCCCTATCCCGGATCACCACTGACCGGGTACGTATTCCCCGCCGGTGGCCCCGGCGATGACATTGAGCCGGTTCCAGGCGTTGATGGTGGCGATCAGGGAGATGAGCGCGCCGATCTGCTCGTCGTCGTAGTGCTTGCGCACCTGTGACCAGGTGTCCTCGGAGACACCGGGATTGGCGTCGGCGAGGCGGGTGCCCTCTTCGGTCAGGGCCAGAGCCGCGCGTTCGGGGTCGGTGAAGACGGTGGATTCGTGCCAGGCCGCGACCATGGCCAGCCGGACCGGAGTCTCACCGGCGTGGGCGGCGTCCTTGGTGTGCATGTCCAGGCACATGCCGCAGCTGTTGATCTGCGAGGCGCGGATCTTGACCAGTTCCTGGGTGGTCTTGGGCAGGGAGGACTCGTCGATGACGCGGGCCGCGGTGTTCAGACGCTTGACGAACTTGGCGGCGACGTCGTTCTGGTGCAGGGCGAAGCGGGTCACTGTGCTGCTCTTTTCTGTGTCGGTGAGCTCGTTGGCGGGCTCTACGAAGATGACGACGTGGCCCGCGCGGGTGTGACACGGACGCGAGTGTGACGCCGCTCACCCGGCCGCCTAAGGCGACAACCCTGCCGACCGCGGATCTTGATTTCACGAATTCGCCTACCAGCAGCGGGATCTCGCGCGATCATGAAATCCAAGAATGTGAACCAGCCGGTAGTCACTATCGGGCTACCAAGGAGGTTGCGATGCTCTATCGCCTGCGCGCCCCCATTTCCGCAGTACGCCGAGGTACCACCGAATTCCTGGTGGGCGGCGACCGCAATCCCCTTCGATCCGGTAGACACCGGAAAGTAACCACCGCCGGTGGATGGCAGGGCGCGCTCGCCCTGCGCGGCGGTTCGGGCCGCCACCGCCGGGTCGTCCCCACCCCGCTGCGCACCGGCGCGGCCCGAGCCCTGATGGCCGGAGCCACCGCGACCGTGCTGGCCATGGCCGCGGCCCCGGCACACGCACAACCCGCTCCCCCGCAGATCGACGCGCTGCTCGGACTGCCGAGAGATGTGCTGGCGAACATCGGTTCGCTCGCGCCGTTCAGCCTGCCGGGCGTGGATCTGCCGGGCCTGGAACTGCCCGCGCTGTTCAGTCCGGCCACCGCGATCGTGGTGCTCGGCTACGGCCTGGAACCCGATGGGGAGATGCGTCCGGAGCTGGAGAACCGGCTCTACGCGGGCTACGTCTCGGCGCTGCTGTCGCCGGAGTCGCCGGTCATCGTAACCGGCGGCAATCCGCAGAACGGCGTGACCGAGGCGTCCGCGATGGCACAGTGGCTCATCGACCGGGGCATCTCGGCCGCGCGCGTTTTCGCTGAGACACAGGCGAATTCGACCGTGCAGAACGCGGCCTTCTCCGCTCAGCTGATGGAGACGATCGGGGCGCGAGCCGCGATCCTGATCACCTCGGCGGACCATATCGCCCGCGCGCTGAGCAACTTCCGCGCGGCCGGGATCGCGGTGGTGGCCACCATGACCCCGGATGTGGCACCGATGTCGGCGCAGCCGTTCGGACCGGGAATCCGCTAGCGGCAACAGCTTTCGTCGAGGAACCGAAAAACCCGGGCCCGCGGATCGATTCGATCCGCGGGCCCGGGTTTTCGCTGTCTCAGGCCAGATACCTGGCGATGCTCTCGGCCACGCACGCGGGCTTGGCCTCGCCGTCGATCTCGACCGTCACCGTGCGCGCGGCCTGCACGCCGCCCTTGATATCGGTGACCGCGTCCAGCGTGATGCGCCCGCGAATACGGCTGCCGACCGGAACCGGGTTGATGAACCGAACCTTGTCCAGCCCATAGTTGATCGCCATGCGCGCGGCGCTGACGGTCATGATCTGCCCCGTCATGGGGACGATCAGCGACAGCGTCAGAAACCCGTGCGCGATGGTGCGGCCGTACGGTCCCGCCGCCGCCCGTTCGGCGTCGACGTGGATCCACTGGTGGTCGTCGGTGGCGTCGGCGAAGGTGTCGATCCGCCGCTGATCGATGGTGATCCAGTCGCTGACGCCGATCTCGGTGCCGACCGCCGCGCGGAGCAGGTCGAAGTCCGTGAAGTCGATCATGCTGTGGCCCTTCCGTTCTCGGCCGTTCAGAGCTTGCGGCCGCCGTCGACGTAGATGGTCTGGCCGGTGACGAAGGAGGAGTCGGCCGAGCACAGGAACGAGACCACGTTCGCGATGTCCTCGGGCTTGCCGACCCGGCGCAGCGGGGTGATCTCCGCCGCCGCCTTGCGGAAGTCCTCCGGGTCCACACCGACGCGGGCGGCGGTGGCATCGGTCATATCGGTGACGATGAAGCCGGGCGCGACGGCATTGACATTGATGCCGTACGGGCCGAGTTCGATCGCGAGGGTGCGGGTGAAGCCCTGGATGCCCATCTTGGCGGCGGAGTAGTTGGCCTGGCCGCGGCTGCCCAGCGCGGACACGCTGGAGGTGTTCACGATCTTGCCGGACTTCTGCTTCACCATGTACCGCTGTGCGGCCCGGCTGCACAGGAACGCGCCACGCAGGTGCACCGACATGACGGTGTCCCAGTCCTCGACGGACATCTTGAACAGCAGGTTGTCCCGCAGCACGCCCGCGTTGTTGACCAGTGCGTCGATCGAACCCAGTTCCGCGGCAACACGTTCGAACGCCGCGTCCACCGAGGCTTCGTCGGAGACGTTGCAGCCCACCGCGATCGCCTGTCCGCCCGCGGCGGCGATGGCGTCCACGGCGGTCTTGCAGGCGGCCTCGTCGAGGTCCGCGATGGCGACGGTGAACCCGTCGGCGGCGAGGCGGGCGGCGGTGGCGGCGCCGATACCGCGGGCCGCACCGGTCACGAAGGCTACTTTCGACATTCGAATCTCCTTGTCAGAAGGGAGGCGTCAGAGGAAGGCGCGTCAGAGGAAGGCGTTGACGCCGGTGAGGGCGCGGCCGATGAGCAGTTTCTGAATCTGGCTGGTGCCCTCGTAGAGGGTCAGCACGCGTGCGTCGCGCAGGTATTTGGCCGCCGGGAACTCGTCGATGTAGCCGTAGCCGCCGAAGACCTGGATGGCATTGTTGGCGGCCTTCACCGCGGCCTCGCTGGCGAAGAGTTTCGCGACAGACGCCTCGGTGCCGAACGGCTTTCCGCGTTCGATCAGGTCCGCGACCCGCCAGGCCAGCAGCCGGGACGCCTCCACGTCCACCGCGATATCGGCCAGCAGTTCCTGCACCAGCTGATAGGAGGCGATCGGCTTGCCGAACTGTTCGCGCTCGCCCGCGTACTTCACCGCGGCCTCGAGGCAGCCGCGCGCGACGCCGACGCACCCGGCGGCAACGCCCATGCGCCCCTTGTCCAGGGCGGCCATGGCGATCTTGAAGCCCTGCCCGAGCTCCCCGAGCCGGGCGCTGTCGGGCACGCGCACGCCGTCGAGCACGAATTCGGCGGTCGCCTGCCCGCGCAGGCCGAGCTTGCCCTTGATCTCGGTCCGGGTGAACCCGGGCGTGTCGGTCGGCACCAGGAAGGCGGTGACGCCCCGGGGCCCGGCCTCGCCGGTGCGCGCGAAAATGATGGCGATATCGGCCCAGGTGCCGTTGGTGATGAAGATCTTGGTCCCGGACAGCAGCCAATCCTCGCCGTCCCGAACGGCTTTCGAGGTCAGGCTGCCCGCATCGGATCCGGTGCCGGGTTCGGTGAGGCCGAAGCAACCGATACCTTCCCCGGAACAGATGCGCGGCAACCACTCTCGCTTCTGCGCCTCGGTGCCGTAGGTCTTGATCGATTTGCCGACCAGCCCGAGCGACACCGAGACGATGCCGCGCACCGAACTGTCGCCCCGGCCGAGTTCCTCGAGCACCAGGCAGTAATCCAGGGCGGTGCCGCCGGAACCGCCGTACTCCTGCGGAATCTCGATGCCGAGGAACCCCATCTGCCCGAGCTTGCCGACGATGGCGGTATCGACCGATTCGGCGCGATCCCACTCGGCGGCATACGGCACGACTTCCTTGTCCACCCACTCGCGGGCGAGTTCGCGCAGTGCGCGCTGATCGTCGCCGAGTTCGAAATCCATGGTGCGATGGCTCCTAACCAAACGTTGTTAGGTTTCTGCCCCCGACGGTATCCTAACGCTGTTCGGTTTCTCAAGAGCCCGGTGATACCTTCGACGATCACCCGCAAGAGCAGCGAAGGCGAGGGGATATGGCCAGGCCGAAAGTGCCGCTGCTGAGCCGCGAACGCATCGCCGACGCCGCGCTCGCGCTGATCGACCGCGACGGGCTTACCGAACTGTCCATGCGCAAACTGGCCGCCGAACTCGGCGTGCAGGCCGCCTCCCTCTACGGCCACTATCCGACCAAGGACGAGGTCCTCGACGACATCGCCCGGGGTGTCATGGCCAGGGTGGACACCTCGGCCTTCGAATCCGGCGACTGGCTCGCGGGCCTGACCGGCTGGGCCCGCTCGTACCGCGCGGCCCTGGTCCGCCACCCCAATTTCGTCCCCTACCTCGCGTCGGGCCCCGGCACCCGCGAGGAGAACCTCCGCGCCGCCGACGCCGTCCACGGCGGCCTGGTCAGCGCGGGCTGGCCGCCGCGCGAGGCCACCATGATCGGCGCGGCCACCCGGTACCTGGTCATGGGCTCGACCATGGGCTCGTTCTCGCGAGGCTTCGAGGACGACGCGCAGGTCTACCGAGACCGCTACCCCCACCTGGACCAGGCCCACCTCCTGCGCGCCAAGGCCGACGAAATCGACACCGAGAGTTTCGAACTCGCCCTCACCGCCTTCACCGACGGCCTCCGGCTGCGCTACGAACGTCTCTCCCCCACTCACGTCGCACACTAGAGCCTCAGCGCCTGGAACCTCAGCGCCTGGAACCTCAGCGCCGGTCCGGTGGTCGGCGACGACGATCCAGGGGCACGATTTCTGGGGGCAGCGGGGGTCGGGGCAAGGGTTTTGACGGATACCACCTGCTCGGACGCTGCCATAACGTCTCGCCCGCAAGAACATTGGCCGGGTTGCGGGGAGGATCGACGTGGTTGCACAGTTGCCGGCCGAGGTGGTCGACGAGGGCGCGGAGCACGCGCCGATCCAGCGATGGCATTCTCGTTCGCGGGTGGTGTTCCGGTTCGGATTCGTGTTCGTCGGCATCGGGATGGCCGGAGTGTGGCTGGCCCACGCGCTGCTGCGGTCCTTCGGGGTGCCGCAGGACGCGGTGGCCGAGTTCGCGAAGTGGACGTCTCTGCATCCGCTGACCGACCGGGTCGGCGCCCAGCTCTTCGACACCACCGTCGACTACACGCCGACCGCCAGTGGTGACACCGCCACCCAATGGATTTCGCTGTTCACGCTGACGATCGTCGCGATCGTGGCCACCGCCGTCTGGTCGGCGCTGGATCGGGATCGCCCGAACTACGTCCGGCTCCACGGGTGGTTCCGACTGCTGTTGCGCGCGAGCCTGATCAGCGCCCTGCTGCTGTACGGGATGATCAAGCTGCTGCCGTCGCAGATGACGTTCAGCCTGGAGCGGCTGGTGGAGCCGTTCGGCGATATGAGCCCGATGGCCGTGCTGTGGGCGCAGACGGCGGCGTCGGAACCGTACGAGATCGCCCTGGGCGCAGCGGAAATCACCGCCGCGCTCCTGCTTGTGCTGCCGCGCACGGCCGGGCTGGGCGCGGTGCTCGCCTTCATCGCCACCCTGCAGGTGGCACTGCTGAACCTCACCTACGACGTTCCGGTGAAGATCTTCTCCCTCCAACTCCTCACCTACGCAACGATTCTGGCCGCTCCCGATATCGTCCGAATCGTTCGCGCGCTACTCGGCCAGGCGGTCCCCACCCGGGCTCCGAGCCGCCTGCTCGACAGCCCGCGCGGAAACCGGCTGCTACTGATCGCGCAGGTGACGTTCGGAGTGTGGTTGCTGTTCACCGCCGCCACCGAGGGGTACGACGGCTACCGCACGCACGGCAACGGCCGGGAACAGTCCCCGCTGTACGGCATCTGGAACGTCACCGAATACACCGTCGCGGGCCGGCAGCTCCCCCCGCTGGTCGATTACGCCGATCATCCGAACCCGACCCGATCGCTCACCGCCACAGACCGTTTCCAGCGCGTCATCTTCGACATCCCGATCGGCATCACCGCGCAGCGCATGGACGACTCGCTGCTGTCCTTCCCCGCCGCCGTCGACACCGACGCGCACACGATCACGATCTCCAAGGATCTCGAACACCGGTGGAAGATAGCCACTTTCACCTACACCGAGCCCGAAGCGGACCGCCTCGTCCTGGACGGCCAACTGGCGGGCAGCCCGGTCCACATGCAACTGGACCGGGTGGACCTGGACCGCTACCCCGTGGTGTCCCGAGGTTTCCACTGGGTCCAGGCAGCACCCTATTTCCGCTAGAGCCCGCGCATCACCGAGCGCGGCGGCCGCTCAGCCGAGTTCCTGAAGTTGCCGCACCGCGGGCGCCATCGCGTCGATCCAGGCCGCGGGGCTGCCCGTGGTCGGGGTGATGATGGCGGTATCGATACCCAGAGCGGCGTACTCGCCCATGGCGCGAACGAATTCGTCGCGGGTGGCGACGGTCGGCCGGGGATTGTTCGCGGTCATCGTCTTGCGGATCGCGTCGTAGTCGCTACCGACGTCGTCGCAATGCTTGCGCAGCACCTCGAGCTTGTGCCGTACCTCCTGCGGCGAGGACGCGAACAGATTGCAGGCGTCGCCGTACTGCGCCACCAGTCGCAGCGTCTTGCGTTCGCCGCTGCCGCCGATGAGGACCGGTGGCCGGCGGATCGGCTGCGGTGAGCACAGGGTCTCGGTCAACCGGTAGTGCTTGCCCTCGAACGGCCCGTTGTTCTCCGGATCCCACATCTGCGCGCAGATCCGCAACGCCTCCTCCAGCCGCTCGAATCGTTCGGCGATCGGCGGATACGGCACACCCAGCCCCTGATGTTCGCGCTCGAACCAGGCCGCGCCGAGTCCGAGCGTGGCCCGTCCGCCCGAGAGCACGTCGAGGGTGGTGACGATCTTGGCGAGCAGCCCCGGATGCCGGTAGGTCACCCCCGAGACCAGCAGCCCGAGCTCGATCCGCGTGGTGTGCGCGGCCAAGAAACCTAGCGTCGTGTACCCCTCGAGCATGTTCGCCTCGGCGGGCAGCCCGACGGGTTCGATCTGGAAATAGTGGTCCATGAAGGACAGCCAGACCGCTCCGGCCTCCTCCGCGGCGACGCCGACCCTGGCCAATTCGCCTGCGATGGCGGTGGTTCCGCCGTCGATGTCGAAGATGGGAATATGAAATCCGAGCTCCATGATGCGATCCCTCGTGTGTAGGAAACAGCTCGATTGCGCACGCTAAGCGCTGGAGCGCACTCCAAGTCAACCGGTGGCGCTGTGCGCCCGGGACTTTCGGATCACAGGGATGTCCGCGGACCGCGGGCGACCGGAAAAAGGGAGGAATCACCTCTTTCCACTCTCAACTTATAACGCACCCGGGGACTTGCCGCAAGACCCCGGGGATGCCGCAGAATCATCCGCCGTAAGCCGAAACATGCGGAAATGGGAGAGTCGAATTCGTATGACCGACACCGACGTGATCATCGTGGGCGCGGGCCCGACCGGGCTGATGCTGGCCGGTGAGCTGCGGCTGGCAGGGGTCGAGCCGCTGGTGCTGGAGCGTCAGGCGCAGATTCGGGAAACCCCGAAGGCGAGCGGCCTCGGCGGCCGGATCCTGGATCTGCTGCGCTACCGCGGTCTGCTGGAGCGGTTCGAGGCGGCGGCCTCCGGCCCGTACCCGCCGCCGCGTTTCCCGTTCGGGAATCTGTACCTGGACCTGACTCAGCTGGACGATGTTCCGATGCACGCGTTGCCGATTCCGCAGCGGGCGATCGAACGGGTGCTCGAGGACCACGCGCGCGATCTCGGCACCGAGGTCCGGCGCGGGCACGAGGTGCTGGCGGTGAGCCAGGACGAGAACGCCGTCACCGCCGAGGTGCGCGGCCCCGATGGGGTCTATCGGGTCACCGCGCGCTACCTGGTCGGCTGCGACGGTGGCCGCAGCCCGATTCGCGAGCTGGCCGGAATCGCGTTCTCCGGCATCACCTATCCGGAGGTCAACCGGCTCGCGCAGGTCACCGTGCACGAGTCGGTGACCGTGCACGACGACGGCGACATCGAGGTCGCCGGCATGGGCCGCCTGCACCCCGGTTTCACCCGAACGGACAACGGCGTGTTCGCGTTCGCGGTCAACGCGGGCGTGCTGTCCCTGCAGACCACCGAGGACGAATCCGCCGAGTACGACGACAACGAGCCGCTGAGCATGGCCGAACTGGCGGACAGCTGCCGCCGGGTACTGGGTGCGGATCTCCCGCTGGGAGACCCGATCCGCCTCTCGCGCTACACCTTCCAGGACCGGCAGGCCGAGCGATACCGCGCGGGCCGAATCCTGGTGGCGGGCGACGCGGCCCACCTGTTCCCCGCGACCGGCACCGCCCTCAATGTCGGCATGCTCGACACCGTCGACCTGGCGTGGAAGCTGGGCGCGGAGATCGCGGGGTGGGCTCCGGCGGGCCTGCTGGACTCGTACCACGACGAACGCCACTTCGCCGGAGCGCGCGCCCGCACGCAGACCCGCGCCCAAGCGGCCCTGCGGCGCACCGACGATCCGGCCGTGGAGGCGCTCCGCGACGTCTTCCGAGAATTGATCTCCGATACACCCGCTCTACGGCGAATGGGAGCCATGGTCGGCGCCACCGACGTCCGCTATCCCCAGCCCGACCCCGAAACCCACCCCCTGGCGGGAACTTTCGCCCCCGACCTCACCCTGCACACCGATCAGGGCACCACATCGGTTGCCGAGCTGATGCGCACCGCCCGCCCGGTACTTCTGGACCTGGCCGACCGCACGGACCTGCACGAGGTGGCCCGAGAGTGGTCCCACCGCATAGACATCCGCATTGCGAAAACCGACGACCTGACCACCGAAGCCCTCCTGATCCGCCCCGACGCCCACATCGCCTGGGCCACAGACGTTCACGCACCGACCGACGCAGCCACTCTCCGCACCGCCCTCACCACCTGGTTCGGTGAGCCACTGCCCGCAGCGGACGCATAACCCGCACGGCCGACGCCGGGTTCGGTCGTGGCGAACCGCCTCCACGACCGAACCCGCTCATCCGAGGGCTGCCACGGCTTGCGACCGACTACTCGGTCTCTTCGTGAGCTGCCGCGTCCCCGTGTCCCCGGCTGGACCTACCCTCGGAGCTGCACTGATACCGACACCGATGCCCGCCGATTCGATGCAAGCCAGATGTCAGTCCGCTGTAAGCGCCGTGTCAGACCCACCCGGCATTCTCACTGTCATGAGCAAGACAGCGGGCAGCACCCAGCAGAAGTGGAACGCGGTAGCGGCATTCGCGCGGTTCGTCGTGTGCGGCGGCAGCGTCACCATGCTCTCGGCGACCGCGCTGATCCTGCTCGACGACCTGATGCCCCTGGCCCTGGCCAACGCCCTTCTCACCATCGCGGGCACCTTCGTCACCACCGAGCTGAACGCCCGGTTCGCCTTCCAGTCCGGCCCCACCAGCTGGACCGCGCACCTGCAGGCCGCCGCCACGGTCCTGGTCGCCTACCTCGTCACCACCGGCGCGATGCTCGGCCTGGCCGACCTCGACCCGAATGCCGGCGCCCTGACCCAGCAGGCCGTCTACCTCACCGCGTCAGGTCTGGCGGGCATCGCACGCTTCCTGGTCCTGCGAGCCTTCGTCCTGGTCGACACCCAATCCCCGAACGAACCTCCGATTCCCCACCGCCCCAGGGCCTCTGCACGCCTGCGCGGCACCGTCCGCACGATCAACCGCAACGCGATGACTCGCCTGGACACCGTGAACCCTGTGAGCCCCAACATCTTCCGCAACCCCGCACTCGCCACACCCTGAGCACGGCTTCTGGCGAGGCCATCCGGAGCAGGCGGTGAGCATCACCTCCTGCTTCGGTGAAGAAGGACTCGGCCCGAGGACATGAACGGCAGGACGCCGGACAGCCCCCGATCGCGGTTCATGGCGTTGTTCGCGACAACCGAGGACCGTTCCGATGCGACATCGGCGAGCAGCTCGATTTCCAGGTCTGACGACACCGGTCAATTGTCTCGCGATCGGCACGAAAGCAGTACCTGAGCTGCGGATCGAACGCCCGGACGCAGTGCCGCGCCGCCGATTCCGTTTCCGGTACCGGCGGCGCGCGGGCCGCTCATGCGGGAATCAGTTCGCGGGGAACTGAGCCTGGAACATCCAGTGATGCTCTTCGAGTTTGGCGGTGATGCCGATCAGCAGATCCTGGGTGACCGAGTCGGCAGTATCGGTGGCCTCGATCTGCTTGCGCAGTCGCTGAATCAGGGTGTCGAGGCGCGCTACGACGAGTGCGACGACCTCGTGATCGGGCAGGTATCCCGAAGGGAATTCCGCGGCGGATTCGGCGACGGTGCCCGGACGCCGTCGGGCGAGATACCCAGGGCGGCAGCGCGTTCGGCGACGGCATCGGAGAACTGACGGCTGTCGGCGACCAGATCGTCCAATTGCAGGTGCAGCGAGCGGAAGTGCGGTCCCACGACATTCCAGTGGGCCTGCTTGGCGATGAGACTCAGGTCGATGAGGTCGGTGAGCGCTTCCTGTAGGACGACGCCGACAACCTTGGACTCGGCCTTCCCGAGCGTTCCGGTGATGGAAACCTTGGGCATGGTCGCAGTCATAGTGGTTCCTTTCCTAGGGTTGACCTTTTCTGGAACAATTCCAGTCTAGGTAACCCCGCGGGCTCTGGCCAGCCACGATGCCAATGACCCTCACCACACACTCCCCCATTCCCGGCCCACCCCACATTCGCCCCAACCCACGCAGAGGGCCCCGAGTCGCAGTCGACTCGGGGCCCTCGTGGAAACCTCGGACTACTTCAGCCGCAAGCTGCCGAAGAGCCCTTCCTTCTCGTCCTCGGGCCCGGCGGTGAAGTACAGCGCGTCGGAGTCACCGAGACTCTCGCCGTTGCCGAACATCAGACCCCAGAGTCCCGCGATCTCGATGGGCGCACCGGTGGTGTTGCGCAGGTAGTCGACGAACTTGCCGGTCTTGTCATCGAGAGCGAGGATGTGGCCCGCCCCGCCGAAGTTGCCGACCAGGAGCTTGCCGCTGAGCGGCCCGAAGCCCTCGGGTGCGACGGTGACGCCCCACGGCGCGTTGAAGCGCGAGTCGCCATCGAGGGTCCGCACCAGCTTGCCGGTGGCGTCGAACTCCGCGATCTGACCCTTGTTCGCCTTGTTCCCGGCGTCCTTCTCCGCGTCCTTGTCGAGCGAATCCTCTTCGCCCACATCGATCTTGGCCGCGTCGACCTCGTCGGGCTTGGTGCTCGCGTACGAGACGAACACGCGCTGACCGACGGTGGAGACGTTCCACGGTGCCGGATCGCCCGGCTTGACCTTCTTGCCCTTGGCCGGATCGGCCGGGTCGAGGTTGTCACCGGTGGCGAACGGGTTGGCGAAACCGCTGGTGGGGATCAGCTTCCAGTTCTTGTCGAACGTGCGGATCTGCGGGTTGTCGCCGAAGTCGGCCGCAAGGAGCTTGTCCCCGGACGGCGCGAGCCCGATGCCGAAGAACTGCATGCCGTCGGCGGTCCCGTCGAACACCAGGTTGGCCGGGCCGTCGTGGCGCACGACCTCCCCGCCGGTGCCCAGCTCGGTCCAGGCCGAGATCTTTCCGGAGTCGGTCGCGAAGATGAATCGCGAAGAGCCCGTGAGCTTCTGCTCCTTGCCGTCCACGGTGACCGGCTGATCACGCACGACGAACAGGTCGGAGGTGATCGGCGCCGGATTGAACACGACGCCCGTGGTCTTGCCGACACCCTTGTCCGAGGTGTCCGAATCCGCGCCCGGGATGGTGACGAGCTTCAGCGGATCCTGGAACAGCTGCTGGTATTTGGCGTCGGCCGACTTGGTGACATCGCCGACGAACTGGAACGAGAAGCCACCGCCGCCGACCCAGAAGTGCCCGCCGGCGCCCTTGGGCCGATCGGCGATGCCCCAGGCGTTGACCATGTCCGGAAGGGTGAACTGGGCCTTGTACTTCGGCAGGTTCGCCGCGAGATTCGTCTGCGCGTACGTATTGCCGTCGAGGGCTTGCACGTCGTCCTTGGGAGACTCGGTGCTGCTGCAGGCCGCCGCGACAACCAGTGCCGCGCCGAGCGCCGAGAGACGCAGCAGTGTCTTGCGCATCGGCGGCTTACCGCTCCAGCGTCCGTCCATGAACCCAGGTCCTTCCAGCTAAACGCCCGGTTCGGCGTTAGGTGACGCTAACCATAGCTGGAAGGCTCACAGGAAAGGTCAGGAGAGGCCGAACTGCGCCCTGACCTGGTCTTCGGTCAGCCCGTAGTCGGCGAGCGAATACTGATGGGTCGGTTTCCGATCGCCACTCTTGCTCTCCTCGTCGAGCGAACCCATCGCGGCGCGCGCGGACTCGGAGAAGTCGATGCCGAACGTCGAGTAGATGGTCTCGACGGTCCCCATCGGATCGGACCGCAGATCGTCGAACTGGATGTCCAGGAACTGCGCCGGATCGTACTTGGCTCGCGCCGTGTCGAATTCGCGCAGACCACGCGACCACAGCTCCAGCTGCGTCTCGCCGATCCGCTCCCGGCTGAAGGTGTCGGACCACCCGCGCGCCGCGTGTTCGGTCAGACTGCACGAGGACCCGACGATGGTGACCGGATCGCGATGCGTCTGAATGACCAGCGCGTCCGGGTACACGGCCATCAGCGCGTCCAGCGCGAACAGGTGGCTGGGGTTCTTCAGCACCCATCCGCGACTGTCGCCCATGCCGATCAGCTGCAGGTTCTTCTTGTGCCGTGTGTAGGCATCGGTCCAGTCCTGCTTGCGCAGCCACTGCGAGTAGGTCGGCAGGTACGCCAGCGACTCGTACGAGATGGACTTGCCCGTCTGCCGCAGCAGCTGCCAGCACTCCTCCACATCGGCCGCGCTCATGTAGTGCAGTCCCATGAACTCCGGGTTCTCCACCCGATGCTGCGCGAATCCGGCATCGATGCCCTGATAGATCGGATTCTCGGCCCAGCTCTCGCGCGGCGGTCGCGGCTGCGGGAACTCCGCGAGCCACATCTCCAGCGCCTGATGTCCCGGATCGGCCGCGAGCAGCCGATGCAGCGCGGTGGTACCGGTGCGCGGCAGTCCGGTGACGAAAATCGGTCGCTGAACCGAGGTTTCGGCGTATCCGGGATTTGCCTTCCACGACGATTCGCTCAGCGCCCGCGCCACCAGCGCCCCGCGCAGGAAGTACCGACTCATCTTGCTGCCGAGCTCGGTCAGCCCCGCGTCACGCTGATAGGACTCGAGCAGCACACCGAGCCCCTCGAGGTAGTCGTCGGACCCGAAGTCCTCCAGCCCGGTGACCTTGGTGGCCGAGGCGTGCAGGTCTTCGACGGTTCCGACATTGGTACGTCCGGTCATGAGATGACTGGCTCCTTCTTGGTCACACGTGGTATTCGCCGCAGTTGACATCGATGGTCTGACCGGTGATCGAGTTGGCCCACGGCGAGGCCAGGAACACCACGGTCTGCGCGATCTCGTCGGGCAGTGGCAGCCGCTTGAGGTCCGATTTGGAGGCGGTCTGCTGATAGACCTGCTCCGGCGTGATCCCGTACTTCTTGGCGATCTCACCGAAGTACCACTTCAGCTGATCGGTCCAAATGTAGCCGGGTGCAACGGTATTGACCCGGATTCCCTTCTCGCCCAGCTCGGTGGCCAGGGTCTGGGACATGGCGAGCAGCGCCGCCTTGGCGATCTTGTAGCTGCCGTAGCGCGGCTCGGAGTGCCGCAGCACCGCAGAGTTGATCATGACGACATTGCCCTTGGACTCGGTCAGCGCCTCGGTGAACGTCTGGGTCATGCGCAGCCCGCCCAGCACGGTCAGGTCGATGCTGTCGCGAATCTGCTGGAAGTCGGTGCGCGCCAACGGCTTCATCGACGGCACCGAGAAGGCGTTGTTCACCAGGACATCGACCTTGCCGAACGTCTCGAGCGTGCGCGCCAGCAGGTTCCGCACGGCATCCTCGTCGGTGATGTCCGCGACCACGGAAAGCGTTGTGCCACCCTCGGCCTCGATCTCCGCGGCCACCTCCTTCAACCGCGACTCGGTGCGCGCGGCCAGTACGACCGTGGCTCCGGCCGCGGCGGCCTCCAGGCAGATGGACCGGCCGAGGCCGGGTCCGACACCGCTGACCACGACGACCTTGTCCGCCAGCAGTGCTGTCTTCAGGCGAGTCATCCGAGCATCCTCTCCGCGAAACCGCGCTGGCGAGCGGCGATCCGCTCACGCCAGCCGGCGTCATCGATCTGATTGTGAGCGTGATGCGGCAGCCGCTCGGCCACCTTGTCGAACGGCACCAGTTCGATGGACGGCCCGTCCTCGGCCGTCATCTCCCGCCCGACGCGCTGCCAGCGGAACTGGAGAATGCCCAGTGCGCGGCCGGTGGTCTCGATCCAGTTGGCGATGCCGGGGTTGCGCGCGGACACCACCATTCGGATCAGGCCGTCCGGATCCACCTGTGCCTGCTGATGATTGAGGCTGGTCTGGTGGTTGACGTAGTCCAGCGAGATGTACCAGCGGCTGCCCAGCTGGAAACCCTGGTACGGCGCATCGGATTTCGGCACCGTGATGATCAGCGCCTGATCGTCGGCCAGTTCGAAGTGCCCGACCGAGGAGTACTGGGTGCTCAGACCGCCGGGCGTGAGCCGCGGTTCGGTGAGGGTGTTCACCGGCAGGTTCAGATAGAACCATTTGGGAAAGTTGAACCAGGTGTGCACGCGGGTCAGCAGCATGCGCCCGGCCGCCCGGTACCGCTTGCGGATCTGTGCCACATCCGATTCCGCGGGCGCTGTGCCGATGGTGTCGACGCGTTCGATCCGAATGCTGCCCTTGCGCTCGGCGTTCCAGTCGCCGTAGACCTCGCGCACGGCGAGCATGGACGCACCCTCGCCGAGCTGGAAGTAATTCGGTTCCGGATTCTGCTTGGGCGGCCCGAAACGCAGTGTGTAGCTACCGTCTTCGGCGATCTCGATGCGGCGGTCGTCGAAGGCGTCCTCGCCCCCGGGGACATCGGTGGCGGTGTAGTCACCCTTGAGCACCTGGAAGCTCAGATCGACGGTGTTGCCGCGCACGCCGGTCAGCAGGTATTCGCCGGTGGGCTCGACATTCGCGTGGTAGTAGAGCGTGTCGGGATTGTCCAGGCCCATCTTGGTGTACGGCCCGGTGGAGCTCACGAAGTACGGATGCGACTTACCGTGCGCCCGCGAGAGCTGCAGCACCGCCGCGATACTGCCCTGCAGATAGTCGTAGCCCTCGGCCAGATCGTGGTCGTCACGGATGAATTCCGCTCCGGCGATGAGCTTCTCGGCCTCGGCCACCGCAGCCAGGAACGGCTCGGTGAGCGGCAATTCGGCCTGCTCGATGTTCGGTTCTTCCATCAGTTCTCTGCGCTCTCTCCGTGGGTGCTGCCGCCGTCGATGCCGCCGAGTTCGCGGCGGATCAGTCGGGCGATGTCGGCCGGGGTACCGGCTCCGGGGGTGATGGTCAGATCGGCGTATTCGGGTCGTTCGTACGGCGAGGAGATGCCGGTGAACTCCGGCAGCTCACCCGAGCGGGCACGCTTGTACAGACCCTTGGGGTCGCGCAGCTCGCACTCCTCGAGCGGGGTGTCCACGAACACTTCGTGGAACGGCAATCGCTTGTCGTCGTGCAGCTTTCGCGCGTCCCGGCGCTGGGCGCGGAACGGGCTGATCAGCGAGACGATCGCGACCACACCGGCGTCCGCGAACAGGGCGGCGGTCTCGGCGACCCGGCGGATGTTCTCGCGCCGGTCCTCGTCGGTGAAACCGAGGTTGCTGGTGAGCCCGTGCCGCAGATTGTCCCCGTCGAGCAGATAGGCGGGCTGCCCCGAAGCTATCAGCTGGCGTTCCAATTCGACTGCGATGGTGGACTTCCCGGAACCGGAGAGTCCGGTCAGCCAGATCGTCGCACCCTGACTCAGCCGCTGAGCTCGTTCCACGCTCGACTTGTGCCACACCACGTCCGCGCGCGGCGCCCGCCCGGTGGCCCGCACGGCCTGGCCGGTCGCCAGTTCCGCGGGTCCGGCGCTGCGGGCGGTGATCATGCCCGCGGCCACGGTCTGATCGGTGGCCTCGTCGATCAGGATGAAGCTGCCGGTCGAGCGATTGTCGCGGTACGGATCGAACAGGATGGACTGCCGTCCGTGCAGGGTGATGCGCCCGATGTCGTTGAGCGACAGCTCTTCCGCGTCGGTCTGCCGGTGCAGGGTGTTCACGTCGAGCCGGTAGTCCAGCTCGCTGACCCGCACCGTCGCGGTCTGGGTGGCGGTGCGGAGGGCGTAATCGCGCCCGGCCTTCAGCTGCGTGGTGTCGGAGAACCAGCACACCATGGCGTCCAGCTCACGATCCAGATGCGGCTGGTTACCGGGGCGGGCGAGCATATCCCCACGGCCGATGTCGATTTCGTCGTCGAGGGTGAGCGAGACCGCCATGCCGGTGAAGGCCTCCTCGACCTTCGCGCCGCCCGGCCCCCAGATCTGAGCGACCTTGCTGGTGCGTCCGGAGGGCAACACCACGATCTCGTCACCGGGCTTGAAGATGCCGCCGGCGATGGTGCCCGCGTAGCTGCGCTGACTCTCCCCGTGCGGGCGGATCACGTACTGCACCGGCAGCCGGGTGTCGATGAGATTGCGGTCCGAGGCGATGTGCACCTCTTCCAGATGCCGCAGCAGGGTCGGGCCCGGGTACCAGGGCATGTTCTCCGAGGCGTCCACGACATTGTCGCCCAGCAACGCCGACACCGGAACGAAGCTGAGGTCACCGACATCGAGCTTGGTGGCGAAATCCGCGAATTCGGAACGGATTTCCTCGAAGCGCTCCTCGGACCAGTCGACCAGATCCATCTTGTTCACGCACAGCACCAGGTGGCTCACGCCCAGCAGCGAGGACAGGAAGGCGTGGCGGCGGGTCTGTTCCGAGACGCCCTTGCGCGCGTCCACCAGGATCAGCGCCAGGTCCGCGGTGGACGCGCCGGTGACCATGTTCCGGGTGTACTGCACATGCCCCGGAGTGTCCGCGATGATGAATTTCCTTCGCGGAGTGGTGAAGTAGCGGTAGGCGACGTCGATGGTGATGCCCTGCTCACGTTCGGCGCGCAGACCGTCGGTGACCAGAGACAGGTCCGTCTGCCCGGCGCCGCGTGCGGCACTGGCGCGTTCGATGGCGTCGAGCTGATCGGTGAACAGGCTCTTCGAATCGAAGAGCAGCCGCCCGATGAGGGTCGACTTGCCGTCGTCCACGCTGCCCGCGGTGGCGAGGCGTAAAAGGTTGCGGCGCATCAGAAGTAGCCCTCTCGCTTGCGATCTTCCATGCCGGATTCGGAGATTCGGTCGTCGGCGCGGGTGGCGCCGCGCTCGGTGAGCCGGGTGACGGCGGTTTCGGCGATCACCTCGGCGGGGGTGGCGGCGTCGCTCTCGACGCAGCCGGTGCAGTCCGCGTCGCCCAGGGTGCGGAATCGCACGCTGGTCTCGAAGGTCTTCTCGCCGGGCTGGTGGGTCAGGAACCTGTTGTCCGCCAGCAGCATTCCGTCGCGTTCGAGCACGGTGCGGCGGTGCGCGTAGTACAGCGGCGGCAGTTCCACCTCGGCCTGGTCGATGTACTCCCAGATGTCGAGCTCGGTCCAATTGGACAGCGGGAACACCCGGATGTGCTCACCCTTGCGGTGCCGCCCGTTGTACAGGTTCCACACCTCCGGCCGCTGCGAGCGCGGATCCCACGCGCCGTACTGGTCGCGGAAGCTGAACACCCGCTCCTTCGCTCGGGCCTTCTCCTCGTCGCGCCGCGCACCGCCGAACACCGCGTCGAAGCGGCCCTCGGTGATCGAGCGCAGCAATGTGGTGGTCTGCAACCGATTGCGGGTCTCGCCCGGGCGCTCGACGGCCCGGCCCGCGTCGATATCGTCCTGCACGCTGCCCACCAGCAGATTCGCCCCGAGCCGGGCGACAGTGCGATCCCGGAACTCGATCACCTCGTCGAAATTGCGACCGGTGTCGATGTGCAGCAGCGAGAACGGCAGCGGCGCGGGCCAGAAGGCCCGCCGCGCCAGTTCCAGCATGACCGCCGAATCCTTGCCACCTGAGAAGAGCAGCACCGGCCGCTCGAAGGTGGCGGCAACCTCTCGAATGATGTGCACCGACTCCGCCTCCAAGGCGGAAAGGTGCGACAACTCGTATCCCGTGCGCATCTCTTCACTCACTCGCCGCGTCTGTCGGCCCCGCTGCCTCGGAATTCGTTCCCGAGAGTTGCGATGTCGAATATTCGACGCTATTGTTCGATAATGTGACACCGACGATAGGGCCGCCGGTGGGCGCCGGTCAATACCCTCCGGCGGATTGCTGTGCATCCTGCACATCCGAGCCCGCCGAGACATTCCGTCCAGACCGTCGAAACGAGGACTTCAGGTGCCTGAAACCGCTGCTCGCTCAGCAGAATCGGCCGATCCGGCAGCTGCCGGAGCCGCCACGGCCGCACCTGACTCACCGGCGTCCGATGTCTCGTCCCCCGCCGCCTCGACTCGTCCCGCCGAGGGTCCGAATTCCCCGCCGACCCATCGCGTGGTCCAGGCGATCGAGTTGCTCTCGCGGCACGCCGATGAACGGCTGTCGCTGGCGCGAATCGTGCGCGCCACCGGTATGTCCCGCGCCACCGCGCACGCGGTGCTGACTCAGCTCACCGCCGACGGCTGGACCATTCGCGACGCCGACGGGAACTACGCGCTGGGACGGGGACTGATCACGGTGGCCCGCCGCACCGAAGCGGCCTTCCCGCTGCGCCGCCTGGCCATGGACCCGATGCACACCCTGGCCACCGATCACCATGTTCCGGTCTTCCTCGCCGAACGGGAGCAGACCTCCATCGTCATCACCGAGGTGATCGGTTCGCCCTCGGTACCGTGGATCCGCTCGGGCCGCCATCTGCCGCTCGCGCCGCCGGTCTGCCGCGAATTCATCGCCTGGGCACCGGAATCCGAGCGTGATGCCTGGCTCGGCATCGCCGACCCAGCCCACCGCGACCGCCTGCGCGCGGTCCTGGACGCGGTACGGGAGCGCGGCTACGCGGTGGAACGCCTGGCCGATGATTCCGGGCCGATGATGGAAGCCCTGGCCGCGCTGCGCCATTCACCGGTGACCGATCCGCTGCGGCATCGGCTCAGCGCCATGATCGCGGACCTGATCACCATCGACTACCTGCCCGACGAGCTCACCGATCACAATGCCGTCGTCTCGGTCTCGGCCCCGATCTTCGCCCCCGACGGCACGGTCATCGCCTCGATCGTCGCCTGCCCGGACACCAATCTGCGGGCGGAACAGCTGGAGAACTTGGCGGCGGCGACCATCGCCGCGGCCGAGCGCGTCGCGCACACCCGCTGAGTCCCGGCGACGCATCAGGCAGGATCGCGGGTATGGAAACCGTCTCTTCGCGCCCGATCTACGAGAACCAGTGGATTTCCGTCCGAGAGGACGTCGTGCGCCGCTCCGACGGCACCGAAGCCCTCTACGCGGTCGTCGACAAGTCCGACTTCGCCATCATCATCCCGCGCGACGGCGACCGTTTCCATCTGGTCCAGCAGTTCAGATACCCACTGCGGCAGCGTAGTTGGGAGTTCCCCGGAGGTTCCATCCCCGGCGCGCGGACCTTCGACCCGATCGCCGCCGCCACCCAGGAACTGCGTGAGGAGACCGGCCTCCGCGCCGAGCACCTCACCTACCTCGGCAAGATCGCCCCCGGCCCCGCCACCACCAGTCACTTCGGCCACGTCGTACTCGCCACCGGTCTGACCGAGGGCCCGCACGAACGCGAACCCTCGGAACAGGACATGGAAGCGGCCTGGTTCTCCCGAGCCGAGTTCGAGGCCATGATCGAGCAGGGCCGAATCATCGACGGCCAGACCGTCGCCGCCTACACCCTGCTGTGCCTGCACGAACGCGCGAACCCGCCCCGCTGACGCCCGAGTTACCAGTCCAGACGGCCGTAGGTCTGCGTGTCGTTACCCCAGAGGAATCCCCACAGCTGACCGGTGGGCCCGTCGGCCGGCAGGGTGGCCAGGTGGACCGACGGCTCCGCGCCCTGCTCGGCGGTGCGAAAGCCGTTGTTGCCGTTGAGGTCCGTCGCGCAATAGCCGGGGTTGGCGGCATTGACCTTGATGGGGGTGTCCCAGAGTTCCTTGGCGTACATGACGGTGACCATGTTCAACGCGGTCTTGCTGGACGGGTACGGCACCGAGGTCATCGGCCACATGGGACCCTCCCGGTCCGTCATCCCGGCGAGCGATCCGACCTCGCTCGATACGTTCACGATGCGAGCGGACTCGGCGCGGCGCAGCAGCGGAAGCAGGGCATTGGTCACCGCGACGACACCGAAGACATTGGTCTCGTAGGTCTTTCGCAAGGTGTCGAGGGCGGTCGAGGAAGGTTTGCCGTCCCCGTCGAAGCCACCGGTGATACCCGCGTTGTTGATCAGGATGTCCAGGCGGCCGAACTCGGAGTCGATGCGCGCGGCCGCGGCGGCGATCGAGTTCTCGTCCGTGACATCGAGCTGGACGAAATGCGCGTCCGCGCCCTCTGCCTTCACCTTGTCGGCGGCGGCCTGCCCCAGTGCCTCGTCACGGGCTCCGAGCAGGACGGTCATGCCCCGAGCGGCGAGCTGACGGGCGGTTTCGAATCCGATGCCCTTGTTGGCCCCGGTGATGAGCGCTGTCGTAGTCATGCCACCAGCGTGGTCCGGAACCCCTCGGACAGGGAGGACCAACTTGTACCACCCACGCGCGGCACGAGCGGAGCACACTTGTCTCATGGCCGACAGAACCGAACTCGCGGATTTCCTGCGCACCCGGCGCAATCGGCTCACGCCCCGGGACGTCGGCCTGCCGGACGGAATCAACAGGCGCGCAACGGGTTTGCGCCGCCAGGAGGTCGCCCAGCTGGCCGGGATCTCCGTGGACTACTACATCCGCATGGAGCAGGCGCGCGGCGCGAAGCCCTCCCGGCAGGTGCTCCTGGCGCTGGCCCGAGCGCTGATGCTCACCACGGACGAACGCGACTACCTGTTCCGGCTGGGCGGCGAGAACCCGCCGAGTACCGCCGGGCCGGTTCGCGCTCTCCCGCAGTCGGTTCGAGTGATCCTGGACAGTCTGCGCACGCCCGCGTACGTGGTGGACGCGAGCTACGAGGTGCTGGCCTGGAACCGGGCGGCGGTCCCGTTCATCGGGGATCTCGACTCCATCCCCGGCGCGGAACGCAATATGGTCCGCTGGATGTTCGCGCTGGCGGCCGATCATCCGCAGTGGTCACAGCCCGCGACGGTGTGCTTCGCCGCCTCCACCGTGGCAGACCTGCGCGCCGCCTACGCCCGGTACCCCGGTAACCCGGATCTGACCGCCCTGATCACCGAACTACTCGGCGTCTCCCCGCGTTTCGCCGCGATGTGGGCCGCACACGACGTCGAGGTGCGCCGTGCGCACTGGAAGCGGATCGAGCATCCCGATCTCGGCCTGCTCGAGTTCGAGTGCCAGGTCATGCACATCGCCGACACCGATCAGCGGATGATCGTCTACTGCGCGACCCCGGGATCACGCACCGAGGCCGTGTTCTACGCGCTGGCCGACGCTCTCACCGGGCCGGACTCGAACTCAGGTACCGCTGGACTGTGGGCCCCACCTCCGCGACCAGTTGATCGAGCGTGAGCGCGACCACCGGAGGAATCCGAAGCACATAGCGGCACAACGCTATTCCGAGCATCTGGGTGACGATGAGACCCGCGCGGCGGGGAGCGTCGGCGGGGTCGCCGACGCTCAGCACGGCGGGCATCACCTGGTGCGCGAAGATCTCGCGGACGCGATCGGTGACGGCGTCGTCGGTGACCGAGGAGCGCAGCAGGATCAGCAGAATCTCACTGCTCGGCGGCTCCTCCCACAGCTGCACGAAGCGATGCACCATACGCTCGCCGAGCGAATCGGGTTCGCCCGCAACGATATCCGCGAGTCCGAGCTGGACGTCCACCGCGGCGGCGAACAATCCGTCCTTGCTGCCGTAGTAACGCATGACCATGGAGGGATCGATTCCGGCATCGGCGGCGATCGCGCGGATGGTCGCCTTGCGGAAACCGTCCTCGGCGAACCGGCGGCGGGCGGCATCGAGAATCGCGGCGCGGGTGGCGTCGGAGCGGCGCGCGGGCGCCTGTTCGAGGTCCGCGTCGCCGGCGGGGTTCGTCCCAGCTGAAGTCATGCCAACAACTGTAGGCCAACAAGTGTTGACACGTCGTCACCGGGGTTCTACCTTTGAGTCAACAGCCGTTGGCCAACACTTGTTGGCAAAGCCTCAGGAGTCATCATGAGCACCGTTCCCGCCACCGCGTCGGTCGTCATCGTCGGCGCGGGCCCCGCCGGCCTCACCGCGGGAATCGCCCTCACCGACGCCGGGGCGGACGTGGTCCTGCTCGATCGCCTGGCCGAGGGCGCGAACACCTCCCGCGCCGCCGTCGTGCACGCCCGGACCCTCGAGGTGCTCGAGGAACTGGGCGTCTCGGCCGAGATGCGTGAGCACGGCATCGTGGTTCCCCACTTCGTGCTCTGGGACGGCGACAAGGCCATCGCCCGCGCCTCGTTCGAGCACCTCCCCACCGCGTACCCGTACACGCTGATGATCGGCCAGGAAACCACCGAGGCGATCCTGCTGGCCCGGCTCGAGAAGGCCGGCGGCCGGGTGCTGCGCCCCTACGAGGTCACCGAGATCACCGGGAACGACACCGGCGTCACCGTCGGATACACCGATGCCGAGGGCAACCCCGGCTCGATCCGCGCCGACTACGTGATCGGCGCGGACGGCATGCACAGCAGGGTCCGCGAATCCGCGGGAATCGGTTTCACCGGTGCGGCCTACCCCGAATCCTTCGTTCTGGCCGATGTGCACATGGCGTGGCCGGACCCGCGCACCCAGGTCTCGCTGCACCTGTCCCCCGAGGGCGTCACCGTGGTGGCCCCGCTCCCCGACGAGCAGGGCACCCGCTACCGAGTGGTCGCCACCGTCGACGAGGCGCCCGCCGAACCGACGCTCGCCGACATCCAGGGCATCCTGGACGCGCGCCGCCCGAACGCGGGCGTCGAAGTCCGGGAAGTGCTGTGGAGCAGCCGTTTCCGCGTGCACCACCGCCTCGCCGACCACTACCGCGCCGGTCGCGTCTTCCTGGCGGGCGACGCCGCCCACGTGCACAGCCCCGCCGGCGGTCAGGGCATGAACACCGGCATCCAGGACGCGGCCCTGCTGGGTTCGCTGCTGGGCCGGGTCCTCGCCGGTTCGCCCGCCTCGCTCCTGGACTCCTACGAATCCACCCGCAGGCCCATCGCGCTGGGCGTGGTCACCTTCACCGACCGCATCACCCGCATGGCGACCCTGCGCTCGCGCCCGGCCCGGGCCGCCCGAAACCTGTTCCTGGGCACCGTCACCCGCATCCCCGCCGTGCGCCAGGCCCTGGCTTACCGCCTCTCGGAGCTGGCGGCGCGCTGAAACACCCGGCACTCGCTCTCAGCGCGTACTCGGCACCAAGGAATCGCGTGCGTCCATCAGCGCGAAGCCCAGCAGGTTCTCGCCCCGCCACTGTGCGGGATCGGCGGCAGCGGGGTCGTCCGCACCCAGTCCGATCCCCCAGATCTGGTCGCGGGGAGCGGCTTCCACCAGCACCTTGCCCTCGGTCGCCAGCAGGAAGTCCCGAAGCTGTTCGTGCTGACCGAATTTGGCGATACTGCCGCGCAGGACGATGTCGTAGCGGTGCGCCTCCCACGCTTCGCTGTCGAACCCCCGCACCGCGCGGCCCAGACGTTTGGCGTCCGCCGGAGTCGCGCTGGCCAGCACCCGTGCGCGCATCTCCTCGTCCCCGAAAAGCCTGGCCTTCTCCCCCATCATGAAATGCTCTGCGCTGCCGTAACTCTGTCCGTCGACCGTGAATTCCACCGGCCACCACTGACTGAGCACCCACTTCCCGACAGTGTGTCCCGGGGCCGCCGTGTGCCCCCAGAAGAAGAGGAATTCCGGTGTATCCCCCGCCGCGATGTCCGCTGTCAACTGCGCTCTGTCCACCTCGCCGACCCTAGTCGACCGAGATGACGCCGTCGTTTCGTCGATCAGCCGCACCCACCTACGTGTGCACGGCAAGCCGCGCCTCGGCGCGAGTCAGCGCCTCCCACGCCGGATGGCCCGGCTGCACGTGGAACGGCGTCAGCTCACCACGCTCGTCCACCGTGTACGGCACCGGTGACAACGATTGCGCCGCCTCGTCGTACTGGCGATCGGCCAGTTCCAGCACCTGGATCAGGGTCTCGTCGGTGACGCCCAGGACGATGAACATCCCGAGCTGCCCGGGTAGGAAAACCAAAGGGCGCGTTCCGGTTCGAGCGGACACCCCCGCCAGCCACCCGCCGATCAAGGGCAGCGATCCCACATAGCTCTCACCGTTGGCATCGGAGAACTCCATCACCCCGGTGCCGTTCGGCGGTTCGAACGCGGTGAGAGTGCTCATGGCCAACTCGGCCATGTTCATTCGCGCGGTCTCGTAGACCGTGTCCGCGTCCACGCCCCAGTCCTGGATTCCCCGCTCGGTGACGAACCGCACCGCTCCGGCCCGGTCGATCACCACCCGCTCCACCAGATACGGCAGCGCCGCCCGCGACACCGGGGCATCGTCGGGCGCGCCCTCCGTACGCTGATCCGCCTCGCGGCGCAGTACCGGTCGCAACAGCGGCGCGATCTGCTCCCAGTCCGACACCGAATCCCCTCCCGAGATGCTCATATCGCGGACTATACGCACGTCTGCCGACACTCCCCGGCTACCTCGAATTCATCGACACGCCAGGTCATAGCCGAAAATTCGCTGGCCCGTCCGGCACAGTTCAACCGGGGTTGGGGCGGCTGATGAAAGGTCGGCGCATGGCCTCGCATGTCGAATCCTCCGCACCACAGCCCGGTTTCCCCCGTAGCGCCTTCTCCCGGCGCACCCTGCTGCGCGCCTCCGCCGCCGGAGTGGCGGTCGCACCCGGCCTGGTCGCCTGCTCCACCGACAGCGGTCCCGCGATCGTCCGCGAACGCCCGAAGCTGACGCACGGCATCGCCGTCGGCGACCCGCGCGGCGACGGCGCGCTCATCTGGGCCCGTTCGGACAGCCCCGCCACGCTCGTCGTCGAGACCGCCGCCACCGAATCGTTCAAGGACGCCAAGCGTTTCCGAGGCCCGCTGCTCACGCCCGACACCGACGGCACCGGCCGGGTCCGGGTCAACGGCCTGCCCGCGAACAGCCAGGTGCACTACCGCGTCACGCTGGAGGGCGAGGGCGGCGCGATCTCCGAACCACTCACCGGCGTCTTCCGCACCGTGCCCGATACCGCCTCGGACATCAAGCTGCTGTGGTCCGGCGACGTGGTCGGCCAGGGCTACGGCATCAACCCGGATCTCGGCGGCATGAAGATCTTCTCCGCCATGGCGGCCCGCGACCCGCACCTGTTCATCCACTCGGGCGACTCCATCTACGCCGACGGCCCGCTGAAGGAATCGCTCACCCTGCCGGACGGCCGCATCTGGCGCAATACCGTGTCCGAGGCCAAAAGCGCTGTGGCGCAGACGCTCGATCAGTTCCGCGGCAACTACGCCTACAACCTGACCGACCAGAACTATCTGCGCTTCAACGCCTCGGTGGCGCAGATCGCGCAGTGGGACGACCACGAGACGGTCAACAACTGGTACCCCGGCGGTCTGGTCGCCGCGACCAAGGGCTACTCCGAGCGCAGCATGGACACCCTGGCCGTGCGCTCCTGGCAGGCCTTCCACGAGTGGATGCCGGTGGAGCCCACCGAAGCCGTCGACGGCCGCCTGTACCGCAAGGTCTCCTACGGCCCGCTGCTGGACGTCTTCGTGCTCGACATGCGCACCTACAAGGACGCCAACGACGAGAACGTCTCGCCGAACGGCCGCATCTTCGGCCCGGCCCAAACCCGGTGGCTGATCGACGGATTGAGGGACTCCACCGCGACCTGGAAGATCGTCGCCAACGATCTGCCGCTCGGCCTGGTGGTCAAGGACGGCGAGCAACCCGACCGCTCGGCCTTCGAGGGCCCGGCCAACGGCGACAACGGCGCACCGTCGGGCCGCGAGAGCGAAGTGGCCGCGGTGCTCGGTTCGATCAAGGCGAACAAGGTCACGGGCGTCGTCTGGCTGACCGCGGACGTGCACTACACAGCCGCGCATCATTACTCCCCCAACCGTGCCGCCTTCCAGGATTTCGACGAATTCTGGGAATTCGTGTCAGGCCCCCTCAACGCCGGTGCGTTCGGCCCCAACCCCCTGGACGGAACGTTCGGCCCGGAAGCGGTTTTCGTGCACGCGCCGCCCACGCAGAACGCATCGCCGCTGGATGGCGCCTACCAGCATTTCGGGGAGGTGCTCATCGACGGGAAGTCCCGGGAACTCACGGTGAACCTGTGTGACGCGAGTGGAAAGACGCTGTTCACGCAGCGTCTCACCCCCGCTCACTGAGACGCTTGTCCAACTACGAGCACAATACGCTCGGTTGTGGTTAGCTGTGGCGTCATGAGCACGCCCGTCTCCACCCCTCATGACGAATTCCTGCCGCGCGATACCGCGGATGTGGTTCGCACCGTGCGGGATTCACGCAAACTCACGAAGCAGCTGATCATCCGGGGTGGGGAACGGCCGGACGACGAGCTCGCGCTGCCCGATCAGGGCACCGCGCTGTCCATGCGCAAGATGAACCGCGTGCAGGTTGTCGACGCGGATGCTCGCACGGTGCGCGTGCAGGCGGGGGCGCGCCTATCCGACATCGACCGCACGCTCGGCGCGCACGGCCTCGGGCTGCCGATCGTCGGCGACCACCGCGACATCACGGCGGGCGGCTTCGCGGCGGTGGGTGGACTGTCCGCGGCCTCGCACCGCTTCGGCATGTTCGCCGACAATGTGGTGGAGCTCGAATACGTCGATCAGGACGGGCGTTTCGGCACCTGCGGTCGTGATCATCACACCGCGCGGTTCCGCAAGATCCTGGGCGGCGGCGGGCGCACCGGCATCATCACCGCGCTCACGCTGGAGGTGACCGATGTGGACAAGGACCGCACCTGGCTCACCACCGACGCGCACCGCTTCCTGGACTTCGACACCTGGGTGGAGCACTCGCACAAGGCGATCCAGTCTCCCGGCGACGCCATGCTCCAGGTCGGCCGGTGGGTCGACACCGCACCGCTGAAGGTGGCGCGCCCGGTCGGCACTGGCCACGTGCAGCTGGGCACCGTGCGCTTCGGCCAGTGGTCGAGCCTGCACCCCACCGCGCCCAATCTCTCGCTGCGCGCCCGTCGCGAGGTCGGCGCACGCGCTCGAAAGTCCCTGGGCGCCATCGCCGCCTCGGCGGGCGGCCGCGCCGGTATGCCGGTCCGCAATGCCGCCGCGGGCGCGCTCATGTTCGCTCCGAAGGTGCTGACGCTGCGGGACGCGGAGTACCTGGCCGATACCGTGATCAGCTCCTCCGAGCGCGGACCCGCCTACCGCATATCGCTTTTCGCACCGCTGGCCAACTACGCGCGGGTCTTCCACGGCCTGCACGATCTGTTCTCCGGGCACCGCGAACGCACCGGCTGCTTCACCGTCATCTCGGCCATGACCTATGGCGTGCGGTCCCGCTACCTGCGTGAACTCGACAGCACGGACCACGGTTTCATCACCTTCACCTGCCGTCTGCGGCCGGCCGCGCTGCCCTCGGAACTGTTGCGGGACATCGTGTCCTCGATCGACGAGATCTGCGTCGCGGAACACGCGCGGCGTTATGACCCCACCGATTAGAATGTGTTCCGCCGCACCTCCAGCAACCGGTTAGCAGCCGGCGCGGGTGCGGCGGTATCGGCACTGTCGGCGGGGTGCCGGTGCATGGTTCAGCCCGTTCTCACCGAAGGTTGCCATGATCGAATTCCGTGCTGCCCGCCGTCCCCGCACCGCCGCCGACGCCCTCACCGGCAAACGGGTCGTCGTCACCGACGCCTGTTCCGAGATAGGCCGCGCCACCGCCCGATTACTCGCCTTCCACGGCGCGGAAGTGATCATGGTGGCGCGCAGTGGAAGTCAACTCGTCGACGAGTGCGCCGCCATTGTCGAATCCGGCGCTCGCGCCCACTGGTACCGCTGCGACGTCTCCGCCCTGGGCGATGTCGATCAGCTGGTCGAATGGCTGCTCACCGAATTCGACAGCATCGACGTCCTGGTCAACAATGCCGGACGCCCCACCCGCCGGCCCATCCTGCAGACCCTGGACCGCTTCAGCGACTACCAGCGCACGATGGCGGCCAATTTCTTCGGGCCACTGCGCCTGACCCTGGGCCTACTACCCGCGATGCTCGCGGGCGGATCCGGACACGTGGTCAACGTCGGGCCGTGGAATCTCACCACCGCCGCGGCCCCCGATTTCGCGTCCTATGCCAGCTCGCAGGCGGCGTGGACCACCTTCGGCCAGTGCGCCGACGCGGAACTCTCACCCCGTGGCATCCATGTGACGACCGTGCACTATCCGGCCGTGCGCATGAATCCCGCTGCCCCCGTGCATGCCTCGGCCTCGAGGTTCACCGAGCAGCCGATGCTCACCGCGGAGGAGGCGGCCGGGTGGATCGAGACGGCGATCCGCACCAGACCCAGCCGGTCCCAGCGATTCCCGCGCGCACTGCTCGGCCTCGGCTCGCCGCGCACGACCAGGCTCAAACACGCCCTGGGCATCTGAATCCCTGAAAAACAAAGCGCCCCCTGGAGATCCAGGGGGCGTCTGTCGGTTTGCTCAGTTCAGCTCAGTGCTTTTCCGGGCCGAGGTGGTACTCGAACACCAGACCGCCTGCGGCGATCAGGATGCACACCACGCCGATCGCGATCAGCCAGTACTGGAAGAACGCGAAGCCGAGGGCGGCGATGGAGCCCGCGCCGGCCAGCAGGATGGGCCAGAACGAACCGGGCGAGAAGAAGCCCAGGTCGCCCGCGCCGTCCACGATCTCGGCCTCTTCGTAGTCTTCCGGACGCAGGTCCAGTCGACGGGCGACAAAGCGGAAGTAGGTGGCCACGATCAGCGCCAGGCCCGCCGACAGCACGATGGCGGTGGTTCCCGCCCACTCGACGCCGGTGCGCGACTTGGCAGTGAAGTAGCCGTAGATCACCGCAACGATCACGAAGAAGACCGTGATCAGTTCGAAGATGCGAGCTTCGACCTTCATGTCAGTTCAATCCTCACTTGACTTCCGAGAGCCCCGCACCGCGGGCTGCCCGGTCGGTGTTGAACGGCTTGGTGGTCACCGACACCGGCGACTCGCCGATGCTCTCCAGCGCGGCGGCGTTGGTCATGCCGGCCTGGCGCGCCTTCACGTACTTCTCGAAGTTCTCCGGCGTGACCGCGCGGACCTCGAAGTTCATCATCGAGTGGAAGGTGCCGCACATCTCGGCGCAACGGCCGACGAACGCGCCTTCCTTGTCGATCGCGGGGATCTGGAAGACATTGTCCGAATTGTTCTGCTTCGGGTTCGGCATGACGTCGCGCTTGAACAGGAACTCCGGCACCCAGAAGGAGTGGATGACGTCGGCCGCGGCCAGCTGGAACTCGATCCGCTTACCGGTCGGCAGGACCAGCACCGGGATCTCGTTCGACGTGCCGATGGTCTCGACGGTGTCGTAGTTCAGGTACGAGATGTCGTTGGCCGGCAGACCGTTGTTCGGGCCCGGCTGCGGGTGCCCGTCCTCGGTACGCTCGGCGTACTCTTCCTTGATCTGCGCGTTCATGTCCTGACGGACGTGATCCACGCCGTCGAACTGGAACCCGCCGTTCTTGAAGTCGACCTTCTGGTAGCCGAACTTCCAGTTCCACTGGAACGCGGTCACATCGACCACGACGTCCGGGTTGTCGACCTTCTCCTGCACGAAGTTCTGCACGACGATCGTGAAGTAGAACAGCACCGCGATGATCACGAACGGAATCGCCGTGTAGCTCAGCTCCAGCGGCACGTTGTAACCGGTCTGGCGCGGGAACTCGGGGGAATTGGGCCGCTTGCGGTGGAAGATGATGGTCCAGAAGGTCAGACCCCACACCAGCACGCCCATCGCCAGCGCGGCGATGACGGACCAGGTCCACAGCTCTCGCATCCGGGTGGCGGACTCGGTGACACCCGAGGGCCATCCGAACCGAAGCACCTCGTTGTCGATCGAGCAGCCGGAGACGAGCAGAGCGGTCGTCCCCAAGGACACCGCCAGCCCGGCCCGCCGAAGGATGCGGCCCTGCCGACCCTGGGCGGGTCGTGCCCCTATCGCTTCGCTCGCCTGTTGCGCCACGCTCAACGCCTTCCTGGTCGTCTATCCGACTCAGCGCCACCCGGACTCCCTTCCGCCGGGTGACACAAATTCAGCACGTTAGGGAGCCCCTGGGACGACCGCGCACAACGCACGACCGACCCCGGGAGTTCCCGAGTACTACGCAGCGTAGACCAAACCGGCGCCCGCTTTGTGATCGGGTCGCATTCGACACGGCGTTGATTCGCCCTCCGCTGCTACGGGCCGTTTCGCGGCCCGGCACGGTCGAATCTTCCCTCCTCCGCTCCTGGGCCGCGCTCCCCCGCGCCATCGGTGCGGAAGCGGGCCGGGCCGCGAAACCTGAGGCGTCTCAACGCGCGGGATCACGGGCAGCCGACCGCGGCGGCGCACGGCGCCCCGGTGCGGCATACTCTGGCAGTAAGTTTCGCCTCCCGCGCACCGCGGTGGTGCGCACATCCTTGACTCCGGAAACGAGGTTCTGCCCGCAGTGTGTGGACTGCTCGGATTTCTGACATCTGACACGGCTTCGACTCAGGATGGGCGGACCGTCGAGACCACCGCGGCACAGGTTTACGAGGCGCTGCACTGCCAGCGCCACCGTGGGCCCGACGAGCGCGGCACCTGGAACGACGACCGCATGATCTTCGGCTTCAACCGGCTGTCGATCATCGACATCGAGCACTCGCATCAGCCGCTGCGCTGGGGGCCGCCGGAGAACCCGGAACGGTACGCGCTCACCTTCAACGGGGAGATCTACAACTACCTCGAACTGCGCGAGGAACTCCAGGCCGAGCACGGCGCGGAATTCGGTGACGCGCCCATGTTCCGCACCGAGGGCGACTCCGAGACCATCGTCGCGGCCTTCCACTACTGGGGCGCCAAGGCCCCCAGCCGGTTGCGCGGCATGTTCGCGTTCGCGGTGTGGGACACCGAGCTGCACAAGCTGTTCATCGCGCGTGACCCGTTCGGCATCAAGCCGCTCTTCCTGGCCACCGGCGCGACCGGCACCGCCTTCGCCAGCGAGAAGAAGAGCCTGCTGGAACTGCTTCCGGAGCTGAGCCTTTCGGACGCGCTGGATCCGCGGGCGCTCGAGCACTACACGGTCCTGCAGTACGTGCCCGAGGCCGAGACGCTGCACAAGGACATCCGCCGGCTCGAATCCGGTTGCTACGCCTGGATCACGCCCGGCACCGCTCCGCGCGTCACCCGCTACTTCGATCCGCAGTTCCGCGTGGTGCCCTTCGGCAAGCCGGACGACGTCACCGCGCACACCCCGACCACCAAGCCGCGCCCGGCCGCCCAGCGCCCGAACACCCCGGCCAACCGGTACCGGGAAATCGCCGAGGCGCTGGAGGATTCGGTCGCCAAGCACATGCGCGCGGATGTCACCGTCGGCGCGTTCCTGTCCGGCGGCATCGACTCCACCGCGATCGCGGCGCTGGCCATCCGGCACAACCCGAACCTGCTGACCTTCACCTCGGCATTCGAGCGCGAGGGGTACTCGGAGGCCGATGTGGCCGCCGAGACCGCCGAGGCCATCGGCGCGAAGCACTTCATCCGCATGGTCAGCCCCGAGGAGTACGCGGCCTCGATCCCCGAGATCGTCTGGTACCTGGACGAACCCGTGGCCGACCCGGCATTGGTGCCGCTGTACTTCGTGGCCAAGGAAGCCCGCAAGCACGTCAAGGTGGTGCTGTCCGGTGAGGGCTCCGACGAGCTCTTCGGCGGGTACACCATCTATCGGGAGCCGTTGTCGCTCAAGCCGTTCGAATACCTGCCCAAGGGCGTGCGCAAGCTCGCGGGCAAGCTGTCCGAGCGGATTCCCGAGGGCACCCGCGGCAAGAGCCTGCTGCAGCGCGGCTCGCTCACCCTCGAGGACCGCTACTACGGCAATGCCCGCAGCTTCAGCGACGCCCAATTGCGTTCGGTGCTGCGCGATTTCCGCCCCGAGTGGACGCATCAGGACGTGACCGGCCCGATCTACGCCATGCAGGGCCGGGACTGGGATCCGGTCGCGCGCATGCAGCATCTGGACCTGTTCACCTGGCTGCGCGGCGACATCCTGGTCAAGGCCGACAAGATGACGATGGCCAATTCGCTGGAACTGCGCGTGCCGTTCCTGGATCCCGAGGTCTTCAAGGTCGCGGAGAAGATCCCGTTCGAGCAGAAGATCACCAAGGAGACCACCAAGTACGCGCTGCGTCAGGCGCTCGAGGGCATCGTGCCCGCGCACGTCCTGCACCGCCCCAAGCTGGGTTTCCCGGTGCCGCTGCGGCACTGGCTGCGCGGACCGGAACTGTACGACTGGGCACGCGCCCAGATCACCGAGTCCGGCACCGATCACCTGCTGAACAAGTCGGCCGTGCTGGCCATGCTCGAGGCGCACCGCACCGGGCCGGTCGACCACAGCCGCCGTCTGTGGACGCTGATCATCTTCATGATCTGGCACGGCATCTTCGTCGAAGAGCGGATCAAGCCGGAGATCCAGGAGCCGGTGTACCCGGTCAGCCTCTGAGCCGAGTGTTCCCGAGCGGGAGTGTCCCCGAGTTCGCCGACACTCCCGCTTTGCCGTTGACACGCTGTGTCGCCGCCGGGTGGGAATACCGTCCACGCCCGGGTGCTTGCATGGGGGCATGACAACTGCCGATTTGTTGGTTGACGGGTTCGGGCGGGTCAACGAGAACGTGCACGGCGCGGTCGAGGGGCTGACCCCGCAGGAGCTGGGAGTTCAACTCGAAGCCGGGGCGAATTCGATCGCCTGGCTGGTGTGGCATCTGACCCGGGTGCAGGACGATCACATCGCCGATGTCGCCGGATTCGAACAGGCCTGGACGGCGCAGGGCTGGGCGAAGCGGTTCGAGCTGCCGTTTGACGACGCCGCCACCGGGTACGGCCATGAGGCGGCGGATGTCGCTGCACTGGACGGGGTTTCGGCGGAACTCCTGCTGGGCTACCACGACGCGGTGCACGCGCAGACCCTCGAGTACGTATCGGGACTGGTCGACGCGGACCTGCCCCGGATCGTGGACACCCGATGGGATCCGCCGGTGACGCTGGGTGTGCGCCTGATCAGCGTGCTTGACGACGATATCCAGCATTCCGGACAGGCGGCATTCGTTCGCGGAGTGCTGGCACGCCGGTCGCAGGGATCGACGATTTGACGGATTTTCCTCTGCGGCTATTGTCGAGCCCGGGTTAGGGGGCTGGTTCGGGTGGCGTTCCCCGGCAACACCGTTCACCGACGCCCCCGGCAGGAGTCAGTACGTGAAGTGGCGATGGTCCCGGGGCGGCGACGAACAGCCTGAACAGCCACCCCTCGAACCGGCACCGACCGAGATACCACGGGGGCGTGCGGTGCGGCAGGACACAGACCGGCAGCGACTGGAACTCGACGAGCGGCTGCGCGAGGCCGACGCCGAGACGGATCCGCGGGTGCGGGCGCAGACGGTGTTGCGCGCGGTCCACGAATTCGTGAGCGAGGCCGACAACGGACCACTGCTCGCGGCGCGCACGCTGTTGCAGGAGCGCACGGCCGGGATCGCCGCGGCCGCGCCGGAGCAGTCGGTGCGATTGCTCGCGCGGCTGGGCGGGTGGTTCGCCCTGGAACCGGAGACCACGCATGCCGTGTTCGCGCAATGGTTGCGGACGCCTGAGCCCGGAGCGTTCTCGGACACCTGGGACGCGATCGGCGAATTGCTGTCGGAGACACCGGCACTCGTGGAGTGGATGGCCACGACCGTGCGGTCCGGCGACGCGGTGGTCTCGGCGGAGTTCCGGCGACTGGCCGTCACCCATCTGACCGAGGTGGTCGATCGAGACTTCTCGCACTACGAGCTGACTTCCTCGCCGGTGTGGCAGCTGCTGTACGCACTGGGCCCCGCCGGTCGCGGGGACTGGTTCCTGCTGTTCGGTGATCGAGCGGCCGAACGTGGCGAGGATGTGGAGGCCGCCCGCCGATACGAATTGGCCGAACGATTCGGGGGCGGTGCGGCGGCGCGGGAGCGCCTGCGCGGGCTGCACGACATCACCGCGTACAACCGGCTGGTCTCCGGTGTGACCGTCGCCGACAAGCTGAAGGGACCGGGCACCGCGAGCCCCTTCCGCACGCTCGTCCTCGGCGCGGCCGCCGTCGTAGCGGACCGGCCGGGGCCGGATCTCGCCGACGTGGCGCGCGGCAAGGACGAAGCGCTGCGCCTGCCCGCCCGGTTGGTCACCGCGCTGGCCCTTCTGCGTGCCGGTGATCGCGATGCGGCACGAGCACAACTCCGCACACTCGTGGACGACACCGCCGAATTCGGTGGTGGCGCACCGGGACATGGTTCCTCCGGTGGCCGAACCCCGGGAGACGCCGCCCACCCGGCAACAGGCAATCCCTCGGCCGACGACCGAGCTGCCTCCGTGCGCGACGGCGATACACCTGCCGACCCGGCCATCGCCCCTGCCGCCGGGAGCAACACCGGCGTCGCCGCCAACATCCGTTTGGTTCTGGGTGCGCTGGACGACAACGGCTCACTGATCGCGGCGGCCGCGCGCGCTCTCTTCGCGCGATATCGCCAGGAGTGGTCGGCTCACGCTCTGGTCGACGCGGCCACCGTGCTGACGGCGGTTGCCGAGCATGACCCCGCGCTGCTCCCGGAACTGATCGGTGGCGTCGGTGCGGAGAATGGCAGCACCGAATTGCACGCACTGCGCCTGGCGACCGCGCGCGAGGATCTCGCGAAAGCCGCACGTGCGGCGGTGCTCTCATGCTTCGACGAAACCGCCGCGCTGCTCGCCCGGGCGCACCTGCTGCTGGCCGGAGCGGAGGGTGACGACGCAGCGGCACTGCGCGAGAAGGCCACTCGTATCGCCGAGACCGTGGCCCGGCTCCCCCGCGACGCCGATCGCCCCCTCGACCGACTCGCGTTCGCCGCTCTGCGCGAGGACGGAATCGTGCAGCCGTGGACACCGTCCGCTCTGCGACTGTGGCGGGAAAACGACCAACTCGCACAGTCGAACTCATCCAGGGCCGAGGCACCGCCTACGCGATCCAGTGGCGCGCTCGCGACCGACGGCACCGGCTCGACGGACGCGCTCGGCACCCCGAGCAGCTCCGAGACCGCCGCGGACGACGCTCGCCGCCCGGCAAGCTCCGGCCCGGGGGACGCGCCTATCGCGGACGCGCCTCCCGCCGTAGCGGCTTCGCACAGCCTGCACCATCTGGCGGTCGCCACCCACGCTCGCGCGTACCAGCTCGAAATCGCGGGCGAGGACACGGCTTTCGAGCAGTGGCGGCTCGCGCTGGGTTACTGGGCACGGCTGCAGACAGACGACGCGTACTGGGAGCGGCTGGGCGCGCATATTGCCGCGGTGACCCCGGATGCCTTGCCCGAGGAAATCGAGCGGGCTGTCGTGGAGGCACGCGCGGAACTACCCGGTCAGGTGCTCGAGCCGCATGTGACCCGCGTGCAGGAGTTGCGGCGCGATCAATTGGACCGGGCGCGTGAGCATTTGGATCTGATCCGGCACTCGGAGTTCGCGGCGGCCGATGTCGGCAGGGCACGGGCGCGGCTGGCCCGGGAGGCCGGCGCACAGATCCGGCGGTTGATTCGGGAGAACAATCTGGACCGCGCGCTGGCCGAGGTGCAGGCCTGGATCGAGATCGACAGCGACAATATCCCGCTGGCCGAGCAGGCCCTCGATGTCGGGATCGAGACGGTGGAGACCGAGCATCGGCGCGACAGCAAGCACTGGGCCGAGAATTCACGTCCCATGCTGGAGCGGATCGCGGCACTCGTGGAGCCGATGAGCGCCGAACTGGGCCTGACCCAGCGCCGGCTCGCCATCGGCGATCGGCCGACCTCGCAGGAGCCGGACCGAGTGGCCTACGCCGCCAAACTGGCCCGGCACGAATTCTGGCTGGGCGCGGCCCTGGTGGTGTCCACCTCGCAGCGGGTGAGCAAGAACCCGTTCGAGGATCGCTCCGGATTCCGCTCCGGCGCAGGCCATTTGAACACCGCGCTGATGCTGGGCCTGCCCGGGATCGCCCCGTACGACCAGGGCCGGCAGCTGCTGGTCTCGGCCGGCCGGCTGGAGCGGCACATGCAGGGCGGCTCCGCCCTCGGATTCCTCTAGCGGAAAGGAACACGAGAATGAATCTCTGGGCCTGGCACAACCGCAACCCCTACTACGAGAACGCCTTTCAGGTGCTCGACGTCGATCCCACCGCGGATCGGGCCACCACGCGCAGCCGCATCGCCGCACGCCGCAAGCGGATCTCCTACGACGCCAAGCGATTCCCCCTCTTCGGTGAGGTGCTGAGCGTCGCCCGCGTCAACGCGGCCGAGGAGCAGCTCGCCACCCCGCGCACCCGGATCGCGGCCGAACTGCTCACACATCGCCCCGAGGCCGAGGGCGAGGATCTCGCCGACCTGCTCGAACTCCTCGAGCTGAGCCGATCCCTTTCCGAGACAACCGATTCCACGGAGCCCCACGCGCCAGGAGCGCCCGCCGAGGGCTTCCGGATCGAGCATCACGTCCTGCCGACACTACTGCCGAACCCGGCCGCGAAGCCCGGTACCGAGGAGCCCACCGCATGAGCATCGTCGCCGGAATCGATCTCGGCACCACGAACTGCTGTGTCGCCGTCCCCGCCGACGCCGACATCCCGAACAAGCAGGCGCTGATCGACAGTCGGCGCTTGCGCCCACTCGGCGGCGCGCTCATCGTCGCGAATCCGGACCTGTCGCTGACCACCCCGTCCGCGGTCTGGCTCGCCCCCGACGGCACGCCGCTGGTGGGTGCACTCGCCAAACGCAAAGCGCGCCTCGCCGGATCGCCGCCCGCCATGTTCTTCAAACGCAATATGGGCACCGACCAGCTGGTCATCGCCGGTCACGCGGTTCTCACCCCGCTCGAGGCCTCGGTGCACCTGCTGCGCCACCTCAAGGCCACCGCCGAACAGACCCTCGGGGTGGGGATCGACCGCGCCGTCATCACCGTCCCCGCCTACTTCGAGACCAGCGCCAAGACGCAGACCACCGAGGCGGGCGCGGAAGCCGGGCTGGAGGTGGCCGAGACGCTCATGGAACCGGTCGCCGCGGCCCTGGCCCATATGCGCGAGAGCGGCGTGTCCGAATCCGCACGCCGCCGCTTCCTGGTCTACGACCTCGGCGGCGGCACCTTCGACACCTCGGTGGTGTCGTGGGATCCGCAGGCGGGCTTCGACTCTCGCTCCTTCGGCGGCGACCGCTACCTCGGCGGCTACGACTTCGACCGCGCCATCGTGGACTGGATGATCGAACAGCTCCCCGCCTACGACCTGCACACCGAACCCGGCGACACCGCCGACGCCGAGCGCATGGCCCGCCTGCTCTCGCTCGCCGAGGCCGCCAAGCACGAGCTCACCCGCGAGACCGAGACCGAGCTCATCAACCAGGATCTCGAGGACCGCACCGGGCAGCCGATGAGCATCAACCTGCCGCTGAGCAGGCACGAATTCGACCGTCTGATCCAGGGTTTCGTGCGCGGCACCCTCGAACACTGCGCGTCCGCACTGGACCGGGCCCGGCTCACCGAGGCCGATCTCGACGAGATCGTGCTGGTCGGCGGGTCCTCCCGGGTTCCGCTGGTGGCCGAACTGCTGCGCGAGCGCTTCGGTGTCACCCCGCGCCTGTTCCATCCCGAGCTGGTGGTCGCGGTCGGCGCGGCGCTCGAGGCGGGCGGCCTGGCCACACGCAGCAGTGTGCTCGAGCTCGAAGCCCTGGTGCCCGACGGTGATTCGGTCGATATCGCGGGTCGCGTGCTGCTCTCACGCATCGACGCCACCGATATCGTCGTAGAGGTCCAGCCGGACGGCGGTGAGGCCTTCCGCGAGGAGGTATCCGAGGACGGTGCCTTCCTGTTCATCGAGGTGCCGCTGGGCAGTGGCGTCGAGTGCACCGTGCGCGTGCTGGCCGACGGCCTGGAGATTTCCGCCGAACGCGTCGGCGTCCGGGTCGAATCCGGGGCCGCCGTGCCGGATCTGGCGGGCGATATCCTCGCTCACGATTTCTCGGTCGAGCTGCTCGACCGTCAGCTGGCCCGAGTGGTCAAGGCGGGCACCAAGATTCCGCATCGGGTGTTCCAGCGCCTGGAGACCGCCACGCGCGGCACCTCGCTCGCGGTGCGCCTCTACGAGGGCTGGATTCCGATCGGCACGGTGCGCATCGACGATCTGCCCGACGATCTCGAGCCCGGCACCCCGGTGGAGCTGAATCTCGAATTCGCCGCGGGCTGGACCATTCACGCCTCGGTGCGCATCCCGCATCTGGACCGCTCGGCGTCCGCGGCCATCGACATTCCGGTGCGCAAGGTCGCGCCCTGGGACGAACTGCGCACCCGCGCATCGGCGGCGCGCACTGACTGGCGGCAGGCCCGTCGCGAGGCGCACAAGGCCGAAACCGCCAAGGCGGAACCGGAAATCGAGCAGCGTCTGGCCGCGCTCGAGCCGCTGGTGACCCGCACCCAGGATCAGGCCAAGGCCCATCATCTGCTGCTGGAGACCGAGACCATCCTGCGGGGCCTGCTCGAAAGTCGCGGTCCCGAGGACTATCTGGAGCCGCCGCTCACCGATTTCGAGGAGCGGCTGGCTTCGCTCGGCGAGATCGTGCTGCTGCTGCAGCGCACCGAACCGGCCGAGGCGCCGCTGTTCCGGTTGCGCCGTGACGATCTGGAAGCCCAGGGCCGTGCGGCCATCGACGCCGGCGACTTCGTGGCCTGGCCGCGAATCAACGAGAAACTCGAGGATCTGCACCGCGAGGCCACCCAGATCCCGTCCATTCGCGAGATCCTGGTCGTGCACCAGAACCCGACGGTGCTGCGCGGCTGGCTGCACGAGCGAATCGACGCCACCGATATCGCGATCCGCGCCAAATACGCCGACCTGCAATCGGATCCGCGCCTGGAATCGAAGGATCGCGCGCAGCTGCCCGGCCGCCGCGACGATTTCCTCGCCGAACTCTCGGCCATCTCGATCGCCGTCGACGATGTGGATCCCAAGCGGCCGTCCGCGCCCGAACAGCTCCGCAATATCTTCTTCGACAAGCTGCGGCCGCTCGAATGGCGGGTCGCGGGCTGGGGCCGGGAAGCGGGAATGCGCCAGTCCCCCTAGGCCATCCAGCCCTCGCGCGACGTCATCTTCGAACTGCGGCAAAAGCTCTGGCCGAGTGCGGCTTCGAGGCGCATCCCGCCCGGGTCGGCTATACGGGACGGATGCCGTACGCCTGGATCTTGCGGTACAGCGACGACCGGGCGATGCCGAGCGTGCGCGCGGCATCGCTGCGATTGCCGTCGGCATCGACCAGTGCTCGCACGATCGCCGTGCGCTCCGCGTTCTCGATCGGCGAGAGCCGACGCCCTGCGGCGAAACAGGTTTCGGGCAGATCCAGATGCTGCAGATCCCCGACCGGCCGGCGGGACAGCGCGATCCGCAGCGCCTCGCGCAGTTCGGTGAGGTTGCCGGGCCACTCGTAGGCCAGCAGCACCCGCATCACCCCGGAGGTGCACTTCACCGTCCGGCGCGGAGCCAGGGTACGCAGCAGATGCGGAACCAGTTGCTGCAGATCGTCACTGCGATGCCGCAGCGCGGGCACGCCGATCGAGCGGTCCAGATGCCGCAGCACCGCGTCCGAGAGCACCGACTCCCGCCCCGGCGCGGAACCCATGGTCGCCACCAACCAGCCACCGGGAGCACGGGATTCGAGATGCAGATCGAGTTCACCGGCGAAGCGTTCGGGCAGTTCGTCCAGGTGCGCCAGCACGATCGTGGGCGGGCGGGCATCGTCCGCCGGATCACGCAGCCGCGCGATCGGATCCTCGACCCGGCAGTCCACCACCACCAGCGGCCGCGACGGATACAGCCGCCGATGCGCGGCGGTGACGAGACTCGACTTGCCGCATCCTGTTTCACCGGTGAGGACCACCGGCGTGACCGTGCGCGCGGCCTCGAGCACCTCGGCGCACACCGCGCGCCAGGCCGGTGATACGCCGGGCAACTCCGGCATGCCCACGGCGTTGCGCGCGGCGCGCGGAGCCCTGGCGACCGTGGCGAGATCGACCCGCAGCACCACCCCCGCCACGTCGGCGCCCACCGTCACCGCCTCCGGACGCACCCGCACCGGGCGACCGGTGGGCAGTTCCACCTCCAGCACCACGCTGTCGCGCACTCCGGTGAGACCGGAGGCGATTTCGCGCAGATACGCCTTCTCCTGCGGGCTCAGCTGCTCGTTCGCGCGGGTGTCGCTCATGAACACCTCACCGCCCAGCGACAGCACCGGCCCCCGCGCAGTGCGGCTGACCTGTAGAAACCGTTCCAGCACCGCCTGGTGCCGCAGCGAGCCGGTGGCCCGCAGCTCGGCCTCGATATTGCGGGCTGCCTGTTGCACCAGCACCCGCATGAACGGGCTGGCGTCCTCCGTCAGGCAGCTCAGATCGAGCACGCCGTGCACGGCGCCGGTCAGCGGATCGCGGATCGGCGCTCCGGCACAGGCGAATACGGTGATGTTCTCGGCGAAATGCTCGGGCCCGCTGATGAATACGGCCCGTCCGGACGCGAGCGCGGTGCCCACGCCGTTGGTGCCCACCGTGTCCTCGGCATAGGTGAATCCGGGTGCGAAGAACACATTGTCGAAGCGCCCGCCGAGCATGCGCTGATTGTCGCGGCGGATCAGCACCCGCGAACGCCGGTCCGTGAGAGCGATACTCACCGGCAGATCGTTCAGTTCCAGTTCCAGGCGCTCGATCACCGGCAGCGCGGAACGCACGAACCGGGACTCCAGATCCAGATCGCCGACATACCCGCGATCCAGCACGTTCGCCAGATCGCTGACCCCCGCCGCCCGCGACCGCCGCCAGGACGCGGACACCACGCCCGATACCGCGTCGCTGGGGAAATCACCCGAGCTCAGGAAACTCTCGCGCGCCCGCTCGACACGAACGATGTCTCCGGCCTCGACCACGCGTGCCCCTTCCCATCGCCGACACCAGCGCTACCCCGCGATTGTCGACACCGTCCGGCGAACCGGTCAAGGGCCGAGTGTCCCAAAGTGGGACATCAATTTTCCGGCGCGCGCACGAGACTGATACCACCAACGACTGTGACCGCAGCCGCTGTCGGATACGTGCCCTCTAGGCTGTGGGGGCTGTTGGCAAGCCCGCCCGCTCCGGTCGGGATGACAATGGCGTCATCCACGATCTGCCGCCCAAGGATCGTGATCCGGCCGGAGCGCGCGGTGCGTGAGTTCGTCGAGTGGCCGATACCTACCCGCCACGCTCTTCCCACCGGGAAGCTATGAACAGCAGTCACTTCCGCAGCAGGCGGAGTCGGTCACCGTGGCTTTGACGATCGCCGAATGCATTCCCTCGGCCACCGCGTGGGTCGGCTCGATCCGGATGTTCTCGAATCCCGCTGCTTCCAGGTGGTTTCGGTATTCGCCGAAGGACAATGCGCCCGCGATGCAGCCCACGTAGTCGCCACGTTCGGCGCGTTGAGCCGGGGTCAGGGCATCGTCGGCGACGACATCGGTGATGCCGATGCGCCCGCCGGACTTCAGCACCCGCGCCATCTCGGCGAACACCGCCGACTTGTCGGTCGAGAGGTTGATCACGCAGTTGGAGATCACCACGTCGATGCTGCTGTCGGGCAACGGGATCGACTCGATGGTCCCCTTCACGAACTCGACGTTGGTGATACCCGCCTTGACCGCGTTCTCCCGCGCCAGCGCCAGCATCTCATCGGTCATGTCGACGCCGAACGCCTTGCCGGACGCTCCGACCCGGCGCGCGGACAGCAGCACGTCGATCCCACCGCCCGACCCCAGATCCAGCACGGTCTCACCGTCGCGCAGGTCCGCGACCGCGGTCGGGTTCCCGCACCCCAGCGACGCGGCCACCGCCTCAATCGGCAGCGCGTCACGATCACCGGCGCCGTAGAGACTCGCGCCGAAGTTCTCGTCCAGCTCCATCGCGCCGGTCGCGCAGCAGTCGCCGCCCCCGCAACAATCCTGCGCGGTGCCGCCGCCCGCGACCGCGACAGCGGCGGCCGCATACCGCTCGCGCACCGTCTCGCGCAGCTCGTCGATGTGTTCGGACATGGAGATCACACTCCCTCTCGAAGCCCAGATCGGATGTTTTCACGCGTCCTACCTGGTTGTATTGATGACTATCGATGCAAGTGTGGCGCGCTGATTAGACATCTGTCAATATTGACGTGTGTCGAAACAAGAACTTCCGGTGCTCGCCGCACCCGATGGCTGCTGCACCACGACCCTGTCCTCGCCGCTCGAGCCCGAGACCGCTCTCACGCTCGCCGCGTCGTTCAAGGCTCTCGCCGATCCGGTCCGGCTGCGGCTGCTGTCGCTGATCGCCGCCGCGGGCGGTCAGGAGGTCTGCGTGTGCGAGCTGACCCCGGCCTTCGACCTGTCCCAGCCCACCATCTCCCACCACCTGAAGGTCCTGCGCGAGGCGGGGTTGCTGACTTCGGAGCGCCGTGGCACCTGGGTCTACTACCGAGTCATCCCCCAAGCCCTGCAACGCCTTTCCGACGTCCTGATCCCGGCCGGCCTGAGCGCGACCACCGCGTGAGCTCCGCCGCGCCGCCCCTGGTCCGGCGGCTCACAGCCGAGGCCACCGGCACCGCCGCCCTCGTCGCGATCGTCGTCGGCTCCGGCATCGCGGCACAGCAGTTGTCCCCCGACGACATCGGGCTGCAACTGCTGGAGAACTCCACGGCGACCGTTCTGGGCCTCGCGGTCCTGATCCTGATGTTCGGCCCCGTCTCCGGCGCACACTTCAATCCCGCGGTCTCGGTGGCCGATTGGCTCGCAGGCCGCCGCACCGGCACCGGACTCACCGCGATCGAAGCCGCCGCGTACTCCGCAGCCCAAACCATCGGCGCGATCGCCGGAGCCATCCTGGCCAACGCCATGTTCGATCAGGCGGCCGTCCAGTTCTCCACCCACGACCGTGTCACCACCGGCCACCTGATCGGCGAAATGGTCGCCACCTCCGGCCTGATCGCCCTCATCTTCACTCTCGCGCGCACCGGCCGCACCACCCTGGCCCCCGCTGCCGTGGCCGCCTGGATCGGCGCGGCCTACTGGTTCACCAGTTCAACCAGCTTCGCCAACCCGGCGGTCACCCTCGGCCGAATCTGCACCGACACCTTCGCCGGAATAGCCCCCACCTCGGCCCCCGGATTCATCGCCGCCCAATTGCTCGGCGCGCTGACCGGTCTCGGCCTGGTGGCCCTGCTGTATCCCCCGCTCCCCGAGGCAGCAGACCCAGCCGCCGATCGGGTCTTGCTCCCCCGCCCCGGCATGACGGACTGACAGATCCCGGTTACCAATGCCCGGGGTTCGCCGACCACCGCCCCGTCCATCCGGTGGAGGGGGCGGTGATCAGCTCAGCGGCGAAGAACCTTTCGGGCCAGGAAGTTGCCCAGGAATTGGATGGCCTGGACTCCGGCGATGATGACCAGCGTCGCCACCAGGGTCACCTGCCAATCGAAGCGCTGGTAGCCGTAGACGAGGGCGAAGTCGCCCAGTCCACCGCCACCGACGGTGCCCGCCATGGCCGACATGTCGACGATGGCGATGATCACGAAGGTGTAACCGAGCACCAAGGGGCCCAATGCTTCCGGGATCAGCAGCGTCAGAATGATGCGAAGGGGTCCGGCGCCCATGGAGCGAGCCGCTTCGATCACGCCCGGGTCCACGGTCACCAGGTTCTGTTCCACGATGCGGGCGATGCCGAACGAGGCCGCGACGACCATGACGAAGGCCGCCGCATCGGTGCCGATGGTGGTGCCGACGACCTTCAGGGTGATCGGCCCGAGCGCGGCCAGCAGAATGATGAACGGGATCGGGCGCACGACGTTCACCAGCACGTTGAGCACGACATTGATCGGCCGGTTCGCCAGTAGGCCGCCCTTGCGGGTGGTGTAGAGCGCCGCACCCAGGGCCAGGCCGATGAGGCCGCCGACCACGAAGGTCAGCAGCACCAGGTAGATCGTGGTGCCGATGGCCTCGGTGAGGACCGGGCGCAGCTTGTCCCAATCCGTCTGCACGGCAGCGAGATTCGCGACCGTGTCCGAGAGTGGGGTCATGCGGTCCTCCGCTCGGATCGAGCACCGAGGGTGTCGGCCGTCAGCACCGCAACCGCTTCCCGGACCGCGTCGGGGTCCCCATCCAATGCCAGCGTGATGCTCCCGAAGGTCTTGTCCTGCAACGAACTCACCCCGCCGTACACGATCTCGAAGCGAACCCCGGACCGCGCGGCGACTGCCAACGCGTCCCCGACGCCGTGCTCGTCGTCGATGTCCACGGTCACCAGCTGACCGGCATGCCGCTCACCGAGCCGCGCCAACTCCTCGGCGCTGGGCTTGATGTGCAGCACGGTGTCCACGAACGACCGCGTCGGCGTCGCCTGCGGATCCGCGAACACGTCGAAGGTGCTCGCCAACTCCACGATTCGCCCCTCGGCCAGCACCGCCACCCGATCGGCGACGGCACGGATCACGTCCATCTCGTGGGTGATCACGATGATGGTCACCCCGAGTTCGCGATTCACCTTGCGCAGCAGACGAAGGACCTCACCGGTGGTCTCGGGATCCAGCGCCGAGGTGGCCTCGTCGGCGAGCAGCAGCGACGGCGAGGTCGCCAGCGCCCGGGCGATGCCCACCCGCTGCTTCTGCCCGCCCGACAGCTGGTCGGGATAGCTGCGCGCCTTGTCCGAAAGCCCGACGAACTCCAGCAGTTCCGCGACCCGCGCCTTGCGCTTCGCGCGCGGCCAGCCCGCCACCTTCAGCGGGTATTCGATATTCCCGGCCGCGGTGCGTGAGCGAAACAGATTGAACTGCTGGAAGATCATGCCGATATCGCGGCGCAACTGCCGCACCCGGGACTCCGGAACCCCGGTGATCGGCGTACCCGAGATCAGCACGGTCCCGCTGGTCGGCTTCTCCAGAGCGTTGATCAGGCGCACCAGGGTGCTCTTGCCCGCCCCGGAATAGCCGATCACACCGAAGATCTCGCCGTGTTCGATCCGCAGATCGATCTCCGACACAGCGGTGTGCCGCGTCTTGCCCGACTCGAAAACCTTGGTGACAGCCCGGAATTCGACCGCGGCGGTATCGGTGACCCGCTCGCTCACTTCTTCTCGCGGATGGTCTGCTGCACCCGCGCCAGAATCTGCTCCAGCTCCGGGCCGCTGCGAGTCACCTCGAGCGCGGTGCCCTTGGAGTTCTCCTGCACGGCCTTCTGCACGTCCGCGTCGTGCCAGATCTCCACCAGCTTCAGATAGGTGGCGTTGTTCTTGTCCGCGGCGCGGGTCACGAAGGCGTTGATGTACGGCTCCGCACCCGGATTCTTCGGATCATCCTTGTAGAGCGCGGTACTCGGGTCGATGCCGGACTTCAGCAGGAAGGTGTTGTTGATGATCGACCCGTCCACCGACTCCAGCGACAGCGCGGTCTGGGTGGCATCGACGGGGGTGACCTTCACCTTGGACGCACCCTTGTCGACGTCGGCGGGCGAGGGCTGGCGGACATCACCGGACAGCTTCAACAGTCCGGCGGCCTGCAACACGAACAGCGCCCGCGCCTGATTGGTCGGATCGTTGGGGATGGCGATCTCCGCGCCCTGCCCGATCTCGGCCAGCGACTTGTGCTTCTTGGAGTACAAGCCCAGCGGCACGATCTGGGACGCGCCGATCGGCGTCAGATCCTGATTGTTGGCCACGTTGTACTGCCCGAGGAACTGCAGGTGCTGGAACAGATTCACATCGATCTGGTTCTGTGCCAGCGCCGCGTTCGGCTGGGTGTAGTCGGAGTAGTGCACGATCTTCAGATCGATGCCCTGTGCCTTGGCCTTCTGCTCGAACACGTCCCACTGCGAGTCGGTCTCGGTGGTGCCGATCCGAATCGCACCGGAGTTGTCGTCGCTGCTGCACGCCGTGGCCGTGAGGGTGAGGCCGGCGAGGGCCGCGACCAGTACCGGGATCGCCAGTACCCGTTGGAATTTCACTCGTGCTCCCACATGATCGTCGTAATGGAACCCGACCATGCAACCGGCGCGGCAACCGTCCGGCAATGATTGCGATCCCGGCGATCGAAACACTCGCGACACCGCGCCGCCCTCGCCTAGCTTGCGTGAAATGGGAAAATTGCGCCGTCTCTTGGCGATTCCGCTCCTGATCGCACTCGCCGCGACCGCCGCGTGTGGCGGGGAACACCGCGATGACGTGGTGCGCATCGGTGTGAACGATCTCGCTCTCCCGCACTGGGACGTGTACAAGCGCAAGGCCGCCGAAGCGGGCATCACCGTCGAATTCGTGAACTTCAGCGATTACAACCAGCCGAATCCGGCGCTGTCGCAGGGTCGGATCGACCTCAACAAGTTCCAGCACATCCGTTACCTGGCCAATTACAACGCGCGCAACAACGACACCCTCGTCCCGATCGGGGCGACGGAGATCTTCGCGCTGACCCTGTACTCCACGAAGCACAAGTCGGTCACCGAGATCCCCCAGGGCGGGGAGATCACCCTCAGCAACAACCCCGCGAACCAGGTGCGACCGCTGCTGTCATTGGCCGCGGCGGGGCTGATCGTGCTGAAGAACGGGCCGAGCTGGGATTCGAAGCTCGAGGACGTCGACAATGCGGCGTCCAAGGTCCGGCTGACCACGATCGAACCGACCCTGACCGCGCAGTCCCTGTCGAGTGTCGACGCCGCGTTCGTGGACGACACCTTCGCCCAGCCGGCGGGCCTGACCGAGAACGAGGTCATCTATACCGACGACCCCAACCGGCCCGACCTCACGCAATACATCAATATCTTCGCGGCCCGCGCCGAGGACCGGGACAACCCCGAGCTGCTGCGGTTGGCGAAGCTGTATCACGACCCGGAGGTCGAGGCGGCCGTCAAGGCCGAGACCGGCTACGAGGGCATCTTCAAGACGAACGATCCCGCCGAACTCCAGTCCACCGCAACCGAACTCGAAACCAAGTTCCGGCAGTAGCTCCCAGGTCAGGCCTGACGGCTGCGGCTGATGCGGGCTCGAACACCGGCCAGGATCGTGATGACCATGACCGTCATCATCTGCATGGTGTTCCAGTCCAGGGGTTCGGGTTCCGGGAGCGCCAGCGGCGGCGACACGTGCGCGACCGGCAGCGGTGGTAGTGGCAGGACCGGAACGGGCGGCACGATCTGGGGCATCGGCGGCACGACCGGGGCGACGACCGGCACGACGGGCGCGATCGGCGCGTCGGCCTTCGGGATCGTCAGCGGGATACCCGGGATGTCCGCCGGGGCGGGCAACAGCAACAGACAGGTGAGGATCGCGCTCCCGGTGACAGCGCTGCCGACCGCCGCGCTGCCCACTCCGGCGGAACCCGGGCCGACCAGACCGCTCGAGCCGAGGATGAAACCCGGGCCGATCAGACCGGAGCCCATGCCGCTGCCGGTGGCGATGCCCAGCAGGATCGCACCCACCCCGACGACGGCGCTACCGGCGCACGCGGTGAGCACACTGCCCGATTCGAGGCCCAGGCTTTCGCCGAGGGTGCCTGCGGCGGGCGTGCGGCCCGCGTCGGGTAGCGCGATCTCTTCCGGTGGCGGTGCGGGCGCGGCAGCCTCGCTCCCCGCGCTCCCGGTGACCGCGCTGCCGGTATTGACGTGCGCGCCCGCCACCTCCTGCGGATCCAAGCCCAGCGAACTGCCGGACGAGGTGCCACCGGCGGGCGAGGAACTCCCACTCCCCAATCCCAACGAGCTGCCCGATGATTCGGCTATGTCATCGGGTGCGGAGGTGTCGATCCCCGCACTGCCGCTGAATATCTCACCGAGCGAGGGCAATTCCGGCGGCCCCGCGTCGGCGTTCGCCGCCCCGGATTGCACCGCCAGCAGCGCCGCGGCGATGGGCACCGCCGTGGCCGCCGCGAATCCCTTTGCGGTCCTTCGACTTCTCGTCACTGTTCTCTCCGAACCCTGGTGCCGACATCTCGTCCGTCAGTGCCGTCAGCGCGGATTGGCGACCGCGGTGACGCCGGAGGAGGTGATGTGCTGGAACCGGGAGAGCGCGAGCTCATAGGCCTCTTTGGACACCTGGTTCCCGCCCGCGAACGGCTGATCGAGCTGATAGACCGCCATGATCACCGCGCCGACCACCACACCGAACAGACCGGTCATGATGACGCTGCGCTTGGTCACCAGCACTCCGGAGAACACGGTGCCCAGCAACAGCATCGCGGTGCCGAACCACAGCGCGACGTACAGGAAGGTGGGCAGCCGGTACCGCGCGTCGAGGCCACGGTCGTAGCGCGCCTCGGCGACGGCGTCCAGCCCGGCCTGCGCACCGGTCACCGAATCCTTGACGCTCGGATCCGTGGTCGGCACCGCGCCCACCGCTGACCGCAATTCGTCGAAGGTGTCCTGGGTGCCCTGGTTCAGCTCGCGGTTCTTCTCCATGGAGGTCCACTCGTCGGTGACGACCTGACTCGTGTACTGCCGCACCAGACTCTGGATCGAGGTGCGATCCGGCTCCGGCATGTCGTTGGACGCCTCGTACACGGTGACCAGCCCCTTGGCCTCGGACACCGTGTGCGCGTGCGCGTTGTCGTACTGCTGCCACAGGATCACCACCACGAAGGCGACGATCGCGGCGAAGAACATGTTCACCAGATCGAGCACCATATGGCCGGCGGCCTCGTCGTCGGTCTGACGCCAGCTGTCGGGCCGGACCCGATCCCCGACCAGGAATACGGTCACCGCCGCGACCGCGAAAAGCACGGGCAGGGCCATCAAATACGTCATCCCACTGCTCCATCTTCAGACCACTGGCACTTTCGATCACGTTGTATTCGCAGCCACGGAGCGGTCGGATTGCGTTGCGCGACAGTTCCGTTATCGGTTTTTGGCGAGGTCTGCGAAGGTGCCCGGAATATCCGGATGAATCGATGATTACGGACCGGTAGTTACTGATCTCGTGCGGTTCATCGGCGTTCCCTGATCCGAAAGACCGCAGCATGATTCAGGATTCGCGCCATGATTCACCGGAGGATCCACGTCCCCACCGGATCCGCCCGTCTGCTGATCACCACTGTCGCCCGGTGCGGCAAACCGGCCATCGCGCCGGAAGCCGAACCCCGACAACGGATTGTGCCTCGGGGACCGCCTCGCCGGTGGCGGCCGGTGGGATTCCACCCAGCCCTGATCTCGAAGAGCGCCCATGGCCCGAGGCTTACCGACCGCTCGGTCGCGCCCTACCGAGGTGCACGATGTCAGCCGAAAGTCAGCAACGCTGCGGCGACGGTCGCGGAAATCTCGACGGCCGCGCCGAGCACATCTCCGTTCAAGCCGCCGAATCGCCGCACGCAGTGCCGCACCACCAGCGCGGTCGCACCGAGCGCGACGACCACCGCGACCGGCCCCAGCCACCGGTGCTCGGTGGCGAATCCCGCTGCCAGCAGGGCGATCCCACCCCATCCGACGGCCACGACAGTGCCCTGTGTGCCCGCGACGAGTGCACCGAATCCGGCTCCCGGCGCGGCCTCGATACCTCGCCTGCATGCGAAGACCACCGCGATCCGCCCCACGGCGACCGCCAGCACCACGGCCCCCCACCGCCCGGCCGCACCCAGCGACGCGAACGAAACCGCCTGCACCCCGATGGCGAAAACCAGCGCCGCCACCCCGAAGGGCCCGGCCCCACCACTTTTCATGATCTCCCGGGCTCGCTCCGGCGGCCCGTAACTCCCCAGCCCGTCCACCGTGTCCGCGAGCCCGTCGATATGCATTCCCCGTGTCCCCAGCGCGAGCCCGCCGACCGCGATGAGCCCCGCCAGCAGCCAGGACCCGCCCAAAGCTGCTATCCCCCAGAGCAACCCGGCCGCCCCGAGTCCGAGCACCACGCCGACAGCGGGAACCCACCCGATCGCTCGCCCCGCCGCCGCACGATCCACGTGCTCCGGGCCTCGCACCGGCAGAACGGTCAACCAGGAGAACGCCAGCCGCACCCCGTTCACGCCGGTTCACCTGGTACGAAGGTCCGCGAGCCAACCGAGGTCGCCATGACCGCTCGGGAGCCGTATCCGACCTGCCGCGCCGAGACCACCGTCGAGCGGTGGACCGAGCCGTCTCGATAGCCGAGCCCTCCCGACGGCGACTTCACCCGGCGTGCCTTTCCCACGACCCGTGAGCCACCCGCGACGACATCGCGGGCACTGAGGGTGCCGGGAGTGTCAAACAACGGGGGCTTCGGTGTCCGCGTCGGAGGTACTGACGCCCGCCTGGGCGAAGGTCGCCATTTCCGAGAGCGTGGCGACGGCCGCGCGCAGGATGGGCAGGGCTGTGAGGGCTCCGGAACCTTCCCCGAGCCGCATACCCATATCGAGCATGGGCTCGAGGGTGAGCCGGTCGAGAGCGATGGCGTGGGCCGGTTCGCTGGAACGGTGGCCCGCGACCCACCAGGCGCGCGCGCCGGGCGCGAGTTGGTCGGCAACCAGAGCCGCGGCGGTCACCACGACGCCGTCCACGATCACCGGGGTGCGGCGGGCGGCGGCACGGGCCAGGAAGCCCGCCATCGCGGCGAGGTCAGCCCCGCCGGCGGTGCGCAGCAGAGCAACCGGATCCTTGACCACCGGACGCGCGCGCCACATGGCGTCGCGAATGGCGGCGGTCTTGCGGATCCACCCGGCATCGTCGACTCCGGTGCCTCGGCCGACGGCGATCACCGGCTCGGTGTCGGTGATGGTCGCGATCAGGACCGTCGCGGGAGTCGTATTGCCGATACCCATCTCACCGGCGATGAGAAGGTCAGCGCCGGAATCGATTTCCTCATCGGCAATGCTCGCACCGGCCGCCAGCGCAGCCTGCACCTCGGCCTCGGTGAGCGCGTCCTCACGGTCGATCGACCCGCTCGAGCGCCGCACCTTGTGCCGCGAGATCTCCGGAGCCGTATCCCCCTGCACCGCAATGTCTTCCACCCGCACGGTGGCATCGGCCAAGCGCGCGAGCACATTCACCGCCGCGCCGCCGCCGAGGAAGTTCGCGACCATCTGCGCGGTCACCTCACTCGGATACGCCGACACCCCGTGCCGCGCCACACCATGATCTCCGGCGAACACCACGACCCGAGCCCGCTCGAACTGCCTGGGCGGGCACACGCCCTGGCACGCCGCCACCCAGTTGCCGAGGGTCTCGAGCCGCCCGAGCGCACCCGCCGGCTTGGTCAGCTGCAGCTGGTACTCGGCGGCCTCGGATCGAACCCCGGCGTCGGGGCCGTTCACCGGACCGAACGAAATCCGCGCGGGCTTGGTCAGATTCGCGGGAGCCGGCCCCGAGGCCCCGGTGGCGGGGTCGTACACACCGGGGGGCAGCGCGGTCGATTCGCTGGACACGGTGACGGAATCGGCTGCGGCGACCGCCGTCTCGCCCTGGGCGGCCGCGGAAGCTCCCGCCGCCGCCTTGTTCGAGGAGTCGCTCGCCTCGGGTGAATCGACTGCCGCGGAAACGGTTTCATTGACGGCCGCGTCCACCGTGCCCGCGACGGTCACCCCGGCAGCGGCGGCGGCCATCGACGCGGCGACCACCGACGCGCTCGAAACCTCCTGCGGTGCGGCCTCACTCGCGTCGAGGGCGGAGAAGGTGTTCGGCTGCGCCGGGTCACCGGCCACCGAGGTATCGACGCTGCTGTCCACCGACGCCACGGTCGCCGCGGCATCCGACAGCACGGCGGCGTACGCGGCCACCCGATCGGGCTTGACCCGCACGGGCTGACCGGCGACGACCAGATATACCTCGTCACAGACCTCGGCCAACCGCTGATTGAGCGCGCCGATCTCGTCACGGAAGAGCCGCCCGGAGGTGGTGGCCGGAATGACTCCCATGCCGACCTCGGGACTCACGATCACCAACCGCTGCCCGTACCCGGCAACCGCGCTCACCAGCGCGTCGAAATCGGGCGCCAGGGTGCCGCGCGGAGACTCCCACGCCGCGCGCGCGTCGATCCGCGCGGTGAGCCAGGTCCCCAGATCGTCGATCAGCGTGGCGGGCGCGTCCTGCGCCAGCACCGCGACCGGATCGCCCTCGACCACGCTCCACGTCCCGGGCCGGCGGGCCTGATGCCCCGCGATCCGCGCGGCGAAATCCGCATCGGCGGGGTCGGCCACCGCGGTCGCGACGTAGCGCACCGCCTCCGAAGCGACCAGCTGTTCCGCGAAAGCCGACTTCCCGGACCGGGCTCCACCGAGCACCAGCGTCCGCAGCGGTCGATCGGTTGTCTGAGCAGTGTGCGACACGTCAGCACGGTACCAACCGCACTACATACCCGGCCGACTCGGCACGACCACCGTGAGACGCGATCGGACCCGCCCCACGTACCCGCGGCCACCACCGAGCCCGTACAGCCCGCCGCGATCCGTACCTCCCGGCTCGGGCCGAGTGCCCTGGTCTGTCACGCCCCTCAGGACACCCGCACGCCGAATCGCCGCCGGTACTCCACGGGCGCGATGCCGACCAGCCGCTGGAAGTGGTGCCGCAGCAACGCCCCGGACCCGAATCCGCACCTGTTCGCGAGCGATTCCAGATCCAGATCGGTCTCCTCCAGCAGCTGCTTGGCGAGCAGAATCCGCTGTCCGGTCAACCATTTCACCGGCGTGGTGCCGGTTTCCGCGGCGAACCGGCGCGCGAAGGTGCGGGTGGACATCGAGGTGCGCACCGCCAGCGAATCCACGGTGTGCGGCATCTCCAGATGCTGTTCCATCCAGTGCAGGGTCTCGCTGAGACTGTCCAGGCTGCAATCCACGACCGGCCGCTCGATGAACTGCCGCTGCCCGCCGTCGCGCTGCGGCGGCACCACCATGCGCCGCGCCACCGCATTGGCGACATTGCTGCCGAGCTCGCGCCGCACCAGATGCAGGCAGGCGTCGATCCCGGCGGCGGTGCCCGCGCTGGTGATCAGATTCCCCTCGTCCACATACAGCACATCGGGATCGACGGTCGCGAGCGGAAACCGTTGCGCCAGTTCGTCCACATACCGCCAGTGCGTCGTGCATTTGCGCCCGTCCAGCAGCCCGGCCTCCCCGGCGAGGAAGGCGCCCGAGCACACGGTGAGCACGGTCGCGCCGCGCTCGGAGGCGTCGCGCACCGCGTCCACGACCCGCCGATCCAGCTTGTCGGCCACATGGAACGGGAACGCCGGTATCGCCACCAGATCCGCGTCCCGCAGCTCCTCGAGACCGTATTCCGGCGTCACCGCGATACCAGGTGAACTGGTGCGCAGCGGCTTTCCGGGCTCCGCCCCGCAGACCCGGAAGTCGAAGGCGGGCAGCCCGTCCGCCGTGCGATCGAGGCCGAAAACCTCACAGACGACGCCGAATTCGAACATCGCGAGGCGGTCGTTGAGCACCACCGAGATCTTCGACAACATGGTCTCACCCTACTTGGCCGAATATTTGCGAACAATGACAGAACAGCCACTGTTGGCAGGAACTTCTCTAGAGAAAACTTACAGCCATGCACGCACTGACCGCAATCACCGCAGCCGGGACCGCCATCAGCGCCCTGGGCTACCTGACCTTCGGCGCCATGGCGTGGGGCACAACAGATTCCATCCGATCCACCCGATCGACCATTGAGGGCGAGGCACTCGCATGACCACCATCAGCTCCGGATTCGGACCCTTCACCACCTCCGACACCGATCGCGCGACCTCCGACCGCACCGCCACCGACAGCAAGGCAGCACCCATGTTCCGCCGCCTGTTCACCCTGTTCGCCGCGGCCGGCAAAGCGGTCCCCTTCCACCCCGCGCGCGTCGGCTCTGCCGATTTCTCCGATCGCGACAACGCCCGGATGACGATGGAACTGCGCGCCATCTCCAGCATCCGCGAACACGGCTGATGCGCCCGAGAGAACCGATCCACCCCCGAAAGCCCGAACACCCCGTGTCACCACCGCGAACTGCGGATCGGACACGGGGTGTTCGATGTATTACGAGTCTCGATGCAAGACGAGGCCCTAGACGCTGTCGCCCGCCTTCACCCGAGGCTTCGGCGCGCGCATGCGGCGAATCTGCGAGGCCCGCACGAACGAGTACCACCCCAGCGAGAAGCTGGAATCGGTCGCGTTCGGGAACCGCTCACGCACCCGGTTGTTCACGATGCGACCGAGCACGATGCCCTCGATGATCATGAACAGCATCATCACCAGCATGCCGAGCGTCACGATCGCCTGCAGCGCGGGCGAGAGGATCATGCTCAGGATCAATACGAGTGCAAGGGGCATGAACAAACCGAGCAGATTGCGGCGCGCGTCGACGATGTCACGCACGTATCCCTTCACCGGCCCCTTGTCGCGAGGCAGCAGGAACTGCTCCTCGCCGGCCAGCATCCGGGCCCGGCGATCCTGCACCTGGGCGCGACGCTCGGAGGAGGAGCTCTTGCGATCCTCCTTGGATCCGGCCAGCGACTTGCGCCGGGCGCGGGCCTCCTTGGAGGTCTTCGGAGCAGGTGCGACCGGGCCGCGACGGCGCGCTTCGGCCTCACGACGCTTCGGTGTGGGCTTGCCCTTACCGAGGGTGACGGCCTTCTCCTCGACAGTCGCCGCAGCACCGGCGTCGGTCACGGAGGTGTCGGAGGTGGTGGTGGACTCGCCACGACGGAGGAACTTCACGCCGACCAGGCTATTCGATGGCATGCCTGCCGGAAAAACCTGGTCCGCCCGTTTCGCCCTCCGGCTACCCGATCAGCTATCTGACGGCGACGTCGATCGCGACGTGACACCCACGTCAATCCCCGACCCGGTCCGTGGGACCCCCTCCGCGTACGATTGGGAATAGTCGCCCCCGAAGCGGCGTTGACAGCCGACGAGCCGTGCGCTTTTCACGGGTTGAAAACAGGTCCTTTAGGAGAGTCCATGACTGCGCAGAACGAGATCACCACTCACGGTGCGACTCTGACCGACGCCGCCGCCATCAAGGCGAAGGCGCTTCTGGATCAGGAAGGCCGCGACGACCTGGCGCTTCGGATCGCCGTGCAGCCCGGCGGCTGTGCCGGTCTGCGCTACCAGCTGTTCTTCGACGATCGCTCGCTCGATGGTGACCTGGTCGCCGACTTCGGCGGCGTCACGCTGGCCGTCGACCGCATGAGCGCCCCCTACGTGGAGGGCGCCTCGATCGACTTCGTCGACACCATCGAGAAGCAGGGCTTCACGATCGACAACCCCAACGCCACCGGCTCGTGCGCCTGCGGCGACAGCTTCAACTGATCTGACCGCATCCAGCGCGGAACACCTTCGGGAGTTCCGCGCTGACGCATGCCCGAGCACTGTTCCCAAGACCTGGTTCAACCCGTCTCGGACAGTGTATTTTTCTTAGGTGCGGCCGGCTCGGCCGTCACCTCCTACCCCGGCCCCGCGTCTGCCGTCCCCGCATGTAGGTGTGCGCAGCGCTCGTCACCGAAGGATTGACACTCGTGACCATCGCCGTGTCCGCTTCCATTGCGACCGACCACCTCATGCGATTCCCGGGGAAGTTCTCCGACGCCCTGCTTGCCGATCAGCTCCAGCACGTCTCGCTCAGCTTCCTCGTCGATGATCTGGTGATCCGCCGCGGCGGCGTCGCCGGCAACATCGCCTACGCCATGGGCCTGCTGGGCCGCACTCCCCTGCTGGTCGGCGCGGTCGGCCCGGACTTCGCCGAATACCGGAAGTGGTTGGAGGACAACGGCGTCGACTGCTCGGCCGTGAAGATCTCCACCGAGGCGCACACCGCCCGCTTCGTCTGCACCACCGACGAGACCATGGCGCAGATCGCCTCCTTCTACCCCGGCGCCATGAGCGAGGCCCGCGACATCACCGTCGCCAGCCTGGCCGAGGGACGAGAGCTGGACCTGGTGCTGGTCGGCGCGAACGACCCCGACGCCATGGTCCTGCACACCGAGCAGGCCCGCGCCGCCGGAATCCCCTTCGCCGCGGACCCCTCGCAGCAGCTCGCGCGCCTGGACGGCGAGCAGGCCCTGAGCCTGATCGACGGCGCGGCCTACCTGTTCACCAACGAGTACGAGTGGGGCCTGCTGCTGAGCAAGACCGGCCTCACCGAGGCGGAAGTCGCTGAGCGCGTGGGCATCCGGGTCACCACCCTGGGCTCCAAGGGCGCGAAGATCGTCGACCGCGACGGCACCGAGATCCACGTCGACGTGGTCCCCGACAACGCCAAGGTCGACCCGACCGGCGTCGGCGACGGCTTCCGCGCGGGCTTCCTGACCGGACACGCCGCGGGACTGTCCCTCGAGCGCTCGGCGCAGCTGGGCTCGCTCATCGCCGTACTCATCCTGGAAACCGTCGGCACCCAGGAGTGGACCCTCGACCACGACGTCGCCCTCAAGCGCCTGCGCGGGGCCTACGGCGCCGAGGCCGCCGCCGAGATCGAGGCGATCCTCCGCTAGTAATCCGGCCGAGATCGATCCGATTCTCGGCGGAAACCTGTCGGACTCATTCGTGCCGCACGCTGATCCCTGGGGATCGGCGTGCGGTTCTTCTTGCGCTGGAACCGCACTCTGATCACCGTTCAACCGTGTGACAGCTCGTTTGTAGAAGGACCTGATGATGGTGGTGGTACGGGTCGGCATCGTGGATCTCATTTCGACCCGGCCGGACAGTATGACCAGACGGGTGTTCCTGGAGGCCGTCGAAGGCGCTGCTGCGCATCTGCGTACGGAGAACCCGGGGGCACATCCACGTGCCGAGAGCGCGGTCCCGCACCCGCTCCTCGAGGACACCACCGCACACATGCTCGCGGAAACCTCTGCCGCGCAATGGGTCACGGACAGTGTGGCCACATACCTGCACGCCGAAACCCCGGCCCTGGACATGGTCACCGAGACCACTGCCGCGCACATGGTCTCGGAGGGCACGGCCGCACACCTGCACCCCGAGAGCCTGGCCGTGCGAATGGTCACCGAGAGCTCGGTGTCACAGGCACTCGCGGGATCGGCGGAAATGCGCTCGGCGGCAGAGCCCTTCCCTCGCGCGCCCGAGATCCGAGTGGAGACAACGGTCTTCGGCATCGACCCGCTCGGCCCCGCCGACGCCGTCGACTGGCCGGCCCTGGCCGCGATGGACGCCCTCATCGTCAGCGGCAGCGAACCCACCGCCACCGACATCGCGGACGAACCGTGCCTGGCGATCATCGACCGCCTCCAGCGCGAGTGCGCGGCCACCACCTCGATCCTGTTCTCCTGCCATTCCGCCCACGCCGCCCTGCACCTGTGCCACGGCTTGAGCCGACACCGCCTGGCGCGGCGCGAGCACGGACTGTTCGCGCACCACTCGCCCGTCACCGGCCAGGAAATCCGGCAGCTCGACCTGACTCCCCCAGTCCTGACCTGGCTCGAAATCGGCACCCCGAACCTGATCCGGCTCGACGTGAGCAACCCGGAGCACTCTCGGTTCGACGTGAGCACCCTGAACCGCCCCCAGCTCGACCCGGGTGACCCAGACCTGTACTCGCACAACCAGAGTGACTCGGACGCACCTGTGCTGGACCTGAGCGGCCCGCACCTGCCCGACGACGTCCGCAACTTCGCGATCTCCACCCTCCCGGACGACGTGCGCAGGCTGACCGTCGTCCTTCCGGACCTCGATCGCCCCGACACCTCGCTCCCCGCGGCGGTCGAGAACCATGTCGCGTCGATGCTGATGTCGAGCGCCGAGGAGAGCACCACCTCACAGCTGCTGTCCGCCGCGGCCTCGTTGATCTCGGGCATCGGGGGCGGAGCGATGTCGCAGCTGCCTGGTGCCGACGAGGCTTCGTACCATGTCTCCGGTACCGACACCGGCCAGCACTTCAACGCCCCCTTCGGAGCCGCCGACGCCTCGCCGCTGATCTCGGATATGCCTGAATCGGTACTGGCTCCCCATTCCCGTTGGAACGCAATGGCTTCGGCGGACCTGCGGACCGCGGGCGTACCTATCCTGCTCGACTCCGACGAGGCAGGCTGGCACCTGGCCACCTCCCCCGACGGCCTGCGCGAGATCTACGTCCAAGGCCACCCCGAATACCTGTGCGACACCATGGCCCGCGAGTACCGCCGCGACCTGCGCCGCTGGATCGCCGACCCCACACGCCCCTTCCCGAGCATTCCCAGCGGATATTTCCCCGAGGAGATCCACCAACTCCTGCTGGCCCACGCCGAACTGGTTCGTACCCACCGCGATCCGGCCCTGCTGGACGATCTGATCATCCCGGAGGACTACTCGAAGACGGCTGACGACTGGTCCGCACACTCGCGGCTCTTGTTCGCCAATTGGCTTCGCGCAGTGGCCGATCGCCGCATTACGCAGACACGCACCGCCCAGCGGCCGTCTCTGATAGGCGCGTAGCAGCCGCGCATCAGCGAAGGCGCAGGTCCTCCCCTGTGCCTTCTCGCGACCATGATGGCGTGGTAGGCCTCTCCGGGTGCGCGCTGCTGCCGCCGAGAGCGACGGCGCTCTGAGGTTCGGCGTCGATCGCACCCTCGATGGGCTTCTGCGCCGCAGCTGGATCACCGCTCGACCCCTGCGGTGAACGGCTCACCTCGAATCAATTCCCCTATGCCGGTTCCAACTGTCGGGGCCCGGAGACGCCATCCCCGGTGGTGCGGAGCGCTCGGTGGCGGGCCGGATCCTGCGGCACCGTATTGCCGTCGAATGACGAGTGCGCAACAGGTGCTCGATCCCGGTGCGATTGCATCGTGGGCAAGCAATAGGGTGTGGGGCATGGGTTCCGACCGTTTGTATTTTCGTCAGCTGCTCGCCGGCCGGGATTGGGCCGTGGGCGATCCGATCGCTACGCAGATGCGAAATTTCGCGTATCTCATCGGTGATCGCGATACCGGCGAATGCGTGGTGGTGGATCCCGCCTACGCGGCAAGTGATCTGGTGGACATCGCCGAAGCCGACGGCATGCGCCTGAGCGGCGTGCTCGCCACGCACCACCACCCCGATCATGTCGGCGGCACCATGATGGGTTTCACCCTGCGCGGTGTGAAGGAGTTGCTGGAGAAGGTCGACGTCGCGGTGCACGTGAACTCCGAGGAGTTGCCGTGGGTAGCGAACGTCACCGGCATCGCCCCCAGTGAGCTGACCGGGCATTCGCACGGCGACAAGGTCGCGGTCGGCGGCTTCGAGATAGAACTGCTGCACACCCCCGGCCACACCCCCGGCAGCCAATGCTTCCTGTTCGAGGATCGCCTGATCGCGGGCGACACCCTCTTCGTCGACGGCTGCGGCCGCACCGATTTCCCCGGCGGCGACTCCGAAGCCATGTTCCGCAGCCTCCGCTATCTCTCCGAGCTGCCGAGCAACCCGGTCGTCTACCCGGGCCACTGGTACTCCGAGGAGCCCAGCGCCACCCTCTCGCACATCCGCGAGAAGAACTACGTCATGCGCCCGAAGTCCCTCGAAGAGTGGCAGATGTTCATGCCCAGCTGATTTCGGCACCGTCAGGATGGCGCCTGCTCCAGATCACTTCGGAGCTGGCGCTTTTCGAAGATCTGCGCAGCTGCCCGACCGACGAGCGCCCCGGACACGGCTGACCGCAGCGTGATCGAAGGCGTGAACCCTCCGAACAAGACACAGCGCCCGATCCGGATCGACTCGGGTCGGGCGCTTGTCGACATTCGACTCAGGCGAGCGTGCGCATCCAGCCGTGGTTGTCGGCGAAGGTGCCGCGCTGGATTCCGGTCAGCGTGTCGCGCAGCGCCATGGTGACCTCACCCGGTTCGCCGTCGCCGATGGTGAATTCGCCACCGGCCGAGCGCACCGACCCGACCGGAATCACGACCGCGGCGGTGCCGCACCCGAACACCTCGGTGATCTCCCCGGACTCGACGCCCTTGCGCCACTCCTCGACCGAGATCTTGCGCTCCTCGACCTTGTAGCCGGAGTCGGCCGCGAGCGTGATCAGCGAATCGCGGGTGATGCCCGGCAGCAGCGACCCGGACAGCTCCGGCGTCACCAGCCGCGCCTCGGACCCGCTGCCGAACACGAAGAACAGGTTGTTGGTGCCCATCTCCTCGACGTACTTGTGCTCGCACGCGTCCAGCCACACCACCTGGTCACAGCCCTTCTCGGTGGCCTGCTGCTGAGCCAGCAGCGACGCGGCGTAATTGCCCGCGACCTTGGCCTCACCGGTGCCACCGGGAGCCGCGCGCACGTATTCGGTGGACAGCCACACCTTCACCGGCTTGAGTCCACCCTTGAAGTACGCCCCCGCCGGGGAGGCCAGCAGCAGGTACTTGTACGCGCTGGCCGGCTTCACGCCCAGCCCGACCTCGGTGGAGAACAGGAACGGCCGCAGATACAGCGACTCCTCACCACCGGCCGGCGGCACCCAGTCCGAGTCCACCTCGAGCAGCTGGCGAATCGACTCGATGAACAGCTCTTCCGGCAGCTCGGCCATGGCCATGCGCGCCGCCGACCGCCGGAACCGCGCGGCATTGGCGTCGACCCGGAAGGTCGCGATGCTGCCATCGGCCTGCCGGTACGCCTTCAACCCCTCGAAGATGGCCTGACCGTAGTGGAACACCATGGTCGCCGGATCCATCGGCAGCGGCCCGTACGGCTGCACCGACCCGTTGATCCACTCCCCGTCGATGTAGTCCACCGACACCATGTGATCGGTGAAGAACCGCCCGAACCCGGGCTCCGCGAGGATCTCCTGTCGCCGCGGCGCCACCACGGGCGCGGGATGCGTGACACGGGTGAACTGCGCGGCGACTGTCATGACCTGGAGTCTAATTCGCCGATCACGACACGACGGTGCCACCCCATGCCCGAAGTGTCGCATCTACGGCACGGTGTCCCGAGTCGGTCCGCCGATAGGGTGAACGCCGTGCGACCGCAGCCCGAAACGCCACGTGTCCCAAGACGATCCGCCCGACCGGTCGCCGCATTGCCCGTCGCCGGGGTGGTCGCGATACTGGTTGCCGGACTCACCATCCTCGCCGTCCGGCAGGGCGACGACCGTGGCATCCTCGGCGGCCGTGTGATCGAGGGAACGGCCCTCCCCGCGGACAACCGCGGCGTCCGGACCAGCGCTTCTCCGACCACCGCACCGCCGAAGCCGACCTCCGAGCCGTCGCTCATCGCGGCGCTGACGCCCGGCTGGCAAGCGGGCGTGCTCGCCCGCCGCAATGCGGGCTATGACGTACCGCCGGACTGGACCGTGCGCACGCAGACCACCGTGATCGGGTTCGAAGGCGGTGGAAAGCGGGTCCTGATGGGTGGCACCGCAACCATGGGCGACCGAGTGTGCGGTGACTACCACTGGCGAGCCGTTGCCGGACTGACCGGATCGAAACTGGGCGACGCCGCGGCGGCGGCACACGAGATCGCCGACACCTGGTCGAGAACCGCGGATCTGGAGAACGAGCAGACCTATTCGGCGATCACGCTCAGCGCCCCCGAACAGCTCACCGTGCAGGGGCGGACCGGCGCACTCGTCACGGCGTCCTTCGCCAATGCGGGACCGTACGACTGTCAGCATCCGCCGACCTCGGTACTGCACGCGCTCGCGATGCCCGCCGATAACGGGCAGTCGGTGGTGATGGTGATCTACGCCGATCAGGGCGTGGCCGATGCCCCGACCGCCGAGACGATGCGTCAGATGCTGACCACGCTTCGCCCGGCGGGCATGCCGGGCTGCAACGTGAACGACCTCGTCGGCAACTGGTGCTGAGCCGCCGAGGCCGCCGCTTCGGCCCCCGAGGCGCGGGCTGCTCCGGTCGCCTGCGCCCGCGCTCCGAATGGAGCCCGGTCGTATGATCCCTCGAGTCGGCGGTACGGGGAGTCCGTCGAAGCAGCTCAGGGGTCGCCCCCGCAGCCGCACCTCCGAAGTCTCCCGAACTTGCTCAGGCAGTGCGAGTTTCGACGAACGGCGGCTTCACGACCTCGCACCGCAGCCGACGCCCGCGCACGTCCACCTCGACCTCGTCGCCGGGATTGATACCCGCATCGGTGTCCAGCAGCGCGAGCGCGATCCCGATCTTGAGCGACGGCGAGAAGGTACCCGAGGTGGTCTCACCGACCGGCTCGCCGTCCCGGAGCACCGACTGCCCCTGACGCAGCACACCGCGATCGAGTGCCTTGAGCCCCAAGAGAAGTCGCCGCGGCCCGGCCGCCTTCTCCTGCTCCAGCGCGGCCTTGCCCCAGAACTCCGGCTTCTTCCACCCCACAGCCCAGCCGGTCCGCGCCTGCAACGGCGAAATGTCCAGGGACAGTTCATGTCCGTGCAGCGGGTAGCCCATCTCGGTGCGCAGAGTGTCGCGCGCCCCCAGCCCGGCAGCCTGGCCACCGGCAGCCTCGACCTCGGCCACCAGCGCCCGGAACACCGCCTCGGCGTCGTCCCACTTCGGCAGCAACTCGTAGCCGTGCTCACCGGTGTAGCCGGTCCGGCACACCCGCACCGGGCGGCCATCCCACTCGGCGTCCTCGTACGCCATGTACTCCATATCGGTGGGCAGGCCGAGCTTGGTCAGCACCTCCGCCGACTTCGGCCCCTGCACCGCGAACACCGCGTACCCACGATGCTCATCGGTGACGGTGACGCCTTCGGGGGCAACCTTCCGCAGCTCGGCGACCACCGTGGCGGTGTTCGCGGCATTGGGAACCAGGAAGATCTCGTCATCACTCACGTAGTACGCGATGAGATCATCGATCACCCCACCCTTGGGCGTGCAGCACAGCGTGTACTGCGCCTTCCCCGGCCGAATCCGGCCCAGATCATTGGTCAGCGCCGAGTTCACGAAGGCCGCGGCCCCGGATCCCTTCACCGTGGCCTTTCCCAGGTGACTGACGTCGAACAGTCCGACAGTGGTCCGCACAGCGGTGTGCTCACCCACCGTCCCCGCATACGACACGGGCATCTCCCACCCGCCGAATGGAGCGAAGGTAGCGCCCAGCTCGACATGGACGGCGTGAATGGGGCCTTGCAGCAGGTTCTGTTCGGTCACCCTTGAGAGCTTATCGGCCCGCTTCGCGGCCGCCGATGCGGGCGATTCGCTGGGGCAGAGCGCGCCGTCGCTCACCTCGCCCGGACGCACTGCCTGGATAAGCGGCTCCACGGTGCGACCGCGCACTCAGCCTGTAGGCCCGTACCGGTCCAGGTCCACCGAGTCGGGTTGTCGCGCCGGGTACGCGTGCGTGAAGACCCACGCGTCGGATGCGCCACCGGCGTCCCTCTCGAGCAGAACCAACAGCCGTTGCTCGTCGATGACATCGATGTGCTGGCCTCGGTTGCGGAGTTGATGGACTCGGCGAGCTTTGGTCGTGGTGAACGCGGCGGGATCGTCGCCGACGAAGCTATCTCCGATGACGAGCGCGGTGGTGCGACGGGTGACGTTCCTCGCGGGTGTCGCACCGCAGGCGGCGATGGCGTCCCACGCCTGCTGGCGAGTGAGCGACGCCAGATTTCCTGTGAAGACGATGGTGTGACCGTAGAGCGCGTGCGCGGGGTCCGTGCCCGACACCTCCGGCATAACCAGTTCTTCACGAGGGAAGGAGTAGTTGCGGACGGGCCGGTCCGCGCGCGGCGAGCGCGGTGTTTCACGACGGCGCGGCGGGCGGAGGTATCCGGTTCGTTCGAGTTCGCCCAGCGACCTAGCACCGGTCTGCGCAGCCAGGGCAAGGACGATCTCGGCGGAGGCGGCGGCATCAGCCGCGGCATCGTGGTGAGTCAGCAGCTCGATCCCGAGTGCGTCGGCGACACTCGGAAGCCGATAACTCTCGAGGTCGAGATGCCGACGGGACATCGCCAGACTGCAGCTGAAATCCCAATCGGGAGCGATGATTCCACTCTGGGTACAGGCCTCACGAATCGCGCTGCTGTCGAAACCCGCGTTGTGGGCAACCAGCGGAAGCCCGTCGACAGCCTGGACGATCTCGTTCCAGTGCGCCCCGAACGGCGGCCGGTCTTCCACCATCGCCGCCGTGATCCCATGCACCCGAATGTTGTGCGGACTGAAGAAGTTCAGCGCGGCAGGCGGACGACACAGCCAGGAATGCGTGGCAAGACGTCGCCCCTCCCGCACGACCGTGACGCCGACAGCACAGATGCTGCCGCGCGAAGAGTTCGCGGTCTCGACGTCGATGGCGGCGAACGAAAGTCCCGCCACCGTCACCGCACCTTCAGCGGCAGAGGGCGGGGGCTGTGCTCGAGCAGGAAGTGTCGTGCGAGGTGGTCATCCTCCTCCTCGAGGATCACGGGAGGAAACAGCTCGGCGGAAACTGCGGCAGTCATGACGCTCCGTTGTCGTGCGGCCTTGATACACCGACGACAACCGTAAGCCATACCTCCGACAGAAGAAACATCGCCTGTCCGAAATGCCCAGGGCACCAATATGTTCCGACCGAACAGTCTCACCTGTGACGGCATTGTCGAACCAGCACGGATCTACGGCTTCGAGATGGCGTGGTGTGCCATCCCGTGCCAGTCTCACCTCATCGACAATCCTTCTGCGACAACATCACTCATAATCGAGTTGCGGATCAGGGGGTTCGCGGAGATCGAGACTCGGGGGCGTTCGATGCCAGACATGCGGTTCGAGAAGCGTAGACAGTGGGTCGAGGAACAGCTGGCGGCGTTCGATTCCCTATCGCCCGCTCATCGACTATTTCTCTCCGTACCGCTCATGCGTGCGGGTTGGCACGTACTGATCGACCGTAGCCGCGCTTACCCTCCGGCGGGCCACGCCGGCGCCTTCGCTGTGGGCCCGACCGGCGTCTTCGCGTTCGTCTTCGCAGATCCCACCCTCGATCCAAACGATCTGACACCGATCAGGGTTCGTGCCGAAGAGGCCTTCGCAAACGTGACACCCGGCCGGAACCAGTTCGTACCGCACATGATCGAACTGCTGGTGCTCGTCGAACGAGGCGAACGACCTGCCTCGGACGGTCGGCACACCACGCTCGATCTCACAACGCTGCCACCCCACTTATTCGGCAGCACAGCGCAACTGACGCGTCAGCGAGCTCGCGACCTGGCGTTCGGTGCCGCCACCCGATCCGACAGGTACGAGCTGATCTCAGCCGACGACGCGCCCAGCGCGGAGAACATCGTCCCCGACGGCCTCTTCGCATCTGCCGACCTACACGACGACGCGCGAGCCCGAATACTGCAACGTCCGTTCAAGGACTGGATGACCTTCCTGGACCCGCAGCAGCTGGAACTGGTTACCCGAAAATTCAACGGGCCCGCCCGACTCAGTGGCCCCGCCGGCACCGGAAAGTCGGTTGTAGCCGTACATCGGATGGCGCATTTCGCGAAGCACAACCCCGGCCGCATGCTATTCACCAGCTTCGTACGAACCCTGCCGACCTATCACCAGTCGGGCTTCCTGCAGCTGGCCCCGCACGCCGCGGACAGAGCTCAGTTCGTCGGATTGCACTCCTGGGCGCGGACCTTTCTGCACGAGCGCGGTATCGACGTCGAAGATGCCGAAGGAAAGATCGAGACCGCTTTCAGCGATGTCTGGCGCCGAGAGGCCCGCGAGCATCTCGATCCGATCCACCACAGCCCCACCTATTGGAAAGATGAAATCCACCGAATCATCAAGGGGCTCGGGCTGACCGAACTCGACGAGTACAAGCGGGTCGAGCGCAAGAACCGTCACGGCGTGATCTTGGATGGCCGACACCGGAAACTCGTCTGGCAGACGCTGTTCGAGCCCTACCAAGCGCTCTTGAAGGAACGCGGCCTCGCGGATTTCAACGACCTCATCACCACTGCCACCGAAGAACTGCGCGCAGCCCCGCTGGATGACCCCTACGGCTTGGTGGTGGTAGACGAAGTCCAGGACTTCACCTTCGTCGAACTTCGCCTCACCCATCAAATCGCGGGCGGAACCCCCGCGTCCCCGCTCCTGCTCGTCGGCGACGGCCAACAGCAGGTCTATCCCGGCGGCTGGCGAATGAGCGACGCGGGCATCCCCATCGTCGGCCGCGGCGCCATCCTCCGGGTCAACTACCGCAACCGCGAAGCGATCCTCGACTTCGCCCAACAGGTCAACGCGCTCAACACCGTCGATGACCTCGACGGCGCGCCCGGCTTCTCCCTCCGAGACAGCGAGGCAGTCCTCCCCGAGGGCTCGGCCACGATGGAAACGCTGCCCGCCAACGCCGTCGACGCACGCCTGCTCGAACAAATCCGCGACTGCGGCTTCGCCCCCGGCGACATCGCGGTGATCACGACAACCGGCAACGACGCCGAACACCACCTGAAGGTACTGCCCCGCAAGGGTTTCAAGACCCTCTCCCTGGAGCACTACGATGGCACCGACGACACCCGAGTCAAGGTCGGAACAGTCCACCGCGCCAAGGGCATGGATTTCGCAGCGGTCATGCACATCGTCCGAGAATCAGCGCTTCCCGACGACCGGGAGCTGGCCGCTCGCCAGATCATGGTAGCGAGGAGTCGGGCACGGGATTTCGTGTGGGAGTGCAGGATCCAGGGGTGAGAGCGTGATTTCGGCGAGAAGACGGCATTGGCGCTCAATCTTTCGCTCGGCGAGGGCTCCGGGATCCGTAGTGATTCGAGAACGCTTTAGCGCGACTCAACCGAATCACGCGTAGTTGGCACAAATGAGTGAACGGAGTCAAGCTGGACGGCCAGTCAGGCCATATGAAGGAGCCTGTCACTTGATCGTGTGGCAGTCCCTTGGACAACCGGCGGGCGTCCAACCTGGTAGACAATGCACATGACCATCGACGAGCTGCAGGACTTGGTGACGGAGTTCTCCCAGCAGCGGGATTGGGAACGCTTCCATACTCCGAAGAACCTTGTGATGGCGCTGACAGGTGAGGTCGGGGAGCTGGCCGAACTGTTTCAATGGCTCACTCCTGAACAGAGCCAGGAGCTTTGCGACAACGAGCAGGGCCGAGTCAAGGTCGAGCATGAAATCGCTGACGTATTGATGTACCTCCTGCGACTCGCGACCGTGTTGGACATCGACCTCGCCACCGCGGTCAAATCGAAGCTGCAGGTGAACGAGCAGCGGTATCCGGTCGAGCTGGCGCGGGGACGGGCGGAGAAGTACTCCGAGCTCGGGTAGCCGCACAACCACCCGAGCTGTCCGGGCGCTATCTCACCATCTTCTCCAGGAATGCTTGGGTTTCCGGGTCGGTCGAATACACGCAGGTCCCTTCCATCCCACGTGTCAACAGGACCTTGTATGTGTTGCGGATGAGAGCGCCGAAGTGTGCCTCCTCCGCTTTCTTGACCGCCGGGTCGAGGGAGTACTCCCTGCGGGCCACCCATCTGTCGCCACGCCGCACCAGGTCAGGTCCGAAAACAACTCCTGACCAGTCATATTCGAATCCCTGAGCGGTGTAGATACAACCGACCTGCCCGAAGCCTCGATCATCCGATGCCCAGTAATAGGACTCGGGTGCTTCGGGTACTCGTTTGCCAGGTTTTGCGTTCCAGGGGCGCTTCCAGTCTCCGATCACCACATCGTCGACAAGATGCTTCCCATCGGTCGTCTCTGCTGGATCACTCCACTTCCAGCAGTAGCCGGCTGCCAATCGCGCTGTGCCACCGTGCTGTTCACGCTCGTTCAGCAACCAGCCTTCCATCGCTGCCGGAGTCGCGGCGGTGGCGACGCGGAAGTCGTCATCGGTGCCGGCGCTCAACCTGTTCCAGCTGATCGGCGGCAGCGGGTCCAAACCAAGGAGACGGCGAACCCACTCGTCGAAGGCGTCCGAGCCACCACAGCGGAATTGACCGTCCAAATGGACTACCTCGACCTTGCATTCAGCAGCCCTGGCAGCAGCGGTGATTTCATCAAGCGAGCCCATCTCGCCTGGGCGCACGATTTGATTCTCGTCGAGCAGGAAGACCGGTACCCATGCGACGTCGATCAGCTCGTCGATCTGGCGACGGGCCAGCGCGCGCTTTTCCTTCCCGGTCCAACGATTCACGCTGTTCTCGCGAACACGATGAGCTTCGTCGCAAATCAGTACGTCGAGTTCGCGCGGTTCTGCCCCGACGTAGTTGTTGAAGTACTTGAACATAGTTTGGACGCGGCTGTTACGGCTGCCCGCAACCTTACGCATCGTGTTGGTAAAGGCGCTGGAACCGGTGGCATGGTGAACTTTTCGACCCTGGCGGGACAGTTCACCGAGCAGGCTCAGCGCGATCACGCTCTTACCGGAACCCGGTCCGCCGATGACCACGACGACAGTCTGCGTCCGCTGGGCACGCGCGGTCACGACCGCTTGCTCCACCAGTTGGTACGCGACACGCTGCTCGTCCAGCAGGACGAACTGCTCGCGATCCTGAATTTCCTTGGCAGCCAGGCTCAACAGCGGCTTACTCGGTCCGTGCGTGAACCGGAGAAACCTGTCGGCGGACTCCCGAGCCGGATCACGACCCGCCTCGACATCCAGCACCGCGCGCAGGTGCTCGACCATCTCGGACTTGGCGTCCTCGGTGAACATACGCCCGAACCGATCGGGTCGATATTTCATGAGCGTAGGAATCTCGGTGGAGGTCGCATTGTGCAGATATGCGATACCGTGCACGGCCTGCGGAAGATCTGCCAACGCGGGGGTCGAATCCACGAGATATTGGCAGTAGCCGCGTACTTGCGCGACCGGATGCAACACCGGATTCGAATAGGCGGCGATCAAAACCACATCGGCGGCGAGAAGTTCCGCCTTCGACCACTGTTTCAGTTCGACCAGCACATAGCTGACCTCGCCCGTCCGCGGATGCAAGCCACACAGGATGACGTCCACACGTTTCGGGCTGTGCGGCAGTTTGTGCTCGAGCAACACTTCGACGTCGCCGAGGCCCGAGTCGACCAGCTCGGCCAATAGCGGCGGCAAACTACGCATCCAGGACCGTACTTCGCCGGCGCCTGCCTGATGTTCCCACTGATGCCGAGCCTGCTCGCTCAACAGCTGATGCAGCCGTCCGGCCTGCGCTTCTGTCAGCAGATAGCGAGCACTTCCACGAATCAGAGCCACGTTGCCTTCCCCACCTGGGCGCGCGAAATCGACGTGCGGGTGGAGGCAGCGACGAAGTACCCTTCGGTGCCCGGCGGGCCGCGCAGATCAGATTAGCGAAAGGTACAGACAACGTGGGCAGCAACCACGATCCATCCGCCGTTTGCGCCACTCGGTGAGTGCACTGCGAATCAAGCTGCACACCAATCACATTCGGCGAAGCCCGATAGCTACCCGGCGATCTCCTCCAGTGACACCAGCATCTCCATGTCATTCGAGTAGACGCATGCGCCCATGCCGATCAGTTATACGTCCACGGACGATCGACACGAGAGTTCTTCGACGAGTCGAGCATTGCTTTCGCTGACGACCCCGCTTGTCATACCCCTCCGTTAGTCTCGTCGCGTGGCCGAGATGCAGCCGCCCTCCCCCTCACGGCGTGGACCGCGCCGCAAGAAGGCGGTCACCCTGCGCATTCGGGCGACTGTCGTCGGCACCGAGCCGCCCCTGTTCCGGTGGATGGACGTCTCCTCTGAGCTGTCCCTCGACGACCTGCACGAGGTCCTCGGCTGGTGCTTCGGCTGGGTGGACCGCGCCTCCCACGAATTCCGTTGCGGCACAGCGTTCGACGATCCCGCCGTCGAGCGCTACGTCAGCCCCGCGGCAGCGGCCGACGGTGACCCCGCACGCCTCGAAACACAGGTCCTCCTGAACGAAATCTTCACCAACGTAGGGGACACCCTCTTCTACCTCTACGACTTCTCGGACCTCTGGGTGCATCATCTGGTACTCGAAGAGATGAAACCCCGCACCGTCAAGACGCCACGAGCCCGTTGCGCAGGCGGTGCGCGCGATTGCCCCGCAGACGTCGGCGGGGGCATATCCAGATACGAATACTGGTCCCGCAGAACCGACCTGTTCGACGATGACGAGTTCGCGGCCTTCGAGTTCGTCACCCCCGAAGACATCATCACGCGTTCCGCCGAATCACATCCCGGCCCGTTCGTCATCGAAGAGATCAACTGGGCCTTGGCCCGGCAATTCGGCTACGGCCGCGCCGCGAACTAGGCGAGCCGTCGACCGGCTAATTCCCGGCCGGCTCCCTGCGCTCCGCTCGACCGCTTTCAGTTCAACGAACGACTCGGTCCACAACCGCATACAGCAGCGACCTGTCAGTTGTTTTCACACCCGAGTCCGTTGCCATCCCTGTCGAGGTCGTACACGTCGGGACCGATCACTCGAACCGGCCCAGTGAAGACTGGTCCGTTGCCACCACCGCCCGCACAGTCCACATCACCGGTGATCGGCACGCACGGGTCGTAGGACGGGTGGCACTTGTTGCCGGACGGCGGCGGCGGTGGCGCACAGAATTGGCTTGATCCGCTGTTGCACAGCAGGTCGGTGAGCGGATCAGCAGCGGCTTGGGATGGCCAGGTGATTGCGATGACCACTGCCGCACAGGCGGCTGATCCGAGGAATGGAACTGTTCTCATGACTGCTTCCGATCAATCGAAACTGCCTAGATCATTCTCCAGCTATCCGGCCGCTACGGCGAGAACAGAGACCAAATCGTTGGCAGGCAGAAGCAGTGCTCCCAGCGTTCCGCGGTTCCTTGCCGCGGGCGGTTCGGGGAGCGACAACGCGAGGACCATGTGACGGCATCGCTATCCGTCACAGATCCGCCAGAGGGTTGTCGTTCGTTGGCCGTGCTCCCAGAGGACGGCCGCGAACAGGTCGTCGGACAAGGGCGCGATGCTTTCCACGAATCCGTCCGCCCCGGCCCACGCCTCGAGGTCTTTCATGTCGATGATTGTCGCGTCGGTCAGGCTGCCTGTGGCAAGCACGGGGGCCTGCTCGGTGCCGAGGAGTAGTACGCGATCGTCGTTGAGATAACCGCCGTGGATGTCGAATCCTATTGCTAGGCCTAGTGACTCGGCGTCGAGGCTTGCGAGGATGTCCAGGTTTGGCCAGCTCGCCACCACCGCGCGGGACGGGTCGGTGGGGTAGGGACCGAGGAGCAATCGCTTACCGGTCGGGTCGAAGGCGAGGTTGACGAATTCCTCGGTGCGGAAGATTTCGCGGAGCACAAGCTCGTCGTCGGCAGCTTGAATCACCGCGAGTGTGTTGCCGTCCTGGCCCATCGCGAAGTCGCAGACGACGGTGGGATCGGTGGGGTGGCGGAGAAGGTGGGGTGTGGCGTCGTCGACTTCGACGAGAGTTTCGGCGAGGATTTCGCCCGCGAGGTTCAGGAGCAGCACTCGGTGCGATTCGGAGAACTGGCGTCCGGGTCGCCAGGCACTCGGCGCGGTGATGAGCAAACGGTCCGGAGCGATGAATGCGGCGCTGTCGGCTGGCACGGGTACTTGAATCGGTTCTGCCTTCGATGTGGTTTCGATCCACAGGCAGTCCGAGAATGCGGCAGCAACCACGTCCAGCTGCTCAGTGACATCAAGTAGTCGTGCTTCATCGGGCAGCGAGGTTTGCCGGCGCTCGATCGGCGAGAGCGTCTTGTCCCAGAGCGTCAGCACCCGAGCGGTGAGCGTTGCCGCGGGCGTCGAGTGTGTGACCGGCAGCCTGCCGTCGAGCTCTTCGATGATCTGAACCAGCTCAGCACGCTTCGTCACCAGGCGACCGTACCGGGCTCTGGAATCGCCATCTTCGGAGGCCGCAGGCCTATTTGCCCTTGAGGGAGTCGATGTCGACGAGAACGTTTGTGCCGGAGCCGGTTACGACTACGGTGGTGCCCTCCATGCGGATGCTGGTGGGGACTACGCCGAAGGGGAGGAGGCCCGCCACGTCGAGAAGGACCAGGGGGCGGAGGGCGTTGAAGCGGGCTGTGGCTTCGAGGCGGTCAACCGGGACCTTGTGGAGCTGGCGTTCGGCGAGGTCGCTGAGGGGGAGTTCGAGGCCGTGGAAGGTGGCTTCGACGTCGATGAAGCCGAACTTCTCGGTGCCTACGTGGTTGGCCTTGACCACTACCTCGTCGTATTTGCCTGTGGCGGCTTGGAATAGGACGGGGAAGCCTTTGATGTCCACCGAAGGGTCGGAGCCGAGGTTGGCGGTGTTGCGCATGGATTCGGCGGCGGCCTTCTCGGCGTAGGCCGCGGCGCCGAAATCGGCTGCTACGGCTAGGCCGGCGATGATGACGAGGACCACGAGGAGGATGCGCACTCTGACATCATGTCAAGAGTTCAGGCGAAACGCCTGTGGCACTGGGGAAATGGTTC
>NZ_BDBU01000036.1 GCF_001613145.1 Nocardia jejuensis NBRC 103114
TCCGCCGCGATCCGCGCGGCTTCCTCCGCGGCCTTGCGGGCCGCGGCTGCCTTTTCCTGCGGGGTGGTCATCGCGCTGTTCCTCCGTCTGCTCTGCCAACTGCGACTGCTCCGAGAACTGCCCTGCCAACATGCCGACCGCAAAGTACGTGCGGAAGTACGGAGAACGATACTGCCCGGTCGCATAGCAAACCCGCCCCGACGCGGCCGGGTACGAGGGGCGGCGGCGACCAAACCGCTACTCTGACCCCGGTGAGCGAAAAGCACGTGGTGTGGATGGACTGCGAGATGACCGGCCTACGACTCGACAGCGACAAGCTGATCGAGGTGGCAGCGCTCGTGACCGACAGTGACCTCAATATCCTCGGCGAGGGTGTGGACATCGTGATCCACGCCGACGACGAGGCCCTGGCCAATATGCCGCCGGTGGTGACCGAGATGCACGCCCGCTCCGGGCTCACCGAGGAGGTCCGCCGCTCCACCGTGACGCTCGAGGACGCCGAGCGGCAGATCCTCGAATACATCAAGAAGTACGTGCCCACCCCGCGCACGGTCCCGCTGGCCGGCAACTCCATCGCGACCGACCGCGGTTTCATCGCCCGGGACATGGCCGCACTGGACGCGCACCTGCACTACCGCATGATCGACGTCAGTTCGATCAAGGAGCTGGCTCGTCGCTGGTACCCCCGCATCTACTTCGGCCAGCCCGAGAAGGGCCTCGCGCACCGCGCCCTGGCCGACATCAAGGAGTCCATCAAGGAGCTGCAGTACTACCGCCGCACGGCGTTCGTGGCTCCCCCCGGCCCGTCGACCGCGGAAATCGCGGCCGTAGCGGCCGAACTGGGCGGAAAACCCGCCTAACCAGCCGATTAGGTGCTAGGCGCGACCACACGTTAAGCTCTAGCGCGCCGGAAGTTAACGCTTACCGGCAATGGTGACCGTAGTTCAGTTGGTAGAGCACCAGGTTGTGATCCTGGATGTCGCGGGTTCGAGTCCCGTCGGTCACCCGAAGCGAAGCCCCGATTCTCACGAATCGGGGCTTCGCTGCTTTCCGCGCTCGATTCCTCTGACTTTCGCGCCGGTTCTTCCTGCTCGGCGAATCCGGAACTGTGAAGAGCACAAGATCATCCCGTATGACCGGGTCCGAGTCGCTACGATCATGCGGCGACGCATTCGTCCGCGCGTATACGGCTCCGCGCCCGAGCCACCGGATGCCTTGGTGCACAACAGGACCGGAATGCGTTCGCCTGCGAATAGCCAGCACGAGGAGGATTCGCATGTTCGATCGCGAATACGAAAGACACCCGCAGCCGGCAGATTCCGGCGACTCATCACCCCCACGAGCACTCATCGGCCGAGATACCGAGCTGGCGGACCTGCGCGAACTGCTCCGCGACCGATCCGTGCGGCTGCTCACGCTCACCGGCACAGCCGGGATCGGAAAGAGTCGATTGCTCCGGGAGGCATTGTCCGGCGCGGAGTTCGGGGTGGAGACGATCACGATCGACCTGACCGAAGCGGTGGATCTGGACAGCGCCGGGCATGTGATCCGGGCATCCCGGTTCGGTGAGTCATCGGCCGCCCAGCCGCTTTTCGCGCACCTGAGTGACGATCGCGGCCGGATCCTGGTGCTGGACAACTGTGATCGGGTCGCGGCCGACATCGCCCCGGACGTGGAACGACTACTCACGCGCTGTCCGGGCACGATGGTGGTGGTGACCAGCCGGGTACCGCTTCGGATACCGGGTGAGCACGTGATGCTGATCCGCCCGCTCATCGTGGACGGCGGCGCGGAAACCTCCTACTACCCCGCGTCCTCCCCCGCCTCACAACTGCTGCTGGACAGCATCGACAGCTATTACCGGGGGCAGCAATCCCTCGCCGACCGGCTGGTGCTGGACGAGATCGTCCGCGAACTCGACGGGGTGCCGCTGGCCCTGGAGCTGGCGGCCATCGAGATCGCCCGCATCGGTCCGATCCGGACGCTGCGCCGGATCAAGGCCGGGGTCGACCTGCATTTGCCGATGCTGCGCACCGGAGCCGCCCGGCATCGAACGATGCACGACGCGGTGGACTGGACCGTGGCCGATCTCGATCCCGAGGTGGTCGATCTGCTGCTGCGGCTCTCGCTGTTCGAGTCGCCGTTCGACATCGAGCTCGTCCACCAGGTCAGTGACCAGCCGATCGCGCCGACCGAGGCCGCGTTGACGGCGCTGCTGGAACGCGGCCTGCTCGATCGCGTCGATTCGGGGGTGGAGGCCGGGACCTACCGGGTCGGCACCACCGTGCGCGGCTACTGCAGGCGGGTGTGTCAGGCCGATCCGGCCCGGGCCGACCGGCTGCGACGCGAGCATGCCGACCGTCTGTTGCGGGCCACCGCGGAAATCGGCCCCCGCCTGGCCCGTCACGAGTTTCTCGACGGTACGAGCCGGCCGGTCGCCGGGCTGCTCACCGCCGTGCACCACCTGATCGACCTCGGTCAGCCCGAACGCGCCATCGAGACCGTGGCGCTGCTGGATTCGGTGTGGTTCCAGCACGGTCACGTGCGTGAGCTCGAGGCCGTGCTGACCGGAGTGCTGGCCGCCCGCCGCGACACCCTGCGCGGACTGGCCGAACCGCTGTGCCTGGAACTGCTCGGACTGTGGGCACTGCGCACCGAACGGCCCTGCCGCGCGGCGCGGATCCTGACCGAGGCCGCTACCGCCTACCGCATCGCGGGTGAGGAGGTGCGGGCGCTGCGGGTCGGCATGCCGCTGGCCTCGGCACTGCAGGCCCTGGGCAATGTGCGGGCGGCGAAGCGGCATCTGCGCTGTGCCCTGCCCCTGGCGAGCAGGCTGCCGGAGCGGTCGATGGCGTGGCTGCCGGTCACCCGCGCGATGCTGGATCTGCCGCAGCCACCGCACGAGGACGACGCCGGATGGTCCGCGGTGCGAGACCGGATCAGGCAGATCGATCTCTCGATCCGGCTGGCGGCGCTGAACACCCTGGCGCGCAGCCAGATCAGTCCCGGGACCGCCGATCGGGCACTGGGTCTTTATCTCGAGGTGCTCGGGTACAACGATCAGTCCGATCATCGGCTCGCCGCCGTCATCGCGGTCGAGGGGTGTGCCCGGGTGTACGACGCGGCCGGGCCCGACTATCTGGTTCAGGCCGCCACGCTGGCGGTGGCCGCCCGCAATCTCCGTACGGTGCACCATATTCCGCTGCTGGACGACGAGGATGCCGGACCACCGATCGAGCACTACCGGACCGTGCTCGGCGAGGACGCCTTCGCGTCCGTGTCCGACACCGCCGCGGCACTGGGATTGCGCGAGGCCGCCGCCTACATTCGCTCGGCGCCGGTGCCGGTGCCGCCCCAGGACTCACCGCTCGCCGCGCTGACCGCGCGGCAGCGCGAGATCGCCGTGCTGGTCGCCACCGGCATGACCAATCGGATGATCGCGAAGCAGCTGCTCATCTCCGAGTGGACAGTGGTGAACCACGTGCGGCACATCATGACCAAGCTGGGCTGCCCGTCCCGCCTGCACATCGCGCTGATGGTGGAGCGGCAGCCGAACGCCGAGACCGAGGGCGCCGAGACCGCCGACCGCAAGCAGGATTTCACGCAGCGACCGGGGTAATTCGGCCGACACTACAGGAACTTGCCATCTTGCGATCTCACCGTTCGCCTGCTTTGACAGCGCCCTGATCCGATGCGATCTTCGTAGTCGAAAGTAGTTCGAATGCTTTGCGACAAGCGAACATTCATCGGACGCGGACATGAAAAACGATGTGGCAATGGCGCCGCGGTTGCATTCGTGACCCATGGACTTCCAGATTTGGGCTGAACGATGATCGCTGCTGAATTCTCCTCCGCACTCACCCATGTGACCCGAATCGCGGGTCTTTTCGACGAGAGCACGCTATCCCTGGTGGCCGCCCGCCGACGCCGGGCCGGTGAAAGGGTGACACGCAGTCGCCCCCGCAATACGAGTGTCGATTTCGAGGTGCTCGAGGCCCGGACCGACATCACCCAGATACTCGACTCGTGGGCGAATCTGGTGACTCACGAACGGGCGGTGCGGGGGCCGTCGACTCGCGATGTCGGCGGGCTCACCACCTTCCTCGCCGGCCATATCGACTGGCTGGCAACACATCCCGCCGCCTCGGATTTCGCCGAGGAGATGGCGGAGCTGGCAGACCGGGCGGCCGCGGCCGTGGACGCGGACCGGCACGCGCTACCCGCGCGCGCCTGTCCGGCCGCCGGATGCGAGGGCAGCCTGACGGTCGTCGGAGAGGGTGAAAACCCCTCACTGGATTGCGAATTCGGCCATTCCTGGGATTCCGGGCAATGGCTGGCATTGACCACCACGCCGGCGCGGTCGGATATTCCCGGCGGACAACCCCGGACGGTTCCCACGAATGTGGCGGCGATCGCGCTGAAAGTCTCCGAGGCCACGATCAGGCAGTGGGTGCGCCGCGGGAAATTGACCCGGTACGGACCGGCTCATCGCGCCGAATTCGATATCGAGGAATTGGCCGCGATGGTCGCGGCCCATCCCCCCGCCCGAACCGGTTAGCAATCACCAGGATTCGAGCACCAACCGCATATCGCGGTGCAGCAGATGCCAGACGGTGTGAAAACTGTCGAGCAGCGGTGAGGCGACGTAGTCGAGCTCACCGTCGGTGATCCGCCGCACCGCGGTACGCAGCCGGGCCGGGTAGCCGTCCCACAGCGGAAAAGCCGCGCCGATGTCCTCCAGCGTCTCGGCGACCTCGCCGTGCAGTGCGATCAGCGTCCCGGCCCGCTCGGCGGTGCGGTCCCGTTGAAAGCCGGTGATCAGATTCTTCATCTGCCCGTCGGCCCGTTCGAAGGCGTTGAGCAGCTCGCGAATTCGAGTTCTCCCGGTGGCGTCCACCTGGCGGCACACCGCCGCCAGTTCCACCTGGGCGGCCTGCTCGCCCGCCGGGGTGAGCCCCGCCAGCTCGCCACGCGGGGTGTCCAGGACCCGGTAGAGGGTCGTGTCGGCGAAGGCGTCGGGATCCGAGAAGTGTTCGGTGCCGAGCCATCCCGCCACCCGCACCGTGTGCAGTCGGCGGGTGCGCAGGGGGATCAGGACATCGGCATCGTCTGCGGTGGTCATCGGGGTGTCTCCGATCGGTGTGTGGTGGACTCGCGGCGCGCCAGCACCGCGTGCGCGTACCGCGATTGCGCCGGTGCGGCGACGATGACATAGCCCAGAGAAATGTCGGGAAGCGTGGTGCGCCAGGGTGTTTCGTCCGGGCCGCCATCGCAGACGAAGGCGACCCGAACATGGCGGGCCGCGGTCGCGGCCACATCGGGATCGTCGGTGACGACGATCGCCGAGGGTGGCAGCCGGGCCGGATCCTGGACCCGGGTCAGCCGGATCACCTCCGGCTCCCTCAGCAGCAGCTCATCGATCGAGCCGAGCACCGCGGTCTCGCGCGGCACACCGATGAGATCACCGGGCCACCCGGTCGCACCGCCCTCGGCCAGCGGGACCGCGCCGAGCCAGACCCGCCCGGTGGTCCCGCACACCGTGACCAGCTCGGCGCCCGATCCGACCGGCCAGGCCGGATCGGTGAACACCGCGCCGACCACGGCGGGCCTGCCGAGTTCCCGGGCCACGACGGCCGCGTGCGAACCCGCGCCGCCTTCCAGCGTCACCACCGCCGCGGCGTGCACCATGCCCACGAAGTCCTCCGGTTCGGTCCGGGGAC